>JAXLWG010000036.1:0-48980 GCA_046328615.1 Anaerolineae bacterium | reverse complement strand
AGTCCACGCTGCCGCGCCCTGCAATCACGTTGGGTAGGGTGAGCAGTGACAGCTCTACGAACAGCGTTCCCGCCAGCCCAATGGCTCCCCAAAAGGGAATCAACCCGGTATCCGGCGGGGCGAGCGGTTCTTGCTCATTGGAGGGAGGACGGGCTGCACGCCGCGATTCCCAGATCAGCCACACGATGCTTAGGAGCGAAACGCCAATCGATAGACCAATCTGAATGCTTAGATAGCCTGATGACCACGAAGGATCGAATGTGTTGCCGAACGCGTGAAACAGTTGGTCACCTGCGAAGCCCAATACGAAGAAGTAGGGTAGCGCGCGTAAGCGGTGCCGTGCGATGAGCGCAATGTACAGCAGCCCGGCGGTGACCGTGAGCCCTGCCGACGATAGGACGGTGACGGCGGTATCGGCGGGCATCAGTGCACGCCCAACAGCCGTGATGATCACGGCGACCACGATCATAGGACGGAATTGCCCGATGAGCAGGGCCACCAGCGGCAGCGCCAGCATCAGACCTAAGAAGGTGAGTTCGTTGGTGATCGTTTGAGGGTCGGCGGGAATCGGTGTTCCCGGCAAGATCAGCGCTGGATCGATGGCGGACAGCGCGGTCGCACCGGCGACACGACTGTACAGCAGGCCGATCAGCAGGCGGATAGCCTGAATGAAAAACAAGCCTATTACACCGGCTTCAAGCGTGGTGAAAAAGGCAGGTTGCAAACGAAACCGCTTGAACATCGAACGCTCCTACGGGGACGCAGACCATTTTAGCGTCCGGTGAAGTGGTGAAAGTGTACACCACCCCTATAATAACTACAATTTGCGTAAGCGTAAGCCAGCGTTTGCCAGCGAATACAGGAGGGCGTGATGCGAACAGTGGATACCCTACTGGTGGGTGGCGTGGTCGTCACGATGAACCATCAGTTTGATTTGATTTTCGATGGCGCGGTCGCGATTGAGGGGACAGATATTGTCGCCATTGGGCCGCGCGCTGCGGTTTTGGCCGATTATTCGTCGGACAATGTGGTCGATTGTACTGGGAAGTACATTATTCCCGGTTTGGTCAACGCGCACACCCATGCGCCGATGACGCTGCTGCGTGGGTTGGCAGATGATCGCCGCCTTGATGTGTGGTTGATGGGTTACATGATGCCGGTCGAGCGCGAATTCGTCAGCGCGGAATTTTGCCGGTTGGGGGCGCAGTTGGCGTGTGCGGAGATGATTCGCAGTGGGGTGACGGCCTACGCCGATATGTACTATCACGAAGCTGAAATCGCTGCCGCAACTGCTGACGCGGGCATGCGCGGCGTGTTGGGGCAAACGGTGTTGAAATTCCCCGCGCCCGACGCGGATAGCTATGAAGACAGCCTCGCCTATACCCGCCGCTTCATCGAGTCATGGAAGGGGCACCCGCTGATCACGCCCGCTGTTGCGCCGCACGCACCGTATTCCAACACGGACGAAACGCTGCGCCGCTGCATAGATTTGGCCAAGGAATTCGATGTGCCGATTTTGATCCACATTGCCGAAACGCGGCTGGAAGTCGATAACAGCCTGAGCGAATTCGGCATGACGGTCGTGGATCGCATGAAACAGCTTGGTTTGTTTGAGGCGAAAGTGCTGGCGGCGCACTGCGTACATATTGCCCCGAACGAAATCCCCGTGATGCACGACGAAGGGGCGACGATCGCGCACTGCCCGACGAGCAACCTCAAACTGGCGAGCGGGATCGCTCCCGTGACGCAAATGCTGAAAGCGGATGTGACAGTCGGCATTGGCACCGATGGCCCGGCCAGCAACAACGATTTGGACATGATCGAGGAAGTCCGGTTGGCGGCGATCCTCGCCAAGACTGCCGCATCCGATCCGACGGTGCTTCCGGCGCGCCAAGCGCTGCTCATGGCGACGCGGCAGGGTGCCGAAGCGTTGTTCATCGGGGACATTACCGGAAGTCTTGAAGTGGGCAAACGCGCCGATGTCGTGGTGATGGATGCCGAACCTTTGCATAACATGCCGCAGTTCCTGCGCGATCCCAATAATGTCTATTCGCGCATTGTGTATGCGGCGCATTCATCTGATGTGCGGCATGTGCTGGTCAATGGGCGTTGGTTGATGCGTGATCGCGCGCTGCTCACACTTGATGAGCCGTCGATTCTCGTTAAGGCCCAAGATTACGCTCGCCGGATCGATGAGTTCTTAGCACAGCGCGAAGGTGATGTGTTAAGCAAGCTGCTGGCGATCGGCGGCATTCAGCAGGCGGAAAGTTTTGAAGTTCAGATGAAAGCGCAGCTTGGCGACGAAATTGCCATCGAGAAGCTGTTGCATAATCCCGACGTGGAAGTTGTCGCATCGATTCACTATCGCCAGTACGACACGTATTTCCTGTTCGATGATGCCGACGCCGGGCGTGTGCGCTACCGCGAAGACGACCGGATGAATGAAGCGGGTGAAGTAGAATCGGTGCGTACCCGCCTTACCTTCACCGCGCCGGAAAAAGAGCGCGAGTTCCACAACACCATTCTGCTCTCGCATTCGCGCTTTATCGCCAACGCGGATCGACCGCTCCGGTTCTATCGCGAGTATTTCCGTCCGACGCACGAGCGCGAACTCCACAAGGATCGCCGCCGCTGGCACCTGCTGTATCAGGGTGTGCTGTTTTACGTCAACGTCGATACCCTGATGCAGCCCGCTGTTCCCGGTCGGTTCATCGAGATCAAGAGCCGCACATGGTCAGCCCGCGATGCCGAGATCAAAGCCGATCGTATTCGCGACATGATGCACATTCTCGGCATCGACGACGAAGCGATTCTGCGTCAAGATTACTTGGAAATGGAAGACCTGCCGCATTCATAAATGCGTGCGCAGCCCATCAAGGATGCGTGCGCGCATCGACGCAGTTTCGTAGTGCCCGGTAGGGGATCGGAACAATTCCCAGTGTTCCGGTTTTCCTGCCGCTGCATAAACCTGCTTCAACGCTTCGTCGATGCGATCCAACCCTGCGGAAGGGGTGAGCGGATCGTACTCTCCGGCAAGACTGAGGTGATAGCGCGGCGCGATCAGAGCGTTGATCTGTGCTGCTGTGAAGTGCTTGAGCAGCGAAGGAACATAATAGTAAACGCTGTGACCGTCCAGCCCGTGCGTGTCGATTAAGGCTTGATAATCGGTTAAGCAGCAAATATCTATGCAAACTTTGATTCGTGTATCCAGTGCGGCCAACCACCATGCCATCGTGCTGCCCAACGATAAACCAAGCGTGCCAATTCGTGCCGCATTGATGTCGGGTCGCGTAGCCAGATAATCGACGGCACGAAGCGAATCGTACAGCATCATTCCCCACCGCATTTGACCCTGCCACAGCATGTGCTTGAAAGTGGCTGTTTCGGTACGTCCCCGGCGCTCTCCAAAACACCAGTGATCGATGCACAGAGCGGCGTATCCTTTGCGGGTCAGTGCCTCGGCATATGCGGGTTTTACGATCGCCGATCGTCCGCTCAGAAGCTCCTGCTTGCCCAGTAGATAATCCCCACCATTGCGCGTGGTTGTAGACGATCACGGAAAACGGTTCTACCCCGCCAGGCGGTTTGATGAAATAAGCGGGGACGGGTTCAATTCCATTTAAGTCAAGCAGTAGAGTTTCCAAAAGATACCCATCACGCGGTTCGACGGTGAGTGTTTGCACGGCGATAGGGCGGTCGCGCGGAGGGAGATCGCCTAGCAAAGCGTAAAGTTCCGCGCGGCGGGCGGTTTGCCCCATTGGATCAAACGGTGCAGAGGCAGATATAGTCATAGAAGATTCCTCATGAACAAGTGGGCTGGCGTCAGCGCACATTTTGAGTACAACCAAAACAGGCAAACCCATTGATCCTTCGATTAACTCACCAAAAGGTATACATCCTCTTGAACTGGCTGAAACGGAACATCAAAAAAGTCTTTTATCTTGAAGCCTTCATCAATCTGGTTTCGATCTTCGGGATCTTTCTCAGTCCCGAGTCGTATCTGCGAGGGATGGGCATTTCCGAACCGACTCCGCTGCTCACGGCGGCGTTTTTGCACTTTGGCATGCTGCTGTTGGTGATGACGTATATTCTGGCGCGCGTACTGCTCAGCGGCAATGATCGTGCTTTACGAATTGTCCTCGAAGGCCACCTGATCGGGGATTTTGTTTATCTCTACGTGGTGGTGATGCTCGTGAACGCAGTCGGCGGCGTGTGGACGATGACCACGATCATTGGGGTGGCGCTGACGATCATGTTTATTCTCGTGCGAGGATTCTATTTGCTCTCGCATCGCGAGATCGCTTAGCTGCGCCTTCATGCAGCGCCATGAATGGGTATCACGGTTTGAACTCAGCGCAGCATAAAGAGGTGTCTTTGGCCCGTCGATCGACTTCAAATAGGTAACGACACCCTCATGACCGCCTCCATGAAATTTGGATTGAACCTACCAGCGTTTGGCGACTATGCCGATCCGCGTCGTTTGGGAGAGTTGGCTGTACTCGCTGAACAAGCCGGCTGGGACGGTTTCTTTATTTGGGATCACATGTTCTTCGATCCCTCGTTTCACCCGATGGGGGACACATGGGTGAATCTGGCGGCGGTGGCGATGTCCACTCAGCGCATGAAGCTTGGCGCGATGGTCACACCCTTGGCGCGGCGGCGTCCGTGGAAGTTTGCCCGTGAGACTGTAAGTGTTGATCAACTATCTAACGGTCGCTTGATTGTTGGGGTGGGGTTGGGCGATCCCGTGCAGTGGGATTTTGGTTTTTTCAACGAAGAGACCGATAACCGGGTGCGCGCTCAGAAACTGGACGAAGGGTTGGAGATTCTGACGGGCTTGTGGCAGGGCGAGATGTTTGATTTTCAAGGTCAACACTATACCTTGCAATCTGTACGGTTCTTGCCATCACCTGCGCAGCAACCACGCATTCCGATTTGGGTTGGTGGTAATTGGGATAAACTCCCCCCCAAGCGCCGAGCCGCGCGCTGGGATGGTTACTTTCCGCTGAAGTGGGGCGGCGCAAAAACAGGATTGACGGTTGATGAGTGGCGTGACATCCAACGAACGGTACTGCAATACCGAACTTCAGAGCTTCCGTTTGATTGGGTGCATGGAGGAAGCACAGCCGGGCTTTCGCCTGCATTGTCACGCGCTGTGCTGGAACCGCTTGAGGAAATTGGCATTACATGGTGGATTGAGAGTGTGGATCCATGGACTCTCGGGGATCTGAGTTTTGAAATGCCTTGGTCAGATCGGCATACCCGGGTGATGCGTGAACGGGTGATGGAAGGCCCGCCACGCATCCATTAGAACGGTACGTTATTGTGCCGGTTGTCGTCGAATAAACCTTAAACTGCGAAACGGATTACCCCTGATCCAGTCGGAAGCCGTGCCCGCGTACGGTCACGATGTACTGCCATTCAGGATCGGCCTCGGCGAGACGGTCACGCAGGCGGCGTACCAACGCATCGATCGCCTGTTCGCTGACCCCTTCACCGATCACATCCGGCCACACTGCTTCGATCACCTGCTCACGGGTGCAAATACGTCCGGTTTGGTTGTAGAGCAGTTCCAGCAGACGATACTGGGGTGGGCTGAGCGGCGGATCGACTTCTTTTTCGCCAATGAACACGCGCCGCGCGTCCGGGTCAAGCCGGAGCCTTCCACCCGGTACTGCCGCGCGTGAGCTGCCAATAAAATCCGGCGCGTCAAAAAGGTTCGGGGCCGTCGCACCTGTCCCAAGAAATTGAACGTTGATGGCTTGCGCGACGTTGATTTCATCGCCGTCATACAGCTTTTGTTCGCCGACCAATTTATGACCGTTGACCCACGTCCCATTCTTGCTGTCCAGATCCTGCACCAACCAGTCTTCGCCTTCCTTGAAAATGCGAATATGCTGGCGCGATACCGCACGTTCAGGCAGGACGATGTCGCAGTCTTCGCCGCGACCTAGAATGACACTGTCCTGCATCAACGTTTTTTGCGGTTCGCTCACCTTGTCGGTTTGGATGATCAGGATAGGGCGTTCTCCGCTGCTTTCGGACATGCACAGCCCTCCTCAGGGCGAAAAAAAGACGGTTCACTCTTCCGACAATTATACACGCCTGCTGATTACTGGCCAGCGAGCAGGATAGTCACCGGGGATGATTGGGCGATACCGGTCGGCAGTCCTTGATCGTTGTAGATGGGAGTAGGGTTCGCAGCGGGCACTGCGCCGGCGGTGTTCCCTCGGTAAAAAGCGGTGACGGAAGCGCTCCCGCTTTGCAGCGCTGTCCCAACCAAATTTCCTGCCGCGATGTCGATTCGGTGGATGCAGCGTTGGCGCGGCCCCAAGACGCGAATATCCGTCTCCGGGATCGTGGCGGGCTGCTGCGAACGTACTCCCAGTCCAACCCCATTGATGGTGAGCTGTGGTGAGAAAATCACGCCAAGCCCATTGGTGCCATTGTCGCCAATGATGACTTCATTAGGGTTGTACACGATCGGTACGGAGCCTACTGAATTGTTGATCACGGTGATCGTGATGATCAAGCTGCCAGTGGGATCGGTCGGTAGGGTAGATGCAGCCACCCGGAGTTGAATCGGATTGGTGGCAGAACGCCCCAGCAGCGATTGATGATTTGCACGATCATTGGCGGTGCGCAGCCGGTCGCAAGGGACACCCTCGAAATAGGGCGAGATCGGCGTCAGGAATCGCGCAAGCGCATCCGGCCCGGCGAGAAATGCCAGCGATACGAGCAGGATCAGCCCGACAATGATGTTTTGATTGCTGTTTGCTCTACGAAAAATGCCCATAAACCAACCGATCGCCTATATCATGCGTTTAGGCTGAAGCGTCGATCTGCTCACGAATCGCCATGGTAATCTTAGCGCTATCGACGGCGCTTGTGTCGAGCCAAACCGCTTCGGCATTGTACTTGCGGAACCACGTATACTGCCGCCGGATAAAATCGTGCGTCGCGTGATAGATTGCCCTCCGCGTCTCATCAAAGGTGGGCGGCGTGTCGCGCAGATATGCGACAATCTCAGTGTAACCTAAACCGCTCATGGCGGGCAGGTCAGGCGAGTAACCCCGGTCAAGTAACCCCTGTACTTCGTCAATGAATCCCTCATCTATCATGGCATCCACACGGCGATCCGCTCGTTCGTACAGCGCGTCACGTTCCATAGTGAGGGCGTAATGCAGCATGCGATAGGGCGGCGGCGTTTTGATTCGCTGCGTGCTAAATGGCTGCCCGGTGGCGGCGATGACTTCCAATGCACGGATCACGCGGCGTACATTCCGGTAATCGATCGCCTCGTAAGCCACTGGGTCGAGCGCTTTTAGGCGCTCACCAAGGGCAGCAGCGCCGTTTTCAGCGGCATACGCTTCCAATTCAGCGCGGAGTGATTCATTCGGCGGCACACTCGGTACGCTCCAGCCTTCCATCAAGGCAGTGACATACTGTCCGGTGCCGCCGACCAGCAGCGGCAGCTTCCCGCGCTGCTGAATATCCCGAATGGCATCATGGGCATGGGCTAGGTAAGTGGCGAGAGAAAGTGTCTCATCCGGCTCGATCAAATCGATTCCGTAGTGCGGCACCTGAGCGCGCTGTTCGGCAGTGGGTTTCGCCGTGCCGATGTCCATGAAGCGGTACACCTGACGGCTGTCCGCGCCGATGATTTCTCCGTTGAGCGCTTCGGCAAGCGCGAGGGCGAGTCCGGTTTTCCCAACGGCAGTTGGCCCAACGATGACGACGAGCGGAGGCAGTGTGATTAGGCCCAATTCAGCGCATCCTTCACATGCTCGATATGAGGCGCACCCGACGCGGCAAATACTACGGCGATCACGTCAATCCGCCACGCTGCATTTTCGAGCTGATGCAGATCCACATAGGTTTCGGCGGCGCGGATCATGCGCCCCTGTTTGTGCGATGTGATGGCCTCAAATGGGGCATCGTCTTGGATAGACCGGCGCGACTTGACCTCCGCAAACACCCATGTTTCACCGTCGCGGGCCACGATGTCGATTTCACCCGCGCGGCAGTGCCAGTTTTGTTCTATCACTTGTAGGCCGTTCGCATGCAAATAATGTGCTGCTGCGGCTTCGCCTTGCTGTCCAAGTGCCTGTTTTTTGTTGACCATGGGGTTTATTGTAGCCGAAATGAACAGAGGCGTTCAATTGAACGCCTCTGCAAAGGATCATAGGGAAGGGGAGCAGACTACGAGCGAGCCAGCACCTTGCGGAATTTGTAGCCGTAAACGATCATCCCGCGCTCACCTTCTGTCGTCAGTTTGCGCGTCACCATTTCAACGCGGTCGCCAATCGCAATTTCGTTCGCGTCGATCAGATCCGTAATCTGCGCCGTGAGGATAGGTCCTTCATCCAGCTTGACGAGCGCCAGCACGAACGGTGACTGCTCCTCATAGCCTTCCGGCGGCTCCTGCACGGTGGTGTAACTGTAAATTTCACCCGTTCCGGCGAACTGGTAACCCTCATGATGAAGGCCTTCGCCGGTGGATTCCACCCGTTTGGGCGTAAGTGTCATCGTTGATCAACCCTTATAGTTTGCGCTGGTGGGCGCAAACACGATAGTCGGACGCGAAATTAACGACCGAGCGTTACCGCCGTGCGCTGGGCTTCGCGATTCCCCTGCGCCGCGCTGTCGCGTTCCATCTGTGGGGTCGAACGATTCTGAAGGCTGACCACACCATTCTGGAAACGAACGCCTTCAAGACGATAACGCTGCTGCTTAATCCGCCAGTGGCGTGAAATCTGCATGTTGTGTACTCCTCATCCAATACTCATGGATTGTGCTTTTGGGCACAAACTTGGTCTCATTGTACGACCTTGCAGCTCTCAAAACCTCTCATGAGAGGAAAAATTTCCCCTCAAACGCTCTCAAAAAGCGTTAGGCGGGCACCTGCAAGACATGCGTGATCGCTGTACTGCCTAAACCGCCCAAGCACTGAATGAGCGCTGTTTGTGCATTTTGCACTTGGTTCGGGCCGGCTTGTCCGCGAAGCTGAAGCACGGCTTCGACTGCCTGATATACCCCAGCAGCCCCGACCGGATTGCCACGACTCTTAAGTCCGCCGAACGTGCTAAGCGGCAGCGAACCTGTCAGCCCGATCAGATTATCTTTCGCCAAGTGCCAACCATGCCCGCGCGCTGCAAAACCTGCTGCTTCCAGCGACATCGCCGCCAGCACGGTAAACGCATCGTGAAGTTCGAATAGGCTGATGTTCTGCCGGGTAATCCCTGCCTGTGCCAGTGCTTTTTCGGTCGAAGTTTGCACGGCTTGCAGCCACAGCAGATCGGCCCGATCATGCAGCGCCAATGTATCGGTCGATGCTCCGCTTCCCGTGATGAGGATGGGCTGCGGAACCAAATCGGCGGCGCGGTCGGCACGCGTCAGAATGACCGCGGCGGCACCATCGGCATCCGGCGCGCTGTCGAATAGACTGACCGGATCAGCGATCATCGGCGCTTTACCGAAGGCGCCCGGCTTCAACAGGTTGCGATACATCGCGTTCGCGTTTTTGTTGCCGTTGGCGTGCGCGTTGATGCTGAAGTTCTCGAACGCACTGAGCTCTACCCCGTATTCGTACATGTAGCGGCGCATCAGCAGGGCGGCTTGTGACGCGCTGGTCGTCCCGTGAATGCTCTCGTAATCCGCATCGAGGCTGACACTGCGGGCACGGGTGCGCGCAGTACCGACCATATCGGTCGATTTTTCGACGCCAAGTACCAAGGCCGTATTCACCTGACCTGATGCGACCGCCAAGTATCCCGCACGCAGCGCCGCTGCGCCGGACGCCTCGGCGGCTTCGGTCGTGAAGGCCTCGACTCCGCGCAGACCGGCATAATCGGTGACCAGCGGCGCAAGATGCGATTGGCTGCTTACGCTCGCGCCGAACGCATTGCCGACATAAACGGCGTCGATCGCGCTTGGCGCAATCCCCGCGTTTTCCAGTGCGGCCTCTACGGCTTGCGAGGCGAGGTCACGCAGACCACTTTCCCAGTGTTCACCGACCGGCGTTTGCCCCACGCCGACGATGGCGACCGTTCCTGAGGAGAGAGACGTCATGTAGATTAATCCTTCAGCAGACCGCGATAGCGGGTATAGGTGGCGTAGTCGATCATCGATTTGCGTTCGATGTAGTCGCGCGTCTTAGGAGCACGATCGCGCGCTTCGTAAATCCGATCCGTGACCACAAGATCGAACGAGTCGGAACCGGCACCGCTGCCATAGCTGACCATCAAAATACGGTCGCCGGGCTTAGCCTCGTCAAGGATGGCGGTTAGGCCGAGCATGCATGAACCGGAGTACACATTCCCGATTTCATCGGCCAACAAGCCGGTCTTGTACTGATCTTCCTTGAAGCCGAGCGTTTTGGCGGCGCGTTCGGGGAATTTCACATTTGGCTGGTGGAACACAGCATGGGTGTAATCGGCGGCGGTGGTGCCCATCAATTCCATCAGCTTGCTGGCGGACGAGAGCACGTGATTAAAGTAAGCCGGTTCACCGGTGAAACGTTCGCCGTGGCTGGGATAACTTTCATCGGCGCGCCGCCAGAAGTCTGGCGTATCGGTGACGAAGCTGTAGCTCCCCTGATACACCGCGACTGATTCTTCAGCGGCACCGATGATGAACGCTGCACCGCCGCTGGCTGCGGTGTATTCAAGCGCGTCTCCGGGGCGGCTCTGCGCGGTATCCATGCCGATGCTGAGCGTGTACGCGCCCATGCCGCTGCCGACAATCCCGATCGAGGCTTGAACGGCTTCCGTCCCGGCTTTGCAGGCGAATTCCCAGTCGGCGGCTTGAATATTGGGCGATGCGCCAATGCTCTCCGCGACGATGGTGCTGGTCGGTTTGACGGCGTAGGGATGGCTTTCACTGCCGATCCACACCGCGCGCAGCGCTTTCGGATCGATGGCGGCGCGGGCCAACGCATTGCGCGCGGCTTCGATCGACATGGTGGTGACATCTTCATCCGGCCCGGCAACAGCCTTCGACTTGACCGGACTGCCGCTGAGTCCACCTGTCCATACACGGGCGACTTCCGAACCGGGCAGCCGGAAACGCGGGACATATGCCCCATAGCCGACGATCCCGACCTGACGGTTCGGGCGCATCAGCAGGGATTGATCAAAAGGGTTGGTTCCGTTGGATACCATCAGGTTTGCTTATCCTTGTAATTCACGGAGGATTTGTTTCGCCCGTTCGGGGCGGATGTTCTGCTCGCGGATCATTTGCTCAACGACTTGATGAACCTGCGGCCCGTTCGCGCCTGCCGCGACAGCAATTTGACGGGCGTGCATGCGCATGTGGCCTTTTTGGATGCCTTCAGTCGCCAACGCGCGGATCGCTGCGAAATTCTGCGCCAGCCCTACCGAAGCGATGATTTCGCTCAACTGGCGCGCGGACTGGATATTCATGATTTTGAGCGCGACCTGCGCCGCCGGATGAACACGCGTCGCCCCGCCGACGATCCCGACCGCCAGCGGCAGCTCGATCGAGCCATGCAGATTGCCCTGCTCGTCTTGCCACCAGCGCGTGAGGCTGGAATAGCGCCCGCTGCGTGCCGCGTAGGCATGTGCGCCCGCCTCAACTGCGCGCCAGTCGTTGCCGCTAGCGATCACGACCGCGTCGATGCCATTCATGACGCCCTTGTTATGCGTTGCGGCACGATACGGATCGACTTCTGCGAACACTCCGGCCTCGACAATCGCACGGACAGCATCCGCGCCTTGTATGTCGGATGTGGTCAGGTCTTCGGCTCGGATCATGCCTTCAGCGCGGGCTTTGCGGTGATCGGTGAGGTTGCTCAGAATGCGCAGATTGACACGACCGCCGGTAATTTGCTCGATCATCGGTGCGAGGTGTTCGACGGCGGAATTAATTGCATTCGCGCCCATCGCGTCGCGTGTATCGTAGAGCAAATGCACGATCAGCATAGGTCCGGCGGGTGTGTCCAAAATGGGGCGGACTTCGAGGTTTCGCGCCCCGCCGCCATTCTTGACAATGCTTCCGCCGATTTCGTCCGCAGCAGCCATTAGCTCAGCTTTGCGTGCCATGACTGCGCCTGCGGCCACATACATGGCCTGAGCGGAACCATCGCCGATGTCCAGCACTTGAATCTGGCCGATCATGACCGATTCGTCGCTGGAGGTGGTAAAGCCGCCACCCTCGCGGAACAATTTGGCCGCGTTGCTGACCGCCGCCACCACCGAGGGTTCTTCGATCACCATCGGGATCAGCACATCGTCGCCGTTGATCAGAAAATTGGTCGCGACGCCCATCGGCAGGGCATACACGCCGATAGCGTTCTCTACCATGTGATCGGCTTGAGCCGCGTTCAACCCGTTAATGCCCAGTAGTGCAGACTGCTCAGGGGTCGTCAGGTTGGCCCATTGCCCAATCATGGCGGAACGTTCGGCGAGGGAACGTTTATAGAATCCGGGAAGTCGGGAGGTGTGTTCGTTCGTCATGGTGTCCAGTCTATCAAGGGATTTCCCTCAAAAGCTCTCTCAGCGGCTTTCAAAAACTCTCAACTCGTGAAATCACGCACAAGCCTTCATGAAACACTCACCGTTCGGTATTGACATGAACCGCTTGGCAGGCTGCCCCTCCATGCGATCTCGTCGTTGATGCGCAAGACGGCCATGCCGGACTCGTCAGCATACAGACTCAACCGATTTGGACTCAGCCGGATGTGCAGAAACTCCTGCCAATCGTCATGTCCCGTGCTGATCGAAAAATACCCATCACGGCGCACGCGGATTTGTAGGGTCGGGGCGTCGCTGCACATGAGATCGAAACCGGGGGCAGAAGTCTCCAGTGTGAAGGGCGCATGGACACTTCCAGCAGGGGAGTGATCAAGGTTGGTGAGGTTTGTGCGCAGCGGATCGGCAGCACCCAAACTCAAGATTACGGCGAGGCCGATTCCGCCAACGAGTACAGCGGCGAGCATCGCCATCGTGAGCCGCCACAACCCTCGGCTGACCTGCGGGCTTGGCGTTGACTCTGGTGCGTTCGTCTCATATCCTGTCCATATTGGCATTGGAACTTGAACCGGACGGGGAAATCCTGTGCGATTAGCTTTAAAACGCCTCAACATCCAGTTCCTTCTTAGGATGATGCTTCTATACACCTTGATGTTCGTCGTGATCGCGGCCCCGTCATCTGCGCACGGGCAGGAGCCAAACGGCGGTTACACATGGGATGGCACTTATCGCCGCGTGCGGGTGCCGATCCTTGTCTACGACTCTTTGACACCGGAGATGTTCCAGCAGCATCTCGACACCCTATTCTATCAAGGCTATACGCCGATTTCGCTCAATGATCTCGATCGCGTACTGCTGACCGGGGAACGGCTTCCGCCCGAACCGGTGATTCTCACCTTTGATGGGGGCAGACGCGATGCTTATGATCAGGTTTTTCCTGTGCTGCAAGCGCATGGCTTCACGGCGACGTTTTTTGTCACTACAGGGCTGGTCGATAATGCCGATCCATCCGTGCTGACATGGCAGCAAATTGGGGAAATGGCGGCGGCAGGCATGCACATGAGTCGAATGGCAAGACGGGGGCGGATTTGCGCGGCGGCACCTACGATTTTCTCGTCTATGAGATGCTTGGCAGCGCGCAGAGCTTGGAAGCTTACACGGGGATCGCATCGCACATGTTCGCCTATCCGGGCGGAAATTACGATGAAGGGGTGATCGACCTGCTGCGATCGATGAATGTGGTACGGGCGGTGACGCGGCAGGATGGGGTTTTCCATACCAACGATAACCGCTATGAACTGGCACGGCGTACCGTGACCAATCAGACCGACGTGAACGGGCTGCTGGCGCTGCTGCGCGATAACCCCTAACGCAAAAACCCGCCGTTGGTGGGCGGGTCTTTGTCGGTGAGATGCCGGATCGGGTTTAGTCGGGCAGGATACGAGTATCGAGGAAGTAATCCAGCCACGTCACGAGAATTAACCCGATCGGGAAAGCCGTCCAGAAGAAATACTGGTATCCATAAACTGGAATGGAAATTGGGTGACCATTATGCGGGCCCATCCATGGGAGAATAGCGGTGACGAACACCGCCGCAATGGCGAATCCCAGCACCATAGATACTGCCCACACGACCAAACGGCGAATGCCAAGCGACGACATGCAGTGTACTCCCGAAAGCACTAAAACCGTGGCTATTGTAACGTGAACTTCCATGTGCGTGCAAGAGAACATCCTGCGCCGCAGTCTTTACTCCTTTTATGAGTCTGCTTGTAACAGAAGTGAACATCCGTTAAAATTCACACAATTCAAAACGATCATGACATATCTAACCGCAGGTGATGGGGTTATTGAGATAGTGTCCTGGCATCACATCCAACTTTGATCTAAGAGCAGTCAAGAGGAATTTGAGGGGGCAGTACGTGGCCGACCTATTTGACAAAGTAGCACAAGATACCCGCGCGAAAGACGCGATCGAAGCCGGAATTTACCCTTATTTCCGGGCGCTCAGCGATACCGAAGGCGCTGTTGCCCATTTTCAGGGTAAAGAAGTCGTCATGATCGGGTCGAATAACTATCTAGGACTGACCACCGATCCGCGTGTGCGTGCAGCGGCGATTGAAGCAGTCAATCGCTATGGCACCAGCGTGACCGGTTCGCGTTTCCTGAATGGGACGCTCGAGCTGCACCTTGAGTTAGATCGTCGTTTGGCGAAGTTTGTCGGCAAAGAAGCCGCACTCGTGTTTTCGACCGGCTATCAAACCAATGTCGGCACCATTAGCGCTGTCGTTGGCAAGGGTGATTACGTCATCGTCGATAAGGACGATCACGCCAGCATCGTGGATGGCTGCGTGATGTGCCGCGGCGAAATGAAGCGCTTTAATCACAACGATGTGAGCCGCTTGGATGACGTGCTGGCAAAACTGCCGCCGGAAGCCGGGAAACTCGTCGTCGTGGACGGCGTGTACAGCATGGGTGGCGATATTGCTCCGCTGCCGCAGATCGTCGAAATCTGCAAGCGGCACGGCGCGCGTATCATGGTCGATGATGCGCATGGCATCGGCGTGACGGGCGGAGGACGGGGTACTGCGTATCACTTTGGCCTCACCAATGAAGTCGATCTGATCATGGGTACGTTCAGCAAGAGCTTTGCCTCAATTGGCGGCTTCATTGCAGGCAGCGCGGATGTGATCCACTACATTCAGCACCACGCGCGCTCGTTGATTTTCTCGGCGGCACTGCCCGCGCCGAACGCGGCGGCGGCATTGAAGGCGTTGGAAATCATGGAAACCGAACCGCAGCATGTCGAAAACATGTGGGCGAACGCGGAATACATGCGCAAGGGCCTGAAGGAAATCGGCTATAACACGGGCACCAGCAACACGCCGATCATCCCGATCATCATCAAGGACGATTTCCGCACGGTCATGGCATGGCACGCGCTGATCGAAGAAGGCGTGTATACCAACCCGGTCGTGCCGCCCGGCGTGCTGCCCGGTCAAAGCTTGCTGCGCACCAGCTACATGGCGACGCACAAGAAAGAACACCTTGATCGCGCATTGAAAGCCTTCAAGGTTGTCGGTGAGCGTCTGGATATTCTTGGTCATGCCGAAGAAGACGAACCACTCAGCGTAAGCTAGACGCAGCAGCAAAAACTACAACGCAAAAACAAAGGGCGCTCGCAGTTGCGAACGCCCTTTTTGTTTCAGCGGTGCGGCTTTTTTAGTCCGCTGATGGTGTTGACGGCGCGGCCTTCTTACCGGAGAACAACCCTCCGAAGAAGGATTGCACGCCTGCAATCAGGCTGTACAGCACCGGAACGACGATCAGCGTGAGCAGTGTGCTGCTGAACAACCCGCCGATCACAACGGTGCCAAGCTCAGAGGCGATGATCGCACCTTCGCTCAACCCGACGGCAAGCGGTACCAACGCCATGATCGTCGCGATCGCGGTCATCAGAATTGGGCGCAGACGGCGGTCACCCGCTTCAATCAGCGCGTCGTGGACATTCATGCCACGTTCACGACGATTTGCCTGCACGCGGTCGATCAACACGACGGCGTTGGTGACGACGATCCCGATCAGCATCAGCATGCCGATGAGCGCCGAAATACCGAGCACACGGTTCGTCAGCGTGAGCAGAATGGCGGCACCGACCGGGGCAACAATGATGCTCGACAGGATGTCGAACCAGTGCAGCAGCGATCCGAACGTCACGATCAGGATGATCAAGACGATGACGATAGCGATCCCCATCGCTTGGAACATGCTGGCGAAACCGGCGCTTTGCAGTTCCGACGTGAAGCCCTGCCCGACTGAAATGGTAGAGGGCAGGTTGGGAATACCGCGAATGGCTTCCAGTGCGAGATTCGTCACCCCAAGTGTATTCTGCGTTTCGAGCTCGCCTGTGTATTTGACGGCGGTTTCCCCGTTGATCCGGTTATAGGTCACGGGGGTGTTCTCACCGCTGCCACCGCTGCTGAACCCGGCAAGATTGCTGCTGACATTCGCCAGCCCTTCAACGCCGTTCAATGTGTCGATCACGGTCTGGTTGAACGCAGTGAGGTCTTCCTGCGGGCCGGAGAGCACGATTTCGAACCCGCCAAAACCCTGCGAGGTGAGTGATGCCGCCGAGACGGTCACATTGCCTACCCCGAAGATCGTTTCGGCTTCTGTACGGACTTCACTTGTGAGTTCGTTCAGGCGTTCCGCCGATACATCGACGGCCAATGTGATCGATGCGACATTCTCGCTTACACTGCTGCCGCCTAACAGCAGACTTTGCAGCGTAAAACCCGCGCTGCCGACGAGCGTTTGCACACGGGTAATTTCATCTGCTGGCAGCGATGTGCGAACGTATTCTTCAAACTGCGCGGCAAGTTCGTTGGTTTGCAGGATTGTGGTGCCGCTGGGCATGCTCACCGCGACGGCGACCTGCGGTTCTCCAAATGAAGGCAGGAACGTCTGCGGACGCTGTGCCAACAGCAGGAAACCGAGGATCATTGAGGCGAAGGCGATGATGATCACGATGAGGCGTGACATGCCGCCGCTCAATGCCCACTTCAACACCGGGTTATAAAGCTTTTCCAGCCAGCTATGTTCGTGCTCGTGCGAAACTTCACTCTGATCAAGCAGCAGGAAGGCCAGCATAGGAACAACCGTCACGGCGACGATGAACGATGCCAGCAGCGAATATGTCACCGCGAGACCGAAGGGCAGGAAGAATTCGCTGATGATGCCACCGGTCAAACCGAGCGGCAGGAACACCACGACGGTGATCACAGTCGCAGCGAAAATGGCGACAGACACATCGCGCACGCCCTGAATGATCGCCTCGCGGCGGTCACCACCTTCTTGCAGGTGGCGGAAGATGTTTTCCAGCACGACGATCGAGTCATCGACCACGCGGCCAATCGCAACCGTCAAGCCGGACAGCGTCATGATGTTGATTGTGATGCTGGACGGGAACAGACGCAGCAAGAAATTCACCAGCGGCGAGCTGTCTGCCGAGCCTTCAAGCATGCCGTGAACAGCGGGCGGAATCCAGCGCATGAACGCGATCGCCATCAAGACTGACAGCGGAATACTGACGGCGGTGACAAGCGTGCTGCGCCATGCAGGACTGGGGATGCTGCCGGGCCACAGGCTGATCAGCAGGCCGATGATCGTACCGCCGATCAGGAGGACGCGCACGACCGTATCCAAACCGTTGAAGGCCGCAGTGAGATCGCCTCCGTAATTGGCGGCATTCGATGTGACCAGCAGCCCAAGGATGACGAGGAAGATCACCGCCAACACAGCACCCGTCACCGCGCGTGGGCCGCGCCGCCAAGCGCTGCCGCCGCTCAAGAAGATCAGGATAACGAGGATCGCGAAGATCGCGCCGAGGCCGCCTTCACGCGCCACGCCGCTGATCGACTCTTCAATGAAGCTCGCCTGTTCAAAGCCAACGGTGACGGTAATGTTCGGGTTGGCTTCGTCGATACGGCGCATCACGTCGTCAGCTTGATGGAAGGCTTCGACCGTGTTGGCATCGTCCGTCTTGTAAATCGTGACGAACATGCTCGACAACCCGTTCGTCCGCGTGATCGGATCGGTGGGGGTGAATACAGCAGCACCGGAAGCCAAGCGATCTTGAACGGCTTGTGGCAGCGCTGCTTGTGCGTCGGCAGGGATCAGGGTGAGCACCTGTGTGCTGACGTTGTTCCAAATGTTCGGGTCGCGCTGGCCGATGTAGCGCACGATATCCGGCGTCCAGTTGCCGAACAGGTTGGTCGCAAACGACTGTCCCTGCGCGCTGTCGAAGAAGCTGTTGAAGAAATTGGCAGGATCGGGGAAGAAGCGGAAGAAGTCATCCGCGCTGTTGATTTCGAGCCCGAGGAAGCTGGCGATGAAATCCCAATCGCTGTTCAGCGCCGGGGCATTCGGATCGGCAGGCGGCACGTTGGTTTGATACAGTGCTGCGAGATCGTCGGCTGCGCTGGGCGTTTCGCCGCTGGCAATCGAGGTCAGGCGTGCCGAAAGTTCGACGGGCAGCGCGCTCATCACATCCGCCGGGAGCACGGCAAGCGCTTCCGGTGATAGTTTCGCCAGCACATTCGGATTCAGAGCGCTGTAGAAATTCGGTTCTTGCAGCGCGAAATAGCGCAGTGTGGCCGGGGTCAGGCTGTTGAACAAGCGGACATCGTACCCGGCGAAGCGTTCCGGCACCGAGTCATTGATTGTGTTCAATACCTGCGAGGCCGAACCATTCCCCAGCGTCACCACATCCTGCGCCGTGCGGAGCGGCTGGTTGGCGAACTGCGGCTGATCGGCAAGGTTATTCCACACTGTGTCGAGCGGCGGGGCGATTTCCGGCACGGACAGGGCGGCATCGGACATCCAGTTGTAGATGTCTGCCGATAGGGTGCTGAGGAAGGTCGGGTCGTACTGCTGGAGGAAGGTGAAGACGTCAGGGCTGATCGAGCTGATGATGCCCTGCGGGTTGATCGCGAATGGCAGATTCACCCCGGCAGGCAGTTGATCCGGGTTGGCCAGCAGCGCGAGGAAGTTGAACAACTGCGCGGCAGGCAGTTCGGAAGCGCCGAACTGTGCGGCAGCACTTTCGGGGAGTTGAAGATTGATCAGATCGTCCGCCGTGTTCAATTCCACGCCGAAGGATGCACCCAACACACCAAACAGCGGCGGCAGAGCGGGGCCTTCTGGGATTGTCTGCGGTTCTGCGGTCGCCTGAACAGCAGGCTGGGTGTCCGTTTGTGCAGTGGTGTCTGATGCGGCACTTGCGGAAGTGTCTGCGCTGGCGGAAGGAGCAAGGCTGCCCGTTCCTGCGACGCTGAAAGTTGCCAGCGGCAAATCATCGAAACTGAAGGTGATCAACTGCGGCGGGGGAATACGCCACGCCGAAGGCAGATCGACAGGAGGCGGTTCAGCGGCTTCGCCTGTGACGGAAACGGCAAGGGCACGCGCTGCCAGTTGATCGCGCGTTAGGCCGTCCAACCCTGCGATGTAATCATCGGGGAGGGCGGCGAACACATCATCGCTCATCGCGGCGAGCTGTTCGGCCTTGAAGTACTGCACCAGCGTTGGGTCAAGCGCCAGCATCTGCGTGATGACATCCGGTGTCAGGTCATCGGTTTGGCCGAGCGATCCGATAATGCTGCCGCTGGTGACGAAGCTGTTGAACACGGCACCCAATGTGCGGGTCAGCGTGCGCATTTCAACAAGGTCACTCGCATCCTTGAAGTGATCCATCACCCAACCGGCGGGTAATGCCGGAGGCTGCGTGGGAAGCTCAACCGTTGTTTGGGCGAAAGAGTCCACCGCTGCCTGATCGAGATCGCCGTTGTAACCCGTTTTTTCGCGGATGACCGCCCATACTTCCGGCGACAGCTTCAGCAGCAGGCTGCGGGCCTGGGTTTGTGCGGTGGGGGCATCCGTCGCAGCACCACCATCGATTCCTTCGCCGGGAAGCTGCTGCCCGCCGCTCACACTCACGCTGGCGATCTGGTCAAGGTTTGCCAGCGCCGGAGAAATTTCTTGATCGATCAATTGACGCAGTGCATTACCGGTTTGCGTTTCTTCGGTTTGGCCGGCCAGATAGTTGGCAACAGCCTGCACCGTTTCGGGGCTCAAGCCCGCCCACACATCCGGCGATAGTTGGAATAGGAAGCTGGAATCGCGTCCGGCAAGGTAAATCATGACATCAGGCGTGAGCTCATTCAAACGCTCGGCGGCGAACGTCGCGCCGTCCACGCCTTCAGGGGGCTGAATGCGGCGTTGAGGCAGCCACACGGTATCAATGCTGGTCTGGATTTCTTGGCGCAGTCGTACCTGATTAAGGCCGAAGTCGTTGTAGGCTGTGATGATCGCGCCAAGCGATCCACTCGATGTTGATTCGAGGTTTGTAATCTCTTCGATGTCCCGCGACAGGGCGGATTCGATGCGGTCGGTGATGAGGTGCAGCACTTGATCGCTGGTCAGTCCCGACGTTTGTGCAAAAATAGTCGTTTGCGGGAACTCGACCGAAGGGATCAACTCCTGCCGGAGCTGCGTCACGGCGATAACACCCGCGATCGATATCAGCAGCCCCAATACAATCGTCACCGCACGGAAGCGCAGCGATAGCCGCGTCAATCCGCTGAACAATGCCTTCATATCGACGTTTTCTCCTTTGAAAAGAGTTACGCCCTATTGTAAGCGAAGTTTGGGAAACTTGTCACAAGGAAAACACAGCAAAAGGGTTGATCGGCGCGCCATCGCTCATCCGTGACTCATCTTAGCCGATGAATTTACGGCTTTCACTGAAATTACAACCAGAAGGGGACATCCGTCACAAATGGAACGGGCATCACACCGCGCAGCAGTGCACCTTCAATCAAATCCGCATGGTGAATGGTCACCGGCAGTTTCGGCTGACGCAGTGATCCATAGTGGAACAGTGAGAAGCTCATCACCGAATGAATGGCTTGATCGACCGTGAGCGGCGGTTCGACGCGAATATGCAGCGGCTGTGGCGTAATATCCGCGGCGGCGAACGACGTGACGAGGAAGGCTTCGGTATCGCTTAGGCGAAATGTGCTGCCCCATTCCGGCGGTTCGATGTTGCGCTGGCGCAGGCTGTAAATACGTGGGATTCCGCGTCGCACGATCTCGACAGGCGTGAACGATGCTCCCGTTTCGTCCTCCCAGCTTTCCAATGCGCCGAGCAAATCCTTTTTGAGTTTGCCATCATGATGCAGCATGATGCGCTTATTCTGGATGAATTCCGCTGGCAGCAGTTTTTCCAGCAGATTATCCGGCAGTCCTTCCCCTTCCCGCACTGGCCCGCCTGCGATAATGGCTTTCATAAGCGCCCCATCTGCGCGGTAAATGCGCGTGATACCGGTGACGTGCTCACCATCGCGCTTTTGCTGACGAACCACATGCAGCCCCACGACCCGATCCGCATACTTAATCGGCTCATCGAGCAGATAGGGGGTGTTGCCCGCCCGTGCGATCAACCCCATCACAATATCCGGCATCGATTCGGGTTTCTGCATGGTGGCCGCATGGACGACCAAGCAGGGGAGCCCGCGCCCGATGGTTTGCTCGCGCGCATAGCGGTCGCCTACGGCCTCGTCTTCATCGTCGCTTTCGTCGTCAGCCAAAAACACCATCACCACATCAGCATTTTCTTTGCCCAGCAGACGCACACCGCTTTCCAGATTACTTTGTGTCACCACCCGGACTTTGCGCTCACGAATCACATCCAGTGTGAAGTGAAAATCGCGGCTCATCGTGCGCTTGAGCGCTTCCAGAAAGAAGGTAACTTCCTCGTCTTCGGCCAGCGTATTGATGATGACCACACGCACCGGTTCGCGCTCGAATTTGGGCAGCGCGCATGCGAGCACCCATCGCTAGAAAATCGCGCGGCAGTTTTTCGGGATCAAGTTCACGGATTTTGTTCGCTCCGAAGCGCAGATTCACCTGCGGACGGCTGCTGACAAACAGATGTGGTTTATCGACCGTGCTGAACGCTTTGTCGATCAGCTTGGCTTCTTTGACGATATCCGACACGACCTTGATCAACTGCGCGCGCATCGACGGCTTCAAACTCAGCGCGCGTTCGACCATCTGCGGCTTGATGTCGAATTTTTCAGCGTCTTCCACACGGATGAGCAGTCGCAGCGCCGAGCCAACATAATCGAAGTCTTGATAATTCACCTGTACCCGAACCACCAACGTGTCGTCTGCTGCGCTGGTGATCAAATCGCGCATGAGGTCACGCTGCGCCAACCCCATCAGCCGCTCACGGTGATCCTTCACCTTGCCCACCACACGGGTGATCTCGCCCACTGTGGTTGAGGTTTTGTCTGCCACCCACAACCCCACCAATTGATCGGTGTCTTTAAGAGAGGCGGCGTAGGTTTCAAAGTCCGGTTCGTACAGCAGCCGGGAGATCACCGCCAGCGACAGCGCCGCCTGTCCATCGACTTCCCATGCGCGTGGGCGTGATTCGCGTTCGACCAGTGTATTCTTGATTCCGTAAGCGGTCTTCGAAAGCGCCTCTTCGATTTGCTTGTTCAGTGCTGCCAGTGGCCCACGAACCACAAAATCGGTGATCGCATCCGGTGTGGCCGCCCATGCATAGTCTTCTTCTAGTGCGTCGATCCATCCGAACAAATTCGGCTGTTCGGCGCGCAGTTCGTCCAAGGTGACGAGTAGTTTCATCGCTGGGGGAGGGGTATCGGTGATCAACCGCGCACTGGCCCAAATCCAATAACCCGGATAGGCTGCACGCAGACGTGTGACGACGCGGTTGCCCAAACGATTCAAGTCGCTGGTGCCGAGTTCACCGGCAAGGCGCAGACGGTAAGCCGTTAACGGTGGCAGTGCGTCGGTCTTGATCGGGAATACTTCCACGAACTGCGGCGCGGGGGAGGAAATTGGCGACGTTGGCATTATTCGATCGGCTTGCTTTCGTCGCTGCCCCAGTCCTTCCACGAACCGTCGTAAACACTGCCTTGATCAAACCCGGCGGCACGATACGCCAGCAGCCCATAACTTGCCGAAACGCCGCCGTTGCAGTAAAAGACGACATCGGGAGTATTCGCTTGGATGCCCGCATCGGCGAAACGAAGGCGCAGTTGATCCGGAGGGAGCATGGTGCCATCGGCTTGCGTTAAATCGGTGCGCGGCAGGTTCACCGCGGAGGGGATGTGCCCTTTACGCGGCGCACGCGAGGACAATCCCGCGAATTCCTCTGGCGTACGCACATCGACTAGATGTTGGCTGCTGCCGAGTTGATCGAGCACCTGCGTCGCCGAGCGGTATAGAGTGGCTTTGGGGCGCGGCACGAAATCGCCTGCCGGAATGGTCGGAATTTGCGCGTCTACGGGGCGCGATTCAGCCGTCCATTTTTCCCAGCCACCGTTTAGGACTGAAACGTGTTCATGACCGTAGTAGGTGAGTGCCCACCACAGCCGCGCGGCGAACATCCCGCGCGCATCGTCGTAAGCGATCACATGCGTATTTGCACTCACGCCAATCCGCCGCATCACAGCGGTGAATCGTTCAGGCGGCGCGATCTGGGTGTGGCGCGGATCGGCAGGGTTGGTAATCTCATGCACCCAATCGACAAACACCGCGCCGGGGATATGTGAGCGACCATAATCATCGTGGTGGTTGAAGTAATGCGGCGGTGGTTCGCTGGCGCTGATCACGTGGCCGCGAATGTCAACAATGCGGATATTGGGTGAATTCAGGTGTTCGGCAAGCCAATCGGTGCTAACCAGCAAAGTTTCCGGCATATGAATCCTTGAAGAGTTATCTCGCGTCTACAATAATAGCACGGCTTCCCCCGAAAGCTCAGATGTTCGGATGGGAATTGTGGATGGGTTGAGGAGTGTTCATTGCGACGAGCTTGGAGTTGGATTCCCGTGCTGGGGGTGTTGTTGAGCGTGACGATGCTGCGGAGTATGGCGCAGTCGGAAACTCCCAGTGGTGACCTGCCGCCCTGCATCCAGCGTGCTCACGCGCTCGATCAGCCGTGGATTCCGGTGCGTTCGGCGTGTCTCGAAGCGGTGATCGATGACGAATCGCTTGGCGCATTAGCGTTCACTGCGCTTGCTGCGGGCGATGAGGGCGCTTTGTATGCGACGCGCCCCTTTGCCGGTGAAGTGATTGTCCTTCGCGATACCGATGGGGATTTGCTGCCTGATGCGCCGAGCACTTTGATCGACGGGCTGATCCTTCCAAATGGCTTGGCTTATGCCGGTGGTACGCTCTATATCACGGCGGGCGACACGCTGTATCGCTGGGAAAACGGCTCACTCGAAATGCTCGTCGATGGGCTGCCCGGTTTGCCCACCGATGGCGGTTACTGGCTTGGCGGCGTGACGGTGCATGATGGACGGGTTTACATTGGCATTGGTGCCGCTTGTGATACCTGTTTGGATACCGATCCGGATCGCGGCTTGATTGCAAGTTATGCGCTCGACGGGTCAGATCGCCGTGTGGAGATGCGTGGGCTGCTTCAACCCAACGATTTGGATTTTGTAGGCGAACGGCTTTTTGTGGCCGATGCCGCGCAGGATGCTCTGTTCATCCGTGAACCGGGGGGTGACGTTCAATCAATCCGCATCGAATTTCCGGCCCAAACTCGCCCGTTGGGGTTGGCCTACTACAGCGGAGACGCACTCAGCTTCATTACCGATCAAGTGCTGTTGGTCGAAAGCGGATCGGTCAATACAGTCGATATGCATGGGTATACTATCGTTCGGGTCGATCCGGCGACAGAGGAACAACACGCTATCATGCCGTCGCCCAATGATGTATTCACCAACATGGAAATGAATCTACGCGGCAGCGGCTTTTTCCCGCACCGGCCACTGGATGTGACCGTTTCCCCTGAAGGGTGGGTTTACATCAGCATTACCGAGGGACGAATTCTTGCGCTGCGTCCTTTCACAGAATAGCCGAACGACTTTGATCGACAACAGGTAAAAACCGACTTCGAGACGACTCAATGCCATACTGGATCACACAAACGTTAGCCGGGACACCGGCTTTTTTATGGGTATATGTTGGGATCGGGGTACCGTGGGCACTGGTGCTGCTTCCGCGCTCCGATTGGCACCGCCGCGTGGAGGTAGCGGCGCTCGCCTTCGCCGTGGGGCCGGGACTGCTCACCATGTGGATGCTCCTGCTCGGTACGCTCGGCGATCTCCAGAATGCGGCGCTGCTCCGTTTTGATCTCACAGCGATCGGGTTGGCGGTGGTGACGATCATGGGCGGGCTGCTGGCATGGCGCAAAGCACGCCGGACGGTGAGCACTAACCCCAGCAGATCCCCCGCTGTACCGCTCATGGGTTACGAAAAGCTCCTGATCGGACTGGTTGTGGCGGCGTTGGTTGTGCGCTGGATCGTCATCGCCTATTGGCCGTTCACCGCCTACGATTCGCTGTGGGTCTACGGGTTTGAAGCCCGGTTGTACTTCCTGCGCGGCATGATCCCACACACCATTGGTTACTATCCGCAGTTTGTTCCGCTGCAATATCTGTTTGCACAGCTTGCCGTTGGCGGAATCGACGATCATGCGGCGCGGGCGGGGATCATTTTCCTGCATATCGGCAGCATCCTTGCGGCGTATGTGCTCGGTTCACGCCTGTTCAATCGACGTGTTGGCCTGCTGCTGGCGGCGGCGTGGGCGTTGTATCCACATACGGGCGAGTGGTCACGCGCGGGCGATCTTGAAATTCCGTTGGCCTTCTTGTTCACGCTGGCATCCGCTTACTTCCTCACCGCATGGATGGGAGGCGAGAACCGTCGCCGTTACGCAGCGCTGGCTGGATTAGTATTCGGAATCGGCATGTGGACGAAACCGACGATGGGAGCGTTCGTTTGGGGAGCGGCGCTGCTCGCTGTGATCGCGCTCGTGCAGGCTGTCCGCAAGGCAGCGGCAAATCAGTCCGGCCATCGGCGGCGCATTCTGTGGGAAAACCTGCGCGATCGAGTTGAAGTTGGGGTGATCACTGGTCTTGCTTCAATTCCGATCGGCGGCGTGTGGTATATCCGCAATGTGCTCTACGGCCATGCGCCGATCGATTTTCCGCCGAGTTATTGGTTGGAATTAGCGCTCCGCAGCGGTGGAGAATTCGGTTGGCTGCTGGCGGCACTGGTCGTACTGCTTCTCTTCCTGTTGATCGGACAGCGCAAACGTCCTAATCTGCTTTTCTGCCTGCTCGGTGCTGGGCTCATCGCTGCCGGTGTGGTGCCGAGCATCGTCGAACCCCGCCGCATGGATCTGCAAGAGTGGCTGCTGCTGGGCAGCGGGGTAGTGCTTCTCGGTGTCACCTTGTGGTGCTATGTCCGCGCTGTGGTGAGCGTTGAAGGTTGGACGATCATCGGCAGAGTGGGGGCAGGGCTGGCGCTGGCGCTGCCGTATTTCATCACATGGTTTTACTCCTACAGCTATCACTATCGTTTATCCTTCGCTATCGTTCCGCTGCTGATCCTGCCCACCGCTGTGATCCTGTCCTACTGGCTCCGCGCTGAGGACGGAAAACGGATGCGCCCTCTGGTACAGGGGTTTCTGTCCGTTGTGCTGATTGCCGCGGCCTATCCCGGCATCATCAGCGCGATTTACGATATGAATGGCGGCTGGGATTATCTGTGGACGGACAAATACCCGACCGATGATGCCCGCTATCGTTCCGGCAACGCCGCGCTGATGAATGTCGTTGACGGGTTCAATGTGTGGAAGCAGGAACACCCCGGCGAGACGCTGATTGCCGCTGCACCGGGGATCGATCGCCTGCCATTTTTCTTCCCCGGTGATGACATTCGGGTGAACAACCCACCAACTCAACTGGCACAGGTCGAAGATATTGATTATTTCGTTTGGGGAGCACCTGAAACGATCGGAACCTATCAGGGTATCCATGCTTCCAACAATCAGGTGATCGGTGCGCTGGGGCGGATCGATTTGGGGCGGCGCGCATGGGGGATGGACGACGGCATTTTCCGCTACGACGTTTATGAACTGAATGCGGCCCTTCGCTTTGCGCCCAAGCCGCCGAATCAACCGGCGGCGGACGATGTCGTTTTTGGCGGTTTCGCTCGCTACCTCGGTGCGGATTTCGGTGGGCTGGATCTATGGCCGGGACGCCCCCTGTATATCACATTGTATTGGCAGGTGCTTGAACACACCGACGCCGATTATTCGATCTACATCCATTTGCGCGATGCGGAAGGCAACCTAATCGCCAACTGGGATGCGCCCGTCGCGCTGACCTCGACCGGTTACTATTCGACCCAGTTTTGGGAACCGGGCGAGATCATTCAAGATCAGCGCATTTTGCGCCTGCCGGACGGGTTCACCCAGATCGGGGAAGGCTACCAATTCTGGATTGGGTTGTATCAGCCGCCAGATGCGCGAGTCCCCATGACAATCAACGGTGAACCTGCCAATGACGGCTACCGCATTCGCGATGATATTGGGTTATTGGCAGAAGCGCCGAGTTCTTAACTCGTAAGCAGTGGGTTCAGCGGACAAACGGCGAGGTGTCATAATGAGCAAGCGTGTCTGCTGGATCATCGTAGATCGCCAACGCACCGCGAAGCTGCTCGTCGCTGAACCCACCGCAGCGGAAGGCGATCACCTGCACGCCAACCTTATTTGCTGCCTGAATATCATAGGGGCTATCACCGACCATCAACACTTCCTGTGCGTCGTAGCCTGTCTTTTCTAGGGCCATTTCGATCAGATCGGGATCTGGTTTGGATCGCTGAACGTCATCGGAAGTGAGGTAACTTTCTACAAGGTCGGTGATGTGCGCGACACGCAGCAGCCGTTCAACTTCCGATTTTTCGGCTGAACTCGCCACCACGACCCGCATACCGTCATTGCACAACCGCTCCACGAACAGCCGCGCCTGTGGAAACGGCTGAACATAGGGGAGAAATGCAACGGAAAAAATACGCTTTCGCGCGTCGGCGATCTTTTTTCCTTCGGGGCTGTCTTCTTCTATCCGAATCGCTGCCGGGAGCAGATTATCACCCCCCATGCCGATCAAGTCGCGAATCCGTTCTAGCGGCACGGGATACCCGGCAGCTCTCAATGCCTGTTCCCATGAGCGGGCGTGCGCATCATTGCTGTCGATGAGCGTTCCATCCATGTCGAGTATGACACCGCGAATAGCCACTACCACCTCCACACCGATTTATATTTCGAATCAGTGTATCGTGGATTTATACACATTGTAATAAAAATGAGCCAAAGAGAGGGCGGCACATAGGCCGCCCTGACTAGATGCGAAGGGAAGAACGGCTAATCACCCGCAGGCTGTGGGGATAGCGGCTGGCGACCATTGCTGGATGGCTCAATGCCCGCGTCGGCTTCTTCTTCATGTTTGAACTGGCTCATGTACAGCGCGTAGTATTCGCCACGCTGCTGGAGCAGTTGATTGTGCGTACCGCGCTCGATGATCACGCCGTCTTTGACCATCATCACCATGTCTGCGTTGCGAATGGTACTGAGACGGTGGGCGATCACGAAACTGGTGCGCCCTTTCAACAGTTGTTCGAACGCCTTCTGGATGATGCGTTCGGTGCGCGTATCCACGCTGGACGTTGCTTCGTCCAAAATGAGGATGCTTGGCTTCTTCAAGGCGACGCGCGCAATCGCGATCAATTGGCGCTGCCCCTGTGATAGGCCGCTGCCGCGCTCACCCAAAATTGTTTCATAGCTTTGCGGCAGCCGCTCGATGAATGTATCGGCGGCGACCATCTTCGCGGCGGCGATCACTTCCTCGTCGGTCGCGTCCAACCGCCCATAACGGATGTTGTTCATCACCGTGTCGCTGAACAGGAACGTATCCTGAAGCACGATACCGATATGCTGGCGCAGGCTTTCCTGTGTCACGTCGCGCACATCCATGTCGTCGATCATGACACTCCCGCTTTGCACATCATAGAAGCGTGGGATCAAGTTGATGATCGTCGTTTTGCCTGCGCCGGTTGGCCCAACGATGGCGACTGTCTGGCCGGGATCAGCGGTGAAGCTCACATCGCGCAGTACCGGCTGACCGCTTTTATAACCCGCTGCGACGTGACTGAACTCCACATGCCCTTTGATCTTTTCGGGCATGACCTCGGCGTTCGGTCGGTCAAGAATATCGATCGGCTGATCGAGCAGACCGAAAATGCGCTCACCGCCTGCGATAGCGCTCTGAATATTCGTCCACAGCAGGGCGATCTGCGTCACCGGTTGGTTGAAGCGCTGCACATACTGAAGGAACGCGAATACCGTCCCAAGGGTAATGATCTCCGTGCCCAACAGCGGCTCACTGCGCAGCACCGAAATACCGCCCACCACCACGACGATCCCAAGCGCCACATAGCCGAGCGCTTCTAGCACCGGGTTCAATGCGCTGGTGAACGCCGCCGCGCGGATGTTCGCGTCGCGGTTGGCGGCATTGGTCTTCATGAACTGCTGGATGTTCTCGTCTTCGCGGTTGAACGCCTGTACTTCGCGCACCCCGGCGATGCTTTCCTGCAAGTCGGCGTTGACGCTGCCCATCTCACGGCGGCTCTTGCGGAACGCCTTGCGTGCTTCGTTCGACAAATACAGCGTCGTGAGGAACATTACCGGCACGACGACCAAGCTCAGCAGGGCATACGGCAGGTTGTACTGGATCATCTTGACGGCAACCCAGACCATCAGCAGCACACCGCTGATCACGCTGAGCAGCGCAAAGCTGAACACCTGCTGAATCGTATCGGTGTCGCTGGTGATACGGCTCATCAGGTTACCGGTTTCGTTTTCACTGTAAAAGCCCAACGAAAGCCGCTGAACCTTGGCGAACAACTGCTCGCGCATTTGGCGCAGCACCAACTGCCCGGAACGGCTCATGAAATAGAAGGCCAACCCGTTTAGGACTGAGCCAATGATGAACAATACCACCAAGATGCCGACGATCCCGGCAATCCCGGCGACTTTCATGTCCACCGTAATGGTATCAAGGGTTCCGCTGCTGATAGCCTGCTGCACTGCCGGATCGAACCAGCAGTGGCTTGTTGTTTGCGGGACGAAGTAGCAGTCTACCGCCTGCTGAATGTAGTCCGGCGAGACGACCTGCACATAGGTTGTAATGACGATGAGCAGCAGCGCACCGAAAACCCATGTCCAGTAGCGGCGGAAGTAAGTTCCGAAGCGCATGAGTGTCGCCCCGATGTTTTGCGCTTTGCTGACTTCGGTTTCAAGCAGACGGCGACCGCCGTCCATACCCCCCATCATAGTGGTTAGGCCTCCTGTACCGTTTCAGTCGTTGGGGCATCGCCCACGAGCTGCGAGTTGTAAATTTCGGCGTAAATCGGGCTGGATTCCATCAGTTCCACGTGCTTGCCAGAGGCGACGACCTGCCCCTTATCCAGTACAAGGATCTGATCCGCATTCAGCACGGTTGTGATACGCTGCGCGATCACGAAGCTGGTGCGCCCGTGCATCAGGTTATCAAGCGCTTTCTGAATCCGGCCTTCAGTCTGCAAGTCCACGCTGCTGGTTGAGTCGTCGAGGATCAGAATACGCGGGTTCAGCAGCAGGGCGCGTGCGATGGCGATACGCTGTTTTTGACCACCGGATAGGGTCGTACCGCGTTCGCCGACGGGCGTGTTATAGCCTTCCGGGAACGACACAATGAAATCGTGCGCGGCGGCGGCTTGCGCGGCGGCGATCACTTCATCATCTGTTGCGTCGGAACGCCCGAAAGCGATGTTGTCGCGGATGGTGCCGCTGAACAGGTTCGTTTCTTGCAGGACGATCCCGATCTGCGAACGCAGGCTATCGAGCGTCACATCCTTCACATCGTGATTGTCGATGAGCACCTGACCTTCGCTTGCATCATAGAAGCGCGGGATCAGGTTGATGATCGTCGTTTTGCCGCTGCCCGTACCGCCGAGCAGGGCGATCGTTTGCCCCGGCTGTGCCTCAAAGTCGATGCTCTTCAGCACGGGGTCGCCGCTGCCGAAATAGCGGAAGGTCACGTTCTTGAAGGCGACATGACCCTGAATCGGCGGCAGGGTTTTGGCGTTTGGCTTATCCGAGACATCATTTTTGGCGCGTCGAGCGGATTTCGAAAATGCGACCAGCCGATGCGCTCGCTTTGTGCCAGGGAAATGATGAATCCCAATTGGCCGAGCGGGAAGAAGACATACAGCACATACAAGCTGAACGACTGGTAATCGCCCAAGGTCAGTTGATTGGTGACGATCCCACGCCCCGCGAAGTAGAGCAGGGCCGCCTGTCCCATCTGTGCGATCAAGAAGATCACCGGGAACAGGAACGAGAACGTGCGCGCGACCTTCAACTGCTGCTCCAGCAGATGATCCGCCGCATTGTCGAACTTCGCCTGTTCGGTCTTCTCACGCGTGAAGGCACGCACCACGCGAATACCTGCCATATTTTCCTGCAACACTGTGTTCAGGCGTGACAGGCGCATCTGAATTTCGACGAACAACGGCTGACTGACCTTGCCGAAAATCATGAACACGACCAGCGCGATCGGCAGAATGGGCAGTACCACCAGCGTGAGCTGCCAGTTAGTCAGAAATAGAATGATCAACGTGGCGATCAGCAGCAGAAACGCCTGCGCGGTCAGCACCAACCCCTGTGCGATGAACAAGCGGACGCGTTCCACGTCATCCGTCGCGCGGATCATCAACTGACCGGTTTGGTTGCGGTCGTGATAGCTGAACGAAAGGCGCTGGATTTTGGCGAAAATCTCGTTGCGGAACGTGAACGCGATCCCCTGTGAGATATTTTCGCTCATGTAGGCCTGTACGAACGAAAAAATCGCGCGGGCCACGGCGAGTAACACGATCACCAAGGCTGCTGCCACCAGCCATGATTCGGCATTCGTCTGCGCATCTTGGAGCTGTTCAACCGTGAACCCGGCGGCGCTGGCGGCAACACCGCGAACCAGTGCGGGCAGTCCAAGGATTTGATTGGCGACGTATCCCTGCGTGATCGCATTGATCATGCGCTGAATGAGCTGCGGAACGGCAAGCTGTGCCAAACTGGCGATCACCAGCGCGGTATACGTGATGATCGCCGCGCGGCGCTGCATGCCCAAATACTTGATGGCGCGACCAATACCCCCGTTGGATGGGCGCGCCGCACCTGCGTTTCCCCATGACGGTCTTGCTGCGGCTGCTCGCAAGATGTATCCCCCTTAGACAAGCAAACAAGCATACTGCTGGTGTGAATGCGCTGCGTAGACGAACGCAGCGAGTGGACGGCACTGAGCAGGTGCCGCACGTTACATCATTCGGCAATCAATTGATTTGGTTCAATCTCTCTGTAATGCGGTGAAGGCCGTGACGTGTGACGCATGGCGATACCTCGCAAAGTCTAGTCCTTCGCGGGGCGGCCATTTTGAGCGCCAATTTACGGTATGCCACAAATGATAGGGTGTCAACTAGCGGTATGATTAGGAGGTATTAAGGCTTCGCGGATTGAACTCTGCTCTGATGCGGGGTAAACTTACCTCTACTAGAATGGAGACGCTCATGGCTGATAAGTCTCTGATTCACCAGCTTTTCAACGACCTCCGCAGCGAAGACAAACAAAAGCAGCAGACCGCGCTGACCCAGTTAAATCGCATCAAAGATGAACTGAACGATCCCGGCAATATGCCTGAACTATTGGATGCGCTCAAAATGCGCGATCGGCATATTCGGCTGTTTGCTGTCAAACTGTTGGGCGTCATTGGTGACCCGTCCGCGATAGGTGCACTGATCGAACGGCTCATGGATCGCAGTAAAGATGTGCGGCGCGCGGCGGCTGAGGCACTGGGATTAATCGGTGCTGAAGGCGCACTGCCGGGGTTGGTCGGGGCGCTCTTGGGCGATGAAAACAGCTTTGTTCGTTGGGAAGCGGCGAAAGCGCTCGGCGCACTCAACTTGATCGAAGCCGTGCAGCCGCTCGTAGAAGCGCTTGCCGCTGACGAAAACAGCTATGTGCGCTTTGCCGCTGCCGAATCGCTTGGCGACATCGCAGATTTGGCGGCACTCGAGGGTTTGGAGCGGGCACTGCTGGGTGACTCAAACGAGTATGTCCGTTTTGCCGCCGCCAAAGCCATTGGCCAAATTGCCGATCCCTCATCGGTTCCGTCGCTCCTGCGTGCGCTCAATACGCGCAATACGCATGTGTGGCATGCTGCCGCCGAAGCGCTGTGGGTCATCGACGAAGAAGCGATGCCGTATATTCTTGGCTCGCTTACCGATGACGATCACGATCTCCGCCGTGCAGCTTTGAAGGCGATCCTTTGGCTGTCGGTCGAATTTGACGATGAGGATGCGGCACTGCGACAGGATCTCGACTGGGTAGGCTCGTGGGGCTGGTGGAACTAAGTCGTTGGTGAGAAACAAGGGGGCGCAGGACTGCTGCCCCTTTTGTTTTTGATAGACTGTATAGGTTGCCGATGATCACCACAGGCAAACAGACAAGCCATACAGACGTCATCAGGTGTGCATCACAAAAAGGAGACTGAATCCATGACGGTTCGTAGCGCGGAAGCCAAATGGGAAGGAACGCTGAACGAGGGGAATGGCAGCATGAAGGGTGGCAGCGGTGCGCTAAATGTGCCGTTCACATTCAAGAGCCGCTTCGAGGAAGGTCAGGCCATGACCAACCCGGAAGAACTGCTCGGTGCGGCGCATGCGGGCTGCTTCACGATGGCGCTCAATAACCGCTTGTTCAAGAATGGGCTGGCCCCTGAATACGTACACACGACGGCGCAGGTCTATTTCGAAAAGACCGACGCGGGCATGGCGATCACCCGTATTCACCTCGTCACCGAAGGCAAGGTGCCGAACTTGGATCAGGCTGCGTTCGCGGAACATGCCGAAGAGACCAAGAAGGCTTGCATCGTCTCGCGTGCCCTTTCGGCAGTGCCGATGACGGTCGAGGCCAAGCTGGTCTAACCAGCTCGATTTCAAAAGCGGGGGGAGTTGACAGCGCGGGCATGCTCCGCGCTGTCTGCTTTCAAGGGAGGTTGTTCACCCCCGAAATCGGGATGAGCACTATATCATCTCCCAACCGCTCCCCCTCAGCCGTGTAAGCATGCAGGCGATTTCCTGCTGCGTCAACCCATCCGATACGCAGGGCAGCACTTCCTGCCGCGTCCTCGAAATACAGCCGATCCACCACCGGTTGACTTGAGAGTGCCGCATAACCACCTATTGGCTGTCGATCTTGCTGCGCGAGGATAATCCCCTGTGCATCGATCAAGTGGACGAACCACTGCGAAGCGTCGGCGGGAACCTCGTCTGCACCCCATTCGAGCCTTACGTACAGCCCGCGATCGCGGGTTATTCCCATCGATTGCAGTGTCACATCGCCGAATCGTACCCCGCTCGGCGTTGGAGTAGGGTCATCATGGGGATAAAACGTCAGCAAACGATGCCCGTCGAAGCTGGTGCTGCCGCCGAAAAAGTCAGCTTCCCAATACCGGCGTTCGATCCAATTTGCGGGATCAGCCGGGGCGTACCATGTGATCAGCGTGATGGGTGCGCCGCGCCTGTCAGCATATTCAATCAGCGCGTTCGCTTCAGAATCGGTCGATTCGGTTGGCGCGTTTACCGTGATCACACTGCGCCGCCCTTCCAGATCGAGCATGCCCGCTTCATAGGCGGTTGTTTCCGCTAAAACGTTCGTGTTCGGCGGGATGGCTTGATTCAGCGCTTGAATCCGTTCGCTGTCGTTGGTTTGGGATCGCCGGTAGCCGATGACATTTAAGGCGATGAATATCACCGCGATCATTAGCACGCGTGCCATCCGTCCGCTGCGTACGCGAATCGCCAATATCCCGGCAATCATCGTGGCACCAGCAGCGATTAAGTGCACGACATCCGGGCCAATCAGCGCTGGCGGGTCAAGCGGCCAGCCGCCGATCAGCAGTGCAAGATGGCCGAGCACCGGACTCAAAATTGGATCGTATAGCACTTGCACGCGCATTGCTGTCACGGGGGAGTAAAAATCGCCGTTGCCAAAGGTGCGGTTGAGATATGAATAGTAGGTCAGGTAATCAAACAGCCCACCGAGGAGCTGCACAAAGATCGACACCGCAGCGAATGCGCCGATCGCCAGCCACAGCCCCCGCCGTGACCATGCCTGTTCCACCAACGGGGTGATCAGTGCGACGATCAGCGGCACGACCGGCACCAAAAACCGTGTTCCCCATACCACCCCGCCGTGCCAGCTCCACCAACTCGCGAACATCAGCGCTTGGGCCGCGATCAAGACGATGAGAAAGATTGTGACCCATCGCGTACGTACACTCCGCAGCAGCGCGATCCCGCCCGGAATCGCCAGCAGCAGCAGCGGACTGTACCAGAAGAGGCCGCGATACGGACTGAGAAACAATCCGTATAACCCAGTCGTGATCGGATGGATGAAGCCTTCGCCCTCGCTAAAACGGTAGCCACTCTCGACAAAACTGCCAAACCGCGCCAGATTGAACAACCCCAACACGGCACCACATACCATAACGGGCACACCAAAGGCGATCAGCGATGAGACACCCTGTTGAATACGGTATGTATGTCTCTCATCAGCCGAGCCGCCGATCAGATGGGGCACCAGAAGCGCCACCGCGAACAGCGGCGCATACAACACATAAATCGTATTGATGCCTGCCAGCAGTCCGGCGCATAACCCGATCCACATCGCATCACGCGCGCGAAATTGATCAGCGTAATCCAGCACCTGTTTGACCGCGATCGTGAGCAGCAGGGCGGTCAGCGGTTCCCCGAACAGTGTTTTCGCATACACCAGCGCAAAAGTCGCCCATCCGTACAATAGACTCAAGACCAGTGCGGTGCGCGGACGCGCCCGCAGCCGCCGGATCAGATCGTAGAGGATGCACCCCGTCAGCGCAGTGACGATTGGATTGAACAACATCGCTGTGGCACGCGTGGTCAGCCACGGAAGCACATCGGCGGCCACGACGAATGGGATCAGCGCAAGCGTGGGGGAGATTCCCTTTTTGGCATAAGTCGCGCCGTCAAGTCCGGTTCGCCCCATCCCTGCGCTTGGCGGCATAATCCAGTCGCTGTAGGCGATCGCGTTCATGTCCGGCGATCCGGTACGTACGATCGCGGCGGACACTGCCAATACCGCTTCGCCGTCGAGCGAATCGGGTTTGTTGCTGGCGAAGATCAGGCAGGAGCCCAGCAGCAGGCTGAAAACCAGCCAGCGCAGGCGCGAGTCGATCGATAAGGGCGTGGATGAAGCGCGGAAAACATCAACTAATCTGTGCATGCGACTCAAAATCAACAGGTATGTGAGCGAGCGTTGGTTAGAAGGATACACGATCGGGTGAGTTGGTAGAACGGCGAATAGACTGCCGTAAACGGTGCATAAAGGAGCAGGGATCATGAAGCGGAAGTTCGGGCTGTTGTCGGTTTTGGCGGCGATCTTGGAGATTATCGGCATCGTAGGTGTTGTGGGTGGATTGATCATTGGTACTGCCGGGGTGTTAGGCTATACGCTTCCGATCGTCCTCGATTTGTCCGGCGCAGTGACCGTGGTCATTGCCGGAATTTTGCTCATCGTGGTGGGCGGGCTCATCGATCTGCTGCGCGAAATCGAGTTCAACACCCGCCGGGGCGCTTATTACACGATGCTCCTTGTACGTGGTCAGCGATCCCGTCAGGCAGCACGGCAGTCACAGCGCCGCACCCGCCAATCACCACCGCCCCCTTCCGCCTAGGACGGATAAGTGGCGCGCCCATCGCGATTCGAACCCGTTTGACAGACCCATACCAGCCATGCTATCCTGATCGGCATAACGTGCAGCCAGTTCAGGTGTGCCTATGACCCGGGTGTCTTGGCACAAAATGGGGGAAGCCGGTGCAAGTCCGGCGCTGTCGCGCAACGGTAACAGGGAGCCGCCTAACGGTCACCCTGAAGCCCGAATGCCCGCCTGTTCTGACGCTCGTATTCCACCTTCGCGCCAAAAGGGGGACGGGCATGAGGAACTCGATTCGGTCGATCCTGAATGTCCCGCCATCGTGCGGGACTTTTGATTCGCCAACGCCAATTCACACGAATCGACGATCACTTGTAAGCGTATTCCCGTTTGGGCGATGTGGATCTGATTCTCTATTACCCAATGGGAGACCTGCAATGAATGTTCAGTACTTCTTTCGCAAGGCGTGGCGCGTAGCAGTGTGGGGCTGCTGTGCGCTGTTCGTGTTCAGCCTTGTGCCCCCTGCGGCGTTCGCGCAAAGCGCCGACAGCGCCGTCAACCTCACCGATGGATGCGTTGAAACCTACGATCCCGCTGTTGATTACTTCCCCGACAAAGTGCAAATCGACTACGCATCGACCTTCCAAGTCGAATACCATGCCAACTATAAAGTCATCACCGTAACCACCCCTTGGCAGGGGGCCGATCAAGGCTTCACCTATGTGCTGGTGCAGTGCGGCACGCCCGCGCCGGAAGGATATGAGGGTGCGGAAGTGATCAATGTGCCGATTCAGTCGATCGTCACCATGTCCACCACCTATCTGCCGCATCTCGTCTCGCTCGGCGTTCTCGATACGCTCGTGGGCGTCGATGAAACCGACTTCATTTACTCGCCTGACGTGTTGGCGCGCATCGCTGAGGACAATGTGATCGAAGTAGGCGGGAGCAATTTGGTCAATGTCGAGCAGGTACTCAACCTTGATCCCGATCTGGTGATGACCTACGGATTGGGCAGCCCGGATTACGATGCGCATCCAGTTTTGCTCCAAGCCGGGATTCCCGTCGCCCTCAACGCCGATTATGTGGAAACCAACCCGTTAGGGCGGGCGGAATGGCTCAAGTTCACCGCCATGTTCTACAACCGTGAATCGATCGCCAATACCGTGTTCGATCAAGTTGCTCAAGATTACGAAGCCCTGCGCGAAACGGCTGCCGCTGTGGAAAACCGCCCGACGGTGATGGTCAACGGACTGTTTCAGGATACATGGTACGTCAGCGGCGGGGGAAGCTATCTCGCTCAGTTGATTGCTGATGCGGGGGGTGAATACCTGTGGTCAGACGATAACTCGGTGGGCGCGCTGCCGCTCTCGCTCGAATCGGTGCTTGACCGCGCGCAGAACGCCGACGTTTGGTTGAATCCGAATTTCTGGTTCAGTCTCAGCGATGGCTTGGCCGAAGATGAGCGCTACGCCGAGTTCGCGCCTTTCCAAAATGGAACCGTCTACAACAACAATGCGCGTGTCACCGATTTCGGTGGCAATGACTACACCGAAGGCGGCGTCCTGCGTCCTGATTTGGTGTTGGCGGATTTGATCGCCATTCTCCACCCTGATCTGATGCCGGATCACGCACTCTACTACTTCCGCCATCTCGAATAGAACGCATTTCCGTGTGAACGGTAAGCGGGGAGGGGTGAAATCCCTCTCCGCCGGATGAACGATTATGCTCCAAGAACGTGCTGCACAACCCTCATGGCTCTCTTCTCTCGCCGCGCGATCGGCTGCGCGTCAGCGTTTTCTGCTGGTGGCGCTGATCGTCGGGCTAATCGGGACATTTCTCGCCAGTTTAGCATTGGGGTCGGTAAACATTCCGCTTGGCGAGATCGTCACCATCCTGCGCGGCGGCGAACCGGCCCGCGCGGCTTGGACGACGATTGTGCTCGATTTTCGCCTGACCAAGGCGATCACGGCGGCGCTGGCGGGTGCGGCACTCGGTGTGAGCGGGTTGATCATGCAAACGCTGTTTCGCAATCCGCTTGCTGATCCGTATGTGCTCGGCATCAGCAGCGGGGCGAGCTTAGGGGTAGCGATTGTCGTGCTTGCTGCCGGGACGACTGGCGTGAGTCTGCTGGCCGGGATCGGGTTGGCCGGTGATTTTGCCCTGATCACGGCGGCGAGTCTGGGATCGGCGGCGGTGCTGGCGCTGGTTTTGATCGCGGCGCGTCGGGTGAACAGCGGCTTGACACTGCTGATCTTGGGATTGATGTTCGGCTACATCACCAGCGCGCTGGTGAGTTTGCTCATTCATTTCAGTATCGCCGATCGCATTCAAACCTATGTGAACTGGACGTTTGGCAGCTTTGGCGGTGTCACATGGAGCCAAATGCCGCTGTACGCGGCTGGCACGATCGCCGGGCTGGTACTGGCAAACCTGACCGCCAAACCGCTCAACGCGCTTTTGCTCGGCGATGCCTATGCGCGCAGTATGGGTCTCGACATCCGGGCGGCGCGGCGGCGTTTGATCACCAGCGCGGCGCTGCTCACCGGGATCGTCACCGCATTTTGCGGCCCGATCGGTTTTCTGGGAATTGCCGTGCCACATCTCGCTCGCACGCTTCTGCGATCGTCCGATCATCGCCTTTTGCTCCCCGCCTGCACGTTGATCGGGGCGATGCTGGCGCTTATTGCCGACATCATCGCCCAGTCACCGGGCAGCATTACCGTGCTGCCGTTGAACGCGATCACGGCGCTGTTTGGTGCGCCGGTTGTCGTGTGGATGATTTTGCGCCAGCGTGAAGTGAAAGAGACCTTTTCCGCATGAAAACGGTTTGTCTATCCACGCAAGATTTGACCATTGGCTACCCGAACGGTGGACGTGTCCTCGCGGATCACCTGAATTTGTCGCTCAATGCCGGGGAATTGGTCTGCTTATTGGGCGTGAACGGCGCGGGCAAATCGACCCTCATGCGTACCTTTGCTGGAATGCAGCCGCCGCTGGCCGGAGACGTATACGTCGATGGTGTCCGTGTGAGCCGCAGAGGCTCAGCCGAGTTGGCCCGCAAAGTCAGTATCGTGCTTACCGACAAACTGGACGCAGGGATGATGACCGCGCGCGAGTTGATCGCCTTGGGGCGTTTCCCTTATACCGATTGGTTGGGACGCTTGAAATCGGATGACATCGAAGCCGTGCATCAGGCGATCCAAAACGTCGGTGCGGAAGCCCTTGCCGATCGGCGTGTCAACGATTTGAGCGATGGTGAACGCCAAAAAATCATGATTGCGCGGGCGCTGGCGCAGGATACGCCTGTGATGATCTTAGATGAGCCTACCGCATTTCTTGATGTGCCGCGCCGTGCCGAAATCATGCAAATGCTCCGCCGCTTAGCGCACACGCTCGACCGTGCCGTCCTGCTTTCGACTCACGATCTCGACTTGGCCTTACGCTGCGCCGATCGGCTGTGGCTGATGCGCGAGGATGGACGAATCGAAGTAGGGGCACCTGAAGATTTGGTGCTGTCCGGGGCGTTTCAAGCCGCCTTCGATGAAACCGGGATGCGTTTTGACGCAGCAACAGGGGCGTTCAGCATACCCTCTGAGGTAAAAGGAAACGTGCGTTTGCTAGGGAGTGGGGCACGCTTGGAATGGACACGGCGGGCGCTGGAACGGGCGGATTATCGTATCGATCCGCAGGCCGCCAATGAAATCACCGTGCTGAATGACCTATGGCGCGGAAAGCTTGAGGGCGTGATCTACGAGTGGCGCAGCCTTGCTGAAGTTGTGGACGGGCTTCGAAGCTCAACGGAAGCGGCCCGCCGTCAAGCGGCTCCGCTATTATCCAGTAATTGAGGTTTGTTCGGTACAGCGTAGACACTGACCGCATTTCAAATGCTCTGTGTCTACGCTGCGTTTTTCTTGCCTAGTTCAGGGTTGTGCGCAGCACATCCACGAACAGGCTTTCGTAGATCTGTAAGCCAACCAACTGCTGAAGCCAAATATCTGCTGTCGCTTGGCTGTTGGCCGGGAAGGTCGCTTCCGCGGTGATCACGAAGCTGCCGCGCTGCCAGAAGGTGCGCGCCTTGGTCATATCCTGATCACACACGTTCTGCACACCGATGAACACTGGATAAGGCAGCGTCGTTTCCGTGCCCAGCAGGGCATAACCATCCGCCAGCGCTGCTTGATACAGCACACCGGTTTCATCCGCTGCCTGCTGAATGAAGGCCGATGCATCGGCACGGCTGGCGAACACATCCATCGTATAACCGACCGAATAGAACGGTGCATCGCTCAGCGAGCATGCAGTGTTATCGACTTCGATGGCTCCCCGGAATTGGAAGTTGTTTTCGCTGAGCAGACTGGAATAGCTTTCGCGCAGTCCTTCGGCGATACTCGCCACCACGGCTTCAACCGTCTTGATGCCCGTCACGTCGCTGTTCGTTCCCAATCCTTCGGGAAGTTCCGAGGCAATCGCATCGATCGCGGCACTGACCTGTTCCTGCGTGGCCGGGGTCGGCGATTGGTGCGTGGTCGTTACGCTGGCCGGGTCGGTGATGATGACGACGGTATTCAAGGCTGTACCGGGCTGCGTATCGGTGTTGGGATCGCGCAGGCGAATGCCTTCTACGTTTTCTTGGCCTTCCAGCACATGCCCGAAGATGCTGTAGTTGTAGTTCAGCGACGGGTAAGCCGCGACCGTTATGAAGAACTGGCTGCCATTGGTATTCGGCCCGGCATTCGCCATCGCCAACCAACCGGGTTGATCAAAAGTGAGGAAGCCGACGAATTCATCAGCGAACTGGTAGCCGGGGCCACCGGTACCGGTCGCGGTCGGGTCACCGCCCTGCGCCATGAAGTCCTGAATGACGCGGTGGAAGGTCGTGTTGTTGTAATAGCCATTCTGCGCCAAAAAGACGAAGTTGTTCACCGTGAACGGTGCGAGATCTTCCAGCAGATCGATATAAATGGGGCCAGCATCCGTGCAGAAGACGGCGCGATAATCGACACCGGGCTGCAAGACTTGTTCTGCCTGCTCAAACTGGCGAGTGCTCGGTTCTGCGGCAGGACCAGCATTTTCGCAGATTTGAGTAGGGGTTTGGGCAGTGGAAGCCGCATCTTGTGCGAATACGGTGCTCGCCGAAACACTCAGCAGGAAGGCTGCGGTGGCAAGCAGTAGACGAGATTTCAGCATGAAGCAACATCTCCTTGTAGTCGGTGAGGGTATTCTACTTGACGAACCCCCTCACCGTTACGGTCAACTGGCAGACAGGTCGATAATCGTTGTGGACTGGGCAGGCAGGGTTGCGAACGGAGCATAATCCGTCAGGCTATTCGTCACGGGTTGGAAGCCGTCGGACGCACCAAAAATCACTTCACCGCCGTTGAAGGTGAGATCGCCCTCGTATTGCAGGGTGTAATCGCTCACCGCCTCGTTATTCAGGTTGATGACGACCAGCAGCGTTTCTTCGTCTGTTTGGCGCAGGAATGCCGTCACATTCCGTGACCCCTGTATCGGGATCAGCGTCAATGAGCCATGAGCCAGTGCCGGATGCTCTGAGCGTAGATGGATCAACAAGCGGTAGTAGCTGAGCAGTGAATTCGGATCAGCCGATTGATCAGCGACGTTTACACTGGCATCATCGGTTGAAATCGGCTCCCACGGTTCGTCAGCCGTCGTGAAGCCTGCCGTGATAGGCGTGCTGTCCCATCGCATCGGCGTGCGGATCTGCTCGTCCGGTTTCACGCCCGTCATTCCAATTTCTTCGCCGTAATACAGGAATGGAACCCCCGGCGTCGTCAGCAGCAGCGAGGCCGCTACCCGTGCTGCCTCGGCATCGCCTTGAAGCTGTGACATCACACGGTTTTGATCGTGGTTGGTGATGAAACTGGCAAACTGGTTTGGCGGGTACAAATTATCCAACCGGCGGAGAATGGTCAGTACCGGATCAGGGCGGCGCTGACGGGCGGCATTCAGAATCGCCCCGGCGAGATCGAAATCGAAGGTGAGATCGACCTGACGCGGCACATATTCCGAGGAGACGAAATCCGAATCCCATACTTCACCGACCAGCAGGGCGTTTGGGTTGATCGACCGGATGTATTGGTGATACCCCAACAGCCATCCCATCGTTGATTGGGTGTTCGCGGTTTCGTCACCGTTTTCGATCAGCCATTTGATGCCGTCCAACCGGAAACCGTCGAGTCCCGTGACGGTCATCCAGTTACGCGCAATATTACGTACTTCGCGCGTCACCGCCGAACTGTTCAGATTTAAATCGGGCATTTGATCCCAGAACGCCGCGTAGAAGAATCGCCCCCCACGCGGATACCACACCGTTTGCCCATCCGCACCGCGAAATCCCGGATTGGTGTCCGACCAGACATAGTAATCCGCATAGGGCGGAATTTGCTGCGACGACGCCACGAACCACGGATGGCGGCTCGACGTGTGGTTGATCACAAGGTCAATGATGACGGCGATACCCCGGTTATGCGCCTCCTGCACCAAGCGCCGGAAGTCGGAGAAACTGCCGTAATCGGGTTCAACACGGCTGTAGTTGGTCACATCGTAGCCGTGATAGCTGGGCGACTCGAAAATCGGCATCAACCACAGCCCGGTGATTCCGAGGTCTGTTGTCGTCGTCGGATCGCCATCATTCAAATAATCCAGCCGGTCAATGATTCCCTGAATGTCGCCCGTGCCATCGCCATCGCTGTCGGAAAAGCTGCGCACGAAAATTTCATAGAAAACACGGTCGTTCCACCAATGGGTTTGCGTGGCCTCTGACTGTGCCCCGACGACCGAAACGGATACCCACAGCAGCAGAAGACAGCAAACAAAACCAAATCGTTTGAGCATGTGAGAATACCTTTTGATTAAAGATCGCAACGATTATACATCGTCACTTTCTTAGGGGAGGCCGCACCCGGCGGCATTGAAGCGGAACAGCGTCAGCATCTCTGTCGCCCGCACAGGTTCAATGTATGGTGCATCACCGGGGCGCCAACCGCCGATCGCCTGTGCGTAGCGGTCGTACCACACATACACGATACCGGCAGTTCGTAGGAATTCACAACGCCATGCATCGGTCTCACTCGGATCGTAGAATCGCCGCACCTGCTCGATTTTGGCGTCGAAATCCACGGTCTCAATCCAATGGCCGATGAACACCCGGTGCCCGGTTCCAGCAACTACTCGCCCGCCTGATCCTTCACCCGACCAGTCGAACGTCGTCAAAATCGTATCCGAGGGGCTGCTTTCGGTATTGAGCAGGGCGTACGCCTGTTGATCATACCCGTTGGTGTAGAGATCGTCCGGGTGGGTGGCGATGTTCGCGAGGTTGCCGAACCACAGCATGAACAGCGGCAGCGCCGCGATCACGACATACACCACCGTGATCATCATCTGCCGGGGTCGCTTGATCCGTTGGGTTGCATAAGTCCAGCCGAGTGCGGCTAGTGCTGCCAGCGGAGTTTGCACGCCGATCAGATAGCGGCGCTGCGTGGGCAGGGGAGCATACAACAAGGCGATCACCAGCAGCACCCACCAGCCGATCATCCACCAGTGCGAATCACCCCGCTTGGCTGCAAACCCACGCCATCCGATCGCGACCGGCAGGAGCAGCGGCAGATAGCCGAGTACATAATAAATCGGCGGCGGTGATGCGGTGACGTTTTGCGCGGTAAAACTCCGCCAGACCGGATCGCTTTGCGTGGCGGCGAACTGGTAGACGGTGAGTACCGTTTGCACCCCAAGCGGCAGGATCAGCCACAGTGCCGCACGGAACCCGCTGATTTTACGACTAAGTATCACCTGCCGCAGCGTGATCAACGCAAACAGCGGGCCGGAGAGTACCAGAAAATAGGGTTGAAGGATTGCCAGCCCTGCGAGGATGACGGTCAAAAGCATCATCCGCCGATCCCAGAACGCCAGCAGCGCTAATGCTTGCAGTGCCACCGCAGCAGCGAAGTGCGGCATGAACAGCGCCCCGGCGAGGTTGTATGCGTCAATCAGCCAGAACTCGATCGGGGCGACCTGCTGCGCCTGCACGGGATCGGCGATGAGCAGCAGCCAGCTAACGCCGCTGACCAGCACCGCGAAAATCAGAAAAACCCAGCGCTCGTAAGGTTTCTCAAACAGCCGCACGCCTACCGCGTAAATTGCCAGCACCATCACCGCTGTCAGCACTGCGCGGGCAAGGTGATAGGTCACTGGAAGATCGAAAGGGGAAACTGCCCCTAACAGAACGTAGAAGCCCTGCACCAACGGCAGCCCGGTATGATCTTCATGCGTAAAAAGCAGGTGATAGGCGAAATCGCCGTGCCGCCCCTGCCACATTTTGGCAAGGTGGCTGTAATAATCGACGCTGGTGCCGTTTGGCAGGACAGGGGCACCTGTGTAGGTCAATCCGGGTGGCGCGGCGGCTCCTACCAGATACGGCAGGGAGGTCAGCAGCGCCAGCCCGATGGCGAACAGGATGACCGAACGCGGTAAACGGATCATGCCGGAAGTGGTTTCCATGCCCACCATCGCTCTCTTGTCATGATCAGCAACACGAGCATGGTGAAAGGCAGCGGCAAATAGATCGCCGGGTCTTCGAACTCCCCGCGCACGGTGGAAATGAAATGCAGCCACGTAAAAATCGTCAATCCGATTGGAATTAGCAGTGCCAACCCCCACGATCGCGGACGGTCAAGCAGCCGCAAATAAAACAGGATCGGCAGCACGAAGACGACATAATGCGTCGTCGCCGTTCGTACCGCGATCAAATGGGTGATCGTCAGCGTCAGGACAATCGTCCACAGCAGCCGGTTCGACTGCCGCCGAGCGATCAGCTCAAACCATGACCAGAGCAGATACGCAGCCAGCACCGCGACGACGGCATATTCGCCTCCACTGCCTAGGCGTAGGTAATGCTGCATGATCACCCACACCGGCGAGCCGATCGCCGTATACGATGTGTAATGGCCGATCTGTGCCAACCATTCGCTCAGCCACGACGGAAGCAGCAGGAACGATAGGCCGAGCAGAATGGCCATGCTCAAGCCGAAACCGATCAGGAGCCGCCAGCGCCGCGCAAACAGCGCGACCAGCAGCAGAAACGGCACGAATAAAAACCCCATCTGCGGCTTGAGGGTGGAAAGGGCCAGCGCTACCCCTGCCAGCGTATCTTGTTTGCGGAATAATGCCCAAATCGTCAGCATTTCCAGCGCGTACACGACGATTCCCGGTTGCCCAAGCAGCAGACCGCGCATCGCGAAATAGTCGAAGATTGCCCACAGCAGCAGCACACCTAACATGAGAGGGCGGGGCCGCCAGTGGAGCAGTTGCAGGATCAGCAGCAGCGCGCCGATCAAGCAGACTTCGAGCCCGACCATCCAAATCGCGGATGCCCATGCATAATCGACCGTGACGAGCGGCCCGACGACGAATACCGTGTAAAACGGGTACGCGAAGTAACCGGGATCTTCTTGCGGCAGCGACGCCCGCCCGTAGATGCGCATCTGAATGTTCAAGCTGGCTTGATCGCCGTAGGGATCAAGTCCATCCATCCAGTACGAACGCGCGCCTTCCCATCGCGACATGAAATCGTTGTGGCCGGGGTAGGGCGCGGTTAGCACATTGTGGGTCAAAATCACATCGCCGCTCACGACCAGCACCAGCAAGATCACTACTGTGAGCAGTTGAGAACGGGTGAATTTCATGACGGACACGCTCCTGTGTCAGCGGGAGTGCGGCGATCCGTGTAGAGGACAATCTGCACATCGCGCATGGTCAGCGTTTCCGACGCAGTGTAGTTCGCGTTTAGCCAGTCAATGTCCTGCTGGAGGGTGTCCACTCCGGCGGCAGCATATTGATCCGGCGCGAAGGTATAGATCACCCACCATACGCGCGGCGCGTTTTGCACTGCTGCTTGTACACACTGATCCGCGATTAAGCCAAGCGCGACTTGAGTCGGCACGAGCAGCGTATCATCCGGCGAACCCGGCTCGTCGGCCAAATAGCGCTGCTCAAGGGTAAACCCTTCGGTGCGTGCATAGTAGATCGCCGGGAGCGCCGAGGTTTTGTCTTGGTGAAGGACGACATCTCCCGGTTGCACACGGCTGGAGAGATATTCCGTCATCTGGCGGAACGGGGAATTCGGGAACGTAGACCATGAATAGACCGATGTTAGGCCAATCGCTGCTGCTGCGAAACCGACCAGCGCCAGCAATACCAAGATGGGGCGCGGCAGCCCTCCACGCGCGAACAGCCAACCGATGCCGATATACAGCAAGAGTGCACTGCCGATCAGTCCGCGATCGAGATACAGCGGGCGAACTTGCGAAAACAACCACAAGCCCACCATCGGCGCGAACGCCAGCCACAGCACGATCAATGTATTACCCTGTTGCAGTACGGTTTGACGCCGGCGGCGCAAAATGACCTGCACGAAGAGGAAGATCACCAGCACCAGCGCTGCTACAAAACCGATCAGCGAAGCGGGCGGCGGAATATCCAAACTGCCGATGAAAAATGATCGCAGGGTAAGCAGCATACGCGCGGCATTTGGCACTTCAATCCAGTAGCCCTGTGCCACCTGCGAAAACTGACTCGGCAGGATCAGCAGCCAAGGCAGATACACCAGCAGCGCCGCAATCGTCCCGACGATCATTCCAACGATCGCGCGTGGCTTGCGGGCGAACACCGGAATCATCGCCAGTGCCGCCAGAAAGAATGCCGAAAGCTGCTGCGCGTACATCGCCAGCGCGGCGAAGATGCCAAAGCCGATCCACCAGCCCCACGCGCGCCCGCTGGATCGATAAGCGCGTATAAACGTCCATGCCGCCAGCGTAAGGAATAACCCCATAAAGGCGTACATGCGCGCTTCTTGGGAATACTGCACATGAAACGGTGCGATCGCCGTGACCAGCGCGGCGGCGATCGCCGTGCGGGGATCGAATAACTCCTTTGCCTGCCCATACACGGCGAGGACAGTGGCGGTGCCGATCAGTACGCTCCACAGGCGCACGACGAACGCGCCGGCGCCGAATACGCTCATCCACGCCTTGAGCGATAAGTAATACAGCAGCGGGTGAATATCCGCCGCGCCGCCCGCGACCGGGCTGATCGTCCCCTCAACAATCCCTTGAACGCTTTGACTGCTGTACAGGGCGCTGAAGGCCTCGTCATACCAGAAGTTGCGTTCGCCAAGCTGAATTAGGCGCACGGCGAAGGCAAGGATCAGAACAGAAATGAGTAAGAGTGTGTGTCGGCGCATCATGCCCCTAATGGTAACGCAAAGTACCTGTTTCTACCCTTACGATAAGAACATCCTGAATGCTTGATGGGCAGACGAATCCCCTGTGTACAATGAGAGTGTAGAACGTGATTCGGAGTATAGGCTTGTGAGTGATTTTGATGTGATCATCGTCGGTGGCCGTCCGTCGGGGTCAACGCTGGCGGCGCGGCTGGGGCAGGCAGGGCTAAAAGTGCTGCTGCTTGAACGTTCGACGCTGCCCAGTTTGCCCGCTGCCTCATGCCCCATCATTTATGCCTCGACTATGCACCTGCTTGATGAAATTGGAGCGGATGAAAGCGCGTATGCGCGCGGCACGCCCAAACTGCGCAAAATGAGTAATGTATTGGGCGATATGGCCATCGATATGCCGATTCCCGGTGTATCGGGACGCGATTATGCGTATGCGATTGACCGTGCCCGCTTTGATGCGGCACTTTGGGACACCGCGCTGCGTTCGCCAACCGTCGAAGGGCGGATGGGATTCTCGGCAGTCGATCTGCTCAGGGACGGCGATCGTGTGATCGGCGTGACGGGGCACCGTGCCGATCGCGTCATGCAGTCGTTCACCGCCGATCTCGTGGTCGGCGCGGATGGTCGTCACAGCTTTGTCGGGCGTAAGGCGAACGCTGCCGTCACGGATGAGCATGACGAATACCCAACCTCACTCTATTACGCCTATTGGAAAAATGCTGCGCCACTCAACGATGGTGTACCGCAGGTTGTCGCTCTTGGTAACGGCGATGGGTACGGCATTCTGATGATGGACAGCGCTGATGGCACACTTGCGCTGGGCATTGAAGGTCGGACGGAACGCATCGAACCAGACGAGTCCACGTCGATCCGCGAAAACTACCTCAAACTCATCCGCGAGTTTCCGCTCGTCTGGAAACGTGTTCAGCAGGCCGAAATGATCGGCGATGTGCGCGGGATCAAGAATGTCGGCAATCTGTATCGTGTCCCCGGCGGCGAAGGGTGGGCGCT
>JAXLWG010000035.1:0-57391 GCA_046328615.1 Anaerolineae bacterium | reverse complement strand
TGGTGACATGCTGTACATGAGCGGTGATTCGCCCGCGCCCGTACGTTTGCAGGGCGTGTTCGTCAGCGACACCGAGATCAACAACATCACCCGTGCATGGCGTGCGCAAATGACCGAAGAAGACCTGATCGCCGCTTCGCGCCCGATCACCTCCAACTTCCAAGATGACACAACCCGCGCGGTTGGTGATCCGCGTGACAATATCGGCGGTGCCGCGTGGAATCCACTCGTCACCGGGCGCGGCACGCCCGCACAGCCGACGACGGGCCGCCCACAGGGAACGACGCAGAGCGCCCCCGTGTGGGATCAGGAAGCGCGGGCGACCTCTACCCAGTCGATGCGCGCGGCGGAAGACGATGACGAAGAGCTCGATGATGCCGACGCGGACGCGATGTACGATCAGGCGGTGGAATTGGTGCGCACGATGAAGAAAGCCAGTGTATCGCTGCTTCAGCGGCGGCTGCGCATTGGCTACACGCGTGCTGCCCGCTTAATCGACTTGATGGAAGAGCGCGGCGTAGTGGGGCCAGCCAAAGATGGCAGCATCCCCCGCGACGTGATCGGATAGCTTTCGCCAGCACAGCGGATGTGAGTGAGTAAATAAACGGATGCTGCTCGACGTGAGCAGTGTCCGTTTTATTTTGGGACTTGAGCAAAGGAGGACGACGTTGACTGCGAAACCCATCACCGCGATTGTGGGGCTTGATGAAAGCGAGGCATCAGCGATTGCCGAAGGAATCAACACACCCTCGATCATTCATTTGACCCTTCCCAAAATTCTCGTTCAGGATGGGCAGTTGTGGATGGAATCCGATCGCGGCCCGCGCATGGTGCCGGTCGAAAAGGTCATCTATCACGCCATCTACGAGGACGATCTCGACTTTATTAGCGGCCTTGCCTTGTGGAACGGCGCCTGTTTGCCACGTGCCCACGCCATGATGGACTGCCGCCTCAAGCTGCCGTGTTTGGTGCGCGCATTGACGTTCACTCGCTTTGGCAGCCCCGCGCGCGGCTATGCATCGGCGCGTGTGCGGATCGATACCGACATTGAGCGAGTCGCCAAGTGGGGGAATTGGCACTGCGGCGAGAACAAAGAGCGCTTCAATTCCGCGTCCCCTTACACGACCAGCGAACCCAGTATCATCGAACCGTATTTCGTCGGGCAGGCGGTGCGCGTGGTCATCATTGGCGATCAGGCGTGGCAGATTAAGCTGGATGGCAGCAGTTGGCTGAAGTCCATCCATGATGAACGCGCGCATTTCATGGATGTGGATGCCGATCTCTTTGAAGATACGCGCCGCGTCAAGCAGGGCTTCGGCTTGGATGTGATCGCGAACGATTACATCGTCGGGGATGACGGCCAGAAGCACCTGCTCGAAGTCAATCACATCCCGAATGTGACTCGCTTCCCTGAGATTTGGGCCGCCTACCGCGATTTTTGCATCGCTTGGGTGTAATTCAGAACCCGTACCCCCACAAGCCCGTCATCACGCAGCCCGTCTCCGGGTTGACTGTCGTGGTGACGGGCGATTCATACTCTCCATCAGGCAGTTCGCCTTCCAGTTCCCACGAGTCGAGGATGACTTCCCCATCGATCCACACCGTCACGGCGGAGTCTTTCACCAGCACGACCACATACACCGGGTAGTAAAGCGTCCCAGCGCTACCCTCATACGGCACGCGCAGCATATTCGGCTCGGTGTTCGGATCAACCTGTTCCAGCGCGTAGATTTCATCTTCCGATGTGAGCAGCACCCCGACCGCGCTGGCAATGTTTCCCCGTCGATCCATTTGGCCGCGTGTGATGAACGTACACACCCCCACCGTCCCCGGCACATCCTCGCGCACACTGATCAGCGCACCCATAACCGTGTTGCGATAAGTCGATTCGCCATCACCGGAACCGCCGAGCGACTCGATCGCCATGTCTTCGGTGAAGAGCAGTTCGCCTTCTGCGTCGATCAGCCCCAGATCGCGCATATCCTCGACGGCGCGTTCCCAATCGGAGGAAATATCGCTGCTGTCGGCGGCGTTATAGTCCGGTGCAAGCGTGGGCATCGCCCCCGCCACAGGCGCGTCTGCTACAGGCGTTGCAGCGGAGGGCGTGGACTGCTTCACAGGGGTGGTCGGCGTCGCAGTTGGCGTTGGTGTCGATTTCCCCTGAGCGCTGGCGCTAAACGCCGCCCCGACGGTGACGCATACGATTGAACACAACACGAGCAGCAGTCGCATGATCGATCATCCTCTGTGCGTGATCCGGCATCGGTTGACTCGATCGCTTCGATCAGAGTCATTTTGATTGTAAGCGCGATCATCCCGCTGGGGCACTGATCCTGACCCCCTCATCGGTGAAACACTGAGAAGAAGTCAGGAATCCGCACAGTGAAACGAATCATCAATCCCGACACTATGCCTCAGTTGCCTTTTACACTATCTTCTTGACAGCCTATCCGAATGGAGCATGCTAATAAAGGCAATAATATTTAGGGGAACTTGTCAGTGCCACAAAATACCCAGATCCGAGAGCAAATGTTATCAAAGGGGACGATTTCGCGTAGAACCTTTATGCGAACTGCCACTGGCACCGTTGTTACCTTACTGGTCGGAATTGAACTTGCGCCATTAACTCCAGTATCCGCTTATGAAGATTGCTCAAGTGTCCGATGTGCGACCGAAGCATACTTCTTGTGTCAAACAAGTTGTATGCACTATTGTACAGAAACATGGTGTTGGGATAGCAGACATGGGGGTCTTTGTTCGACTTCCGTCAACTGTGTCAAGATCGCCGACCACTGTTAGATAAATAGTTCGTAAGGATGCACAATGACCATCCATTTTGAGAGACAAATCACCTATCTGAATCGTGTCGGAATGATGATCGTCACCATTGATCTTGTTCCTCTTGCTGCTGTGCAAAGCTGGGTACCACAGTCCGCGACTCATGAGGCTCCTATATCAATCGGCGAATCCGCTCGATCAGGGATAACCGAGCTTTCGCTTGAAAATCCCTACACACAGGAAACACAGACGATATCGATGTCTCTCTTAAGAGAATCGTTTGTAGGGCAAGATTTCGACAACCTCTATTTGAATGTCGAGTACCGTTTCCGTCCACTTGCGGATCAAGACCCGATCTACCCGAGTGACGCTGTTGCCGAAATGCGCAGTCATGGATTTTCTGAAGACGCCATTCAAGAACTACTTGAATGGGAACGTACTATAAGACGATCCAACGGTTAACATTAATGAGGTCAATCACCACCACCTGAAGGTAGTGGTGATTGACTATAAGCATAATATCAGCAACCTCATCGGTGATACACTGAGAAGGAGTCAGGAATCCATACGGGGAACCAACCTCATGATCGATCTCCAGCATTTTTCGCAACCAGACAACATCAAGCCGATCAATCGCCGCGAATTCCTGTATTACCTCGGCGGCGCGAGCGTATTGCTTACCCTCACCAGTATTGCGGGGCTGCTGATCGTATCACCGCGAACGACGCCGCGCATCCCTGCATTGGGATACTTTCCCGTCACTGCTAACCGCTTACCTGAAGATGACGCTCCTCCATCTTAACATTCCTGATGCACAGGCATGGCTGGCTCATGTTCGTAGGGGATCATCGCGGTGAAGGACGCATGCCCAACCCCCGCCATGCCCTTATACAGTGGGTGCGCTGGTCGGACTCAAATCACCGCTTTGAATGCCCTGCCTGCGGCAGTAAATTCGCCCTCGATGGCTCCTATATCGAAGGCATCGCACCACACGGCATGAACTACTTCGCCCTTGAGGTCGTCACCGCACAGGGTACGCGCCGCACAGACGGTTATCCGCAGCCCATTTCAATTGAAGGTGCAGAAAGTATCGTTGTGGATACCAATATCCTCTGGCAGGGCTTACCGCGCACGGGATTGGGGATCACATCATGACCGACTTAGCGCAAGGTCCGCACGCAAGCCGCATCAATCGCCGTGAATTCCTGTATTACCTCGGCGGCGCGAGCTTAGTGCTCAGCGCAGGAGCAACTGCATGGGCGCTCACCTATTACACCGAGTTTCCCAATGGTGAGCGTTTTACCATCCCTTTCGATGATCTGCCCGTCTTGGAGTCACGACCAGTCCAAATCCAAGGGAGCCACACTTGGATCACGCATGTGGACGCTGGATTCTTGGGATTGTTCATTTTCTGCACGTATCCGCACCGCCCGGTCGGTGTGGTGTGGAGCAATCTTGAGCACGCCTTCATCTGCCCGGACTGCACCGCCCGCTTTGACCTTCATGGACACTGCATGTCCGGGTCACCGCGCATCACACGCGGGCTGAATTATGCGACCTTTGAGGCGCATAACGGGTTCATCCACCGCTCTTCACGCGGATCAGATGAGCCGTTCGTCGTATCACCTGACGAAACACTCATCCTCGATACACATCATCTGTGGCCGGGTATCCCACGGGCGTGATGGGTGTCCTAGTGCCGTTTTTTCGCACCGGGTGGTGGCCAATTAGACTTACTTGCCTTGACCTGCACATCAGTAGGAATGGCTTCCCCTTCGCTGCTAACGCCAACTTCGCGCCATACGGTCAAGAAATGTTTCCAGTCGGGATGCTCGAGATTGGGGTAGTTATTCGCTTTTCGCAATCCCGGGTATCCGCTCATTGAATGCTCAATTTTGTATGCCGGGATAGTATGTGCTCTAGACCCCAACGAAGTCATGTAGCTGATCCGCCATTTGAAGGTTCCCATTGGGGCGGGTTGCATTGCCTTGAACTGCTCGTCTAGGTCGCGCACAAGAAACGGGCGGTAGCCAATCTTATACTGTCCGAGGATGCAAGCCGACATGACTTGTATAGCCCGGATCAACCGGTGGCAGTCGTCGTCTGTCGCCTCAGCGCGTACATAAAACGTTGAGGTATAGGGATAGGTGCGTAGCCAATCGTAAAACGTCATGATAATAGGTTTGGCCTGTACACGCTCAAAGCCAATGGCATTGGAGTCCGTCACAGCTCAGTCCTCCTCTAGACTTCTCCCACAGTAGGTATACTATGTTCTCACCACCGCAGTCTGTATTTAAAGCTCAGATAATAAGAATTTACGGATACTTCGTCAAACCTTCTATTGAATAGGTGCTGCCCTCTAGCATCAAACGCCCATTCCTCCCGCAAACTTGGTACTCTTGCATCGTCCCAATAGACCTCGGTATGCTTGCCCCAACTCAATCAACCAAGGGGTGCGCAATGGACTACAACGGACGAATTCAACGCTTTCAAGCGCTGCTGGCGGGTGCCGCTGATGTGGCATTTTTACCCGTCAGCACCGATCTTGAGTATCTGGTCGGCGTGCCGCGCGATATTCCCAACTACGGTGTGACGCTCCATCCCGGCGCGTGGCTGGAAGGCGCATGGATGTCACCTGCTCACGCTCCGGTGCTTGCCCTGCCGCGCATGACGGCGGAATTCGGCGGGCTGGGCGGATTGAGCGGGGTGCAAATCCGCGTGCTGGGAGACTGGGACGATCCTGCCGGAATGGTCAAGGACATCCTCAAGGGATTCAACCTGCCCGCTAAGCCGCGCATCGCTGTCAGCGACCGCGCCGAAGCCGAAACCCTCATCCACCTGCAAGTCCTGTTCCCAGATGCAGTGTTCATCTCGGCCACGGCCATCATGCGCAAGCTGCGCACCGTCAAGGGTGCGGATGAGATCGCCGCCATGCGCCGCGCCGGAGACGTCACCGAAGCAGCCTTCGCTGATGTGCTTAAACACCTCAAGCTCGGCATGACCGAACTCGACATCGTGAGCGAAGTCGATTATCAAATGCGCCGTCATGGATCGTTGGGGCCGTCGTTCACCACGTCGCTGTATAACTCCGGTCCGAATCACCCGCTGCTGTTCGGCGATCGGCTGAATACGTGGAAACGTCCGGTCAACGCAGGCGTCTCGGTGCTGTTCGACTTCGGTGCGATCCTCGATGGCTGGTGTTACGACTTCGGGCGCACGGTTTCGTTTGGCGCGCCGACGGCTGAGCAGCGCCGCGTCTACGATCTGGTTATGGCCTCGCAGCGGGCGGGAATCGCCATGCTCAAGGTCGGCAATACATGCGAATCGGCGGATGCGGCGGCGCGTCAGGTGATCGTCGATGGTGGGTTGGGCGAAGCCTTCCGGCACCGCCTCGGTCATGGCATCGGCATGGACGTTCACGAGCCGCCGTTCCTCACCAAAGGCAGTACGAGCGTCTTTGAGGAAGGCATGATGTTCACCGTCGAGCCGAGCATCACGCAGCACAACGGGTTTTCGGCGCGCGTTGAGGATGTGGTCGTCGTGCGACCGGACGGCGGCGAACCGCTCACGCGTGGTTTTCAGGAATTGATCGTCGTGGAATAGGGCGGTCGCGCCAACGGTTGGCGCGATCGCTGGTCAGATCAGTTTGTCGCCTGCTGCCCAGTAAGCGATCAACTGTTCACGAGCATAGGTGTACATCCCGGCTTCGACCTGCGCATGCAGGGTTTTCGGGATGTACGCCCACAAATCTTTCTCCAGTGATTTTTCATCGGCAAGGACGGATTGCAAGCGTTCGATCGTCCAACCGCTGCCCAAACGCGGCGCGATGATCTCGAACGTTTCGCTGTGGCCCCCCGGCTTGATCTGCCGGTGAATGATGTCGCGCCATTCGCACAACGCGCTGTCCGGCAGGAACGGCAGCCAGTGATCAGGCTGCGCGGCTCCAAGCTGTGCCGACAGCGTCTCACGCACGCTGTCCGGCTCGGTGATCACGGTATAGTCGCGCATATCCATCAAAATCAACAGCACGTTGAGCATCACAAAGCGGCTCTGCGTAGTTCCCCAATCGCCATAACCGAAATGCGGCGACGCCATATGCCGCGCCCAATACTCATCGACGGCGAGATGGGCGATATACCCACCAAGGAAGCCGCGCGCATCGTCGCTGGTTTCTTCCCATAAGGCAGGGTAGGTCTGCATCATCATCCGCCACGGTGCTTCATCGGGGATGTCGTTGTACTTGTAGAAGTGCGTTTCCACCCGTTCACGCCCTGCGAGAAAATGCCCGTCGGCGGCGATCTGTCCAAGGTGAAACGCATCGGGAACACGGCATAAATCGGCACGAATCGCCGATGGAATGTGCTCGTCGCTCAGCATGCGGCGGGCAATCGCAAGATGGGTAAAAGGCGTTGGCATAGTTCACCGTCAATGAAAAGGGCGGGTTTCAGACCCGCCCTTTGCGTATCGTTACGGGCTTGGCTCCAAACAGCTTGGGAGTTCACTGGTGGAACGCGGGAACGTTTCCCCGTAGAACGTCATATACTCTGCGACATGGGCCGTCCAGTAGTCTTGGCTGTGATCGCCCGACGGGTTAATCACGTAGGTGTGATCAATGCCGCGTGCGCTCAAACGGCTGCTGAACAACTGAAGGTTCGCGCTGGCGGGGTCTTGAGCGCCTACATCAAGGTACATGCGCAGATTCGCCTGTGCGAGGAAGGTGGCGTTCAACGCCAGCTCAAGCGGATTGTTGGCGGGCGGTGCATTGTCGGGATCGAAGGCCGCACTGTGGCCGCCAACGATGCCGAATACATCCGGGTGGCGCATCGCGATGCTGTACGCCCAGAAACCGCCGCGCGAAATGCCGCCGATTCCCCAATGTTCGCGATCGTTCCATGTGCAGAAATCGCGTTGAACGGCGGGCATCAATTCGTCAAGGATGTACGTCTCAAACGAGCGATCTGGCGGGAAGGTATTGCGCGTCCCAATCACACCAAAATACGGCATGACGAGGATCATCGGCCCCAGCACGCCTAACCGCCGCCCCTGTTCCAGTGCTTCATCCGCGCCGATGTCATCCCATTGGGTTTCGGTGTAGCTCGCCCCATGCAGCAGAATGATCGTCGGGTAGCGCTTCTGCGATTGGATGTAGCACGGCGGCACATACACCCGGTAGCGCAGGGTTTCATTGGCGGTTGCGCTGCGGAAATCATCAAAATCGATCATCTGCCCGGTATCCTCGTCGCACGGGATTTCCGTGGGCGCGGGCGTCTCGGTCGGCGTCGGCACAAGGGTGCGAGTCGCCGTCGGCGCGATGGTGGATGTCGGCAGCGCCGTATCGGTCGGCTGCGCTGTGACGATGATGATCTGCGGGGTAGGCGTGGCATAAGGTGCCAACGGATCGCAGGCCGTCAACGCCAGCAGGGTCAGCGCGGCAGCGCCGCACAGAGACAGAATCGAAGGGGCATGAAGTCGTTTGATCATAGCTTTGCATTATAGCACGGTTGAGCGGGGTCGAGTACACTGGTAAGCAGGTCACACCCATCTTTTTGGAGAATACGGAATGATGAAACGCGCCTTGTTTGTGCTAATTCTGCTGCTTGCGCTGCCATCGCTCGTCTTCGCTCAGGAACGGCTGAGTTCCTCCCAAATCAATCTGGTGGCGCAGAGTGTTGTGCAAATTCTGAATATTCAAAACGGGCAGCCGGTCGAACAGGGATCGGGAACGATCATTGATGCGGCAGGCTACATTTTCACCAATGTCCACGTGATCGAAAACGGGGATGATTTCGCCATTTTGCAGTCAGCGGATCCGGGCGAACTGCCTGAACTCCGCTACTTCGCGTCGGTCGTGCAAACCTACCCCGATATTGACTTCGCCGTCCTGCAAATTGATCGCGATGCGAACGGTCGCCGCATTGATGCCAGCACGCTCAGCTTGCAGGCACTGCCGCTGGCGGAAGTCAATCCGTCGCTCGGTGATCCGGTATTCGTGTTCGGCTTCCCCTCCATCGGTGATGGCTATCTCGCCTTCACCAACGGCAGCATTACGACGATTCAGAATGCCGACTTCGGGCAAGATCGCGCGCCGCTGCTGTACCAGACCAACGCCGAAATCGCCCCCGGCAATTCAGGCGGAACGGCGGTCAATGCCTCCGGCGAGTTCATTGGCATTCCGAGCAGTGTGCAAGCCGAAGACCGGACGGGCGGGCGGCTTGGGCAAATTCTGAGTGTCGCCGCCATCCGTTATGTCTTAGAGGGCACCAACACGCGTGATTTGCAGCCGCAGCAGCCGAACCAGCCCACACCGGATCTGCCCGCTTTGCAGGACACCGCCCCCACGCCCAGCCCGGATTACAGCCAACTCGACTACCGCCTTGAGAGTAACTACGGCGGCATGCAGCTTGCGGCAGGGTTCACGCCTGATCCGTTGGTCGTAGAAGTGATCAGCGGCGTTGCGCCCAACGCAGCGGTTGATATTTCCGCCCAACAGTACGGCGATTTCTGCGTTGGCTATTCGACTCCTCAGCCCGATTACCGTATTCGCTGGTCGGGCAGCACGGAAGGGCTGCGCTTCTTCTTCTACAACCAAAACAATGGGGATGCGGCGCTCATCGTCAATCTGCCAGATGGATCGTGGCAGTGCAGCGACGACTCGTTCAATACCCTGCTTCCCACCGTCGATGTGATCAATCCTCCGGAGGGACAGTACGACATCTGGGTTGCCAGCTACAATTCCAGCGAAAACCTTCCCGGCTATCTTGTCATCACCGCCGACTCGAACATCACCCCGATCACCTTCGGACAAACCCTGCCGCGCTGAGGCACCTTCGCAGTACAATGCGGAACGTGAGTAACCAAACAGATTCGCGTCATCCTCTCTCACCCCTGATAGAGTGAGAGAGGAACGTTATGGGTTGTAAATGAAGGAGAGGGCTGCCGATATGGCGCTGGATATACAGGCGTTCATTTTCGATCTGGACGGCGTGATCACCGATACCGCCGAATATCACTTTCTGGCATGGAAACGGATGGCCGACGAAGAAGGCTACCCGTTCACGCGGGAGGACAATGAAGCGCTGCGCGGCGTTTCACGGCGTGAAAGCCTGAACCGACTGCTCAAGGGGCATGTGATTCTCGAAGAAAAAGCGCTGGAGTTGATGGAGCGTAAAAACCGCTATTATGTCGATCTGCTGGAGCAGATCGCGCCGGACAATATTCTCACCGGTGTGCTGAACTTCCTCGATGAAGCGGAAGCCGCTGGCTTGAAACTTGCCGTCGGCAGCGCCAGCAAAAACGCGATCACCGTATTGGGCAAGCTTGGCATCCTCGATCGCTTCGATGCGGTGGGCGATGGCTACTGCGTCAGCAACACCAAACCCGCGCCGGATCTCTTCCTGTGGACGGCGGGACGCTTAGGCACCTACCCGGCCAACGCAATTGTGTTCGAAGACGCCGAAGCGGGCATTGAATCAGCCAAGCGCGGCGGCTTTTACACGGTCGGCATCGCGGGACATGAGCCAGCCCTGCAAGATCGCGTCAGCGCCGCCCACGTGATCGTGAATGACCTTGCCAACGCCCATGTCGATGAGATTCTGTCGCGCCTTACGGCAGTCGTCGAAACTGCCTAGCCGCGCGGTGGGGAGCATCGCGGGCATTGATGCTCCCCACCGTTTGATTAAGCCGTGATCATTTCCTGCGGCGGCGAAACCTGCGCCGGAATGCGCGGCTGCACGATCATTGGCAGCCCACCTTTCGGGCGCAGCGTGAGCAGCGCCATCGGATCAGGCGCACGCCCCGGCAGCCGCAGTTGATAATGCTGCGCTAAGGCAGCCAGCAGCAGATTCGCCTCCATCAGCGCAAAACTGAAGCCGATACAGATGCGCGGCCCACCGCCGAACGGCACATACGCACCTTTCGGCAAGTTCGCTTCGAATTCCGGTGTCCAGCGTTCCGGCTCGAAGGCTTCGGGATTCGGATACCAGCGTGCATCGTGATGTACCGACCATGCCATGATCATCATCACAGTGTCTTTCGGCAGATCATACCCGCCAACGGTGACCTCGCTGTTCGCCTGCCGCCCATAGGCGTAGGCGGGAGGATAGAGGCGCATCGCTTCTTTGATCACCTGCTCGGTGTAGGGAAGCTGCTTTAAATCGTCGAGCGTGGGAATGCGCCCACCGAGCACGCGATCAAGCTCCTCATGCAGTTTCGCTTCTTTATCAGGGTTTTGGGCCAGCAGCACCCACACCCAGTTGAGCGTATTCGCGGTCGTTTCGTGTCCGGCGAGGAACAGTGTCACCAGTTCGTCGCGGATTTGACGGTCGGTCATTCCGTGACCCTCATCATCGCGGGCATCGAGCAGCATCCACAGCAGATCGCCGTTGTCCGCGCCCATTTCCCGGTGTTCACGGATCACCCGGTAGACGATCGAGTCAAGATCGCGGAGGGCCTGTGCTTCGGCAAAGCGGGCGGGCAGCGGCACCCACGACGGAAGCATCTGTGCCAGCATATCGCCGCTGAAGTGCTGTATCGTCGTCATCGCGCCCCCGATTTTGCGCACATCGTCATCATCCATGCGGCTGCTGAACAGCGACTTCGCCACAATGTCGAGTGTGGTATGCATCATTTCCGCATCCACGTCGAGATGTGTTTTTCCGCGCCATGACTCAATCAAGCGATCGGCGGCCTCGCTCATGATCGACCCATAGCTGGCGATCCGGCGAAAGTGAAACGCTGGGGCCATCAGCTTGCGCTGGCGCTTCCAGAACTCGCCATCACTGACGAGCAGACCGTGACCGAGGAATTTCGCCAGCCCTTTTTGCGGATGCTTATACGTCGCGTCATCCTTGCGAAACTTATCCGACTGCCGCGTAAGCACCTCATAGATCGCATCCGGGTGGCGCAAAATGACTTGGCGTAAACTGCCGATCTGAAATGTATACAGATCGCCGAAGCGGTCGAAATCCTGCGCGATCTGCCCGAAAAAGTCGCGTTGGTAGGGCATCATCGCCAGAAAGGCCTTGATCGGGTTTTTAAGCGCGGGGTATCCCGGCGGGGTGTTCAAAAGGGTCATCATCCCATCCCATAGACTACACGCTGCATTCTAGTGAACATCATGTACACTAGACATCATAGTGAACGACAAAAGGCTGTCAATCATCAATTCCGACGTTGTGTTGCTTAGTGAACAGAAGGCTGCAAAATGACCACACCGCATTTACATCATCGCCGCCGCACGATCAACAAAGACGATCCGCGTGTGCAGCGCACCGTGAAACTGCTCGGCGATACGCTCCTCTCCCTCGTCGTCGAAAAGGGGTACGAACCGGTCACGATACAGGACATCACCGATCGCGCCAACGTCAGCCGGACGACATTCTATCTGCATTTCAAGGACAAAGATGAGCTGTTGTTCGAGTGCATGCGGGAAATGTATGATGACCTTGCGCGCACCATGCAAACCATCGATTTCGCCAACCGGGAGGCCGCATTACAGCAGCTTCGCACTCCATCAGATTTTGAGCATGTGAAGCGCTATTTCGAGTTTTACAAAGTCATGTTGAGCGACAAGGGGAGCATTACGTTTTTGCTGCGGGTGCTGACCTATCTCGGTGAGGCGGGGATCGAAGTCTTTCAAGCGTCTTTGGAAGGGCATGCCACACCGCGAGTCCCAATTCCCGTGATTGCCTATATGAGCGCAGGCGCGGAAATTGGTCTCATGACATGGTGGGTAACGCAGAACATGCCCTACACACCTGAAGCGATGGCCCATTATCTCTGCGATGCGCAGATGAACGGCCTGTGGTGGGCGCTGGGCGTGGAGGGTGTTTAAGGCGCGTAACCAACCGATCCACGCACGATCAAGCGTGGTGGCAGCAGCGTGTGCCGCAGTTCGCTGGCCAGCGGTTTGCCGCTCATGACATCGCACAACCGCGCGATCACTTCTTGACCGATCAGTTCAAGCGGCTGCTCCAGCGTCGTGAGCGGCGGGCGTAAATACTGGGTCAGCGGCGCATTGTCATAGCCAATCAGCGAAACGTCACGCCCAATGACGATTCCCTGCCGCTCCGCTTCCGCGATCACGCCAATGGCGATCAAATCGCTGATGGCGATGATGGCGGTGGGGCGTTCATCCGGCGGCAGCGACCACCAGTATTCAAGCGCTTCATGGCCGGTGCGATGGTGATGTTCGCCGCGCCAAACGTAATTGGGCGGAATCGGCAGTCCCGCGTCGTGCATCGCGCCGACATATCCGTTATAGCGATAACTGCCGCTGAGTGAGGCTTCATCCCATGCGATCATGGCGATGCGCTTGTGCCCAAATTCGCACAACATATTGACCGATTGGCGCATCCCGGCTTCGCCGTCCGTGTCTACCCATACAAAATCCCAATCGGGATTGGAGCGACCGAAGGCGACAAACGGGAATTTCCGCTCCAGTAGATAGTGAATGCGCGGATCTTGTTCGGTCGTACTGGCGACCACGAACGCATCGACGCGCCCGGTGCGGATCAGCTCATCGTACACGCGGATCGGATCGCCCGGCGGATAGGTGAACGTCAGCAGGTGATACCCGGCATCCTCAGCGGCTTGGGCCAGAGAATAAGTGAAGTGATCGAGGATCGGGTTCATTTCGCCATTGTGCGGGGCTTCATGCCATGCATAGCCGATCAAACGACTCTGGCTGGAGCGCAAATTGCGCGCGGTCACATTCGGCATGTAGCCGATTTTTTCGACCGCACGCCAAACTTCACGCCGGGTTTCTTCACTGACTGCTTCGTCTTTGTTGTTCAGCACATAGGAGACAGTCGCAATGCTGACCCCGGCTTCTTTAGCGACATCTTTAATGGTGGGCATATCGGCGGGTAACTTTACGGGATAACTAGCATGCTTTCAATGACTTTAGTGTACACAGAATGCAGCGAATCTACCTATCCCGAACCATAGAAAATTTCGTCGGAGACTTCCGGAGGGAGTTCTGGCGGAACCGGTTGTAAGCCAGCCTTGCGCAGGCGATCCTGCACGGCGGCATTGGCGATGATCGCCATCGCGCTGATCGTCAGCAGTCCCCACAGCGCCGCAAGAATGGTACTCAGCGACCAGATCATCAGCAGGCCGATCAACAGGCCAATCGTAAACAGCGGATTTAAGAGGATCATGACGATGGCGTTTTTCACCGCCCCGCGAATAGTGGGCGTTTCCATCGCATAGTAGAGCGGATAGGCGTAGAACTGGACCGAAAACCAGAGCACCAGCACGGCGATCCATACCAACCGCAGCGCCCAATCCCCCACTGCATCCCCACGGTAACTCAGCAGGTTGCTCCCATTGACAGCGATCACAACGACATTGATCAGAGAGAGGGGAATACTGCGTTTCCACCACTCTTTGAATCCTTCGATGAAGTGATCCCAGTCGGCATTGGGTTGGCGCAGCGCATGGTAGCTCAGCTTGCACAGTCCCGCCCATGCGGCGGGCATGGTGATGATCGGGATGGAAAACAGCAAAAAGGCAAGGTTCGCCCACACATAGATGTAGCCGTTGCCGTTCAAGTGGCGGATCGCCCGCCCGATCACCCGGAATGCCGCAATCATGGTGAGAAAAGGTAGAACCGCAGCGTAATTTCTCTGCGGTTCAGCCGCTAGATTTGTCCTATCCCTTAATGCCGCTGTAGCTCACGCCTTCGACAAAATAGCGCTGGAAGATGAAGAAAATCACAGCCATCGGCAGCGTCGTGATCACCGAACCCGCTAACACCAGATCGAACTGGATATCCTGCCCGGTGCCGCGCAGCACCGATAGCCCAAGGGGCAGATTATACAGATCCGTGTTGGTGCCGACGATAATCAGCGCGTCCATGAAGTTGTTCCACTGCCCTTGGAAGCTGAAGATTGCCAGCGCAATCAGGGCAGGCGTCGCCATTGGCAGCACGATTCGGAAAAACGTCGTTGCACGGCTCGCGCCGTCCACCTGTGCCGCCTCTTCAATCTCACCGGGGATACTTTCGAAGAACTGTTTCATCAACAGAATTCCGAAGGCATCCGCGCCCAGCACCAAGAAATAGCCCCAATATGTATTGAGCAGCCCCAACTGCCGCAGCATTAGGAAGCGCGGAATGAGCAGCACCACACCGGGGATCATCAATGTGCCGAGTACGACGTAGAAGATCAACCGGTTGCCGGGGAATTTCAAACGTGCCAGTGCATACCCAGCCATCGAGTCGAACACAAGGCGAAGGAGCGTCACCACGATCGCGTAATTCACCGTGTTGAAGGCCCACCGCGGAAGCTGCCCACCTTCACCCAAAATGCGCTCGTAGCCGTTGGTTGAGGGGTTAAACGTGACGCCGGAGACCTGCTGTTCAGCGGTCAAGCGTGCCGTCGTCCCCGTTTCAGTCTGATACTCACACTGCTTGAGCGGCGGCGCTGGCAGGAAAGCACCGGGAAAAACCGTGATCGCCGGTTCGCATTTGAACGAATTGGCGATCGTCAGCACAAAGGGAGTGATTTCGAGAAAGGCGACAAAGATCAGGATCGAATACCCAAGGATGACGATCAGCCGCCGCAGCGCCGCGCGGGGAGAGCTGCCAACCGGGACTTCATGCAGTGCGGTTTGTTGAAGAGTTGCCATGAGTCGTCTCCCTATTCATCCGCCGGGCGGTCACCACCGATAAAACGCCGCTGCAAGAGGGTGGCTACGAAAATGATGATGAACAGTGTGACGGCGATGGCAGACGCGCGGCCCATGTTCGGGTCGGTTTTGAATGCGGCATCATAGACGAGGTAAGCCACGCTCATCGTGGTGCGATGTGTCGTGTTGTTCTGCAAGATATAAATTTGATCGAACACTTGGAAGCAGCCGATCAAGCCCAAGGTGATGACGAAATAGGTCGTTGGGCGCAGCAGCGGCATCGTGATTTTACGGAATGTCTGCCAATGGGTCGCGCCATCGACCTGTGCTGCCTCATAAACATGGCTGGGGATGTTTTGCAAGGCAGCGAGATAAACCACCATCATCGTGCCGATCGTCGTCCAAATCGCCAGCAGCATGATCGCGAACATAGCGACCGATGGCCCGCTGATCCATTCCCACAAAGAAATGCGGGCGATTTCGGTTTCGGTTAAGAACGGCGCGCTGTCCCGCGTGATGCCGAATATACCGAGGATGCTGTGGATCACGCCGTCATTGCTCGTCAGCCATGAGACCGGCTGATAGGCAGGAAAAATGGCACGGATCGCGCCATTCACAGGGCCAGTATTCGAAAATAGGAACAGAAAGATCATCGATACCACGATTGACGAGGTGATCGATGGAAAATAGAACGCCGTGCGGAAGAATCCACGCCCTCTTAACCAGCGTTGATTGACGATGACGGCAAGGCCAAGAGCGAGGATCGTCTGCGTAGGAATGACGCCTATCGCGTAATAAACGGTGTTTTTGAGCGCGTTATAAAAGTCGTCCACCCGGCGGCCTGAAATGAGCAGCCGCTCGTAATTTTGCAGCCCAATCATTTCGTAGGGGTTTTCGCTGGTCAGCGGTCTGCGTCCATTCCAATCGGTCAGGCTGAAGTACCCTGCGACGAACAGCGGTAGGATCAAGAAGACGATGAGGATGATCAGCGCAGGAGAAATGAACCCAAAGCCGGAGAGCGCCTCCTGCCGTTTGGCGTTCGACGTACTCATCACGGGCTGCACACGTGGAGTAACGGTGGTTTCTGTGGCCATAACAATCCCTTCGTTGAAAAGACCGTCCTTCTGTGAAATGGGGCGATTCAGGTGCCCCCGAATCGCCCCATCCCCATCTTAACAACCATCAGCGTGTGAGGGATCACACTTTCGGATTACATTCCAGCGTGAATGTCGTTCCACACACTGGCAGCATCGTCGAGCATTTCCTGAGCCGTCTGTTCACCGGTCAGGACGGCGGTCGTGCCTTCATCGATGGCAGTGGTGAAGTCACCATAGCCCAACGGGAAGACCGGCGCAATCGCGTACTGTGCGGCATTGACGAACGGCGCGTATTCTTCGCCGCGTGTCGCCAGCCATGCTTCCGAGGCGCTCGCGCGGGCGGGCATCACACCAAAGCCAGCCGTCGCGACCGAGGCCGCACCTTCCGTACCGGTCAGGAAGTTCACCAGCGCCCACGCTTGTTCGGGGTGCTGCGTGCTGGCACCGACTGCCCAGCATTCCGTGAACGTCAGCGAGCCGTGCGTGCCAGCGGGGCTAAGCGGGACTTCTGCGACACCCCAGCTCAGATCCGGGAACTGATCTTGCAGGTAACCAATTGCCCAGTTGCCTTCCACCGTCATCGCGGCGTAGCCCTTACCGAAGGCTTCACCGTTCCAGCCTGCGCCACCCAGATCACCGGGGATCGCGCCCGTACCACCACTGACGAAGCTGGCATAGAAGTCCAGCGCCGCCACTGCTTCGGGGCTGTTGATCGCGCTCGTGCCGTCTTCATTGCTCACCGTCGCGCCGTTACCATACAGGAACGACATCCAACGATTGCGGTCAGCCTGTGCGCTGAAGCCCACCACGCCGACACCGTCATCCGTCGTCTGGCCAAGCGCGGTGATCGCCTCAGCAGCGGCGGTCATATCGGCCCACGTCCAGTCGGCAGTCGGGTAAGCGACACCCGCGGCGTCGAACAGATCTTTATTGTAGAACAGAGCGAGGGTCGAGAAGTCCTTCGGGACGCAGTAGGCGTTGCCATCGGCATCGCTGAACGCGGCCAACAGGTTCGGGAAAATGTCGTCTTGCGCTTCAATAGCATCGCCCGCGGCCAGCAGCACACCACTGTCCAAATACGACGGGAAATCGAACTGCCCAACCGTGAACACGTCCGGATAATCACCACTGGCGAGGGCCGCCGTGATCTGCGTGCCGTAGTCCGGCGAAATCAACTCTTCCACCGTCACGCCGGGGTTAGCTTCTTCAAACGCGCGGAACTGCGCGGTCTTGAAGTCGTTTTCGGCGGGCGACGAGGAACCTGTCCATACACGGAGCGTCACCTGATCTTGGGCAGCTACCAAGCTGACCATCCCCAGCGCCAGCGTGAGTACCAGCGCGCACAACAAAGCCTTACGCATTCTTTTGTCCTCCAATGGGATAAATCTTTAACCACCCACTAACGCGGGGTTTGCTACGCGGTATTCGCGTAATTCGCCCCGGTAGTACACCTTGAAATGAAGGGTCTGCCAGTGATCCGGGAATTTAGGATCGAAGGCAAGGTCGCCCTTCGCGTCGATATGCAGGCCGCAGAACCCAAACACCAGCGCCTGCCAAACACCGCCGCACGCCGCCGCGTGCATTCCATCGCGCACATTCCCTTTGTTGTCATGCAGATCGATGTGTGCGGCGTGATGGAGCAGGTCATAGGCGGTTTCGCTTAGGCCAAGCCGCGCGGCGACCCATGCATGCATCGCCGGGCTCAGCGACGAGCCGTGATCGGTGCGCGGATAGTAGGTATTCCAGTTATTCAGCATGACCTGACGCACATCGAAACCCGGCGGGATGCTCAGGCTTTCGCCCAGCAGCGCCATCATCATTACCACATCGGCCTGCTTGATCACCTGCGATTGAATAGTGCGCTTGTGACCCAAAATCGCCTGCACACTGCCTGTGCGCGGTTCGTAGGTCGGCACCGGGATGTATTCCATGTCGAAGAAGCCGGGGAACTGCACATGGATCGCTTTATCCGCATCGAACGGGATATACATCTTGGCGATCACGTCACGCCAGTGATCGAGCCGTTCCGGCGTCAGCTTCAGAGCGTCAACCAAACGGGCTTTATCCGCTGAAGCGTGCGTTTCCAGCCAGTCGAGCAGATCGAGCGCCGCCTGCAAGTGCCACTGCGTCATCCGGTTGACGAATACGCTGTTGTCGATGTTCTCGTGGTATTCGTCCGGGCCAATCTGCTGGCTGATCTCGTAACGGTCGTGTTCAGCCTTGTATTCGACGCGGCTGCCCCAGAAGACCGCTGTATCGAGCACGATTTCGGCACCGTATTTGCACAGGAACTCGTCATCACCCGTCCAGCGCCAATACTTCAGCAGCGAATAGGTGATGTCGGTCGAAATATGCTGCTCGTTATCGCCCGTCCAAATGCGAATGCGCGTTCCGTCCGGCTGCGGGTCACTCCATTGAGGCGTAGTTTCTTCGCCGGTGTCGGTGCTTTCCCATGGGAACATCGCGCCTTCGTAGCCGTTGACTTTGGCCTTGGTGCGCGCGCCGTGCAAATTGTGATAGCGGTACATGAGCAGATTACGCGCCAACCGGGGATGACTCAGGATCAGCGGCGGCAGGGCGAACAATTCAGTATCCCAGAACACATGGCCCTTGTAGCCCAATCCGCTGAGCGTTTTCGCACCGATGCTCACCCGTTCGTCGTAGCGCGGGGCGGTGATCAAAATGTGATAGGTCGTGAAGCGCAGTGCCTGCTGAATTTCCTCGTCGCCATCAATGCGAATATCGGCGGTGTCCCAGTATTTCGCCCACTCAGCGCTGTGATGGGTGAGCAGGGCGTCATAGCCAGCATTGGCCGCTTCATCGACTTTGGCCTCGGCAGTTTCCAGCGGGTTGACGACATCACGGCTGGTGTAAATCGCCGTCAGCTTATCGAGTGTGACGCTTTCTTCCTGCTTCAAATTGAACGAGACCGACGATACCGCGCGTTCAGCCTGAACACTGCCATGCGCCGCCAGCGACGTAATCAGCAGAGAGGATAGACCAACACTGTAGCCGCTTTGCGCCGCCGTAACCTGAACACCCATGCGCGTCCCGGACGCTTTGATTTGGGGATCGGGCAGCCAGTGTTTCCATCCGGCGTTGCTCACATCGGCATCCAGCGCCGCTTCGATCACGATCTGCGGATCGCCATCGACCGCTGTGACGATTACCCGCTGTGCCATCACATGTTCGTCGGCAAGGCTGGCGAACCGCTCAAACACGATCCGCGCGACATTTCCAGACTGGGCACGGAAGAGGATTTCCCGGCGCAGCAGTCCTCGATCAAGGTGCAGCGCGCGGTTATACCCCAGCACCACGCCGTTGGGCGGCTGCATGAAGTCTGCCGCGCTGACCGACATGATCATTTGCAGGGGAGTCTCATCGACCGTGATGCGGATGGGGAGCCAATTGGGGACGTTCACCAGTTCGGGAACAAGCGCATTAGGGGCATGATCGTAAATGCCGTGAATCAAGGTTGTAGGGGTATCACCGGGGAATCCCTCTTCAAAGCTGCCGCGTGTTCCTAGATAGCCGTTTCCAATCGTGAACAAGGTCTCATAGTGAAGTTGGCGGTTCGGCTCAAAGTTCAGTTCAGAAATATCCCAAAGGCGTTTAGGCACAGCCCATGCTCCTAAGAGGTGTCCACTCGGATGACCCCGGTTGGACTTAAAGGTTTAAGTGAACCCACTTTATCGTAAGCTGCCTACCGGCGCGAAACAGCCGGTAAAAAGTTGCACAAACGGAGCCGTGTCGCCCACATTAACGGCTCAGGGCAATGTTCATAATGGCTTAAACGTTTCAATATAAACATTAGCGCTCTCCTTGTCTGCTGTCAATGAGAGTTTTTTGGCTATTTTGCACAATACATTTTCCCCTTGCCAACTTGATGAAGTGTGCTATCATTCTTTCACACGTCGCAAGATAATTTTTGCGATATGCGGGCGTAATTCAGCGGTAGAATGTTTCCTTGCCAAGGAAAATGTCACGGGTTCGAATCTCGTCGCCCGCTCTACAAACCAAAACGCGACTTTGAAAGTCGCGTTTTTTATTCCCTCTTCGCAATCAAGTACCATCCGCGTAGCAAACCGCAACGAATCTCACTATGGCACGTAATGGGATACGTTGACAATGCTTTTCATCGCCACATCAAAGGGAACCCCATCCCGTGCCAGACACCAAGCCTCATATTTCACGCAACATCAACCTTGATCAAGCCCGCGATCTCTTGCAGCGGGTGCCGCGCGCGTGCATGACCTTTGCTGGGACAGATGGCCCTGTCGCGCAGCCTGTCGTGTTCGAATGGCGCGCGGAACGCTATCTGATCGGCATCCCGGCTGCCGCTCAAGTCCCTGCCGAAGAGCAGGAAGTCGTCCTACTCATCGATGAGGGCGTCTACTTCTTCGACCTTCGCGCGATCTATGTTCGGGGGCAAATTCATCGCGCCCAAGCAGGTGCAGATACGATCCATCAGTGGTTTGAACTGACTCCGCTCAAGATCGTGGCATGGGACTATGGCACGCTGCATGAGGTGAATGATGGCCCCGCCTGATCGCGCTCAGCTTGAGTTCGCGCGAAAAGGGATGGTTTCGCGCATCGCTACGCTATCCGCCAGCGGGCGACCGAGCATCACACCGCTGTATTTCACCGTCGTGGACGGGCATTTGTGGCTTGGCACCGCTGATTGGACACTGGCCGCCCGCGATGCTGCCGCCGATCCGCGCGTAGTGGTACTGCTTCAGCACGAAAAAACCCCCGGCGACCGCCGCGTGCTGCGGGTCACCGGGCGAGCTGTACTGCGCACTGATCGGGATGCGATCTGGACATACAATCTGCGTGTGTGGCTTAAATACAGCGTCTCGCCGGGCGGGTTGCTCAACAACATCGTCAATCTTCGTTTGGCGGGTCTCATGCGGCAGTACCACCAGCAAAGTGCAGACAAGGGCAGCGCCTGTGTCATCGACATCACGCCCGATCATGCGGAGTTCGTCGAAGCCTAACCGCGTATCCTTCAGCGGGCACGGAGAATTTGAGAGAACCCCTCTCGTTTTCTCCGTGCCTGCTGTGATCCTAAACCTTCACCGGTTCGCGCTGCCCTATCACCTTGAATGCGAACTTACGTCCCGGGCTGGGCACCGGCATCGCATAGATCGTCACATCGGTATCGGGGTGCTCAAGCGTAATATCGACGTTGTGAACCAAGGTTGCGATGAGCGTCATCAACTGAACTTCCGCCATGCCCGCGCCAAGGCAGGTATGCGCGCCCAGTGTGAACGGGGCGAACGCCTGCGGCACTTTCTGGTAGTCAGGGCGCGAGTAACGATCGACATCGAAAACTTCGGGGTTCACGAAGAACTCCGGTAGATAGTGCGGCACACCGTTTGCCACATACACTTCTGTGCCCACAGGGAAATGATAGCCTTCGAAATCGAACGCCTTAGTCACCGTGCGCGGCGTGAACGGCGCGACCGGGTACATACGCAGGGTCTCCATCGCTGTGTTGTGGAGCACATCCATTCCGCGCAGCTTTTCCGGCGTTAGGCCGCCGCTTGCGAAGGCTTCATCGACTTCGCTGCGGATGCGTTCCAGCAGTCCGGGGACTTTCAGCACCGAATACAGCATAAAACTCGCTGTTGAGGCGACCGTATCCATCCCGGCGAAATAGGCCCCGGTGATCGACGCGAGGATCATGCCTTCAGAATAAGGCTGCCCGTTTTCATCGACCGCGTTCAGCAGATCGTCCACAAGGTTCGGTTCGCGATTGACCGGCGGATTAGCCTTATGCCATTCCACCACCTCACGCCCGAAAGCGAGCGCGCGTTCACGGGCGCGGACATAGCGCGGCAGGCGGAGATAGAATTTCGGGTGCGACTTAAGGATATGCACCTTCATATTCGTGTTCAGCAGCACCCACAAATCGTCGAAATAATCACCGCAGGTACGCCCACCGATCAGCATTCCCAGATGATCGGTCACGATCCGCTGCATGGTGGGAAACAGTGGCAGCACCGATCCCGGTGTCCACTGGGATGAAAAGCCCTCCGTGATCTCGATCACTTGGGACAAATGCGTCTGAATCATCTCGCGCGAATAAGCGCGGCGCTGCACTTTGCGCTGGTGACGGTGCGGCGGGCCATCGAGCGCGACCAGCATCGCATCCGATCCCATTTCGCGCGCCAGCCCACCAAACAGGTTTTCGCTGCCTAAATGTTCATCCCCTTGGCGGGCCAGAAAACGATTGGCATCAATACCGGCCATCACGGTATACGGGACGCCCAAGACCGTGATCTGGAAAACCGGGCCATATTCCTTGTACAGGTTCACGAAATAGCGCAGCGGATCGATTCGCATACTGAGGGCATTGCCGAGATAGGGAAGGCCACCTTTCACTACAGGCGGCTGTTTGAGGCTAGGCGTCATCGGCGAAGATTGTAGGGTCATAAGCGGGAAAACGTCTCCAACACTCGATAGACAAAACATGAGAAGAAATCCAAGATTTCATCGTACATCCATCGGGTGGACTTTCAAGCATAATGATTGCTAAGAAATTCACGATCAGCTTAGGGCAAACCTCACGAACCAGCGGGGGAAGGGAGATTGCCCCCGAATACTGCCAATCGCGCCGACACATCGACGTTCAGTGCAACCTGTTCAACCCGCCACTGTGCCCAAGGAGTCATGGTATTCCACTGCGTCGAGGCCTGCGTCATCGTCGGTGTGCCATCGAGTGCTGTCCATGAGTGTGCACGGTTATGCCATGCCCATCGATCCGCCTTGTCTTCCGACTGGTAGCGCATCGTATCCAGTGTGGCAATCAACCCGGTATCGGGATCAAACGTCACCGTGAACGCTTCTGCGTCGTCCAGCCCCGGCAGATAAAGCCGCGCCGTCGTCGCATCGACCGCTTCCCAACGAACGCGCGCATCGATCAGCGGAATCGCGGGCACCCATGCCAGCACCTCCGACCAGTACCCCTGTATACCCGCGCTATTCGTCTTCGGCTGATCCTCCACATGCCCAATCGGGCCGAGATCGAGCATCGTATGGCCGGATAAATTGCGTTCGTGGATGCGCATGAAGGTGAGCGTAAACCACGTCGTCTGAATATCGTGATAGTGGCTGCTGCGGGCAGCATCGTAATAGAAACGGAAGCGGGTCGGCATGGGTAAGCCAAACGGCGCGAGGCTGGCGCGCCCCTGCACGATCGCCATCTGCACCACAGGTGTCTGATCGCCGTATACCGCATGCGCAAACCGCCTTACGGGATCGGGCAAACTGTCCGGCACCGGGACGAATTCAGTGACGGGAGAGACTTCAAGGCGGGGGAAGCGGTTCGCGGAAACTTGCAGTCCCAGCCACACCAGCGCGATTAACCCGGCAGTGATGCCAAGAATAAGCATGAGGATTTGCATCGGAAGCCTTTTCCAATCATGAACGAACAGTGCAACCGCTGCCCATCTTAGACTTGCTACGGGGCGTGGAGGCAGTCTAAGGTGACATTGAAACCCGGTTATTTTTGTCCTTCTATCGATGCCATGCGGTAAAATAGAAAATCTGTGCAAACGAGTCTTTTTTAGGAACGAACCCTCAGTGAACTATCCGCCGCGAGATTCTCAGTCCGGGATTTTTGGATGTGAGCGCCGCCGCTGGCTCAACCGGCACGGGGATGCTTTGCTGCATGCTCCGGCGGACGTGCCTCCGGTCTATCTCGCCGATCACTGCGCGCTGTGCCGCTGGCACGATCACTGCCGCGCGGCGGCACACGCTGAAGCCAGCATTACCCTGCTCAATGGGCTTTCCCGTCAAGCATGGCAGTCACTCATCGCTGCCGGGGTTTTCACCGCTAGCCAAGTGCTGGCTTATACGCCGGACGAGCTACGCCGTTTCAAGGGGATCGGCAAAGTCACCGCCCAGCAGATTCACACCAGTGCGCAGGCGCTTCACAGTGGAAACGCCGTGCCGCTTGCCTCACTTCCCGATGAGATTCGCCGTCCGGTGATGATGCTCGACATTGAAACCTGCCTCACCTACGAAGAAGCCGATCAGCCGTGGTCGTTCGGCTGGAGCGACATCGACGGTACCCTGCACGCCATGATCGTCGCCAAGTACTACGACGGCGATCATACCCATCTCCCCGATGGGCGGCGTGTTCACATCGTCCCGCATTACGCCGATGGCTGGCGCACCCTTGCCGATTACGCGGAATCGCATGATTTGCTCATTTATCATTGGAGCGGATTCGATGCCGGTGTGATGCACCGCACGGCCAGTCCGGATGTGGTAGCGAGGCTTGCGCCGCGTATGCGCGATTTTCTACAGGTGTTCAAGCAGTGCATCATGCTGCCCGTACGCGGACGCAGCATCAAGACGGTGGCCGCCTATCTCGGTTATGCCTATCCGCCCGAATCGGATTACCGGCAGGCGTGGAATGATTACCGTGCATGGCTGCTCGAAAATGATGACGACGCGCTCGCCCGTTCGATGGCTTACCAACTGGCCGATGTCGAGGCGATGCTCGTCGCGCGCGATTGGCTGCTGAACCAGTCTTGAGACTTCACGAACATACAAGCAGGGGGAATAAATCTATGACCGTGGGCGACTCGATCGTCGGGATGCGTCGTTTGGTTCAGCTTGGGGTAGCGCAGCCGCATTTCACTCACACAGGCGAAATCGCCGCATGGCTTGGCGCGGTGCAGGGGCAGGATTTTCTTGGCACCAAATGGGCGTTCGGGCGGCGTTTACCGGGCAGTACTGAAGCTGATATAGATCGCGCCCTCGCCGATCGTCAGATCATACGCATCTGGGGATTACGCGGCACACTGCATTATGTCGCCCCGGAAGATGTACACTGGATCGTCGCCCTCATCGCCCCGCGTTTGATCGCCGGGAATGCACTGCGCTACCGCCAACTGGAATTGGACGAGCCAACGCTCATCCGCAGCACCCAGATCATCGCGGCGGCACTCGGAGCCGAAGGACAGCTCACGCGGGGAGAATTGTTCATCCGCCTGCAAGCGGAGGGGATTTCGACGGCAGGGCAGCGCGGCGTCTATATGCTTCAGCGCGCGGGCTTGGAACGGCTGATCGTTCAGGGGGAAATGCGCGGCGCGGAAACGACTTTCCACGCGCTTGACGAGGGAAAAACGCTGCCAAAAGAAGAAGCCCTTGCCGAGCTGGCCCGCCGCTATTTCACCAGTCACAGCCCCACCACTCTCGCTGACTTCACGGCATGGGCAGGCTTAACCGTAGGCGAAGCCCGCACCGGATTCCACGCCGTCAAATCCGAATTGATCGAAGAACGAATCGACGGGCAGGACTACTGGATCACGCCGAACCTGACCGCGCAGCCCTCCCCATCGTTGGTCATGCTGCCCGGCTTTGATGAATTCGTCCTCGGCTACCGCGATCGCACCGCTGTCCTTGAACCTGCTTTCGCGGATGCAATATGCCCCGGTGGAAATGGCATGTTTTCCCCGACCATTGTCCGGAATGGGCGCATCATTGGCACATGGAAACGCACCGTGAAGAAAAAGGCCGTCGTCCTCGATTACCAGACGTTCTACCCGCTTAGCGCATCGGATCAAGCTGCGCTTGCCGACGCCGCCAACGCCTACGGAGCATTTCTCGGCCTTCCCGCCGTACTTCAGGAAATCACACGCTAGAACCCATCAAAAAAACACGATCACCCCACACACGTTCCGTCCGTGGGGTGATCGTGTTTTCGTCTTGTGGCTAGAGGTTTTCGTACACGTAGAAGATGTAATCCTGCGGCGGCGTCCGAACGCCCATATCGTTCAACAGGCGCAAAACCTGCGCCCGGTGATCGGTGCCGTGATTGACGACATGCAGCAGAATTTGCCACAGGATCAGATCTTTGTCTTCACCTTCGGCCACCGGCTTCTGAAACAGCATCTCGTCCGTCAGCGTCGCCAGATAATCGCGCATTCGCTGTTCTACCTGATCCCAGTACGCGCGAAGCGCCTGCCGATCGTCAAACGCGTCAGGGTTGAGCGATTCGGGAATGTCTACACCGCGTATTTCGCTGAACCATGAGTCATCCACGCTCATCAGATGGACAATTTGATTGCGCACCGATCCCTGCGAGTAATTGGACGGCTGCGTGAACTGTTCTTGCGAAAGCGGCACGATCAACCACTCCCAAATGCGGCGGTTGATGGCGAAATGGTAGTTGTAGAAATGGCGAAATGCGTCTGCATTCATATCGGTACGGACTCCTGTGGCTTATAAAGCACGTTTCAATCATAGCACAGGCGTTCGTTTCCAATATAGGTAAACCGTCCAACCTTCAGCGCTCCCCGGTCGTAGGGGCGTTCAATTGAACGCCATATCGACATTACCGATCAGAGTCACCCTTACGTGGAATTTGACTCATCGCGTATTCCGCCAGCGCGGCGATCGTCAGGCTGGGATTGATGCCGGGATTCGCCGGGATGATCGATCCATCGACCACATACAAGCCGGGATAGTTGAACACTTCGCAGTGGGTATCGACCACGCCGTCGGCGGCGCTTGCTCCCATCGGCACCCCGCCGATCAGGTGGGCCGTCGCCGGGATGCCGAGCAGCGTTTCCGGGACGGTATCCTGCGCGATTCCCTGCGTTTTCTGCGCGAACCGGTGGGTGAGATCATGCGTGATCGTCGCATCCGGCGACATCGAAACCCCCGGCGGCACCTCGGTCACGATCCCGCGCCGGAAACCGGTGAACAGGTTACGCCCCAAGCGCATCCGCATCGTGCTTTCTGCCGTCTGCATGACCAACATGATCGTCGATCGTTCCGCCCAGCGTGAGAAAAACTTGGCGTAGAAAAATTCGCGCGGATGCTTGATCCCATGCGCGATCGTTTTGACCAACCGTTTGAACGGCGTCGAAGCCCGCTCGATCATCGGGATCGCCAGCAGCCGCATGAACGACGAGCCGCGCGGGTAGCGTACCGGTTCCACGCGGGTGATCGCATCCAGCTCGAAGATCGACGTGATCGCCGGGCCGGTTGAATAATCCGTCTGCTTATCCCATGATGTAGAGCCGACCAGCGCTTCGCTGTTGGTGCGGACATTCGTCCCCAGTGCTGCCGAGAGATTCGGCAGCGATCGCGTCACATCGCGGCAGCGGAACAGCAGTTTCATCGTGCCCAGCGCGTGCGCCGACACCACCACATTCCGCGTTCGCACCGGTGCGGTTTTCGCCGTCAGCGGCGCGGCGGTGCTGCGTCGGTAGACGACTTCATAACGTGCGCCATCCGGCTGTGGTTGGGTCAGCGGTCGAATATCGGTCACTTCCGATTCTGCTTGAATTTTCGCGCCCCATTTTTCGGCAAAAAACAAGTAATTTTTCAGCAGGGTATTTTTCGCGCCATTTCGGCAGCCGACCATGCAGCCGCCGCAGCCGTTGCACCCCGTGCGATCCGGCCCTTCGCCGCCAAAATACGGATCAGGCACCGTTTCATCCGGTTTGCCGAAGAAAATGCCCACGTTTGCCATCCGAAATGTCGAGTCGCGCCCCAAATCCCCGGCGATCGCTTGCAGCACGCCATCGGCGGGCGTGAACATGGGGTTACGTGCCACCCCAAGCATCCGGCAGGCCGCGTCATAGTGCGGGCGCAGCAGCGCGCGCCAATCAGCGAGGCTGCTCCAGCCGGGAGCCTCGAACAGTTCATCGCTCGGCTCCATCAGCACGTTGGCGTAAACCAAACTGCCGCCGCCCACACCGCTGCCATGCAGCACCATGATGTCGTTCATCAAGCTGATCTGTTGAATGCCAAAACAGCGCAGCGCGGGCATCCACAAATACTTGAACACATTCCAGTTCGTTTTGGGGTGATCCTGATCGCGGAAACGCTTACCGCGTTCCAGCACCAGCACCGAATACCCTTTTTCGCTCAGGCGCATGGCGGACACGCTGCCGCCAAACCCAGAGCCGATCACCACATAATCCCACGTCTGCGAGGATGCCGTCGTCACCATGAGAGAAACCGTCCATCTTTTTACATGGGAGTGTAACATAATTCACATTTCGCGCCGACAGACGGGATACTCCGCTTTCTTTGACTGGCAGCTTTTTTCGTAAACACAAGGCGGCTTATGTAATAAGCTCAATCAATGCTTCTCGTGTGGTGGGCAATGCGAAATATATCAACTGGTCTTCGTTTAATTCCTCCTCCCAAAAACCGTTGTTGGCAAGGATGGTCTGTAGGAGCCATCGCTGATAGAATGTCAAATCCTCTTTCGCAACGGGCACGATCAGCTTCGACCGGGGATCAACCTCCAAAAAGAGCTTGTTGAGCAGTGGATTAAATACCATCACAAGTGCATGTCTGGTTTTGGCATATTGCGATAGCTGCATAAGAATGACAACATCAAAAGGCGATAGCAAATCACCGACTCTATTAATAATATTAATCAAAACCCAATCATCGTCAGCTAGTGCGGATTTGCTGCCGTCGATTCTTTCCAACAAACCTGCCAACGTACCAATATCTGGACGGTGCTTCTCGGCAACAATAATGGCTCCAAATGCTCGAATAGAAATCTTGTAGCTGCTATTGGTCGATTCGCGCCGTAGGAACTGCATATATTCATCGATGTCATCCCTATCCCGTTTTGCCAAAACATAGCCTATTAAACCGACCGTTATGGCTTTCAACGCTTCATCGGGTTCGGTTTCAAAACTGGTGATAAGGAACCGTATATGCTCGTCTGTCGGAGGTGCAGTTGCAACAATCAAGTCCACACTGCGTAAACGAACCTCAAACTCTGAGCTTTTAGTTAATCGCTTATAAGTGTCTAATCCCATTCGAAGCAGATCCACTTTATAAATCTCTGGATCAACTCTACCGCTTCGAATCTCTTCATTGACCACAAACAATTCTTTCCATGTTCTGCCATTAAGAATGGCGAGCAGAATGTCTAAGACCAACTCCTTTGACATGCATGCTTCGTCATCGAGGACGTTAATCAAGACAGGAATGGCGTAAAAACCCGGCTCATACGAGACGTTCTGAGATTCGAGAACAGCGCGCAGTGTCAATGCAGCCGTTTTTTGTTTATCAAGGTCGTCCGCAGTCAAATCACTCAGCAATTGAGGGATGTCCCCTGCATGACCGCGCGCATGCCTCATGGATTTCCAGTCCACATCCTGTAGTTGAATGTTCATTGCAAGGCTTCTTTTATTCGCAGCGATATTGAAAAGTTGCCAATATAATTCCCGCGCTTGGCCCATCCCCGAGTCTTGACTCTCACCTTACCGAAGACTGTACAGTGGTGACGTCTGTCTGTAGGCCAGACATGAACCAGCCTCTATCAGTATCCCGTGGAGAAACGATCATGGCAACCTTTGACGATAGTCGTTTTACCTTGGTGAATCGTACCCTCGTCGGAAAACCTAGGATCGACGAGCGCCCCGAAGAACCCTATATGGGAATACGAACGCAGACACTGTTCAAGGGGATGTTCACGGTGGTCGATAAGCATCTTTTTAAAGAGCTAAGAGCATGGATGAAACAGGCGAACATCGAGCCATCCGGGGCACCCTTCCTTCGCTATCACGTCATCAACATGGAAGGCGAAATGGACATTGAAGTCGGGATTCCGGTCGCCCAAGTGCTGACGGGGGACGGGCGCGTGTGCCCCGGTGTGCTGCCCGCCGGGCGCTACGCCAACTTGATCTACATCAACAACGGCTACACAGGCAACGGCGCTTTAACCCGATGGGGCATTGAAAATGGGCTGGCCTTTGATCAAACGGAGGTTCTGAAGGGCACTGCGTTCCGCTCCCGGTACGAGCGCTATCTGACCGATCCGAAAATCCAGCCGCTAAAGACGAAATGGGAAGTGGAGGTCGCGATCAAGCTGGCGGATTAGAAATTGCAGTTGAACGTCTCGTCTGGCGTAATTTGCGTGAGCGGCGGCTATAATAGGCGATGACCGTTCGTTCAAAGTCAAGGCCTTTCGGCGCCCCACCATGGTTCGACCTTTTACGCGTATCATGCGCGTGTTCAGCCCTCTGTGGCAGCTTCATCCTCCTGTGGGCTTTGTGGTAGGGGCGTCGCGCTCGGTCTGCCTGCAAACCTTGATCACGGCGGCACGCCCCAGTCAAAACCGTTTGCATCTGCGGGATGTCTTTGTCGATGGCCGCCGCTACGCGGTGCAGCCGCGCGATAACGGCTTTCGCATCACCACCTCGATCGGCTCACGACGGGGCGGTCAGCGCCGCCGCACCCGGGTCGCGGGGATCGTCATCGGCTCATTCCTCGGCGATGACACGATTACGCTCGTGCGCCTGCGTTATCAGGCCGCGCCGCTGCATTGGCTGGCGAGCCTGCTCATCCCCGCCTTCATCGCTTCGATCGTGATTTATGCCGACTGGCACATCGCTGCACGGGCGGCGGTGGTCGCGGCGTTGTTTCTGCTCAGTTGGCTCGGCAGCCGCTTGGATGCAGCGGTGCAGGTGGCCGAAATCGTCTTTTTCGTGCAGAAAGCACTCGAAGACCTACCGCCCGTCAATGTGCCGGAACTCGCCGCCACTGTGCCGGGGGTCGTCATGCGCGGGCGCAAAGATTTTGCCCACGAATGGGAAAAATTCTACGAAACCCACCGCGACGGCCTATAACAATCGCTCCTCTACCACACCTTGCCCCGTGCGGCCACCGGCCACTCGACCTCCACCTGATCCCCGCGTATCCCGTAGATCGTATTATGCATATTGGTCACCACACACGTATGCACCGGGATCACGTGGACGATCTCGCCAATTTGAGGCGAGCTTTCGCAGGCTGACACATCGACATACCCATGTTCTTCGTTCAACTTGTAGATCTTCGCCTGCGGGTACTCGACGATCGATCCATAGCCGCCGTCGGTGGTTTCCGGCGTAAGCGTTTTGCTGCCTGTATCAAGGATGACGCGATTTTCCGTCGGGTGGCTGACGACCGTCGCGCTCACCGTCATCGCGCAGTCGTCCACGCTGGCCCACCCTTTTTTGACCGTCGTCCAGTCGTTGAACACATACGTCCCTACGCGGATTTCGGTCAATTCCGGCACTTCGTGCGCTTGATGCACCGCCCCCGATCCGCCGCCGCTCACCATCTCCACGCCGATTCCCGCCTTGTGCAGTTGGTCGAGCAGTTCGATCAGCGCGGGGCGGATAGTGGCATTGCTGGGGTACACGATCACGCCTGCGAAGTGCAAATGCTCATCGCGGTCGATCAGCTTGGCAAGCTGTACCGCGCGATCGACCGAGGTGCCGGTGCGTTCGATTTCGGTCACCAGTTCGACCGCCACCCGCAGCGCGATCCCGGCCTGCTCCCCGGCAGCGCTTAATCCGCGAATCACCGCTTCACTGTCCGCCGATACGGTCACACGATTGTACAGCGCGAGATCGGCCAACCGATGAGTCTTTTTCTCCCCAACGATGTTGTACGGCAGCAGCAGATCATGAAAGCCCGCCGCCGCGAACACCTCGGCTTCGGTCACTTTCTGGCAGGCCAAGCCTTTCGCCCCGGCGTCGATCTGCATACGTGCGATGTCCGGGATTTTGTGTGTCTTGATGTGCGGGCGAAACGCCAGCCCCAATGAATCACAGTGGGCCTGCATCCGCTGAATATTCCGCTCCATCTTGTCCAAATCGATCAGCACACTGGGGGTATCAAGGTCATGCACGTTCATCATTTTTTCCTGTGAAGTCCAAACTATTCGTTTCCGACATTTTCAACCGGATCGCCTTGCAGCCAAGCACTAAACCACTCCCGGAACGACATGTTATCCTGCCGGAGGGTATAGAAAGTGGGCAGCGCAAGGATCGTATGCCCGTCGCCATCGGCGATATACGAGCGGAAGTTCGGCTCACTTTGAAGCCCTGCCAAATCCGACCGCATGACGGTTTCCCATTGGGACTCATCGCCGCCCAGCATACGATAGAACACCGACTGCACCGCGTCCTGCGCGTTGGTGAATTCGCCAATCGGCAGGTCGGGATACGTCTGCGCCAGCGCGTGTGTCAGATCAATGATCAAATTTTCCGGCTGAACGTTCACGAATGCGCCCTCCTGCGGCAAAAACTGGAGCGCATTCCACCGATCGAATACTGAAATGTTGCCCGGGTTCACACCCACCCCGGCATCCCCAAAGAGGGCGGCCTGTATTTCCGGATTCGCTGCGAGATAGCGCTGCAAGATCGAATTGGCATGCACAATCGCACCAATCGATCCGGCACTGCTTCCCGTGATGAGTAGGTGCTCCGGGGCTGGATAATTGGCGTATGCCCAATCCAATACCGCCCGCGTGTTGACGTAGCCGCGATGCTGAATCGTATAGTTGCTCACCAACCCGCGATATGTTTGTTCGGTATCCCCCGCGAAGAAATCGCCGGAGCAGTAGGAGATGAACACCGTGCTGTAGTCCCCAACCGGGTTGGCGGAACCCCGATTCGAGAAAATGCCGGAATAGGCGAACGGTTCGTCATCCGTCACCGAGGCATCGAAGATCGGATTCACAGTGCTGCACGTCAGGTCATCCCAACAGCCGCCGCCACCCTCAAAGTACAGCATGAGCTTGGACGGATCGCCGGGGCGCACGAAAAACTGGTAAGGGGTGCCGCGCGCGCAGATCGTATCCCCGCCCGGTGCCAGTGCATTCCAACCCTCATGTAGTTGATCAAGCGTGGGCAGCCGAGTATTCGTGTCCTGTGCCCTAACCGAGCCAGACATCAACAGCGATGCAAAGCAAAAAAGAACCGATAAGAATAGACCACGCTTCATGATATTCCTTCAAAGGTTTCTGCTGGCAGTCTTGAGTATAGCGTGCGCAGTTCACCACATGAGTCCACGGTTGAACATTCTTTAACGACGATGCCGATCCCTTGGTGTTAGGATAAGGGTGCGCCTATCTTACAACAGGGGGGAATCCTGTGAACCACGCAACCTCTATTCGCTTTGCCCTTCGCCGCTCACAAACCCGGCTTGCAGCACGCGCGCTGATGTTTTTGGGCACGCTGACGCTTGCGGGCATACTGCTAACGGCAAGTTCCACCGCCGCGCAAATGGATCATGGCGATGGGCAGCCCGCACGCCCGGAACTTGACCGCCCCAGCCCAATCCCGCTCGATCCGGCGTCCGGTGCGGAAGTCGGTTTTGTCTACGAAGCCTTCTTAAGCCCGCAGCAGGAAGGCGGCGAAGAAGAAGACACGCCCGCTTTGATCCCGTCGACGTTCCGCTCTACAGCCCCATCGGTTCCGCGCAACGAGCGCCCCTCACAGGGGCACGCCGTGCTGGAATTTACCAACGATCTCAGCCGTGCCTACGTCCATCTCGCCATCGCGAATGTCGATGTCGAAACGATCAACATGCTGCACCTGCACTGCGGTCGTCCCGGTCAGTTAGGGCCAATCATTGTCGATTTTAGCCTCGCAGGCGATCTGCATGAGTATCTCGCGGATGGGGTGCTGACGCTGGAAATCACCAATGAAGATATTGTCGCCGCCGCCAACAGCGGTGACGGGTTGATCGGCGCGTTCACCGCAGGCTGCCCGATCGTCACGACGATTCCGGGTGACAAAGTGAAAACGATCGCCGGGATGGAGTTGATCGCCCGCGAAGGCGAACTCTATTTCAACCTGCACACCGTCGGACAAACTTATTTTGGCGATATGCGCGGTCAGTTTCACCTGACCGATGTCAGCCAGTAACACAGACCTGTCATCGGGGACGAGCGGCGGTTCGTCCCCTTTTTCGCTATACTCGATGTCCCACGAGGCGAATCGAGTCCCCCATGAAACTAAACCTGCCTATCCTCGAACACGTGTCAAACTGCCGCAGTCTGCTGATCGCCGGAATGGGTGGCGGTTACGATGTCTACTGCGGTCTGCCCATTTACTTCGCCCTCAAAGCGCAGGGCATGAACGTACATTTAGCCAATTACAGCTTCACCGATACCACGCTGATCGACAGGGGCACACGACTGACACAATGGCTGATCGGCGTCAAAGGCAGTGAAGCAGACGAGTTAAGCTACGGACCAGAACTTCATCTCGCGCGTTGGTTTCACGAGCAGGGTGAAGATCCAACGATCTGGGTATTTCACAAAACCGGAGTACGCCCGCTGATCGAAGGCTATCAAGCGTTAGTGGAATATTTGCAAATTGATGGAATATTGCTTATTGATGGTGGGGTAGACAGCCTGCTTCGCGGAGACGAAGCGGAGATTGGCACCATTCTCGAAGACTTGGTATCGCTGGTCGCTGTCAAAGAGATCAGCGGCGTGCACACCAAACTGATCGCGGCGACCGCACTGGGCGCAGAACAAGATATGTGCTATGCCCATGTCTTTGAGAACATCGCCGCGCTGACCAAGTTAGGAGCCTTTTACGGCGCTTGTGCGCTTACCCCTGATATGCAGGAATATCAGGACTATCAACGGCGGTGCTGTACACGCAGTCTCAGCCCTTTCAAGACCCCAGCGTGATCAATTCCTCCGTCGTTTCGGCGGCGCGGGGGAGTATGGCAACTTTCACCTCACCGCCAAAACAGCGGGCAGCCGCTTATGGATTTCGCCGCTCATGGCCTTGTACTGGTTCTTCGATCTGCATCCTATCGCGGCGCGGGTCTGCTCTACGCGTCCGTGCGCTACACCGATACGTTCCAAGAGGTGTGGCGAGCGGCCACCAAAACCTTAGGCACTATCGGGCGCCGCAAGCATACGCGCGTCGGATTGACTTAAACGGCTCGCCGCCCTTTTTTCGCCAGCAGCCCGCGATAGAGGCTGTCCATATCGCGCACCAGCCGGTCAATTCCATAGCGATCGAGCATGACCGCCTGCGCCTGCGACGTTTGCTCGGCGGTTGGCGGTTGGCGAAGCGTATCCACAATCGCGGCGGCCAGTGCATCCGCATCGCCGCTGGGAACCAGCTTGCCGAACGCCCCTTGATCGAGCATATCCGGGATTCCGCCCACCTGTGTGGCTACCACCGGGCAGCCCGCCGACAGCGCTTCGATCACCGTGACGGGTGTGCCCTCATTCACGCTGCTGATCGCCAGTAAATCCAGATCGCCATAGATGGGCGCGGTATTCTCGATCCATCCGGTGATCTGCATTGAGTCTTGCAACCCCAACTCGCGAATCTGTGCTTCGACAGCGGCACGCAGTTCCCCATCGCCCACCAGCACAAAATGCGCATTCGGTATCTGCTGCTTAACCTTCGCCGCCGCCTCCACGAACAAGGCATGATTTTTCACCGGCACCAACCGGCCCACCAACCCCACCAGCGGCACATCGGCGGGGATGTTGAACTGCGCGCGGAAGGTTCCCGGTTTGCGCGGCGTTTCGGCGAAGCGTTTGAGATCGAGTCCAAGCGGCAGCACGGTGATGTGCGACCGTCGTGTGATGCGAAACTCATCCGCCAACTCGCTGCGCAGCCCTTCGGTCAGCGTGATCACGGTGTCACACAAGCGCGCGGCGAAGCGTTCCAATTGGATGAATACGCGTGTGACGGTTGGGCTGAAATAGCCGCGAAACGTATGTCCATGAAAGGTATGCACGATCACGGGCACCCCAGCCAGCTTGGCAGCGATGCGACCGGCAAACCCGGCTTTCGCTGTGTGCGTGTGGACAATATCCGGCTTGATCGCCTTGATTTCGCGGTACAACCGCCAAATCGTCGTCACATCGCGGAGCGGGTTGATCTCGCGCCCCAATTCAGCGATCAAACGCGGTGTGACACCGTGCTGTGCCGCGTAATACGACATGTCCCCTTCTTCATCGCTGATGCTGCCGCACATCAAAATACTTTCATAAGCGGGAGCAGACAATTTTTCGGTCAGTAAGGTCACATGAATGGCAGGGCCACCAATATTCAAGCGCGCGATGATGCGCAGGATACGGATCGGGCGTGAAGTTGAATCGGGCATTTTAGTTCCTGACCATAAAGGACGAACGTGTGGACTCAGCGAGTCCATACGCTCACACGCGGCGGATCAATAAAAAGTCGGTGCCACCATTCTAAGGTAAGCAGCCCCCACAGTCGCCCCCCGTGATCGCGCTTCCCCTCAACATGTTCGTCGATCAGGCGGCGCACGGCGGGCATGTGCAGCAGGCCGCGTTCGCGTGCTGCCGCGCTGAGCAGCACGTCGCGCACGGTTGAGGCATCGCGCCGCAGCCATGTCCCCAGCGGCACGCCGAATCCGTGTTTGGGGCGGTCGATGATCGAATCCGGCAGAATCCCGCGCGCGCTTTCCTTGAGAATCGCTTTAGTTGTGCGCCCTCGCAGCTTGAGATTGGCCGGAATCGACGCCGCCAGCTCGACCAGCACATGATCGAGGAAGGGCGCGCGGCCCTCAAGGCTTACCGCCATCGCCGATCGATCGGTTTTGATGAGCAGATCGTCGGGTAGATAGGTTTTCAGGTTGCCCATCAGCAGATCGGGCAGGGTGCCGCCGTGCGTAACATAGGCACCAAACATCGCCGCCGCCAAATCGTTTTCCGGGTGATAGCGCTCGGCATTCAGCAGCGATTTCACTTGATCAAAGCTGAACTGGCGGATCAGGTCGAAATAGGCGTCCCCCGGCGGCAGTGACGCCGCCCGCACAAACCGCCGCCCACGTTTGAGCAAATTGTAATACCCTGTCCCTTCCGGCACCGCGGAAAGCGCGCGATCGGCAGTACGCCACACCGACGCAGGGACGACGCCCAAGCGCTTCGCCAGCCCTGCCGCGTAGAAGCGTTCATATCCGGCAAACAGCTCATCGCCGCCGTCACCTGTCAGCGCGACCGTCACATGTTCACGGGTGAGCTGGCTCACCAGATACGTCGGGATCGCGCTGCTATCCCCGAACGGCTGATCATGGTGCCAGACCAGTTTCGGCAGCAGTTCAAGCGCATCGGCTTTGACGGTGAAGGCCGTGTGTTCGGTGCCAAGATGGGCGGCGACTTGGGCGGCGTACGGGGTTTCGTCGAAGCTGTCATCCCCTTCGAAGCCGATGCTGAACGTCTTGACGACGCCCGCATGCCGCTTCATCAGCGCGGCGATCAGCGAGCTGTCCAGTCCGCCGCTCAAAAATGCGCCCAGCGGCACATCGCTGAGCAAACACTGCTTCACCGATTCTTCGAGTGCGGCGCGCACCCGTTCCGCCCATTCCCGTGTATCGCCGCCTGCACCGGGATCGGCATCCGCGCTGTAAGGGGCTTCCCAATACGTGGCGATCGTCTTCACGCCCCGGCGAATTTCGAGTTTATGCGCGGGGGGTAGGGCGTTGATGAAGCTAAAGGCCGTTTCGGGTGCAGGTAAATAGCCGAAGCTCAAATAAGCCGGGAGCATCTGCGTGTCACGCTCAAAGCGGGATTGGCGCGGTACTTCGGGGTGGCCGAACAACGCTTTGATCTCGCTGGCGAACGCGAACACTTCGTGATCGTGGTAGTAGTAGAGCGGCTTTTCGCCCATGCGATCGCGGGCGACGAGCAGCGTTTGTTCGTGAGCGTCCCACAGCGCCAGCGCGAACATACCGCGCAGATGGGTTAGCATGGCCGATCCTTCAGCACGGTACAGCTCGATGATCGTCTCGGCGTCACTGTGCGATCGCCACTTCACATCACGGATCGACGCGATTCGGGCACGCAGTTCAAGGTGATTGTAAACCTCACCGTTGTAAGCCATCGTGAAGCGCCCATCGTGCGATCGCATCGGCAGCGCTCCGGCAGGCGACAGATCGAGGATCGCCAAGCGCCGGTTGCCAAGTGCCACCGCACCATCTGCGATCACAGCCCCTTGATCCGGGCCACGATGGACGATCGAGCTGATCATCGGTTCGACTTCTGCCGCCGATGCTTCCCGTCCGTCCAGATAAACAATGCCTGCGATTCCACACATCAGAGGTTATCCCCGCAAAAACAAAGCGATCTGCTGGAGCGTTGTGTCAAAGGTGCGCGTGAAATGATGATTCTCTCCATCGAGGATGGCGAAATCGACCGAAGAAGGGGCGAATTTGCGGATCGTGCGTTCCATCTGGCGGGCGCTCATGAACACATCTCTTGTCCCCACGCGGATCATCACCGGCATGGTCAACCGCCGCCAATCGTCCGCGTTCAGGCGGGGACGGAAAAACGCTTTGGCGTGATATTCCATGATCCCGGCCTTCCATGTGCGGAACGTTTCGGGGTGCATTGCCCCTCCGGCAACATTGTCGGCCACCCGCTTGATGTTGGCTTCTGTCATGCCGCGCATGACCGGACTCATCGCGGGCAGGAGCGTGAACACGTTCGGCGCGACAATGCCCGCAGGCGCGAGCGCAACCGCGCGGACAATCCGTTCAGGAACTGCCGCCGCCAGCCGCAGGGTTAGAAAACCGCCCATCGACAAGCCGATCAAGCGTGTGCGCTCGATATGAAGTGCATCCATCAGCGCGATCAACCACTGGATATGCTGGTCAACCCGCGTGAACGGTTCACCGATGCTTTCACCCGGCTGCCCGATCAAATCCGGCGCGATGCAGTCATACTCGCGGAGATAAGGCGCGAATTCATGCCACATCGTCGCGTTGAGCGCATGCCCGTGCAGCAGAATCAACCGTTCACCATCGGGCGTGCCAAAACGCAGCACCGACGCCTCACCGATGCGCTGGCGTGTAACCGTCATCTGGTGTTCGTGCTGCCAGTGCTCGATCAGGCTGTCATTTGCTGCGCGGATGCGTTCTGCTGATTCCGGGCTGCGATAGAGCGTTTTCATGCCGTGTCATCCTGCAAGGCTCAAGGTTGATGGGGAAGAAGGGTCTGTTCATACAGCCGCAGTGTCGCATCGATCATTTTATCCGCTCCGAACGCGCTGTGCAGCCGTTCTGCGCCCGCGCTGCCCATTCGCTGACGCATACCCGCATTCGACAGCAGTGACCGCAGTCCGGTTTCCAAAGCTCCGACATCGCGCGGCGGAGCCAACAGCCCGGTTTCGCCATCGACCACGATTTCGGGGATCGCGCTCACCCTGCTGGCGAGCACAGGTAGGCTGCGCGCCATCGCTTCCAACAGCACCAGACCGAAGCCTTCCCACAAACTCGGCATCAGGAATACGTCAAACGCGCCCATCAGTTGATTCACATCCGTGCGCCAGCCGAGAAAATGGGTTCGCTCCGCGATACCAAGTGCTGCTGCCACCCCTTCGAGTTCAGCGCGCAAAACCCCATCCCCGGCGATCACCAGATGCGCGGAAGGAAATGCACCACACACACGGGCAAACGCTTCTAAGCCGTAGCGCATCCCTTTTTGTTCGATCAACCGCCCCACCATGCCGATCAATAAGGCATCGGCGGGCAGTTTGAGCGATTCTCGCAGTGAGGGCCTAGGGACTGGATCATCCATCGCGGACGGAGTCAGGCCGTAGTGAATGGTCTGAATCTGCTTCGGTGACGCGCCTTCAACATCTACGCAAAACTGGCGGATCGCATCGCTGATAGCGATCCCGGCATCGATCATGCGCCACTGCACCCGGTGAATGGCCCGCCAGTGAGTTTTGCGCCGAAACGCATCATCGTTGTGGCGGCTGGAGAGGACACAGCGAACGCCCGCCAGCCGGGCCGCAGGGATACCGTACAAATCGGCGTGCAGCAGGTGGGTATGTACCATCTCCGGCTGCTCAGCGCGGATATACTGCCGCAGCCGTGACGTCAGGCCAATATCGGCATTGGAGTGGATGACCATGCGCGCAAACGGAAGATCAACCTCAGCCGCCACTGCCGCCAGTTCGTCTACCGGGTGACCGGGTTCAACTAAGGCCAACAGGCGCGCATCAACTCCGCGCTGCCGCAAACCGGGCAGCAGGGTAAGCAAATGCTGCTCGGCCCCGGCAATCCCGGTCACTTTGATCATATGCAGGACTCGTATCATAGGGACGCCCACAGGCGACTGTTAGGCCGCCCCACCGTTCAAGCGTTTCTGCGATTCGACGTACCCCTTGTACCATGTCAGGGTGCGTGCCAAGCCTTCGTCAAACTCGACGATCGGGTGAAAGTCGAGCAGGTCAATCGCCCGCTGAATATCCGCGCGGCTGTGTTTGATGTCGCCTGAGCGAGCCGTTTCAAAGTTCGGTGTGAATGATGTGCCGAGGATCAAGTTCATCTTCTCGACCAAATCGAGCAGGCTGATCCGCCCGCCCGTTGCGAGGTTCATCACCTGACCGGCGGCATTTGGCGCGGTCGACGCAAGCAGATTTCCGTACACCACATTGTCGATATACGTGAAATCGCGCGATTGTGTCCCATCGCCATAAATTATGGGGGCTTCACCACGCAGCATCGCCCCGGCGAATTTCGGGATCACCGCCGCGTACTGGCTGGTTTCATCCTGCCGCGCGCCAAACACGTTGAAATAGCGCAGCGCGACGGTTTGCAGCCCGTATACTTCAGTGAAGGCTTGGCAGTAGTATTCGCCCGCCAGCTTACTCACGCCATAGGGGGAAAGTGGGCGCGGTGCCATCGTCTCATCTTTGTATTCGCCTTCGACATCGCCATAGGCGGACGACGAGGCAGCATATACCACCCGCTTAACCTGACGTTCTTTAGCGGCGATCAACACATTCAGTGTCCCGGTCACGTTGAATTCGTGCGTCGTCAGCGGATCATCGATGCTGCGCGGCACGGACGGCAGGGCCGCCTGATGGAACACATAATCGACCCCCTTGAAAATGTCACGCAGGGCGGGCAGATCGGTAATGCTGGCGTGGAAAAACTCGTAACTCCCTTCGGGCAGGTGAGAGAGATTTTCCATTTTCCCGGTCGCCAAGTTATCGACGACACGCACATGGTGTCCATCCTTGACCAGACGTTCGGTGAGATGTGAACCGATGAAGCCTGCACCGCCGGTAACGACATAGGTCTGTGTCATCAGGGTTCCCTTAGTGAGATGAGGTTGAATGGTCAGTTGAAGCGGCACTGATGGCTTTGTCGCGGCCTTTTGAACGCCACCGTACCCAGAACATGAAAATGAACACGCCCGCCATCGACAGCAGCCCTATCAAACCGGCTGCCAGTGCGGGCTCTGTGGGGAGAATACTCACCAGCACGCCGAAGGTTCCAAACAGGAGGCTGAGGCCATACAGCACGAACAGTGTTTGCCGCTGGCTTAAGCCAAGACTCATCAAACGGTGCGATGAGTGGTCTTTACCCCCTTGGAACGGGGATCGGCCTTCGAGCAGCCGTGTCACCACGATGAGCACCAGATCGGTGATCGGTATCCCCAACACGAGGATCGGCACCATCCATGTCACGCTGAGCGGTTGTGTCCCAAACTGAAGTTTGATCCCCAGTACAGACAGCACAAAGCCGAGCACCAGCGATCCCATATCGCCCATGAAGGTGCTGGCAGGATTGAAATTGTAGATCAAGAAGCCGATAGCGCTCCCTGCCATAGCCGCTGCCAGCGAACTCACCAATGTAAGCTGTTCGTTGACAGCCATCAGTGTGAAGAAGCCCGCGGCGATCGCCGTAATTCCGGCAGAGAGGCCATCCATGTTATCCATGAAATTCATGGCGTTCGTCAGGCTGACGACCCATAACAACGTGATCACCGCATCGATCACGAACACATTGAACAGATGAATTTGGATTCCCGCCGCGATCAGTACCAGCGCGGCGATGCTCTGCGCCACCAAGCGGATACCAATGCCAAGGTTAAAGCGATCGTCTGCCAGCCCAACAAGGGAAAGCATCCCCGCGCCGCTGACGACAGCACCCAATTCGACGATATGTTGGGGAGGACTAAATAGAAGCAGGGAGAGGGCAAACGCGAGGTAGATCGCCAGCCCGCCCATGAGGGGTTTTGCTTCGACGTGAATCTTACGTGCCGGGTTCGGCTTGTCAATCACACCCAAGCGGAACGCAATCGCACGGGAAAGCGGTGTCAATCCAAGCGCCGCCGCAAACCCGACGACCAAAATCGGCACAAATTGCAGGGAGTCCATGCATGCTCCTAAACCTTAACACCCGCAGTATACCTTATTGTGATGAGACAGATCGACGGCGGGTTTTGGTTTCAAGCACACGAAAAAAACTGCGTGGAAAGCCGAATTTTCGCGTCAAAGGTTGTCAAAACGCGAACGCTTTTCGTATGATGCAAACAGCGTGAAGCAAAGGGAAGTGGCGTGCAGACCGATCCGCAAAAACAGCCGCAAATCGAAAATCGTCAGGCACAGGTGCGGCAGGTCCTACTCCTCACCTTGATCCTGAATGTCGCCGTTTCTGGCGGAAAAATCATCATCGGCGCAGCAACGGGCGCCCTCTCGATCACGGCAGATGGATTTCACTCCCTGATGGATGGATCGTCCAATCTTTTAGGACTGATCGCCAACCGAATTGCTGGACAGCCCGCCGACGAGGATCACCCCTACGGGCACCGCCGCTTTGAAACACTGGCGGCGATGGCCGTCGGTGTCCTGCTGCTGCTCACCGCCTTCGAAATCATCAGCGGTGCCGTCGAACGCCTGACCAATCCACAAGCTCCCGAAATCAACTCTTTGACCTTTGCGGTGTTGATTGGCACGCTGATCACCAATCTATTCGTCAGCACTTATGAGCGGCGCGCAGGCCAGCGGCTCCAGTCTGAACTGCTGATCGCAGATGCCGCCAACAGCGGCTCCGATGTTTATGTGACAATCTCGGTACTGGTGAGCATGGTCTTGGTGTCTTTCGGCCTCACGTGGGCCGACCCACTGGCAGCCGTGCTGATCGTCATCCTCATCGGGCGGGCCGCGTTCAAAATTCTGCGCCAGACGGGCGGCGTGCTGGTCGATACCGCGCCGTACAAATCGGCGGCGCTGGCAGCACTGGCTGAACAAACACCCGGTGTGCAGCGGGTGATCCGTGCGCGCAGCCGGGGCACCGCTGACGCCGCGCTGATCGATATTGATGTGCAGGTGCATCCATCGATGACGGCGGGCCAAACCGCCGCGATTGCCGACAGTATCCGTGAACGAATCGAAACCACATTGGCAGGCGTGCAGGAAGTTGAGGTGCATTTCGCCCCGCACGATGAGGCGTCGCCCGATTACGCGCTCGCAGCGCGCGCACGTGCCGATGCGCTCGGTCTATCCACGCATGAAGTCCGCGTGAGTGAGACGCCGGAGGGCAAAGTTCTCGAAATGCATGTCGAAGTTCCGGCAGGGTTAACGCTTGAGGACGCGCATGCACAGGTCAGCCAACTCGAAAACGTGATTCGCGCCAGCGAACCGGAAATTGCCGATGTGGTCACCCATATCGAGCCGCGCGCCGTCGAACCCAACGAGGGAAAAACCTCGCGCGACAGCCTTGCTGCCAAAGATTTATGCGAGCGAGCCCTGCATCTGCTCCACTGGATGTTTCCGGCGGCGAATTGGCATGCCCTGCGCGCGGTCGGATCGTCTGAGGATGGCTACACACTTACGCTTCACGCAGCACTTGATCCGTCGATGACCGTCGAGCAAGCGCACACCCTCGCTGAAGAAGCCGAAACCCTCTTGAAAGCCAACTATCCACTGCTCACCCGTGTTACTATTCATACAGAACCCCCCGATGAAGGTGAGCATTCCAACATCGGCTCCTGATACGAATGGGGGATTTGTGCCGGATTATATGGGAGTAAAATCATCCTTATGAAAACACGACTCACACTTTTGACCCTGTTCATCGGTGCGCTGATGGTGGTCGCGTGTAATCTGGCACTGCCCGATCCAACACCGACCCCGATGCCGACACAACCGCGTGTCGCGACGCCGATCCCCGGTATCCCTTCGATTACACCCTTGGGCGGAAGTGGTCAGCCCATCTCGGTAACAGGCGATAATGGTCAGGTCTGCGTCATTCCCTCCGGTTGGATCGAATACACCGTCGAGGCGGGGGACAGCCTCAGCCTGCTCGCAGAGCAAACCGGCAGCACGGTCGATCAACTGGTATCTACCAACTGTATGACCAATGCAGACAACCTATTCGAGGGGCAAACGCTGTATTTGCCGCGCATTCCGGTTGTGGGCAGCTAAGCTGTCATAAGTCCAATCAATCAACCCACGTTTCATTGACACATATCCCAAATCTTCTATACTGAATTTGGGATATGTTCGTTTCATTGAGGCTGCGCACTTCTTTATCCCCAAGTGCGCTTCTTTAAATTTCCAAGGATCCAATCGACATGGTGACGGAAGCTCGCACCGGCGCTTACTCTGATATTCCGGATTCAGATCTCCCACCCTTTTCGACGCCCGATGCGCAGCCGTCAGCAAAGCCGTCAGAGCAGGCGCACGCCGAAGAAGTCCCGCTCACTCCGGACGAGCGGAATGCAATGCGCGCCTTCTTGCAGCGCTCTGAAGTTCGCCTTTCAACGCTGCATCGTGTTGCCGTTGCCTTTGTCAGCGGGGCGGGGCTGCTGATCCTGTTCCCCATCTTCCTCAAAGACGAAGTCGTCACGCTCATCCGTCAGTTTTTGCAGCACATTGACGCGCCAATGGCTATCTATGAGCCAAACGCGCTGCTGGTGCGCCTCCTGATCTACGGGGGACTGCTGTTCCCATTCGCGATCTCCCTCAGCATCCCGATCTATTCGATGTATCTGCTGATCAAGGATGTGGTGCACTTCTACTTCTCGATCTACACCCCGGGCTTTCCCAACGATCTCATCACGCCCTCGTTAGCGCTGTCTGGCATCGGGTTTTCGCCGGATGAAAGCCCGCGCATCAAAGAGCAAATCTTTGAGTACCAGTACAATCCCGCCTCGATCAACTTCGCTATCCCATTCAGCAACGAAAAACGCGAAGCCTACTTCGACGAAATGATCCGCAACACCGACGGCGAAATTTTGCCCAGCAGCCGCCGCTACGATGAGCTGCTGCGTCAAGGAGCTATTCCTAAAGGCATGGATCGCGCAACGGTCGAACGCCTGAACGCAGCTTTCGGACTGGCGCGCACTGTCGATCGCCGTTTGGTCGAAGAAGTCGCCACCACCGAGCTTTCGCTTGTGCGCCACATCCTTTATTTGCGCCGGTTGGTACTGCGCTACGTGAAAACGCTGCTCATGTTCATCTGGACGGCGATCGTCACCTTTATCATGCTGCCTATAGTCGAAGATCAGCGTTTCCCGACCTTCGTCGTGTTAGCGCTCGGCTACGCGATATGGTCGATCGGCGTGTACCCCATCATGCGCATTCCGCTCAAATGGATTTATCGTCACAAGCGAGGCCTCCCAGATACCAACCAAATCGATCAGCAGATGACGCTCTTGGAAACCCAAATGCGCCCGTATGTCATCGCCTCAATCCTCCTTTCGCTGTTCTCGCTGGCGCTCAGTTTGCCGATTTATCTCAGCGGATCGTAGACAGGTAAGATCGGTCTTTACAGTGCGTCTCTATACTGTGACATATCCATTCTGATGGGGCCGTTTCATGCCTGAACCTCTTGAATTGACGGATGCAACCTTTGACAGCGTGTTCACGGGAAACAAACCGGTACTCGTCCTCTTTACCACCGGGGACGGACTGCGCGGCGATTTCAAAGTAGCCTACAACAAAGCCGCTACCGAAGACGCCAACCAAAATCTTGTGTTTGCCCGTCTGGATCCTGCGAAAAATCCCAAAACGGCAGCGCGTTTTGACGTAGGGGACAAACCCGTCTTGATTGCATGGCACTGCGGCGAAGAAATTGCACGCCGCTCTCGCCCTTGGGGGAGTGATCTCCCGCTGGCGTTGGAAATCGTCCAGAAAGCGTATCAAGCGAACGCGCCTGTGTCAGACAGCACCCCTATCCCTCCGGAGGAGAAAAAAACCGTGACCGTTATTGATAAACCCGTCGCCGTGACGGACGCAACCTTTGAACAGGAAGTTTTGAACAGTGACCTGCCCGTGCTGGTCGATTTCTGGGCGGCGTGGTGTGGCCCGTGCCGTGCCGTCGCTCCCGCGCTCGAAAAACTGGCGGGCGAATTCGCCGGACAGATCAAGATCGCCAAGGTGGACACCGACGCGAACCCCGGCTTATCGCAGGCCTTCCAAATTCGCAGCATCCCCAACCTGATGATCATCAAGAACCGCACGATGATTTTCAATCAGCCCGGCGCACTGCCTGAACCCGTCCTGCGCGACCTGATCAAGCAGGCGATCGCCGTTGAAGTACCGGCACCAGAAGCCCAGCAGCAGACCGGGAAGACCGCGGAATAATCCGCCTTACCACGATGATCCAAGGGTGGAACGCTGGTTCCGCCCTTTTTATTTGGAATTCACGAACGCGCGTTATCCTTGTCCCAATCGCGGCGATATTCCTGCGAAGGGGCACAACCCATGCATCTCTATTTCGCACGTCACGGGGAAAGTTACGCGAACCAACGGCGCGAAATCTCGAATCGGGGGCTACGTCACGGCTTAACCGCCACGGGCCGTGAACAAGCGCGGACACTCGCAGAGCACCTGAAACCGCGTGGTATCACACACCTCTACGCCAGCCCTGTCCTACGCGCCATCGAAACCTGTATCACCGTCGCCCATGAGCTGAACCTCGATTACACGATTACCGAAGCGCTGCGCGAATACGACTGCGGCTGCATGGAAGGGCGTTCCGACGAGGCCGCATGGCAGGCGTGGCAAGCGCTGTTCGATGATTGGGTTATTCACCAGCGCTACGATCAGCGGATTGACGGCGGCGAAAGTTTTCACGACATCCGCGCACGTTTTATCCCCTTTATCAATGGGTTGATCGAGCAGTTTGGCGCGACCAATGCTCGAATTGTGTGTATTGCGCACGGCGGGCTGTATTGGATGATGCTGCCGCTCATCCTGAAAAATATCGATACGGATTTCATTCGGCGCAGCCAATTTGCCTATACCGCCTGTATCACCGCTGAATGGCGGCCATCAGGGTTGTGGTGTACCGATTGGAACGGTTTACCGGTCGAAACGCCGCCTGAATAAACGCAACGATAGAAAGAATAGGGAACGTGACCGATCCTACCTACACAATCCGTGCGGCAGTGGCTGCCGACGCGGAAACGATCAAACGGATGGTGCGCTCGGCACCGCTTGATCCAGATGCGATTGACTGGCACTTTTTCCGCGTACTGGAAATCATCGAAAACAGCACTCCGAAGATCGTCAGTATTGGCATGGTACGGCCTGAAGGCGCGATTCACGAACTCGACAGCGTTGTGACGCGCCCCGACTATCGCAAACGCGGTTATGCCGCCGCCGTCGTCGCCGATCTGCTTGCGCATGCCCCGCGCCCTGTGTACCTGCTGGCTGAGGATGCGCTTGTGCCCTTTTACGAGCGCTTCGGCTTTCATCTCATGACAGCGGAAACCGCCCCCGATGAAATGCGCGAACAAGCCGAATATGTCAATCGCTATTGGGGGCCTTATCACATTATGGGATTGAGCGAGTAATACTGAAACACGCTCGAATCGTGGTATCGTAGCGACATAATGATTTTGCAGTGAGTAGGAACAGCGGATGGATTCGGCAGTCGGGATTCTCGCGGTACTGGCGCTCGTGTTCATGAACGGCTTTTTCGTGGCCGCCGAGTTTTCGTTTGTGGGCGCACGGCGAACCCGAATCGCGCAGCTTGTACAGGAAGGGCGCGGCGGAGCGAAAGCCGCGCAGCAGGCGATGCAGCACCTCGATCGTTATATCGCGGCGACACAGCTCGGCATCACCCTTGCAAGTCTGGGTTTGGGCTGGGTCGGTGAGCCTGCCGTTGCGCATCTGTTTGAGCCGCTGCTAGAAGCCGTCCTGCCGCATGAAACGGCACTCGCCATCGAGCGCAGCGCCGGAGTTGTGATCGCCTTTTCGCTGGTGACCATGCTGCATATCGTGCTCGGCGAACTTGCCCCCAAATCAATCGCTTTGCAGCGCCCCGAAGATGTATCGCTCATTGTTGCCCGCCCAACGATCGTCTTTCACAATCTGTTCCGCCCCGTCATTCTGTTGATGAACGGCGTGGGGAATGCCGTCGTGCGATTGTTGGGATTCGACCCTGCGGGCGAAAGCCATGCAGTGCATTCCCCCGAAGAACTGGAAATGCTGGTGCATTCCAGCCGTGAAGCCGGACTGCTGCAAGAAAGCGAAGAAGTGCTGCTGCGCCGCGTCTTCGATTTCAGCGATATTTCAGTCAGCGAGATCATGCAGCCGCGCCCCGAAGTCCACGCCATCGATGTTGAAACTCCACTGGCCGACCTGCTCCTGCAAATTGCCGATCAGCATCATTCACGCTATCCCGTCTACCGCGATCACATCGATAACGTGATCGGCGTGCTGACGGTCAAAGACATCTTCAACCGGCTGGTCAATCAACCGACGTTTTTGGGGCAGGGTGCCACCCTACAAACCAGCACCTTCGACATCACATCGATTCTGCGCACGCCGCTCTACATCCCGGCGACGGTGAGTGTCGATAAAGTCTTGGAGCAGATGCGCCGCAGTAAGATGCACATCGCCATTGTCATCGACGAATACGGCGGAATGGCCGGATTGGTCACGATGGAAGACATCTTGGAGCAAATCGTCGGCGATGTAGAAGACGAATTTGATGTGAAACCTGCCGGGGAAGCCGAGAATCCTGATCCGAATGTGGTGGATGGCTTGACCAGCATCGGCGATGTGATCGAACGCTTTGGCGATCCCCATGAGGAGATCGACTCGACCACGATCGGCGGTTATTTTGCCGAGCGGCTCCAGCGCATCCCGGTTGAAGGCGATACACTGCCGTTTACCACCTATGAAATCAAAGTGGAAAAGATGGATGGGATGCGGGTGGCAAGGGTGCGCTTTACCGCCAAGCCACACACCGAACAAAGCGCCGACAGCAGCACTGAGCGCAAAGAAGAGTGATCAAATTTGCCAAGACATCTCTCACTGGATACCAATCCGCGGTCGATAAACTGCGAAAAAGTCAATCGGTGTCCAATGTGAGAGGTGTACCCTATGCCCACCAAACTTCAGCGTCAAACTCCGCAGCCGGGGCAGGAATCCGTGTGGGATTACCCGCGCCCGCCACGGGTTGAAGCAGCCAGCAAACGCATCCGCGTAATTTTCAACGGCATCGTAATCGCGGATACCACACAGGCCAAACGGGTGCTCGAAACCAGCCACCCACCGAGCTACTATATCCCCCAAGCCGACATCAAGATGGAATATCTGAAGTCCACCCCGACGCGCTCTTTCTGCGAGTATAAGGGCGGCGCGAGCTATTGGACGATCGGAGTAGGCGAACGCACGAGCGAGGATGCCGGGTGGAGCTACGCGCAGCCAAGCACGGGCTACGAGGCCATCAAGGATCACATCGCGTTCTACGCCTCGCGCGTGGATGAGTGCTACGTCGATGAAGAAAAGGTTCAACCGCAGGCCGGGGATTTTTACGGCGGGTGGATCACTAAAGACATTGTCGGCCCGTTTAAGGGGGGAATCGGCACATGGGGATGGTAAGGCATTGAAGCTGTTTTTGTTCGACATCGATGGAACGCTGGTCTGGACGCGCGGAGCGGGGCGGGCAGCCATGCTCGACGCGCTGGAGCGTTTTTTTCCACCGGATGGGGCGTTTCATGAGCGGGTGCGCGAACGCATGGACAAGCATGTGTTCGGCGGCAAAACGGACTGGCTGACGCTGGCGGAACTCCTCGGCGGCGAAGGATACACCGTCGATACCATCGGTCAGTTGATCGGTGATTTTGACCGGATGATGGGCGACAGCATGGAACGCGTGATCAGCGGCTATGATGTGCAGCCCTGCACAGGCGGGTTGATGTGCGTGCAGCAGTTGAAAGCCCGCCCTGATGTCCGCTTGGCATTGGTAACCGGCAATGTGCGCTCCAGTGCGCCGATCAAGCTGCGCGCGGCGGGCTATGATCCGGCAGATTTTCCGGTAGGCGCTTACGGTGATGAAGCGCTGGAACGCGATCACCTGCCGCCGCTGGCCCACAGCCGCGCCATCCATTACTACGATCACCGCTTTCAAGCGGAGGATGTGCTAGTCGTGGGGGATACCCTCGCCGATATTCAATGCGCGAAGGCGGCAGGGTTTCCGGTCGCCGTCGTGTGTACCGGCTTTGAGAAACGTGAACTGCTTGAGGCCGCACAGCCTGATTACCTGCTGGATAATCTCACCCAGCTAATTCCAGCGGTCTTCTCTTAAATCGAACAATTTCCTCGCTTGTAGTGTACCTATGCATGAAAGGGCGAAAAGTTGCAGTCCATCCAATGGGCAGATTATACTCATCGCTCAGAGCCGTAATAATGGGTTCATCAAGAGATCACATTCACTTAAGGAGCCGATTCTATGAAACAATCGCTTCGCATGCTCACGGTTGGTTTGCTGATCGTGTTGGTGCTGGGCATCGCCGTTCCCGTTTCGATGGCGCAGGATGCTAGTGGACTCCCCGCATCACCAAACCTGACTGTCGACGCTAACGGCAACATCGCCTATGCAGCGGAAAGCTGCGATTACGGTGGCATTATTCAGTCGATCACCGCAGTGGATCCGCGCACCGTACAGTTCCAACTGTGCGTGCAGGATGGTGCGTTCCCGCAGAAAGTCGCCTTCTCGTCGCTCGGCATTCAGCCGCTGGAGCATCTGGTCGCGACGGGTGGCGGTGGCGATTTGGTCAACAGCCCAATCGGCACTGGCCCCTACATGCTGCAAAGCTGGAATCTGGGCAACGAAGTTGACCTCGTCCGCAACGACAGCTATTGGGGTGAACCCGCTCACGAGCCAACTGCCGTTATCCGCTGGTCAAGCGAAGCCGCAGCCCGTTTGGTCGAACTGCAAGCTGGTACGGTTGACGGTATCGACAACCCCGGTTCTGGCGACTTTGAAGTGATCGCCAATGATCCGAACCTGCAACTGCTGCCGCGCCCCGGTCTGAATGTGTTCTATTTGGGCATGAATAACACCATCGCACCGTTCGACAATCAGTTGGTGCGTCAGGCGTTCGCCTATGCCATCGACAAGCAGCGTATTGTTGACAACTACTATCCGCCGGGTTCGTCGGTTGCTGACCAGTTCATGCCGCCGGAACTCTTCGGTTACACCGCATCGGTTGAGCCGTTCCCGTATGATCCCGAACACGCGCGTGAACTGCTGGCGCAGTCGGGCGTGACCCTGCCGTTGGAAGTGACGCTGAACTATCGCGACCGCGTCCGTGGATACCTGCCGCAGCCGAGCATCATCGCGCAGGACATTCAGTCGCAGCTCGCTGAAGTCGGTATCAATGTCACCATCGAAGTGATGGAATCCGGTGCCTTCCTCGACGCCGCCAGCGCTGGACAGCTTGGTCTGTTCATGCTGGGTTGGGGTGCAGACTACCCGGATGCGACCAACTTCCTTGATGCGCACTTCGGTCAGGGCGCGAATGACTCGTTCGGTACCAAAGATCCGACGATCGTCAGCCTGCTGAATGAAGCCGCTTCGACTTCCGACCCGGATGCCCGCCTTGCCCTGTATGCTCAGGCGAACGAAGCCATCCGCGACGTTGCGCCGATGATCCCGATCGCGCACGGTGGTTCCGGCACGGCCTATCTCGCCCGCATTACCGGCGCGCAGGCCAGCCCGCTGGGCAATGAAAGCCTCGCCGCGATGGAAGATCCGAACGACGACAACATCGTCTTCATGCAGAACGGTGAACCGTCGGGCATTTACTGCGCTGACGAAACCGACGGCGAATCGCTGCGCGTCTGCGAACAGATCACCGAATCGCTGCTGGCTTACGAAGTCGGCGGTACGGCTGTTGTGCCCTCGCTGGCGACCGATTACTCCGTCAGTGATGATGGCCTGACATGGACGTTCACGCTCCGTGAAGCCACCTTCCACGATGGTTCGGCCTTCGACGCCAACGACGTGGTTGCGTCGTATGCGGTTCAGTGGGACGCCGGCAGCCCGCTCCATGTGGGTCGTTCGGGCGCGTTCGACTATTGGACGATCCTGTTCCGTGCATTCCTGAATGCACCCGCCGCTTAAGGCGTGATCATTTAGGAGTTTGAGTAGGGGCGCAGCATGCCATCGTTGATGGGCTGCGCCTCTACCTTTTTAGCAGCAGCCCTGTCTTTTGAGAGGCAGTAACCGCCACAGGTTGTTTCATGATCGCTTTCATTCTGCGTCGACTCGTCAGCTCCATTCCGGTGATCCTCGGAATTCTGATCGTGACGTTCTTTCTCGCCCGCATCATTCCGGGCGACCCTTGTACCGCAATTTACGCGGAACGTGCCACCCCTGAACTCTGCGCACGCTTCAATGAGCGGTACGGGTTGGATCAACCCGTTGTCACGCAGTTTGCGATTTATGTCGGCCAGTTTATCACGGGCGATCTTGGCGACTCCATTCGCTTTAGTCTGCCCATCAGCCGCATGATTGCGGAGCGCCTCCCGATCACGATGGAATTGGGTATCCTTGCCCTCACCTTTGCAACCCTTGTGGGCATTCCGTTAGGGATAATTTCCGCCTATCGCCGCAATTCGGCGGTGGATGTGGGAACGATGCTCATCGCCAACATCGGCGTGAGTATGCCGGTTTTCTGGCTTGGCCTGATGCTGGCGTATATTTTCAGTGTGAGTTTACGCGGCACGGTGCTGTCGCTTCCTCCCAGCGGTGAGCTCCCCGCCGGGTTTAACTACGTCCCGTTTTATGTCCAATGGGGTCTTGCGGCGGATGCTGACCATGCACCTGCGCTGCTGATTTTCTTGGGCAACCTCAAAATTTTGAATGCGATCTTGACGCTCAACGGTGACCTGCTGTTGAACTCGCTCAAGTATATGATCCTGCCCGCGGTCGCTGTTGGGACGATCCCCATGTCGATCATCGCCCGCATGACGCGGTCGGCGGTGCTGGAAACGTTAGGACAAGACTACGTACGCACAGCCCGAAGCAAAGGGCTTCGTGAATTCAATGTCGTGATAGGGCATGCGGTACGTAACGCATTACTGCCTGTTGTGACGATCATCGGGTTGAATTTCGGCCTGCTGGTCAGCGGTGCGGTGCTGACGGAAACGATTTTCGGACTGACGGGAGTTGGTCGTTCGCTGGTCGATGGCATCACCTCGCGGGATTATCCGCTGGTGCAGGGGTTCACGCTGTTCATCGCGATTGCCTTTGTACTCATCAACCTCATCGTCGATATTCTGTACGGGTACCTTGACCCGCGCATTCGTGTGAGCTAGGGCTGTCTATGGCACGTCAAACGAAGCTCGTCCCTAAACTTACGACCACGCAGATCGCGCTTTCCAAGAGCAGCCGCACCTCACAAAGCTTGTGGCAGGAAGCCTTCCGCAATCTGTTCCGCAACCGTTCGGCAATAATGGGGATGATCATCATCGCCGCGCTGCTGATCATTGCGGTTGCCGCCCCCCTGATTGCTCCTTACGCTCCAAATCTTCAGTTGTTCAATGATCCCGCCCATCGCGGACAGGGCGCGCTGCCCGGTCGTGCGCCGTGCATTCATGTGCTGGGGTGCCCGGCGGAACAACCCGAACACTTGATGGGACTGGACTTGAACGCGCGCGATATGTTCAGCCGTGTGCTGTACGGGTCGCAGATTTCGCTGTTCGTGGGTTTCACCAGCGTGTTCTTCTCGATCATCATCGGCAGTTTGCTGGGCATGGTTGCCGGGTATGCCGGGGGTTGGGTCGATAACGCGATTATGCGATTTATGGACGTGCTGCTGGCGTTTCCTTCGCTGCTGCTGGCGATCGCCATCGTCACGTTCTTAGGCCCCGGCTTGCAAAACGCGCTGCTGGCGATCGCCATTGTGTCGATCCCGGCATATGCGCGCCTTGCCCGTGCCAGTGTGCTGCAAGTCAAAGAGTATGAGTACATCACGGCGGTGCGGACGCTGGGCGCGCCCCCCGTTCGCATCCTGTTCGGGCACATTCTGCCGAACGTACTAACCCCGCTGATCGTGCAAGGGACGTTGGGGATCGGCACGGCGGTATTGGACGCGGCGGCGCTGTCGTTCCTCGGTCTTGGCGCACAGCCCCCCGATCCTGAATGGGGCGCGATTTTGAGCGAAGGCCGCAACCGCGTCTTCACACAGCCGCACTTAGTCTTCTTCCCCGGCTTGGCGATCATGCTGACGGTGCTGGGCTTCAACCTGCTGGGCGACGGGATGCGCGATGCGCTTGACCCACGCTTAAACCGCATTTAGCCGTAACGCTAGACCTTCCATTTTCCTCTTAGGGGCGAGCCGGTGGCTTGCCCTGTTTTTTTCTCCTGTCAGGGGGAATATCCATGAGCAGCAAACCACTTGCAGAACGACAGCAAGCCCTAATGCGTACACTCGATTTCACCGAAGAAGATTTAGCGCACAATGAGGCCGGAGAACTCAGCCCGTCGCAGCGGGCGTTTTTAGAGGAAGGGCGTGTCCTTGCGATTGCGGGGTTCGGCGTGGCGCTTATTCTCGTGACCGTTTGGGTTTCCCATCAGCCCCGAACTGGACTGCCGATAAACCTTCTCATAATGAGCGTTCCTCTTATTGGGCTAATCTTCTATCTGGATCGGTCACGGCGGTTCGCTGCGTCGGGGAAAATCGCCGTTGTCGAGGGAACTGCAACTGTGACATACACATACCTGCGGAGAGGAGCAGGATTCTATACATTGGCTGTACACGGCAAGGTGTTTTCGCTGTCACGGGCAATGGTGAAGGCCTTCGAAAACGGGGAAAAGTATCGGATCTACTATCGCCCGGACAATAAGATGATTTTTTCCGCCTTGGCGCTGGAGGATGGGTAGCCAGTATGCCGAATTATGAAGGGAATGGTCGATTTTCGCCCTCCCCGCGCCGCACCACAAGAGGCTACAACGACTGGCTCATGGAAAATCGGATAGGGGCTGTAGGGGCATAGCGTAGCGCGGGGCGCTGCTATGCCCTACAGCGGAGCGAATATGACAGCGCGTTGGTTTGCTGCTGCAAAAAATCATTAAGTTGGTAGGTGCGGTGTGCTCCAACCTTCACGTTGATGGGATACCCCAACTAGCGTGTGCTGGGGTTCGGTGTGCGCGAATAGTGATCGGCAAACTGATGTTTCGCCAGTGACGCGGCATAGGCGGCTTCAACGCGATCGCGCGCGCCTTCTTCGAGCAGATCCAAGCGCATATCGTAAGCATCTTCGCCGTTGTTGTGATAGTAACGCGGCTTCACACCCCAACTGACAAAGCCATGTTTCTTATAGAGGTTCTGGGCGACCGTATTGCCCACGCGGACTTCCAGCACCACATAGGCAGCATTGAGCGTGCAGGCCTTACGCAGCATACCGAGGAGCAGAATTTCGCCCCACCCGCGCCCGCGATAATCGGCATGGGTGGCGATGGTGCTGATGTGCGCTTCATCGACAATATTCCACAAGCCGCCGTAGCCGACGATCACCGAACCCGCATCATCACGCCGCCCGTTGAGGTTCTGCATGAAGCGCTTCCACGGATTCGACGGCTTATCGTCGGCAGGGCTGGTTATTTCCAGCACCATCATGTGGCTGTAGGTCGATTCGCTGATTTCATAGGCATAGGAGCGCGCTGACCACGGCGGATCGAACGCTTCACGATCAATATCGACGACGGCCTGCACATCGGGCAGGCGCATATACCGTAAAATGAGGGTCATAAGTTGGTTTTCACATAAACAGGCACAAGGGCCGCCGCATCAAAAAGTGCATTCCGCTTAGATACTTCTTCATGTTCGCTGGCGCTCAGTTGTGACCATGCTTCCTGCGCCAAAAAGCCCGCGCGCCGCAGCCGCAGCGCCGAGGGCACCAATGTCACCGGGATTCCTGCGCCCTGCGCCGCTGCAATCGCCTGCGCGCCCGTAACATCCACTTCCCCGGTGAACCATGCCGCCGTCTTGCGATCACGCACTTCAGCGATCAAGTCTTCCCACGCGTAATTTTGCATTTCGCTTGCGATGCGCCAGCGGGCATCGGCGTCGCTCCACGTATAGCGGGCGGCGGTGACACGGGTACGCCCCGCCTGCACCACCGGGATCAGATCGCCGGGGAAGTGGGGAGCTGCCAGCGCGGAAATGTCGAGCGTCGTCACACCGACGAGTGGAAGCGGAGTCTCGGTTCCAAGGCGCAGCCCGGCAATGCCTTTGGCAAAGGCGACGCCAATGCGCAGCGCACTGTACGAGCCGGGGCCAATGGCAACCGCGAGCGCGGTGAGATCCGCGAGAGTGAGATGGGCGCGCGACAGTAAGGCCTGCACTGCCGGGGCGAGTTCAAGGGTGTGATTGTTAGCAGACAGCCAAGTGATTTCCCCGACGATGGCGTGACCATCATGCAAAGCAAGGCTGATGTGAGAAGTGGCAGTATCGATGGCAAGGAGCATGGTTGATGGTTAGTGGGGCGGGGTGACGGTTGGTTAATCGTCCCCTGTTAGCCCTATTTGACTCCGACCGGCGCGTTTAAGAAATCGTTTAAAAGCTGCTGGTAGCGTTCACCATGCGCCTCAAAGATCAAGTTGCGCCGGGTTTGCTCCAGTACGTGCAGTTCGACCCATAGATGATGCTTCGGGAGCGCATCGAGGATCAATTCCGCCCATTCGATGATCACCGGGCCTTTGCTGTTCAGAATGTCCTCCCAACCCATCGAATCGACATCGGCACTGCCGGTGAGGCGGTAGCAGTCGATGTGATGGAGGCGCTGATCATCGGCGGCGCGGCGGTGCTCATGGACGAGGTTGAAAGTGGGGCTGGTGACGGGTTCAAGCGCCCCCCAGCCCACACCAATCCCTGCCGAAAAAACCGTCTTGCCCGCGCCCATGTCGCCGGAAAGGCAGATCACGTCGCCCGCTTGCAGCAGCATGCCTAAGCGCACGCCGAGCTTATGCGTTTGATCGGTGCTGTGCGTGATCAGATTGATTTCGCCTTCCTTCAGGATGGGCACGTTGGTTGGCCTCCGCGTTTCATACGCGAATGATCGGTCGGT
>JAXLWG010000034.1:0-57423 GCA_046328615.1 Anaerolineae bacterium | reverse complement strand
TTACCCCCGGTCGTGGAGGAAACGGATGTCCGTTATACTCGACGAAAGGGAGTGAAAGCCGTGGCAGTAGAGAAGCGGAAATATGATGCAGCGTTCAAGCAAGAAGCGCTGCGCCTGCTGGAAATTAGTGGCAAGAGTGTGCGTCAGATCGAGAACGATCTGGGGATCACGCCGGGCTTGCTGAACAAGTGGAAACAGCGGTATCGCCTGCATCCGGAAACCGGAGACGTGAAACCCAGCGACGAACGGGAACTGGAAGCGGAGAATCGGCGGTTACGCCGTGAACTGGAGCTGGTGAAGGCGGAGCGGGAGCTCTTAAAAAAAGCACTCAAGTTGTTCGCGGAGGATGTGCGATGAAGTACGCGCTCATCGAGGCGGAGCGTGGTAGCCTGCCCGTCCAGCGCGCCTGCCATGTGCTGCACGTATCCGTGAGCGGGTACTATGCGTGGCAGCAGCGTCGGCAGCGCGCCAAAACGAAAGACAGAGACGAGCACTTGGTGGCGCACATTCGCGCGGTGTTTGCGGACAGTCGCGGCACGTATGGCAGCCCGCGGGTGACGGCTGCCTTGCGAAAGCAGGGCATGGTGTGCAACCGCAAGCGCGTCGCCCGGCTGATGCGCCAACACGGACTGGTTGCCAAGCACCGTCGCCAGCGCCGCGTCAGAACCACCGACAGTCGCCATGCTTTTCCCATCGCCCCGAACCGCTTGCAGCGGGAGTTCAGCGCTGAGCGTCCAAATGAGAAATGGGTCGCGGACTTCACCTATATCGACACGGCGGAGGGCTGGCTGTACCTCGCGTTGGTGCTCGACATTTTCTCGCGCAAAATCGTCGGTTGGGCGATGGACGAGCACATGGGGTCCGACCTTGTGGAACGCGCCTTGCGCATGGCGTTCGCTCAACGCCAGCCTGCCAAAGGCGAGCTGCTGCATCATTCCGACCGCGGCAGTCAGTACGCGAGTTTCAGTTACCAGCGGTTGTTGGCAAGCCAAGACGTGATCGTGTCCATGAGCGGAACGGGCGACCCATATGATAATGCCTTGATGGAAAGCTGCATCGGCACGCTCAAAACCGAATGCGCGGATTACCGCTTTCCTTCCCGGCAGGTGGCTCGCGTTGAACTGTTTGCTTATCTTGTGGGCTGGTACAACCGCCTGAGGCTGCACTCTGCCCTTGGTTATCTCAGTCCTGACCAGTTTGAACAACACTATTTTCAGGACAAGTTTTTATTCCATTCGGCGGGGTGAAGCTCACCATTCGTTTGGCGACTATTGGTTGTATGAGTTTCGTGACCTTTTTTCAACTAGCACCAACGGTTACTACAAGCAAATTCATGAATAGAGTAAATTTCCGCATGTAGGCGAAAACAACCGAACTTTTCGCTCAAATTCCTTGATATACTGGTTAGCTGTCAGGAAATCATATACCCCCAAAGTCTCATAAGCATCGCAGCTGCATTAACGGGATGATTCCGTTTAGTGACATGTTTTCATATTGGCCCTTATCCATGCAAAGGCTTAAGCATGCGTCATTCTCGTAAGCTGTTGACTCGTTGGCTAACCCTCTTTATTGCACTCCTATTGAGCATCAGCCTGATCCCCACACAACCTGCTTACGCCGGCACGCAAACGGTGACGACCACTGCCGACAACAATACGGTTAATGGTCTTTGCTCACTGCGCGAAGCGATTGTGGCCTCCAATAATCAAACAGCGACTGCAGACTGCCCCAACATTGGATCTGCCCCGAATATAATCCAATTGGCAAACGGTGCGACATATACACTTTCGAGCGCACTGACAACGATTACGCAGCCCGTCACGATTGAACCTATCAGCGGCACAGCAATCGTTGAAGCAGCAAGCACGCCCAACAACGCGAACTGGCGAGTGTTCACAGTCAATACGACCGGCAGCGTCATTTTCAATAATTTGACCCTGAGAAACGGCGGAAATAATACAACATTCGCGCTTACCGGCGGCTGTATTGGGCTTATAAACACCGCCACCCTGACGATCGCAAACGTAACCTTTTCCGATTGTTATGCGCAGGGCAGCGGCGGCGGTGCGATTGGGTTAACAAGCGGTGGCACGATTGATATCAGCAGCAGCACCTTTGCAAATAACCATTCGAGCGGGACATCTGGTGGCGGTGCGATCTATATTAACGGTAATACAAATCCCGCTTCGCTGACGATCACCAACTCGAACTTCAACAATAACACCATGACGACTTCAACAAGTGGTCAGTCAGGCGGTGCCATTTCCTGTATCCTTTGCACACTCAGCATTACAAATTCCACCTTCTCGGGCAACTCCGCCACAGTGACGGGAGGAGCTACGGGAGGGGGTGCAGTCTATATCAACAGCGATAAAACCGTTACCCTCGAGTCGGTCACTCTTACCAATAACTCTGCGTCTGGTACCAGTAGCACGGATGGCGGTGCGTTGTTTGTCTCTGCACAGCGAAACGTTACCCTTACGATCACCAACTCTTTATTCACAGGGAATTCGGTATCTGGCGGCGCCGCACGGGGTGGTGCACTCTCTTTGAATAATGGCACGATCACATTAACCGACGTGACCATCAGCGGCAACAGCGCTGCGACTGGCGGCGGCATCTACAGCAATGGCGGCACCCTGACAGTGACCAATACCACCTTCAGCGGCAACAGTGCTTCCAGCAGCGGCGGTGGCATCTACAAAACTAGCCTCAGTACACTAGAAATTAGCGGTAGTGCCTTCACCGGGAACAGCAGCCCCGGTAATGGTGGCGCGATCTACAATAATCAGGGGAATATAACGGTTACCGACAGCCGCATTGAGTCGAACATCGCTGCCAACGGTGGGGCATACTATTCAGTCAGCGGCGGCACCGATTCGCTCACTGGGTCGTGCATTGTCAATAACAGCAATACAGCCATTGTCGATACCGAAGTCTCCAATGACATGACATCGACCGGCAACTGGTGGGGGACACTCTGGGGACCGCGCATCACGGAAGTGGGTGGAGGCAGTGCTATCAGCGGGGGTGACAGCATCGTCGGTGACGGTGTAGCTGCCAACGACAGTGAGTCTGATGTGGACGTTGGCTTGATCAACGCGGGCGCGGCTGATGGGAGCATTGTCCCAAGTGGGAACTGGCTCACCAGCGCACCAACCATCGCTGGGGCAACCTGTGCAAGTGTTTCGTGGACACCACCCAGTTTCGTCACGCCCATCGTGACGATCAGCCCTGCCTCATTCAACATGAACGAAGGGGCGAACGCCAACTTCACACTCACGCGCACGGGCAGCACGGCCAGCACACTGGCGGTCACTGTGAATATCACCCTCGGTACGGGGATGGTCGATGCCGACTACGACCTCACGGGCGGCGCGATCAGCGCACAAAGCGGAAATGGCGTGACCGTGACGATCCCGGCGGGGCAAGCGTCTGTCAATGTTAACTTCGCCGTACTCGATGACGTCGATGCCGAAGCCGATAACACGCTAACAATTGCATTGGTCGATGGCGCGGCGTATGACCTTGGCGCGACCACGAGCAGCACAGCGACGATCCCAGCCAATGATTTCGTCGTCACCACTCTCAACGACAGCGGCGATGGTTCGCTGCGGCAGGCGATTACGAATGCCAACAATATCGCTGGGTCAGACACAATCACATTCACGGCGGCGGCAAATGGCACAATTGCGTATCTATCTGACATGCCAAATATTGTCAGTACGATCACGATTATCGGAAACAGCCCTGCAAATACAATCCTCAGCGGGAATGGTGCGCGGCGCGTCCTCACGTTGGCAACAGGCAATACACTGAATGTATCCAATTTGACCATCCGGGATGGGTCAAACAGTCTCGGCGGAGGTATTTACGCCGGGGGCATATTGAATGTGTTCAACGTCTATTTCATCAACAATGTGGCGTCAAGCGTAGGTGGCGCGATATTCTACGATGGAACGTCGTTGAGTATCTCCAACAGCATTTTCCATGACAATCGGTCATTATCGGTGTCATTTGGTGGCGGGGCTATACGTGCCTCGAACAACAATGGCGGCTCCGTAACTGGCACATTGACCAACAACCTCTTCTATAACAACACCTCCTCCAACTCAGCAGGCGCACTCTATCTCAGAGCGGGTACGTATACCGTCACGAATAACACGCTAACGAACAATACTTCGACCAACGGTTCCATCACCTACGAGAGTGCGACGGTAAACCTCCGTAACAGTATTTTGGCGAACAGCAGCAGCAGTGATTGTTCTAGCGCTGGTGGCACGATCAACGTACAGAACAGCTTGATCGAAGACGGCTCGTGCGGGGTCACCAGCGGAGTCAACGGTAACCTGACTGGCGATCCGGCGTTGAACGGCGATTTCACCCTAAGTGCGGCCAGTATCGCCATCAACGCCGGGAATAATGCCCTGATCCCCGTCGGTGTGACGACCGACCTTGCAGGCAATGCGCGCATCCAGCAGACCACGGTCGATATGGGTGCGTATGAATCGACACTTACATTCCTCCCCACCGTGACGATCAGTCCTGCTTCATTCAACGTGAACGAAGGCGCAAACGCGAACTTCGCACTCACGCGCACGGGCAGCACGGCCAGCGCACTGGTGGTCACTGTGAATGTCACCCTCGGCACGGGGATGGTTGATGCCGACTACGACCTCACGGGCGGCGCGATCAGTGCACAAAGCGGAAATGGCGTGACCGTGACGATCCCGGCGGGTCAAGCATCGGTTGATGTCAACCTCGCCGCACTCGATGACGTCGATGCTGAAGCCGATAACACACTGACAATGGCATTGGTCGATGGCGCGGCGTATGACCTCGGCGCGACCACGAGCAGCACCGCAACGATCCCGGCCAATGATTTCGTCGTCACCACTCTCAACGACAGCGGCGATGGGTCGCTGCGCCAAGCGATTACGAATGCCAACAATATCGCCGGGGCAGACACGATCACATTCACGGTGACAGGTAGCATTGGATTAAGCACTCCGCTGCCAAACGTCGCCACAACGCTCACGATCGATGGTGGAGGGGTGATCACGGTCACGCTTAGCAGTCCAGACCCCCTCATCAGCGTCCTAGGGGCCAAGAATGCCACACTGAATGGGCTGGTGCTCACCAACACGCTTGGGAGTGCGATCCAAAACGATGGCATTGTAGCCCTGACCAACAGCACCCTCAGCAATTGCGGCAGCGGCGTCTTATTCGCCTTTACAGGCGGCGCGATCTACAACAGTGGAATTATGACGATCACCGCCAGTATTTTCAGTAACAACCGTGGGCAGATAGGCGGCGCAATCTACAACATTGGCAGCCTGACGATCACCGGCAGCAGTTTCAGTGGGAACCGCGCGAACTCCTCAGGCGGCACCCTCTACAACAACATGGGTTCTGTAACCATCACGAACAGCAGCATCAGCGGTGGATCCTCGGGTGCCGGAGGGGGTGCGATCCTCAATGACAGCAGCATGACCATCACCAACAGCACGATCACCGGTGCTACCGCAGGCACTACAGGCGGCGCTGTCCATAACATGGACACCCTGACCGTGACCAACAGCACCTTCAGTGGCAATACAGCGACCGATGGCGGCAATCTCTATAACGCTGGTGCTGTGCTCAATTTCCGTAACAGCATTGCTGCGAATGCATCCTCCGGCGGCGATTGCACCCTTGCCATCGGAACGATCAATGCGCAGAACAGCCTGATCGAAGGCGGGCTGAGCTGTGTCAATGGGACGAACACCCATAACCTGACCGGCGATCCGGCCTTGAATGGGGATTTGACGCTGAGCGCGGCCAGTATCGCCATCAACGCGGGCGATAACAGCCTGATCCCCGGTGGCATCACAACAGACCTCGCAAACAACGCGCGCATCCAGCAGACGACGGTCGATATGGGCGCGTATGAATCACCGTTTACGCCAGCACTGCCCACCGTGACGCTCAGTGCGACCGATAACGCCGGTGCAGAGCTGGGCAGCGACACGATCAGCTTCCGCGTCACGCGGACTGGCGCGAGCACGGTCAGCGCGCTCACGGTGAATTACACGCTCGGCGGCAGCGCCCTCAACGGTACCGACTACACGCCCACGCTGACCGGTTCGGCCACGATTCCGGCGGGTCAGTCGTTTGTGGACATCCTGATCACGCCCGTCGATGACAGCGTGGCCGAAACCAACGAAACGGTCACGCTGACTCTGACCGCAGATCCCCTTTACACCTTGGGAGCGACCCTCAGCGACACGGGCACGATCAGCGACAATGACACGGCGAATGTGATCATCTTCGAAAGTGATGGGACGGTCGATGTGACCGAAGGCGGGGCGACCGATGTGTTCGGCATCGTGCTGGCTTCCCAGCCCACCGCCGATGTGACCATCACCTTCAACACCAATCCCGTGACGGAGGTGACGACCGACGTCCCCGATGTGACCTTCACGCCTTCCGATTGGAATCAGATGAAGCTGGTCACGGTCACGGCGGTCGATGACGATTACGCGGAAGGGACGCCGCATCCGGGCTATATTGGATTCAGCGTGAGCAGCAGCGATAGTGTCTACGCCGCGCTGTCGATAGCCGATACCGAATCGAACATCACCGACAATGACGTCGCAGGGGTGCTCATCACCGAATCCGGCGGCAGCACCGATGTCGTCGAAGGCGGGGCGACCGACACCTACACGGTCGTGCTGACCAGCAAACCGCACGTCGATGTGTATGTCGACATCAACGTCGATACACAGGTCACAGCGGATGCCGTGCTGCTGGTTTTCACCGATCTGGATTGGAACATTCCGCAGACGGTGACAGTGACGGCGGTCAATGATGGACTGGTCGAAGGGGCTCATACCGGGACGATCACGCATCTGGCGCTGAGTGCAGGCGGGGATGATCCCGACTATGATGCACTAACAGTCGCTTCCGTGATCGCCAACATCACCGAAGCGGCAACCGCCACACCGACGAATACGGCGACCGCCACCGCCACCGCAACGTCAACACCAACCCCGACCAACACTGCAACGCCGACGGAAACGGCAACCGCGACGGCGACACCTACTAACACGGCCACGGCGACGGATACGCCCACCAATACCGCCACAGCGACCGATACCGCAACCAATACACCGACCGAAACGGCCACCGCTACCCCAACCGAAACCTCGACGGGCACGCAAACCCCGACCGATACGGCCACGAACACCGCGACGGCGACCGCAACTGACACGGCGACGGATACGCCGACGAGCACGCCCACGGATACCCCGAGCGCAACGGCCAGTGCAACCTCAAGCAATACACCGACGGAGACGGCAACGGTCACGGAGACCTCTACGGCAACCGCGACACTCGATCTGAGCCTGCCCACGGCGACACCAACCGCGACTCAGACCGGTACCCCAACCGTTCCGGCACCGGGTGTCCCGTGCACGAATCCGCTGCCAATTGGGTCGGTACAGGGCCGCGTGATTGTCACACTGTTCGCCTACTACAATCCAAATCCGGCTTCCACGACGGATATTGTGATCCCCGGTGGCACAAGCTGGTGGATCATTGGCACCGAACCGGGCTACTATCACATCTGGATCGCCTGCGAAGCGACGCCGGTATGGGTGCCAGTGTTCCTCATGACCCCGAACTATGACTCCGTCTGGTTGGGGCATCCGCTGCCGTAAAACCAGCGATCGTTTGGCGGAAGGAATAGACTACAAAATGGAGCACATGAAGGTGCTCCATTTTGTTTATTATCATTTATTTCATCTCGTTTCGTGATGGACACAGAAATTGTCCGCTAGACAGAATGAAAGAGGGGTGAGGTGATCCGCGATTGAGGACATAGCGAGGGTCAACCCATTCAGCTTTGAGCGTGGCGAAGAAGCTCTCCATCATGATTAAGACGGATTCAACCGATTCCTAATCGAAGATAACCATGAAAGATCGGTCTGGATTGCCCAAGATACTATTGAGTTTGTGAACGGTGAAGACAATGCTTCAAGCAGAGAATTATCCGATCCACTTTTTCTATCACCGGGTAGACGCAAACACAGATATATCAACTGTGATTGGCTAGGAGACGGCAAATGAACAAGAGCATGGGTAGTATTCTCTTTCTGTTTTGTTTGTTTTCTTGGGGAGCCCACCCAAATAGCGCCCAAGTTTCAGAACGCAGCGTGATCGCTCCGTCCAACATTAATCAAGTTGAAACCATAATGACGGTCGAAGGTGCCGGAGGGACAATAGAAGAGGTAGCCATTGATACGCACACTCGACTTTTGGCAATCACTTCGCGCGATGGTTTGCTCTTGTGGGATTTGGAAAGGCAGATCGTAGACTGGCGGCTTCCTTTGAGCTTTGCGTCACATGCGGGCTTCAGCCCTGATGGGACGCTGCTAGCTTCTGGTGGCACAGATGGCACAGTACGATTATGGGGTGTGCCTGCGGTGAGCGAATAACAACCTGTTTCTCACAGTAGTTGTGTTGTGCAGCGTGCGGGATGAGAGTTGGCGTATCGATGGGCGGGGCAAACGACCGCCGAGGCCTTTCTGAACTGGGTGCGCGATCAGGAGTATCAACGCGAATTATCATCCGTGAACATTGAAATTTATGATTGGTTGAATATCCCTCCGTCTGTCAACGAGCCATATTGGTTGCTGGTTAGAGGCAAATCGAGTAGTGTGGGCCGCTGCTGGAGCCGTGCAGCACAATGCAAACCTTATTCAGTCATCTCCTGAGCCGGATTTTTCTTCGCTCGATCCATCATGTGATTTTCTATCGTCCGATTTACAAGCGCTGATTGGAGATCAAGAATGATCCGAGTTCTGGCGTTGTTTCTATGCATTCTTTGTTTCGGAATCATCCAAGCGCAAGGCGAAGATACCTATCAGTTGATTACACCGGATAATGCTGCTCATCTGACTGAGGTCACGATTGTGCAGGGCACATCACAGTTCATGCAATATCAAGTGGAGTTTGGCTCTCTTGATGAACGACTTTTGATCAGTGGGGATTTTCAGCGTGATGATCAAAACAGGGTCGTTTTACTCAATCCGCAGGTACCAATCGCAAGGCAGATGAACATTGAATTATTCAATGTTCGCGCATTGGCGTTCAGTCCAGATCACTCGCTAGTCAGTATTGTCGGTCAAAACAACTCTATTACTGTCTTTGACATTCGATCACTTGCTCCCTTGCTTAACCTAGTGTCACAGCAAGCATCAGAGCCACTTTTTAATATCGCTATTTCCCCTAACAATCAATACCTTGCTGCTGCAATTGGAGCGCCAGAAAGAGGCGCTTTGGCAACCACCCTGTTTCAAGTCTTCGACATTTTATCAGGCGATCCACTTTTCTCGCTTGATCGAGAAACAACGGAGATTGATGAAATTTTCGGAACAGGCGTTGATTTCAGCAGAGATAGTGAATACGCATATTTGTCTACATCGGACGGATCTGTGTATAAGTGGCAGATTGCTTCGGGAGATCATGAAGTCATTGGCGAAAACGCGGTAAGGGGTACTCGAATACTCGTGACCGCTTTTGATGATCAGGTTGTCTATCTGACAGCTACTGGCTTTAGTACAATCAACAGAACAGGGATTCGAGAAGACTTTCTAGCGGCTCCTAACCTCGCTGAAGAACCTTGGTCACTTATGGTAGCAATTACCGCACACCCTTCTGAGCCATTGGTGGCAATAGGATATGTGGTACCCAGTGAAACGCCGAACACACGAGATAGTATCGTGCAAGTTTGGGACATTAGCACAGGGGACATTCGGTTTGAGACCGTGTTCTCAGAGCCTTGGCCGCATTTTTTGAGCGACCTCGCTTTTAATGTCAACGGTACTATGCTTGCATCTACCAGTTCAAATGGCACAGTGCGGGTGTGGGGCGTGCCCGCGGCGAACGAATAACAACCTGTTTCTCACGCTAGTTGTTTTGTGCAGCGTGCGGGATGAGAATTGGCGACATCCCGCGCGTGATCTAGGTGGCAAGATGACCGGATCGAGAGGAAGATGTGGGCCGTGATTTGCGCATTCACCGCTGCATCATCCGTCCCAAATTCGTTCGTTGCCCAGCGCCGCCAGAAGTGAACCGGCATCGATGTACCTCTCAGATATCTCACCGATGGTACGTTTAATGTCGAGCCGCAGATCAATCGCTTCCGCGTACTCAGTATGCTTGCTGCTGGAACCATGATTGAAACCGTATGGGCAGTGGATAGTTCGACGGTACTGGCTGAAGGGCAGTGCCAGCGTATTCTCACGGAAGCGGTGTTGTTGTTGACCGGTTTATAGAGGCCTACCGCGTCGTGTACCACGAACTGCGCGCAACGTTCCAACCCAAAATGGATGTCACCTACATCCCGACCGCACTTACCCTAGTTCACCTGTACTGGAATGCAAATTGTGAAGGTGGTGCCAATGCCTACTCGACTTTCCACGGTCAGGCTGCCGTTGTGGGCTCAACAGCCTGCTTGGCGATGCTCAGTCAAGACCTGTCCAAGAGATGGCGCCCACATTGGAGGCCCGATGAAAGGCTCAAACAAGCGTTTCAAATCTTCGGCTGGAATGCCAATCTGATCCTCAACCGTGATGATCACCTGCTTCGGATCGGCCACTAAAGTCAGATGTACGGGCGTGTCAACAGGGGCATATTTCAGCCCATTGGAGACCAGATTGGTAATTGTTTGGCGCAAAAGGCGTCCGTCATAGAAACTGATGACCGGTGACGACGGACAGGTATAGATCACCCGCCCTTGATGCGCCGTCTGACTTTCAAAGTCATCGACGACCTGCCTGCACAGCGCTGACAGATCCCCCGGTGCAGGCTTAAATTCGATGCCCCCGGACTGCATGCGAGACAGATTCAAAACGTCCTCCACAATGCTGTTGAGGTGTTTGACCTGCTGCTGGATTTTGTCTAAACGGAGATCGATCTGCGGGGTATCCATCCGATCCCGGTACTGCACTAGCGTTTCGGTAGATGCTAGGATGGCGGCATGTGATTTCGGAATTCATGCGATGTCATTGACACAAAGCGGGATTTCGAAACGCCGCCCAACATCTTTTCTTCTTGGAGTGCGCCTGCTGAAGGATTTTTCTGCTTGTTTTTGCAGCGTTATATCGGTCACGACGACCACAGCGCCGATGGCCTGCTGCGCAGTATCAAACAGCGGTGTATCGTAGGCAAAGCACGTTTATCTCATGGCCATCCCGGTGTTTGATCGTTAATTCATAGGAAGAGGTTGCTGCATGGCGGCGGTGTTCAGCGTAGCGACGTATGATCGCGGCGTTTTCAGCGTCACTTAGTCATACACGCTTGTCCCTAAAAGCTCGTCGCGGGTATAGCCGATCATTTCGCACAGCCGATCATTGACATAGGTCACATGGCCTTCGTCATTTCCCATAATCAAACCACTGCGCATTGTTTCGACCAGCAGACGGAACTTCGCCTCACTCGCCTTGAGTGCGTTCTCGGCCTGTTTGCGCTCAGTAACATCTATGACGATCGAAAATAGAAGCTCCTGACCTTGAAGCGCCAAAGGGCCTGTAAAGATGTTAACATCACGGATGCTGCCATTGGCTAACCGGTGGCGGACTTCGAAAATGCCCTGCTCACGACGCCATGCGGTTTCTATGTTCTTACCAATATCTTCCGCCGGGAGCACATTGATATGACGGATGTTCATCGTCTTCAGCGCTTCCAACGGATAACCGTAGTATTCGGCAGCAGGTTGGCATCGACGATCGCACCCGTATGACGATCAATCAGGAGTTTATGGCGGCGTTATTTTCAAAGAGCTGCCGGTGGCGCGCTTCCCCTTGCTGAAGCGCATAGCGCGTCTGCTTTTCAGCAAGGAGATTGCCACGGTCAATGCATACAGACTCAGCAGGTTCAGCAGCCGCATGAAACGGGTTCCTGCCGTATCAGATTATCGGCGGTGAGCCAACCTAAGGCTCTTGGAACCATTCCATAGAATAACGGCGGCGTTCCAGCCCGCTCCTACGAATTCTGCACTGCTGCCGCGAAGCCCTGTGTTATCTTCAAGGAAGAAGCGATCGAACTGCGGATCGCGCGTCCCATAATGCCGTCTGCTCGGCACCGAGCGCAGGTGATGCTCCTCACACACTTTGCCCTGAGCGTCCGTGCCATAGGTTCCCGATCACCGCACCGGTTGCTGGCTCGTAGAGGAACAATCCCAGGCCAGTCGAACCCTAAGCGTGCTGTCCCCCATTCCACCACACGTCGATAAAACGTATCGAGGTCAGCGATCGGTGTTAATTCCAACGTGATCTCGGCTACGGTGTTTTCAGCGACTCCTCGAAGGCCTGTTCCGCTTTCATCCGTTCGAGCAGTGCGGCTTCCGCCTGTTTGCGTTCGGTGATGTCGCGTAACACCGCAATAAAATCGATGACCTTGCCGGTCTCCAGGCTCGCGCAGGATCGTGGTATACTCGTGCCAGATATACCCCGCCTTGTGCCGAAGCCGGAAACTGATGCTGCAGGACTTTCGGCGACGGCGATGGCCTGCCGAGTTCGATCGACAACGTGTGGATAATCATCCGGGTGAATGTAATCACTGTGGAAGGTGCCCACGACTTCTTCCGGCAAATAGCCCAGAAACTTCTGGGACGACGGACTGAAGTAGGTAATGCTAGAATCCATCGAAAACGTCATGATGATGTCTTCAATGTTTCCGCCAACAAACGATAATGCGCTTCACTTTGCGCCAGAGCCGCTTCAGTTTGCTTGCGTTCGGTAATATCACGGTTGACTGCGATGATACCGATGGGCTTTCCATCCGCATCTTGGACGACCGTCACCGAGCCTAAAGACATAAAGAGCTGCCATCTTTGCGATGCTGAGAGATTTCAGTTTGCCACCACCCGGTAGAGAGGCATTTGGAGTGCTCGCTCTCGTTCCTCAGGGGTAGCGAAATCTGACCGCACAATCTCGTTGGCTAACCGACCCAATACTTCTGATTCACGCCAACCGTAGATACGCTCTGCCGCCTTGTTCCAGCTCTTAATGTGCATATTCGCTATCTGGAACGATGACTGCATCGGACATATTTTCTTGTATCAGCATGATACCGAAAGCTGGCGTTCGATCTGTTTTCGTTCGGTAATGTCACTTGAACCGTCACGACCAGCCCATCGTCGCAGACAAAGCCAAGCCCAAGTTCCATTCAACAGGGTTACCGTCTTGATCCTGCGCGGTGACTTCGATATGGGCGGCAAGCTGGTCAGTTAGCACATTTTTCGGTAGCAGAATGCACCGCACGGCACTTTCATGATCGAGATAGGCGAGCAGGTTTCGGTTCGGGTGTTCCGCCGAAGTGACAGACGGGAGTTGATTGAAAGCGGGATTGGATTGCAGGATGTTCAGATCGCGATCTGGCAACCAGAATTCCATCATGGCTGTTGTTTAGATCGCATTCAGTCGATCGTTGGCGGCCTGGGATTCCGCCGTACGCGCGATCACCCGCTGTTCCAATTCGGCAGCGCTCCGGGCCAGCGCATCGGCAAGCTGCTTCCAGTGAATCATGATGGCTATCTGATCGCTGATTTCCGTTGCAATTTGCTGATATTCAGGCGTGAACAAGCCCGGTTTCGTCGAATTTAAGATCAATACTCCAATATCCTGACCATTCAGCGTCATCCGCACACGTAGGGCAGATCGCGCACATCCCCAGCTTGCGGGCACGCTGATAAATCAGATAGTTTTCGGGGAGGGCTTGAATATCATCGACAACTTTGAACCTGCTTGTGCGAATTCGCCGATGATTGCTGGCGTTAGCGGAATGCGCGTCCAGTCCTGAATGGAAGCGGGCACCGCACTGATACCGCCAAACAGGATGGCCTCCTGAGTAGAATCGATCAAAAAAGCACCGCTTCTTCACACTCAAATAGCGTGCTTAGGCGAGCACACGTTGTATTCAACAGGTCAGGGATCGATGCGCCTTGAATCAAGCCTAGGTCAATTTCATGCAGAATTTCCAGCCGCCGTGCATAACGTTGGAGCGCCAGTTCCGCCTGCTTGCGCACAGTAATATCGCGTGCCGCGTCGATGACCTGAATTGGATTCCCCGTGTTATCGAAACTGAGCCATGCCTGCCGTTGCAGCCACCGTACCTGTCCATCCGGCCAGATGATGCGCAGATCCAGTTCGGCGTAACCTTCTCGAAGGCATGTGCGCATCGCTTCGACTGCGCGCTCGTAATCATCCGGATGAACCATCTGTCTGAAATTATCTGGATTCTCGAGAACCCAGTGCAGCGAACGCCCCAGAATCTTATCGACGGATGCGCTGGCATAAAGTAGCTGTCGATCCGGCAGGGATACGGCGAAAATGGCCTCCTGAATCGTATCTAGGAGGCTGTCAAGCTGGTTCCGTTGGCGTTCCAAATCCGTCATCAGCGCCTTTAGCTGTGCGGCCTGATGCTCTCGCTCGGTGACATCGCGCCCTACGCCCTGATATTCCAAGAAACGCCCGGATTCATCGAACAGCGCGCGATCCGTCCATTCTATGATGTGTTCTGTCCCACCCGGTTTTGTCGTTCGGTGCAGCGCCGTGATAGTGGCATGATCCCTGTTGAGGGCTTTCACATGAGCAACGGTTTGCTCACGATCCGACTCTGGGATATGACTAATCAAGAGAGTGCCTATCAAGACTTCGGGCGGCTGCCCCCACCAAGCGCTGTAGGCACGGTTGACGAAAGTAAGCCGAAAATCGGCATCATAGCGGCAGATCAGTTCGACCTGCTCGTCCAAGATATTCTGACAGCGCGCTTGGGTCGTCAGCGCGTTTGTCGAAAGATGTGCTGAAGAACGGGCTTCCAATTCCTGTCGCACGAGGTCAATCAAGCGTGCGTGATCTGCCCATTCAACGAATCCGCGCGCGCCCAGACGCATCATTTCCACAGCATCGCGGATCGTCCCACAGGTCGATACAAGGATGAGGGATGCCTGTGGTTGATCCTGTTGAATGCGCGCCATCACGTTTGCTGGCTCAGGCCCAAGCATCTCAAAATCACATACAAGCAGATCCCACGACTGCGTTTTCAGTGCGGTATCCAGCTCGTCTAGCGTGGATACCTGCCGCTCGTTACAAGCGAACGTCGCTTTTAGTGTTTCAATGAGGGACTGCGTTTTTGACGGGGAGTCAGTCAAAAAAAGTACGGCACCGGTGTCATTTCTCGCTGTGGGTACGGTCAACATGATCCACTTCTGACCAAACACTCATCATGTTTTCAATTATAAACACGCGGTGAATGGATAAAAACGTGAGGGTTTACTTAAAATTAAGTCGAATAACCTTATATACGGGTTTATTTCTTTGTAGTGTAGGAGTAGGATGAATCAAAAAAGTGACCTAGTTTGAGTCACCCTTTCACATTCAGATGGGAGGATAGGTTCTAATCCTCGTTTCACGTTGCTGTTCGAACGAGTTGTATTCGCAAACTCTGGGTACGACTCAAAAATCTGGATCTAGCAGCTCCATGCAGCGGACTCAAATTTGCGAAGGATTCCCTGCACAACAGTTTTTAAGCTACGGGCAGCGAAACAGAGACGGTTGTGCCTTCATCAACCGTACTCTCTATCGTCAGTTGGCCGCCGGAGTTTTCGACCAAACGCTGTGCAATAAACAAGCCAAGCCCTAAACCCTGCTGTTCATAAACCGAGCGCTCAAACTGAACGAACGCCCCTAAACGAGATCGATTCTCTGAGGTAATCCCACGCCCGTGATCGGAGACTGTCAGATGATAGCTGCCCTCTCGAACTCCACCTTGTACCCTGACTCCCTGACCGGGTTTTGAGAATTTGAAGGCATTGTCGACCAGCTCAAAGAGGATTTTTCTGAGGGCGCTCTGCTCAATTCGTAAGGCGCACGATTCCACACCACAGGACAAATCTGAAGTACGTTGATAATTTGATGCAATCTGCTCACAAATATTGTGGGTGATGCTGCGTATTTCCTCGGCTTTCACCGGGGCATCGGGCGTCATTTCGGAGGGGTTTTGAGCGATAGTTTCGAGTTTAGTGTAAAGCAGAAAATTTTCTGTAACGTGGTACAGGCGCTGAGCGCTCATCGTCAGAAGCTCTCCATACTCTCGAATGTTTTCCGCAGTCAAGGTATGGGCGTTCTGCTGCAACAGTTCTCCGATTCCTAAGACACCCACGAGCGGAGTCTGAAGTTCATGGGGCAGCGTGCGGAACATCCTCTGCCGTTCCGTCAGCACCTGCTGATCCGCGCTGTGTTGGTAGCCTGTGTGACGCTGCAAGCGCTTCTGGACAGCCTGTAACAATTCATCCACAGTGAAGGGCTTCGAGATATAGTCATCCGCGCCGAGTTCCATGGCGTAGCGCAGCTCATGACGTTCACTCTTGGCGGTGACAAAAATAAACGGGATCAATGCCGTCTCGGGATGAATTCGAAGCTCATACAGCACCTGATAACCGTCCATCTGCGGCATCAGAATGTCAGAGAGGATCAGGTCAGGAAGGTGTTGGAAGGCGAGGTCTAATCCTTCACGTCCATTGGACGCACCAATAGCTTCGTAATTTTCAAACTGAAGCCATCCAATGACTTCCTGCTGAATATCCGTATTGTCTTCAATGACCAAGATCTTGGGCATGACGGAATTCCTCACTCAAGCAAAATGCTCCTAAATAGGGGTGCATACTGCTCCTAAGGGAAAGGTTAGCTCACTCATATCACAACCCCTTCGTTTAGGCGCCCCTATTTATACATTCTCCTCGATTTTCGTGAATTAGTTTCTTAAGATTGATTGATATTTATTGATTAGAGTCTGGTTTTCAACGGGAACCGTTAATGCTCGTTGAAAAAGGTCACGAACGCCATACAACCGATAGCCGCCAAGCGGTATCCGCGTGAGTGTGCTCTGCTGTTCCATGCCAGATTTAAACCTTTTGGCCCGCGTCCTCGTCATGTGGGAAAGGATGTTGAGCAAGAGGTCGCATGGACGTAAAGATCACCCAACTCGTCAAAGACTACGGCAAGTTCCGCGCACTAGAATCGGTTTCACTGAATATCGGCAGCGGCATGTTTGGTTTGCTGGGGCCGAATGGTGCAGGCAAAACTACCCTGATGAAAATCATCACCACCCTACTGCGCCCCACCTCCGGGCAGGTGATGGTCAATGGCTGGGATGTGATGCGTGATCCGCACCACATTCGACAGAACCTCGGCTACCTTCCCCAAGAATTCGGCTTCTACAAAGGGCTGAATGCCTACGAACTGCTGGATTATGTCGGCACGATGAAAAATCTGTCTCGCATTGAGCGGCGCGAACAGGTGGAACGGGTGCTGGAACAGGTCAACCTGACCAAAGACGCGAAGCGAAAAGTGGGAAAGTTTTCCGGTGGGATGAAGCAGCGGCTCGGCATTGCCCAAGCCTTGATAGGAAACCCGACGCTGCTGGTCGTCGATGAACCGACCGCCGGCCTTGACCCCGAAGAACGTATCCGATTTCGCAATCTGTTGGCGCGCATTTCCGGCCAGCGTACCGTGATTTTGTCTACTCACATCGTGGCGGATATTGAGGCTGTGTGTAATCAAGTCGCTGTTCTGAACCGGGGGAGCCTTATCTTCACTGGCACCCCTGCCGATTTGATTGCAGGGGCGAGCAGTAAAGTCTGGGAAATCGAGATTGATCCGGCAGAATACGAACGCGTTGAGGAGCAGTATACGATTATTTCCAGCCGCGCCGCCGATCACCGAATGGTGCTGCGGCTAATTGCATATGAAAACCCCTTTGGGCGGGGAGCGTTAGTCCAACCGGGCTTAGAGGACGGCTATGTGGCGGTTATGGTGCATACGAAAGCGCAAAAGGCGGTGGCCTATGCCTAGCCTGTCACGCCTTTTGACTGCATTTCGGCTGGAACTCCGTCTCATCTGCTGGAATTGGGGATACGCCCTGTTTTATCTGCTGTCGGCAGCGTGGATCATCGCCAATTATGGGAACGAGCAGTTCCGGTACTCCGCGAGCGGTACCGTGTTCTCGATGAGCGAGGGGTTGATCCCCATGCTGATGTTGGTGGTAATCGTCCTCGCAGTGGGCAGTGCATCACGCGCGTCACGGGTGCGCATTGAGCCGCTCGAAACGGCGTACCCAACCGGCACCGAGATCCACCTAGGCCGCTGGTTGGCGGTGATGGCCGCTTCCAGTTTCTTTCTCATCGCCCCATTGGGCGTGATCCTTGCCCTAGGCACGCTGGAGACGTTTTTCAAACTGGTGCCGGTCTTTTTGCTGGAAAGCCTAATCGCCTTCGCGTTCGTCTCCTTATCGATCGCGCTCGTTCAGGTGACCATCGGAATCAAGCGCTGGATGTATCCTCTATTCGGGCTGGTTTGGCTGGCGAGTGCGATTGTTCCCGCGTCGCTTGACTCGCGAAGTTTTCCATCCTCGCTGCTGCTGGCCTTCGCCTCAAATGGCCGGCTAGATGCAAACGCCTCGGAATTGTGGGGGCGGCTCCCGCTGGGCAATTTACCCCTATTTTATGACCTCTTTTATCTGGGAGCCGCCGCCCTGCTGATTGGATTCATTGGGCTGCGGGTTCATCGCGTCCGGCACTACCGGCGGTCATGGGTAAGCACGGTGATTACTGCCGTCGCACTAATGATCGTTCTTTTAGGCGCACGGAGCTACTCGCTTCAGGTCGTGGAAGCCTATGCGCAGATGGATGAGCAGACTGCATTCCTCTTTGCGCCGGGGCGAGTGATTCCCCTGCCGGAAGAAATGCCGTACCGGTTCAGTCGATATGACCTCACGCTCGATCTGGATGATCCCGCGCTGCCGCGCTTTGAAGCGCAAATTGAGGCGGTCAATCGCGGTGAAACGCCCCTCCATCAGATCACGTTTTCGCTGAACAGCCAGTTGACGATCACCGAGTCAACGCTGCCGTATCAGCGCGACGGATCTGCGGTGACACTCACTTTACCCGTTCCCTTGGAAGCAGGCGCAAGCACCTCTTTTGACGTTCACTACAGCGGCGCCTTATGGGATTACGGCGGGGTTATATCGCAGGGGTTTCCGCTGAGCGCAGCGAACTTCATTCGTCCCGATGGCGTGAATTTGGGCTGCTCTGCGGTGTGGTATCCAGTGCCGGGGAGTATCATCATCGGGCGAAACTCGTTTGTCGATTTCCGGGCTACTTTTGAGGACAGTATTTTCCGAAACTATCCCGATTGTGCGCTTGACGAACCCGCATCCATGACGGTGCGGGTGCAGCACGCCTCAGGACTCACGTTTGGTTCGAATCTGCCGCAGATGGATGACGCGACGTTCGCGGCTTCGACGGCAACATGGGCGCATCTGATGGCCGCACCGTCCCTTGTGACCGAACCGATCAGCAGCGTCACGCTGATCACAGCCGCATCCCTTCAAGATCGGTTCCGTTCACTCGTGACCGCTCACTACCTGCCTACGCTGGAACATCTGAGGCATTTCTTCCCCCGCATCGACGGGTTGACTTTGTTTGTCACCAACAGTGGTTTTGGTAACAGCTTTGATCCGGTGGCGACTCCCTTAACGGACGGGCGGGTCGTCGTGGTGCTTCAACCCTACTATCTATCGGCGCTGCTAGAGAATCCGTTCAACGATTTTCTATTCAACCGGCAGTCGATGGTCAGCAGCTTGTTCGGGGTAAGCGGCGGCAGTTTTGGAACGACCTACACGGATAACATCAGCTATTTTCTGTGGGCGCACGATACCGCGCAGGGCGATCCGGGTGCGATGCGACTCCTTCTGGCGGAAGGCCCTGCTCAGACAGGGCCGGGGGTCTATGTCTATAATTCGCAGACACCCGAAGAACGCTATCCATTGGCACAGTTCCTTTATCAGGTGTACGTTGATCAGGGCGAAGAGGCGGTAATCGATCTGCTCAACCGAGCGCTTGACGAGGCACCGAGGCTGAATCGTCTGTCTTTGTCCGCCGCGCAGCAGTGGATTGAGGACGCGGCGCATGGCAGCTAGAAATTACCTGTGGTACGAACTGCGTATCGCGTTCGGCTGGGGGTCTATCCTCCCGACACTCCTGTTTCCCGCCTATGCGCTGCTCGGCTGGGCTGTTTGGGCCAGCCATGACCAACAACCGGCATTATCAGAGCTTGCGGTGATTTGTGAGCTTTTGCTGCCGCTCACTGCCGGGCTGCTGGCCGCGCACCTGATGTCAATCGAGCGGGACGAGGCGTTTGACAATATCCGGCGCAGTTATCCCGAAACGTGGTGGCGTGTCCCACTGATGCGCACGGTGATGGGTGTCGCACTTATTCTGTGCGCGGCGGCTTTCAGTGCGCTGATCTTTCGCATGGCATACGGAGAGAATTACAGCGTATCCGATCTTTTCCTGCCCGCACTGCCGCCCGCACTCTACTTGCTCGCTTTAGCCCTGCTGGTGAATAACCTGACCGGCAATGCTTGGGCATCAGCCGCCGTGATTTTGGGGTACTGGTTTATCGAGTACATCGCCAGAGGACAATACACCGGCCCGCTGTTTCTGTTTCGAGCGACGATGCCCAATGCGACGGATTATGGGCTGAATCGCGGGCTACTGACGAGCTTGTCCTTGATGTTGATGGTCGTAAACGCGCTGTATAGTGGCTGGCGGAGGCGCGGACGTGGATGAGCTCTACCAGCAGGTCAAAATGGGCGATCAGGAGGCACTGCGTCTCCTGATTGCCCGCTATCATCGTCCACTGTTCGACTTTCTATATCGCTTGATGGATGATCGTTCGACTGCCGATGATTTGACTCAACAGGCCTTCATTCGCCTGCTGACCTTCAGCGGTGATACGCCGGACAATCTGCGGGCGTGGCTTTTCACGATCGCTCGCAATTTGGCCTATGACTATTTTCGCTCGGCACACAGGCGTCATGAAAACAGTCTCGATTTCTCTGGCGAAGCCGATTTAGTGCTGCCGGAGTCTGCCGATACACCAGAGCAGATGACCATTTTTGCAGATGAGAGGCAGACTATCGCCCGACTGTTGCAAAGCCTACCCCCTGAGCAGAGGGAAGTCGTCATTCTCCGCTTTTATCACGATCTGTCGCTGCAAGCGATCGCGGAAGTGGTGAGCGTGCCGCTCGGTACCGTTAAGAGCCGACTCTTTCACGCCCTGAAAAAACTGAAACTCCAATGGATAGTGATCGATGAATAATCATCCCCTTTCATCCGGGCTTGATCCCGAACAACAGGCCGATCTCGGTGATCTGTCTCCTCTGGAAGACCTCTTGCATGCGTACGAAACGCCGGAACCGGACAGTGCTCGGCTGCTGACCAACCTTCAAGCTGTGATACAGCGGCAGGACGCTTTGATCCCATCACCGGCACCTCGCAGCCTGCGTGACCGGCTGCGATTGGCGCAGATGCAGGTTTCGCTGGTCGGCAGCGCGTTCTGGTGGGCCAGCGCGCTTGTGCTTGGGTTGGGGTTTGTCCTGCTGGTGGTCAGCGAAGGGACGATCGCCGGACTTTACGCGCTGGGGTCGCCCATTTTCGCAGTCATAGGGACGGCATATATCTTCCGACCGGATGCACGCAGCCTGCGTGAGTTCGAATTATTGAGCGCTGTAAGCCCGCTGGAGATGCTGTACACCCGGCTCCTGCTGATTCTGCTCTACAACGCGAGCTTAGCGCTAACGTTGATCCTGTTTTCGTGGAGCCAAGATGCACAGCTCATCCTGTGGCGGTTGGTGCTCATCTGGTTCGGGCCGATGGTAGGACTTACGGGGGTGGCGCTCTACAGTCTGCTTCGCTGGCGTGTGCTGGCTGGTGTATTGGTACCGACGGGGCTGTGGGCAGCCCTGCTTTTCCTCGGCTGGCGCGAGGCCGTATTGCACAGCAGCAGCCCATTCGTTTCGCTCGGAGATTTGTCGATTGCGGTTATCCAGTCGAACAGTTTTCTCGTGGTGTCGTTTCTGGCGCTGGTGATGGGGCTAATGCTGATGTGGAGATCCGGGCGCTGGGCAGCTTACGAGGCTGTCGAATGAGGCTGTCTCTCGATCAGGTGAGTAAACGCTATGGCGGACAGGTCGCGCTTGATCGTATTTCGATCAACCTCGACGGTGGCATTGTCGCGCTGTTGGGCGCGAATGGATCGGGCAAAACAACGCTTCTGCGTCTGCTGGCAACCCTAGATTTGCCGGATACGGGGCGGATAGACTGGGGGGAGCAGAATTATCTGGAAATTCTGCCAGACCTGCGCCGGCACATTGGGTACCTACCGCAAGTGCTGGAGCTTCCACCCCATCTCACGCCCTATCGTCTGCTGTGCTACCTTGCACAACTGCGCAATGCAAATCTGACCGCCGTCGATGATCTGATCACCGGGTTGAAATTGGAGTCGATCGCGCACAAACGTATTGCACAGCTATCCAGCGGCCAGATTCGACAGGTGGGCGTGGCGCAGGCATTTCTTGGACAGCCGAAACTGCTGCTGCTGGATGAGCTGAGCAGCGGCCTCGACGTGATTGAACGGGAGCGCGTAAATCGACTTTTACCCAACGACGGCAGGCTAACCGTTTTCAGCACACATATCCCCGATGAAGCGGAGCGGATTGCAACCTCTGTTGTCGTCCTACATCAGGGACGGGTCCTATTTGCGGGAACCATCGCTGAATTGAAAGCCCGTGTTGGGGAGTGCTTCGAAACTACGCTGCCCACCGCAGACGCACAGCTCCTTCTTCATGAGGCAGGTGTAAGCCGAATGATTCATCAAAATGGATCCGTAACGCTGCGCTGTTCAGGAGGTCGTAAAGCAAGCGATACGACTCGCCTTATTAACCCTTCCCTTGAAGATGCTTATCTATTTCTGCTCTTACACGCCGCAGGGTAGAGTGCTTCTTGTAATTTTGGGTTGGCAAATTTCTGACCAACCCGTGAACAGGATTCGATCACCACTCAGAGTACAACCTTGGCTAGTCGCAAGCTACCAATCTGCCCTTTGCCATCAAACGGGAATTCTCAACAATTTATCTCGACATTACTGCGTGAAGGATAAATCACACGTGCATGACAATATTCATTTGTTAACATGTGATGGTAATCACCCGTAAGATGTGATCATCGAAAACCCTTTTACAATAGAGAGAGAATATGTCGAGTTTCCTGACATAGTGAAGCGGAAATGAAAGGTTGAAATAGGCCTTGAACAATAATGCATTATTTACTCGGACACGATTCCGTGGAACGCTAGTCATTCTTATTGTGATTATATTTTTTACACTTGGCCCCCGAACCTTTGCACAGGATTCTCCCCCGCAACAGGAACAAACGACCGATCCCAGCGTCGGGACGCCTGTTGAGGCCAACCCATCGGTAATTGACATCCCTACTGACACGCCGACAAGCCCTCCCAGCGACACACCAACCCCGATACCTCCTCCCACCGATACGTCGACACCCATCAATACCCCGATTCCCGTCATACCTCCTGAGACTGTCCTCATTCAAAGTGTTTATGAACCATTCGATCAGGTCGATCCTGCACACTGGTCACTGGGCAGTGGATGGTCGTTCGATCTCACCGATTCTGGGACGGGGTTGAAGGCAGTCGATACCGTCGAGCAGGCGAGTTGGGTAGGTACGCCGCTCGATGATGCCGCGATCCAATTTCGGTACATGAGCGGGGGTGCCGGATGGTGGTTTTATGCACACGAGTCTGGTACCGATCGTTACACGGCAGGCATCGCGCCGGATGGCACGGTGTTGATCACCCGCAGTGGTGTGCTGCTAAGCAGTGCGATCGTGGCAGTTGACACGATCCCAATCTGGCATACGGTCCGTTTCTCGATTGTTGACGGCGTTATCCGGTTGAGCATCGATACGTTTCCCATGCTCACAGTGGTTGATCCTTCTCCACTCCCCGGGGGTAGATTCGGATTCGCGCCGAGCAGCAGTCGTCCGGAAGCTCTGTATATCGACGACGTCTCCATTGCAGTGCCGGTAGACCAAGCGGTTGAGATCAACGAAACCACTGCGCCGACAGCGACACTGGATCTACCCATTGCAACGCTCCCTCCGCCGCCTACGGACATACCTATTGCGGAGTCACCCGGCGGATTCCAGCCGGATATGCTAGCGGTGACCAATGCATCCAGCGGCAGCATTACCGTAACAACAACGGCGCAGGAATACCCACCGCAGATGAACGGCAACTGCACACTGAGCGAGGCGATCATCGCCGCTAACACAAACGCGGCGGTCGATGCCTGTGCGGCGGGCAGCGCGAGCAGCACTGATGTTATCGACCTGCCGACTGGTACTTACGTGATTGCATCCATCGCCATCGAAGACTTCGCAACCTCGGATCGTACCGGACTTCCGTATATCACTAGCGATATCGTCATCAATGGTCACGGCAGCACGATCGACCGGCAGGGCTACGCGATGCGCTTGATCCGTGTGATGGACAGCGGGCAGCTTACGGTCAACGACCTAACGCTGTCACACGGTACCACTTCCTCTAGTAATTTCGCGGGAGGCGCTATCCACTCGGCGGGTGCGCTCACACTGAACAATGTCACGGTGCGGCACAGCTCGATCGGGATGTCGGCTCCATGGCTGTACGGGGAAGCCATCGCCCTAATTGGCACTGCGCCGCTTACGATTAACGGCGGCAGTTTCGAAAGCAATGGCGAAAGCTCCGTCAGTCATTATCCCTCCATGGGCTATACCGTCAGTGCGGGCACCGGGGCAATCCACGTAAATGGGGCAATGTTCACCAACGATCGACGCGGCGCAATCATCGGCACGACGGTGAGTATCAGCAACAGCACGTTCACCAATACACTGACCCATGCGGTAACCGGCACATATGTCACGATCACCGACAGCACATTCACAAACCTAAGCGGCCCTTCTGGCGCGGCAGTGTGGGTGAGCAGCGGTACACTCACGATGTCGAATACGCTCATCACAGGAACAACGATCGACTCGATGGGCGGCGCGGTGTATCTGCTCGGTTCAACCGGAACGATTACCAATACGCGCGTTCTTGGCACGGTGTCGGCGGTGTCTCCGTTGCATGGAGACGGTATTTACGTACAAGACGATATAAACCCCAACCCGGATATTTCATCATCGTTGACCATCAGCGGAAGCTGTCTCGTCGGCAACGAAGCATACGGGATTCGCGATAATGCCTCAGGCGTCGTCAATGCGACGGGCAACTGGTGGGGAGCAACGGATGGGCCGAGCGGGATCGGCTCCGGCGGCGGCGATGCGCTGTTGGGAAATCCGATCTATCAACCGTTCCTGACCACCGATCCCGGATCATGTGGGTCGCTCCCACCAATCGCTCGCAATGCAGCGGCAGTGGTGTTCTATGAAACTCCATTCCCGTTCACGCCCACTATTATCGGCGGCATCCCACCCTATACTGTGAATGTCGTCACACCGACCGCGCATGGTACCGTGTCCGGAACACTGCCTGTTCTAACCTATAACCCGAACAACGGATACATTGGGACGGACAGTTTTATCTACACAGTTACGGACTCGACAGGCAAATTCTCCAACAGCGCGATGGTGACATTCACGATCACATCAAACCTGACAGTCCTACCGGTGGTCGAGTTGAGTACCTATACGTTCCCGCTCGACTTTACCCTTACGGCTTCAAATGGAATCCTTCCGCTGACCTTCACTCTGATCACACCCCCGCTGCATGGTACGATCAGCGGAGCATCGCCGAACTTCACGTTTACACCGGATGCGACATTCTTTTCAACAGATGAAATGCAGTTCCGTGTGACCGATGCGGCGGGCTTCTTCCAAAACTTTCATGTACATGTGAACCAGTACAATCCAGTCGCTGCGCCGCCGATCGTACGCAACATTACGCGGAATGTCATGACTTTGGTGGCGGGAATAGCAACGGGGGGAATCCCGCCCCTTACATTCGCCTACAGCACGCCGCAGTACGGCACGATCAGTAATCCATCATCGAGCACATTCCAATTCAACTACACCTATACGGCGGCGGCCACGGTTCCCGAAGTGATCACCGTCACAATTACAGCGCAGGGTGGCTCCAGCGTCGATACTCAGGTGATACTAATCCCCGACTCGCCCATTGTAGCCAACGAATTTACGCTGCAAACGCCGCATGACAGGCCTGTCGATGGGACACTGTCGGGATCGGGCGGCGTAGAACCGTACACGTATACCATTGTGCTGCCACCGCAGCATGGCACGCTGAGCGGGACTCTGCCCAATTTCACTTATACACCGGACAGCGGCTACAAAGGCACCGATAGTTTCCTCTATCTTCTGACGGATGCGAACAATATCAGTGCGACCGGACACATTTACATGTACCTAGCGGACGATGTAGGGTTGTACAGTCCGGCATTACCGCTGCGAGTCGGCTATGAAACGCCGCTGCAATTCTCGGAGACGGTCACTGGCGGCATTCCGGTTACCTATACATTTAGCCTGACCACACCACCGCAGCACGGCACTGTGACCGGCCTGCTGGATACGCCATTCCCAGCGACTCAACCTACCCAGCAGTTTATTTACACACCGAATGCGGGCTACAGCGGCACCGACTCGTTTGAACTCACAATATCGGATGGAGTGGGGGATACCTACAGCCAGACCCTGACCGTCAGCATCACCGCGCCGATCACGGTTGCGGCGGGCGATGTGAACGGACTGATCGCGGCGATCGTCGCAGCCAATACCGCTCCCGGCCCAGATTTGATCCTGTTGAGCGGCGGCACTTATACACTCACCGATCAGTATTTTGAGGCAGACCCAGATGTCCAAACGGCGACGGCTCATTCCAATGGTCTGCCGGTCATTAATGATACATTGGAAATTCGAGGGATAAGCAGTAATGTGATCATCGAACGCGCAGCGAACACGGTGCCCTTCCGCATCCTGATGAATTGGGCTTCCAATTCTGTCATCGCTCACCTAACGCTGCGGGGCGGGATAACACTCAATCTGATACCGATCAACAGTAATCCTGTGGAATGGAGTGGCGGGAATATCTATAACACAGGATCGCTCACCTTGATCGATGTCACAATCAGCGGCGGTCGTGCCTACTTAGGGGGCGGCATCTACAATAATATGGGGGCCTCCCTCACCTTGCAGAATGGCCGGATCATCGGTGACACAGCGGTCAACAAAGGGGGCGGCATTTACAATGCAGGGGTGGTAAACGCTCAAAACAGCGTTTTTGCACTCAGCAGCCTAGGAAACGAGAATATTGAAGGGTCACAGATTGCCAATATCGGCACCGGTGCCCGTGTAGATGTACTCACATCTTGTATGATTGGTCTACCGCAGGGCCAGATGGCGGTGGTTGCTAATACATTTAGCAGCGGTTCGGTACTTGATCACATCTGGTGGGGAAACCCGGACGGCCCACTTGGAATGATCGGCTTGGGGGTAACCATCACGAACAACGAGACCACACCGTTGTTTGAATGCCCCGGTGCCGCTAATCAGTCGATCGGCGTCGCCTATCAGACAGCACGGAATGTTACGCTGACAGGGACAGGCAGCGCACCGCTGACCTATAGCATCGCTACAGCACCCCTGCACGGCACCCTAAGTGGGACAACCTCCGCCATCACTTACACGCCAAACGCGGGCTACAGCGGTGCGGATAGTTTCATTTATCGCGTCACAGACGCGAACGGGTTGTTTGCCGATGGACTCATCAGTCTGACCGTACAGCCCGAGCTGGTGGCGATTGAGCAGGCGGTGAGCGTAACCACAAATGGCACGCAGGCGATTACACTAGCGGCGACCGGCGGCGTGAGTGGGTCGTATGTGTTCAATATCACCGTCCCGCCCGGTCACGGCACACTGAGTGGCGCCGCACCAGACTTGATCTATACTCCAACACCCAATTACACGGGTAGCGACAACATCGTTTTCACCGTGACGGACTCCAACGGAGATACCGATACCGCTACGGTAACGATCGCAGTAAGCATGCTCAGTACAACCGGGCAATCGCTCGCAACAGCATACGGCACGCTGCTTCCCATCAGCCTCAGCGCAAGCGGTGGCACGACGCCTTACTTGTTCCTGATCAGCGCCCAACCCATGCACGGCACGGTCACCCAGAACGGCGCGAATGTCACCTATGTTCCCAATACAGGGTACAGTGGCGAAGACAGCTTTACCTACCGTGTGACCGATTCAGTTGGCGCTCAGGTAACGGACACTATCACGATCATCGTCGGGGCAGCCTCCTCGACAACGATTAATGTGAATTCGACGGCTCACGAAGTTCCATTCCTGACGAACGGCAACTGCACACTTGGTGAAGCGATCACGGCAGCCAACACAAACACAGCGGTCGATAGCTGTCCAGCAGGAAATGGTGCCGATGTGATCGTTGTGCCTGCTGGGACATATACGCTCACCAGCTACTATTACCCCGCAACAAAGGATGGGCTTCCGAATATTGTGAGTCCGATCACCATTCGCGGTGCCGGTATTGGGCAGACGATTTTCCAGCCTGCGACGGCGGTCACCTCGATGGTGCTGTTCACGAATCTCAGCACATTTACTATGCAAGGGATGACCATTCGCGGGTTTCAAGTTGGCAGGGTGTCCAACCCTGCATCATCCATCACCAATTATGCTGATCTGGTGGTGAACGGTGTTCGCTTCGAAAGCAACTCGGGGTGGTACGGGGGGGCCATCTACAGCGGAATCGCAACTTGGATACTGAATGCTCCGACGCCGAGCGTGCGCATTTATAACAGCGAGTTCATCAATAATGCTGCAATCGGGTTGATGGGCGGCGCGCTGTACGGAATGAACGGAGCGACGCTGGAAGTGTATAACAGTCTCTTCCAGCAAAATAATGCTCAACTTGACGGCGCGACGATATGGTGGAGTGGTACGGCAACGATGCAGGGGAACTGTCTGCTCGATGTTCCGACAAGCGGGCATGCGCTCGGATTTAACCCGTCGATCATGCCGCCCACCCCGGCAACGATGAACGCGCGACTGAACTGGTGGGGTGTATCAGGCATTGCGATCAGCGCACTGAATGCCGATACCGCGCCGACTCTGTCCATACGACCAGCGATCTGCGGCACTTTCACCCCGCCGCCGCTGAACATTCCCGCAGGCAATGTCAACGCCCTGATCGCAGCTCTCCAGTATGCAAATACGCAAACCGGCCCAACGACCATCACACTGGCCGCCGACAGCACCTACTCACTGACTCAGGCCCTCTCAATCCCACAGACCGGCGGATTTGCCCTGCTGCCGGCGATCTCAAGCAATGTCGTACTTCAGGGGAATCACGCCACCCTCACACGCACAGGCACCGAAGAGCAATCGATGCTGGTGGTGCTGAAAATGGGCACGCTCACCGTTCAGGATCTGACATTCACCAATGGACGTGCGCCGTTTGGCTCAGCGATTAGTGTTCTTGGTGGGCGGCTCACCGTAACAGGCAGTCATTTCACCGGGAATGGAACCGCCGACACCCTGAGCGGACGTGGCGGCGCGATCGGGATGGGGATGTATGATGGTATAAACGCGGTTGTCACGATCTCGGGCTCTACCTTTGAACGCAATCGGGCTCAGTATGGGGGCGCACTCTACGTCAGTGCAGCCAGCCTTACCCTGCAAAACAACCAGTTCATCGGCAACCAAGCGAGTACTGGCAGCAGTGTCTATTCGGTCGATGGTCAGCATGTAGAGACCGCCGCCTATAACTGTTTTGTGCAAAACAGCAGTTCCAGCGCTGCGCGGGTTAATCAATTGGGCAATAATGCTGCACTGCCGTTCGCAAACAACTGGTGGGGAACAGTGAGCGGTCCCAGCGGCGCCGGCAGCGGCACCGGCGACTCAGTGAGTCCAAATGTAGACTACAGCCCCTTCCTGACGAGTCCGCCGTCCGGTTGCAGCACATACTTAAGCACAAATACCGCGCCGATCAGCACCGGATATGGGCAGGCCATCAGCTTTACCTTAAGCGCCATAGGCGGGCAGACGCCATATACCTTCACCGTCACGCGCAATCCTCAGCACGGCATGCTGAGCGGCACGGCACCAAACCTGACGTATACGCCAAATGCAAATTTCAGCGGTGTGGATAGTTTGGATTTTAGTGTCATTGATAGTAGAGGGATTCAGGTCAGCGCATCACTATCTATTACAGTCAGCGCGCCACCGAACCCTACACCCCCCCCCCGTTACCCAAGTCGATTCGATCGCCTTGTATAACCCTACAACACAGCAGATTAGCGTGATCGACTCGCTGCAAGATCCACCGCCCGCCGCCAGCATTATCACTTACGCTGCAAACGCGCCGGTTGTCGGTCAGCAGTTCGTGATGGGCGATTGGGACGGCGACGGACAGAAGACTCCGGGCCTATGGCCCGGCAACGGTGCCTTCTGGTTTACCAACGGCCTAAGCAGTACTGCCACCTGGATGGGCATCTGGATCGGTGCCTTCCCACAGGTGTCGCTGGTGGCCGGGCGGTGGGGTGTTGGGGTTAACCATGATTGTGTCGGCGTCGTGCAGCTTGATTATCAGCCCGCCAACGTTGGTTTCCCGCTCCACTACCGGTGTGATCTGAGCACCACCGTTGGGACGCTGTTGGGGCAGTGGATGGGCATTGTGCTACCGGGCAGCGACCCCTATCAGTTTATGTCAGGTGACTTTAATCATGATGGCTATGCCAGCATCGCAGCACGGCGCGGAACATTGATCACATGGAGTAATGTTACTCCGGGTGGTGGTACGGTCACGATCGCAACCTTTCCGCTGGCACAATACTTCGGCGCGCCCAGCAGCGGCACCAGCTACGCCGTCAGTGGTGATTGGGACAACGACGGCTTTGCGACGTTCGGTTTTTACTACACTAACGGGCTATTCGCGCGTAAGAATGATCTCCAGTGGAACAGCGGAAATTATCTTTATCAGCACATCGGCCAACCGCTTGGAGGGCCGACACTGGCCAGCAGCTGGCGGCGAACTGTAGCGGGTTACATGATCATCAATTTACCTGCGCCTAGTGTCGAGATAACAGAGGTAGCCGCAACGCCGACACCGTTTCCAACGCTTGGGCCGGAGACACCTCCAATCGGCTCTCATAGAAAGGTTCACGCCAGCCTGTCGAACCGACTGCACGGGATCGCATCGTATCCGGAATAATCCGTTTCTGAATCGATTGGCGGAGCATTCTGCCCATGCGAATGCTCCGCTGCACCGAATATCAAATGGGGCTGTCTCCGCCAAACAGATTGATGCTATCTCTTGCGTCGAAGCACTATTGTCGCTTCAGCAGTGGGCTGCTGCACTGCCCTTTCCTCTAGGTAAAGCCCAAGTCGGAAATTGCTAGGTCTAGCGAGGCCTGTTCCTCGGAGACATAATCTGCTTTGCAAAGGAACAGCGGCGATCGCCGTTCTCAGACGAAAGCATGTAGATCATGAAGCAGGACGCACAGACAATATTCATCGGCGACACACCCTACAAGCAGACTGAAGAACCCGTTCGCGGGGATTATGTCACGCTTATGGGCGAGTCGTTTTATCGGATACAGAATTTTGATGCGATGGAGCCATTTTTTATCAGTCTTGTCAGCAGTTCCGATCATTGGCTCTTTGTCGCCTCAACAGGCGGGTTATCAGCCGGGCGAACGAATGCCGAACACGCGCTTTTCCCCTATTACACGGTAGACAAGCTCACCGAAAACAGCGAGAACACCGGGAATAAGGCGTGCTTGATGGTCACCCGTTCTGGTCGAACCAGTCTTTGGGAACCGTTTTCCGACCGGCAGCGAGGCAGCTATTCCATCCAGCGAAATCTCTACAAGAATGTGACAGGAACAACGCTGGTCTTTGAAGAAATAAACGCCGATCTTGGGTTGGCTTACCAATATGCTTGGCGAACCAGTGAAAAATTTGGCTTCGTCAAGACAACATGGCTGAAAAACTTGGCGGATACGCCCAGCCGGGTTGAACTTGTCGATGGGTTGCAGAATATTCTGCCTGCCAATGTTTCAACAGGGACTCAAAATGTATTTAGCGTGCTCTTGGACGCTTACAAACGCAGTGAATTAGACCCTGAAACCGGGCTAGGGATCTTCGCCCTGAATTCGACGCTTACCGACCTCGCGGAACCGAGTGAGTCACTTCTAGCCACCACCGTTGGACAGCTCGGTCTCCCCCAAGCAAACTACCTCCTTTCGTCGGCACAGCTCGACTCTTTCCGCACGGGCAAGCGTTTGGTGACCGAAACGGAAGTGCGGGGTCGGCGCTGTGCATATTTTGTTCATGCGACATTTGAGATGGCCGCAGGCGAAGACCGTACGTGGCACCTGATCGCCGATGTCGATCAAGACAGTTCGGCAGTGGCCCAGAAGAGACAGTGGTTACATGGTGACCAAGAGACTCTGGTGCAGGAGTTGGAAAACGACATCGCCGCCAACCAATCGAGTCTGTGGAAAATTGTTGCCAGTGCCGACGGCATTCAGCTCACCAACAGCCCAATTTACACCACTCATCATTTTGCGAATGTGATGTTCAATGTGATGCGCGGCGGCATCTTTGCGGATCACTATTCGGTCTGTGCGGCAGATTTCATTGATTTTGTGTCAGCTCGCAACCGCCCCGTGCTGCAAGCGAATGCAGCGTTCTTCGCCGCGCTGCCAGAACGAATTCAGGTCTCCGATCTACAAGCGCGGGCAGAGGCACATGGTTCGGCGGATGTCATTCGTTTTTGTTATGCTTTTTTGCCCTTAACGTTCAGCAGACGGCATGGCGATCCCAGCCGCCCGTGGAACCGGTTTGCCATCAACGTGAAGAAGCCCGATGGTTCCATCAAATTGGACTATGAAGGAAACTGGCGTGACATTTTCCAGAACTGGGAAGCGCTGGCTTATTCATATCCCGAATTTGTCGAGAATATGATCGCGACCTTCTTGAACGCAACCACAGCGGACGGTTACAACCCGTATCGAATCACCTATTTTGGTGTCGATTGGGAAGTTCCAGAACCCGGCAATCCTTGGGCAAATATTGGCTATTGGAGCGATCACCAGATCATCTACCTCCTTCGGTTGATGGAAATCAGCGTTGGGATGCACCCCGGCAAGCTCCAAGGGTTCCTTGTGCGATCCATGTTCAGCTATGCTCAGATTCCCTATCAGATCAAACCCTATGCTGACTTGTTGAAAGACCCATACAGCACCATCAAGTTTGATTGGGAACTCGAACGGCAGATCGAAGCACGGCAGAAGGAACGCGGCACGGATGCGAAACTGATCTTTGCCGCCAACGGAGAAGTCCTTCATGTGTCGCTGGCTGAAAAACTGCTGACTCTCCTGCTGGCCAAGTTGGTCAACTTGATTCCTGAAGGCGGCATCTGGATGAACACCCAGCGCCCGGAATGGAACGACGCCAACAATGCACTCGTCGGTAAAGGGTTGTCGGTGGTGACCTTGTGCTATCTGCGACGATACATTGCCTTTTGCCGGGAAATGTTCAGCAAAAGCGCCGTCAATGCCGTTCCGCTCAGCGCAGAGGTTCAGCAATTCTTCACCCAAGTGTTTGCGACTCTCGTCCGGTTCCAAGCCACGCTGCACGGCTCCTTCAACGATGAACAGCGCCGGATCGTCATGGATTCGCTCGGTGAAGCGGGGAGTGACTACCGCTGGAATCTCTACAAGAATGGTTTCTCATGTGAGCTTATCCATGCGCCAGTAACGGAAATTGTCGCTTTCCTCGACCTCGCGCAGCAGTATGTTGAACATTCTCTGCGGGCGAACCGGCGCAGCGACGGTCTCTATCACGCCTACAACATCCTTCATCTTGATGAGGGGCGCGCCTCCATCAGCTATCTCTATGAGATGCTTGAAGGACAGGTTGCTATCCTGTCCTCAGGATTGTTATCCGGTGACGAATCGCTGTCTCTGCTTCAGAGCCTGCGAAACAGCGCCCTTTATCAACCAGAGCAGCACACCTACATCCTCTACCCCGACCGGAATCTGCCGGGTTTTCTACAGAAGAACTGCTTTACGCGCGATCAAGTTGCCCATATAGCGCTTTTTGACCTGCTGTTAGAGGCACAGGATAGATCCCTCATCAGCCGTGATGTCAACGGGGTTTATCACTTCAGCGGTCATATCCACAATTTCAATGATGTCAGCAGGGCACTGAATGCGCTCAAAGGACAGTCTCGTTACACTGACCTTATAGAAGCAGAGTTCGAGAAGATCAGGAACTTGTTTGAAGCCAGTTTTCACCATGACGAGTTCACCGGGCGTTCGGGGACATTTTTTGCATACGAAGGCTTGGGCAGCGTCTACTGGCATATGGTTGCAAAACTCCTGCTCGCGGCACAGGAAACGGCTGTCCGCTTCCAAGGCGACACGACCGCCGAGGCACTGCGACAGTGCTATTTAGATATTCGGCAGGGGTTGAGCTTCAACAAAACGCCCGATGTCTATGGAGCCTTTCCAACCGATCCTTATTCGCACACGCCTAAGGGGCAGGGTGCAAAACAGCCGGGCATGACAGGGTTGGTTAAAGAAGTTATCTTGTCCCGGCAGGCAGAGATGGGGTTCTCTGTCGAGCAGGGTAAGCTGGTATTCGATCCCACCTTTTTAGATCGACACGAGTTTCTCACTGAATCCGCCACCTTTTCGTACATTGATGTCTTCGGGCAGCAACGAGAAATTGGCCTAAAAGCAGGCTCGCTCGCCTACTCCATCTGCCAGACCCCCGTGGTTGTTGAGCTCTCAGATGGGGCCGGTGTTACGGTACATTTTGCAGATGGAACCGTGCGCAAGCTGGATGGACACATTCTGGATGATGTAACGAGCGGATACATCTTTCAACGGATTGGGACTGTGCGCTCTTTGACCGTCTCAGTGCCCTCCATTCAAGTAAAAGGCGAGTATCAGTAAATCACAAAGTATTACTCCGCCCGCCTCCAACTCCCACGTGATATAACGGGAAGTCCACTCCCGGTAGTAGAGCCTGTCGAATTGTGTTTGACAGGCTCTTTGCTTACCTATACTGGCAGCGTTTGCGCCCCGTTAAGGCAAGTCGTATGTGCGCGAGTGGTTTGGCCAGTCCTGAAGCACCGCAAAGAAAACAAAAAGCGTTAAGTCATGGACGCATGATTACCTGAGTACTGTAAAACCGAACTACAATTCTCTTGGCGTTCGTTATTTCGCTTGGGATAAGGAATGAAGACAAAAATACTGCTAGCCATTCTACTGCTCATGATCTGCCTATCCCTTTTCTTCTCCGGGGCGACACAGGCGCAGGTCACCTGTAGTCCGACAGACACTATTCTTCGCGCTTCATCAAATCCAACCGGAGCAGCGGGAGCAGGTGTTTCGTCATACGGTACGGTATCCGATGATGGGCGCTATGTCGCCTTCATTTCCACAGCAACTGATCTGGTGCCCTTTTTCAGCGCCTACCAGAATATTTACTTGTACGATCGCCAGACCTGTACGATCACATTGGTCTCGGCTCTCAATGGCACCCCGGCTAATCAGAGCTCGACCAGTCCTCGAATTTCTGGAAATGGCCGCTACGTTGTGTATGCGTCTGACGCCACAAACTTGGTCGCCAACGATACCAATCTGACCAGCGATATTTTTATGTACGATCACCAAACAGGTATCACAAGCCTGATTTCAGTCTCCACCTCCGGCGGGGTTCTGAATAATACATCTATCCACCCGGATGTTTCAGCCGATGGCCGCTATGTGGTCTTCGAATCGGGGGGATCGAACGCGATCGCATCCGATTCAAACAACATGAAGGATGTGTTCATCCGCGATACTGTCGCGGAAACCACAACTCGCGTTCAGCTCAATGGTGTCGAGCCGAATGGATATTCGGAAGTCCCTTTCATTTCAGCAGATGGCAGCACCATCGTGTTCCGCACCATGGCGAGTAATTGGGTCGCCAATGACACGAACAATGGCTTTGATTTTATCTATTTTCAGCGCCAAACCTCACAGGCATCCGCTATTCGGGAATCCGGTAGCAACAGCACCTTTCCATCAGATTTCATTTCCATCTCTGCAACGGGACGCTATGTCGCTTTCATAACCACGAACATCCTTCTCTATGATGCCTTGGCCCTGAATGTCGCCACGCTCGTCTCAGGGATGGGAAATAACACGCGGGTGAATGGGGTTTCCAGTGATGGCCGCTATGTGATGTACACAACACCAACTGCGGCTATCGCTGGTGACACCAATGGGGTCAATGATGTCTTCGTCCTCGATCGATCAAACAACCTGACTCGGCGTATCTCCGTTTCCGGCAGTCTGGCACAATTGAATTATGATTCGTTTGGCGGCGGCATGTCGCCAGATGGCCGCTATGTCACCGAGTATTCGGCGGATGCTACGCTGGTAGCAAATGACAGCAATAATACATACGATGTCTACCTAGTAGATGCAGGTACACTTCTGGGTACCTTGGGCACCGCAACCCCCACCGGCACCCAGACTCCCACCGCAACGCTGACTCCGTACCCAACGCTGACACCGCAGCCGAATGCCTGTGCGGGTGGTGCCAATCCGTACATGGTGCGGGCGACGATCACGGGCGCGGGCGTGCAGACGAACGAGCGCGTTGAAAACTCCACGATGGGCATCTCCAACGATGGGCGCTTTGTCGCCTACCGTTCAACGGCGACGAATTTGGTACCCAACGATAACAACGGGCGCCCGGATGTTTTCCTGTTCGATTCGCTGAACTGTCAGATTCGTCTCGTCAGCGTCTCGAATACGGGAGTCCAGTCGAATGGTGACGTCTTTAATGTCACGATTTCGGATAATGGACGCTATGTGGCGTATACCGGTTTTGCGAACAATATTGTGCCTTATCCAGCAGGGACGTGTACCACACCGGGAAGCTGCCAAGATGTTTATGTCTATGATGTGCAGACCGGGGTGACACGCCGTGTCTCTGATACTGCGGCAGGCACACACGCTGGGGGTGGTGGCCCCGAATTCTCCGGCAATGGCACCTATGTCTCTTTCGAATCAGATGCCAACACCTTGGTACCCAACGACACCACCGGAATAGACATTTTCCTGCGCAATCTGCAAACCAACGCAATCGAACGCATCCCAATCGATGGGTACACCTCGCGCGCGGTCTTGAGCTACGATGGCCGGTACGTCGTATTTACAACCTCAGCACATCTTGGTGGCACGGAAGCCACTACCTATCAGGATGTGTATCGTTATGATCGTCAGTTAGGGGTGATGGAACTCGTTAGTGTTGGCGTGGGAAATGTACCCGCGAATGCCGATTCGAGCGCCCGTTCACGTGTCGATGTTTCGGACGATGGCCGCTACGTCGTATTCGAAAGCAAAGCGAGCAACCTCGTCAATGATGACTGGAACGATACTTGGGATGTGTTCGTGCGTGACATGGTCACTGGCACGACCCAAATGATTTCGCGTACCGATCTCGGCATTATTGGCAACGGCGAATCGCTGGAACCGCGCATCAGCAACGACGGGCGTTACATCATCTTCCATTCGGAAGCGAACAATTTGGTACCGGGACTGCCCATTGGCAGTGGCGATCTAACCTATCTGTACGACCAACTAACCGGGGAAACCCGTCTCGTATCGCGGAAAGCAAACTTCGAAGCGATTCGAGGTAATCTAGGCGAAATCTCCGGGGATGGCACCCGTGTTGTCTTTTCCTCGTGGACGGAAAATGTCATACCGGGTGATACCAACAACATGCAGGATGTGTTCATCACCCGATGGGATCAACTACCACACTACCTGTCCGGAAGCGACATCCTAACATGGGGCAACTTCGACGACAGCCAAATTGTCACCGATGCAAACGGCTCGTATATCAACAATTTCAGTTGGTTCCAGTCGTCCACCAACTATGGAACACCGCTTTGTGCAACCTCGATCTGTGGCAATGGGGGAGGTACAGCGTATCCAGCCTCTAACACCTATTGGGGCTGGTTCGGCGGTAATGACGGCCATGAAGAAGGGATTCTGGCACAGTATGTGCAAATCCCACCGGGGACGGCAGAACTCCATTTCAATATGTGGGTCGGTTTGGATCAGGCCACATCCGCCTCATTCACGGTCAAGATCGACTCGACAACGGTCTGGTCAGTCACGAAACCCTTCACCGGATTCACCGCTGGCTGGAAATCGGTAACGATCAATCTTCAAGCGTATACGGATAATATGCCGCACCTGCTGATCTTCGATGGGATCACGGATGGCGGAGCGACGAATATCAGCCTAGATGATGTTTCGCTGATCTGGACGAACAACATACCGACGGCCACGGCGACCGCGACTCAAACAGCCACGCCGACCGCCACCCCAACCCGTCCCGTCAGTCAGACCGACAGCATTGCACTGTACAACCCCACCACGCAGCAGATCAGCGTGATCGATACGCTGCAAGATCCGCCGCCTGCTGCCAGCATCATCACCTATCTGGCAAACGCACCGGTTGTCGGTCAGCAGTTTGTGATGGGAGACTGGGACGGGGACGGCCAGCAGACTCCCGGCTTGTGGCCCGGCAATGGTGCCTTCTGGTTCACCAACGGACTGAGCGCTAACGCGACGTGGACGGGCATCTGGATTGGTGCGTTCTCGGATGTTTCACTGGTTGCAGGGCGATGGGGCATCGGCGTCAATCACGACTGTATCGGTGTGGTGCAGCTCGACTATCAACCGGTCAATGTGGGCTTCCCACTGCACTACCGCTGTGACCTGAGTACGACGGTGGGAACCCTGTACGGTCAGTGGATGGGGATCGTCTTACCCGGTAGTGTTCCGTATCAGTTTGTGAGCGGAGATTATGACCACAATGGCTACGACAGCATCGCAGCCCGGCGTGACACACTGCTCACTTGGAGTAATGTGACCCCCGGCGGCGGTGCAGTGACGATCGCGACCTTCCCGCTGGCACAGTACTTCGGTGCCCCCAGCAGCGGTACCAGCTACGTCGTGAGTGGCGACTGGGATAACGACGGCACTTCGACCTTCGGCTTCTACTATCCGAGCGGCCTGTTTGTACGCAAAAACGATCTCCAGTGGAACAGTGGTGTCTACTTCTACCAGCATCTCGGACAGCCCATCGGCGCGACGACGATCGCGAGCGCGTGGCGACGGGCAGTGCTGGGGTATTCGGAATTCCTACTGCCGACCGAGACAGAAACCGAAACTCCAACTCCAACCGAGACGTACACCGAAACTCCAACGCCTAGTGAGACGTACACGGAAACAGCAACGCCTACCGAGACGCCGACAGACAGTGCGACTGAGATGGTCACAGAAGATGTGACAGCGACGGATACTCTCACACCCACACCATTCCCAACCCTAGGGTTGGTGTTTACGCCGTCCACACCGTTTGTCGAACCAGCTACCGCGACCGAAACACCGATCGTGACTCCGACAGAGACGCCATCGGGCGTGATGCCGCTGCTGGTTGAAAATATGGACGATGTGCAGGGTTGGGCAGCATCATCCGGCTGGAGTCTGCAATCGAACAACACAGCGACCGGTGCGGGACAGGCATGGCAGTTGAGCGGCGGGCAAACGGTTGAAACCCTGCTCCTGAACACGCCCATCGATCTGCGCAATGTGAGCGGCGCGGTACTGACCTTCTACTCACAGCTAGGGGAACCTGCTGCGGCGGAAGTGCAGATCAGTTTGGATGGCGTGAACTGGGCATCGCTGTACAGTGTCCCTGCATCCGAAGGTTGGCAGTTGCAAACGGTGCCGCTGAATACCTATCAGGGTGCTGTAGTTTCCCTACAATTTGTATGGACAGGGGTGAGCGAACTTGACATGACGCCGACTTGGACGCTCGACGAACTGCATGTCGAGGGGATAATACAACCCATGGTGACCAATACACCAGCGCCCACCCAAACATCGGTACCGACTGAAACGCTGACAGAAACACCGACGACTGCGCCAAGCGCCACAGCGACGGCCACAGACACAGAAACCTCAACGCCGCTGCCGATTGTGACGGAGGATGCGAGCGCCGTCGTAGTCCCTCAGAACCCATAAATTAGCAGCAAGAAATTCTCGAAGGGGCAGCAGAAAGCACACTGCTGCTCCTTCAATTCTTATTTCATCCCTTTGAGAATCATATTCAGTCGAGCCGCTATGCGAGTCCCCGCAGCATTCGGAGAATAGTGGTCGCGGATGTTCCGCTGTGCGAGTACCCCTTTTTCACGAGCTTCGTCGGGGGAGGTATAGGCGGCGCGCAGATGCTGTGCCGCGGCCTCAATGTTCGGCTCGGCCCAGTGATTACCTGCATCGTAGGGAGGATAGGCGTTGGTCAGTTCAGTTAACTGGTACGGCACAAGATAACTGTTCGCCTCGGTCATAAAGTCCATATTGCCAGAGTACGCTGTCGCAATACATGGCTTGCCCATATACATCGCCTCGGCTAATGTAAGACCAAACCCTTCAGACCGGTGCAAAGAGATATAGACATCGCAGGAATGGATGAGGGCATTCACTTCCAGACGGCTCATGTAACCGTCCAACAGCAGACCGTTCACGCGCCGCAGATCCCCCATGAGCCGGGCTCGCTCGGCAGGAAACCGTTCGAGATTGGTGACTTTTATGACCAAGCGGACGTTGCTTGCGCGCTCTGCGGGGGTAAAGGCACGTTCAAACGCGCTGATGATCGCCCAAGGATTCTTTCGTTCCATAATGCTCAGCGCATCAAAGACAAACAGCACAATGAACTGATCGTCAGGGATACCAAGATGCGCTCGCGTCACCCCTTCAGGCAGTTTTACATCAATACTCCCCGGCATATGAATCACCGGTTTCTGCACAGATGATTGGATACTCTGCTCCACAAAGCGCGTTGCCACCCAAATCTCATCGTAGGTATTGGCACAGGTGCGCCAGCGATCCGGGAATTGGGACATTTCCCAGAACCAATAGCCGATGTTGTAGCGCCCTTGATACACATCCGTACCCAGTATCTGCCGCGTCGCTTCCGTCATATCCGCATTGATGTGAAACACATTGACGCGATGCTGCAAGCCATGAGGAAAGCCATCGATCATCGTATCCTGTTTGCGTGATGTGTCATGCACATCAATCGAGTAGGCACAAACCGGAAACTGGACGGTGCTCAGGCTGCTCAGGGTGCGGCGCGCGGCCTCGGCCACCCCAGTTTCAGCGCGCAAATACCCAATAATGTTCGCGCCATCGGTCAATAGTTTGGGGGTGGCAGCTTGCTGCTCATTGTTCGAGGGAGTTCGGGGCAGGGGTGCAGTCAATACAGCAGGTGATGACACCGGTGCGGAAAATACGGCTCCTTGGCTAAAAAAGTGACGCGCCGTCATCACCACGCGCGGGCCAATGACACGTCGCACACCCCGCAGCACGCCAATCCGGTGCAGCGTCCAGCGGACACTGCCATAAAAGTTATTGGGGCCGGTGTAATCTGCCGAGGGGGTGGTATAGACTTCCGGTGGTAGGTAGGGCTTCACTTGGCTAGGATACGTGCGATAGTATTCAACGGCCCGCTTAAATCGTGTGTTGAACTGCGTTTTTTTTTGCGTGGGCAGCGGTGCCAGAAGCTCCAGTTGATTGTTCAGCGCAGCACGAATCGGTTCCACATAAAAAGTGTGGAAAACATCCGAACTTCCGGCTTGTGCCACAAACCACTCGGCGTAGCGCTGTTCATCTGCACCGGGCACATTCGGAAACACTTTCTGCAAATCGCGGCGCAGACGGTAGTAAGTGAGTGCATACGGTGATACGTATTTTAGCGATTCAATCGCGCGAGGGTGAACTGCCCAGCTTCGAAATCCGTTCGCGCTGGGGTCGTATGGATTCTTCCACAGTTCGCCCGATAGGTCATGCTCACGCAGGCAAATCCGCAGCACATCGGGCACAGGAACACCATCGCTGAAATGACCATAGGCATAATCCCAACGTCGTGTCGCAGCATATTCATTCGCCAGCAAACGCAGCCGGTACTCTTCAAAACACGCCTGATAATGCCCGTTCAGTTGATCAAGCACAAAACGGTTTTGGTGTTTGGATACGATATTGGGGTTATCAACCGAAAATCCGCTGAAGTGAAAGAAGACGAGCGGATGCCCATTCACTAGGTAGTGTCCCTCAGGGTCGCGGCTAAGGTCACGTCCCTGTATATTCCAGTAGGCAACGTTATAACCGGGATCGCGCAAGACATAGACAGAATCGAACAGGCTGGGCAACAGATCCATCCAGTGCTGATCAACGAACAAGCCCCGGTCAATCTCCCTCGTACATTGATCGTACAGCCTCTCTTCCCACCAATGCAGCAGGTCGTGCCACTGTCCTTGCTTCGAAATGGCGAAGAAACCGAGGTTATAAGCTCCCACCTGCAAAAAATCAGTCTCTGCGGGTTTTTTAGTATCCTGAATCGGATCCAGAATATGCGGTGTGAGAACAGCCATATGAGAGTCTAACAGGTCGAACAGCGCGTTCAAATCATGGTAAACCGCAATATCCGGGTCGAAATAGATAACCCGGCGCGCGCCAAATTTCTCCATGAGCATATGCAGGAGATAGGGTTTGACGGCAGTATTGAGCTCCATAATGTCGTATTTCATGGAGAAGTGCGACCAGTTCGGAATGTCCAGATCCGCCGCTAGAAAGACTGAAAAGACCTCACTGCGGGGGTCAAATTGCCCATCGATCTCATCAACTAACAGCGTGACCAACTGTATATCCGGGTGAAACGCGCGGATCGATTGCATAAGCGTGCGCGCCGATGCGATGTAGTTCTTCGAGATGATGGTGCAGATCACGGTGTCGCCCTCTTGGATTTTGAGTGGAGGGGGTTTCACCTGAGGCGCGGGGACAGTCACAATGGGTGTATGCGCCGGAGCAAAGGATACTGAAGGCGTTATCACGGATGCTGCGCTGGAGACCGGCTCAGGAGCGGTGGCCGTCGATGCTATTGGGCGGCGGCGCAGGCGGTAGTATAGTCGGGTACGGCGGCGTCCATCTGGGAACGCCCGCTGACGCAGAGTCCAAACCGGACGCCCAATTCGACGGTAAATGAACGAGCTTTTCAGGGTATTCAGTTCGTAATGCTGAGCCGCATATAAAGTCTGCAAGTCTCGAAGTTCTTTTTCTTTTTCGGCCCGCGCCTGTGCCAGCGTCTCTGCGTAGAGTGATGCTTCTTGGTGATTCGCCCTTGCCTCTGCTAACTGCCGGCTCAGTGTCTCTAAAGAGTCGTTCAATGCACCTTCGTAAAGTACTCGGTCTCTTTCTGCGTGCGACTGCGAGGCGCTAGAGGTCGATAATCCTTCGCGGCTTGCCTGAACTTCTGCAAGCTGCTCACGCAGCGTCTCAAGTTGCCGTTTCAACTGCGAAACTTCCGCCGTCTCCGAAAATTCGGACAGGGGCTCAGGCACCGCCTGCTCATTCGTTTTTTCGAGAGTTTCGACCAGAGATGCAATGTACTCTTTCGCATTGGCTAATTCTTCGTCACGGGCTGAGACCAAAGACTGAAGTTCAATCACGTGCTGATAACGGTCAGCAAACTCGACAGTCTGCATCATGGCGGTGATTCTTGAGCCGAGAATGAACAGGATTTCCCGAACCTGTGCGCGTTCCGTCTGGGGCATTTCGACGAACTCACGGAATTCATCTGGGATCTTAGTGCCGACGGCGAGAACACCCAGACCGTGCTCATGTAAAATCTCAAATGACGGGTACTGTGTTTTCAACTCATCCCACAGCCGCCATACACCAAATTCGCGTTCACGTTCTGTGATGTCGTGTAAGAGGACAACCGCCTGATCGCTCAGTTTGGGCAGCCATGCCTCGAAATCGTGCTTTACAGCTTCATAGGTGTGATAGCCATCGATGTGAAGCAGGTCGATCGACTTGTCCGCAAAGTACGGCAGCGCATTGTCAAATGTTGTCCTGAGCAGGCGAGAGAAAGCACCATAGCGCGGATCATGGTCGGCTTTAAGGTCTTCATAAACAGCGTCACTGTAAGGGCCTGTGTGCTCATCACCCTGCCACGTGTCAATGGCATAGCAAAGCGTTTCGAGGTGCAGTTCTTCTACGGCCTGACAGAAGGAACAGTAAGAAACTCCATAGTGTGTGCCGAGTTCAACCAACAGCCTAGGGCGCAGCATATCGACTATCAGCATCGCAAATGGGATGTGTTGTGTCCACGACGAGATCGAAAGTCGGCGGGGCACCGAAAACATGATAGGATACTTCAGGGGGTTAAACTTCATACATCTACCCATTCGCTACACTGCCATGCAATTATATTACCATAGCCGCGAGGGCGACTATCGCTCGCAGCTTATGACTCTTAACAGCGCACTGCCGCCTAGCAGCACCCCGACAAAAGGAGACAAAAGATGTCGCAGCACTGGGACAAACATGTCGAAGAGGTGGAAAATCATACCCTGAAAGGCTGGTTGGATTGGGAATTCATTGAAGAACATTACATTCGTCCTCAGGTCTCAGGCGATCCCCAAGTCTATTACCTGCATTACTTTTTACAGAAACATATCCCCAAACGCCCTGTAGCACGGGCTTTGAGCATTGGCTGCGGCGGCGGTAATTTGGAACGCGCGCTAATTCAACTTGGTGCTGCACAAGAAATCGATGCAATGGATATTAGCCCTGAGTCCATTCGGCTGGCGAAAGAGTTAGCAGCTCAAGAGGGCATGGAATCGCGGCTGCATTACGAAGTCAGCGACATCAATAAGGCAGAGTTCCCAGAGAAAACGTACGATTTTGTGATTGCGAAAATGTCGCTGCATCACATCAGCCAATTAGAACACGTCTATCACCAAATTCGGCGCACCTTGAAAGACGGTGGGGTTTTTGTCTTCAATGAGTTCATCGGCCCCTCGCGCTTTCAGTGGACGGATTTGCAGCTCACGTTGATGGAACAAATCCTCAGTGTAGTTCCGGAAAAGAATACCTACAGCAGTGTTGCGAAAAACCATATCAAGCGCATCGATCGCCCTACGGTACTTCAAATGCTGGCGATGGATCCGAGCGAAGCCGTCCGTTCAGCGGAAATCATGCCCCGCCTCACCGACGAGTTCGAAATACTTGAGAATAAGCCATACGGGGGAACACTCCTTCATATGCTGCTGACGCACACAATGGGATCTTATGATCTGGAGAATCCTGATCAGCAGGCGCTTTTGAAGATGCTGTTCCTCTTTGAGCGCACGCTGATCCAACAAAACGTATTACAACCCGATTTTGCCTATGTGGTCGCGCGCCCAAAACATGAGTCGGAATTAAATTCGCCTCCCACCAAACGAAAATTCTGGCAGGGTTTTCTCCGACAAAGGTAACGGCCCCACATTGGGAAAACCGTTACCACCGCCAAGATGTGTGTCGGGTAGCAGGAAATAAGTCATCTTTTCTAGAAAGGTTTCAAATTTCTATACGAACGATACGCAGGGTTGTGCGATGATAAGGAGGTGCAAAATCCGTTGACCCTGAGCGAAAATGATAACCAGCAAACAAATACGTCGTCTAGCGGCCATCGCTGCTGTCCTATTGAGTATTCTGATCATTACTGCCTTCAGCATGAAGCTGCGAGTCTCGGACTCGCCGGTCGTTGTACCCACGTTAATGGTGCTGCCAACCACGACGCCGAACCTTGCGTCTTCGCAGACTGATCATCAGAGCGGTACAACCCAGATCGCTTTTGTGTCCGAAACGAATGCCTCACCGCTTTCGCAAACCGAAGACTTGGCAGATAACGTTCAGTCTACCAGTGCACCGTCATCGATCGAAAACGTCGTGATGGTGCCCACGCAACCGCCTACCCCCCTATCCAGCCCGACGCCGTTCCCAACACTGCCGATTGCGTCACCACCAACTGTACAGGTTGCCCCTCCGCCGCAGCCACAGGCGATAGTGCCTCGTCAGGTCGTAGTTTCGTTTGCGCCGCAAACCAGCGCGCAGGAGCGTCAGGCTTATATCGAGTCGGTGGGGGGGACGGTTGTCCAAAACCTTACCGCGTTGGACGCTGTCGTCGTACAGGTGCCGGATACCGTTCAACAGAATGGTCTGCCAGCGTCAGCGGCGGTTGTCAGCGCGGAATCAGATTATTATGTGAGCGCGCAGTTCACCACGCCGACGACCGATCCTTTTTACGGTCAGCAGTGGGCACTTCCCGTAATCGGTGCTCCAGAGGCATGGAATACGCTGTCGTTGGAAACCCTTCATGTGATTGTGGCTGTCATTGACAGCGGCATCTGTGCCAATCACCCAGATTTGCAGGGACGTATTCTCCCCGGCTACGATTTTATTGAACGCGATACCACCCCTCAGGATGAGATGGGGCATGGGTGCGCGGTTTCCGGCATCATCGCCGCAAACACTGATAATGGTCTTGGGATTGCCGGGGTTGCTCCTAACGCCCTGATCCTGCCGCTGCGTGTCCTCGACGCAAACGGGCTTGGCACCTACTCCGATCTCGCGGCGGCGATCGTCTTCGCGGCGGACAACGGCGCACAGGTCATTAACCTATCCTTGGGCGGAACATCCCCCTCACAGATGCTTGAAAACGCCGTCCAATATGCGATCGATCACGGGGTAACTCTGATCGCGGCAGCCGGGAATACCGGTAGTGAACAAGTCCTCTACCCGGCAGCCTATCCTTCGGTCATCTCCGTTGGTGCCTTGGATACGACCCTGCTCGCTGCCTCGTTCAGCGCACATGGAAACGGGGTTGAAACGTGGGCTCCGGGCGTCGCCATCGAAACGACGGCGCTCGACGATGGCTACCGATCGGTTGCGGGCACCAGTTTTGCCGTTCCGCACGTCGTTGGTATGTGGGCACTGACGAGGAATATCATCCTTGTGACGCCGACCGCCCTCCCGACTCTCCCCCCCGCCGAACCAGCCGAGCCTCAACCGCAGGATGATGGTGAGGGCGTTATCCCGACAGACCTCACCCATTTGGGTCAAGATATTCCCGATGATGCGACATTGATCAATGGGGACATTCTCGTCTCTCGCGATGAACTGGCCATGTTAGCGCAGGGCGTGGGGACGACGGGCAGCCTGTGGCCGAGTGGGATAATTCCATACGTATTTGAAGCCAGTGTCACGCCTGCGCAGCAAACGATCGCGCTCACTGCCATGCAGTGGTGGGAGGATGCGGTTAACGGGGCAGCCGGTCGAACCGTGATCGATTTCCGCCCACGTGCATCAGAAGCGGGTTATCTTACGATCCGTACCGGTACTGACGGCAATTACTCGTATGTCGGCTATGGTGTAGGGGCTCGACTGGTCTCCATTCAGCAGTGGTATACAGGGGTCGTCGCCCACGAGTTTGGTCACGCGCTGGGATTGTGGCATGAACAAAGCCGCTCGGATCGTGATACGTATATCCAAGTCAACTACGCCAATATCGTTTCAGGCTTTGCCGATCAGTTCGATATTTTGCCGAGCTATGCAGCGACGTTGTTGGGGCCTTATGACCTTGACTCGATCATGCATTACAGCCCATATGCATTCAGTATCTGCCCTTCAGTCGGTACAGGCTGCCCACAGGCGTTGACCACCATTGATGTGCGGGCACCTTACGCCCCTCATACGATTGGACAAATCAATGGCCTCAGCGTGGGCGATCGGAACGCCATCCTCGTATTGTACGGCGGTTCAATCCCAAGTCCGGTCAGCAACGATCTGTTTGCCAATGCACAGTACTTGGCGACCCTCCCGTATACGGTCACTCAGAATCCAGTCAATTCGACGGTAACGGGAACTGACCCATCCCTCACGTGTATGGGCACAAACTCGCGCAACTGGGCAAATACCGTCTGGTTCCGCTACCCGGCACCGCTAACACAGAGCGTGACCGTCACGACGGCGGGCAGCAGCTATGATACAGTGCTTGGGGTGTTCACGGGTGCCGAAAATGCGCTCACGACGATTGCGTGTAATGACGACATTTCGGGAGGGATCACCTCCAGCGTTACATTTAACGCATCTCCGGGCGTCGTCTATTACATCATGGTGGGCAAATACGGCACGTTCCCCGGTGGAGCACCGCTTTCGCTCACCCTGAACGTCACGGGGACGACCCCGGCAAGCCCGGATACCATTGCAATCGTCAACCCATCTACAGCGCAGATCAGTGCGATCAATACGCTGCAAGAGCCGCCACCCGCCGGAAATTTCCTCACCTACAACATGAATGCGCCGGTCGCCATCCAACAGTTCGTGATGGGGGACTGGGATGGCGACGGTCAGAAGACTCCGGGTGTGTGGCCGGGGAATGGCGCGTTCTGGTTCACTAACAGCATGAACGCCGGGGCTGCATGGACAGGCATCTGGGTCGGAGCCTTCCCACAGGTGTCGCTGGTGGCCGGTCGCTTCGGAACTGGCATCAATCATGACTGCGTGGGTGTGGTACAGCTCGATTACCAACCGGTCAATGTAGGGTTCCCACTTCACTATCGCTGCGATCTGAGTACGACGGTTGGAACCCTGCTTGGTCAATGGATGGGGATTGTCCTGCAAGGAACCGAAGCGTATCAGTTCATGGCAGGCGACTATGATCACGACAGCTACGACAGTATCGCTGCCCGGCGCGGCACGCTCATCACGTGGAGTAATGTCACGCCCGGCGGTGGTGCAGTCACCGTCGCAACCTTCCCACTCGCACAGTACATCGGCGCACCGCGTGCTGGGACGAGCTACGCTGTTAGCGGCGACTGGGATAATGATGGGACGGACAGCTTCGGTCTGTATTACACAGATGGCGTGTGGATGCGCCGCAACGATCTGATGTGGAACACCGGCATGTACCTCCAGCAGACGCTGGGGCTGCCGATTGGTTCCCCCACCATTGGAGCCAGTTGGCGGCGCGTACTGAGCGGTGTCTCGTTTGAGCCATCCGAACCGACAGCCGAAGTCACAGAGATTGCCGAAAGCACGGCTGCCGTTGAATCGACAGCGTACGTCACGCCCAGCGCAGAGATAACGGCTGCGATCGAAGCGACAACAGAGCAATCGACACCAACAGCAGAATTGACGAGTGACGTAAGCGAAACTGCTACGCCATCGGCGATTCCGTCGGATACCGCGACACCCTTCCCGACGCTTCCGCCGGTTGAGATCGCGACGGAAGATATTGGCGCACCGCCTATGGATACTCCAACGCCATTCCCGACCCTGCCGGTGGCCGAACCGCCCGAGGAAGTGATTGTTGCCACCCCAACCGACTCGCAGTCATTTCCAACGCTGCCGGTTGAACAACCGACAGCAACCAACACAGCGCTATCGACGGCAGTGCCGCCGGATGCTGCGATGGATGAGGACGCGCTTCTCCTGAAAAATGGAAGCGGTTGGTCATTGTCGGCTGATGACAGCCAGAACGGGCAGGGTCAGGGCTGGCATGTCGATCCGGATGTTTCGGAAGCTGAGCTTCTGTTCAATCTGCCGCTCGAAATCGCTTCGGACAGCCTCACAGCCCTGTCGTTCTACTCACGTACGATCGGCACAGATGGACAAACCACTGTCGAGATCCTCGGTTCCAGCGGCACATGGGAACCAATAACAGTGGTTGCCCCATCGGCTGACTGGCAGATCGTGACCGTTGATTTAAGTGCCTATCAGGGACAGACCGTTCTTGTACGGTTCCATTGGCTCACCGGTGAAGAGACACTGATGGATCCGTCCGCTGGCCGCACATGGCAGATCGATCAGGTCATGGTGCAAGCGAACGGCTAACTGGTATCTGTAAAAAAGCGGATTGCGTCAGTGCGCAATCCGCTTTTGATTCAGCATTACAGCGGACAAACTGCGCGGAATCTCAGAAACCATCTAAAAAGTCCGGTTCAGCAGATAGCGCGGCACAAAGCGGATTCCACGTTCGACTTAATCGACTTTCAGACGGTAGCCGACGCCCGGTTCGGTGAGGAGATAGCGCGGCAGGGTCGGTTCCGCTTCGAGTTTGCGGCGAAGTTGGCCCATGTATACGCGCAGATAGTGCATTTCATCCACATACGAAGGCCCCCACACATCATGCAAAAGCTGTTTGCGGGTGACCACTTTCCCGGCATGCTGCACCAGCACGAGCAGCAGCTTATATTCGATCGGCGTGAGGTGGATTTCGGCATCATCGACGAACACCTGACGGTGAGCGAGATCGACTTTGAGACCGCCGGTTGTGAACACCGGTTCATCGGCACCCTGCGCAATCAAAATCGCATGGCGTGCCGCGACGCGCATCCGCGCCAGCAGTTCCGCCGTGCCGAACGGTTTGGTCAGGTAATCGTCGGCCCCCGCATCGAGTGCATCGACCTTGTCGCGCTCCTGATTGCGCGCCGACAGCACCAGAATCGGTGTGGTTGTCCATTCGCGCAGACGGCGCGTAACTTCCAGCCCATCCATATCCGGCAGGCCGAGATCGAGGATGATCAGATCCGGGTGCTGCAAACCGACCAATCGCAGCCCTTCGCGGGCATTGTCGGCTTCGAGATAGGTATAGCCGTTATCCAGCAGGGTCGCGCGCAGGAATCGACGAATTTGATGATCATCTTCAATGACCAGCACCAGCGCGGATGCTGCCTTGTCAGTCGTTTCAGCCATCGTCAATCTCAGGTTCTACTGTGGGCGGTTCCGCATCAACCGGCAGCGTGAACCGAAACGCTGCGCCGCCCCCCGGTCGATTGAGTGCCCAAATTTTACCGCCATGCACTTGCACAATGGCACGGCAGATCGCTAACCCTAATCCTACCCCACTTGCACTGGAAAGGCGCAGTCGATAGAACTTGTCGAAGATGCGTTCTTCTTCGCCCGACGGCAGCCCCGGCCCGCGATCCGCGACTTCGACACATACCTCACCCTTCTGCTGCCATGCGGACAGGTCGATCGTCGTCCCGGCAGGCGTGTATTTGACCGCATTTTCGATCAAATTCACCAACACCTGCTCGATCAACACGCCATCGATCGGCACCAACGGCAGATCATCGGGGATAGTGGTACGCAGCGGGTGATCGGCGAACAGGCGCTCCAGCCGCAGCAGGGTGGTTCCGACAACTTCTTCCAGCGGCTGCCACTCTTTTTCGACCGTCACCGCCCCCGATTCCAGCCGTGTCATTTCCAGCAGGTTGCCCAACAGGCGATTCAGGCGTTCGGCTTCTTCATAGGCGACCTGTGCCAGTTCGCGCCCATGCACATCAAGCGCCGTATCGCGCTGAAGCAGGCTGCTCACTGCCCCGGTGATCGCCGCCAGCGGGGTACGCAGATCATGCGACACCGAACTAAGCAGTGAATTGCGCATCTGCTCGGTTTCGATTTGAATGCGCGATCGCTCGGTTTCGTCGGTCAGCCGCGCCCGCTCGACGGCCAGCGCGATCTGGTTGGTGAACGTTTCCAACAAATGCATTTGATCGGGCGAATACAAGCGTCCCGCCGCAGCCGGGTAAAGCGCCAAAATGCCAGTTCGCCCCTTGGGGGTTAGCAAAGGGAGATAAAGACCGGAAGAACCGGGCAGGGTGTGGGTGCCTAACCCCGCTTCTTCGCCGTGATCAAACGCCCACTGCGCGACCATCTTCTCCTGTTCGGTCAGCATCCCTTGGGCCTCCGCTGCGCCGAACGGTTGCAGCAAATGGGTCGCATCGGGCAGCAGGATCAGTGCGCGGGCATCGAACAGGGATTCGATATGGCGCGTTGCAATCAGGTTGAGTTCGCTTACCTCGCTGGTGCTGGCGAATTCGCGGCTCATTTCGTACAGGCTGGTCGATCGCCGTTCGCGTTCGCGGGCGGCTTCCGCCTGTCCTTGAATGCGCGTCGTCATCCCGCTGATCACCAGCGCGACCAGCAGCATTACGCCGAACGTGATCAGGTATTCGGTATCGCTGACATGGAAGGTCAGATACGGGGGGATGAAAAAGAAATCAAAGCCCAAAACACTGATGATCGACGCCGTGACCGCTGGGCCGCGCCCATAGCGCGCCGCCACCACCACAATCCCAACCAGATAGACCATGATCATATTGGCCGGATCGAACAGCGGAAACATCAGCGCGGCGATCAGCGTGCAAATGAAGACGATTCCCAAGGCGCGCAGATGCAGCGACCAGCGCACGGGCGCTCGCACGGTTGGCGCAGCGATAGAGGGTGAGGGTTCGGTTTCGCCACTGATCACGTATACATCGAGGCTGCCGCTTCGACGCACCAGATCGTTCAGGGTGGAGCCGAACAGGACATCGCGCCACCGGGGATGCGATGGCTTGCCAACGATGATCTTGGTGACATTGCGTTTGCGTGCGTAATTCAGCACTTCATCGGTGATATTGTCGCCGCTGATCGTCACGGTTTCAGCGCCCAACTGCTCCGCCAATCGCAGGTGCTGAATTATCCGATTGCGCGCCGCCTCGGAAAGTTTGGTGCTGCGCGGGACTTCTACGTACAGGGTGATCCAATCGGCACGCAGGCCGGTCGCCATGCGTTTCGCCGCCCGAATCAAGCGCGAGGCCAGCGGGCTGGGGCTGATGCACACCATGATCCGTTCGCCAGCGGGCCAAATCTGTTCGATCGTTTTATCCTGACGGTACACCTGCATCTGCTCATCAACGCGGGCTGCCGTGTGGCGAAGCGCCAATTCGCGCAGCGCCATCAGGTTGCCTTTGCGGAAAAAGCTGCGGATCGCGGCTTCGGCCTGCTGCGGCAGATAGATTTTGCCTTCGCGCAGCCGTTTGAGCAGATCGTCAGGGGAGAGGTCGATCAGTTCGACTTCGTCGGCGCGCTCCAAGATCGAGTCGGGGATGGTTTCGCGCACCAGCGTCCCGGTGATCTGCGCGACCACGTCATTCAGGCTTTCGAGGTGCTGCACGTTGACCGTCGTATAGACGTTGATCCCGGCATTCAGCAGGTCTTCGACATCCTGCCAGCGCTTCGGATGGCGTGATCCCGGTGCATTCGTGTGTGCCAGCTCATCGACCAAGATCAGGGTGGGTTTTCGCGTCAGCGCCGCGTCAAGGTCGAATTCCTGTATCTGCACCCCGCGATACTCGACCGTGCGCGTGGGCAGCTTTTCCAGCCCATCAAGCATCGCTTCGGTTTCGGGGCGGCGGTGCGGTTCGACATAGCCCGCCACCACATCGACCCCTTCAGCACGCAGCGTTTGCGCAGCCTCCAGCATGGCGTAGGTTTTCCCGACGCCTGCCGCCGCCCCGAAGAAAATCTTGAGTCGTCCGCGTTTGCTGCGCGCTTCTTCCTCGGCAATGCGCTGAAGGAGTTCATCGGGATCGGGGCGGCGGTGTTCCATAACAGTCCTCTTATTTCTATGACGCTGGCGAGGGCGTGATCGTCAGTGGATATTGGGCATCAAGCGCCAAATTAAGCTGGAGCACATTGACGCGTGCTTCACCCAAAATGCCGAGTGTGCGGCCGGTGGTATGCTGATCGACCAGCGTTTGCAGTGCCGCCGGGTCAATGCCACGCAGCGCGGCCACGCGGGCGATCTGCCAGTGTGCCGCCGATGGACTGATGTCCGGATCAAGCCCACTGGCCGACGCCGTGACCAGATCAACCGGGATCGGATCGCTCACGGTGACCCCTGCGGCGGCGTTGGCCGCTTGCAGCGCATCGATGCGCGACTGAATCAGCCCATCAGCGCCGATCAACGCCGGGTTGAGCGGGCCATAATTCGATCCTGACGAGGCTGCCGCGTTATAGGCTGTGGGACTCGTCGCGGACAGTCGTCCCCAGAAATACGCCGGATCGCTGAACTGCTGCCCGATCAGATCGGAGCCGATCACATTCCCATTCGTGTCGGTGATCAAGCTGCCGTTCGCCTGATGCGGGAAGATCACCTGCGCGATTCCGGTAATCAGTGCCGGATACAACACCCCGGTGATCACCGTCAGCACCACAAGGGTGAGCAGGGCGGGGCGGATCACCTGCTGCCAATCGATCTTCGACTGTGTATTGGTCGTTGTACTCATGTTACACCTTCCCCTTAGACCAGATGCAGGGCGACGAGAATCAGGTCGATGACTTTGATGCCAATGAACGGCGCGATCAGCCCGCCCAGCCCATAGACGAGCAGGTTTTGACGCAGCAGCACCGATGCGCCGACCGGGCGGTATTTGACGCCGCGCAGCGCCAGCGGGATCAAGAAAATGATGATCAGCGCGTTGAAAATGACGGCGGACGCGATCGCGCTGTTCGGCGTGGCCAGCCCCATGATGTTGAGCGCACGAAGCTGCGGATAGGTGCTGGCGAACGCCGCCGGGATGATGGCGAAATATTTACTCACATCGTTGGCAATGCTGAACGTCGTCAGCGATCCGCGCGTCATCAAAAGCTGCTTCCCGATCTCCACGATCTCGATCAGTTTGGTCGGGTTCGAATCGAGATCGACCATATTCCCGGCTTCTTTGGCCGCCTGCGTGCCGGTATTCATCGCCACTGCGACATCGGCTTGTGCCAGCGCGGGCGCGTCGTTGGTGCCGTCCCCCGTCATCGCCACCAGCCGCCCACCTTCTTGGTGTTCGCGGATCAGCTTGAGCTTGGCTTCCGGCGTGGCCTGAGCCAAGAAATCATCGACCCCGGCTTCGGCGGCAATGGCGGCGGCGGTCAGCGGATTATCGCCCGTGATCATCACGGTTTTGATGCCCATCCGGCGCAGTTCACCGAACCGTTCTTTGATACCGCCCTTGACCACGTCCTTGAGCTGAATCACACCCATTACGCGCTGCTTATCGGCCACCACCAGCGGCGTCGCCCCGCGCCGCGCGATCTCCTCGACGGTGCGTTCGACGGCCTGCGGGTACTGCCCGCCCTGCTCGTTGACGTATTGGCGGATCGCGTCCGCTGCGCCCTTACGAATGTGCCGCCCGTCAAGGTCAACGCCGCTCATACGCGTCTGCGCTGTGAACGGGATGAACTGTGCGCCGAGTTCGTGAATGTTCCGTTCGCGCAGTTGGTATTTCTCTTTCGCCAGCACGACGATACTGCGCCCTTCCGGCGTTTCGTCCGCCAGCGACGCGATCTGCGCGGCGTCGGCAAGCTGTTCCGGCGTCACGCCCGGTGCGGGGATGAAATCGGTCGCCTGACGGTTGCCGAGCGTGATCGTCCCGGTTTTGTCGAGCAGCAGCACATCCACATCCCCGGCGGCTTCGACCGCGCGCCCGGACATGGCGATCACATTCGCCTGAATCATGCGATCCATCCCCGCGATGCCGATGGCGGACAGCAGCCCGCCGATCGTCGTCGGGATCAAACAGACGAGCAGTGCGACCAGCACAGTAACGGTCACGGGTGAGCCTCCGCCCGTCCCGTTGACGGCGAAGATCGAGAACGGCAGCAGCGTCATTGTCGCCAGCAAGAAAATGATCGTGAACACGGAGAGCAGAATGCTCAACGCGATCTCATTCGGCGTCTTCTGGCGTTTCGCCCCTTCCACCATCGAGATCATGCGGTCAAGGAAGGCCTCGCCGGGGTTCGCGCTGATGCGTACGATCAACCAGTCAGAGAGGACACGGGTACCGCCCGTCACCGAACTGCGGTCGCCGCCGCTCTCGCGGATCACCGGGGCACTTTCTCCCGTGATCGCGCTCTCATCGACCGACGCCACACCCTCAATCACCTCGCCGTCGCCGGGGATCGTATCCCCTGCTTCGACGTAGACCACATCGTCTTTACGGAGCGAAGGCGCGGGCACTTCGGTCAATTTAGAGCCGCGTGTGGGGCCGCTCATCTTCTTCGCGGTCACATCGCGGCGCGCCTTGCGCAGCGAATCGGCCTGCGCTTTGCCTCGCCCTTCGGCCATCGCTTCCGCGAAATTGGCGAACAGCACCGTGAACCACAGCCACACGGAGATGGCGAAGATGAAGCTGGCCGAGTCGCGTGACGCCTGCGCCGTCCCTTCACCCTGTCCCATCAGCGCCAGCACGAACAGCACCGTCGTCAGCGCCGCGCCGACGAGCACGATAAACATCACCGGGTTGCGCACCTGCGTGCGCGGATTGAGCTTGATAAACGCATCGATCACCGCGCGGCGCACGATCGGCGGGTCAAACAGCGGACGCGCCTTGCTTCTGGTTTCCATAGTCATGAGATTGTCCTAGGTCTTATCCTGCGCCGGTTAGCGAATGCCCATCAGGGTCAACTGTTCAGCGACCGGCCCCAAGGCCAGCGCCGGGATAAACGTCAGCGCGCCGACGATCATCACCACACCGATCAGCATGGCGATGAACAGTCCGGTATGGGTGGGAAGTGTGCCCTCGCTTGCCGGAATCGCCTTCTTGCGCGCCACCGATCCGGCGATCGCCAGCGTGGGGATCACCAGCCAATAGCGGGCGAACAGCATGGCGATGCCAAGTGCCGTGTTATAAAACGGTGTGTTCGCGCCCAAACCCGCAAAAGCGCTGCCATTGTTATTACCCGCCGACGAGAACGCGTACAGCACTTCGCTGAAGCCGTGCGCGGTGGGCGTCGTGTTGTAAATCGTCGCCAAACCGCCCTCACTAACCACTGCGATTGCCGTACCAATCAGCACGACGGCGGGCGGGATCAGGATGACGAGCGACGCCATTTTCATCTCGAAGGCTTCGATCTTCTTGCCGAGATACTCCGGAGTGCGTCCCACCATCAACCCGGCGATGAACACCGCGATGATGGCGAAGATCAGCATGCCATACAGCCCGGAACCGACACCGCCATAGATCACCTCGCCAAGCTGGATCAGCCACATCGGGATCAAGCCGCCCAGCGGCGTAAATGAATCGTGCATGGCATTCACCGAGCCGTTCGAAGCGGCGGTCGTCGCCGCTGCCCACAGCGCCGAGGTCGCGATGCCGAAGCGCGCTTCTTTGCCTTCCATATTCGCGCCGAGGTTGGTGTTCGTCGTGACCTGATCGACACCCACCGGGAAATTCGGATTGCCGTTCGCTTCCGCCGCATATACGCCCATCAGCAGCACGACAAAAATGATCGTCATCACGGCGAGCACCGCCCATCCCTGCCGCGTATCGCCCACCATCTTGCCGAAGGTGTAGCACAGAGCCGCCGGAATCAGCAGGATGGCGAGGCATTCCAAGAAGTTCGACAGCGGTGTTGGGTTTTCGAACGGGTGCGCCGAATTGACGTTGAAGAAGCCGCCGCCGTTCGTCCCTAACTGTTTGATGGCGATCTGCGAGGCGGCTGGCCCCACGGCGATCGTTTGCGTGGTCACCGCTGCACCGCTCGCGTCCGTCAGCGCTGTTTGATCGACCACTTGAGCGGTCTGATAGGTATCGAATGTCTGCACGACGCCCTGCGACACCAGCACCAACGCGAGAACGATCGACAGCGGCAGCAGGATATAGAGCGTCGAACGCACCAGATCGACCCAGAAATTGCCTATCACCTGCGTCGTGC
>JAXLWG010000033.1:0-58776 GCA_046328615.1 Anaerolineae bacterium | reverse complement strand
GCCGCAGTTCTTACATTTCGTCAGTTCACGCAGCTTACTTGCATCCGAAGAGTACAAAACCCCTTCTTGCCAATTCGCGTAACCGCTGAACACTTGCAGCCCCACCAATTGATGCACCAGATCGCGCACCGTATCCGCCGGAACCTTCATTTCCAGCGCCAAATCGCTCACCGCGACTTGTCCCCGGCTCTTCACGATGTCCATTAGTTGACGCTGCAAATGCATCGTCGATTCTTCTTTGGCTTCGCTGCCGCCGCGCAGGAACAAATACACACCAAAGCCGATCAAAAGCGCCACCGGCACAAACGCCAGCACCCCGCCGATTAACGCGCCACCCGCCGTGAGCGCTTGACTGCTCACCTGCGTCGCCAGCCACAAGCCAGCCGCCAGCGCCACGCCGATGCCAATGACCGTTAAAACAATGCCTGAAAGACGGCTGGTATTCATACTTTCCCTTTGGCTATCCCCTTGTCATTCATCTGCGCTTCACTGCGATCGCCAACCACTAACCGTACTCACCCCTCTCAATCGTGATGATCGAGAGGGGAAATTTATCAGCCGAACCCTCTGCGACCACCACCGCTGCTGCCGCCGCCTCGGAATCCGCCGCCACTCCAACTGCGCCCGCCGCTGCTCCAATGTCCGCTGCTGGATGATTGCGGCTGCGGTTGGCTGGTCATCGCCTGCCCCGCCGAGTTGAGCATGCTCGTCAAACCATTCGAAATCGATTCAAGGCCGTTCGCCAGCCCGCCGGACAGTTGATCTAAGCCGCCGGAGCCGCCTGCGCGCGCCAAATCGCCCGGCAGTCCACCACCCGGCTGCGACATCTGTGCGCGTGGCAGCGGTGATCCAGCGTGATAACCGCCGCGCCACGGCCCAAGATAGGTCGGGTAATACCATGTCGGTACGGGAACATAGGTATTCTGAACATTCTTGAACCGGTTGATCCAATTCCGATCGATGCCGGCAGAAACCGCATACGGCAGGAAAGACGCGAACCGCGCCGCCGCTGATTCAACCGAGCTGTACTTTTCAAGGTTGCGCAGATATTCGACGAACGCCTTCCATTTCGCTGATTCTTCAGCGCCTTTCTGCGTCCTCGAACTCATCGAACCAGAAAAGATCAGTGCAGCGATCGCCCCAATCCCAACCCCGACGGGAATTCCGTATAACATTGGCGAAATGGTCGAGGCGTATTCGAGCGCGCCGTAGAAAAGCAACCCAGCGACCACAAACAAGCCAATCGAAATCCCCATCCACCCGTTGCGACTGCTGTTAGGGTTCTGCTTGTAAAGCTGCTGTTTCACCAGCTCTTGATACAGATCGTTTTGCATCTGGGCAATCACGGTATAGAACACGGTGCGCAGCGACTCCATCGTTCGCTCCATCCGGTTGTTCCCGAACAGATTCACGAGGAAACGCCGCTCGAAACTCCACAGTTCCCCGCCATCGATCGGCTGATCAGTCCGTTTGAACACAAATGCACTGCTGCGCCCTAACCCAAACAAGCCCTCACTTTGGCTCTCTTCAATCACCAAATAGCCGCGATTACCCAGATCAAGGATTGTGGAGAGCACGTCGCGCAGATCCGCCCGCCCGTCCACCAGCGTCCCAACAAGCGCGGGCGGCATGGTCGAAGGCGGTTCTTCGAGGTATGTTGGCACCGGCCCAATTTTCGGATCGCGACCATTGCGCAGATGCAAACTGTAAATGTACAGCGGCAAGCCAATCCCAATCGCAAGGGAGACGATCAGCAGCACGATGCTGATAATCGGTTGGGTCGTTTCTTCAAAGGCACGTTGGCTGTCGAAGCTGCTCTGCCATCTGGGTGGAACGGCATTCGGATCGTGCGGATACTGCACGCGAATTTCGAAGTAATCGCTGCCGCCAAGGGTGCGCGTCGCCGCCGCCGTGATCAATGTACCCCGCACATCAACCGTGGCAGGTGCGCCATAGGTCTCAACCGGGTCTACGCCTTCGCGCGGTGCAAAACCCTGCGGCATCGTCACATTGATCGTCGCTTCCCCGATCGAGAAGCCATAGTGTTCAGCAGGAATCGCGCTCCACCATAGTTGATCGCCGCCGTCATAGATGCGCAGCGCTCCAACCACGGTATAGCTGATCTCAAACCGCGCGCACGGCCATTCGTGATTGGGTTAAAGAAGTTGCAATACTTGATAATTTTCATAACCCGTTACCATCACGGCTTGCGCAGAATGTCCGCGCGAATTGGAACCGTTTGCAGCTTGATCGCAGTGCTTGCCCATTCGCGTCACTTGAACATTTCGAATATCGTCAAGGTTGGTGTACGAATCGCCGCTGACCCAAACTGAAACGTTCCTGAAAACGATAGGTCGTATGATCTGTCACTTGAAACTGATTTTGGGTGGTGTTCACGTTGTCGATTTTGCCACTTCCATCGCTCCCAATAAACCGAGCGGTCTTGCGCCTGAACCGGGATGACGATCAGCAGACACAGCACGCCGATCCACAATGGCATCCACTTCTTAAGCACGCTGCGATATCCTCTCTCTTCAATTAAGATCGCGGCGAACCCACCAGCAGAATTAACAGGGCCGCCGATCCACACATAGTGACGCGGATCGAAGTTTGTGGGTCGCCGGAATGTCTCCGGCAGAAGTTTCAGGCGCGTCACCCGTGCCAGACTCAAACCGTACACCCGCTGGGTCGACATTTCACGCCCCACTACAGAGTGTTCCGCTGGGTTTACAGTCCACAAGGTACACGGCGAAATTGAATAACCGCGCTTTACCTGAACGACTTCCCGGCATCATGCCTTTCGGAACCGATCCCGCCTTCGTCCACGCACAGCAATGCTTAACGGATCGCTTTTCACGCGCATGCTCTTCGCGTCACCGGAACAGTCACCGCAATGTCGGCAGCACTTGAGCGATCCGGCAGCAGGCGCACCAGTTTATACAGGGCAATCGACCAGATACGGATTATAAAGAAGAAAAACGGTGCCGATACCGCCATCACCAGTGCCAACACTTCTTGAACGTTCAGCCGAATATTGGCATGATAAAGTGTCCGATCTAGGTAATCGTCCCTGTGTTTGCGTGACGGGAATCCCAGCACGATCCACCAGGGTGATGTCCCGGGATAATCGCGCGCCGATCGACGCCGCAGGCTTGGGCAATTTCAACAGCCCGCATCCCGCGCATCGCTGTGCGCTAAGAGTTGTTCAATCCTTGCCAGTCGTTCGGTTCGGCTGGTCAATGACGCACCATACGGGCTCTATCCTTCACTGGTTACGGTCAAGGGCAGTATAGCATTAAGGCAATTTCTGTGCTGGCACCCTCGTTTTCTAATCCATCGGTTTTCATGCGAAGCCTTTGGCCCTGCTTAAAATAGTGGTGTGCGCCAATAGCACACGGTGCCAGCCGCCGGATAAGGGCACCGTGCATTAGATCGACTTCATCAACATGCGCATCAACCGATACGAAATTCGTGAGCGAATCGGTGCAGGTGGAATGGCACGGGTGTTCAAAGCATGGGATACCACCCTCGAACGTCCCGTCGCGCTCAAAATTCTCCATGATCATCTGGCCGATGACCCGACCTTCAAAGAGCGGTTTACCCGTGAAGCCCGCTTCGTCGCGGCCTTGAATCACCCCAATATTGTGCAGGTTTACGATTTCAACGTGATCGAGCGCGACGGCTTCCCGCTTTACTACATGGTCATGTCGTACATTCCCGGCAGCACCCTCCGCGATCTGCTTTACGACTACGGCGAGCGCGGCGAACGACTCCCCGTCGAGCGCGTCTACCAGATCATGCGCAACCTCACTGATGCAATCGGCTATGCACACGCCAATGGCATGGTGCATCGCGACCTAAAACCCGGAAATGTACTGCTCGGCGCACAAGGCGACGCCATCCTGACCGATTTCGGAATTGTGCGTATGCTGGAAAGCAGCCGATTAACACAGGAAGGCATTTCTACAGCACCCCGCTCTATATGTCTCCCTGAGCAGGTTAGCGGTGAATCCGCGATGCTCGCAGCGATCTGTATTCGCTCGGCGTCATCCCTGCCGAAATGCTTGCCGGAAAGCCACCCTTGAGGACAGCGGATCAGCCTCCGTCATGCTCAAGCACATCACCGCCCTGTCCCGTCGATCCGCAAGTCACAGGACTCAGCTGAACTTGCATGGGATCGGCTGATCTACAAAGCACTCGCCAAAGAACCCGAAGATCGCTATCAAACCGCCGCCGCGTTCGCTGCTGACATCAAAGCGACCCTCATTGATGGCGTCCCCCGGTTCCGGCGATCAAACCTACCTATTAAGCAGCACTTCACCCAAAATTACCGAACAGCCAACTCATCCCGGCGGTTCCCGCGAATAGTTTCCGTAATCGCAGCCGACTTCTACCTCAACGCAAACGGCACAGCAAGCTGCCCGCGCCGTTCGCCTTCCTCGGCGGTGTGGTTATCACCGCGATCGATCGTCATCGCTGCCATTGTGATTCTGCGCAATCAGGTCAGTGCATCGCCAACCACTGCATCGGATCTCCATGACAGAGGGCGATACTTCTATGACTGAACCGATCCTGAGTTCAGCCTGCGCGTCTGCCAGCGACTCTTATTTCGATGCTCCAATTCGATCCTGATGATCCGCTGGAACGCCTTCTGGCCTCAAACCGATTCCGGTTGCTCTCTCCGCGAAATCGCCTGGAAGGTGAATACCGGTTATCGCTCACCTGCCCCAATACTGCCGAGGCGACCATCACTATGCGCAGCGCCCTACACAAGCGCGGGCATTGAACTGGAAGCCATCCTTGATGAGCCAAGCGCACAGGCCAGCGCTCATTAATCATTTTCCGCTATCGCTATCCTGATAACTATCATGTATTTGCAGTCGATGGTGGGGCGTTACAGCATTTGGATCTGCTAAAACGGTGCTGGACGGAGATGCCAGCTTGGCACTGAAAATCATTGTGAAGCGCATATTCTGGCTCATCGCTGTCGAACCGTCTGACGCTCTCGATTGTCGGCAATACCTGACGGGCTACGTCAACAATCAGCGGGTAACCCGCCTCAGCGACACCGGACTTCTCTGAGGGTCAATCGGCATTTATGTCGCTCGGATGAAGGTGACGCACTTGTTCGGGTCGACCAACGTCTATCCGTCCGTCCTCCATGACAGGGGCAGTAACCGATCACCTCGCTCCCCGTAATCGTGTGCGCAGGAATTCCTCACAACCGCGCGTTGATCGACCGCAATATACAGCGGGATTAAGCACGCCACTGCCATAAAGGCTAGAAAAGCCAGCGCGATCGTCACTGTATCAAGGCTTCCGGTCGCCTGCGACCTGCGTTTCGGCTGGTACGGCTGCGAATAATACGGTTGTGAACTGCCCGGCGGCGGCTGAGTGGGATTGTAATACGGGCCAGCTTGTGTTGAGGGCGGATAGCCCTGCTGCTGTGGATACCCCATCGGGCGCTGACCCGGCATCGTCGTTCCCGGCGCGACCGGAGCCAAATCGACACGCTGCGTATTCGGTAGATCCGGCATACGCGGCGGCATTCCCTGCCCTGCATATCCCTGCTGCGGTGGATACTGCGGCTGTGTCGGCGGCAGCGGCACCACCGGTTGATTCTGGACAGTCGGCGCGCTAGGCGGTGTTTGTGATGGGCGCACCACCGGAATATTCCCCAGCGTTTGAGCACTGCCGCGTTCACGCAGACTCATCAGGATATGCCCCAGTTGATCGGCCATCCGGTAGCGCTGCGCGGGTTCCTTACTCATCGTCTTGTACACGATATTCGCAAGGCTGGGCGGCACATTCGGGTTGATCTCCGTGACCAGCGGCACACGATCGCGAATATGTGCCAGTGCCAGTTCTTGCTGATTAGCGCCCGTATACGGCAGCCGCCCCGTTAGCATTTCAAACATCACAATGCCAATCGAGTACACATCCGACGCCGGGGTTGGGCGCTCACCGCGCGCCTGTTCGGGAGCGAAATAATGCGGGCTGCCCCACACAACCGCCTGTTTTTCGCCGGGGTTTGCATCGCTCAATGCCTGCGCAATACCAAAGTCCGTAACTTTGACGATGTCATCTTTGGTGACCAGAATGTTCTGCGGCTTCACGTCCGCATGGACAAGTCCGGCGCGGTGCGCAAATCCGATGCCCCCACAAATTTGAATCGCCAGATTCAACACGCGATCCGGCGGCATTGGCCCCACCGTTTTAATGATCTTTTTGAGGTCTTGGCCTTCAACAAATTCCATCACAATGTAATGGGTTTGGTCATCGTTGCCCACATCGTGCACCGTGACGATATTCGGGTGCGCGAGGTTAGCGACGCTGCGCGCCTCATTTTTAAAGCGTGCCAGAAAGGCTGGGTCGGATGTCAAACTGGGGCGCAAGATTTTGATGGCGACGGTACGCCCTAGCGCCTGATCAATCGCGCGGTAAATGACAGCCATACCGCCCGATCCCTGCTGCGCCACCAATCGATACCGGTTATTCAATACGGTTTCATTTGACATACCAGCTCACCTATCTAGTCATGGCTTTGTGAGGGGATCGAAGAGATGTTGATATTCTAACAAAGCCGATCGATCCGTCATACTGGCAATATAGTCCGCGATCACGCGGTGCACACCCAGCGCCTTAATATCCTGTTGGCACTCGTTCGGAAGCTGGCGCGGCTCGTGCAGCAGCGTTGTAAAAATCGATTCGATGAAGCGTTCTGCGCGCTGCTTCATCCGCACCACCCGAAAACTATAGTACATATTCTGGTACAAATACGCTTTCAATGCTTTCGACATTTTGCGGACGCGATCGCTGTACCCAACGATATTTTCTGGCAGCCGCTGCACCTCCAAACTTGACTTGGGTTGCAGCGCTTCCAGCCGCGCCGAGGTTGTCGCCAGCACATCATCCACCAGCAGCCCTACCAGTTCGCGAACGAACACATGCCGCGAAACTTCGTCAAGGACTTCCCCGTGCCAATCCAGCCGTTCGCACAGTTCGCGCCAAATTTCCAACACATCCAGTTCGCGCGGTTTCAGCAGACCGGCTTGCAGACCATCGTCCAAGTCATGCGCGTTATAGGCCAATTCATCGACGAAATTCGCGATCTGCGCCTCGATGCTGCCCCGCAGTGTCGGGTCAAGCCCTGCTGCCGTGCTTAGATCATACTTCGTTTCGTGCTTCGCCAGTCCGCTCAGCGTTTCTTTCGTCAAGTTCAAACCGGCAAATCCCGGATAGCGCCGTTCCAGCTCCGTCACCACCCGGTAGCTTTGCAGATTGTGATTGAACCCCCCGTGATCGCGCATGAGCGCGTCCAATTTTTCTTCGCCAGCATGTCCAAACGGAGGGTGTCCAAGATCATGCGCCAAACAAATCGCCTCGACCAATTCCTCATTCGCTTGCAGTGCCCGTGCGATCGTCCGCCCCAACTGTGCCACTTCCAGCGTATGAGTCAAGCGAGTACGATAATAGTCGCCCTCGTCGTTCACAAACACCTGAGTCTTATACTCCAACCGGCGAAACGCCGCCGAGTGAATAATGCGGTCGCGGTCACGCTGAAAAGCCGTCCGGTATTGCGGCTCCCCTTCCGGATGCTGCCGCCCTTGACTGTCGCGGCTGCACAATGCATATGGAGCCAAACGACTCAACTCCGCCTGCTCCAACCCCGCCCGATCTAAGTACACATTTCACCTCACCAATCTGTACCCTGCCTCATTTTAATCCGCTTTGGACAATCGCGCCGTGTGTTATAATCTTCCTCAATCTGCCGCGTATACGTGTCAAAGGATAGTTCCCAATGGATTTGAATCAAGCGGCGCGACTGATCGAATGGCTTGACGAAGAACGCCGCCGTGATAAGGCGACGATTGCCACCTTGCAAGAACGGTTGGCGCAGCAGCAAGAATCAATGGAAGCCCTCACCCGCCGGATCACCAGCCTAGAGTCGGATCAAACCACGCTCCGAACCTCCGCAGCGGCGACAGGACGCGAAGCCGACTTTGCCGACCAACTGCGTAAAGAAATGCAGCAGATGATCGAAGGACTGGAAGCCAAACGGCTCACCGCAGAACGTGAGTTTGAACGGCGCAATGAGCTTGCCCGTGAAGCGGTCAACCGCCCGGTGCGCGAACTGACCGACAAACTCACCCGTCTGGAACGCCAGACGACCGAGCTGCCCGCCATTAGCACGGAAAAAGACCGCCTCGCCACGATTGTCGCCGCTATTCAGCAGCGCGTCGATGAGCTGTATAAGCGCATGGAAGACCCGGATCGCCGGCTTGCCTATCTTGAAGAACAGCGCCGTACCGATTCGCGCCGCCTCGGTGAACTCGAATCCGAAACGCCCGAACTTCGCAAAAGTCTTGAAAATATCAAGCCAAAACTGTCCTTGATTGAAGACTTGTCGTTGCGCAATGAACGGAAGATTGTCGAAGTACAAACCAGCGATCGCGATCGCCGAGAGCAAATGCAGCAGTTCATTGATCAGCAGACGCTCGTGTTGCAGCAGCGCGATCGTCAAGTAGAAGACCTCATTCGCCAGTTTGGCGACCAGAACAGCGCCATGCAGCGCAACATGGAGCGCTTCGAAACATGGGCGGAAGCCTATCGCGAGATGAAAAAGATCATTGACGATTTCCAGCGCATCGGCGACCGTCTGGAGCGCCGAATCAACGAAGTCGCCGAAATGCAGCGCCTCAGCGAAGAACGTTTCCGTACCGAATGGAACGACTGGCGCTCGGAAGATCAGAAACGTTGGAAGCAGTTCAACCTCTCCAACGATGAAGTGTGGCGACTGCACGACAAAGAGTTTGAACGCTTCGTCAAGCAGCTCTCGGATATGCAGAGCTATTTCGGCCCGCTGCAAGATTCGATCACACGCCTATGGAACCTCGAACGCGAACGCGCCGAAATGTATCGTGATCGCTATCAAAAGCTCATTCTCGATCACGATACCAGCCTCACGCCGCCATCAGGAGGCGGCTCGAATACCAATGGCACGCCTTAGTTGACCGGCACACCATCGTATGCTCTCCCTCGAGCGAGAGAGCATACGATGAGAATCGCCTTTCATGTCCTCTCAATCTCCTAACTCTGGGTTCCTTTCCCCCCATCGAATGTATGTCATCGGAACGGCAGGGCATGTCGATCACGGCAAATCGACCCTTGTGACAGCGCTCACCGGCATCGATCCGGATCGACTGGCGGAAGAAAAAGCCCGCGAGATGACGATTGATCTCGGTTTCGCGTGGATGTCCCTCGCGGATGGAGAATCGGTCGGTATTGTCGATGTCCCCGGCCACCGTGATTTCATCGAAAATATGCTGGCGGGCGTCGCTGGAATGGACGCTGTACTGCTGGTGATCGCTGCCGATGAAGGCGTCATGCCCCAAACCCGTGAACATCTCCATATTCTCGATCTGCTCGACATTAAACACGGGATAATCGTCCTCACCAAAACCGATGTAGTAGATGACGCTGATTGGCTGGTGCTCGTGCAAGCCGATATTCGCGCAGCCGTCGCAGGCACTACACTTGCTGATGCGTCTATTCTGCCCGTGTCCGCCCGAACAGGCAGCGGCCTTGCGGAACTTAAGCAGGCCCTTGCAGCGCTGCTCTCCGGGCTTCCGCCTCGCAAGGACTTGGGGCGTCCGCGTCTCCCTATCGATCGCACCTTCACGATTACCGGATTCGGCACCGTATTGACGGGCACCCTCTCTGGTGGCAGTCTGCGCATCAGCGATGAGGTCGAGCTTCAGCCAAGTGGGCTGCGCGGGCGTATTCGTGGACTGCAAAGCTATCAAAAAGCCGTTCAAACCGCCTACCCCGGCAGCCGTGTCGCGGTCAATATCGTCGGGATCGACAAAACCGATGTGCAACGCGGCGACGTACTCGCGCTTCCCGGTCAAATTCAGCCTACACAGATGATCGATGTGTGGTTTCGTCACCTACCAGATGCATCACGCCCGTTGAAGCATGATGCGGAAGTCAAGCTCTTCGTCGGCGCGGCGGAAACCTCAGCTCGTGTTCGGCTGCTCGGCACCGACTCGATTAGTCCCGGTGAAACGGGTTGGCTCCAGCTTAGGCTAATGAACCCAAGTGCGCTCACTGACGGCGATCGGTACATTTTGCGCTACCCTTCCCCCGGTGAGACGATCGGCGGTGGGATTGTCGTCGATGCGCACCCACCGGAACGTTGGAAGCGCTTTGCGCCAGCGGTGATTGAACATCTCACCATTCGCGCACAGGGCACGCCCGCCGAACGGCTGGCGCAAGCCGCCGACTCCCCCGATCCATTGCCACGCCCTGTGTTGCAAAGACAGTTGGGGATGGATGACAACACCTTTGTCGCCGCCCTCGAAGAAGCGGTGCAATTCGGCTTCGTTCGTCAATTGCCCGATCAATCGCTTATCACCGAAGAGCGCTGGCAGACGATCGCACAAGCCATCGGCGATCACGTGCGCGCCTATCATCAGGCGTTTCCACTACGGATGGGCATGCCCCGCGAAGAACTGCGCAGTCGTCTTGGCATCAAACAGGCATCATTGGCGGCGATTCTCAACACGCTTTCGGATGTCATCCATAATCACGAGGTCATTGCCTACGTCGATCATCAAGTTGTATTCACATCCGCGCAAACAGCACAAATCGACAACTTGCTCCATACACTCGGCGAAACGCCCTACACGCCGCCTGCTTTCAGAGCAGTATCTAGTGGTATCGAGGAAGAAGCGATACGTGCGCTGTTCGACCGTGGGGATTTGGTACCGGTACAGCCAGATATGGTCTACACCCGTGCCGCCTACGACTTGCTGGTCGAAGTAGTACTCACCTTTTTAGATTCCCACGATTCCATCAGCGCCAGCCAGCTCCGTGACCACATCGGAACTTCGCGCAAATATGCCATCGCCCTGCTTGAATTCCTCGATTCGCAGGGCATCACCAAGCGCATCGGCGATCTACGCGTGCGCGGCCCTAAAAGCGCACACTAGTCCCCGCTAACCATAAGCTGATCAGTGGGCAGTTCCCCAACGTTGATGCGAACGATATTCGCGCCCAGCGCTGTGAGTTTCTCTTCCACGCGCTCATATCCTTTATCGATCTGGTGGATGTTCGAGATGCGCGTTTCCCCTTTGGCGCTGAGTGCGGCCAGCAGCAGTGCCATCCCCGCTCGAATGTCCGGACTGGTGATGTTGGATGCACCGTGCAGCCGTGCAGGGCCCTGCACCAACACCCGATGCGGATCGCACAGCGTGATACGAGCGCCCATTCGCACCAACTTGTCGGTGAAGAAAAAACGACTTTCGTACATCCAGTCGTGGAAAAGCACGGTTCCGGCACTTTGGGTCGCGATGACCAGTGCGATGCTCATCAGATCAGGAGGGAACGCGGGCCACGGCTGCGCCTTGATGATGGGCAAACGATTCCCCAAATCCGGCACGATCGAGAGCGGCTGAGCGGGAGGAACGTACACATCCCGCCCACGCACTTCCCAATGAACGCCCAAACGCGCGTATACCAGCTCGATCATGTCAAGATATTGCGGGTCAGCCTCTTTGATGGTGATTTCGCCGCCGGTCATGACCGACGCGCCGATATAGCTGCCCACTTCCATAAAATCCGCGCCAACACGCGCTTCGCCACCGTGCAGCCGCTCCACACCGGTGATAATAAGCCGGTTGGAACCAACACCTTCGATTTGGGCGCCCAAAGCAGCGAGCATGTTGCAGAGATCTTGCACGTGCGGTTCGCTGGCGGCATTACGCAAAATGGTGGTGCCTTTCGCCAACACCGCCGCCATAATGGCATTTTCGGTCGCCATCACACTGGCTTCGATGAACAGAATGTCACACCCGGTCAGCTTGTCGGCCTGCATGGTGAAAGCTTCGCCGTTGTACTCGATGACCGCACCAAGCTTACGCAGCGCATAGATGTGCATATCCAAGCGGCGTTCACCAATCGCATCGCCACCGGGCATAGGAAGGAAAATCCGCCCCATGCGCCCCAACATCGAGGCCAGCCAAGACAAAACTTGCGCGCAGCTTTCCAGCCAGTGCTTCATCGATGGAATGAGAAGTGAGCTGTTTGGCGTGAACCTTCAGCGTCGAGTCGTCCAACCAATCGATCTGCACGCCGAGCCGCCGCATGATTTCAATAAGTGTGCGTACATCGCCAATATCGGGCATATTGCGCAAAATGACGGGTTCTTCCGTCAGTAAACAAGCAGGCAGCATCTTGAGCGCCGCATTCTTGTTACCCCCGGCCTTGATTTCCCCAACGAGGCGGTTTCCCCCTTCAATGACGAACTGCTGCATCCCTACCCTACTTCCAATTCCACACGGTCACCAATGGCAATTTCCAAACGCTTCGCCGCATCCCCCTGATTCACGGCGATTTCGAGGAAGCCGCTGCTGCCAACCATCGACAGCAGGCCGCCGCGTTCCACATCGCTGAAAATATGATCAATCCGCTCGATCTGTGTATCGCCAATGCGAATGACAGCCCGTTCAGGATCGATATGTACCGCATCAGCAGACGAAAAACGCGGGTTTAAGGTCAGTTTACCAGACGATACCCAACGGAACTGACCGATACTGGTGGTAATGTTGCCAAAATGATCGATGTGCAGTACTTCGCCATCAATTCGCCGTTCCTCGATGTTTAATTGCGGCGCAGGCAGGCGTTTCGGCTGCACAATACGCTCACCCACGTTCGAGATCGCCACCCCATTGGCAAGATGAGCCGCTGCCGGGGCGAAAATGTCGCGTCCGTGAAAAGTCTGACTCACCTGTGCCAAACGCAGCCCCGGGTTTTGCAGCGAATACACCCGCTCTTTACTCGATTCCGCAAAAACATAGCTGAGCACCCCATTATCCGGCGCGGTAAAAAAATAGCCATCCACTTCCGCCGCGAGTGGCAGCCGTTCGCTGCCCACACCGGGATCGACCACCACCACAAAAATCGTGCCAATTGGGAAATAGCGATAGCTGGTAAGCAGCGCAAACGCGGCCTGTCGCACGTTTTGCGGCTGCACCGCGTGGGTCAAGTCAATCAGGACGGCATCCGGGCAGATCGTATGAATCACGCCTTTCATCACGCCGACATAAGTATCTGCCGTGCCAAAATCCGTGAGCAGTGCAATAGTACGTCCCACGCGGTTACTCCTTGGTCTGGTTCTCGCCGCGTATTTTAACCCCTGTGGGCTTGTTGACAACTCAACAGCCCGCCGATATACTGCGATCTAGCCGTTTGGATTATGAAAGACCGTGTCGTGGTCAGCCACTCCCACCACCTGATCCACCAGCATCATCACTCCATGATTTCCGGTGTCCCGGTGCTGGCACGCGGCTGATTTTCTATTGCTTCTCACTCAGCTTGCAAATCCCCGCATCGACGCGGGGATTTTTGTTTTCTAGGAGGTCATCGCAATCACATGCTCGCCGTCATCGATTATGGCGCAGGCAACCTGCGCAGCGTTGTGCATGCGCTCGGCTATCTGGGCGTGGACAGCATGCGAATCGTCCGCGCACCCCATGAACTGAAAGGCGCGACCCAGATCATCCTACCGGGAGTCGGTGCTTTCGGTGCCGGGATGCAGAAGCTCAAAGAACAAGACTTGATTCAGGCCATCAAAGACGCTGTCGTGTCAGGTATACCGTATCTCGGCATCTGTTTGGGCATGCAGTTCCTGTTCGAGTACAGCGATGAGATGGGGCAGCATACAGGTTTGGGCCTGCTCCCCGGCAAGGTAACACGCTTCCCGCATGATCTTGGCCTAAAAGTCCCCCATATGGGGTGGAATCAGGTGACGGTGAAGCGCCCCGATTCGCCGCTTGCACACAAGATCACAAGCGAGGATTACGCCTATTTTGTACACAGTTACTACTGCTGCCCCACTAACCCGTCTGATGCGGTGCTGACCGTCGATTATGGCATCACCGTTACGGCGGGCATTCAGCGTGGCAGCCTATACGGTGTGCAGTTCCACCCGGAAAAGAGCCAGCGTACCGGCCTGCAAATCCTAACCAACTTTCTCGAGCTGACCCCCGGAGCGGCTTCATGATCATTTACCCGGCGATCGACCTACGCGGTGGCAAAGTGGTACGGCTGCGCGAAGGTGATCCCAACCAGCAAACCACCTTTAGCGACAACCCGATCGCCGCCGCCCAACGATGGATCGACAGCGGCGCGGCGTGGATTCACATGGTGAATCTCGACGGCGCATTCGCCGCCGCAAATGATAACCTGCGCATTTTGCAGACCGTCAGCGGCCTACCCGTAAAGGTGCAGTTTGGCGGCGGGCTGCGCCAACCGGACGACTTGCAGCGCGCGATCGATGCAGGCGCATCACGGTTGGTGCTGGGGACAGCGGCAGTGCAAAATCCCGCGCTCGTGGATACAGCGCTATCCCTATACGGTGCGGAGCGTGTGTGCGTGGGGCTGGATGCCCGCGATGGCAAAGTGACGACGCACGGCTGGAGCCAAGTCAGCGAGATCACGCCGCTGGAATTGGGGCGGATCATGGCACAGCGCGGCGTGCAGCATGCGCTGTTCACGGATGTGAGCCGGGATGGCGGATTGAGCGGATCGAATGTCGCTTCCACCATTCAGCTTGGGCAGGAGACAGGCTTACAGGTGATCGCGTCGGGCGGCATTTCGACTCTAGATGAAATTCGGCGGTTGGCGGAAAGCGGCGCGGTTGCAGGCGCTGTGATTGGCATGGCACTTTATCAGGGAGCGATGACGCTGGCGGACGCACTCGCCGCCGCGCAGCCCCCGGCAGGAGCATCATAAATCATGCTGGCAAAACGCATTATCGCATGCCTTGACGTGATGGACGGGCGCGTCGTCAAGGGCGTCAACTTCGTCAATATTCGCGACGCGGGCGACCCAGTTGAGCAAGCCTCGGTCTACGATCGAGAAGGCGCGGACGAACTGGTATTTCTGGACATCACCGCCTCGCACGAAGCACGCAAAACGACGCTCGATATGGTACGCCATGTAGCGGACAGTATCTTCATCCCCTTCTGCGTTGGCGGGGGCATCCGCAGCATCGACGACATCCGCGATACGCTGTTAGCAGGTGCGGATAAGGTGTCGATCAACAGTGCCGCCGTCAAAAACCCGGAATTGATCGAGCAAGGGGCATGGGCCTTCGGCAGTCAGTGCATCGTCGTCGCGATCGATCCAAAGCGCATTGATGGGCAGTGGATCGTCCACATCAACGGCGGACGCATTTCAACCGGCAAAGAGGCAGTTGCATGGGCGAAAGAAGTAGAACAGCGCGGCGCGGGTGAAATTCTCCTGACAAGCATGGATCGGGATGGCACCAAAGCGGGCTATGATTTGGAACTCACCCACACGATCAGCAGCGCAGTATCGATCCCGGTCATCGCCAGCGGCGGCGCGGGCAAGCGCGAAGATTTCCGCGACGCGCTGACCATCGGCGGTGCAGATGCAGCATTGGCGGCAAGTTTGTTCCACTACAACGAGCTGCGGATCGCTGACCTCAAGCAGTATTTACAAGGCACAGGGATTCCGATGCGGATGCACGGATGGGAAACGCTATGAGTGCGACTGCCCTGCTGAACGATATTCACTGGGATGAGCGCGGCTTGATCCCGGCGGTGGTGCAGGATGCGACCACCCATCAAGTGTTGATGGTCGCCTACATGAACCGCGACTCACTGGCAGAAACGGTGAGGCTTGGGGAAACCGTCTTCTGGAGCCGCAGCCGTGCTGAACTGTGGCACAAAGGCGCAACTTCAGGCAACACACAGAAGGTTCAAGCGATTTATGTAGACTGCGACGGCGATACGCTGCTGGTGCGGGTCGATCCGCGCGGGCCAGCCTGTCACACGGGCGAAATCACCTGTTTTTATCGTGAACTGAATACAGAGGTGGATGACGATGGGCGCGATGCTCGATGAACTTCAGGCCATCATTGCGGATCGGAAAGCGCACCCGCGTGAAGGTAGTTATACGAATACGCTGTTCACCAGCGGTGTGAACAAAATCGCCCAGAAAGTGGGCGAAGAAGCGACGGAGGTGATCGTCGCGGCGCTCGGTCAAGGCAGAACGGAACAAATCGGCGAATTGAGTGATTTGTTTTATCACACGCTGGTCTTGATGGCGCAGTTGGAAATTTCGTTGGAGGATGTTGAGGCCGAGCTCCGGCGGCGGCATCAACGATAATGAGCAAAATCGGAGCGAAATAAGCGCTTTCTTGAGGGAGCGCGACTCGGCAGAGGCGCGCCCCCACAGAAGCAGATTACGGGGCAGGAACGGTCGCCGCGACTTCAACCGCCGCATCAGCGGGGGAGATATTGACAACACGCGACCACAGCCAGCCAAGCTGACCTTCACCCAAATCCACGAGATACCACGTCGAACTCCCTTCGCCCGTCTTGGCAATCACATTGAACGTCTGATTAACCGTCACCTGCTGAATTTGCGCGAAAGTTGTGCCGGGGCCAGAACGCGCGGCGGTCGAGGGGAAGCTCACCTGCGCCGTCACCCCGGAAGCCGCTGTGTTCGTGCCTGCATCCGCTGATGACTCGGCAGTCGCGTCAGCGCTCGCTTCCACGGTCGCATCGGCGGCTACAGCTTCCGCTGTCACATCGGCGGCAGTCGTGGACTCCGGCGCGGTGGTGGGCGGAACGTCCGTCGGCGGCACATCGGTTGCAGGGGCCGAGGTTGGCGGAACGGCGGTGTTGGTCGGTGCAGCGTTATCGGTACCGCCGCACGCTGCCAGTGCGAGCAAAACAACGAACGCGATCACCAAGAGAGAGAGACGTTTGAGCAACATGAATATGACTCCTTTGCGTGGTACAGTCTGCGTCGGGTAGGATTATGCGCATGTTGTCTGAGTGTTTGATAATAAAATTCCCCTGAGTTAATCTTGAAAGAGTACAACGTTAAGAAAGGTGCTTTGTGACTCCATCCGATCGTTTCATCGCCGAAACCACTTTACGCGTGCGCTACGCAGAAACTGATGCCCAAGGGGTCGTCCATCACTCGAATTACATCATTTGGTTTGAAACCGGGCGAAGTCATTACGCGCGCGAACGCGGCTACCCCTATGCGGAGTTCGAGAAAACCGGCTCGATGCTGGTGGTGACAGAAGTCCATGCGCGTTACGTCAAACCCGCCCTCTATGATCAGATCCTTGTCGTGCGCACATGGATTGAAGAAATGAAAAGCCGCTCGGTCGTGTTTAGCTACGAAATTGCCAACAGCGAAACGGGCGACCTGCTCGTGACCGGCACGACCAAACACATCTGCGTTGATCGATCGGGAAAAGTCGTCGCAATTCCCGTCGTATGGCGTTCATGGGGCGAACACTCCAGCTCTTAAATAATGCACCGCTTCGCCCAGCACTGGCTTATCGATTTAGTTTTATATTATGGGAGAATTCAAAAATGGTCACTTACGCTGAACGTCCGTGGTTGAAACGCTACGACCCGGGAACCCCTACAAGCTTGGAACCGTACCCGAATACAACACTGCACCAGCTCCTACGAGACTCCGCCAAGAAACACCCGAATAACCTCGCCATTGTCACCCAAAGTCATATTCCTATCTTCGGTCGTCCCATCGGTGGGCTCACGTACGCGCAGTTGGACGCACAAACGGATGCGCTCGCCGCCGCATTGGTGGATAAGGGGCTGAAAAAAGGCGATCGTGTGGCGATTGTGATGCCCAATACCGCAGCATTTGTGATCGCGTATTTCGCGATTTTGAAAGCGGGGGGTATCGTTGCGGCGACGAACCCAACCTATCCGCCGGACAAGATGCAGTTCCAGCTTGACGACTGCGGGGCGGAATTCGTGGTGACGCTGACACTGTTCTACTCGATGATCAAGGGGATTCAGGCACGGACACGCGTGCGGGCAGTGATCGTCACCAATGTGAAGGAATACTTCAACCCCATCACCAAGACGCTGTTCCAATTGGCGAAAGAAAAGAAGATGGGGCACGCATTGGAACAGCTCCAAGCCGGAGATTACTGGCTACAAGACCTTTTGAAGGAGTATGCAGGCAAGAAAGCCGATGTCGATGTGACCGGTGAGGATGTCGCCATCTTCCAATATACGGGCGGGACAACCGGAATCTCGAAGGCAGCGATGGGACAGCACAAAGCCGTCGTCGCGAACATCCTGCAATCGCGGGCGTGCCTGCTAGGCGGGCTGCCCGGTGACGGCAGCAGCGAGGTTTTCCTCGGTGCGATCCCGTTCTATCACGTGTACGGGATGGTCACGGTGGTGGGACTGGCCTCAGCGCTTGGCGCACGGATTGTGTTGGTGCCCAATGCGCGCGATATTGACGATTTGGTTGAGACTATCGACAAATTCAAGCCGAGTATCTTCATGGGTGTGCCTGCGCTGTATAACGCCATCAACAATCACCCAAAGGTGAAAGCAAACCAAGTCGACGTGAAATCGATCCGTGTGTGCATGAGCGGTTCCGCGCCGCTGCCGCCTTCGACCAAACGCGAATTTGAGACGATCACAGGCGGCAGACTTATGGAAGGGTACGGGATGAGCGAAATGCCAACCGCAACCCACGCGAACCCCTATAAAGGTGAAAACCGCACCGGATCTGTCGGGCTGCCCTTCCCCGATGTCGAATGCAAAATCGTCAGCCTTGAAGATGGATTCACAGAGGTGCCAACTGGCGAAATCGGCGAACTGCTGATGCGCGGGCCGCAGTTGTTCGCGGGCTACTACAACATGCCGGAAGAAACCGATCACACCCTCCGCACGATCGACGGAGAGAAGTGGCTGTATACGGGCGACATCGCCAAAATGGATGAGGACGGCTACTTCTATCTGGTGGATCGCAAGAAGGACATGGTGCTGATCGGCGGGTTCAACGTTTACCCAGTGCAGGTCGATAAAGTGCTAGCCGACCACCCTGCTGTGCTGGAATGCGCCGTCGCCGGGGTACCGCACGACGAAAAACCGGGACAAGAAATGCTCAAGGCATGGATCGTGCTGCACCCCGGCATGACCGTCACCCCGGAAGAATTGATCGAACACGCCTCCAAACGGTTGGCACGCTATGAAGTACCCACGCGCTATGCATTCATCGACGTGCTGCCAAAATCGAACGTTGGGAAAACACTGCGGCGCGAACTGGTTCAACAGGAACTCAAAGCGCGGCATATGGAAAGGCCGCGTGATGTTCGCCTTACGGCGAGCTAGAAGGTTCGTTCGCCGGGGTGTCAGCCGGATCGGGGCGATAGTAGCCCCGGAAAAACGCGCGTGCTGGCCCACGGTTCAAGTACCAAAGTGTGTACAGCGGCACTAAGAGCACACCGAACAAACGCGCACATTGGAGGGCTGCCCGCAGCCCTCCTCCAGAATCCAGCCCAGCGGCTAGATCCGGCGGCGTAAACAAGGCGCGCAGTGAATCCCACACATTGAAGAAGGTCAGCACTAAGACTGCGATAACGAGGAGTAGGCGTATCGAATGTGGCCGTCCGCGCCATGCAAATACCGCAACGACCAGATAGATCACGCCGAGAACCGCCTGAATTCCTAGAAATGTGTTGCTCTCGCCGCCGAAATTGACTCCCACGGCAATAGGCTCGCTGCCGGCACCATCCAACTGAACAGAGGCCGCACGATATTGCAGCATCCTAAGCACAGCAAGCTGGGTCAACGGTAAAACGGTAAAAAGAAACACGCTGAGGACAATCGCCAGCGACACCCCAAGAGTGCGCGGCGGCTTCAGCGATTGGGCTGGTTGATTCACAGACGACGACACGCCGATTTACCCCTTTATTGAATTGTATGTACAAGAATAGTACACTGTCTTTAGGTGACTTCTTAAGGGATGTGTTATCTTATTGCGTTTATATCTTCGATTGATGCTCTTATTTAATGGTGCTGCATGCAGTATCCAGAGACGGAGCGTTTAGGACGATGACCTTGCAGCGCATACTCGCAGAAGCCTATCAAACCTTCACAGAACAAGCTCGTGCAAGCCAGGTTATCTTGCTGCATCCAGAGAGCCGGTACCGATCTCTTGTGGTAGCGACCCTTTTGAACGACATTGACATCCATGCCTATTATTATGCACTGGGGCATGACGACATCAATCTTGACTCGTTCATTACCGGACTCACACATGATATTGCCGCGCAGTATCCAACCTTCGGACGGCATACGATCATGCTGATCCCGGATGCAGGGCAGGATATTGAGGCTCTCCTGACCGCCTTTGTGCATGATCTGGATGAGATAAGCCCTTCCAGCTTTTACCTGATACTGGATGAGTATGATCGTAGTGACAGCGCGGATGACATTCAGTGCTTCATCGAAAAGCTGTCCAATCGTCTACCCTCGCAGTGCAGGCTGGTGATCAACAGCCGTACACTCCCCCGGCTGCCGTGGGTGTCGATGGTGGCGCAGGGACGCGCATCGATCCTTCATGACTCGCAGGTCGTGCGCAATAATTTCTATGTGATGCACGGTGGGCGTCAGCGGCTTGAAGTCTATGCGCTGGGGCCGGGATTTGTGATCCTTAATGACCACGCGATCGATACGTGGGAAGGTCACCTGCCGCGACTGCTGTTCTTCTTCGCGCTCGATCGTCCGGTGATCACCCGTTCGGAAATCTGTGAGACGTTTTGGCCGGAGCTGGATGCTGATCAAGCCGTAAATGTTTTTCATGTGACCAAGCGGCGGCTGCACAAAGCACTGAATATGGATGTGCTCGTCCATGCCAACGGATATTACAGTATTAACCCTGAGCTGGATGTACATTACGATGTGATGAATTTCGTCGGGTATCTCATGGAAGGGCGAAACCCCAAAAATCCCACGCCAATGGTCGCTTGGCAGCGGGCGATTGACACGTATCGGGGGCCGTTCTTGCAAGGCCATGATGATCCATGGATTGTGGATCGCCGCCGTGATTTTCAAGCCGGGCTGCTGCAAGCGCTCGTTTCGCTTGCAGATGCGCGGTTGCAGGAAGAGCGGTTTGAACACGCCTTGGGCTTGTATCAGCGTGCCATCAGCGAATCGCCACAGCGCGAAGATTTACATCAGCAGCTCATGCGCCTATTCGCTCAGCTTGGCCGCCGAAGTGAAGCTGCCGCTCATTTCCAGAAACTCGTCGTTGATTTTCAGAAGCAGGGACGCACGCTGTCGGACAGTACACGGATGGTCTACGACGAGATCATGGCGTAAGGTGTTGATGTAAAGCGCAAAAAGAAAACAAAAAACCTCGGATCACCGAGGTTTTTTATTGTGCCCCCGACAGGAATCGAACCTGTAACCTTAGACTTAGAAGGTCTCTGCTCTGTCCGGTTGAGCTACGGAGGCGAAGCGTATAATTTGGTTTGCCTATCCATTCTAAGCCGTGCAAGAGAAGACTGTCAAGCGATAGAGTCGTGCAAAAATCCGCACAATTGCCACCTTCGCCAGAATAGCGTATAATTAATGAAGATACACCTCAGATTTACGAGAGAAAATTGTACTTCAAGATGTGCATGATGCAGAGCATCAAACCGCACACCTGTGCGAATCGCACTATCGGACAATTTGACGAGGATGAAAGATGACCGATAGACCGGCTGAACAACAGTACGGCGCAGATGATATTGTCCTGCTTGAGGGGTTGGAGGCGGTTCGTAAACGCCCCGGCATGTACGTCGGCGGTAAGGACGCGCGCGCGCTGCACCATCTGGCGTACGAAATTGTCGATAACGCCATTGACGAAGCGCTGGCGGGGTACTGCGACCACATCTACGTCACCCTGTATGACGATCAAGTCGTCTCCGTCGCCGACAATGGGCGCGGTATTCCGGTGGGCATCAACAGCAAAACCGGAAAGTCCGCCCTGCAAATGGTCATGACCGACCTGCATGCAGGTGGTAAATTCAACAATGACAGCGGCGGCGCTTACAAGGTCAGCGGTGGTTTGCACGGCGTTGGTGCATCGGCGGTAAACGCCCTTTCGGAAGAACTCAGGGCAGAAATTTACCGTGACGGGCATATGTGGCGTCAGACGTATCACATCGGCAAGCCGTTTGGCCCAGTGGAACAAGTCCGCCCGTTGGAAGAGGGTGAACGCACCGGCTCGGTTATCACCTTCAAGCCAGATTTTTCGATTCTGGAGCACAACGAATTCAACTTCAGCACGATGGCGCAGCGCTTCCGCGAGATGGCGTATGTGACGCGCAAAGTGACGATCACCCTGCGCGATGAGCGGGTACGCCCCTTCCCCCGCGAAACCACATTCTACTTCGAGAGCGGTATCAGTGCGTTCGTGCGCTACATGAACCGCAACCGCGACGCGCTGCATCCCGTGATTTTCGGTGAGAAAGAAGTCGAAATTGCGCCGGAAGGCAAGCACCCCTTCTCGATTGGCGTAGAAGTGGCTTTCCAGTACACCGACACGGCGACAGTCACCGAGCTGGCCTTTGCCAATACAATCAATACGCCCGACGGCGGCACACACCTAACCGGTTTGCGCGCAGCGATTACCGGTGTGATCAACCGCTACGCCCGTAAGTCCGGTCTGTTGAAAGACAAAGACCCGAACTTCAGCGGCAGCGATACGCTGGAAGGCATCACGGCGATCGTCAGCATTAAGCACCCCGATCCGGCTTTCGAAAGCCAGACCAAGGTCAAGCTGATCAATCCCGAAGTGCAGGGCGCAGTGTCGCAGGTCGTCACCGAGATGTTCAATGAGTTCATGGACACAAACCCGCGTGACGCCCGCCGCATCATCGACAAGTGCATGACGAGCATGCGTGCCCGTGAAGCCGCCCGCAAAGCGCGCGATCTGGTACGGAGCGGCCCCAGCCTGCTGGAAAGCTCGACACTACCCGGTAAGCTTGCTGACTGTTCGCAGCACGGTGAAAACGCGGAAATCTACATCGTCGAAGGGGACAGCGCAGGCGGCAGCGCCAAGCAAGGCCGCGACCGTCACTTCCAAGCGATCCTTCCGCTGCGCGGTAAAATTTTGAATACCGAACGCGCCCGCATGGATAAGATGCTGGACAACAACGAAATCAAGGCGTTGATCAGTGCCTTTGGCACCGGAATCAGCGAAGATTTCGATATTTCTCGGCTGCGTTATCACCGCATCATCATCATGACCGACGCGGACGTAGACGGCAGCCACATTCGCACACTGCTGCTCACGTTCATCTTCCGTCACATGCCGGCCATCATCCAAAACGGGCATTTGTACATCGCCCAACCGCCAATCTTCCGCATCGTCAACGGGAAGGATTCGCAGTACTACTACGGCGAAGCGGGCATGACGGAAACCGAAATCCTGAACCGCGCATTGTCGAACTACAAAGACCCGGATAAGCTCAAAGTGAGCCGTTACAAAGGCTTGGGCGAAATGAACCCGGATCAACTGTGGGAAACGACCATGAACCCGGAGACACGGACGCTGCTTCAGGTCACGATCGATGACGCCGCCGAAGCCGATCGCGTGTTTGACATGCTGATGGGCAGCGCCGTTCCGCCGCGCCGCCGTTTCATTCAGACGCATGCGCGCAGCGTGCGCAATCTCGACATCTAAATCAATCTTCCAAGCGGGGCGATACCCGTACTAGAATCGCCCCGCTTATCATTTCATCTTGATCTTGTCCCCTACCTGCCTATAATTCATTTCAAAGCAAACATTGACCAGGGGAGTCCACGCAGGTGGGCTGAGAGGGCGCGAAAATGCCGCGCCGACCCTTTAAACCTGATCCGGGTTATTCCGGCGTAGGGAGCGTTGCATAAGTGGTATTCGTGCACCCCTACTCCACCTCCGGTAGGGGTGTTTTTTTGCTTCCATGTTTGCGAAGAGAGGATGAAGCGATGAGAGTTCGGTTCTATCTGCTCCTTTTGGCAGTACTTCTAATCGGGCTTCCAGCGGCGGCGCAGGACAGCACCTCTGACACGACGCTCACAGTGATTGCGCATGATAGTTTCGCCTACAGCGAATCGGTGATGCAGCAGTTCACAGATGCAACAGGCATCACGGTGGAAGTGGTACGACTGGGTGACGCAGGGGCGATGGTAAATCAAGCGGTGCTGACACGGGATAACCCGCTTGGGGATGTGATGTTCGGTGTCGATAACACGTTCTTAGGGCGGGCGTTGGCGGCGGATTTGTTTATCCCCTACGAAGCTGCCGGGCTGGAGGATATTCCTGAAGCATTCAAGCTCGATGCCGAGGCACGTGTGACACCGATCGACTATGGCGATGTGTGCATCAACTACGATGTTGAGTATTTCGCGGAAAACAATCTTACATTGCCAACCAGCCTGCAAGACCTCACCGACCCAGCCTATCGTGGGCTGCTGGCGGTCGAAAATCCGGCGACGTCTTCACCCGGCTTGGCGTTCCTAATCGCAACCGTCGATCAGTTTGGCGAAAATGGCGATTACACCTATCTGGATTACTGGCGAGATCTGGTGGCGAACGATGTGTATGTCAGCCCGGATTGGACGGACGCGTATTATGGCCAATTCAGCGGGAGCGCGGGCAGCGAAGGCGATCGCCCACTGGTGGTAAGCTATGCGAGCAGCCCACCCGCCGAAGTGTTCTTCGCTGACCCTGTCCCGGACACCGCGCCAACCGGATCGATCGTCGCGGATGGCACCTGCTTCCGTCAGATCGAGTTCGCGGGAATCCTGAACGGAACGCAGCATCTTGAAGCGGCACAGCAGTTCATCGATTTCCTGCTGACGACCGATTTTCAGGCGGATATGCCGCTGCAAATGTTCGTGTTCCCGGTGAATCCGGCTGCCGAACTACCGCAGGTCTTCACCGATTTTGCGATGATCCCGGACAACCCGGTCACCGTCGATCCGGCGGTCATCGACGAGAATCGTGAAAACTGGATTCAACAGTGGACCGAAACCGTCCTGCGCTAAGGCGATCGTTGAGTCCCCTGAGGGGAGTAAGCACAGCGATTCCGCTGCTGTTTTTGGGCGCCTTTTTCTTCTATCCGCTGCTGACAATCCTCTCAGTGAGTCTCGCACCGGATGGCGTACTGGATCTGAGTGGATTCGGCGCGATTCTCACGTCTGATTACTACCGGCGAACATTGGGGTTCACGATTGGTCAGGCAGCACTCTCTACGGTGCTGACGCTGGCGCTGGCATTCCCGGCGGCGTATGTGTTCGCACGGTTCGAATTCCCCGGTAAAGGGCTGCTTCTCTCATTGGCGACGCTGCCGTTCGTGCTACCGACCGTGGTAGTGGCAGCAGCATTCAGCGCGTTAATCGGAGAGCGCGGGCTGCTCAACCAAGCGCTGATGTCGATTTTTTCCCTGCCCGATGCACCGATTCAGCTTCAAGGAACGCTGACGATCATCCTCATCGCGCATGTTTTCTACAATTACTCGGTGGCGCTGCGGCTGATCGGCGGGTACTGGGCAAACTTGAGTCCGCGTATGGACGAAGCGGCGCGGGTGCTCGGCGCGCATGGCTGGCGGCTGTGGTGGGAAATTCGGCTGCCTGCCCTGCGACCGGCGATCCTCGCCGCCGCAATCCTCGTGTTCATCTTCACCTTCACGAGTTTCGGCGTGATCCTGATTCTCGGCGGCATTCACTTTGCCACGCTGGAAGTCGAAATCTTCAATCAGGCGCGCAACATTTTCAACCTGAATATGGCCGCAGCGCTGTCGCTGGTGCAAATCGGGTTTATGTTCGTCCTGATGTTCGTCTATACGCGGCTGGCGCGTGGAACCAGTGTCGAGCTGCAAGCCGCGCGGCGCAGCACCCGTAAGCCAACCTCACGACGGGACAAGCTGTTCGTCGCTGCAAATCTGGCAGTCATGCTGATTCTGCAATTCACACCGCTGATCGCACTGGTGATCCGTTCGTTCACGGCGAGCGATGGCGAATTCAGCACGCGTTATTATGAACTGCTTTCGAGCAATCCACGCGGATCGGTACTGTTTGCGCCACCGCTGGAAGCCGTCAGCAACTCACTCACCTATGCCCTCTCGGCAACCGGTTTGTCGGTGATCCTCGGTCTGCTAACAGCGTATTTGCTCAACCGTCGGCGCTCATGGACGGCGCGATGGCTGGATCCGATCGTGATGCTGCCGCTGGCGACGAGCGCGGTCACGCTCGGTTTCGGCTTTCTGCTGGCGCTGGATTCACCGCCGCTAAACCTACGTTCTTCGGCACTGATGATTCCGATCGCGCATACGCTGATCGCTATGCCGTTCGTGGTGCGGAGCGTGTTGCCTGCTCTACGCAGCATCTCCCCGAATATTCGCGGCACGGCGGCAGTGATGGGTGCGTCGCCGTTCACGGTGTGGCGGCTGATCGATCTGCCATTGGTGAGCCGAGGACTAGTGGTAGGCGCGGTGTTCGCCTTCACCGTGAGCATGGGTGAATTCGGGGCATCGTTGTTCATCGCCCGCCCGGATGCCCCGACGATTCCGGTGGTGATTTATCGGCTGCTCGGTCAACCGGGGGCGACGAATTATGGTCAAGCACTGGCGATGAGTGCGCTGTTGATGGCTGTGTGCGGGGTGAGTTTCGTACTGATCGAGCGGCTGCGTACGCTCGGTATGGGAGAATTTTGATGCTTTCGGTGCGATCACTGACGCGTGCGTTTGACGGCCAACCCGTTCTACGTGGCATCTCGTTAGAGGTGCCGAATCACGAGATCGTGTGTTTGCTGGGGCCAAGCGGGTGCGGCAAAACGACAGCCCTGCGGATCATCGTGGGGCTAGAGACGGCGGACAGTGGCGAGGTATGGTGGGACGGTGAGCGCATCGATGCAATACCGGTACATGAGCGCGGATTCGGCTTGATGTTTCAAGATTTCGCGCTGTTTCCGCACCTCAACGTGCGCGACAACATCCGCTTTGGGATGCGCATGCGTCACCTGCCGCAGGGCGAGCAAGAGCGGCGGATGCGCGATGTCCTTGAACTGGTCGGGCTGCAAGGCTTTGAAAAGCGGGATGTGAGCGCGCTTTCCGGTGGCGAAAAGCAGCGGGTGGCGTTGGCCCGCAGCCTTGCGCCGAATCCGCGTTTACTGCTGTTGGATGAGCCGCTGGGATCGCTGGATGCGGCGCTGCGTGAACGGCTGGTGATGGAACTGCGGGCGATCATCAAAAGCGCGGGGCTAACGGCGATTTATGTGACGCACGATCAACGAGAGGCATTTGCGGTTGCCGATCGGATTGCGGTCATGAATGCCGGTCGGATCGAACAGATCGACTCCCCTGCCGTGCTGTATCAATCCCCGAAAACCGCCTTTGTCGCGCGGTTTTTAGGACTGAACAACCTGCTGGATCGAGCAGCAGCGCTGAATTTGCTGCCAAGTCATACGATCCTCACGGGCGATTTAGTTCTGCTGCACCCGGATGGGCTGCGGTTGGTTGACTCGGCGGATGACTCCACGATCGCCGCGCGCGTGGTCGAAAGCACGTTTTCGGGCGACGTTTACCGGATCACCGTACAAACGGACACCGGTATTCGGCTGACATTCAACCAGCGCACGCGCGATTTTCCCGATGTAAGCGGAAATCAGGTATGGGTGCAGATCGATCCGGCGTCCGTGATTTCGGTCGAACGGTGAACCTGCCTTAGGAAGACCGTTGAATCCAATCCGCAAGATAGGTTTCGAATTGACCGGCGCTGCATGATTCGGTGTAACGGAGAAGTTCCCCTCCCGCGATCGGATAATCGGGATAGCAGCTCGTCGGAGCGGCTCCACGCGGCGCGGGAGCGATAATGCTAACGCCCGGCTTCGGGATGATAAAGCCATCCAAAGAGGGTTCCACCCGATCGACAATGCGTTCGACAGTGGCAATCACGGTATCCGCGATACAAACGAGTTCAAGATCAACGCCCCGGTTATTGTTGATCTTGATGTTTCCTCCGTCATCCGCTTCAAGCGCATGGATCACAGCGACATCGGCTTTAATCGCCGGGAAGGCGGTCAAAGTCTCGCCAGTGTAGGGATCGACGACGGTCTTTACATCGGGGCGCAGCGAGGGCACATCGGTTCCGATCCACGCATGCGAGGGCATGAAACCGACTCCGGCCATCTTGGCACGCATGCCGCTGGATAGACTCGCTTCGGTTTCTTCCAGCACGGTTACTTCACCGCGTCCTGCCCGTTCCGTGAACATCGGCGCAAGGCCGAAGGATTCCAGCCCGAAATAAACGGTGCGCACGGTGCGAATGCAGCCCGCACCCACGAGCAAATCGGACTCGTAGCCAGCCGTAAACGTGAGCAGCGTCAAATCACGCGGACGCGGATCGCGCATCAGCAGCGCGCGGGCAAATGCCACAGGCCGCCGGTAAAGTGTCATCCCCCCTAACGCAAGCGTCATCCCATCCTGAACGAGCGCAGCCGCTTCCGTAAGCGAGCAGAATTTGTGCATCGACATGTCTGCAATACCTTTAGGTCATCAAGAAGTTACTCATCATCACAGCACGATCGGCCCATTTGCCATACTGGCGCAGACAGGCTGCGACCGATTCCGTGTCCGTAAAATGCATCAAGGCATAGAGGGCGGCAGCAAGAGCCTCTTCGCCTGTCTCACTGCCCCAGATGTGACGGAGCGCGGCGATTTCATCACGCCATGCAGCGGCATGCCCCAACCGGTAAAATGATTCCTCAAGGTTGGGCGACATCACACCATTGAAGGATTCGAGCAAACGACGCGGAATCGCATGATACGGCACGCCCTCGCGACGAAAATCACGGGCAGCGTGCAGCAGTTCATCATCCATCGGAAGTCTTAGTCCGTCCTCATCGTGGCCGATTGAAAAGTCGTATAATCATAGCATCAAGGTCTATTGGGAGTCTCTATCGTATGTCTCGCTTTACGGAAAATCTGCGTTTCCCTAAAGGACGCATGAATCACGTCACCGCCGCGCTTGGGGTTGCGCTGATTTTTGTCTTGGGCTATGCACTGGGGATCGCCAGCGCCCGCACGTCGGCTCAAGATGGCGGGTTTAGCGCCTTGTCGCCCGAAGCGGCAGAAGCCTTTCACCCGCTGTTTCAGATTTACAACGTGATTGAAGATCAGTACGTCGAGCCGATTGATCCCAGTGTTCTCATCAACGGCGCGGCGGATGGCATGGTCAACACGCTGAACGATCAGTTCAGTGCGTACATGGATCCGGAAACGTTCCCGTTATTGAACAGCGATCTCGCGGGACAGTTCGACGGGATCGGTGTGGTGATCACCACCGATGAGACCACGAACGAAATTACGATCGTCGGGCTGCTGCAAGGCACCCCTGCCGCCAGTTCGGGATTGATGCCGGGCGATGTGTTCGTCGCCGTCAACGGGCAGGATATCGCCGGGTGGAATCAAGCCGAATTCGCCGCCGAAGTGCGCGGCCCCGAAGGGACAACCGTCGATTTAACCATCCGCCGGGGAGAAGACTTGCTCGATTTCACCGTTGAGCGTGCGCACATCGTCGTGCCGAACGTCGAAAGCCGGCTGGTTGATGACGGGCAAATCGCATATATCCGTCTCAACAACTTCAGCGACGACGCGAATACGCTGGTACGGCAGGCGATCGAAGACCTCGATGTGAACAGCCGTCAGGGCTTAATTTTCGACCTGCGCGATAATCCGGGCGGCTTGTTGAGCAGCGCCGTGTCAGTGTCGAGTTTGTTCGTGCAAAGCGGCACGGTCGTTCAAGAGGATTTTGGCGATGGAAATGTTACCCAGTACAGCGCAACCGGGGAATATGCCGGGATCAGCGTGCCAGTGGTGCTGCTGGTCAACCGCGTGAGCGCGAGCGCGTCGGAGATCGTCGCTGGGGCGCTGCAAGATTTGGATCTCGCCACCCTGATCGGTGAAACGACCTTCGGCAAGGGCAGCGTGCAGACATGGCAGCCGCTCAGCAACGGCGGCGGCGTGAGGATCACGATCGCCCGGTGGCTGACCCCAACCGGTCGCTGGATTAACGGGCAAGGGGTAACGCCTGATATTCAGATCGATTTTACGCCCGCGCATTACGAGGATTTGACGGATGAAGGTGACATCCAGTTGGATGCCGCCATCCGGTATTTGAGCGGCGAACAGGTCGATCCGATCATCGAAGCAACGCCGGAAGCAACGGCTGAGGCTACAATCGAAGCGGCACCCTAACGCTATCCGAATGTGAGGGCACAGCAGACACAGGTCTAGGCTGTGCCCCTACGGTTTGCCACCGTCCTCTATGCCGCTTTTGGGCGGTTTCTGCGTGCGCAGCCTAGTTTGGATTGCAAACCGCGATCCGTTCGGCTATACTGCCCACGTTTTGAACCGAATTATGGCTTAGGAGCTTACAGGCATGGAAGTCGCCTTGCAGATTGTTTCAACCCTGATTGGTATTGTGCTGATCGTCATCATCCTCATGCAGGTTAAGGGCAGCGGATTAGGCGATCTGCTGGGTGGCAACGAAGGCGGCGGTATCGCCCGCACCCGCCGTGGACTGGAAAAGACGTTATTCCAGCTCACGATTGGTCTATCGATTGCCTTTCTCGCGATTTGCATCCTTTCGGTTGTCTACACCCGCTAGTTTGCTGACTATTCCCACGCAGGTTCAATTTTCGCCTTCGAGGTGTATTGCCAATGGGCAGTACACCTTTTTGGGTTTATAAAGGCTGAGTTATGTTACGTGGATTTCGATGGCAGCTCCTCGCACTGCTGGCCGCCGTCGCGCTGTTTATCGTCGCGCTCGTGCTGCGCAGCACCGACACGCCCCCTTCCCCGGAATTAACCGTAACGGCAGCGCCCACTGCAACTAATCTTCCCGTAGAAAACACTGCCGCACCGACTCCTGAAAGTAGCAACCCTACCAACGCGACCAGCGCGCCGATCGTCGTCTCTGCGTCGGATGGCGTGGTGACCTACCGCGAAGCGCTGATCGGCACCGTGCAGCGCTTGAATCCGCTGTTCGCATCGCTGAATCCGGTTGACCGCGACATCACTTCGCTGATCTTTGAAGGGTTGACGCGCACTGATGAGTATGGCGAAGCGCGCCCTGCCCTCGCGGAACGCTGGGTAATTTCGTCGGATGGACTGGAGTACACCTTCTTCCTGCGGCACGATGTGCTGTGGCAGGACGGAATCGGTTTCAACGCCGATGATGTGATCTACACCATGTCGATTTTGCGATCGCCGGATTTCCCCGGAGAAGAAGCGCTCGGCGCGTTCTGGCGGACGGTCGAAACCGAACGGCTCGATCCGTATATCGTCCGTTTCCGGCTCACGCAGCCGCTCGCGACGTTCCTCGATAAGGTAAACATCGGTATACTGCCATCGCACGCGCTGATCGGCACGGGAGCGGAAGCACTAGTCTCTCATCCATTCAACCTGACACCGATTGGCACCGGGCCATACCAACTGGAAGCGCTGCGCACGGCCTCCGATGGGCGTATCCAATCGGTCGATCTGCGGGTTGCGCCAGTGTATCGCCAACGTACTGAAGGTCAGAGCGCGCCTTATGCACTGGATCGCATGCGCTTCATGCTGTTCGGATCGTTCGATGAAGCACTGCAAGCCCTTCAAGATGGAAACGTCGATGGGTTGGCGGGGCGCAGCCGCGCCGACCGCACACCGCTGTTTCTCGCCTCGAATGCGCGTGGACTGGCTTCGTGGAATTCATTGGAGCCAACGGTTGGGGTACTGATTTTCAACTGGGATCGCGACGGGGCCAGCTTCTTCCGCGAACGCGCTTTCCGCATCGCCCTCGAAACAGGGCTGGATCGCGCAGCGATGGTTGACCGCGCATTTGGTTTCGCAGCCATTTTGGCGGACAGCCCGCTGATCCCAGGATCATGGGCGCATGCCAGCGGACTGCCCTACCCGGCCTACAATGCTGACGAAGCGCGGCGGCTCGTCGCCAGCGCCGCCGAACGCAGGCGTCGGCAGCAAGAAGCCGACGCGGCAGCAGGCACGCCAGAGGCCACGGACGAGCCGAATTCGCCCTATATGTTCTCGTTCGCGCTGCTCACCCCCAACGATCCGGCATTGGTCAGTGTGGCCAACGAGATCGCGAGCCAGTGGTCACAGATCAACGTCGGCGTGACGGTGGATGCGGTCGATCTAACGACCTATCAATCACGTCTACGGGCACACGATTTCGACTCAGCGGTGGTCGAGTATTCGATGGCAGGCAGCAGCGATCCCGATCCGTTTGCGTTCTGGCATCAAGGGGAATATCCAGACGGCGAAAACTACGGCGGTGCCGATGACCGAACCGTGAGCGAATTACTGGAGCGGGCACGCCGCGACGCTTCGGGGATCAACCGCGCCGAGCATTACCGTGCATTTCAGCAGGAATTTATCAGCCGAGCGATCGCAATCCCCCTGTACTACCCGGTTTACACGTATGTGACCACGCCGCGCTTGCAGGGAATTCAATTGGGCTATATCGGCAGCACACCCGATCGATTCCGCAATATCGGCCAGTGGTCGCTAAGCGGGTAAGGCATAACCAACCCCTTATTGCTCATAGGCCAGTGATGACGCGTGGTGAAGTTTTTTACCACGCGTTTTCTTTGGCGAGGATGTCACGAAGCAAGTCCTTGCGGGCGCTGCCACCGAGCGTTTCTAGCTTGCGCACCCCTAACGGATCGATCACCTCACGGAGCAAACGCACTTCTTCTTCCGTTGGGGACGGCGTTTCGTGGAGATCGGGCGCTATATCGAGCGCAAACCCGGTTTTCTTTTCGATCTGCGCCACGGTGACACCGGGGTGATGGGTCACAAGGCGCATGCGACCGTTGGCCCAATCGAACTGCCCCATGTCGCTGACCAAATAGATCGGCCCGGTACCGCGTTTACGATCGGCGGTGTAGCCCATTCCGCTGACAAAATCGAGCTTTTCGACAAACGTCACTTTTGAGTGGCGCGGCACATACAAACACAAGTGATCGCTGACAGGAGTCACATCCGGGATGCCACCTGTACCGGGGAGACGCATCCGGGGGCGCTCATAGGAATCACCAAAGGCGATATTGTTGGTGCTGCCAACAGCATCTACCTGCGCAGGGCGCAAGAATTCCTTCGGCGTGAACTTGGGGAGCAGATCGGCACTGGCAGTGACAAACCCCGTGTACAGCAGGGCTTTACCAAGCCAGAAATCCTCGATGCGCCCTACCCCAAGTGGTGCCCACTCACGGCATAGACTTTGCCCGATGGCGGAGGCGAAATTGACATGCGGTGCATGGGTCATCTGTGCGAGGATGAAACCGGCCATGACGAGCGGGGTATTGATCCCCTGCGCCAATGTTTCACCATCCACAACCTGCCGTGAAATGCACACGCTGATCAGTTCATCAATCGTGTAATCGACCACGCTAAATATCTCCCGGGTCGTCCGCCATGCGCACCACGCGCGGCGAAAATTTCCCAATAATTTCGACCAGATCCAACTGTGACTCGATAATGGCTTGGATGGGCTTGTAGGCTTGCGGCGATTCGTCCATGCCGCCGCCGAGCAGGGTGACGCCGCGCGCTTTGAGGTACTTATCGCGCTCGGTCTTGGTGATCGTATTGAGCGCTTGTCGGCGGCTCATCGCCCGCCCTGCGCCATGAGAAGCGGAGTAAAGCCCTTCGGATTTGCCGAGCCCACGCACAACATAACCCGCATCGCCCATCGAGCCGGGGATAATCCCCAACACACCTTCGCCTGCGGGGGTCGCGCCTTTGCGATGCACAATCACAGTACGATCCGGTCCATCAAAACCGGGCGGCGCGGGGATCGTTTCCTTCCACGCAAAATTGTGGTGATTTTCGACCGAGGCGGCGGGTTTCAAGCCCATCGCTTTGGCGATGCGCTTATGGATGACTTCGTGGTTGGCGGCGGCAAAACGCCCTGCGAGCTGCATCGAAAGCCAGTATTCCTGCCCTTCGTGCGAATTTAGATCGAACCATGCGAGATGCTGCACGGATTTATCGAGATCGGGACGCATGATCCGCGCCAATTCGGAATAGTGGTTCGCGATCTTAAAGCCAACCCCGCGCGATCCGCTGTGAGAGAGCAGCGCCAAATAGCTGCCCGCCTTCAATTCCAAATCCGGTGACGGCTGTTCGAGCGTGAGTTCACCCCATTCGACGAAGTGATTGCCGGTGCCGCTGGTGCCAAGCTGCGCGAAGGCCGTATCTTTCAGCGATGCGAGAAACTTGGTCGCCTTCCAGTCTTCATCCTCAAGGATTTCGTGTTCCACTTGATCGGTACTGGCAAAGCGTGCCCCTGCCCCGAAGCGCGTTTGCTCCATGAGCGCATTTTTGAACTGCGCCGCTTTCTGACCAATCATATTGGCGGACTGAGGAAAAATGGTGATGCGCATCCGGCAGGCAATATCCACGCCGACGGCATATGGAATGACGGCGTTTTCCGTCGCCAGCACTCCCCCGATCGGCAACCCGTAGCCAACATGGGCATCCGGCATCAAGGCCCCGGCGACACTGATGGGCAAACGCATGGCATTATCCATCTGCTTACGGGCTTCGGGGTCAATGTGCGCTTCACCCCATACAGGATAAGGCAGCGGGTTTTCACGCAGATCGCTTGGCACCCAAACAGGCGGCGTTTTTTTGCTCATGTGAAGTCACATCCCGGCGAAAGCGCCCTATCCGGCCAAACTGTGTTAGAATCGATGCCATCATCTTACACGAGCAGCCGCCACAGGTGAAGCAGGAGCGCGGGATGACCCTCATTGATACGCTTAGACAGGCCGACATTTTTGTCGATCTTACCAATACGCAATTAGAGTTAATCGGTTCCGTATGTACGGAAGTGTCCTACAGCGGTTCCGAGGTTCTTTTTGAAGAAAACACACCCGGAACCGAACTTTATGTGATCGCCGATGGTGAGGTTGAGATTCAGGTCGATCCGTCCGTGATCGGCAAGGGCGACGAAAGCGGAGCACTGACGATCGCGATTCTGCGGCGCGGGCAGTCGTTCGGTGAAGTCGCGCTGGTGGACGAAGGGCTGCGCTCAGCACGGGCGCGGGCTACCAAAACCGGGGCACGCGTGCTGGCGATCCCGCGCGAAAAACTGATGCTGCTGTGCGACTCGTATCCGCAGCTTGGTTACCGCCTGATGCGCAATCTCGCGGCGGATTTGGCAATGAAAATTCGCAATACCGATCTGCAAATGCGCGAATACATCACATGGGTTCGACGCGACTGATCGACTGATCGCTAGCACAAATCAAGGTCTTTGCGATCGTGCTATCCCGATGGATTAGCCTAGCAGCGCGCATCCTGTGAATACGCGCTGCTAGGCTCGTCTCTACCGGAAGGTCAATACGACCAGTTCCCGCCATTGAGGTAGATCAGGGTGCCATCTGGCCCCGTAATGGTACCGTGTAAGTAAGAGCCGTTGGTGGTCGTAACCAACGCTTCATAGGCTGTTTCGGTGGTACGCGCCCATCCAAGAAGCTGATGTTCACGCGCGAAGTTCCCCCATACCCGTCCAAACCCATTGATCGGATTGATCAAGCCCTCCGGCGGGATCTGCGGGGTATTCTCGTCGCCTGCGGCGTAGTAGGTATACGGATAGACGGTAAAGTCGCCGCCCGTGCTGCCGTGGAACACCAGAATATCCTGTGTATCGGCACGCCAGATCATGAACCCCTGTTCATAGAGTTGGTAAGCGGCATAGGTGGATAGGGTGACACTGTTCTGAATCGGCTCAAGTGTTGGGATGGAAGTCGCGTATGGTGGCATCGTCGGCGTTGGGGTGAAAGCGGCGGTACGCGACAAATACGACCACTGTGTGCCGATCACTTGCAGGCGGCTGCCTTCATAGGCGTTCAACTCAAACACATAGGGCGTCAGCTCGAAAATCTCGGTCGTATAATTCCACTCGTACATTCGGGCATCGCCTAGTGCCATGCGCACATCGGGAAAATTACCCCACACCTGCCCAAACCCCATGACGGGAACCAGCTTGCTGTAGTCGTAGTAACGCGCCATCGGATTCCATGGCAGCGCGCCGTACTCTTCTGATCGAAAGCGCATAAAGCGCCCGTCATCCATAAAAACGTAGATCTCTCCGCTGTCCGAACGCCAGAGCATCCATCCGTGATAAAAAACCTGATACGTGACCCCAATCGTTTGGCTTGTGGGCAGCGTCACCTGCGCCAGCGAAACCGTCGCTGACGCCAACATGATCCCTAACAGCAGGGCCAACCCAATGAAGATGAACAAACGACGTCTCATCGTGCTTCCTCCCGTAACGCGAGCCAATCACAGGATGGGACAAGAGAATCACCCCGAAGCGTTCCACCAGTCCATGACGATCCACCTACGATTTGCCTTCGCGGTTCACCGGGATATGCTTTCTAAAGAATCAGACTGCCCATACCTGAGAAAGACTCCTTGATGAACGTCGTGATCGTCGTCGCTTTTGTCGCCCTATTGATCGGCCTGTCGAAAGGCGGGATGGGCGCTGTTTTAGCCGTGCTGTGTACTCCCCTGCTCAGTCAGGTGATGCCCGTATCGGATGCGATCAGCCTTGCGCTGCCCATGCTGATCATCGCGGATTGGTTCGCGCTGCGCATTTACTGGCGCAAGTGGGACATGCATTACATCAAGCTGCTGCTGCCGACTTCGATCATCGGCATCTTGATCGGGACGTATCTACTGGCAAACCTGCCGGATGATGTGCTGCGGCGCATTTTGGGCGGCTTCGTGCTGCTGTTCGTGGCTTATAAGCTGTTCGGTGACCGGTTGACGAAGTTGGAGTACCAGCCGCGCGATTGGCATGGCTATGCAGCGGGGTTGATTGCAGGGACAGGGTCAGCGGTCGCCAATGTGGGCGGGCCGCCATTCACCATCTATCTATTGATGCAAAAACTCTCTGCGGTGACGTTTGTGGGCACGACGACACTGTATTTTGCGCTGATCAACCTGATCAAGCTGCCACCGCTGATCGTCGCAGGGTTGATGGATTGGCATGTAATTTTGAGCAATCTGTGGGTGCTGCCGCTGCTGCCAATCGGGGTGTGGATTGGCGGGAAGGTCATCAAGCGAATCAATCAGCGAAGTTTTGAGATTCTGATGCTGGTGGTACTCACGATCACCGGGGCGTATTTGCTGATCGTCCCGGCTTAAAAAGATCAAAGGCGAAGGCGCAAAGAAACCGCTTTGTGCCTTCGCTTCTTTGTGGCATAGGGTTAGGCTTCTAACCCTATGCCTTGGCGACGAGCCGAACGAACTTGCGTTTGCCGACTTGCAGCACGACCGGCAGTTGTGCAGGGGTCACCGTCGCCATCGGATCGGTGACGGGCTTATCATCCATACGAACGCCGCTCTGCTGGATCAAGCGGCGGGCTTCGGCGCCACTGGCCACCATACCCAAACGACGGAGCAAATCGACCAGCTTTTCTTCAGCTTCAAGCGGCTGTTCATCCATCTCAGATGGCATGCCACCGGAACGGAAGACTTCGTCCCAGCGCTTTTGTGCGGCTTCAGCGTCGGCAGGGCTGTGGAAGATCGCGACAATTTCGCGTGCAAGACGCATCTTGGCCTCGTTGGGGTGCAAAGCGCCGCTGGTCAATCCCTCTTCAAGTTCTTTCACCTTGATGGGCGACCACCCCAACACGAGTTTGTGATAGATCGGCATCGCTTTATCCGGCAAACTCATCACCTTACCAAACATGTCCCAAGGCTCAGCGAGCAGCGGGATATGGTTACCGAGGCTCTTGCTCATCTTGATGTCGCCGTCAGTCCCCGGCAGGCTTTCACCCATAATGATGGCAACCTGTGGGCGCTGCCCCATCCCCTCTTGCAGTTTGCGACCGGCAACGAGGATGTTGAACAACTGATCCTGACCGCCCACCTGCACATCGGCTTCCTGCGCGACGGCGTCATAGCCCTGCATCAAACCGTAGAAAAGCTCATGCAGGTAGATCGGCTGGCCAGCGTCGATGCGCTTGGAGAAGTTTTCGCGAATCAAGAACTGCTGCACGGTGAAATTACTCGCCAGACGGATAATGTCGGCAAAGTCGAGTGTGGAGAGCCATTCGTCGTTACGGCGAACGCGGGTCAGATCACGATCGAGGATTTTGAAGGCCTGCTCCGCATAGGTGCGGGCATTCTCATCGACCTGTTCGGGCGTGAGCTGTTCGCGCGCCTTGTCCTTGTCGGACGGGTCTCCGATAAGGCTGGTGAAGGTGCCAACAAGGAATGTTACATCATGCCCGAAGTCTTGAAACTGCTTGAGCTTGCGCATGGTGATGGTGTGGCCGAGGTGCAGATCGCTGGTACGGGGATCGTAGCCGCAGTACACGCGGAGCGGGCGGCCATGTTTTTCCGCGTCGATCAGCCGTTCCTTCAGTTCACGCTTCATGTTTTCGCGCGTTTGATCGTCGCCGTAAGCGGCGCCGCTCATCAAAATCTCGACCTGCTCATCAATCGTGGGCATGTTGGTTGAATCCTGCGATTTTCACTTCAAATTTAGGTGAGCCATTATAGCAGAAGCAAAACCGAGTCCGGTGTATCCACCGCCCCAATTCGATGGGGAGGCACACCGTCATCTGCTAGAAAACGCCCTTGTGAGCCGTTATAATGACATCAGGCAGACACATTCGCGCAAGGGATCACGATCGTATGAAACCGATGTCCAGCGTTGAGGCACGCACGCTGTTTTTGGAATTTTTTGAGGAACAGGGGCACAAACCTGTCGCGAGTTCATCGCTTGTCCCCGGCAATGACCCTACCCTGCTGTTCACGAACGCGGGAATGGTGCAGTTTAAAGATGTGTTCTTAGGGCTGGACAAGCGCGATTACAAACGGGCGACCACATCGCAGAAGTGCATGCGTGTGTCGGGCAAGCACAATGACCTCGAAAACGTGGGGCCATCGCCGCGCCATCACACTTTCTTCGAAATGCTCGGCAACTTCAGCTTTGGCGATTATTTCAAGCGCGATGCGATCAAGTTTGCCTATAAGCTGCTCACCGAAGGCTATGGGCTGCCGAAGGAACGTCTCGCGTTCACCGTCTACCAGAACGATGATGAAGCCTATAACATTTGGGTCAACGACTTAGGGGTCGATCCCAAGCGGGTTGCGCGCTTGGGTGCCAAGACGAACTTCTGGCAAATGGCCGACACCGGGCCGTGCGGGCCAACAAGTGAACTTCACTGGGATAAATACCCGGAACGCGGCGAGGATGGCATTATTCAGAGCCTTGTCGATGAAGACGACCGTTTCCTTGAGCTGTGGAACCTCGTGTTCATGCAGTTCAACCGCACGCAGGCCGACCCGGATAATTCCGGTCAGTTTGATATGCCCCTCCCTGCTCCCGGTGTCGATACGGGGATGGGCTTGGAGCGCATCCTGAGCGTCGTCAACGGCGTGACCAACAACTACGAGACCGATTTGTTCTGGCCCATCATCGAAGCGACACAGCGCCTCACGGGTCACAGTGACGAGGAACGCAGCGCCAATATCGTCCCTTACCGCGTGATTGCCGATCATATCCGCGCGGCGGTGTTCCTCATCGCCGATGGGGTGCTTCCCGGTGCGAAAGGCCGTGACTCGGTCTGCCGTCTGGTGATCCGCCGCGCCTCGCGCTTTGGTTCTAAACTCGGCTTCACCGAACCGTTCCTCGCCAAAGTCGCGGAAACGGTGATCGACATTATGGGCGGGCACTACACCGAACTGGCCGAGCGTGCCGACGCGATCAAGAAGGTCATCACGCAGGAAGAACAGCGTTTCCGCCGCACGATGGATCGCGGGACGGAAGAACTGGAAGCAGAGCTGGCAAAACTCCCAGCGGGCGGCATGCTGTCCGGCGAAGCGGCGTTCTACCTGAAAGCGACCCTCGGCCTGCCGATTCAGGTGACCAAGGACATCGCCGAAGAACGCGGTTATACCGTCGATGAGGCGGGGTTTGCGGCGGCGGAGCAACAGCACTCAATCGCCAGCGGCGGCGGCAAGGCGATGGGCACCATCGCATCGGCGGATGTGTACGCGGACACCCTGAAGGCGTTGAAATCATCGGGCGCGCTGCCGGAAAGCGGTGTTGCTTATGACCCGTATTCGGGTTTGGAGACGACTGACCGCCTGCTGGCGCTGATTCAGGATGGCGAACGCGTGTCGAATGCGATCGTCGGTGACAAAGTGGAAGTCGTGCTCGGTTCGACACACTTCTATGTCGAGGCCGGTGGTCAGGTCAGTGATACAGGCGTGATCGTCGGGAACGGCTGGCGTATTGAAGTGGAAGATACGCGCCGGCCTATTGGCGGATTGATCGTACATATCGGCGAAGTGGTAGAAGGACAGCCGAAAGAAGGCGATGGTGCTACCGCAACTGTCGATGGCGACCGCCGCGCCGACATCACGCGTAACCACACCGCTACGCACTTGATGCATGCAGCACTGCGCGGACTGCTGGGCACACACGTCCAACAGCGAGGTTCGCTGGTCGCGCCAGATCGGCTGCGCTTTGACTTCGCGCACGACTCGAAAGTGACGCCGGATCAACTACGCGTGATCGAGTCACAGGTGAACGATGTGATTCTGAAGAATTATCCCGTCGTCGCTAAAGAAAAATCGCTGGCGGAAGCGCGCAGCGAAGGCGCGATGGCACTGTTCGGTGAGAAATATGGCGAACGTGTCCGCACCATCACGGTAGCGAAGAATGGCGATCGCTACAGCTATGAGCTGTGCGGTGGTGTGCATGTGGGCGAAACGGCAGAGATCGGCGCGTTCATCATCACATCGGAAGGCAGCGTGAGCGCGGGTATTCGCCGTGTGGAAGCGCTGACCGGACATAACGCGGTCGAATACATTCAGAACAGCCTGAACACGCTGCATCAAGTAGCGGCACAGGTGGGCAGCCTGCAAGAAGACCTACCGCAGCGCGTGAATGCCCTGCAAGACGAATTGGGGAACGCGCGCCGCCAAATCGCCGCCCTTCAGCGTGACATCGCCAAGGCAAACTTTGATCGGCTGATGGGTCAGCTTGAAACGATCAACGGTAAGCAAGCACTGATCGCGCAAATCGACGGCGCATCACCGGATATGCTGCGCGAAATGTCGGACTGGTTCCGCAGTAAGGTCGTTAAAAGCGGCGTGATGGTGCTGGGCAGCGTGGTCGATGACAAGCCGCAGCTCGTCGTGGCGGTAACCGACGATTTGACGAAGCAGGGACTGCATGCAGGCAACCTCATCAAGCAGATCGCGCCGGTAGTCGGTGGCGGCGGCGGCGGACGCCCGACGATGGCACAAGCTGGCGGCAAGGATGCATCCAAGCTGGCGGATGCGCTGGCTGCCGCACGGTCGCTGATTGGCGCGTAGTCAGCGGTTGGTTTTCGACGGGGCGCAGATGACTCCGCGCCCCGCTTCTCAGCCTATGATGACTGAAGCGACCGTATGGCCCCAACGATTGAACTCATTCAACTTGAAACCACCGATGACTCCACCTCGGTGCGCGATCGCCTTTCGTTTTTGCGCGGTCGTCATGTGCTGCTGATTTGGCCGGAGCAAGGGACAGTCCTCACACGCAAGCTCGATTTGGTGCTGATTCAGCGTGAAGCGGCCCGCTTGATGATCCGGCTGGCACTGGTGACACATGATCCGGTAGTGTTTCGCAACGCTGCCGAATTGGACATCAGCGCGTTTGAGACGATCGGCAGCGCTAAACGGGCGAAGTGGCGGCGTCCACGCACGAAAGTTTTCACCAATCGCGATCAGCGCCCGGCGGATGCACAAGAACCGGACGAACTCGCCCCAATCGTGAGCCGCTTACGGGTCGAAGATATTTCGCCAGCCCAGCGGCGCGCCCGCTTGATCGCGCGGGTGGTGATCGTGCTGATATTGGTCACGGTGACAGGCGCGATCGGGTATGTGATCGCCCCAAGTGCCACCGTGACGATCATCCCCACGCGCACGCAAACAGAAGTCACAGCCTCCATTCAAGCGAACCCGACGATCGGACAGGGGCAGATCGATGTGGAAAACCACATCATCCCCGCGATCACACTGCGGGTAGAAATCGAAGAACACGCAGCGGTCGAGACGAGCGGAACGCGCAGTTTAGGCGCAACCTCGGCGGTTGGATCGGTCGTATTCATCAACACCACCTCAGTACCGGTCGATATTCCTGCCGGGACCTTCGTCAGCACCAGCGCGGGCACGCCGATCATTTTCCGCACCACGCAAGCCGGGCAAGTAGCAGGTGGAATTGGGCTGCAAATCGAAATCCCGGTACAAGCGGTGGCCGAATCATCCGGTGAAATCGGCAATATCGAACCGGGGCTGATCAACCAAGTGATCGGTGCGCTGAGCACCCAAGTACAGGTGCGCAACTTCTCCGCTACCTATGGCGGCACCAGTCAAGCGATCCGTGTGGTGAGCGAAGACGACCGCACACGGCTGCTCGACACAATCCGCCAGCAGATTCAATCACGGGCATATACGGAAATGCAGCCGCGCATTAGCCCGGATCAAATCATCATCCCTGAAACGATCCGCATCACCGAAGAGCGGCAGGATTGGATGACGTTCGATGCCGAAGTAGGCGATGAGGCGAACAGCCTGTCGCTGACGATGCGGGCCGTGGTGGAAGCGACCGCTGTCGATATGCGGTTGGCCCAACAGATCGCCTATGTGCAGCTTTCGAATCAGATTCCGCGCGGACGCAGCATCGATTTAGCATCGCTGACGTACGTACGCGGCAGTGATGTGGCAGTCGATTCAGCAGGGCGTGTGACATTTAGCATGACCGCACGCGGCACAATCGCCACGCAGATCAATGCATCGCAGCTTCAAGAACGGCTGGCGGGGCGCGGGCTGGCGGAAGCACAGCGCTACCTAACCAGCGCGCTGGACTTGGCCGAAGATACGCCGCCCCAGATCATCCTGTCGCCGGATTGGTTCGGTCAGATGCCGCTGTTGGCGATGCGAATCACCATCATTGAGGCCGCACTCGATGCAAGCGCTTCAGAGGCGGGATCATGATTGGGCGGCTGATTGGCATTGATCACGGGTTGGTGCGAATTGGGGTCGCAGTGAGCGATCCATCGGGGCTGGTGGCGCGTGAACTCACCGTGATCACGCGCAAGTCGAAGGCGGAAGATTTCGCACGGCTCAACCAGATTGCCCAAGAACAAGCCGCGATCGGATTCGTGATCGGCCTGCCCTATGAGGAACATGCACCTGAAGATCAGTACACGCAGGCCGATAAGGTCAAAACGTGGGTGGGACGGTTCGCGGAAACGACTTCCCTGCCGTACATATTTTGGAATGAAACGTTGAGCAGCATCGACGCGGCGGAACTGGCGCGGCAGAAACGCCGCAAGCCGAGCGAACCAATTGACGACCTCGCCGCACGTATCATTTTGCAGAGTTATCTGGATGCGCTGCGGGATGGGTTAGCGGCGCTGCCGGTTCCGCGAGAAACAGACTAGGAGAAGGCATTTGTCGCGAAGTCTACAACTTATTCTGCTGGCGCTGGCGGCGCTGGTGATGATCGCGATCCTCGCGGTGGGCGGACTGCTGATCATCTCCAATGGGCACCCGATCGATTACCTTCAAACCTCGCTCATCCGCTTCACCCTCGCCAGCCGCGAACGCGAATTGGCACAAACCGTCAGCACCGACACGTCCCCGGTACGCTTTGAAGTTAATTCCGGCGATACGCCGCGTACGATCGCGCGAAATTTGGCCGATGCGAGGCTGATCAATGATGCCGATCTATTTGTCGATTACGTGCGGGGCTACGACCTCGATACCCAGTTGGAAGCCGGAACGTTCTTCCTAACACAAGCACAGTCCATCCCGGAAATCGCCGCTTCGCTGACCGATTCGAGCAGCAGCCAATTCGTCTTCCGTATCCTTGAAGGCTGGCGAATGGAAGAGATTGCCGCGCAGATCGATCAGTCGCCGTATTTTGGCTTCAGCGGGCAAGATTTCCTGAACGCCGTCGGGCCGAATGCCGATATTCCGGCGGCGTTTGCACAGTTTGTCGGGCTGCCGCAGGGCGCGTCGCTGGAAGGGTTTTTGTTCCCCGATACCTACCAACTCCCGGCAAATTTGACGACCGATTATCTACGCGAAGTGCTGTTGACGAACTTTGAAACCCGGGCACGAGCAGCAAACCTCCCCGAATTAGCGGCCTCGCAGGGCTTTACGATCCGCGATGCGGTCACCTTGGGATCGATCATTCAGCGCGAGTCGGTGCATACCGACGAACAGCCGATGATCAGCAGTGTGTACCGGAATCGATTGAACATCGGCATGAAATTGGACGCCGATCCAACCGTGCAGTATGGGATTGGCTTCCGCGGTGGCGCATGGTGGCCGCAGATCACACAGGCGGACTATACGAGTGCCATTTCGACCTACAACACCTATTTGAATTACGGTCTGCCCCCCGGCCCGATCGCCAATCCGGGGATCACCGCGATTTTGGCAGCGGTTCAGCCTGAGGAGAGTGATTTCCTGTATTTTCAGGCGCGCTGTACCGGGGATGGCTATCACAATTTCGCCCGCACATTTGACGAACATCTTGCCAACTCATGCTTCTAGGACGCGGGCTAACATATGGGTTGATCGCGTTCCTCTGTGCTGCGATTCTGTCAGCATGTGCGACCGCCGCTCCCCCATTGCCGCGCATCGCACTGCTGGCTCCGTTCGAGGGCGAGTTCCGTGCAGTCGGCTATGATGCGCTGTATGCAGCGCGATTAGCGGTGCAGGACGCGGGTGCAGCAGTTGATCTGGTGCCGATCGATGACGGCGGGACGCACGATTTCGCGGTTGACCGCGCACGTGCCCTATCCGGCGATCCGCTGACGGTGGCAGTGCTGCTCATCGGCTGCAATGCTTCATCTAGCGAAGTTCAGCAGGCACTAGGCGATGTACCGGCGGTGATTGTCGGCAATTTTGGCACACCTTCCCATCCTGCGCGTGAGGCTGTATTCGTCTTGGCTGCGCAAGCAAATCCGATTCTGTTGGGAACAGTCGATGCGCCAACGTGTGACACAGCCAATGGGGATATTCCTGTTCAACTTGAAACCGGGCAAACACCGCTCAATGCTCCGATTTATGCCAGCGCTTCGATCCCTGATACGGCTTATGTGGCACGGATTCGGGCCAGCGATCCCTTCGCGCCGGAGCCGATGCTGCTCTCGTCGCTGATCTACGACGCGGCATCACTCACGATCCCGGCGGCGATCACGGGGGATCGAGCGGATGCAGCACAGATGCTCACCAATACGAATTATCAAGGGCTGAACGGATCGATCCGTTTTGTGGAGGGCTGGTGGGCAGACGCGCCGATTTACGCCTATCACTATGATGCAACGGGGCGCTTGACCGCGCGCAGCGGTGAGTGAGTGAAATTGCCGGGGGCGCATGTCGATGCGCCCCTACCAGCACATGACGTTCGATTCAAATGCTGCTGAGGACGGCTTCGACGAGCGGCGGCGGTGTCGGGCGATCAGAGGAGAATTTGAAGGCCACGCGCAGCGCTGTGCGGGCGTCTTCAAGTTTGGCTTCCTCGTTGGCGTAAATCATCGCCAGCACGCTGCCCTCTTTGACATACTGCCCCACTTTGACAGGCACATAGACGCCCACAGCGAGATCAATCGGATCACCTTTCTTTTCGCGGCCCGCACCCAAGCCAAACGATGCACGTGCAACTGACAGCGCATCGATGTCCGCTACAAATCCGTTTTGGTCAGCAGTAAAAGGTATCAGCAAGCGCGCCGACGGCAGCAGTGCGGGATCATCGACCATACGAATATCACCGCCCTGCGCTTCGACCAATTTGCGGAACACGGCGAGTGCTTTGCCTGAGGCCAACAGTTCACGCAGCAGGGCTTGATTCTCATCCGCATTCACCCACTGCTTACCCTGCCCAGCCAAACGAAGCATCTGCGCGGCCACGATGAGACAGTGTTCCTCGAAGTCTTTCGCTTCGGCGGGTGCATGGCCGCTGAGGACTTGAATTGCTTCGTGGACTTCGAGCGCGTTGCCGACAGCAGCACCCAACGGTTGATTCATGTTGGAGATAAGGGCAACCACATCACGCCCGGCATCGACACCGATGTCGATCATAATCTGAGCCAGTTCGCGCGCGGCTTCCGAAGTCGGCATGAACGCCCCGTGACCAAATTTGACATCGAGGACGATCCCATTGGCCCCGGCAGCGATTTTCTTGCTCATAATGCTGCTGGCGATCAGCGGAAGGCAGGGAACGGTCGCGGTGACATCACGGAGCGCATAGAGTTTCGCATCAGCAGGCGCCAACGAAGCCGACTGCCCTGCCAGTACGATCCCATGCTGCTTGGCCAGTGCGCGGAATTCATCGCCCGTGAGGTTGACACGATAACCCGCGATCGATTCGAGTTTATCTAGTGTGCCGCCGCTGTAGCCCAATCCGCGCCCACTCATTTTGGCAACCGGCACCCCACACGCCGCCACCAGCGGCAGCACGACCAGTGAGGTTTTATCGCCCACGCCGCCGGACGAGTGCTTATCGACGGAATAAGGGGCAATATCGCGCAAGTCGAGCACATCTCCACTGTAGGCCATCGCCAAGGTCAAATCGACCGTTTCCTGCCGCGTCATGCCGCGCAGAAAAACGGCCATCAACCACGCCGCCGCCTGATAATCCGCTATCTCGCCCGACGTGAAGGCGCTAATGAACCCATTGATTTCTTCGCGGGTTAGGATTTCGCCATCCCGCTTCTTTGCTATAATGTCTACCGCACGCATTGAACGACTCCTTCATACGCGGAAGACCTCTATTATCCCGTTTTCGGCTTGTTTGGGTACGGGATAGTTTACATAGAGTTTACAGCGCCATCCGAAGGGGTACACTATAATACGTACCATAGTCCGTTTTAGCCTAGCTTAAATATGGAGTTCGCTGAATTCAATGAGTACTCGAACCGTATCTGGTGCAAAAGCACAGTCTGCGCAGGCTCCACAGCGCCAGCAAGGGCTTTTCATCGTCATTGGGATCGTGGTGGTTGCGGCAATCATATTGGTGGTCGCCATCGTGCTATCTGGCGGCTCATCAACACAAACGATAGACTTTGCCGCACTCAACCCCACCCGAACCAGCGATGGCGCGTTCATCATCGGGGACCCGGATGCGCCCATTACGCTGATCGAATTCGCGGACTTTGGATGCCCTCACTGTCAGGAATATCTCGACACAATGCACCGTTTCATCCAAGACTATGTGGTGACGGGGCAAGCCCGCTTTGAATTCCGTATGTTCCCGACCGCAGGCGGCCAGCAAACGGTATTTGCAGGGGCAATCGCCGAATGTGTGGACGAAGCCCAGCCGGGCGCCTTCTGGCAGATGTATGACAAACTGTTTGGACTGGCAATGGCGGGTCGCTACTTCACCGATGATGGCATTCGCGGTGTGGTGCAGTCGCTTGGCCTGAATTACACCGATATTCTGAGCTGCTCTTCGTCTGCTGACCAACTGACCAAGGATATGGCTTACGGGCAAAGCCAAAGCGTCAGCGGTACCCCGGCGGTGATGGTGCGCTACGGTGACGGCCCCGCGCAGTGGATTTCAGTCGGCGGCACAACGTATGATCGCGGTGCTGTTTCGTTTGATGTGATCAGCGCGGCAGTGACGCAGGCAAACTCGTAATCACTGAGCAGGCTGTTGATTGATGGCGAAAGAAATCTGATCACAGCCTTAAGTGACAAATGACGCGGTTCTGTATGATTTTGCGCCCCTCGGCTTCGTTGAGGGGCGCAATGCTTTTGGCTACAATGCTGATTCAAAATCAGTAAATGGAGTCTTTTGATTAGCCATGAGCAGTCGAGCCGTTTCTAATTCCAAAGCAAAACCAGCAGCGCAGTCCCCCCAGCAAAAACAAATGCTGATCGTGGTCGGCGGCATTGTCGTAGTCGCCGTGATTGTGCTGATCGCCGCAATCGTTCTCTCTGGCGGCAGCGGTACCCCTACCATTGATTACAGCACACTCAATCCCACGCGCAACGCAGACGGCGCTTTCGTAGTTGGCAGCGCCAGCGCCCCGATCACGATTGTCGAATTCGCAGATTATGGTTGCCCACACTGTCAGGAATATGTCGAAACGATGCACCAAGTCGTTGAGAATTACGTCGTCCCGGGCAAAGCACGTTTCGAGTTCCGTATTTTCCCGACGGCAGGCGGCCAGCAGACGGTTTTCGCAGGTCAAATGGCCGAATGCGCGGATACGGTGCGTCCCGGCGCGTTCTGGCAGATGCATGAGGGTTTGTACACGCTTGCCAGCAGCGGGCGCTACTACACGACGGACGGTATCCGCAATTTGGTGCAGTCGTTGGGGCTGAATTACACCGATGTTCTCGCATGTTCCTCGACTGCCGAGCAGGTCACGCGAGACATCAATTTCGGGCAGAGCCAGCAAATCAGCGGCACGCCGTCGGTGATGGTACGCTATGGCGATGGCCCCGCGCAGTGGATTTCGGTCGCAGGCATTACATACAACCAGACGATCCCGACTTATCCGGTGCTCGCCGCTGTCATCGACGCCGCGAATTCGTAAGGCGATTCAATCAAAAAACGGACGGGGAGCAGTGCAGCCCCGTCCGTTTTTATTTGCCAGCATGGTGCTATGGGAGTGGATCTTCAGAGGTGACCAGTTGAAGCCCGAAGCCCGCATAGCGTTCCAGTGTTTCGTTCGCCATCCGGTCAAAGTCGATGGTGGGATGAGCTACCGATGAGGTGCAGTCCATCAACAGGTGCAGTTTACGAATGAAATCGGTGTGATGCTGGAAATAACGCATCATCGAACGAACCGATTCCAGTACGCAGTGGCTTTTCGCCTGCCCTGCGATGTAAATCACATCATAGCTGGCGAGCATGTTGAGGAAAGCGGTATTCAACCCGCCGAGCGGCTGCCCCGGCACCTTGACTTCAGGCTCAAGGATGGAATAGTGCTCGGTTTCGGGAATTGACCCTTTTGAGAGAAAAGTCGGCTGCGTTTGGCGGGCAGCGGCGTGATAAGCGATCGCCTCATACAGCGGCGGTGTAATGCTGTGCCCCGGCGTACCGATCAAGGTGTGGTACGGCCAAATCATCAGCTCTTTACGGGAAGTTTCCTCTAGCTTCTCGACGTATTCGCTTGACCATCCCGGTTGATATAAGGGTGTCCAAAGTCCGGCTTTCACGTCTTCGCTGCGAATGACCGTGTAAGGTGCCGGATGTTCGCCCTGCCGATTGATCCACCATGGGGGTGAGAAAATTTGCAGCGGGACATGACTATCCAAAGACGCCGCAATCGTCGTCAAGCGATCGACATTGCGAAATATCCATTCGATCGTGCGGCGGGTATCGGCCACCGCACCGGGGACGCTCACGGACCCATCCTCAGGGATAAAATCGACTTGAGCATCGACCAGCAGCAGCACGATCCGCTGCACATCGGTCGCCGCACTGGCAACCCCAGCAGTACGCCCTGCTTCTACGGCATGCGCGGTATCCGGCGCATACAGCTTTCCTACTCGCTGCGACTCATAAAACTGAGGATACACCATGCCGTCTCCTGCCTTAATCCAACCAACGCGCCAGCGCGGCTTCAGTACGCCGGGCCTCGCCATCGCGGAACTGCATGAGCAAACGATAGTCGGGGTAATCGGAATCCGCGCGTGACTGCCATTCCGCCACACTGAACAAACGGAGCGATGTTCCTGTTTCAGGATGTCCCACACGCGCGACCGTTATCACAAACGGCAGCCGATCGTACAAGCGCGCGACCATCTGTTCACTTTGCGCCATATTCGCCCGCCGTGCCAACATGCCAAGCGCACTTTGCAGCCGCTTCGAATCCGGGACGCCACGGATCGCCCAAATTTGACGCAGAGGGGTGTCCCGTTCAAGCAGCGGTGCGATGGATTCCGGCTCATCAGAGCGAATCTCGTCCAATATCAAGCAGGCGGGAGACTGCTCTAGCGCCAAACCGATCTGCTGACCGAAGGTGCGTTCCTCCTGTGATTCGGTACGCCAATGGGCGGCATACCGTCGCATTTCGGCAGGCGGTCGCAGTTCAGCCGCCCGTTCGATGATGATCGTATCATGAGCCGGTATCAGATTCACGAGTGCATTTAAGAGTATAGTTTTTCCTGACTCCGGTTCACCAACGATGCAGAAGCCATACTTCGACCGCGCGATCATACGCAGCGAATCGGCGGCGTCCGCGTTCATGAAACCATTGGAGACCAGATCGTCAAGCTGCGGCGCTGAACGGGGATGCACACGAATATCCGCGTTCAGCGAGGCGGCATAAGGCGGCGAGACGATGCTGATACGAACGGGACGATCATCGACCAACAAGCCCGTTTCCAGAATCGGAGTATCGTCACGTAGTTCAGCCCCAGCATCAACCAGTAACCGCCCGATTACACGGCGAAGTTGTGCAGCGTCATCGAATAACGGCCCCATTGTGGTGAGCGCTGAGGTACCGTGCCGAACCGATACTTTATCGACCCCTTCGATGGCAATCGTAGTCACTGCATCGTCCAGAAAAAACGGATCGAGCGGGCCGTACCCAAACAAGCTGCTGTAGGCACGGCGCACGAGTTCGGCTTTGTCTTCTGCCCCCAGCGTAATCGATTCAACCGTGAGCGTGTAGTTCACGACATCCAGAATAAGGCGCAGTCGCTTGGTTGTGGTATCGGCCTCGCTCAATGCAGGCGATCCGCTGCCGTGTTCTTCGTAAAACTGGACTTCGACTTTTTCAGTGAGCGCCGCAAGGGAGAAAAACCGCGATCCCATACGCCCGCGAACGAACTGCGGCTCGCGTCCCTTATCGGCGTCCTTGCGCGGTCGATGTTCGTCTGGTTGGACGGGAAACTCGTCCTGTTCGTCTGTCATGCCCATCCCTTTCTACAACGCGCTCAAGTCTACCGGATGAAGATCGGGATTGTCATTACTGCGCCGCCCCACCTTCGCCAGATCTACCCACTGCCCCTCTACGAAAACACGCACCACATCCATGGTGAAATCGGTGTTGGTGTCGCTGTCATTCTTAAGCAGACGCGATCCTACTCCGTAGACATCAACAGGTACCTTTTCGGCTTCGTACTGCTGAATACGCTCCCGGCTGAAACCGCCGGAGACGACAATGCGCACATTGCGGCAGTAGGCCTGCGCCACCTCGGTTAAACTTTCGGGGAGCGCCCATGCACGCCACGCGGAGTCGAGCGCAGCCCTAACCTTGCCAACGAGGATTGGATTGATCCCGGTCGGTTCGTCCTCACTCATTGAGGCATCACGCACATTGGGGCTGGTATCGATACGCACGCCGTTGAGCGTCCAACGGCGCATCGCGTCTGCATCTCCGCGCGCGAATGCGGCTTGATAGCGCGGCCAAAAGGCATGGAGAGTCTTGATCGAATCGCCAATCACATCATTATTAAAATCGGCAAGGACAATGCGCGGAATGTCCAATGGAGTATGAGTCGCAAACGCGATCATTGCCTCTGCCGTATCGCCCAGAAAGGCCGCGATCAAAGCGTGCGGGACAGTTCCCCCGCCCCGCCCACCCCACCACAAGCCCTGTGCATCGGTACTCACCGATGGGGTAACGTGATGACCGGTGAGACGATTATAAGTTTGCACCGCCAGCCAATAGGCATAGCCATCCGCCGCCTGCACTTCAGGCAGATCGAAGCGCGCAGGGAAAAAGAGGACGGGTTTTCCATTGGCCGCCTCCAAAACTTCATAGACATTGGTGGCAATACGGCTGGCACGAGTCAATACACCGAGAATGGGCGTTTCAAGCAGCGCAAAATCGCGGTAACGCCCGCGTATCTTGAGCACAGGGCATACATTCAGCGGGTTTTCGTCATATTCGGTGAAAGTGCCATCAGTGACGGCTTCCACGACAAGCTGATCGCTCGTCTCGACGAACCTATCCCCCTCAAACCAACCGGTCGCGTGACGGAGCATCGCCAACACTACATCTACTCCAGCGACAAGGGCACGCGGCGCACGGCGGTTGAATACCTGCGCTTCTACGATGAGATCACCGATCGGGAGCGGCTGCGCCGGAGCTAAATGCCCGTCTGTCCCCGCAAAGGTATAGCCGCTGTCGCGAACGCCTTCGAGGACGCGCACGACATTGGCAAAATAGCGATCGCTGTAGAGACCGCGCCGCAGACCGGAAATGTCAAGCCGAAAGGTGTGACTCGGCATGGGCTGCTGATGAAGATCACTCATATGGGGTTCGTACTTTAAAATCAGATGGTTGCTGGTATACTGCCGCACGGTTGGGGAAAGCAACTGAGTACAGGATGACCGCGGCATGGATATCATTGTATCGGGTTCAATCGCTTATGACTACCTGATGCGGTTCCCGGGACGCTTCGCAGAGCACGTCCTGATGGATCACTTACAGCGGATTAGCGTCAGTTTTCTCGTCGAAGACATGACGAAGCACTGGGGCGGCAACGGTGGCAACATCGCCTACACGATGGCGCTGCTGGGGGAACGCCCAAAATTGTTCGGGACGGTGGGCAAAGATTTCGATCCCTATCACGCATGGCTGGACAGCGTCGGCGTTGATTTGAGCACCGTCAAGCGCATCGATGATGTGTATGTGGCGTCGTTCTTCGCCAATACAGACCTCGACAATAACCAGATTGGTTCGTTTTACAGCGGCGCGATGAGCTACGCCAAGCAGTTCCGCATCGCGGATGTGTACAGCGGCACCCCGGATTTGATGATCATCTCTCCGAATGATCCGATCGCCATGTCGCAGTACTGCGCCGAATGCCGCGAACGCGGGATCAAGTTCGTGTACGATCCCAGCCAGCAGGTTGCGCGGTTGAACGGCGACGATCTGCGCACCAGCATGGAAGGTGCATATATGCTGGTCGTCAACGAATACGAGATCATGATGATCGGTTCGAAAACCGGTCTGTCGCTGGATCAAATCCGCGACATGATTCCGGTGCTGATCGTCACACACGGGAAAGATGGCTCTCGGATTTACACAGAAGGACAGTGCATCGAAGTTCCGATTTTTGAATGCACCGAAGTCAAGGAACCGACCGGCGTCGGAGATGCCTACCGCGCAGGACTGCTCACCGGGCTTTCGCACGGTTTCCCGCTGAAATTATGCGGTGAAATGGGTGCCTTGTGTGCAACCTATGCGCTTGAACATGTTGGCACGCAAAATCATCACTTCACGCCTGCCGAGTTCGTCGCACGGTTCCGCACACAGTTCGATGATGGTGGGCTGTTAGATCAATTGCTGGCTTGATTCGCTTGGTCTAACCCGCTTTGTCGGTTTATGTTACAATCCCCACGTTTTTGGAGACGTATTGTCTTCAGCAAATCGATTACAGGAGCTTGCATGACTGTTGAGCACGACGTAAAAAACCTCGACCTTGCGACCGGGGGTCGTTATCGTATTGAATGGGCAGAACATGAAATGCCCGTGCTGCGCGCCATCCGCGATCGGTTCGCCAAGGAACGTCCGTTGGAAGGAATGCGCGTATCGGCATGCCTACACGTGACGACTGAAACGGCTAATTTGGTTCATACTCTGCAAGTGGGCGGTGCCGATGTGGTGCTGTGCGCCTCAAATCCTCTTTCGACACAGGATGATGTGGCCGCCGCGCTGGTGTCGCAATTCGAAATTCCGGTTTACGCCATTAAGGGCGAAGACAACACCACTTATTACGAACACATCAAAGCCGCGCTGGATCACACGCCGCACATCACGATGGACGACGGTGCCGATCTGGTCGGGACGATCCACAAAACCCGCCGCGAACTGCTCGATACGATCGTGGGCGGCACCGAAGAAACCACGACGGGCGTGATTCGTCTGCGTGCGATGGCGGCAGATGGCCAGCTCGCGTTCCCGGTGATCGCCGTGAACGATAGCAATACCAAGCACATGTTCGATAACCGCTACGGCACCGGGCAGAGCACGCTCGACGGCGTGATTCGCGCGACGAACATTCTGCTGGCCGGGCGTACGGTCGTGGTCGCCGGTTACGGCTGGTGCAGTCGTGGGATCGCGTCCCGCGCTCAGGGCATGGGTGCAAACGTGGTCGTCACCGAAATCGATCCCATGCGCGCGCTTGAAGCCGTGATGGATGGTTTCCGCGTCATGCCGATGTCGGAAGCCGCGTCGGTCGGTGATATTTTCATCACCGCGACGGGCGATGTGAATGTGCTGGATGTGCAGCACTTCGAGAAGATGAAGTCGGGCGCGATCATGGCAAACAGCGGACACTTCAATGTCGAAATCAACCTGCCGGGACTGCGCGCCATGAGCGCGGGTGATCCCAGCCTCGTCCGTCCGTTCGTGGAAGAATACCGCGTCAAAGGCCGCCCGCTGTATGTGCTGGGCGAAGGCCGCTTGATCAACCTTGCCGCAGCCGAGGGTCACCCGGCCAGCGTCATGGATATGAGCTTCGCGAATCAGGCGCTGGCAGCGGAATACATGGTGAAGAAGGGCGGCAAATCGACGATGTCGCCGCAGGTCCACACGCTGCCGGAAGAACTCGACAAGGAAATTGCTCGCCTGAAGTTGGAAGCGATGGGCGTCAAGATCGACATCCTCACGGATGAGCAGGCCCATTATCTCAGTCAGTGGGAAGAAGGAACGTGATCGTATTCCACGACGTAGCACCACTTGCATAACCAGAGGGAAGGAGCAGGACGCATGATCAAGAAAGTTCTCGTGCTGCTGGCACTGCTTACGCTGATCGTCGTACCGACGATGGCGTATGCACAGTCAGAAGGGGCGGCAGCAGTGCGCTTCGTTCACGTGTTGAGCGGTGCGCCAGCCGTCGATATTTATACGGATGGTGCTTTGAGCTATGCCAATTTGAGCTATGGCGAAGCCACACCTTACCTGACGGTTGCATCGGGCAGCCGTTCCCTCACGGTGACCGAAGCAGGCAACAGCGGTAACCTCCTGTGGGCGCAATCGATTGACCTCACCGCGTCTCAAGCCGTGGTCGCTGTCGTGTCGTCGAACAACCCGATGGAATTTACGCTGTTTCAGGATGATTTAAATCCGCTTCCCGTCGGGCGTGCGCGCCTTACCGCGATCCACGCCATCCCCGGCGGCCCGAACGTCGATATTCTGCTGGCGGATGGCCGTCCGGTCATTCCCGGTTTGCAGTACAACCAGCCCTATGGCACGCTTGATATTCCGTCGCAGTCGTATGAGTTTGCGATCACGGCGGCAGGTGGCAGCGCTACCGATGCACTGATCCCGGCGGCAACTTACTCGCTGGCCACCGGCACAAGCTATATCGTTCTGGCCTACGGCACCGCGAGCGCACCGGAAACGCTGGTGCTCTCGGCTCCTACCTTGCCGAACAGCGCGAACAGCGGTTATGTGCGTTTCGTCAATGCAGCCGACGTTAGTGATGCGTTCAATGTTAGCGCCAATGACGCGCTGATTGTACCGGGGCTGGCCTTTGGTACAGCGACGGAATACCTTGCCGTCGAAGCGGGCGACTATCACTTGAGTGTGACCGTTCCCGGTGTGACCGATGAACTTTCTGGCACAGACATCACCGTGAGCGCGGGCAGCCGCAGCGTAGTGGTGGCGTGGGTCGGCGGCGGTGCATTGATTGTCACCAGCAATTCGACCGACAACACCAGCCTAAGCGCTTCGGAAGCTCAGTTCTCCTTGAGCAATGTCGGCCCGACGGCTCCCGCATCCGCCTCATTCGCAGGGGGTCAGGCGATCGTCGCCAGTGTGGATATGAATGATTTCATGTCCACGCCCGTGCAGCCGAGCAGCGAGAGCATTGTCGTCACCAGCGGAAGCGTACAAGGCGCATTCGCATCAAGCGGCGTGTTCGGTGGTCTGCTATACGATGCCATTGTGTATCCTGATGGTACCAGCCCGGCAGTCGCCGCACTGCCCGTCGCCAGCATTCCGCTGACGTTCGCGCCCCCGGTCAGCGTCACCGTCGTGGGAGCTCAACCGAGCCCGACGCCTGAACCGCTCGTGCTTGCGACCAATCCGCCGAGCGTCGAAGCGACCGCAACGCCCGCGCCGCAGACAAACAATGTGCAGCCCACCCCGACTCTGCCGACGGCAGTTGTGCGTTTGAATCAGGGTGCGAACCTGCATCTGCGTCTGTATCCGAGTGCAGAAGCCTATTCGATGGGTCTTGCCCCGACGGGCACGGTATTCCGTGTTCTGGGTCGTGAAGGCGCACCGGAACCGCCGAGCTTCTTCACCCCCACCCCGACGCCCGAAGATGCCGAGCAGCCTACCCCGTTCATCGATCCGGTCACACTGCTAGCTGAAGACGAAGACCTTGACCCGCGCGAGACATGGCTTTTTGTCGAATACGACACGCCCGATGGCGGCGTGATCACCGCATGGGTGAACGCGCTGTACCTCGAAGTCCGCGATACGCGTGACCGTCTGATGAAGCTGCGCGATCTGCCGACCGTTCCGCGCAACCGCGCTGGTCAGCTTGGTGGGCAGGCCGCAGGTGTCGCCCCGACAGCGAACCCATTCCATAATGTGAATGTGGCAACCGTGAATCAACTTGCGGGCGATGCAAACCTCCACCTGCGCCGCTACCCGAACGCGCAGTCGGAATCGCTGGCATTGATCCCGAATGGCACGGCAATGATCGTGTCCGGACGGACGGATGAAGGCGACTGGCTGCAAGTTGAGTATGAAGGGCAGATTGGCTGGGTGGCCGCGCCTTATGTCGCGCTGTCATTCAACGACCGCGCCATTGAACTAGACAGCATCAATATCCTTGCGACGCAGACGCCCACACCTACACCGGGTGCTGGCTGATCGCCGCTGAGTCGCTGAAATAGGCAATTGCACAGAGTCCTGCGGACATTCGCTAAGCGGAACCCGTAGGACTTTGTGTTTGTCTATTGAAGAAAGCCATCTCGAAATCGCTGGAGGCATACCTTTGAGTACTAAACGCGCCCTCGTCACAGGAGTTACCGGGCAAGACGGCTCGTATCTTGCCGAATTTCTTTTGGAACAGGGCTATGAGGTTTACGGCGTCACCCGCCGCACAAGCACCTATAATTTTGAGCGTATCAAGCATATTCAAGATCGCATTCACCTTGTGGCGGCAGATCTCAGCGATCTAACCAGCCTGATCGGGGTGCTGCGCGAAGCACAGCCGCAGGAAGTTTATAACCTCGGTGCACAGAGTTTCGTTCCGACTTCGTGGGCGCAGCCTGTCTTTACAGGGGATGTCACGGGATTGGGCGTCACCCGCCTATTGGATGCAATTCGCACTGTGAACCCGGAAATCCGCTTCTATCAGGCGTCCAGCAGCGAAATGTTCGGCAAGGTGCAGGAAGTCCCACAGAAAGAAACCACACCGTTCTACCCCCGCAGCCCCTACGGGGTCGCGAAAGTCTACGGCCATTGGATTACGGTCAATTATCGCGAAAGCTATAACCTGCACGCGACAAGTGGTATCCTGTTCAATCACGAAAGCCCCCGGCGCGGGATGGAATTCGTGACGCGCAAAGTCACGTACACTGTCGCCAAGATTGCGCTTGGGCTGGCAAACGAACTGCGGTTGGGCAACCTTGACGCACAGCGCGACTGGGGTTTCGCGGGCGATTATGTCCGTGCCATGTGGTTGATGCTTCAACAGGACAATCCGGATGATTATGTCGTCGCCACCGGAAAAACCCACTCAGTACAGCGGCTGGTCGAAATCGCCTTCGGGTGTGCCGACCTCGACTGGAAGCGTTATGTAGTGCAGGACGAGAAATACATGCGTCCAGCGGAAGTCGATTTGCTGATCGGTGATGCGAGCAAAGCGCATCAGGTGCTTGGATGGCAGCCTAAAGTCTCGTTTGAGCAGTTGATCGAGATGATGGTGCAAGCCGACATCGCCCTACTTAAAGACGAACATCGCCTGTAGACCGTGATCGATACGCACTGCCATTTGAATTTCGATAGTTTTGACGCGGATCGCGATCAAGTGATCACCCGCGCCAACGAAAAAGGCGTCCGCCGCATCATCATCCCGGCGGTGGATCGCCCAACGACCGACGAAGCCTTCGCGCTGACTGAACAGTATGAGGGGATATTCGCGGCGGCGGGCATTCACCCGAACAGCACAGCAGCATTCACACAGGACGATTTGGTGTGGATTGCGGAGGCTGCACGCCGCCCCAAAGTCGTGGCGATCGGCGAAATTGGACTGGATTATCACTGGAATGACAGCCCGAAGGATGTTCAGCGGCGGGCGTTTGAGGCGCAGCTTGAATTGGCAGCACAGCTTGAACTGCCCGTAATCATCCACAATCGCGAAGCGCACGATGATGTGATGGCGGTGCTGGAAACATGGGTCAAAACCCTTCCAGTGAGCCTACATGAACGTCCGGGCGTACTGCACTCATTCTCCGCACCCGCCGAAATCGCGGAACGGGCGCTGGCCGCAGGCTTCTATCTGGGATTCACCGGGCCAATCACCTACAAGAATGCCGACGATCTCAGACGGATCGCGACACGGGTTCCGCTGGATCGAGTACTCGTCGAAACGGATGCACCGTACCTGACGCCGACACCCTTTCGTGGCAAGCGCAACGAACCCGCCTATATCCCGTACATGGTCGAGCGGTTGGCGGGACTGCGCACACTGTCGATGGAGGAAGTCGCACAGGCGACCACAGCAAATGCTGAGCGCCTGTTCCGCCTCCCCCCAGAGACACCCTCTACGTCGAGGATAAGTCCGTGAGCAGCGTCGATATTTCGATCGTGATCGTGAGCTGGAACGTCGCCGATCTGCTGGTGAAGTGCCTAGCTTCCATTTACGCCAACACCCCCGCTCCGTATACGATCGAAACGATCGTCGTC
>JAXLWG010000032.1:0-59834 GCA_046328615.1 Anaerolineae bacterium | reverse complement strand
CGCGACGCCGAACCCCTATCGCCCGGTGTGCAAAAATCCACCTTACTGCAAATCGTCGCGCTTGGGCTTATTGTCGTCGTCATCCGTGTCGATCTCGATATGCACACGGCGCGTGACCAACGTCGCGCCGAATTTGCGTAGATCGCCACCATCGTAGGCGGTGCCGTCCGGCATCGTCGCCCCGGTCAGGTTCGGGTTGACCAAGCGCGCCTTATCGAGGTTCGCGCCCGTCAGGTTTGCCTGTGAGAAATCGCAGCCCACGAATACCCCGGCTTCTAAGGAGGCTTCACTTAGATTGGCGTGGCTGAAGGTGCAGCCATCGACCCGGGTGCGGCTGAAATTGGCGTGGGTCAGGTTCGCTTCGTTGAAGTTCACCCCGGCCAACCGTGCATCTTCAAAGATCACGCCTTCGCCATTCACGCCGCGCAGATTGGCACCAAACAGCCGCCCCTGCTTGAAATTGCGCCCCGCCAGCGTCTCGCCTTCCATATCGATGCCGCGCATCGAATTGGGCGCATTCACATCTACTTCGATGTTCGACAAGGCGCGCTTGATCGTCGTGCGCGTCAAATTGATGATCTGATCTTGCAGTTCACGACCCAGTGAACGCCAATCCGGAGGCGGCGGCGCATTCGGGGGTGTGGGCGGGTTCGGCATATTAGGCATGCCGGGCGGAGTCGGCGGTGTCGGCGGGCGAAACGTCGCGCCGGATTCATCGCCCTGCCAATTCCAGGCCCAACCGCTGCGCGGTGCTTCGCTGTCTTTCAGCAGCCCTTCGACATACATCACCAACTGGCTGGTCGCCAACTGTACCTGACTCAGCACCTTGATGTCTTCCTCATCCGGCTTAAGCTCCAGCTTCAGCGATTCGGTGATGAAGAAATCATCCGGCATCAGTTCGGCCACCTTGGCATGCAAGCCCCGGTAGCCACGCGCGGCGAGGTCGCCCGTGCCATCAACCATCCCTTGAGCGACTGACCGCTCGGTTGAGCGTTGCAGCGCGCGCAGGGCGTTCAGATACTGGCGCAGTTTGGCTGCGGTGTCTTGGTTCATCATGTTCTAGCTCTCCTTCTTCGAGTGCCACCAATCCCAATTCGTTTTCGATGGCCGCCAGCGTGCGCGGAGGGATGAGGCCGCGAAGCCCTCGCTTGGCGTGAAATAACCTTGATTTCACCGTCCCGATATTCACACCCATCGTTTCGGCAATTTCGGCATACGACATGTCTTCTTCGCAGTACAGGATGAGCGCCTGACGCTGCATTTCCGGCAGCCGCTCCATGGCGGCTTTGACTTCCATCATCATCAACAGCCAGTTGGTCGCGTCTTCCGGCGGCATTTCATCGACCGCCGCCGCGATGTCGAAGGCGATGCGCACCCCGACCGGATCATCTTCATCGAGATCGGTCGAGACGCTTTCCCAACGGCCTTGATGGCGCAGAATATCGTAGCAGCGGTTGCGCGCCACCCTGAACATGAACGGACGCAGTTTTTCCGGGGGATCGAGCTTTGGCAGGTGCATATACACCGCGATCAGCGTGTCCTGCACCACATCCTCTACTTCGCCCGTTTCACCGATCAACCGGCGCACGAAGCGGTTTAGGGCGGGGGCCAGCCGTTCATGCAGCGCTTCGAAGGCGTTGTAATCGCCCGCTCGCGCCGCTTCCAGCAGCATCCGCTCGGCAGCGTCGATCACTACGCCCATCTCCTGCTCAATCCGGTTGTATCGATCACGATGCCCCACTCCCGTTTCATGTCGCTGCCTGCGGTTGTACTGCGCGTCTAGTGGGATATACGATGCCGAGAACCATTTGTTCAATACTGGATCAAATGAGGGGCGCAGGCGGGAATGGGCAAAACGACCCACCGGACAGGGTGGCGGGTCTGATATAATGAAGGCATGGAACAACACTTACGACATTTCCCGCTTGTCCGTTCCGTCCTGATCGCTGCGGCGGTCTGTTTGATTCTCGCCGGTCTAACGGATGGTAAAGCACAGGGGAATTCCCCCACACCCATTTTGATCCCCGCGCAGGTCTACCAAACCACCAACGTCCGCGAAGGGCCGGATACCCGCTTTCCGATTCTGGGGCGGCTGGCGCAGGACGACCGCGTGCAGGTCTTTGAACGTGAAAGCGCGGCGGCCCGCTGGCTGCATGTGATCACCGAAACCGAAACGAGCGGATGGATACCCGCCTTCACCGTCGAATTGGCGGAAGGCCGCAGCCTTGACGAGCTGCCGATCTACCAAGCTGCCATCCCGAACCCGGAAGGCGGATCGGCGGATGTGACGGTGACGGCCTATGGGCGCGTCAATGTGCGCTCCGGCCCCGCCATCGCCTACGAGATCGTCGGCACGCTCGATTTGGACGATGAAGCGGCGGTAATGGCGCGATCGAACACGCTCAATGATTGGTTATACATCGAAACCGAAGAGGTGGAGGGGTGGGTCGCGTTTTTCACCGTCACGGTGACGGGCGATCCGAATACGCTGCCCGTGCTGGTGCCGGACAGCGAAGGACAAGTCTTGATTTCGCCGACGCGGGTGCTGCGGGCGCGTTTCAATATTCGCCTGCACGATTCGCCCACGCTGGACTCTTCGACGCTGGCGGTGATCGCCTTCAACAGCCGCGTGACTCTGCTGGCGCGCACCGAAGATGGCACATGGCTGTATGTCGATTTCGACGGTGTGGCCGGATGGGGCGCGGCGGATTTATTCAGCACCCCGCCCGATCTCGCGAGTATTCCCATCTACACACCGGGGAGCGAACCGCCCCCCGATCTCACGCCGGAATTCACGCCCGAACCGGTGCCGCTCGTGACGACGACGCCGACCCCGGAATCCGGATCGTCATAGGGTTATGGAAATCGCTTCCAATGGCCTTCCGAGATCACCTCGGCGGTACCCTCCGTCACTTTGATGGCGGTTTCGTCGTCGATGGCGTAGCTGGGCACGCCGATTACGGCGGCCCATTTTTCCGCATGGGCCATGGTATTGTCGGGCAGCATCTCATGATCGAGGTGCGGAAACATGGCAAAATCGACCAGCCCCAGCGTTTCATCGCCCCCGGTGGGCGGCTTCCAGCCGACGAAATACTCCCCGATCTTGGGCGCCATAATCATACTTCCGGCGCTTAGCCCCACATAAACGCCGCGCAGCGACGGCAGCAGATCCGCCAGCCCGGACTGCCGCATCCAGTAGCACAGATACAGCGGATCGCCGCCATTCACGAGCAGCACATCGGTCTCCTGAACCAAGGGAACCCAAAGCGCTTTGTCGATGCTCGGCAGCGCGGTCAGTTCCAGCACTCCTAACGACTTCCAGCCTAATTCGCACATGGGGCAGCGCGGTTCCTGCCCGCTGATAAATCCCCATGCCATGAGCGGGCCGTTGCGGAGCGCATAGCTGCCGGTGGGGATGCACAGGGCGCTGGCTTCGGCAATCGGTTTGCCCAACAGGTCGAGCAGGGTCTTATGGATGCTGGCGTTTTTGATGCCCGCAGACGTGAGCAGAAATTTCATGAAGGTTCCTGTTCGAACAGCGAACAGACCGCGCCCGCCGGGTCTTCGATCACGGCGAAGCGGCTGGCACCCATCGATCGCGTCGGCACGAGCACCTTGCCGCCGTTTGCTACGCACGATTTCAGGCTTTCATCCAAATTGGCTACGGTAATGTAGAGCATCCACTGCGACGGAATCGGGGCATTTTCCCCCTGCTTGTGACAAATCCCGGCGGCGGTGCTGCCGTCGCTGGCCTTCATGCTGTAATCCTGATACGTCTCCATGTCGATCGTATCCGGCGTCCAGCCGATCACCTGCTGGTAAAAGTCGCGGACGGTTTCGGCATGCTCAACGGTCAGATCAAACCAGATGATTTTTCCAAATTTGGCGGGCATAAGCAGCGCTCCTTGGGCCAAACGGCGGATGGCGTACGCTGCTATATGTACGTTTGGACGAAATTCGCGTCACTGAAGTGAGATCGGCAAAAGGTTTGAACTACGGAGATCAGAGAGTACACAGAGAAAATAAGGGAAATTTCCCTCAGAATCTCAGTGATCAGAGCAAAGTAACTGACAAATGCTTGAACCACGGAGATCACAGAGGACACAGAGAAAACAAAAGAAAGTTTTCTCTCACAATCTCTGTGATCTCCGTGTCCTCTGTGGTTTGATCTTTCGTTGTTTATTTACTTGAGATCACTTCTGTGATCTCCGTGCCCGCTGTGATTTGTGTTTTAAGCGCGCTTAGGGGTTGGTCGGGTAATGCGTCGAAGCACCGCCCGCCGTATTGCCGCCATCGATCACCAGCATTTGCCCGGTCATGTAGCTGGACTCCTCCGAGGCGAGGAACACGCACGCTTTCGCGATTTCTTCCGGCAGGCCAACCCGCCCGATCGGGAAATGCTGCCCCAATCCGGCCAAATAGGTTTCGAAATCGGCGTCGGTATTCACGCGCGGGCGCCAGCGATCGACGACCGTATCGCCGGGGCACACAGCATTGACGCGGATTCCCTGCCGCGCGTGATCGATCGCCATGCTGCGGGTGAACTGGACAACCGCGCCCTTGGTCGCTGCGTAAGCCGCCGCGCCCTGCCCCCCGGTGAGTCCCCAATCCGATGCGTTGTTGATGATCACGCCATGCCCCTGCGCGATCATCGATGGGAGCACCGCGCGCGACATATAAAACGTCCCGCTGACGTTGGTCGCGATCACATCCTGCCATACTTGATCGGGCGTTTCCAACACCGTCCCAAACGGGACGATCCCCGCGTTGTTGAACAGAATATCGATGCGGCCAAATTTTCCGAGCGTGACTTCGACGGCGTGTATGCATTCGTTGGGAAATCGTACATCGAGCGGGACAAAATCCGCTGTGCCGCCCAGATGCCGGATCGCCTCAAGGGTGTGCGCGGCCTTGTCCGCATTCCGCGCAGCAATCATGACCGATGCGCCCTCGGCGGCAAAGGCCAGCGCCGCCGCCCTGCCAATCCCTGAATTCCCCCCGGTGATCAGCGCAATTTTGTCGTGTAATCGGTTCATGAGTCCTCTTGAAAAGTAGCACACCTGTTTTATAAGAGATACAATAGGCGTATTGAAAAGTAGATGAAACGCTAGCAAAAATGAGCGAAGAATTCAAGAATCCAAACCAATCTATGGAAATGGATGATGCGCGCCGACGACCGGGCATGTTTATTGGTAAATTAGGGCAACCTGCACTGCTCCATATGGCGACGGAGATGATTGGCGCGGCAGCCAATGCGATCATTGCCGCAGGAGCAACAGAGGTTTTGGTATCCTTGCTCAATGACGGCATCCTGCGCATCGAGGACAACGGAGATCCTCTAGACTTTCTCTACAAAACATCAAAGGGCGAATATCGGTTAGATGTCGAACTGGTGCATGGGTTGAACGCCGGTTTTCGATCACCTGTATTCCCTCCATTCAATGAAGACACCCCCACGCCGCTTTATCCAAATGAGCCAATCATTGTAAGAGCGCTCAGCGAATGGTTCACCATCACCTATCGACATGAGGGTGATGTGTGGGAAGAGCGCTATGAGGCAGGAAAGTTGGCGGGCGAACGGACTCGGGTGCGGGCGATGGTTTCCGGTGAAACAGAGGGCGTCGTTGTGATGCTTAAACCGGATCTAGAGGTGTTAAAAGCCATCGGCCTGCGTTTTGACTACGCCGAGATTCTCTCTTTCATACGAAATCTGGCCTATTTGATCCCGAAGGGGACATTCGTCTTAGACGATCGACGCGATAACCCTCAGGGGGAACGGATCACACTGCATTATCCCGAAGGCATTCGAGCCTGTTTGCGTGATCTCAATTCAGACACCGGAGTTCCCACGCTGACGGATATATGGAGCGCTAAAAGCAGTATTCAGCAGCACTCCCCAGAATACGCGCGTGGCGTCGTTCATATCGAGATTCAAATGGTGCTGCAATACATCGCCTCAGAGACAAGTCAGCAGATCATCTTCTTGAATAACCAGCCCTGCATGGGGGGCACTGCCTCCACTGGGCTGATCAAGGGGCTGCAAACCTACCTGACGAAGATCGCACGGGATCTATCTTTGATTGGAAACCGAGAGCGCTTAACCCACGCAGACGTCACTTCTGGATTGAATGTCGTCATAAACATTGCCCACTACGATCCTGCATTCTGGAATTCATTAAAGCGCGATATCGCCAATCCCGAGTTAAGCAGCATGGTTGAGCAGTGCATACAGAATATTTTCACTGTAAGGAGCAGCCAATACCTACCTCGCGATCTACGCCGCGCTGTTGAACACTGCGTAGCCGTTCGTCAGCGACGGCACCTGCGTCTGAAGCGTTCTTAAGACTTCAACGCCCGATTTCGGCATACCCTAGCATCGTACGTAGATGCAGACTGTGCTGCCGACGGAGCCGCTCCATGATGAAGGACTATCTAAAATTCGTGCGCGCCTTTCCCGGCTATGGGATCGCTGCCTTGATGGTACTGGCGGGCGTGTGCGCCTCGATCCAGTTCCCCCCATTTTCCGCGTGGTATCTCGCCAGTGTGACGCACATGCTGATGTGGTATCTGTTCATGATCGGCGGCGTACTGGGGGTGATCACCCTCGGCATGCTGCTTGAATATCTGATCTACCCCCGCTTGGGTCGAAACGGCCTTTAGCCCCGGATCAATCGTTATCGCGGATCGTCACCGTAAGCGGTGTCGGATCAGTCAGATTGAAATACAGCGAATACGGATCGGTGCTGGTGACGTAAAACGTGATCGTCGCCGTGCGGTCGCCTTGACGGTTGCCATCGTCCGGCGCGGTGAAAGTGAATTCCCCGCCGCGATCCCAATTGCTGAAGTTTAGGTCGCGCGTGTTCGGGGAAATCGCCAGCATGACCGGATCAAACAGCGGGAACACCGTCAGCGATTCGTTCATGCGCGGCGGCGCGATCACGCTCACCATCACGACGATCGTTTCGCCTTCGCGCACTTCAGCGGTGGTGGGTTCAAACGTGATTCCCGGTCGGCTGCGATCTGGCGTCGCGGTTGGGAGCGGTGTCCCCGTCGGCAGTACAATCCCCGACTCATTGTCGTTGATCGTCAGCGTGATCGGTGCGCACGCTTGCATCCCATCGAACCGCGATCCCAAGCGGCTGCTGGTGGCGCTGTGCTGCAAGCGGGTGAACACCACCCCCGGATCGACTTCCGAGTTTTCCGGTACGACGATCGTAAACACGCGCCCACGCTGCCAATTATCGGCGGTGAAGTCGCGGCTTTCTGGGGTGATCACCATCCGCTCGGCATTAAAGCCTTCCGGGGATACGGTGACGGTTTCACCGGGCGCGGGCGCGCTCGGCAGGCTGACGGTATAACCGATCGCCCCGCCTTCGGTCACTTCAGTTTGATCGATCGTGACCGTCAAGCAGTTGCCCGATCGGGTTTGTGCGAATACGGGAAGGATCGCGGCCCCGATGAGAAGGGGGGCGGTGATGGCCGTGAGTAGGCGGCGAGAAAATTGCATCGAGGAAGGCGGCTCCAAATCGTTGGACACATGAGACTCCGCCTTCAGTATAGCGAATTTTCGAGTGGACAATCGCAAAGGCGCAAAGAATGTTTTCCTTTGCGCCTTTGCGTTAAGTCTTCCTTTTTCGTCCTACACTCAGCGGATCGGCGTTGAGGTGGCGGTGGGCGGCGGAACGAGCGTCGCCAGTTCGGTCGGCACGACCGGCAGTGCTTCCAACACGATCGTCGGCAGTGGCAGCGGGCTGCTATCCGTCGAGGGGAATACGCAGTTCGGGAACATGACCGTCCCGGTAGACATTCCGCCCGCACCGGTCAGCAGATGTTGGACAATCACGCCGGGATCGGACACGAGAAACGCGTGGAATACAGGCGCACCCCCTGCTTGATCGACTGTACCCACCACGATCACCGGCCCGCCGACCGGAATTTGAGACACATCTGCTTGCGACAGCGTGATCTGTGCTTGTCCGGACGCGTCCGACAGCTCGATCATCGCCTGCGTTTCCGGCGAGGCCGGGTTGACCGAGACACTTCCCATCGCATTGACTTCGCCGTAAACCGCATAGTATCCGCCCGCCGGAACGCTTCCCAGCGCTTGAACCGACGGCAGCCATGTGATCGTCAGGTCGCCTGTTGTGAGGGTCCCGGCGGAATTTAGGGTCTGAAAATTCACCCCTCCAGCCGACGATTGGGCCGGCGGCAGCGCGGTGGACGCGGGGAACGGGCTGCCATTCAGCACGGCTTGAAGCTGCTCGATCTGTGTTTGCAAAACGGCGATCTGCGCTTCGATTTGTGCGCGATCCCCTGTGGCGAGAACCGGCTGCGCGGGGATCGGCGTTGCCGTTTGCGTCGGTTCGGCCTGCGCGGCCTGCTGATCGCTGTTCGGGCTGCCCGCCAGCAGGGGCGTATCGTTGGGAGAGCCGCCGTTCTGCGGCATGCCGGGGCCGCCGCTCCCCTGTTGGCTGATCAGCACAGCGGCGAACAGCACAACCAGCAGCGCAGCGAAGGCATACAGATACGGGATCGTATTTCCCCGTGCAGGGGTACGCGGTAAGGCGTAGGAAGTCATAGAAGGGTTCTCCTTTTGAGTCGAATAGTGTTGTTGAAGCGCATCCGCCCACAACCGCGCACGGGTACGGTGCGCAAGCTGCTCATCGGGCGCGATGCGTTCGGATTGGACAAGCGCACGCAGGATCGCCGCCGTTTCGTCGTCCAAGCCGGGCGGCGGCACGGCCTGCGGATCGCGGCGCAGACTGTCCAAATACAAATCGGTCAATTCGTCGCGGCGCATCAGGCCAACTCCTCATCATCCGGGTGACGGCGGCGCAGTTCGGCGCGCAGGTGTTGAATCAGGCGGTGGGTACGGGTGCGGATCGCCCCGGCGCTCGTTCCAAAGATCGCGCCGACTTCCTCCGCACTCAGTCCGGCGGCGATGCGCAGCGCCAGCAGATCGCGCTCGTCGTCGCGCAGTTCTGCGATCAAACGGTGCAGCGCGCGCTGTTCTTCCGCCCGCATCACCTGATCGAGCGGTTCGGCCTGATCGCCGGAGTCGAGCGCCCATGCGCCCTCGGCGGGCAGTCCTTCCAGCGAGACCGATGGCTTCCGTGACCGGAAATAATTCGCCACCATCGACCGGGCGATGCGGAACAGCCAAGCCGCCACCAAGCCGCCGCGATAGCCGTGTGCCGTATCCAGCGCGCGGGCAAAGATCGCGCTGGTCAGGTCTTCGGCATCGTGCGGATGATCGACCCGCCGTAAACAGTACGCATAGAGTCGCGCGGCGTACCGCTCATACAGCGGTGCCAGTGCAGCGGGATCATGCGCGGCAGCGCGCACCATCTCCGCTTCTATATCTGCCTCTCGAATGGACGGCGCGGGCCGTCGATCAGGCAGCAGTTGATCGATCAATGTCATGCGCAGGACTCCGGGATTGCTCCGGTGGTGTGTACACAACCCTAAAGACGCACGGTTCGCTACAATGTTACAAAAAGGAGTGTGTCGATGCGTTTGTTCATCGCGGTGGAACTGCCCGACTCCCTGAAAGATCGCCTTGTACGGCTGAAAACCGACATCCCCAGCGCGACATGGTCACGGCGCGAGACGTATCACCTCACCCTGCGCTTTCTCGGCGATGACATCCCCGAAAGCAAAGTGCCGGAACTGCACACCGCGCTGAGTGCGATTCGTTTGCCCGATTTTGACGTGACTCTGCAAGGGGTGGGGCGCTTTCCGCCGAATCCGAAATCCCCCGCCCGTGTGCTTTGGGTCGGGCTCGCAGCTAATCCGCCGCTGATGGCGCTGTATCAGGCGATCGAACGGGCGGTGAAAGCTGCCGGTTTTCCACCTGAAGATCGCGCCTTCAGTGGGCATATTACGCTCGCGCGGCTGAAATCGACCCAACCGGAACCCGCTGTCGCTGCTTTCTTGCGCGATCATGCTGATTTTCACGCCGATCCATTTCGCGCAGGGGCGTTTCATTTGATCAGCAGTGTGTTGAGTTCAGCAGGGCCGCACTATACCGTGCTGTCAAGCTTCATGCTGGAGGGGTGAGACTCCGCCTGACTCGCGCCATTCCTCACCTTTCCCTCATCGCTTGGGCGTAGCATAGCGTCGGCGATTACATAATGGACGCAGTAAGGATAAACAGGGATGGCAGTGTTAAGTGGTAAAACCGCTGTGGTGACAGGCGCGACGAACGGCATCGGGAAAGTCACCGCGCTCGAATTGGCGAAACAGGGCGCGCGGGTGATCGTTGTGGGCCGCAGCGCCGAAAAAGTAGAGCAAACCGTCAGCGAAATCAAAACAGCGGCGGGGAATCCGAATATAAACGGGGTGGTCGCGGATCTATCGCTGATGGCGGATGTGCGCGCACTCGCGGTGACTTTGAAGGCCTCTTATCCGCGTATTGACCTGCTGATCAACAACGCGGGGGCCTATTTCACCGCGCGCGAATTAACCTCTGAAGGGCTGGAACGTACCTTTGCCCTCAATCACATCAGCTACTTTCTGTTGACGACGCTGCTGCTCGATACGTTGATCGCATCGGCTCCGGTGCGGATCGTCAATGTGAGCAGTGACGCGCACAGTGCCGCCGCCCTCGACTTTGACGATTTGCAAGCCGAAAAGAGTTTCAACGGCTTTGGGATGTATTCGCGCAGCAAACTGATGAATCTGTACTTCACCTATGAACTGGCGCGGCGGTTGGCGGCACGCGGCATCACGGCGGATCAGGTCTCGGTGAACGCTGTGCATCCCGGTTTCGTAGACAGCGGGTTCTTCAAAGGCAAGAAAAGCCGCGCGACGATGATCGTGAACCTGATCAAGCCCCTCTTTAAGGTCATGAAGGTCATGGTATCGCCGGATCAAGGCGCACAGACGACGCTGTATGTCGCCACATCCCCGGAAACAGCAGGCATCAGCGGGGCCTATTTCTCCAACAGCAAATTGGCCAAGTCGAACCCCGTCAGCTATGACGAAAGCGCCGCCAAACGCTTATGGGCGATCAGCGAACAGATCACCGGGGTTGGGGAGGCTGTCGCGCGCTAAACGGCTGCATATGCTTTGCATCCGGTACGAATCCACAAACAAGTTTGAAACCCGGCGGCATCTTCTTGCGTGGCGGTTAGGATCGCCGTGCAGCGTAGGGAACAAACCGCTTACACGGCGCGTCTTTTGGACGACAATAAGAGAAGAAGTGACAACCAACCAGCAAGGAAGGGGACTCATTGTGCGTTGGATTCGACGAGCATTGACGGCAGCAGCACTCGTAACCGCGATCGCCCTCATCACCACCGCGATACCGTCGCGGGCAGAGGCGCTCACGGTCAATACATTATCCGATCTCGCGGATGCGAACAGCGCGGATGGCGTTTGTGATACCGATGCCACCGCTGCGGGCGAACAGTGTTCGCTGCGCGCCGCCATTGAAACTGCCGAACAGCTTCCGGGCGCGGATACGATCAGTTTCAGCGTGTCCGGGGTGATCGCGTTGGAAAGCAGTCTTCCGCCGATCAATTCCGATCTGATCATCAGCGGCCCCGGTGCGGGTCTGCTCACCGTGCGCCCCGCGCTGAACGCGGAGACCCCATTTGGCCTGCTCACGCAGACGACGGGCACGCTCATCCTGCAAGGACTGCACCTCGTCGGTGGATCAGCGGCGCAGGGCGGCGCGGTCAACAGTATGGGCCATCTCATCCTGTCCAATGTGGAGGTAGACGGCGGGACAGCGTCCGGCAATGGCGGCGCGATCTACAACGCGCTTGGCCTCATGATCACCAATTCGCGCGTGACGGGCGGCGCTTCCGGCGGCGGTGGCGGCGCGGTCTATGCGCAGGGCACGCTCTCCATCGTCAACACGACGATCGCGGGCAGTGTGGCACAGGCGGGCGGTGGACTCTACGCCGGGGCGCTCACACTGGTGGACAGCACCGTGAGCGGCAACACGGCGGCGCAGGGCGCGGGCGTGTACATCGGCGGCGAATCGCTGATCGCGAACAGCACGATCGCCGGGAATAACGCCAGCGGTTCCGGCAGCGGCGTATTCATCGCCGAATCGACCGGGACGATTCAGATCACGCTGCGCAACGCGACGATCGCCCGCAATCAAGGCATCAACAGTGCTGGACTTGTGACTACCAGCCGCGCCGCGCTCATCACCGCCTATAACTCGCTGTTTGCCGAAAATGAAGGTGGCAACTGTCTGGTTCCGGCGATCGTGAGCGGTGGGCATAACCTCAGCAGCGACAGCACCTGTACCGGCTTAACAGCGGCAGGTGACCAAAACGGCATCAATCCGCTGCTTGGCCCGCTGGCGGATAACGGCGGATCGACGCAGACGATGGCACTGCTTCCCGGCAGCCCGGCTATCGACACTGCTGATTTCGCTTTGCTGGCCGCCGATCTGCTCGATCGCGATGGCGATGGCAGCACGAACGAGTTCATCCCCTACGATCAGCGCGGATCGGTGGGCGGGACGACCTATTTCCGTGTCAGCGGCCCAGCACCGGACATCGGCGCATTTGAAGTGCAGGTCACGCCGGAAACGACGCCGACCAATACACCGCCGCCCACCGCCACGCCGACGGCGCGGATCATCATCATCGTGGTGACCGCTACACCGACGCGTACCGCCACCGCAACGGCGACGGTGACGGGCACCGTGACGACCACCGTGACCCCGACGGTAACGGCTACCCTGACCGGCACACAGCCGACCGCGACCGATACCAAAGCGCCGACCTACACCTACACACCGACACCCACGGTGACCAACACGGATCTGCCGACCGCGACCAACACCGATGTTCCGACGGCGACGAATACCGATCTGCCGACCGCGACGAACACGGATGCCCCAACGCCGACCGATACCACGATCCCACCCGGCTAAAAACGAACCGCAGAGCACGCGAAGAACGCAGAGGAAATGAAGATCATCCCTCTGCGTTCGATAACCCGACCAGAAAACAAAAAGAGATTTAACGCAAAGACGCTATGCGTTAAGTCTTTCATTTTCTACAACCCCTGCCGCTTTTTATTCATCTTGTAGACCGACACCAGATAGTTGATGATCACGTTCGGGTTATTCAGGCTGATGTTCTCTGGGAAGGGCATTTCGTTCTTCAAGTCACGGTGTTCCAATACGACCGCGTTCTTGCCTGCCACTTTACCGGGATCGATCGGCTTGCCCCAATCATTTTTCGCTTCGTCAAAGAACGGATCTCCCTGACCGGACAGCACCGCATCGAGCCACGCTTGGCAGGTGACGATCGAGCTCATGGCCGCTTGACCGCTCGCGAACAGCTTATGACCGCCATTACGCCCGGTTTGCGCCAGCAGCGCGTCGCGCACCTGTGCCCGTGTATCGCTGTAGTGCAGCAGATCGAACGCCCAACGATTCGAGGTGATCAAGTTGGTGCGCACGTCCGAAAGTTTGCTCTTGTAGAACAGCGTGGTTTGGTTCTTCAAGTACGCGGTGATGCCCTTGCCGCCCAGTATCAAATAGTGAGCGACGAGCGCGAAGAAGCCTTCCGCTTCTTTGATCGCGGCGTTGCGGGGGCTGCGCGAGTCGATCGATGTGGATGGATCGACAATGCCCTTGAGCGTTTCCGTCAGCGCGACGGCGTTCGGCTTGGTTTCTGCCAGCGCTTGATTCTTCTTGCGGTCGCGCCCGGCGCTTTCATCTTGCAGTTCCGATTTACTGAAGAACTTCGTCACCTGATCCAGCGCAACACCGTGAGTCGCCTGAATCGCCACATTCGCGTAACCCGCCGCTGAATCGGTTCCGTTGAGCTTGCCAAACCGGGCTTCGTCCGGCGCACCGGGGTGCGGAGTCTTGAGTTTTTTCGGGAAGGGCGGCGCGACCGCCAGCGCATTCAGGTTGGAGAGCACATTGACCCACTGGGTCGCTTTTGCCCGAAAATTGCTGGAACTTTGGGTGTCATCAACTGGGGCGCTCACGAATTCGATGATCGAATCATGGCCTTCTTTGTCGATTCCCAGTTCCGACGAATCGCCCGTTCCGGCGGGGACATGCAGTTGATTGTAGTCATAGTGTGCGTAGGTATCAGGAGCCGTCTTTTTGAACACCGGAATGCGCGACTCGATTTCGAACCCGATCAACCGTTGAATTTTCCGCCGCGTATGCGCGGGCATCGCTGAAATGTTCAGCCGTGGGCGGACGCTGGGCATTGTCCGCTGAAGTGCATGGGTGAACGCCCGGTTACCGATGGTGCGTTGAAGCGCGATCGCTTGACCGGGTGTAAGGCCAAGGCCTCCCGCGTGCAAATGATCGACCGCGCGAGCAGACTCCCCAAACTCGCTCGCACCGGCATCATTCAGTTCTTCATTGTCTTTTGGCTGCTCTTTTGAGGGCAATGGAGATCGCTGCGCGGTCGTATGACGCGGCGATCCTGCGGAAGCGCGTTCCATAAAATTATCCCCCCTGCTTAAATAATGATTTAACTTTATCCTGCATTTGGATGCAGGGCAACCCAAGCTACTCTGTCAGCCGACCGTGTACCATGACGCGATCGGACGGCTGCGCGCTGCCTGTTTCCGGTTCGGTCGTCACCCACGCCCACGAAAAATCGTCGATCGCATCGGGCGCGTCGAACAAATACGCCGCGTTGCCTTGATCATCCACGCGGAAGGTTCCCGCGCTGATTTCTTCATTCGGGCGGGTCAGCCACAGTTGATAGGCATCACCGGCTTGCAGTTCGGGGAAGGCGTGGACGTACAGCAGCCCGGTGCGGCTGTCGCCGTTCCACATCATAAAGGCGACGCGTTCGCTGTCCGCTTCGGAAGGAATACGCACCCAGCGCAGTTGATCCGTGCTGGTGAGCACGAACCCGCCGTTTCCTCCGTTGATCGCGTTGAGCGTGCGGATCAAGTCATCCTGCTGGCGGGTGAGATCGCGCGTGCGATTGATCCAGTAGACATTGGTCACCACCAGCGCGATCGCGGCGGCAGCGGCGGCGATCCATCCGATCATCAGCGCACGCTGGCGGGCGATCGTGCCCGCAGCCCGCGCGGGCGTGGGTGAGGATACCTGTGCGGCGGCGAGAATTCGGTCACGCAGTGCGGGCGGCGGCTGGTGCTGCGCCACGCTGGCGCGCATGTCGTCCTGAAGCCCTTCAAACGAGGCGAGCTGTGCGGCGGCCTCCGGGCAGCCGGGCAGCGCGGCTTCAACACGGCGCGAGTCGTCGGCGCTGGTCAAGCCGAACGCATAATCCGGGATGAGATCTAGGATTTTCTCACAATCGTGTGAGGTGTGGCCGGTTGCTGTCATCGTTCAAACTGCAATTCATCTCTATCAAACATCATACGACCGTTCAAGGCTGTTTAGATGGGTCGGTTTGCGGATGGGATTCCATCCACAGCTCCCGCAAGCGGTGCAGACCGGTTCGCAGCCGCGTTTTCACAGTACCCAGCGGAATATGGGTTGCCTCGGCAATATCCGTGTGGGTCATTCCTTGAAAAAATGCCAGTTCGATGAGCGTAGACTGTTCGCGCGGAAGCTGCGTAATCAACATCCGCAGCGCCATTTCATCCTGCCAGCCCGCCACCGATTGATCGGATTTTCCCATCAGCAGCGTTTCGTCGGTCTCATCAATGGGTGATTCATGCACGCTCGGCTGGCGGTGTTCCTGCCGCAGCCGGTCAATCGCCCCATATTGGGTGATTTTGAGCAGCCAGCTTTTCAATTTCCCTTTGCTGGAATCCCATTGGCTGGTGCGCTGCCACACTTTAAGAAACGTATCTTGGGTGACTTCTTCGGCCAGCGTGGAATTTTGCAGGATTCGATACGCAAGGCTGTAAACCGGCCCGCCATACTGATCATACAGGGCTGCAAAAGCCTGTTGATCGCCTGCGCTGATGCGCTTCATGAGGAATTCGTCGTCGTTCTGAAGGGTTGGCATACGCATCCGTTGACTCCACCTTCAGTTTAGCAGTAGGTGAGAACCTCTGCAAAACCGATTCGATGCAATCCGCCGCATGGGTTTCCATCGATAAGCTCTATAGACAGGGCGCGCCTGTTGGCAAGACACGTAATCGAACTGCTAAATCCTGTAGGGAGTACATGATCGTGAAATTACGTTTTCTCGCTGTAGCGCTGGGACTGCTGCTGCTTTCTCTTCCCGTTTTTGCACAGAACCCCCCGCCAACCGTTAGCCTTGGCGGCAATGATCAGCTTGGGCAGTTCCTCGTCGGCCCGGACGGGATGACCCTGTATGTATTTTCGAATGACACGCTGAACACGAGCAACTGCTACGAGCGCTGCGCCGAAGTGTGGCCGCCGCTGTTGGTACGCAATGCCGATTCGCTGGTCGCAGGGGATGGTCTTCCCGGTGAATTGGGCACGATTGAACGTACAACAGGCACGCTTCAGGTCACCTATAATGGCATGCCGCTTTACTTCTGGTATCTCGACTATGCCCCCGGTCAAACCAACGGCAACCGCGTCGGCAACGTCTGGTGGGTGGTCCCCCCGGCGACCGTCTACGCTTCGCGCAATTCGACTCTCGGCAACATCCTTGTTGGCCCGAATGGGAACACCGTTTACATGTTCACCAATGACACCGCAGGCGTGAGCAACTGTGCCGATCAGTGTGCGACCAACTGGCCGCCGCTGACCGTCCCCAGCGCCGATGCGGTCGTCTCCGGCGTGAATCTGCCCGGTACGCTCAGCACGATCACGCGCGCCGATGGCAGCTTGCAAGTCACTTATAACGATATGCCGCTGTACTACTTTGCCAATGATGCCATACGCGGCGATGTGAACGGTGAAGGCGCGGGCGATGTGTGGTACACCATCATCCCGGCGACCGTCAGCTTGAACGCGGCAGGCGATGGGTTGGTCGCGACCAACGGCCTCACCCTCTACACCTCGACCAACGAGCTGAGCGCGTGCGATGACACCTGCCGCCAGAGCTGGACACCGTACACGACGATCGCGGGTGTGGATCGCGTACAGGCGGGTGTTGGCGTGGCGGGCGAACTCGGCACGATCATGCAGGATAACGGCAGTCAGGTTGTCACCTATAACGGCGCGCCGCTGTACTTCTCGCGCAGCGACCGCGCTCCCGGCGACATGAACGGCGTCGGCAGCGATGCCGCATGGTCACTGGCAGCACCGTAACCATTCGAGTAGGGGGCGGATTCACGACTGAATCCGCCCTCTATTCTGTGTGGGGTTATCGTCGTAGGTGGCGCGATGTCCACAAGGTGAGCATGGTCACGACGGCGGGCAGCATCATCACGCTGTCGCGGCTGCCAAGGTTCGGTACCGTCACTTGGGCGAACGGCACCGGAATAAACGTCACCACGAACACGATCAGGCCGAGCACCGACAAGAACTTGCGGCGGTTATCAAGCGGCGTGATGTCGTCAAGCGGGACAGCGTACATGCGCCCGAACAGCAGCAGCAGAATAAACCAGAAAATCCACGTTTCGCTGGTGAAGACCAGCAGCAGCGCCAACCCCATCAGCGGGTAGTAGAGGGTGCGCGCGCGCCTGCCGATCAGCGAATAGAGCATGTGCCCGCCGTCCAACTGGCCGATCGGGATCAAGTTCAGCGCCGTGATCAGCAGCCCTGTCCAGCCCGCCCACGCAACCTGATTCAGGAACACATCCTGTACGCCGTTGGGTAGAAAATGCCCAAATATGATCGTTTTCGCCAGCGCGTAGAGCAGGCTGTTACCTTCCATCGAATAGACCATACCGGGGAGCAGATCTTTGATCGGCGAGGTGGCGAGGCCGATGAATAGAATCGGAATGGCGAACACCAACCCCATATACGGGCCTGCCGCGCCCACATCGAGCAGCACTTTGCGGTTGCGCATCGGCTCACGCAGTTGAATGAATGCGCCGAAGGTTCCGAACGGCGTTGGCAGCAGGAAGGGCGGCATTGGGATGAAGTAGGGCAGCGTCACGGCGAGTTTGTGCCGCCGCGCCGCGAAATAATGGCCGAGTTCGTGCGCGCCCAAAATCAGGATGATGCAGACGGCATACGGCCAGCCGCGCAGCAGTTCCGAAAGCGGGTTCTGCGTGAAATTTTCGGTCAACTGGCGACCAAGCGCCGGATCGGTGTCTGCGATTTGGCTGATGGCGATTTCCGCGCCCAACCACATCACGCTGAGGATGGTCAGTACGAATAGGATGATGTTCAGCCCGTAGGGGCGCGGACGCGGTTTCACCCGCCCGGCCACCACGTAGATGATGTGTTTGCCCTCGTCCTCGCGGAACAGCGGCACCTGATTCATCTCTGTGAAGGCTTGGTCGAGCTGCTCGTAGGCCGTTTCACTGTCGATCACGAGCCGCCCTTCGAACATGGCCGTCAGGCGCGAAGTCGGATCGACCAGCAGGTTATGGCGCATGATGCGCGCATACGCCTGCTCATCAAAGGTAAACTGCTCCCGCTCGATCATGAACACGCGCATGACCTGCTGGCGAATTTGATCGTGTAATACGCTTGTTTCTTCGCCCGTACCCCGGTACGCCGTGCGCGCCGCAGGGCGATCCCCGATCGAAGAGGCGGTTTCTGGCAGCATCTCGGTTTTTTATCCTTGGTCCATGTCGTGGTCAATCATATCACGAGGCCACCTGCGATCTCATGAAAAGGTGCTAAACCTACCCCTCCTTGAAGCGCCGCGCTAGGGCGGCGTGATGATTTGCCAGAGGTCACCCTGCGGCAGCAGTTGCAGCACACTGCCGTCGGCACTGGTTGCGTAGAGCGTTTCGGCTTCGCCCTGCCGTGATGACTGCACGAACCCGCTGAACGCGAATTCAGGGTTGGTCGCCAGCCCTAAGCGGTTGCGCACCGTATCATTGCCGCGCCATACGAAGCCGAGCACGCGCAGCGGTTGGTATAACCCCGGCGGCGGGTTGAAACTCGGTTCCGAGTCGGGATCGGTGGCGGGGTTGTAGCGGTTGGTCAGCACAATCCACGCCGGAGCCGCGCCATCATTGAACAGCGCATAAATCGAATCCGTCGTCTGAATATACACCATGCGCCCGCGCTCAAACGGTTCTTCGATGATGTTGGTTTCTTGCGGCGGCGTCAGCGGGCATGCATCCGGCGCGGGCTGGAAAAACCACGTATCCGGGCAGGCGAGTGGAATACTCAGCGTGCGTTCGGCGGAAAGCTGACCGTCGCTCACACTCAGCACAAAATCGAGCGCGCCACGATCGCTGCGGCGGGTGGGAACACTCAACTGACCATCCGGCCCCAAGGAAGAATAGACCTGATTGCGCACGCCGTTCACCAGCCGGTAAATATTGGCGCTGGTCGCGTTGCGGCTTGACCAGTACAGGTTAACCGGCTCACCGGGCGCGACAGATGCCGAATCGGTCGTGAAGAATTCGATGCGCGGCGCGTTCGGGTTGAGCGTGGGCGTCTGATTCGGGTTCTGCACCACCTGCGCGACACTGGTCGGGCCGAACAGCGGCGTCGGCGTGGGGCCAAACGTCGCGGTCGTTGGCGGACGGGTGGGGGTGTCGGTCGCGGTCGCGTTGGCATCGGTCGTAAAGGTCGGCGCGATCGTCGGCGTTTCGGTGAGCGTTGGGCGCGCGGTCGGGACGATCTGGTGGGCGGCGGGTTCGCACGCGGCAAGGATCACCGCCAGCCCGAACAGGAGGATCAACCGCTTATGGGAGGAGTTCAAAGGCTTCGACATGGCTGGGACGCACCATTTGAAAATCACGCTTATCGACTGTGAGAACCCGTTTGATATTCAACCGTTCCGCCGCCGCGATCACCGTCGCATCAACGAAATCGAGACGTGAGTCATGATACTGCCGCAGTAAGATCGCTGCCCGGTTCAAATCGGCTTGATCCAGTGCGAGCAGCCGATATTTGGTTTGCGGCAGCGTGAACAAAAACTGGGCAACAACCAAATTTCCAAGTTGGCGCGTGAGCATATACCCCACCTCAGCCAACACCGTCTGAGGGAGAAATATGACATCGGTTTGGCGATGGACTGCCAATGATGCGGCGTGATGTTTGTCTTTGCGATTGCTTAAGGCAACTACAAAACCAGTATCAGCGATGGCAGGCATCACGATGAGGTTTGCTCACTCTCATGTGTGGGCTGCCCAAAGCCTTGCTGTAAAATGTTTTCTACCTGCTCAGACAAATCTTCGGGGCCGTCGAAGAAACCGACAGACGGATCAGCCGTCTCATCATACCCTTCCAGCAAGGTGTTGGCCGGATTCACCCCCTCATCGGGATGCACAACCCGGATATAGTTCAGAATCGTCTTGATTTCTGCGTCACTCAACTGGCTGATCTTCGCCAGCAGTTCCTCACGTGGATTGGCAGCCATCGTGTTTACTCACTCTATATGTGTTCTTCAAGTGTAGCACAACCCTACCGCACACTGATGCGGCTGCCGTCGCGTGTTTTATCGATGGCGATATGCACCGGGAAACTATCGCGCAGTTCGTCGATATGGGTGATGCACAGGATCATGTCGAAACTATCCTGAATCGCCGTGATCGCTTCGATCAGCTTATTGCGCCCGTCTTCGTCCTGTGTGCCGAACCCTTCATCGATGAACAACGTGCGCAGATGTGCACCGGATCGGCGGGCCAGCATTTGCGAGAGCGCCACCCGCAGCGCGAAATTGATGCGGAATGCCTCGCCGCCGCTGAACATTTCATAGCCGCGTGTCCCCAGTTCATCGGCGATCACGATGTCGAGCGTCTCCGCGACGCCGCCCGTGATCTTGTCGCGCTGGGTGGGGATGGCAAGGCTCATGCGCCCATCGGTCATGCGACCGAGCAGCGCGTTAGCATTCGCTTCCAGTTCGGGGATCGCCGTTTCGATGATCATGGCCGGGATGCCGTTTTTGCCGAACGCGGTCTTGAGTTCCTCGTAGACGACTTTGTCTTCGCGCGCGCCTTTCATGCGTTCTTCCAATGCGGCTTTGCGGATGCGCGCGTCTTCGATCGCCTTCAAGGACTGGCGCGCGATCGTGACTTTCTCGCTGGCATTGCGTTCGATCGTACGCTGGCGGTTGACTTCCTCGCGGCGGATGCGCTCTTCTTCCACCAGCACTTTGAGCCGGACGATCTCCACATCGACCGCTTCCATCCCTGCCGATTCCTCAGCGATCGCTTGAGTCAAGCGTTCAATGCGGCTGAGGAGGAAATTGAGCGAGTCGCGTTCAGCGGGCAGTGATTCTTCGGCCAGCGTCAGCCGTGCCTGCCGCGCTTCGTATTCGAGATAGGTTTGAAGCTGCTGCTGCGCGGCGGTATGCCGGTCGCTGTCGTAGCCGACGGCTTCGCGGAGCAGGTCGAGTTCGGTCAACTGCCCACGCAGATCAACCGCAAAGGCTTCACGTTCGAGCATATCGCGCACGATTTCGCGGCGGGCATCGGCGTCGTTCAGTTCGATCGTCGCCTCGCGCGCATCATCGACGGCTTTTTGCAGACGGGCGGCATGTTCGCGCAACGCGTCGAGCTTGCGCACATGCAGTTCCAATTCGGCGATCTGCTTCTTGCGTTCCTGCGAGGCCCCGCCGATTTCGTCCAAGCGCGTTTTGTTGGTGCGGAATTGATCGCCGCGCGGTTTGCCTTCAATCGTGATTTCTTCGATCAAGCGGGTGCGCGTGTGCTCGTCAAGCGGTTGGCCGCAGAAGGGGCAAGTCGCCCCATCATGGGAACGCAGCCGATCCTGCCGCGCTTTCATTTCGTCCATTTCGCGGCGCAGCGCACGGTTGGTCGCTTCCAACCCGGCGCGTTCCTCGGCCAGCGTCGCGACTTCGGTGACGTAACCTTCGCGCAGCGTATCCGCCGCTTCGAGCGTTTCCAGTTCGACGCGCACTTCGGCCAATTCCTCTTCGTGCGCCCCTTGAATAGTCCGTTCCAGCAGACTGATTCGGCTGTCGAGCGCGGCGGCTTCACTTTGCAGTTCGGCCCGCGCCGCGTCGATCTGCCGTTCGAGCTTGTGGCGTTCGCTGTCGTAATCGCTCAACTGCTTGAGCTTGCTCCCCAACGCTTGATCATCGCTGCGGGCGGCTTGCAGCAGCCGGTAACCCGCTTCGATCTCGTCACGCTGGGCGATGAGCGCTTCAAAATCCTGCACGCGGGCGACTTTGCGGGCGCGTTCGCCTTCCAGCGCGGCGCGTTCGCTCTCAAAGCCCTTGATGGTGTTTTCGATGCGCACCCGTTCGGCCTGCTTAGCACGCAGATCGGCGGGCGCGGACTGCACTTCGCGCAAACGGGCCTCCGCCACTTCGAGCGCAGCGGCGGCTTCCTTCTGCGCGATTTCGGCCTGCTCCAATTGGGTGATGAACTGCGGTTCGCGGGCGATCTGTTCGCTCAACTCGCGGATGCTGCCTTCCATCCCGGCGATGTTGTGCTCGATCTCTTTGATCGATAACTTCGCCGCTTCTTCGTACTGCTCCCAGCGCGAGAGGCCGAGGATATCAGACAGGATCTGTTTGCGTTCGCGCGGCTGCTTGGTCGTGAACGCATCGGCTTTGCCCTGCTGCAAAAAGGCCGAATGCACGAAGGTTTCATAATCCATGCGCAGCAGACGGACGATATTCGCCTGCGTCAGCTTTTTGGCTTGGTTATCGCTGTGGCTGATCCAGCTTCCGTCTTCCTGCTTGGTCAGCAGATCGAGCGTGCCGGAGCTGGATTTGCGCGATTGGCGGCGCACCACCTTGTAGATGATGCCTTCCTGCTCGAATTCCAGCGCGACCACCATTTCGACCTGTCCCATGTGGATCAGATCGTCGGCGCGGCGGCTGCGCGCTTCGCCCCACAGCGCCCACGTGATCGCGTCCAGCAGCGACGACTTGCCCGCGCCGTTGGCTCCGGTCAAGCAGGCGAGGTGTATGCCTTCAAAACGCACCGGCTCCGGCGAGCGGTACGCGAGAAAGTTCTTGATTTCCAGTCGAATCGGCAGCATCTGTTTTATCTCCCGCCGTCCATTATAAACCCGTCTACCGCCGGGAGAAAACGGATGTTCGCTTTCTCGCTAAGCGCGCACGAAGGCCGTGATCGTGTCCACGACGCCGCGCGCATGAGCGCCGAACACCATCGTCACATGATTGCCCGTCATGCGTTGGTACTGGCAGTTCGCCATCAGATCGGCGGCGCGGCGTGCGCCTTCTTCCGACAGCAGCGGCGGCGTATCGCCGGTGCCATACGGATCGGGGGCGTGCAGGATGATGGCGGGCTGCTGCACCTGCTTGAACAGCGTCTCCCAATTGAGCGATTCACCCTTCTGCGCCGTTTCCATGATGTTCGCCAGCCGTGAGCGCGGTTTCACCGATCCATCGGGCATCGTTTCGACATCGGCGCGGAAATAGGCTTCCAGATCGGCATCCCAGCAGTCGTGATACACCGGCGATTGGCGCATGCTCTCGATGAAGATGTCCCATGAGGGAACGGTTTTATCCAGCCGGTTGACCGAGGGCATGATCAGCGCGGCGATGCTGGGATGGAAGAAGCCGACATCCATGAACACCAGCTTTTTGACGCGCTCCGGGTGATGCACGGCCAAATAGATCGCCACCCGCCCGCCGTAGGAGTGCCCGCCGAGAACCGCGCGATCGATCTTGAGCGCGTCCATCAGACCGAGAATATCCTTGGCGTGATCGTCCACCCCGTAGCCGGTTTCGGGTTTATCGCTTAGGCCGCGCCCGCGCAGATCGACGGCGATCACACGCATAGAATCGGCCAGCCCTGCGCGGATCAGCCCGCCGAAACTGGCGGCGTTGGCGGTCAAGCCGTGCAGCAAAATCAGCGGATCGCCCGTGGTGCCGCCGCTGGGATTATAGTCGACATAATGTAAGCGAATTCCGTTGGTTTCAACAAAGTGATCATTCATCATGAAGTCCTTTCCATACGCCCGTAATTTTGTGGCGACCGGGATTATAACAGCCCTGCTGTTTCGCAGTTCTTTCCAAGCGGGAGCAAGGCGAATAGACGTCAATTCCTCCCTCTAGGCGGCAAGTCGTAGAAAACCCTTAACATTATAAACATAAGCCATGCGCTATAGTTCGCAGGTGTTCTATTAGTGCTAAGTATCACAATCTCGCAGCCAGATCGCTGACGAGACTTCTGCACCTTATATCGGCTCTTTGCTCATGGATGATCGGTCTCGAAGCAACTGCCGAGGCTAACGAGAATACACTCTGGACAGCCCCTGATTCTCCACTTGCGGCGCTTAGTGGTAATGTCACGCCGTCGGCAACGCCATCAGGAACCGTTACCATCACTTATGATTTCACCCAGTCTGCCGCCGGGTTCCAGCCTCAGCCGTGGACACCTGCTCAGCCTGTGCTTGGCCAAGGTTGGGGAGGCGGACTAACGGGGCGACGCAACCAAAATATCAACGATGTGACGGTCAGCATACACTTCAGCCAGCCGGTGACCGTCCGTTCATGGTCAGCGGAGGTCTACGTCACCTCAGGATGGTCGATGGCATTTTATGTGGATTCCGCCGTGCAATGTAATCCCTGCAATATTAATACTACCGGGGAGATCAACACCGGCGTCATCAACTGGAATCGGTCAGGAAGCACCCTTATGATTTCTTTAGCCAATCATTGGGGTGTAAACTATGCCACAGCATCAACCGCAACCTACCTAATCCGTCGTCTACATGTCACCTACAGCGCAAGTGCGCAGCCGCCCACCGCGACACCGACTTCAACTCCCACGCCCACGAGTACCCCGACAGCAACGGCAACCGAGACGCCTACAAGTTCCCCAACTGCAACGGCGACTGCAACGCAAACTACAGAGCCAATTTGCCCTCCTAATCAGGGAGCAAACTTCGAGATTAGTCCGCTTTATGCGAGTCAGCTTGCGGCACCCACCTGTTCAGAAGAGGGATCAGGATTAAGAGGCGACTATTATAACGGCGCTTCCTTTGACCAATTCGTTTTTTGGCGGTTTGATCCGGCTATAGATTTTGATTGGACGAATGGTTCCCCAAGCCCAGAAATTCAGTCCGACGCATTTTCGGTATTATGGACAGGATGGGTTCGCATCAATAGCCCGGAAAACCGGGTATTTTGTACGGATAGTGATGATGGTGTTCGCCTTTGGATAAACGATCAATTGTTAGTGAATAATTGGACTGAGCATTCTCTTACTCGAGATTGTGGCACCATTTTCCTAGACGGGGGTGCACAAAACTTCTTTAGTATTCACCTTGAATACTTTGAAGGATCAGGGGGATCGAGTGTTCGACTGCTGTGGGGAGACGCCGCAACACCACAACAACTCTCACCTATTCCGGCCAATTTCCTATATCCCTCGACTGAGCAAGGTATTGTCTGGGGAAGCATCCCTATAGAATTTCCGGGGGCTCGTCCATTTACAGCAGTCCAATTGCGAAATTATGCCTTGAATTACCCGGATCTTTTTTGGCCGAGTGGGAATATGCCAGAGTATCCCTCTGTGGGATGGAATAGAGATGTGGGACGCTACTTCCAAGAACGAGTACTTTCGCTGCTAGGTTTACCTGAAAATGAGGAAAACATTCCTTCTCCAGAGCGTTTACGACTTGGCGGGAGAGCGAATGTTCGTCCGGATGCAAGAGGGACCGTTGTTTTGGAGATAACAAATGATCAAGGGCTTCCACCGGTCTATGAAGTCTATCCTTTAAGCAACTTTATAGAAATCAAAGCACGGACAGGTAACATTTCACTTAGTTATGAAGAGTATCAAATAGTAGGAATGTTGGACGCAGCTCGTTCTTCGGTTACTACTCTAGGTAGTCAACGTAGTACTGGGGCAGTTACGCTCATCACTACAGCAGATACTACCATCAGCAATTCATTGCTAAACACAGCGACAACTTATCGGACGATATTCTGTGATGCGGTTGTTTGGGAGCTTCTTGGAGACGATCCACCATTTACTTCACAATTGATTGTTGCACCTGCTGTCTTACTGAATCCAGAAGTTGAGTTAACAATTTATCCTGTTACCCATCCGAGTTGCCCTTCCTTTGGCCCATCTATTGCCTTAATATCTAGTAACGGGCCTGTCCCAGAAATACCCGGAGATCCAGATCCAATAAGATTAGAAATCGATGGAGATTGAATGATGCCAAAGAAAAAATCAATGTCATCTTCAGTTTCAAAAAAGCGCATGACTGAATTGCTCAGCGACCCACACTGGGTGCGCGATGAAGAACTTGAAAAGCGATTTGATTCTCAACTGGCTCGCATGTTTCGACACCCAAACGGGCAATTGCTTGTGGTGACAAATCAGGGAAATGGTCGTCTTCATTTCTCTCGTGATCAGTTCTTAAATGTACTGAATTCAATGCCGAAACAACCGCAGTCGATCTTGAATTCACGAATTCCACAAGGGAAAGAGTTTCCTGATCAAGTGGCATCCTTGATCTTACAGCTTTCGGCGTTGCTCAATATACCCTCAAACCAACTCGATATGAGCGATGAAAGTCTCGATAAATTGCTATCGAAGATGCGACGAAAAGGGTATGCGATCTGCCTTGAACCTCCCATCTTCCCGGCGTTGGTCGCGTATCTGGGTGAAATAATGCGTATTCGATTGAATGGGGAATGGCGCATGCGCTTCAGCGAAGATGGTGAAACATGGGAGCCTTGGATTGTGGCCCATAATCACGCATACAATCCTTGGCTTGACCTATATACCGATCTCGAAGAAGGCAAGGGTATTTCACTCCGTTCAATCGTAACGATGAGAATTGCACACCCGCGACCCAATCCGCCGGGACTCGGCATTCCAACGCCGACTCCCACCGCTAGTGAAACGGCGTCTGTTACGCTTACCCTTAAAAGAAAAGACCCATCAAGTGAAGCGTAACTACCCCTGCTGCGGCAAACACGGTTGTGCTAAGGACCCTGCCTGACTCGATGCTGGAGAGCACTTTTGCTCATCAGGGATCGATTGGCCTTGATGGGCGCATATTGAGAAGGATCGATGCTTAGGAGTGCTGCCCCATGAATGACGAAGGCAAACCCAACGGGTATCGAGTCTCAATGAAGCAAATGCAAAGTCTCTTGAAAGATCCTGCATGGGTTAAGGATGAAGCCCTATCCAAAACCATGATGTCACACGTGTATAGGCATCCGAATGGCCAAATACTCAGCGCTCATGCTTCTGTGGGTTTTGTATACGCCTCCCAAGCGGATGTTGATTTTGTACTCGAAAGACGGCGGCAAGCATGGGCACAAAAGCCGCAGCATATCCTGCGCGAAGCGGGGCGTTTTCCTTATGGGGAGGAGTTCCCCGCACAGGTGCCTAGGCTGATCGATCAGCTTGCGGACCTGCTCAACCTTTCGCGCGACGAACTCGACTACACGTGGGCAAGTCTGGAAAAAGTGGAAAAGAAAATCAAGCATCGCGGACGGCAAAAAAGCCTTGCCGTGCCGATCTTCCCGGCACTGCTGGCCTATGTCGGTGAGGTGATGCGCCATGATGTGCAGGGCGAATGGCAGATGCGGCGCAGCAGGCAAGACGCCGAGGTCTGGGAGCCTTGGATCGTGGATGCGCGCGAGCACGAGTACAATCCGTTTCTGCCGCTGTACGATGCGCTGGATGAGGACTCGGACTACCCGACAATCCAGATCGTGATCGCGGCGACGGTCGAAGTCTCGGTGAAGCGCGTTTGGCTGCCGCCGCATAAACGGAAACCGGGGCCATTCCCGATTTCCGGTGACGATCCGCCGCCGAAAATGCAGAAATGAACGGGGGATTACTCCCCCTCGTGACCGCCGTCGCCCGCCTCGAAGATGGGGCGGGCGGCCTCGATCAACCGTTCACGGCGCGCATCGCTCGTTTGGCGGCTGATCAGGTAGCGTTCGAGCAGCTCCTCGTCGCTCATCCCTTCCGGGTTGCCGCCGAGCCGTGCGCGCGCGGGCTGCTCGATCTCCTTGCGAATCCCGGCGATGAAGCTCACGCCCATGCGCCGCAGTTCGTCGCGCACAATCCCCTCATCAAAGCGGGCATCGGTTTCTAACGTGAGGTCGATGATCACACGGACGATGGCGTCGTGCAGATCGTACCCGTTGATCTCGTCGATCACGTCCTGTGTGGGGTTGATGCTGGTGCGCGCGTCGATGCGCAGCGTGACGAACGGACGCGCTTTGTTCTGCACATGCCGCCATGTCGTCGCGTGGCGGGCCAGCTCCACCCAGCAGAATCCCTTCGGATCAGCTTCTTCGCCGAAGTCGATGCGCTCTAAACTGCCGCTGTAGACGACGGGCGGCACCTCTTTGTGCTTGGCCGTCAGGTTCTGGTGCTTGTGAATGTGACCGAGCGCTACATAATCCCAGCGGTCATCCGCCAGCGACGACAGCAGAATTTCCAAGTCGCGCCCCAGCATGATGCCGCGTTCTTAGGTATTTGTGGACAACAATAGGAGCAAATATCATGCCTATGAATCAAAGAATGTTTGGATTGGTGCAGTACTGCGCCATTGCACTTGCTCTGTTCGGAGTAAGTGTTATTGAGCCTGTTATGGCGCAAAATCGAGTTGAAATTAGGTGCGGAGAAGCAAATCTCACATCATTTTCAACAAGTATTCCCGGGTTCGCCGGGGAGTACTATTACATCGCAGAATGGGGCCAAGGCGATGCCGATGCTCGTGAACTAGGCCTTATTACTACACAAGGCGAACAACGCATTCCCATCTTACTTCCCTCCGATGTAGCTAGAAGTGTAGGGGGTCCGTTTGTTTCGCCTGATGGCAGCAAAATAGCGTTTCCGCCATTTAGTCTTAGGAGCCGAAATCTCATTATCTGGGATCGCAACACGAATGAGATAGCTTCTTTGGAATTGCCGCAGGAAATTGCAGATTACCTTTCTGACCAAGACGATAACCCAGACCTAGCCATCGTAAATTTCAGTCAACTTGTCTGGCGAAGTTCCTCTGAGTTGTGGATTCAGTATTTTGGCGATTATCCAGACATTAACAACCCTTTGCTACGAATCAGACTTACTGTTCAAGAGCGGCCACTACGTATTACTCCTCAAACGGGCTCAGCTATTGTTGACTTCGAAGTAATTCAGGCGTTAGCCCGCCCGCCCCAAATTGAGATAGCTTCTCCTGACGGAGCATATCGTTTAGAAGTTCAAGACCGCGGTCAAGGGCTTTCTACAAGACAGTTTCAGGTCTATGACACCAGAGCAAATCGGGTTGTCTTTGAAGTCCAGTCTTCGGAAGCAGCGCGGATCGTTGGCACTCCGCTATGGTCATCGGATCGAAGTCACGTTTTTTACGTGGAAAGTGTTCCAACGGGAACAAAACTCGCCCAACTCAATGTCAATGAAGGTTTCCGACGAGATACACTTCTTGACACACTTCTTCAAAACGAGTTTGGAAGCTCTACAGGGATTTCTTCTACGTTTCCACCGATATTGTCTAGGGACGGGTCTCACTTAGGATTTGGGTATATCAATCAGGTCACCAATGAATATTATACAATCAGATACAACACACTATCAGGAGAAACAATTGCTCTTTGCGACGAGTTTCCAACCAGCAGTGATTGGTATCCGTTTTGGTCACCGAGCAACCGTTTCATAGCGTACTGGTATGGAGGTATCGTCAAGGTTTACGATTTTGAGACAGGGAATCGTTACCTATTGCCAGGAACAGGCTTCGCAGGATGGATATCACCCTAACGATTTTCGATAAGCAAAAGGAACGCAAGCCGTGCCTCGCACTATAGCCTGACCCAACCGGGACGATCCCGCCCGCGTGTCAGGCGGATTTGCTGGCGGTGGCGGGCGCACTGCAATAAGGTCACATCATGCCGAAAAAGGAAAAGACTTCACGATCTGTGTCCAAACGAGAAATGGCAGAACTTCTTGCCGACCCACACTGGGTGCGCGATGAAGAACTTGAAAAACGCCAAAGGTTCACGGGCGGGCAAATGTATCGGCATCCTAATGGGCAGCTCTTGATTGATTTCAACTTGGGCAAAGGTCGTCTTCATTTCTCTCGTGAGGAACTCATAGCTTTGATAGAACAAGCTCATAGGGATGCGAAGTGTTTTTGAAGAACCGATTGCCGCAAGGGCGTGATTTCCCCCAACGAGTTGCTGCCCCTCATCACACAGCTCTCAGTCCTGCTCAATATACCGTCAAGTCAGCTCGATATGAGCGATGACGATCTCGATAAATTGCTATCGAAGATGCGACGAAAATTATGCGATCTGCCTTGAACACTCCCATCTTCCCGGCGTTGGTCGCGTATCTGGGTGAAACAATGCCGTAGTCGATTGAATGGGGAATGGCGAATGCGTCTAAGCGAGGATGGCGAGACGCGAGACGGATCGCGAACAGCAGAGCTTACAATCCATATCTCGATCTTTATACTGATCTTGTTGAGCAAGAGGGCAAGGGCTTTCACTCCGTTCAATCGTAACGATGAGAAATTGCACACCCGCGACCCATCCGCCGGGGCTTGGCATTCAACACCGGGCTACCGCTGGTGAGAACAGCGTCTGTTGCGCGCCGCGCCGAAAGAAAAGACCCATCTGATGAATCGTAAATACTCCCTGCTGCGGCAAGCGCAGTCGCGGTAGGACTCCGCCCGCCTCGACGCTGGGGAGCACTTTTGCTCATCGGGGACAGATTGGCCTTGATGAGCGCATATTGAGAAGGATCGACGCTTAGAATTGCTGCCCATGAATGACGAAGGCAAACCCAACGGGTATCGCGTTTCAATGAAGCAAATGCAGGGTCTTTTGAAAGATCCAGCATGGGTCAAGGATAGAGCCTTATCCAAGACCATGATGTCACACATGTATAGGCATCGAACGGCCAAATACTCAGCGCTCATGCTTCGGTGGGTTTCGTATACGCGTCCCAAGCAGATGTTGATTTTGTGCTAGAAAGACGGCAGCAGGCATGGGCACAGAAGCCGCAGCATATTCTGCGTGAAGAGGGGCGTTTTCCTTATGGGGAGGAGTTTCCTTCCTGGGTGCACTCGGCTGATCGATCAGCTTGCGGACCTGCCTCCGCTTTTCGCGCGATGAACTCGACTACACGTGGATGAAGAGTCTCGAAAAGGTGGAAAAGAAAATCAAGCATCGCGGACGGCAAAAAAGCCTTGCCGTGCCGCTCTTCCCGGCACTGCTGGCCTATGTCGGGGAGGTGATGCGCCATGATGTGCAGGGGCGAATGGCAGATGCGGCGCAGCGGGCAAGACGCCGAGGTCTGGGAGCCGTGGATCGTGGATGCGCGCGAGCACGAATACAATCCGTTTCTGCCGCTGTACGATGCACTCGACGGGGATTCCGGACTACCCGACGATCCAGATCGTGATCGCGGCAACCGTCGAGGTTTCGGTGAAACGCGTTTGGCTGCCGCCGCATGAAGCGGAAACCGGGGCCATTCCCGATTTCCGGTGACGATCCGCCGCCGAAAACACAGAAATGAACGGGGGATTACTCCCCTCGTGACTACCGTCGCCCGCCTCGAAGATGGGGCGGGCGGCGTCGATCAGCCGTTCACGACGGGCATCGCTCGTCTGGCGGCTGATCAGGTAGCGTTCGAGCAGTTCCTCATCACTCATACCTTCGGGGTTGCCGCCGGGCCGTGCGCGTGATGCGGGCTGTTCGATCTCCTTGCAGATCCCGGCGATGAAGCTCACGCCCATACGCCGCAGTTCGTCTCAATCCCCTCATCAAAGCGGGCATCGGTTTCTAACGTGAGGTCGATGATCACCTGGACGATGGCGTCGTGCAGATCGTACCCGTTGATCTCGTCGATCACGTCCTGGGTGGGGTTGATGCTGGTGCGCGCGTCGATGCGCAGCGTGACGAACGGGCGCGCTTTGTTCTGCACATGCCGCCATGTCGTCGCGTGGCGGGCCAGCTCCACCCAGCAGAACCCCTTCGGATCAGCTTCTTCGCCGAAGTCGATGCGCTCTAAACTGCCGCTGTAGACGACGGGCGGCACCTCTTTGTGCTTGGCCGTCAGGTTCTGGTGCTTGTGAATGTGACCGAGCGCTACATAATCCCAGCGGTCATCCGCCAGCGATGAGAGCAGAATTTCTAAGTCGCGCCCCAGCATGATGCCGCGCTCGCTGCCCCATACCGCCCCACTCACCGTGAAATGCCCGGTCAGCAGGCGGGGAATGTCGCCGTATTCGTCGGCTTCTTCTGCCAGCGTTTCGATCGTCCGCGATAGGTGATATTGAAGGATCTGATCGGTTTCAGCGATGCTCTTGCCGCCCGTTTCGATGCCTTCGAGCACCCGTGAGCGGATCGGGTAGGGGGCTGCACCGACGACCAGATCGCCGCGCTTGGTGGTGACGAGCTTGGTTTCAAACTCATCGGCGACCCACACATTCGGGACTTGCAGCGCGCGGTAAATTTCGATGCTGGAGGCTTTGAGCGCGGTCGGCGGCAGATCGTGATTGCCGACCAGCATCACCAGCGGTGCAAGTTCGGTCAAATCGCGGACGCGGTGGGCGAATTCGCGCTGAAACGTCGGGTTCGGTTGGCGTGTCTTGAAGGCATCGCCCGCGAACACCGTCAAATCGACCTCATGCTCGCGCGCATAGTCGATCATGTCGTCCATGCGGCGCAAAAAGTCGATCACGCGGGTGTTCAGCCCACTTTTGGGATCGAAGCGCCCATAATTTTCCATGCCGACGTGCGAATCGGCGAAATGCAGCACGCGGATCGGTTCAGTCATCCGCCTGTCCTTACACTCTGAGTTTACGGTTGCATTGTAGCGCGAAGGGGGCAAAAAAGAGAACTGTAAAGCGATGGAACGACGGAAGCGATCTCAAAAAAGCAACTTCCCAATGATTGAACTACAGAAGTGATCTGAAGTAAGTTGTTTACGAATCACCTAACCCCCGTCTCGCTTCGCGAGCCTTCCCCTTCCCGAATTCGGGAAGGGGCGCATGCAAAAACGGGGGTGCGAACGGAGTTCGCGGGGGGAGAAGTCAAAAGCAAGCCATTTACCTGTGATCACTTCTGCGATCTCCGCGCCTCTGTGGTTTCTTAGTTTACAGTGTTCCGGTTTGCACCTCGCGGATGCCGACGATCACATCATCGAAGATGTCGCCGCCGCAGGTGGGGCACTTGATCGCATCAATCTTGATGTCTTTTGCGGGGCGTACCTTGTAAATGTCGTAATAGGTCGCCTCAAAGAACTGGCGCAGCGTGCCCATCTGTTTGCCGCGCCGCCATTCAAATGTCCCATCAGGACGGGGATACTGGCATTTGCGCCCGCAGTAGCTGATCTTTTTGACGGTTTCGCGTATGGCATTTTCGACGCGATCCTGCACGATGTGCAGCACCGATCCGCTCTTGAGCGAAAGATCCATCGGCGTGATATGCGGCTTCAGCACCGTGTCTTCGTACAGGATGTGATGGGTGATGTCGCTCAATTCCATCAGAAGCGCCAGTTCATTCAGCACCCGCCCCAGCGGATAGTAGGCTTGAAGCTGCACGCGCAGATTCTTCGAGCTGTCCGTTGGGTGAATGATATTCAGGATGATGTTCTGATCGAGCGTCGTCAGGTGGGTGGGCGGCAGGATGTCCTTGAATTCGATCGTCAGGATCGGCGTAAGCGTGGTTGTCTTGAGGTGGAAACTGCGCGGCAGTGGACGTTCATCCCACACCATATACTGCGCAGCCCCGGCGCGGATCGTGTCTTTGAAGTGAACCTCAGTTTTGTGGCGGGCGGTCAATTTGCTACCGTTCAAGTAGGTGCCATTGGTGCTGCCCAAATCTTCGATATAAAAGCGATCATCGGTATCGCGCCACACGCGGAAATGCTGCATCGACGCACCGTCGGTGTTCATATAAACATCACACACGCGGCTGTCGCGACCAAAGCGCAGACTGTGACGACTGGGGTGCAAATCATATTTCTGCCCGATGACATTGCCATCGTAGGCGACGATTTTGACTTCGCCGAGGATCGCTTCATCGACTTCATCGGCACGGGCGAGGGCGCGCCGCCAGTCCGCTAATTGATTCCAAGGGGGAATGGTAGCGATCGTCAGCGTGCGCTGTGCCTGCCGGTCGCTGATTTCCTGCGTTTGCAGGTGCAGCTCGTCGCTCAGGATTTTGGCGAGCTGCTGCGCTGCCGCGCCGTTGAACTCGCTCAGCTCGGTATATTCGACGCGAGATTGTGCCCGCAGGATCAGCGGAATACTGTTGGCATCGGTTCGGCTGGCGAAGATCAGCCATGGTTTCAGGCTGCCGATCGCCATACCCAACGTGAGGCAGCTTGCGGGTACGGCGAGGCTGCCTGTGTGAAAAACAACGAAACGCGCTTGATTGGCTTTTTGCTGAAGCTCACACACCGGTTGATCCATGTAAGTCGGCGGCATCTCCGTCAGGTCGGTGGGGAACATGCCGTATTTGGCAATTGTTGGGGTAAAACCGGTTGCCACCCCACGCCACGGCAGCCGATTCCCTGCCACGCGCAGAATGCAGTAGGCTGTTTCTTCCGGTTCCACCGACGCAGCAGCGCAGTAACGGTTGCACAGCGGGCAAAAATCGCGGATTGCCGTACCTTTCATAAAGCGCGGATCACCGGCAGTGCGCAGAAGTAAACTGTGGAGTTCGTCGGTATTGGCGTAGCGCAGCACCGGGTAGCTGCGCAGGATGTCCGGCAGCAGGACATCGGCCTTGCACAGCACGATCACCCACTTCTTGAGCGCGATCGCGATTCCCAGTTCAATGAGCACATCCGGGCTGTTGCTGGAAACATCGAACAGACAAAACGCTGCCTGATAAATGGCTTTCCACACATCCTGTAAACGGTTGGCAATGCCTCTCACTTCTCCGGCGATATAAGGCGTATAACCGCGCGAGGTCAGCACATCATCCACAACGGCTAGAGTCTCCGGCGAGAGCGTCATCACGGTCGCGGTCGCGTCGGCTTCGTCGTCTTCTTCCAGCGCATCATCCAGTGCCGCGACGAGTGATTGGTAGCGCGCACTTGCATAATCAAGCGTTTGAAGTTTGCGCTTTAGGTCATCAGACAGCTTTTGCATCGCTGTGTCTGTGTTGGCGGTGAAGTCAATCCAGTTGTAAGTCGTTAGCCGCAGAGGAAGCCCCACCGCTTCAATGCGTAGGGGGATAATCGTTTTCTGGTGATTGACCGCGTAGGTATATTCGCGCACCACTTCCTGTGAATTCAGAGACGCATCGCTGAGAACGTACAGCACAACGCTGCTCCGGTTCATTGCGTTTTCGATCTCGCTCGGCCAGTCAGCACCCGGTTGAATATTCTGGTGATCGATGAAAGTTTGAATGCCGGATCCAGCGAGTTCGTTCGCGAGGCGATCCGCAAACGCATCGTCTTTGGTAGAGTGACTGACGAAAACGAGCGGCATAATGGGTGAGTCCTTGATAATGGTTCGGGTGGAAATGATACTTCTAACTATAACAACACCTGACCCATCCACAAAGCAAATGTGTCGTTTAGCGCGTGTAACGTGTGACGCCCGACGCCTTCCACAGCGCGCGAAATACATTTTGAATCGCTGTGGGGAGGATCACGCACGGAAACATCGATTGTTGGCAAACAAGACCTGAAAGTACAATGATGCGGAATGTACGGTTTGACCGTGATTGAACTTTGCTCGAAAAGGCTGACCCTGATGAAGCAATCGCGCAGTCGCGCCCTGCTCACACTGCTCCTTCGCTACTTGATCCTCACCTTTGGCGCGTTGATTTCGGCGGTCGCCGTGATCCTCTTTGAAGCGCCTGCTCATATCGCACCCGGCGGGGTGAGCGGCATCGCCATCCTGCTCAACCATGTTTTCGGCACCCCGATCGGCGCGATGATCTTAATCGGCAATATTCCGATCCAACTGCTGGCGTTTCGCTATCTGGGCGGCTGGCAGGTCGTGCTGCGAACCATTTACACCGTTGTCGTCTATTCGCTGATGATCGACCTCCTGACTCCATATTTCCCCGCCAATGGTATTTCCAGCGATACGCTGCTCAATGCGCTGATGGGCGGTATCCTTGGCGGGTTGGGCGCGATGATCATCATCAACATGGGCGGTACGCTCGGCGGCACCTCGACGCTGGGACGTATTTTGCAGGCGCGTTTTGGCACTCCGCTCAGCAGCAGCTTTGTCTATACCGATGGCGCGGTTGTCCTCGCCGCCGGGTTGGTGTTCGGCTGGGAAGGCGCGCTGTACGCGATGGTCGCACTGTATGTCGCCAGCGCCGCCACCGATTACTTCCTAGAAGGCCCTTCGACGGTGCGCACCTGTGTGATCATCACCGATCGCCCGCGCGATGTGGCCGACGCGATCCTTGACGAGATGGGGCGCGGCGTGACCGGTTGGCCGGGGAAAGGGATGTTCACCGATAAGGAACACACCGTCCTCTATGTGACCGTCAACCGGGGACAGGTGGGGCAGATCCGCCGGTTGGTTGTCCGTGCCGATCCGGAATCCTTCATGGTGATCGGTCAGGGGCACAGCGCATTCGGCAAGGGCTTCCGTCCCGTCAAGCGCGAAGGCGTGATCCCGCTGGAAATTTAGGCTGCCCAAACAGCCCACGTATCACCGCAGCGCGGAAGCGCACCAGCGAATTTCTCGCGGTGCCTTCCGCGCTTTTTGTGTATCGCCTCCCCGCTTGTTATTAACGAAAATTTATTCACATACGCGAAATTTTCGTGAAAAATCTTGCCGAAGCCTTGTGTTTCTAAACCGAGAAGCCATACTATCAAGTTATCTGTTTGTGAGCCTATAACAACATAAGAGGGACGATAATGTCATCGTCGATAGAATGGATCATCGACAAACGTGTTTTATTGATTACCCTGCCCGACGTGCTCACTGGTGCAGAGATTAGCGATCTGAACAGCCAGTCGTTCAATTGGCTAAAAACCGGAACCCAACCCATCCATCTGTTGGTGGATTGCAGTCAGGTGACCATGTTCCCGCTCAATATGCTTAAGATGAAGCAGATCATCAATGTGCTGCCGAACCCTCGTATGGGATGTTGGGTGATCATCGGTGCCAACCGTTTAGGCATGTACACGGCGCTGCTGTTGGGGCGGCTGTTCAATGTGACCATTTTGACGGCGCAGAGTGTGGAACAAGCCAAACAAGTCTTGTTGGCCGCCGATCCTACGCTTGCCGCTGCACAATCGGTCAGCGCTTCATCGGGGAATGGGGGAATCAAATAGGCGGCCCTAGGCGACCGCCAATGCTATCCTACCCGTAACGCCCGGTTTTTGGCGGGCAGTCATCCTCAACTGGCTCTGGGATCACCCGGCGCGACTTGCACAATCGTTCCCCAAGGTTCGTAATTCCGTGCGAACACCTCTCGGCGAATTTCGTTTCCACTGCTGTCCAGAATGATCCGCGTGACTTCAACATAAGCCCCCTGCGCGGCAAAGTCCACCATCCGCTCCTGACCTAAGGTGAGATCAGGGTTAACTTCATAACGCGTGGGTGCGGGTTCGCGAATATCGCGAATTTCTGGCCCCTGCTTGATCACCTGTCGCCCGGGGTTGGTGCTGTAGAAGCGGAACTCGATCGAGTTATTCGCCGGGTAAATCGAGGTTTCGATCAGCAGGTGATAGGGGGTGTCATTGACGAACTGGAAATCGAGATCCGGCCCCTGACTATCGACGTAGATCGCCGTATCCATACCCACGCCCTCAGGATCGCCATGCTCGTAGTAGCCGACGCGGTAGGAGTGCGAATGCCACTCGTAGAAGGGGTACCCGGCATAGAAGGCCGCGCGGAACGCCGTCGTGCTGACTTGACACACACCGCCGCCCACACCCTGAATCGTGCGGTCACCGTAAATGACGGCGCTTTGCACATAGCCTTCTTCCGGCGAAATATCACCGACGTAGCGGTCGAACGAGAACACTTCGCCGGGGCCGATCATCACGCCGTCAAAGCGCGAGGCCGCGCGGATGATGTTATCGATGCGCGCCTGTGAGGAACCGGTGTAGTAGCTCACCCCGCGCGACAGCAGCTCGGTGATTCCAAGTTCCGCAGCCGTCACATTGTCGTGATAGGTGGGCAGTTGGTAGTCGAATTGGAGCGGCACGATCCGGTTATTGGTGCTGAAAACTGCCGCCTGCATCGCCGCGATCGTCTGTTCGATGTTGAGCGCACGTCCGCTCCGCGAGGCTTGAATGAGCTCAAGCTGGTGCGTTTCTTCATTGAAATGGAATCGTCCGTCTTCCGGTGAAACGATCAGCCCTGCCGCGAGGGTGCGCAAATAGGGCGCGAAGGCACCCATGTTCACATCGACTTGATAATGCAGCGCGCCATCGGTGCCCTGAACCGTGCTCACGCGCAAAAGCTGGGCGATCTGCTCGACACTGGCCGTCCACGGGCCAAGCTGAGTCCCGTTTCCATCGTCCGCGACCAGCGTGAGCGGGCCGGACAGCGCGATCCGCGCACGGGCCGCCGCTTCATCGACATCGGCGACGACCGGCGGCGTTTCAGCGATGGCGATCGGGATTTCGACGCCGCTGCTGGCAGCGCTGCCGCTGTCCAAAATGGCGCTATCCAAGCGACCGAGTGTCGCCATCACATTCATGGTACGCCCCACTGAACCGGGCGTGATCTGGACATCGGTGCCGATAATTTGCAGCGAAGCGTCAGTCGGGAAGCGGTTGATCGTGTTGGCGATCTGGTTCAGGTGATCGAGCGCCACATTTTGATCGTAGGTGATGACAGGGGTGATCGCGTCGCCGTTCAACCACGTCAGCAGTTGATCGATCGTGTTGTCGATGAAATTCCCGCCCCGTCCCACGCGGGCGGCTTCACGGGCGGTCGCGGCGGCATCAAAGCTGATCCCCAGCTCGACGCCGGACAGTGACCACGTTTGATCGCCATCGCGGAAAGTGAACGTTCGTTGGTTATCGGCGCTGAACTGCTGGGACAATGCATCGGCGGCTTGCGCTTCGGTCATGCCGCCCAATTGAACGCCGTACGCGCTCACATTTGGGACGATCTTGCCGCGATACTGGATTTGAAACACGGCGAGGAACATCACCAGCAGCAGGGTCAGCAGCACCGCGCCGCTGATCACGAGCAGCGGTAGGCGGATCAGCCAAGGACTTAAGGCCGGTTCATCATCGACCTCGGGACGGTACGGGTAAGTTGCCATCTTTTACTGGGTTCACTCATCGACAAATCATGCATATTGTATCACACGGGCGCTGCGGATCGTCTGAGCATCCCATTACGAAGACCCCGTGCGGCGTTATCCATGCCGTGTATGCGCTTGTAAAAAACCGGTACAAAATGACGGAATTAATTTACACAGCGCACAACATAAAGTAATGTGGTATAAGTATGCATGCTCCAACATATCACAACGAAGACGATTTCATCACCGCAGGGTAGAATCACCATGAAAACGCGACTGCTTCACCTGTTCGTCCTCCTCTTCATCGCCACCGCTGTTTTCGGCGGTGTATCCGCGCAGTCCCATGACAGTGACGGGGATGGGGTGCCCGATTTGCAGGATGCCTGCCCGCGTGTGGCGGGTACACTGCGAAACGGCTGCCCGCTTGATACTCCCGCCGCCGATCGGGATGGCGATGGCGTCGCCGATTTTGTCGATCAGTGCCCCGACGAAGCCGGATCGGGCTTCACCAACGGCTGCCCTGTAAGCGCCAATGTGGGCGGCAATTCAGGGCCGTTTGTTCCGCCGCAGTGGATTTTCATGCCCGATCCGTTTACCAATTCTCGCTGTCAGGTAGGCGTGCCGGGTGATGCGCTTGTGAGCGTCAATGTACGCGCGTCAGTGCCCGATCCGAATGCTGCGCAGCAGCCCGCAATCCTCGGTCAGCTTCACCCCGGCGAAGTCTTCGCGCCTGTTCATTTTGCGCTGGATGCCAACGGCGAACGCTGGTATTTCGGCGCGTTCAATGCCGGGTGGGTTGCCGACAGCGTGACGATCGATAACGGTCGCTGCGACAATCTCCCCGAATATACGCAAGCGTACGCATCAGATTTGGCGTCGATGTGCATGTATGCCGTCGATACCACCTATTCGCCGGGGATCATGTACTTCGATATTCCCGATGCCAGCACCGGGGTCGATTATCTCCGCTTTGAACCGGGACGCCGTTTCTGGGTTGCCGGGTGGTACCGCGACGCCAGCGATCAGTTGTACTACAACGCATGGGGGATGTTCTGGGTGACGCCCGATCATACGTTCCAGATCAGCCCGACTCCCGGCCCGTGCGATCAAACGCCGATGGTGGATGCCAATGGCGATCCGGTCGATATTCAAGCGGCGGGTGCTGTTCAACCGCCTGCGGGATTTCAGATCCCGCTCGTAATGCCCACCTTGATTCCGATTCCAACGCTCGATTCCAACCAACCCGCGAACTACGGATCGCTCGATCAGAGCAGTGGGTTCCTGCCCGATCCGGTCGATGTGCCGATGACCGCTGGGGGTGCCGTCAATGCGGGCTACTTGGGCAGCGGCTGTAATGGATTTGCCAGTGCCGCCCCCGACTTTACCTTCAACTACACCGCCGGTTCCGCAGCACTGCTGCGTTTCTACTTGATCAGCGAAGGCGATACCACGCTGATCGTCAAAGCGCCGAATGGATTGATCTTCTGCGACGATGACTCGTATGGGACGTTGAACCCGACGGTGGACTTCCATAACCCGTCGAGCGGTCGTTATGACATTTGGGCTGGCAGTTTCCTCTCCGATACCTTCATTCAGGGGACGCTGAACGTGACTGAGCAATCAGACCAGCATCCGTAAAACAGAAATTGGCGCAGCGAGGCGATGAGCTGATCGATCGTCTCGCTGCCCTTCACTCACTCGTTTATCTGCCGAGCGGAATCCAAGCGGGATAGGAACCATCCCCTGCGCCGATGGGTAGAGGATGGGCAGAACCGCCGTCCGTGCCGATGCTGAACAGCGCATAGCCCGCTGAACCGTAGCGCATGAAGATCAAGCGCGTTCCGTCCGGCGTTTGCAAGAATGCGCCATCCAACGACGCTTGACTGTTCAAGCGCGTTATCTCCCCGGTTTCGACATCCAACCGCACCAAACTGGTCGCGTTGCTGAGTTCCGCCGCGAAACTCAACGACCGCCCATCAAGCGACCAAAGCGGGCGCGACTGGAGATAGGTGATCCAGTTCGTTAGCGCGCGCACGTTCGATCCATCGGCGTCCATGAGATACACCTGTAAACTGCCGTCCCGGTCGCTCAAAAAGGCGATGCGCATCCCATCCGGTGACCACACCGCGCCAAAATTTGAGGTGACGAAGGAACTGCTCGGTGCGAGTGGGGTGATCTGCCCTGAGGCCACTGCATAGAGAAAAAGCTGCGATCCCTGTCCGCGCGCACGGCTGAAGGTGAGGCGCGTGCTGTCCGGCGACCATGCGAGATCGCGCGCCATGCTCACCGAGTCGATCAAACCGGGGCTGTGATCGGGATCGGTCGTATCGATCAGGTACAAATACGGCTGATCGGCGACCACATCGTAAGCGAGCCAGCGGCCATCCGGTGACCATGCCGCCCGTACACGCCCAAACACAGCGGGCAGCGAAGGCGTACGCAGACGCTCGAAGCGGCGGCCATCGAGGTCGAAGAGATAAAGGAACAGCCGCCCATCACGGTTGCTGGCGAACACCATCCGCGATCCCGGTTGCGTGGACGTGCCACCCGGCCACCAGACCGCGCTGGTGTCATCGCCGGGGCTGTGACTGAGGTTGACCAGTGTTTCGCTTCCGAGATCGAGCGCGTACAGATCGGCATTTCCGCCGCGCACAGACTCAAACGTGATCGCGCCCGCACTTGGCAGCAAGTGACCCACGAGCACCGCCGCACCGCTCATCAATGCGAGGCAGCAAACGAGGAGTAAGACAGCCAGCGCGGAACGCATCACCAGAAGGTGCCGCGCGGCACCCACAGCGGGTTGCGAATATCGTCGCCCGGCGTGGGGATGATTTGAGATGGAGTGCCGTCCGGTTCCATGATCACGATCTGTGTCCCTTCGCTCTGCGATGAGTAGCGATTCCCCAATAGGCGCGTACCGTCCGCCGAAAACGCGAGGCTGTAATGGCTGACCTGCGGCACCAACAACGTCACGGCGCTCGTTTGCACATCGACGGCGATCAACCCTGAACTGCCCTCCACGCGCCCATTCATGAGCAGCGTGCGCCCATCCGGCGTCCAGACCGGCGCTGTCCACGCCTGCACGCCGCCTGTAAGGAGGGGGTATTGATGGGTGCCGTCGGCATTCATCAGGAACAAATATTCAAAACTGTAGGCGCGTCGAAAGAACGCCACCTGTGAACCATCGGGCGACCACGAAGGCCGTTGATCGCCTGTGTACATCGACTGTGAGACGGTGAGTGTCTCCAGCATGTGCTGCACGGCGTCATAATCCACTAGCCACAGGCGGTGATCAAAATCGCCGCTGATCATCAGGTGTGTGCTGTCCGGCGACCACACGAAATCTTCTTGGTTGGAGATGGCAATCGGATAGCGTTCAAACGTGATGGGCACGGCGTGCATATCGAAGACGATCAGCGAAGCATCAAGGCCGGTGGAACAGGCCGCCAGCCAGCGGCCATCCGGTGACCAACGCAGATACAGAGGGCTTGCGTTCAGCACCCCCGGAGGGAGAAGGCGTTCACTGTGAAGGGTGGCGAAATCCAAGAGGTAGATCGTATTGATGCCGTCGTCCAAGCTAATGTACGCCAATCGTGCGCCATCGGGTGACCAAGTGGCATGGTAGGTCATTGCTTGAAAAGCAGGGCTGCGGGTGAGATTCACCGTCGTGCCATGCCGTACATCCACCAGATAAAGATCGGCGCGGCGGATGCCTTCTGTTTGCCATGACTCATACGAGATCAGATCCGCGCCGGGCAGCAGACGGCCCGCTACCACCGCCGCGCCGCTCAATAACGCAGTCGCGATCATCCCAAGTGTCACGAAAACAAAGAATAAACGGCGCACCCTTTCACCTTCCCTCCGGCGGCCACTGTGGCCCCCACTGCGGAATCAGGGCATTCGCAGCGGTCACCGGCAGCAAGCGCGATTCGCTTCCATCGACATGCGTCCAATACAAGCGCCAGCCTGCACTGGCACTATAGCGCGTATCGATGAACGCCGAGCCGTCCGGCGTGAAAAGCTGGTGGGCGTGCAGTTCGCCATCCGCTGCCAGCAGGGTGAAGTCACCCGTTTGCGCATCCACCCGCGCCAATCCGCCTTCCACCGACGCGAGCAGCCAGCGGCTGTCCGGCGACCACACCGGACGTACCGAGGTGCTCACAGGGACGGCGGGCAGCAGCGGATCGCCAGTGCCATCGGCAGGCATAATCACCAACTGCGTCCCATTTTGATCGCGCACGAAGGCGATTTGCGTTCCATCCGGTGACCAAACCGCATTCCGATCCAACGTGAACGCTGCTTGTGCCCATGTCAAATTGATAAATCGGCCTTCGCGCACATCGTAAGCGACGATCTGCGTGCCATTGTTGAAATACCCGCTGATGCTCACGCGCGTGCTGTCCGGTGCCCATGTCATATCATTGGCTGTGTTGAGGACATTGAGGCGCGACATTTCGACCGGGGAAGTGGTCATATTGAGGATGTACAGGTAGGGTGGATCGCTTTGCAGATTAACGGCCAACCAGCGGCCATCCGGTGACCATTCGCTGTCCGACTGCCCGCCGCCGCCCATTATCTGCGGCGTGAGCAGATACGAAATCCGGTGCGCGGCGAGATCGTAGAGATAGAAGGCCATCCGTCCACTGCGCGGGCTGACGAACAGCATGCGCTGACCGTCCGGCGACCATGACGCGCCCACCGCATACAGCGAATCGTGTGTTAGGTTGACGGTGGTACCGCGCCCGGAATCGTAAAGGTAGACATTCGCGATCCCCTCTATCCGCGCCTCGAACGTGAGCAGTTGCGCGGGCAGTCCGCGCCCGATCAAGGTGGCGGCTCCGGTTAGGGCTGCAAAACATAGCGTTAGGAACAGACTAGAGAGGGTGAAACGGAAAAATCCTTGCATAGACGGTTACCATGAAGGAGCTAAGGCAAGACCTGTATGCGTCGGAAACAACGAGCCCGGGAGCTCATGTTGATCGGTGCCATCAACCCGCGAAATATAGGTGATATTCCCATAGCGCATCTGCAAGGTGGTCAATACCCGATCGGCGGTGGCAGTGATAACCCCATCGCCACCACCGATGATCCAATGAGGGCTGAGGTCGAACTGCCCCGTTACCGTATCGACGAAGAACACGCCATCCCTGCCAAAGGCCAGCAGATGACGGCTGTCAGCCATCCAGAACGGCGTTCCACCGACGCTGTAATCCGCTGAATCGATCAGAGTCCGCAGGCGGTTTTCTTCCAACGATACACCATCATGTCATAGGGCGATTCGAAGTCGAGCGGATCATCCTTGTGCGCAAACGCGGCCTGCTGTCCGTCAGGCGACCAGCGCGCCGTCCGCGTCCCATAATACTCGATCGTGGTCAGGGTGGTCAGCGTACCGGTTTCCAGATCGCGTACCATCAGGTCGATCAGATCGGCACCCGGCGCATGGTGAAAACAGTACATCGCCGCGCGACGACACCAAAGGGTTAGACTCCCTTCCCGGCAGATTGGTGAGCTGCTGGCGCGACTCTCCGGTGAGATCGATGCGATAAAGGTCGGTATTTTGATCGTCGGGGCCGGTTGCAACCACCAAATGCAGGCTGTCTGGCATCCATGAGGGCAGCGAGTCCTGTAAATCTGGTACATTCACGTGGGTAAGGCGGTGGGTATCCAAATCGAGCACAAATAGATGAAATAGAAAGCGCGTTTCTTGGTTGAATAGTGCGATCCGACTGCCATCCGGTGAACATGCAAAGCGCGTCATACTCACATCGGGAACACTTCGGTAGAACCGCTGGCGCTGCATACGATTGAGATCAACCGCAACGAACCCCGGCTCATTCCACTCCTGTATAAAGATCACCACGCCGCTGCCGCGCATGTGATGGCCGAGCGCTACCGCGAGACTGATCAACCCGCTCCAGAACAAGGTGAGCAGCGCAAGCCCGCCAATCCACCGCTTCACGCAGGTTTCCACACCGGGAACAGATCCGCGCCGGGATCGTTGGTGACGTTGACGGTATTGCCATCGCCATCGACAACGTAGATTTCCCAATCGCCGGTTTCATTCGACATATACAGCCCGTAGCCGTTCTGCCAGATCGGTGCGGTCGCCAGCGGCGTTTGCATATCGACGGAAACGGCTTCGGGGATCAACTCCGCTTCCATGCCGGTCAGATAAGCGACGTACACGCCGAGCGATCCACCGTCGAAACGGCCATTGCGCTCACTGGCAAAGACGATACCCGATCCGTCCGCCAGCCACAGCGGCGACCAGTCATCGGCGGGGCTGTCGGTCAGGCGGGTGAAATGTTCGCCCGTCACATCGATCAGGTAAATATCCTGCTGCCCGTCGATGCGATCGGTGGCGAAGACGACACGGGTGCCATCGGGTGATAACTGGGCATACCAGTCAATCGCGCCGCTTTGCGATAGGTTGCGCTGGGAGGTCTCGCCCGCCGCCTGATAGTAGACTTCAAGGTTGAGGTCACGGAGCGAAATGATCGTACGAGCACCGTCGGGGTTGGCCCGCAAATCCCAATCGCCGCGCCCGGAAAACAGCAAATTCATGAACGTTCCCACATCCGCCGTCGCGGAGGTGGGATTCGTCCCATCGGCATTCATCAAATAGCCGCCGAGTTCGGTTTCACCCTGCACAATGTAGCTGATCTGCACGCGGTCGAGTGAATAAGAAGGAAACCCGTCGCCGCTGTCGTTGTTCGTCAGGTTGACGGGGAGGCTGTCGCTGGCACTGGCAGCAGCACTGGCGCTGTAGGCGATCAAGTTTTCAGCGTACACATCGAAATCGCCGTCCCGGTTGGACATGTAGACGATTTCGCCCGCCAGCGTGGACAGGGACGCGGTTCGATCACCGCTTGAGGCTTGGCGCTTGGGTGCTGTGGTAGGGGTGGCTTCGTCCGGCTCATCGGGCAGTACTGTTCCTATGATCGGCGGGTCGCCGCCCGCTGCAACCGTCGCGCGGATCGACTCGCCCGTGGCTTCATAGCCCGGCGGTGCGGGCTGTACAGGGATGACCACTTGTCTTCCACCGGAAGGTGGGGCATTCACCGGCCCGGTCGATGAGCTGCCATTCGGCGTGGGGGTCGGCGGGGCGCTCACAGGCTGACTGAGTGCAAACACCAGCCCGACGACGATGACGGCGATCAACGCCAAGGTAATGATCCAGCGTCGTCCGAGGCGCGGTTTGCTCGGAGTGGGCGAAACGTTCGACATGTGCGCGTCCTTTCGGTGAACTGTGTCCATTATATCGATTTTATAGACACTTGCGCGCGGTGTGGTGTTTCGCCCTTGAAAGCAAAGTCGTTAGCGTACGAGTGAATCGATCGACGGGATGAACCACGGCATATCGGTTTGAGAAACGAGCGCCACGCCGCCCGCCACCAGAATCCAGGCCACCCACGCGACCGCAATATCGACGACGCGGTTGGCGAACGTTTCGGTTTCACCGAAGCCCGGTACCGCCCATTCGAAGATTTCCCATGCGATCGTCAGCACAGCGACCAACCACCACGGAATGCCAAAAATGCCGAAGACGACGCCCGCCCATGTGTGCGCGATCGTCCAGTAATCGAATGGCGTAGCATCGCGGTCAAGATCCAACCCCGCTGCTGCCCGCTGTTTTTCGCGGAAAATGAGTTGAAGTCCCATCATCAGCCAGATGAACAGCGCCAGCCCGCGCAGTACCCAGATCATCGGCGGCTGATTTTCGATGGGTGCCAAGATCAGGATGAGTCCGGCGGCGATGAGCCAGAAGGCTAATGCCCCCAATTTCGCGCCCAGTGACGGCCCGCTGTCTGCGGCTTGTGCTTGGGTTGCCATAAGGATTGTCCTTTTCACTACGTCTCGCAGAATGGAAACGGAGCGCACCGAGGGCAGCGGTCAGCCATGAATGGAGGAAGGGTGGGGATGGTGCGCAGATGGACTACACTTCGCAGTCTACGACGTTTTGCTATAAAAACCTGTACCAGAGCCATACATAAGTGTAACTTCATGGTCAGATCATGCCGGATCACACTCGCGGGAGGCGGTTTGTCTGCGCTACGGTGAAACTGTTTGGCCGTTCAAAAAAGTTTCCCCTACGAGGCTCATCATGGCGACCTCTACCCAACCAAGCACCACCCCGGAAAAGCGCTTTGATCTGCCCGCGCTGCGGCGTGTGGTCATGCTCATTGTCGGGTCGATCCTGCTCGGCCTCGCTCTGTTCAGCGATCACGGCAACATGCAGATCGAAGGACTGTTCTTCGGTGTCCTGCTCGGCGCGGTCAACTGGATTGTGCTGCATTATCTGCTGGCGAAGATCGTCGGGCCGTTGGCCTTCGGGCGTGTGTGGTGCGGATGGGCGTGCTGGTTCGGCATGGTGTTCGATCTCCTGCCATACCCCTACAGTCGTTTTCGCCGTCCGCGTGCGTGGAATATCCCCCGCTATGTGCATTTCGCGCTCAGTTTGGCGTTAGTGATCGGCCTATGGTTCGCGGCGGATTACCACGACGGTGCGTTCGGGGCCAGCGGTTATGCGTGGTTCGCCGCCGGGCTGATCGCCTATTATGTGCTGGGCATTGGGATGGCGTTTGCGTTCAAGGATAACCGAGCATTTTGCAAATATCTGTGCCCGCTGGCGGTGCTGCTTAAGACCGGATCGCGCTTCTCGGCGCTTAAGATCGCCGGGGTCGCCAGCAAATGCGACTCGTGTAATGTATGCGTTGAACGCTGCCCGATGAACATCCGCATCCCCGATTACATCCTCAACGGCGAGCGCGTGCAATCGACCGAATGCATTTTGTGTGCGACCTGCGTCAACATTTGCCCTACCGATGCGCTTAAGCTGACGGTTGGCTTTGACGGTCATATCGCCGCCCACGAACATATCGACTATGTGCCGCCCAAGCACCGTAAGTGATCGGAAAAGCGAAAGCAAATGCAAAACTTAACGCAAAGGCGCGAAGGGTGAAAGGCGCCAAAAGAAAACAGAAAAAGAGTCAACGCAAAGGCGCTAAGGGTGAAAGGTGTCCTGACCGGTATGATTAACCTCATTTCTGACCGGATACATTGTCCTCACATGTAAGCGATCGCCAGAGCGTTTTATTCGCTAAAGGTGAGGACGATAAATGAGATGGATGATCCCTAACAGCCGCCCCCACGATCCACACCCATGAAAACCAACTTTTGAACTGGATCAGCGGGTGTGACCGTAAAAACCAGTGCAGCCCCAAATGGACGATGAGAAACACATCCATCCCGATCTGAAAACCGCGCGAGGAAAGGTTCGCAAGGATGAGGACGATCAGCGGCACATGAGCCGCGATGAATAACCGCCGCGCCGCCGCCTCAGCAAAATAATGAGGATGAAAAAAGAACTGCCATTCGCGTTCCTGAATCGCGTCCAACTCATGCACGATTAGCACAGCGATTGCAAGCAGAAAAACATACCACGCTGCCGATTCCATGTGGGGTGTCCTGTTCCGTTGGCGAGAACCTACCATAACGCAGTCTCGCCTAGGTGGAAAGTCCCGGTTGATATGGTATCCTCTCGCAGACATGAAGATGCAGGCTGTGAGGGAAATCCATGCGGTTGGTGGCGATTTCGGACATTCATGGCAATCTCGTCGCGCTGGAAGCCGTCCTGCGCGATCTCGATACGCTGGGTGGGTGGGATCATCTGTGGATATTGGGCGATCTGGCTGCGTTCGGTGCGCGCCCGGTCGAGTGCATTCAGCGCGTCAAGGCGTTCGTCGATGCCGCTGAAGCATCGCCGGATAAAGGCACCGTGCGTACGGTGCGCGGTAACACCGATCGCTATCTGGTGACCGGGGTACGTCCGCGCAGCACCCCTGCCGACAATCAAGACGAACTCGACGCCCTGCGCGCAGGGACTAACACGCGATTCCGGGCTGACATGGGGGTTGGCGCAGCTTCGCTACGAAGACTACGACTTTTTGAAGAAACTGGGCAGCGAGTGCGATTTATGGGTGCCGGGATACGGCCCCGTGATCGGCTATCACGGCACGCCGGGCGATGATGAAGGTATTCACATCACGCCGCAAACGCCGGACGAAGAAGCCGCCGACGCTGATGGATCGCGAAGGGCGGTTGGGTATCGGCGGGCATATTCACGTCCAGATGGATCGGCTGCTGCCCGCCGGTTGGCGCGCGATCAACATCGGCAGCGTCGGCATGTCGTTCGATCAGCCGGGGTATGCCCAGTACGGCGTCTTCACATTTGAAAATGGCGATGTGAACGTCGATCTGCGCGCCATTCCATATGATCTAGATGCAGCGATCGAAGATCTGCGACAGGTTGGTTTCCCAACGTCGAATGGTTGGCGAATCGGTACCGCAACGGGCAGAAGTAAACAAAGGATAAGCAATGCCGGATCGAGCAAAACTGCTGGCGGATATTGAAGGTTTGAAGAAATACGGCGTGCTGCTGGCAGTGCAAATGGGCGGCGTGCCGAATGAGATTCAGCTCGTGTTCCAAACGGCAGAACTGGACGAAGCGGCGGGCGGTCTGCGTCCGCTCAACAACTATGTGATCCGTGCGTTGGGCGTGCGTGAACACAAGATCAGCGTGGGATTGTTCGGGCGGCTGGCCTTCTTGGACGATCACGCGCTGCTGATCCACCACAACACGCCGCGCATCGCCGTCATGTTCGACGGCACGCCCGCCGACGACGCGGAAGTCAACGAAACGCTGCTCGACTTGCAGACGGCGTACATCACCACCTTCACCGTGTGGCGGCACATGATCGACAACACGGGCGATTTCAACGCGGGCATGTCGCTGGATCGGCTGCTGGCGAAGCAGGACGAAGAAGGCAGCAAAATGCTCGGCGTGATGCCGCGTCCGCTGGCGGAACGGGTGGTCAAGGTGCTGGAGCATCACGGCATGACGACGCACACCGCGCAAGATCCCGATTGGACGGACACGGACGAACATGGGCGGTCGCGCCTCGCCAAGCTGCTGCTGATCGACGACAGTTATGTGATCGCGCTCGATTTCAGCGTGGAGCAGATGGGCAAGAAATAGCGCGCTAAGTGCTGCGTCCAGTAAATGGTTGAACATTGTTTGTAGGGCGCTGCGCCCTTCGCAGAGCACCCTATTCTATTTTAAAGCCTTGCCGGATACAGCACTTTGCGCCATTGCGTTAAGTTTTTCAGTTTCTTTTTGGCTATAAAACCATTGCGGGTTGATCCCTGCGACTCACGCTAAAATTCGCCGCTCACGCAAACAGGACACGTCTATGCTCGCTTCCATCCGGCGCAATCTGCGCGACCTGCCTTCGGCCTTGTCGTCTTCGGCGGTGCTGTCCGCCCTGCTCGTCATCGTGATCGGCTACGCGGCGTCACTGGTGATCGTCTTTCAGGCGGCGACCGCCGCGCATTTGACCGCCGCGCAAACCTCGTCATGGGTGCTGGCGATCACGGTCGGGTCGGGCGTCGCCAGCCTCGTTATGAGTCTGTGGTTTCGCCAGCCGGTAATCGCTGCATGGTCAACGCCCGGTGTTGCCCTGCTGGTGATCAGCTTGTCCAATTACAGCTACGGCGAAGCGATCGGCGCGTATTTACTGGCGGCGATCGCGATCACGATCCTCGGTTTCTCCGGCTTGTTCGGGCGCGTGATGTCGCTCATCCCCGCGCCGATCGTGCAGGGGATGCTGGCAGGCATCCTCGTCCGCTTCGGCATTGAAGCCTTCGACGCGATCCCCGCCGCACCGCTGGTCGTGCTGCCCATGATCGGCGTGTTTTTCGTCCTGCGGCGGCGTAATTTCCGCGCCCCTGCCGCCATCGCGCTGATTTTGGGGCTGCTATTGGCCGGGATCAGTGGGTTGATCCGCCATTCGTTCACGCTGTCGCTCTCGACGCCCGAATTCACCGCGCCGGTGTTCACCGTGCAGGGGTTTGGGGCTGGCGCTGCCGATCTTCGCGCTGGCGCTGACCGGGCAGTATGCGCCGGGGTTGGCCGTGCTGCGCAATTCCGGCTACGACACACCGATTGACAAAACACTGGTCGTCACGGGGATCGTTTCGGCGGTGACGGCACCGTTCGGCGGGCACGGGATCACGCTGGCGGCGATCACAGCGGCGTTGGTGACAGGACATGAAGCGCACCCGGATCGCGACAAACGCTATTCGGCAGGGGTGGCGGTGGGGTTCTGGTACATCGTGACCGAGAGGGTATTCGCCGCGTCACTGGTAGCGTTGTTCGCAGGACTGCCCAGCGTTGATCGCAGCGACGGCGGGCTTAGGGGTTGATCAGTGCGCTGCTCGGTTCGCTCAGCGGGGCGATGGCCGAGCCGATCGGACGCGAAGGGGCGTTGGTCGCCTTCCCTGTGTACCGCCGCTGATTTCTCGCTGCTGGGGATCGGCGCGCCGTTCTGGGGATTGGTGCTCGGCCTCGCCGTCCATTGGATCATGACGGCACAGCGCCAAGCCGCCGCCCGTTAGCGGCTCTTTTTGTGATACTCCGCTGGCATATCGGAAACAATACCGCACAACTTGCTGATCAGCGCATCGACCAATCCGGCGATGTCGTCGGTTTCATGGTCGTACCATGCGTTAAATGCCGTATCGCTCAAGGCGCGTGTGAGAAACGCCAGCAGCATCGGCGTATTGTCTTCGCTGGACGTGCCTAACCGGTGGATCATCAAGGCCGCGATCCGTTCTTCTAAGCGGCTGCGATGTTCCATCAAGGCACGCCGGAGCGCGCTCGTCTCGCGCAAGAGGCGGGTGGCTTCGCGCACCAAATCCGGTTCCTCTAATCCATACTGAATCGCCGGGATCAGCGCGTTGCGGATCGCCAGCAGCGGCGGCTCATCGAGCGGGCGCGCGGCGAGTTCCGCCAACAGGCGTTCCCCGTCCCGATCAAGGCGCTCCACCATCACCGCTTCTTTGGACTCGTAGTAACGGAAGAACGTTCGCCGCGAAACGCCCGCCGCCTGCGCAATCTCCTCCACCGTCACCGCTTCAAATCCCCGCGCACGGAACAATTCTTCGGCGGCGGCGCTCAACGCGTCGCGCACCACCTGCCGCTTGCGCGCTTGAATCTGCGCAGCACCGGAGGGGATGGCTTCAGCAAAGGGTTTGGCTTTTTGCGGTGTGTTTTTCGGGCTGCCGTGACTCATAGGATCGACTTTGGACTCCTTGCGGTCTGCATGTCCATTATAGCACGGTGTGTTGACAGTGGCACTGAGTGCCAATATGATCGAAGAAAAACTGAATGCCGGGAGGCGCTCCCCTTGCGGAGCCTGATTCCGGCGGCACATGGAGATCATGATTATGGATGTTAAAGCAGCGGTTTTAACGGATGCCGAAGTCGCGGCGCGCGTGGATGCGCTTTTAAGCGGCCTAAGTCTCGCTGAAAAAGTTGGCCAGCTCACCCAAATTGGCGGCGCGGATTTCGTGCCGGGGCCGAAGCCCGAAAAAGTCATCCGTGCGGGCGGCGCGGGGTCGGTATTGTGGCTGAATGACACGCAAAAATTCAACGAACTGCAAAAGATCGCCGTCGAAGAAAGCCCATCGAAGATTCCGCTTCTGTTCGCGCTGGATGTGATTCACGGCTACCGCACGGTTTTCCCGGTTCCGCTGGCGATGGCGGCGTCGTGGGATCCGTCAGCCGCCGAACGCGCCCAATCGGTCGCGGCCAAAGAAGCCCGCGCGGCGGGGCTGCATTGGACGTTCGGGCCGATGCTCGACATCGCGCGCGATGCCCGTTGGGGTCGCATCGTCGAAGGCGCAGGCGAAGATCCGTATTTGGGCGCGGCGATGGCGGCGGCTCAGGTACGCGGTTTCCAAGGTGAGCATCTTGGCTCACCCGATCGGCTGGTGGCATGCGCCAAACACTTCGCGGGTTACGGCGCGTCGGACGGCGGGCGCGATTACGATCCGGTGTATTTACCGGAGGGACAGCTTCGCAACGTCTACTTCCCGCCCTTCCAAGCGGCGGTGAAGGCCGGTGTCGGCACGTTTATGAGCGCCTACATGGATCTCAACGATGTCCCGGCGAGCGGCAACCGCTGGCTGCTGCGCGATATTCTGCGCGGCGAGTGGGGCTTCCAAGGCTTTGTCGTCAGTGACGCTTTCGCGGTGGGTAATCTTGTCATACAGGGGTTCGCGCGCGATGGGCGCGATGCCGCCGCCCGTGCCATGAACGCCGGGTTGGATATGGATATGGCGAGCGGCACCTATCTGGAGCACCTTACCCCGCTGTTCGAAGACGGCACCCTGAAGATGGAAATCCTTGACGCCGCCGTGCGTTCGATCCTCACGATCAAGGTGAAGATGGGCTTGTTCGAGCATCCCTACGCCGAAGAAGGCAAGCTGGAGCAGGTCGTCGCACTGCCCGAACACCGCGCCGCCGCACGGCTCGTCGCTCAACGGTCGATGGTGCTGCTGCGCAATGAGGGGGAGCTGCTGCCGCTGTCCAAGAACCTGAAACACATCGCCGTGATCGGCACGCTGGCCGATTCAAAAGAAGCAACCGAAGGCTCGTGGATGGTCTTCGGGCATGTCCCGGCGGCAGTCACCGTCCTTGACGGCCTGCGCGCCAAACTCCCGAATGCGACGATCGAGTACGCTCCCGGCCCGGAAATCCGGCGCGATATTCCTTCATGGTTCGACAGCCTCAGTTCCGGCGGCACCAAAGATCCGGAGACGCCCGAACAAGCCGAAGCCGCGTTCCAAACGGCAGTCGCCACCGCCCGCGCCGCCGAAGTGGTCGTGATGGTATTGGGCGAACATGCCAATATGGCGGGCGAAGCCGCTTCGCGCGCCTCGCTCGATCTACCGGGGCGGCAGGAAGAACTGCTCAAGGCCGTGGTCGCGCTTGGGAAGCCGGTCGTGCTCGTCCTGTTGAACGGTCGCCCGCTGAGCATCAATTGGGCGGCGGAAAACGTCCCGGCGATCCTTGAAGCATGGGAACCGGGCACCGAAGGCGGTCATGCGGTCGCCGATATTCTGTTCGGCGATGCCAATCCCGGCGGTAAGCTGCCGGTCGCTTTCCCGCGCAAGGGAAGCCATCTACCGCTGTACTACGCGCGCAACCTGACGCATTCGCCGGAAAGCAGCCCGATGTACAATCCGCGCTACTGGGACGGTTTGCCGACGCCGCTCTACCCGTTCGGGTTCGGCCTCAGCTACACAACGTTTGCGATCGAGACCGTGAAGGTTTCCGCGCCGCAGGTGAAGGTTGGGCATACGCTGTCTGTCACTGCTGAAGTGACCAATACCGGCAAGCGGGCGGGTGATGAAGTCGTGCAGCTCTATATCCATCAGCGCGCAGGCAGTGACTCGCGTCCGATGCGCCTTCTGAAAGGCTTTGAGCGGGTGACGCTCCAGCCGGGTGAGCAGAAAACCGTTACGTTCACGCTTGGCCCATCCGAACTTGGCTACTGGAGCACCAACCTCGGCCAATGGGTGCAGGAAGCCGAAGCGTTCGACGTGTGGGTCGGCTCCGATTCGACGGCGGCGCTCCATGCGGAATTCACGGTGGTCGTTTAAGTCTCTAGAGGTTTGCAGGAAAACGGAAGAACTTAACGCAAAGGCGCAAAGCGGCAAAGGCGCAAAGGAGAATCTTCTTTCTTTGCTCCTTCCATCCTTAGCGCCTTTGCGTTGACACTTTTTCTGTTTTCTTTTCGCGTTTTGAAGCACTCATCGGATCGCAGAAATGAAGGCTCACACATGATCTCGAAAAATGCGGAATCGCGCACGATTCCGATCGCTTTTCTGGCATTCGCCGGGTTAGGACTTTCAGCCGGGCTGCTCGGCGTCGCATGGCCTTACATCCAAACCGAATTTAACCTCGCGCTGGATGCCGTCACGGTGCTGATGCTGGTGCAAACCCTCAGCTACACGCTGGCAAGTTTCATCATCGGGCGCATCCTGTCGCGCTTTGGCAGCGGCAAAAGTCTCGCGGGCGGCATGCTGATCATCGTGGTCTGCACGTTCGCCCTTGCCGCCTCCTCAAGCTGGTTGATGTTCGTCGCTTTCGGGCTGATTATGGGCTTCGGCAGCGGCATCATCGACGCAGGGCTGAACATGTATGTCACGGCGTATCATTCAGCGCGTGATATGAACTGGCTGCATGCCAGCTTCGGCGTCGGCATCACGGTTGGCCCGCTGATCATGACCTACTGCGCCATCAATTTGAACTGGCATATCGGCTATGTGATTACCGCCGTCGTGCTGGTGATCGTCTTGGCGCTGCTGGTTGTGACCCGCCATCTGTGGCGCAATGAAGGCTTCCAGAGTGCGGAAAATAAGCCCGTTCAGCGTGCAAAACTGAGCGAATCGCTGCGCCTGCCGGTGCTGTGGTTCAGCATGATCACGTTTTTGGCCTATGTGAGCATGGAGATCGGCATTGGGCAGTGGGCCTATACCCTGCTCACACAGTCACGCGGGATCGCGCCGGAAGTGGCCGGGCCTTGGGTGAGCATCTATTGGGGCGTGTTCACAGGCGGTCGAATTTTCGTCGGGTTCATCGCCAACCGCTTTGACCCGACGAAACTGCTCCGCTGGTGTTTGATAGGGGCGATCGCCGGGACACTTCTGCTGGCGTGGAATCCGATCCCGGTCGTCGGCTCAATTGGCTTGATCCTCACCGGGTTTGCCGAAGCGCCGATCTTCGCCATGCTGATGACGACCACTCCCCGGCGCATGGGGTTGGAACATGCTGAAAACGGCGTCAGTATGCAGATGGTCGCTGTCGGGCTGGGATCGGCCATTCTCCCCGGCTTGATTGGGACGGTGGGCAAGGTTTTCGGCTTGGAATCGATGACGGTGATGTTCGCTGTGCTGGCGATCGCCTCGTTCATTTTCCACGAATTGGCACGCCTCAACCATGCCGAGCGTCCGGCGCTCAGCGGGGCGGGGGATTAAGCCCCACGTCCTCGATCACATATTTAGCGGCGACGGCTCCCGACAGCGTGACCATCGGGACGCCGCCGCCGGGATGTGTGGTTCCGCCAGCAAAGTACAACCCCTTCACGGCGGCTGACCGGTTGTGCGGTCGGCGCAGCGCGCTGTAAACGGTCGTTCGACGACGCGCCATAGAGCGCCCCACGTCGAGCCCCCGTCATCCGTTCCAGATCGACCGGAGTGAGCACCCGCCGCTCACGCACCCGTCCACGTACCTCGATTCCCCGCGCCGCCAACTGCTCGATCACCCGATCGGCGTACGAATCGGCATGCGCTTCCCACCATGCCGCATCTGCGCCGCGTCCATCGACGCTCAAGGCCGGGGCGTTGACCAGCACGAACCAGTTTTCGCCGCCTGCGGGCGCATGACTGGAATCGGTTTTGCTGGTGATCGCGACGTAGATCGTCGGATCATCGGGCGGAAGCTGGCGAACGAACAACTCATGGAATTCACGGCGGTAATCGGACGAGAAGAAGATATTGTGATGCGCAAGCCCGTCGTGCTGACCGTCGATGCCGAGCAGTAGGATCAACCCGGAGCAGGACGGCTCGACGGCGGTGTGACGCTTCACGATCGCGGACGGCACGGTTCCCGCAGGGATCAGACGCTCGTAGACGGTGGCGACATCCACATTCGCGATCACGGCATCGGCGGCGATGAAATCCCCGCCAGCCAGCCGCACACCGGTCACTCGACCCTGTTCTACGCCGATCTGTTCGACGGCGGTATGGGTGCGAATCGTCACGCCGAGTTCGCTCGCCAGCCGCGCGAAGGCGTCCGCGATCGCGTAAATCCCTCCTTGCGGGTACCACACACCGCCCGTCAGCTCAACATGGGCGATCACATTCAGCGTGGCGGGCGCAAGGTAAGGACTCGCGCCGACATAGGTGGCGAATCGTCCGAGAAGCTGGCGCAACTTGGGCGAGCGCACAAAACTATTGACGGCCTGACTCATCGTGCGCAGTGGATCGACAGCGGGCATATCGCGGAGCGGTGTGCGGGCGATGCGCCCGAACGAGGGCGGATCATTATAGATGAAGACTGGCCCGGTGATGCGGTGAATGCGCGCCGCGTAGGCGAGATAGGCGAGATAGCCTTCCACATCACGCGGATCATCGGAGATCTGTTCGATCTGCGCGGCCATGCGTGACAGATCGCGGGTGGCATCGAGGATCGCGCCATCGGGATAAAAGTAGCGCGTGAGCGGTTCGACAGGGAGCAGCGTTAGGTAATCGTCTAAGCGCCGCCCCGCCGCGCGGAACAGATCGTCAAAGACGCCGCGCATGGTGATCACGCTGGGGCCGGTGTCAAAGCGAAACTCCCCAAGGCGGATTTCACTCATTTTGCCGCCGACGCGCGGGTTCTGCTCCAGCACGGTGACGGGATGCCCGGCGGCACGCAGCCGGATCGCCGCGCTCAACCCGCCGATCCCCGCGCCGATGATGACGATGTGTGCGCTCATGGTGACTCTCCGATGACAAGCGAAAACAAGAGCAATTCAACCACAGAGGGCATGGAGATCACAGAGAAGAAGATGAAAGGAAAGAGAGTGTTCGCTCACCACAAAAATTGTAGAGAAGCAGGAATGGTTTAGCGCAGAGTCACCCGGTGGAGGCGCTGATCTTCAGTGTGTACGATGCCTAATCGCAGCGGTTCGCACCATGTTACCCGGATCACACGATGCGGAAAGGCCAGCGAATCGATAACGCAGCCATCATGGAGCGACCAGCGGGCAAGGGTGCGATCGCCTTCCAGATAGACGAACGCGGCCTCGGCACTTTGAGTCTCAAAATAGCGGGAGCGGGACGGCAGTTTGACTGAACCGATCCGCTCGAAGTCCGGGAATCGGAGCCAATGCAGATCGCCGGTGCGGGCTTCGGTCACTACTAGCGATGCCGGATCTCCCTGCGCGTTATGAAGCAGCCCCGCCAAGCGCCAATAGCCGGCTACGCGCCGCACGACCGCGCCCGTTTTGCTATCCACACAGCAGAGCTCAGAAATATCAGTGCTGTTCCACACTTGCACACCGTCCGGTTGAAAAATCACGTGCTGAATTTCAGTCGAATAGCAGCGATCCCAGAGGATCGACCCGCCATCCGGGGCAAGCTGTAACCCAATCATGCGGCTGTAACCCAGCTCATCGATCGATACATAGGGAATTTTCTCGCCAGTGCCTTCGTAATTGACGACGATCTGACCGGGATCGTACGGCGAGCCATACATGTCGCGCAGGGTATGCACCGCGCAATTCTGATCAAGGGGTGGTGCGGGCAGGCTGAAAATGCGTGTTCCTGTGCGTAGATCCCAGACATCAATGGTGAGGTGATAAGACGCGACGAGTAGGGTGTGATCGTCCGGCAGCAGTTTCGATAGGGTGCCGTAAGGCGTATAGGGGAGCATCCCGACGGGACGTTCGAGCGGCGTGATCTTTCCTGTATGCAGATTGGCAAGATAAACGCTGTCGTCGGTGGTGATCGCTAGCTGGCGCTCACCATCCGCCGGGGTGAAGGTGCGGATCGTATCCCTTGAATCCTCGGCATGGCTTGGCAGGGTAAGGGATAGCATGACCGCGCCGCTGTCGAGGTCGATCAGCGTGATTTGGCGCGGTGCGGCGGCGATGGCGATTTGACGAGCGGCGACCAGAAAAGCGGTACCGCCTGCATGCCGCCCGATCGAGCGCTCGAAGCGGGGATAGGCTGAAGAACGGGGAGAAGGCACCGACCAATCAAGGATGAGCATGGGGTTCTGAATCTCCTGCTTTTGATCTCCCAAAATGGATTGTAGCGCAGGGGAAGAGAACCGTGTTGAGTCAAGGTCGATTGATCGTTTGCAAGCGTAGGCTGAACATCACATGCGCGTCGGGCAGCGACGGGAAGGCTGTCTATACTTTGATGGAAACGAACCCATTCGAGTCGGGCTTATGTTTCGCAAACTGTACAAAGGCATTTTCGGGCTGTGGATCGTAGCGATCGCGCTGATCAGTGCCGCGATTGGGGTGGGTCATTTGCGCCATAACCCCATGGCGATCTTGTTCACCAACCCTGACGGCACGCCGTGCGAGATGCCGTGTCTGTTCGGCATTCGACCGGGGGAAACGACCTTGACGGAGGCGATGGCGCTGATTCAGTTCCATCCGGCAACGGACGAGATGCGGGAATTCCTCGGCGCCTATCTTGGCGAGCCCGTTGGAGGAATGCCCCATGACTCCGAAGACTACAACGCAATCGGTGTCGCTACCAGCTACATAGGCTATGGTGGACGAGCCGCAGTCATCAGTATTTATACTCCACAGGACTGGGTCAATACCGCCTATGCCTATCGCGATCACGTGGCGGCTATCTGTCTGTCGCAATCTAGCCTCAGCAAAACCCCGGACATTCCGCTTATCAGCGCTGAACTGATGACCTTATGGGATCGATCCTCGTTCTTACAAATGCTGGGGACGCTTGGAGTCCCACAGGGGATCAGACTTCCCAGTTTTGGCCTACCGCTGCACGAAACCTACTACTTTAACAATCACCTTGTCATCATTCACCAAAGAGACATACGAAATCTATTCGATACGACCTCCAATTTCTTTGTCACCCTGTGCCTTTACGAGCAAGCGACCTCCCTCGATTATGAGCGCACCATACGCCACCCACTGAATCCGACGGTCCCTTGGTTGGGAATCTATGCCACTGCGGAGGATTACGCACAGTGGTTGATCGATCACCCGCCAACGCCCTCCGCCCCTTAATCTCACCGCCTTCCAAGCGTAGGTGTAGCATCACACATGCGTCGGGCAGCGATGGGAGGGCTGTCTATACTTTGATGGAAACGAA
>JAXLWG010000031.1:0-61337 GCA_046328615.1 Anaerolineae bacterium | reverse complement strand
TTTTATCCTTAGCGTCTTTGCGCGGAGTCGATGAGCCCGCGCCGCCGCATAACTTCACGCGCCGTGATGCAGGTTGTCAGCCACATGGTTCCGGCGATGAACCCGCCGATCACATCGCTGAAATAGTGGACACCCAGATACATCCGGCTGATCCCGATGACGATGATCACCAACACGGCAAGAAATCCGATCAGTGTGCGCGCCGTGATGCTGCGCACCATCGAGGCGATCAGATAGGCGGCCAACCCGTACGCGATCAGCGAAAGCATGGCGTGCCCGCTGGGAAAGCTGTAATTGGCTTCGTTGACGATGGGTTCGATGAAGAAAGGACGCGGACGAACGAACAACGCCTTAAGAAGTTGGTTGAGCAGCACACCGCCCGCTAAGGCCGTCAACCATAAGGCAAGATCGGCGCGGCGCTTGCGCAGCAGCAGCCCCAACGCGAACAAAGCGCTCCATGTGTAAAGCAGTTGATACCCGAACAGGCTGACGACGATGAAAAACGTCACCTGCCCCGGCTGAATTTGCTCATGCAGGGCGTTTGCCAGCGCGAGATCGAAGCGCGCCAGTGTGTCCTGCTCCCCGACTTCGTCCGCCAGCGCCGCAAACGCGATCAAGCTCGCCGCACTGATGATCAGCCCGAACAGCACAAAAACACCAATCCGCTGCACCCACTGCCCCAGCCATTGTTTGAACATTGCCGCTGCTTCCGTTGAACCGTTGTTTTCAACGGCTCATCGTCCGCCGCTGCGGCATGCCGTGCAAGGGTAGAGCGGCTCACTTTGCGCTTGACTCGCACACGCTGTAATCGCAATTGTCCTTTACGGACGATGTGCTGCTGCGTAACATACGTGTCAGCGGCAGTTCAATGTTGCAGCACTCGCGCCGCATAAGGACTCTCATGATTACTGACGAACAGTACGCCCAACTCAGCCGTACCCTGCCGCTGCTAAAGCGTGCCGATCCGCGCTGGGTGCAGGAATTCAAACGCGCCGCCTTTTTCGCCCGCATTCCCGCCGGGCATGATGTTTTCCTTGAAGGATCGGATGTGAACGCGATCGCCCTGATGGTTTCGGGGGTGGTGCGTGTGTATAAAGTGGGCGAGACCGGGCGCGAGATCACTCTGTACCGTTTCGGCAGCGGTGAGTCGTGTATTTTGACCGCCAACGCGATCCTTTCGCGTCACTCGTTTTCGGCGATCGCGACGGTGGAGCAGAACGCGGAAGCCGTCATGATCCCAGCGGATGTGTTCCGCGAGTGGGTGATGCGCTATGAACTGTGGCGCGATTTCGTCTTTACACTGCTCTCGCAGCGGCTGTCCAGCTTGATGGAAATTGTGGATGAAGTCGCTTTTCGGCGGATGGATATTCGGGTCGCATCGTGGCTGCTGGAGCGATCTAGAACGCAGCAGCCGATTCTCGCCACGCATCAAGAAATCGCCGCCGATTTGGGGAGTTCGCGTGAGGTGATCAGCCGCATCCTCGAAAACCTATCGGCACAGGGATGGGTGCGCACAGGGCGCGGCACCGTGGAAATCCTCGATCTTGATGGGCTGAGGAAATTATCCGAAATGTGACTTTGTCACAGACACGCGGTTTGGCTTCCCCTACACTGTAAACATCTAACGAACTTTCACCGTCAACAAGGGGTTGTCAACATGAGTTTCGCAAAGTTTATGTCAAGCATGACCGGTCGTATTGTGCGCATCGTGGCGGGCATCGCCTTGATCGTCGTTGGGCTGCTGGTGGTTAAGGATACAGCGGGGATCATCATCGCGGTTGTGGGTTTGGTGCCGCTGGTGGCGGGCATTTTCAACTTCTGCGTGTTTGCACCCCTGTTTGGCGGCCCGTTCCTCGGCAAGAACGTTCAGTAGCCGCTTATATACCCTCTAAAAAGACGTAGGGGCGCAGTGATGCGCCCCTTGTTTGTTTTATGCTTACGACCCAACTACCGGAGCAGTGATAGCCGGTGCTGCATTGAACGCCGAATAGTCAATCACGGTGGTGACGTTGGTGCCGATGGTTTCGTTGTCACGGCCCTGACGCATCGTTGAGAGTACGCCGTAAATTCGGTGAACCAGCCCATCATCCGCGCCGATGTACACAGCGAAGGTGATCTGCGTGGATGCGGGGTCAATGTCGGCCTGCGCGAAGTCCGGCGGAACTTGACCCTCACCAAGCGTCTGCCCATCCGGGCCCACGGGCTGACCGCTGGCATCCGTCGAGGTGCCCGACGAACCCTCCAGCGCGGGCAGGGTTGGCAGTGCTGACGCACCCGCTTCGAGCGTCGGCAGCACAATCTGCGCGGCATCGTCATCATCGCCGCCGCGTCCGCCACGGAAACCACCCTCGCCAAAACCGCCGGGAACTCCGCCGCGAACATTGTCGAAGACCAAGTTCGCGCCGCTGTCGAGTACAGCCTGCGTATCCAGCGTCACCTGATAAATGTGCATCACCTGCCCGTCGATCGTGTCATCGGGTAGCGCGCTGATCGCCGTCACCGAGCCAGTCGTGATCGGGAGCTGAAGTTCTGCCAGCAGGCGAGTAGCCAGATCTGCGCCGATGAGCTGAGAGACGATCGGATTTGCGTCCGCGCCAACTGCAAACCAGCCCTGCGGCAGATCGGTTAAGCCTGCGCCATCCGGCGGCTGGGGGAGCTGTCCGTTTGCGTTTCCATTCGCGTCACCGCCGGGGGGCTGCCCGAAGCCACCCGCCAACCCCGCAAAGCCGTCCAAGTTGGCATAGACGACGCCATCCACGACCGCGATCTGAACGGTCGATTGAACTTGATTGCTGTTGAAGCTGGTGATGGTCGTCCGTGACCCCGATACGTTCCAGCCCGATGCGCCGATGGCAAGATCGAAGCTGGCGCTGTTCTGCTGTTCGGCCCCTTCACCGCCAAAGCCGCCGGTACGCGACACAGCAGTTTGAGTGTTGATGTGCAGGCTGGTGCTGGCACTGGTGGCGGCAAAAGCACCCGCGACGGTATCGACGAGCGCGGAATCAACGGTTTGTGCATTCGGCTGCGCGCTGAGAACACCGACCGCGCCGATCATCAGGATCAGGAGAGAGAGAAGAGTAAAGCGCTTGCTCATGCGGAAATATCCTTTGTGTGGGTTGATACAGTCCGGTTGTCGCCAAAGCAGAGGACGGCGGAGCCTGTATCGTGTTAACCGTCATCATTGTATGCGCTGACTTGTGTGCTTTCTGCTAGCGGCTGGTGGGGATTCTGTAAAATTTTCGATTTTCCGCGCCTTCTCCATCAGAAATTTACAAATCTATGCGATACCTCTCTTAGAATAAGAACAATCATAGTGCTGGAATGCACGCCCCGCTTCGCGATGCGGCGGCGGAAATTGGAAACAAACTGCCTCATGAACGGACAAACCATCCTCATTGTCGATGATAGCCATGAAACCGTACGCGCTCTGCGCGCTTTTATGGAGGATGCGGCCTTTCGCGTCCTGTGTGCTTATGATGGCGCACAGGCAATCGCGCTGCTGCGTCACGAACACCCCGATCTGATCCTGCTCGATCTTATGCTGCCCGATACGAACGGATTGGACATCACGCGCACCGTGCGCGCCGATACGTCGCTCAAGGATACGCCGATCATCATGCTGACGGCGCGCGTAGACGATACCGACAAGATCGTTGGGCTGGAAATTGGTGCCGATGATTACATCACCAAGCCATACAACCCGCGCGAAGTGCTGGCGCGGGTGCGATCGGTACTGCGCCGCGCCACCGGTGAGTTGGAAAACGAAGTTGAGCGGGCGCTCGTTTATGGCGATTTACGCTTGGATGTGTCGCGGCGGCGGCTGACCCTTCACGATCGGGACATTGAGCTGACACGCATCGAATTCGAACTGATCCGCGCGCTGATGCGCAGCCCGGAACATATCTTCACGCGCAGCGAATTGATCGAATCGGCGCTCGATTACCAGTACGAAGGCATGGAGCGTTCGCTGGATACGCACATCAAAAATTTGCGCCGCAAACTGCAAGTCGATTCGCGCGATCCCGAATACATCCAAACGGTGTATGGGGTCGGCTACCGGTTAGGGAATAAGTAAATCATGCGCCAGTTATGGGTACGGCTGAGTCTCGCCTTCAGTACGGTCGTGTTTGTGTCGTTCGCGCTGGTGTCGCTGCTGTCGGTCGTCATCCTGCGCGTGAATGCCGAGCGGGCGCTGGCTGAAGAACGCACACGGATCGTCGATGCCGTTTCACTACAAGTCCAAACGTATTACGCGACCAACGGCACGCTCGACGGCATTTCATCGCTGATGGAAGGCGTGCAAATTGCCAGCCCCAACCGCATGTTCCCCGGCGGGATCACGCTCATTCGCCCGGATAACACCGTGATTTTCGGCAGCGATGCCGCGCTCACAGGCACTCGAACGGCGATCACCTATGATGGGACTCTGCTGGCGACGATGGTGATCTCGCCGCCGCCTGTCCCGCGCGATGGCGGCGGAATCGGGTTCTTCCCTAATTTACGCGATATGAGCTATGAAAGCCTGCTGCTGATGGCGATCGGGGTGGGGGTCATCGTGAGCTTGATCTCCGGGATTCTCATCAGCCGATGGCTGACCAAGCCGCTGCACGAATTGGCGGGGGCCGCCTATGACATTGGTAGGGGAAAAATGGATCGGCGGGTGAAGGAGCGCAAAAGCACGAGCGAAATTCAACTGCTGGCGAACGCATTCAACCGCATGGTCGATCAACTGAACCGCGCCGAACAACTTCGCCGCAGCTTGGTGGCCGATGTCGCCCACGAACTGCGCACGCCAATCACCGCTTTGCAGTCGAGCCTCTACGCCATCCTCGATGACGCTTACCCGATGACCAAAAGCGAGATCGCCGGTTTGTACGAGCAGACGCGCACCTTAAGCCGCCTCGTCAACGATCTCCATGACATCGCGCAGGCCGAAGCCAGCCAGCTCCCCATGAATCTTGAGCCGATCGACTTAGCGGCGGTGATCGAAGAATTCACTGCATCGTTCATGATCGTCACCGAAATGAAAGCGATCACGTTTACCGTTGAAACACCGCCCTCTCTGCCGCGCGTACTAATCGATAAACAGCGAATTCACCAAGTCTTGAACAACCTGCTGAGTAACGCGCTGCGGCACACCCCTGAAGGCGGCAGCATCACCGTTAAACTGGAGACGACCGACAATACCGTACAAATTGCTGTGCGCGACAGCGGTGAAGGGATCAGCCCGGAACACCTGCCGCACATCTTCGAGCGATTTTATCGGGGCGACTCCGGGCGCAGCCGCGATATGGGCGGCACCGGCTTAGGGCTTGCGATCGTTAAGGCGATCGTGGGAGCGCATGGCGGCATGACTACGGCCACCAGCATCATCGGGCAGGGTACTACGATGATGGTTCGACTGCCGCTGTATGCTCCTGATTCTCAGCGGGTGGTAGATCGGATCGTCGCTTAATGGCTTGAGGAAGGTGATTCGTTGTGCAAAAACACCGACTTATAGATGAGCGGTGATGGATATTATGCACAATGGATGACAATTAACGCGCCTGCCGGGGGTACAATACAGGCATAGATATCGTTTGGCGTACTGCACTCATCGTGTGCAGCATGCGCCTCTGCATCATCGCCGTAAGGATCACGTTCCACATCGGGGATGCTGATCCGGCAGGAGAAATGTTCATGAAAACGTTGATTGTCTACTTCTCGAACTATGGCAACACCCAGAAGATCGCCGAAGCGATGGCCCAGCGCTTTGAACTTCAGGGCCAAACGAACCTGATGCATGTCGATCAGGTGTGCGTGTCCGACATAAATCATGCTGACTTGATCGTCATGGGATGCCCGACGCATCACCTAGGGCTGCCGGGTGTGATGCACCCGCTGTTCGAAATTCTGCCGCCGCACGCACTGGAAGGAAAATCGTTCGCTGCTTTCGATACCTCCTATCAGACTTCCGGCTTGATGAGCTACTTCACCGCCGCCCATCGTTTGGCGGCGAAGATGGCGCATCTCGGTGGCTTGCAGATTTTCCCGCCGGAATCGTTCGTCGTCGCCGGGCGCGTTGGCCCGCTGATGGATGGCGAAGTTGAACATGCCCGTGCATGGGCTGATCGCATCATCAACGCGGTGAGTGAGGAACTGCTGCCCGCGTAGCGCTTACCGATTGCGAAAGATCCTGTTTATACCGCCGGGGCGTTCATTCTTTAAGGAAACGAACGCCCCGGCGCTTTTCTGACCCCTCTTTACAGCGTGTGAAAAGTTATGCTATGCTGTTGGGGATTGTTCTTTTTACCCTTATCAGGAGGCGTATTGTGGCCCAATTCCATACACTTGCAGTGGTTGTCGATGTGCCCGCGCCTACTGGTCAACATGTTGGGTAGCACTGCCGCGTAAAGTTCCACGCTTTACCCTCACGTCAGCCGGACAGTAGATCAATAGGCCGGGCACCTCACCAATAGTCGAGGTGGTGCCGTTGTCTATGGATTCCGGGATGCCGTGAAACGCTCGTCTGCATCCGAATTTTCAAGTCAGCGTAACTCACCTCACCCTGCATCGGTTCCGTGCGGGTGAAGGCCAGTCTGTGCCCTCCCGCGTTTACACTGAATTTCAACCCTAATGGGAGACGCAAGACCTTGACTCACCTTTCAAATGATCACATCGATTCATTTGACGCAGACCTGTTCGACTACGACGACTACGAAGCCGAATTCGATCCGATGCACAGCGACCGCAAAGCGCGGCGGCAGCGCAAACCGAAAGCCAAACACCAGCCGAAAAAATCGCAGCAGGCCGTGATCCAAGAGATCACCTCTGCGCCAGAGTCGGATATAGGGTTCCAGACCACCTACCAGCCCGCCCGCTTTGAAGAAGGTTGGCTGCTCAACTCGCTCAAACCGTTCTACGATCGCGGCCTGATCACCGATGTGATGGCGCGTGTGAAGGGCGGCAAAGAAGCCAATGTCTACCGGTGCATCGCGCACCCGCAAACGGGCTTGACGCTCGTCGCGGCGAAAGTGTATCGTCCGCGTATGTTCCGCAATTTGCGCAACGATAAGATGTACCGTGAAGGGCGCGAAGTGGTCGGCGCAGATGGCAAAACCATCAAGAAGACCGATCACCGTACCATGCGCGCGATCGGCAAGAAGACGGCCTTCGGCGAACAGGTCGCGCATACGTCGTGGCTGATGTACGAGTACAACACACTGCAAACGCTCTACGCCGCCGGAGCTGCCGTGCCGCAGCCGATCTCCAGCGCCGACAATGCGCTGCTGATGGGCTACTGCGGTGATGAAAATCTTTCTGCGCCGACACTGAGCGAAATTTCGCTGGAACGTGCCGAAGCGCGCCCGCTGTTCGACAAAGTGCTGCGCAATATTGAATTGATGCTGCGCAGCGGCTTCGTGCATGGCGACTTATCGGCGTACAACATCCTGTACTGGGATGGCGACATCACCTTGATCGATTTCCCGCAGGTGGCGAGCACGCAGGGGAACAGCCGCGCCTATGAAATTCTTCAGCGCGACGTGACCCGCGTGTGCGAATACTTCGCCGATCAGGGAGTGACGAGCGAACCGGATCGGATCACACGGGCGTTTTGGAAGCGCTATGTCGAGATCGCGGCGCATCTGCGCGCCGCCGATCTGTCAGTGCTGCTGGAACCTCCGGAAGACGATTAGCCGGATGTGGCCTAAAAAGGGGGTTTGGTGGAAGACGCCAAACCCCCTTTTTTATTGGACTTATGCCCGGTAGCGATGGGCCGCTGACTTGTGCTATGCTGCCGCCTACCAATTTTGCTTTTTGACTGGATTTAGAACTATGTCGGCGGAATTACTGGCAGCGGTTTACGGGATCATTTCGGCGCTCGCTTACGGATCAGGCGATTTTACAGGCGGATTCGCAAGCAAGAAGAGCAGCGTCTACGCGGTGATCGTGCTGTCACAGATTGCCGGGCTGGTGATGTACGCTTTGCTGGCGCTGATCTTTCAGGAAGCCCCGCCGCCGCTTGAAGATCTGCCGTATGCCATGATGGGAGGGTTGATCGGTGTGTTTGGGCTGCTGTCTCTGTATACCTCGCTGTCGCGTGGGCAGATGGGCATCGCCGCTCCGGTCGCCGGGGTCGTCACCGCCGCCCTACCTGTGATCGCTGCTTTTGTGACACAGGGCTTACCGAAACCCGCTGTGCTGCTCGGCTTCGCGATCGGTCTGGTCGCGGTGTGGCTGATCGCCCGTTCGCCCGATGCGGGGCGGATTCAGCCGCGCGTACTGGTGCTGCCCGTGATCGCCGGGATTTGCTTCGGGTTGGGCTTTCTGCTGTTCGTGCGTGCCAGTATGCACGCGACCTTTATCCCGCTGGCGACGGCGCGTGTGTTCAGCGTGAGCGGACTCGGTTTGTTTGTGCTGCTGACGCGCAAACCGTTCCATGTGACATCGGCGCGCGCGCTGCCCTTGATCGCGCTCGGCGGTCTCCTCGACGCGGCGGGCAATGGCTTTTTCGTATTGGCGGCACAGGCCGGGCGAATCGACATCGCCGCCGTACTCAGTTCATTGTACCCGGCGGCGACGGTGCTGCTGGCGTGGATCGTCCTGCGCGAGCGCTTGAGCCGCACGCAGGGGATCGGCGTGCTGGCCGCGTTGATCGCTATCGCGTTAATCGTCGCGTAATCGTTTTACGGATACGCGAGCGCGAGCAGCGTATCATCGCTGCGACCGCAGGTATAAGCCGGGGTGTCGCCCAATCCCAAGCCGAGCGCTTCCAACAGATCGGCAGCGGTGAGCACAAACCGGCTGGAATACTGCACATAACGCTGACCGTCGATCATCGTTTGGATGGGGCCGCCCACCCCGATCACGTTAGATTCGTGAGATTGCAGCGTTACGAGCGTGTCATCGGCTAGAGTGAGCGTGACCGCCCAATCGGGATACAGGTCATAGCACACGATCAGCGAGACTTCATTGCTCACAGGCACCAGATCGGTCAGGGACGCGGGAAGCGCCTGCGCAGCGCCGGATCGACGGTGTCGGGCAGTTGGTGCTCTGGTTCCGGCGTGCCCGGCGTGAAGTCGGTGTTGATCTCTGCGCTGCCGGAGACAACCGGGTGATCCGTATCGGCGCCGGTGATGTGAATATCATAGGCAACATAGGTGCCCAGCCCAACAAAACTGTACTCGATGACGGCATCCGTTACCGGCTGATTGAGTCCTTCGGGGAGCCCCACCAACTCGACTTCATGGAAATAGGGAATCAACAGCTCGTTGCGCAGCAGCAGCGCCGGGTTGAGGGTGGCGATCTGCCGCAGCAGTTCCATTTCCAAATCGGTGGGCGCGTCATCCGATCGGCGCAGCCCGGTGAGGTTAAGCGCGTGAACAGCAATCGAGCAGGCGTCTTCACTCGTCGCTGGTTCGCTGACCGGTGCTCCCAGCGTCGAAAATGCGGTGATGTCCCCTTCAGCCAGCGAACAATCGCGGGCGGCTGCGATTTGTGCATCGGTCGGTGCGCTGAGCGGAAAGGGAAGCAGATCGGCAGCGGGGGTGCTTTCCTTTGTCGCTTCCTGCGCAAAGACAGGCAAGGCGACGGTCAGTAAGCCGATCAACACCAGAATTAAAGTAGATTTTCGCATGATGCGCTCCTTTGCAAACGCCGAAGACTCTTCTATCGCAGGCATAGTGGTTTTCCCATGAACCAGACGATTCAATTGGATAGATCGTTCCTGCCGCTGATGGGATAGTTCACCGGCAGGCGTGACAATCCATGTATACTCGGTGAAGCGTAGAGTCACACGATGAGGAGATTTCGATGCGTGTGCTGCTGTTTGCATTTGGTTCGCGGGGAGATGTACAGCCGTTCGTCGCACTGGCAAAGGGATTGCAGCGCGCTGGTTATGAGGTCGCACTGGCGGCAGGCGTGAATTACGGCGCTTGGATTCAAAGTGAAGGTGTTGCCTTTGAAGCGCTTCCGTTCGACATTCAGGCGATGGTGAATTCTGATGTGGGAGTGAATTGGATTGACGGAAAGCGCACCACCCCACTGGATGAACTGCGCAGCATGAAGAAGATGGCGGAACAGCCCGCAGCCGCAATTGCCGATCTGATCGTTTCGCTGATCGACCGCTACGACGTGTTCATCAGCGGTGCGCTGACGCTGGATGCGCTCCGTGCAGCGGCCCAAGCGCGGGGTAAAAAGCTGGTCGCCGGGTTGATGTCGCCGTGGGCACCCACGCGCAGCGGCGCTGCCGGGATGCAGGCTCCACTGCCGAACACAACCAGTATCCTCAACTACGCGATGGGCTATCTCATCGAAGCGATGATGTTCAATGTGTTGTACGCCCCTTCGCGCGAAGTGCGCCAGCGTTTTCACCTGCCGCCGCCTTCTCGATCGGAGTATATGCGCACATGGAACCGCACCCCGGCGTTGATCGGCGTGAGTCCGTTGGTGATGCCGCCGCCTCGCGATTGGGAAAGTCATTTGCATGTGACGGGCTATTGGTTTCTCGATACGCCGGAGGGATGGGAACCGCCTGCTCCACTGACGGCTTTCCTTGAGGCGGGCGAACCGCCTGTGTATATGGGTTTTGGCAGCATGTCGAGCCGCAATCCTGAATCGACCCTGCGCCTATTGTTGGAGGGTGTGGCGCGGAGTGGACAACGCGCGGTGATCCACAGCGGCGGCGCGGGATTGGCGGCTGACGCGCTGCCGCCAACCGTGTATATGCTCGACAGCGCCCCGCATGAATGGCTGTTTCCACGCATGGCGGCGATCATCCATCACGGCGGCGCGGGCACGACTGCCGCCGGACTCCGATCAGGGAGACCCTCGGCGGTCATCTCACATGTGGGCGATCAACCGTATTGGGGACGGCGTATCCATGCGCTGAAAGTGGGCGCGGCACCAGTCACACGCAGTGCGCTCACCGTCGATAAGCTGAGCGGGATGATCCGCGAACTGACCACTGATCGCGGCTTACAAGAACGGGCGCGCGACTTTGGCGAGCGCCTTCGCGCGGAAGATGGCGTGGGCAATGCGGTTCGTGCTTTTCAGCAGATCGTGAATACTGCTTGAGCGACGAATCGGCGCTCATGGTCGCTGCTAAAACCTGACAAAATCCATTAAAGGCTAGTAGCAATGCCATTAAGGTTTATTTGTAATCCTTGATCACGCAAATCTTAATGCTATGATGATTAAACGCGATCAAAACGTAACTGTAACGGAAGCAAAAAGGAATGTCAGACATTAGACCGCTTATCCTCTTTACCAACGACGATGGAATCGCCAGCCCCGGTTTGTGGGCAGCAGTCGAGGCGTTCAGCGACCTTGGCGATTTGCTCGTTGTCGCCCCGCGCGAACAGCAGAGCGGCACAGGCCGCAGCCTGCCGGTCACCAGCGAAGGGCGCATCTATGAACGTGAAATGGTCATCAAAGGGGAAACTCGCCTCGTCTACGCAGTAGACGGCACGCCCGCCCAGTCCGTTCAACATGCGGTGTTCGAACTGGCAGACCGTAAGCCCGCACTGTGTGTCAGCGGGATCAACTATGGTGACAACGTCGGCAATGGCATCACCATCAGCGGCACCGTCGGCGCGGCCCTTGAAGCCGCCAGCCTTGGCATCCCCGCGTTGGCGATGAGCCAGCAAACGCCGACCGACCTGCATTTGACCTATTCCAACAATGTCGATTTCACGACGGCGGCGCATTTCGCGCGCATGTTCGGCGAATGGCTGATGAACAATCACCGCCCTGATGATGTCGATGTGTTGAAGATTGACGTACCGCGCGACGCGACGCCTGAGACGGAGTGGGAAATCACCCGCGTCAGCCGCCGCCGCGTGTATTGGCCGACGCGCCCGGAGCGCATCGCGTTGACTGATGTGGGCCGCATGGGCTATCACTTCGACGCCGATCCGTCGCAAGCAGAACCGGACAGCGATGTGTATGTGCTGCTGCACAAGCATCACATCTCGGTGACGCCGGTCAGCCTTGATATGTCTTCGCGTACCGATTCGTACCGCCTGCACCAAATTCTCAGCGGATCGGCGACGTATGCGAATGGTGGGAAGGCCCCCAGCGACGAAAAAGTCGAGAAGATTGCCAAGCAAACGCGCAAGAAGAAAACGCCGACCGCGGTCGGGAAATAAGATCTCGCGACCACCAATTGCGAGAATGTGCTTTTGCAGTCAGAATCAACCGCATGATCCTTCGTCGCGCTGTGTGTGAAGACGACTCATGCGATTTTGGTGTGCGGTTTTTCTGGCGGCCTGTGCGCTAACCGGCGTGCCCGCTGTTTTGGCGCAAGACAATCCCCCGGCTGATGCACCTGTGCTGATTGTGTATGGCACTCCGGTCAGCGGGCAAATTACCGATGCATCCCCGCGCGCCGCCTACGAGTTTGATGGGCTGCGCGGGGAAGTGATCACGCTGACCGTCACCGTCACCGATGGCAGTCTTGATCCCATCCTAACGGTAATCGATGAGGATGGAAATCCGCTTGCCGTGCGGGATGATGGCGGCAGCGGGCGCGATCTGCGTCTCGAATTTGTACGTCTCCCCCGCTCCGCCCGCTATAACGTGATCGTCGGACGTTTTGGCTACAACCTCGGCACCACCAGCGGATCGTTCGAAGTCGAAATCATCCGCGAAGGTGTGTCATTTGCCAGCGGCAGCGCTCTCCGCTATGGCGATTCGGTCTACAACACCATCACCGACATGACCCCACAGGTGTATTACACCTTCCGCGCGCAGCGCGGGGACGTAATCACCGTACGTATGCAGCGAATCAGCGGCGATTTGGACGCCCTTCTGCAAGTCGTCAATAATCAAGGCTTTGTCATCGCCGAAAATGATGATGTGGTCGGGTCGGGATCGCTCGACGCGCAGATCACCGCGTTGGGGATTCAGGACGACGGGATGTACGCGATAGTCGCATCGCGGTTTGGGCAGGCGGCGGGCCGCTCACGCGGATCGTTTGTGCTGACGATCGAAACTGCCGCGCAAAGTGGACTCGGCGCATCGGCGGAATTTTCGATCCCCCTCACGTTCGATTTCCCTGCTGAAGGCGAGATTACCAACGATCGATCAGCTATCTTCTACCAATTTAGCGGGCGACGCGATGAGATCGTCAGCCTGACAATGAACCGGGTAAGCGGCAACCTCGATACCTTCATCGCCCTCACCGATGCGACACTGCAAGAACTGATCACCGATGATGATGGCGGCGGTGGGCAAAACAGCGCGATCCGCGATTTCGTACTGCCTGCCGACGGAGTCTATACCGTCATCGCGACCCGTTACCAGCGTGCCTCCGGCAGCACCGAAGGCCGTTATGCGCTCACAGTGACGAGCGCGGGCAGCGCCTTCGATGGTGTGCAGCCGAACGCCCTGCGCATGAGCTATGGATCGACCGTGACGGGACGGATCGATGACAGCGCGCCGGAAGTGTTGTATGTCTTCTACGGACGGGCAGGTGACGCGATTACGGTGAGCATGAGCCGCGCCGATGGCGATCTCGATCCGCTGCTGACACTGCTCGACGCCAACCTGACGCCGCTCTCTAGTGACGACGACAGCGGCAGCGGTCAGGACGCGCGTATCGAGCGCTACACCCTGCCACAGACCGGGCTGTATTACATCCGTGCAGAGCGGTTCGGGGGCAGTCCGCTCCCCACGCGCGGCGGCTATATTTTGGTGCTGGCCAAACTGGCCAATTGAACCTAAAGTCCTTTGTAGACTTCCCCTGTGTTGGTTACACTCTGGGCTACCCTCACCGCCCATCCCGCACAGGGGAATCGTCATCTTATCATGCGCATCGTTCGCTCGCAGTCTCGGCTTTCGTTCCGCCGCCGTCGGCGTCGTTCCGGTTGTCTGTCGTTCGTCATTTTCATGGGCGTTTTGGTCGGGGTTGGGGCGCTGTCTTCCCAGCGAATCGCGGTGTGGTTGGTTGCGCCGCGCGGTGACGCGGCTAACGCCGCGCTGAACGCCGATCAACGGCGGGCAGCAGCACGAGCCTTTGCGATCGGTGACTTAAACGGTGCGATTGAGTCAGCGCGTGCTGCTTTGAGCGCTAATCCGGTCGATTCCGGGGCGCTGGCCGTGCTGGTGCGCGCCTTGATCTACCGCAGCTATGCCGATTATGACGGTGCGATCGATCAAGAATTGGCGTTGGAAGCGGCTCGTGATGCTTACCAACTCGACCCGCTGGATATTGATTTGCAGGCGGTGCAGGCGTTCGCACTGGCGAATATCGGCGATGTGGCGATGGGGGTGGATCTGGCGCAGCGGGTGCTTCAGCACCAGCCGCAGAACGCACTCGCACGCACAGCGGCAGGACTCGCCTATACGCGGGCCGGTAATCATGCACTAGCGCGGCGGGAATTGGAACAAGCCGTCACCGATTCGGCCTCTTATGCGAATGGTGCTTTCCGGCTGGACGCCCTACGGGCGCTGGCACTGGCGCAGAGCAATCTCGGCGATTATGCGGCGGCAGGCGCGACGGTTGAGGAAGCGCTCAGTCTGAACAATCAAATTTTGCTGCTCTACTTTGAGCGGGCGCTCTATGCGCTGCAAATCGGCAACACGGATGCGGCGACCGTCAACTACTATGAGGTGCTGGCGATCGATCCCGACAATGTGAAAGCACGCCTGCGCCTGTGTGAAGTCTCCAGCCTGCTGCGCGAACACGATCAGGCGGTGTCGTACTGCCTGCAAGTGACCGAACGCGCGCCCGCATGGTCGGAAGGCTGGTACCGGTTGGGCCGGGAATATTTCCTCGGCAGCGACTTTTCAGCCGCCCGTGATGCGCTGCACCGCTGTTCATCGCTGCAAATCATGCAGGCGATCCCGCTCCGTGAACGGCGTTTCGAGTGCTGGTATTTGCAGGGGCAGACGGACGAAATCTTAGGCGATTGCACCGGACTGATCGCCACCTACAACGAGTACCGCGAGATGGCGGCGTCGGCGCAGATTCAGGGCTCATGGGAATATCCACCGGAAGGCCCGCCGATGTGTATTGGTCATTAAAGGGGCGGCAAGCATGGGACAACCCTTGATACGGATCATCCCTGTGACGGCGGCAGTGGTGGTTCCCCTGCGTTATGCACTGCTGCGCCCGGATGAGCCGTATTCGCACAGTCAATATCCCGGCGATGATGCCCCGGACACGATCCACTTTGGATTGTATGTGGGCGATGCCGAAGATCAGGCGGTGGGCAGCGCTTCGGTGATCCACGAGCCGTTCCCCGGCGAAAGCGATCCATCGCATTGGCGGATGCGCGGTGTCACGGTGATGCCTCATTTACGCGGCGGCGGTTATGGGAAACGGTTGGTGCAGCGCTGCCTCGATTATGCGATGGCACAAGGCGCGTCGCTGCTGTGGTTCTATTCTTCGCAGATGGCGATTCCGTTTTATCTGCATCTTGGCTTCAGCATTCGCGAACACTCTGCCGCCACCGATCCCGCACATCCGCTCATCGTGAAGCAGTTCGAAGCCCCGATGTGATAAAAATCTTGCAAAAAAAGTGACGATCAGGCGCAACCGTTCGTCCTCATTTGCGTAAAGTACCATAGTTTGAGCATGCATCGCTGGCCTATCAAGGGATAGGCTTCGCGGAAAGGATGCGGAACTATGCAAAATCAGCATGCAGATGATCATTACTACCGTCGTTCAACCTCTATTTGGGCGTTCGTTCTCATCGGCATTGGCGTCGTGTGGCTGCTTCGCCAATCGAACATTATCTCAGCGGCCAATATCGCGGTTTTGGGGCGGCTGTGGCCGATTATCCTGATCGCGATTGGCGTTGATCTTTTGTTCGGGCGGCAGCGGGGACTTTCTCTGCTGATTGGCGGCGGCACCCTCGTGGTGATTATCGCCTTGATGATTATTGGGCCATCGGTTGGCTTGGTGCAGGGCGTAGAGGTGACGCACGATACCTTCAGCGAACCGCTTGAAGGCGCTGAGAGTGCGCGCATTTCGTTGAATAATGCGGTTGGGGAGATGACGGTGAACGCCCTCAACGACTCGACCGATTTGATCACCGTGGATACGGCACATGTCGGCAATGTGCAGTTTGCCGCCACCGGCAGCACGCAGAGATCGATCACGCTGCGGTATGACGATGAAGGCAGTACGAATATCAGCTTCTTCCCGTTCTTCTTCAGCGGGCCGGAAAACGATATGTATACCCGTGTCGGAATTGCGCCGAATCTTCCGGTGGAATTGGATGTCAATACGGGCGTGGGCAGCAGCACCCTCGATTTAACCGGCGTGAATGTGACCAGCGTCAATCTCAATATCGGTGTGGGCGATACGACGATCACCCTTCCGGCGGCGGACGGCGCTTATGAGGTCAACGTCACGGGCGGCGTAGGGGGTGGACACATCACCGTGCTGCAAGGCGCGGCGGCAACCTTGAACATCACGGGCGGGGTTGGCGGGATGTCGGTCGATCTGCCGGATGAAGCGCCCATCCGCGTGACGACCAGCCGTGGTTTAGGCGGTATCGATGTTCCCGCTTGGTTGGACTTTGTGCGCGAAGAGGGCGACAACCGTCTGTACGAAACCAGCGCTTATGCGTCTGCCGCTGAAGGTGAGCGGATCGAAGTCACTATCACTGGCGGGATCGGCGGAATCGATCTTCGGTAATTGAACAAAATCGTATCCCCGGCGAATCACTGGGTGATACAAAACGATCAGGCAAACTCTCAACCTTGTTAGAGACAGGGCGGCCAACAAACCGCCCTTCACGAAGGAGACCTCAGCTCATGGGCGACAATCAGAAGAACTACAAGACCGAATGGTCTTTCTCGTTCGAGAAGCTCGGCGATGATATGCGCGAGTTCTTCAAGGACATCGGCACCAACGCGGAAGAAGAGATCAAGTCCGGCGCGTTTGAAGCTGACATCGCCGGAGGGACGGCGGCACGTGTCCGTATCGATTTGTCGGTTGGCGAAACCACGATCAAAGCGCTGGAAACCGAAGGTAAGCTGATCGAAGCCAACTTGATCTACGTCGGTGATATTCGCTTCAGCGCTGAAACCAATGACGAAGGCGTACGCGTCGTGTCGCTCAGCCAGTCGGCGGGCGCGAAGCAGTGGTTCCGGGGCGCGCTTGGCTGGATTGGCAGCAAGCGCCAGCTCCGCTGGGATGTCGGTTTAAGCGCTGCGCTGCCGATGGATCTCGATATTCGCGGCGGTGTTGGCGAATCGGTGATCGATTTGCGCGGCTTGAACCTGACCAAACTGCATGTCTCTGGCGGCGCGGGCGAAATGAAGCTCCTGATCCCGGCGGGCAAGTATGAAACCTCGCTGGACTGCGGTGTTGGTGAAATCAAGCTGACGGTACAAGCGGGCGCTGAAGTGGATCTGACGATTGGCGGCGGCGTGGGCGAACTCAACGTGATCGTTGAACCGGGCGCGACGATCGCCACCAAGATTCGCGGCGGCGTGGGCGAAGTGGATGTGCAGGTGCCGGAATCCACCCCGACGAGCGTCACCGTCAAGAGCGGAATCGGCGGCGTGAATGTCCCGTCGCGCTTCGTCCGCCTGTCGGGCGCGGGCAGCGGGTTCGATCGCAGCGGTACGTGGCAGACCCCCGGCTTTGAAGGTGCGGTCGCGGAAACCCGCCCGATCATCATTCACTATGATGGCGGCGTGGGCAGCTTGAACATCCGCTAAATCAGGCTCTCTCATCGGGCGCACGACCAACCGTGCGCCCGGTGCACCCCAAGTTAAGCCTCGCTTTTCAGCTACAACCTAGCGGCCCCTGTGTGACAAGCGACCATAGTGCCAGATAGTGCCGTTTGAGACATTCTACTATGGCTCAATAATAATATGTGGCACGAAAGGTTCGTTTTGTAAAGTCCCCTGCGCGATTCGCCGTATACTATTCGGTAAAAGTGCCCGTCCTTACGAATAGGATAAAGGAATTTCATCTATGGATTTCGAACTGAATCCCGAACAGGTGATGTGGCAGCGCATTGTGCGTGATTTCTGTGAAGCGGAAGTGAAACCGCACGCCGCCGAGCATGACGAAACCGGTCAGATCAACTGGGGCATGATCGGCAAGATGCGCGACATTGGCCTGTTGGGGTTGGAGATTCCCGAAGTGTACGGCGGCATGGAAATGGACACGATCAGCATCGCGATTGCCGTCGAAGAATTGGGACGGGCGTGCGGCTCCACCGCCTTGAGCATCACCGCCCATAACGGGCTGGGCTGCGCGCCGATCGCCCGCTGGGGCAGCGATGCGCAAAAGCAGAAGTATTTGCCCCTACTGATGAGCGGCACCGTGCTTGGTGCGCTGGCGCTGACCGAACCGCAGGCGGGCAGCGATTTGCAGGGCGCGCAAACCTACGCGGTGCGTGAGGGCGATGGTTGGGTTGTCAACGGGCACAAGGCATGGATCACTAATGCGGGCATCGCCCCGGTGATCAACGTGATGCTGCGCACCGACCGCGAGGCCGGATCGCGCGGGATGTCGATGATGCTGGTCGATACCGACCTCCCCGGCGTGATCATCAACCCACCGGAAAAGAAAATGGGCTTGAAGGCGTCGCCGACGTACATGATCACGTTTGAAAATGTGCGTGTCCCCGGTGATGCGGTGCTGGGTGCCGAAGGGCGCGGGCTTCAGCAGGTGCTGCAAACGCTCGATAACGGGCGAATCGGCATCGGCGCGTTGAGTGTGGGCTTGGCACAAGCGGCCTATGAAGCCGCGATCCAATATGCCAAGCAGCGGCACAGCATGGGCAAGCCGATTGCGGAATATCAGGCGATTCAGTGGATGATCGCCGATGCCGCGATGGAGATCGAAGCGGCGCGGCTGATGGTGTACCGGGCGGCATGGCTGAAGGATCAGGGTAAGGACTTCGGCAAATACGCCGCGATGGCGAAACTGATGGCGAGCGAAGTCGCGGAAAAGACAGCGCGCAATTCGATCCAGATTCATGGCAGTTACGGGTACAGCCGCGAATTCCCGGTCGAACGCATCTACCGCGATCAACGGCTGATGACGATCGGCGAAGGGACGAGCGAAGTGCAGCGCATGGTGATCGCGCGGCGTGTGCTGCAGGAAATGTAGCGCGTGTGGCAGTCATCGGGCAATCGTTGGGGCGTGATCGATGTCGATCGCGCCCTTTTCGTGATAATCCTGAGGTGTAGTTCACTCATTGAAGGATGAACAACCTTATGCGTTTCGCCCTGATCGCCCTGTTCCTAACAATGGTTGCCCTTTCGCCTGCGGCAGCGCAGGACTCGCCGGAAAGCCCACCCTTCGATCCGATCCTGTGGCTGTCGGAACAACCGAGCGGCGATCAGCAGGTGTTCACGTGGGATGGTGAGCAGGCGGTCAACCTGACGCCTGACGCCGGAGGATGTCGAGACCTTTTTCGCGTGTCCTCCACGCAGTGGGGCTGGATGTGCGCAGTTGATGAAGAACGCCGCTTATTTTTGTGGGATGGCAGCGCTGTTGAGATCATTCCCCATCAAGGTTCAATCGCCGGGCCTACCTTTGCGCGAGATGGGCGAATCGCGTGGTGGATTGTTGACTCGACAGATTCGACTCGCTGGTCGTTAGCTGTATGGAATCCTGTTACCCAATCCTCGCAGATCATCAGTGGAGTGCACGATTGGGTCGGCGATTTCTACACCTATAGTTCGGTTCTCGACTGGTTGGACTGGTTGGACGATGGGAGGCTGGTTTGGTCGGCGACACAGAACAGGGCAGAAACCTTCGGCGTCTATGTGTGGGACGGGCAGGGTGTGACAGTGATCGCAGAGGGTCTGCATTCACCGGAGCCATTCCTTCGCCTTACCGTCAATGCCGACGACCATCTCTTCTGGCGATCCATACAAACCAACCCTGTTTCATTTGATGCGGTGGTCTCGCTTACCTATTGGGATGGGCAGCAAACGACCGAAATCATGCACGGCGCGGATGTGCTTGGCGATGCGCAGTGGTCGCCAAGCGGTCGTTCGCTTGCCGGTTGGGTCAAACCCACGCTCAGCGGCAGCTACCAGATGTTTGTGTGGGATTCGATCACGGGGGAATCGACGGTTTTCCCGCCGGATGAAGACTCCGCAATGGGCTTTTTCTGGCTGCCAAACGGACATCTGGTGTGGTATCGACTCGTCCAAGGATGGGATACGGAAACTCAGGGAACGGGTGAGATTCACCTGTGGGATGGGGTGCAGGATCGCGATGTGACGCCGGAAATCGGGGTGATCCGGGATGTGCAGCCCTCACCTGCTCATGACTCGGCGCTGATCACAGCCGATCGCGATGGGACGCGATCATTCTATGTTTGGAGTGAAACGGGACTTGTGAATGTGAGCCATGATCTGGAAAACATCGCCGTTGGGCAGTGGACGCCGAGCGGCAATATTCTGATCCGGTCAGGTGAAAATCCGTACGTCGAGTTATCCCTGTGGGATGGCGACACCACGACGCTGATCACCGATCAATATGGTGTTCAAGGTTATCCGTATGCATGGGGATCGGATGGATCGCTGGTCTTCCCCATTGTCGATGAAGCGGGCGTTCCCCATGCATATGTGTGGAATGGCCTGCCGGGCGATGCGAGCGCGATCACGTTGATTGAGGATGGGTTGTTTCTGACCAATGCCAAATGGCAGAGCGGGAGTCTGCTGCTGCAACTGAGCACCGTCCTCGACTTGAACGCTGACGAGCAGGACATTTACCTGTGGGACGGCACGCAGGCGATCCGCTTGAGCGATAACCCCGGGTGGGATGGGTTTGAGCAGCGATATTTCGAGGGTTAAGCGACTTTGAGAAGGATTTCACGAAACATCTTTCAGCTTCTCATTTAACGTTCAGCTTGCGGGGCTACGGTTGGCTGTGTAACCGTTTTTAGCGATAGTGAGGTCAGTGCTGTATGGTCGCTTTGGGTCAACCCGCCCCCGACTTCGAACTTTCCAATCAGGATAATCAACTTATCCGCCTGAGCAGTCTGCGCGGGCGCAAAGTCGTCCTGTTCTTCTTCCCGAAGGCTAACGAATTCAGTTTTGGCTGCATTGCGCAGGCGTGCGCGTTCCGCGATGAATCCGACGATTTGAAAGAAGCGGGCGCGGTGGTGTTCGGCATCAGCGCCGATGTGCCGAAAGCGCTGAAAGGCTGGGGCGAAAATCACCGTATCAAGTACGATCTGCTGAGCGATGCCGGTTTCAAGGTGCATGCCCTGTACGGCACGCAGATGAATGTGTTGGGTGGGGTCTCGCTGCCGTGGACGAACCGCTCCTATTTTGTGATCGACGAAAATGGGGTGATCGTAGATATGGAAGTCGGCAGTGGGCCGATTGAGAGCGCGAAAAAGGCGTTAGAGGCCGTGCGAAAGCTCAATGCGGCGGCGGTGTAGCGAACGTGAAGGGCAGGTCTCAGACCTGCCCCTACGAACAGCGGTTGGTTGTTTACCGCCCCCCCAACCCGCTGAGCGACACGCCTTCAACGAAGTAACGCTGGAGCAGGACAAACAGCGCCAGCATGGGCAGCGTCGCCAAAAACGATCCCATCATGAGCAGATTCCACGGCGTGAGCCGCTCCCCTTGCAGCAGGGCTACGCCAATCGTCACCACGCGCACGTTGGGATTGGTGCCCGCCGCGACGAGCGGAAACAGAAAGTCATTCCATGCCGCTTGAATGGTGATCACAGCGAAGGCGGCCAGCGCCGCTCCGGAAAGCGGCAGCACGATTCGCCACAGCACTTGCAGCGGATTCGCCCCGTCGATCATCGCACTCTCTTCCAGTTCGACCGGGATCTGCATGAACGCCTGCCGCAGCAGGAACATCGCGAAGGCGCTAAACGATCCGGGGATGATCAGCGCCGCGAACTTATCCAGCCATCCGATCTGCCGCAGCAGCAGGTATTCAGGGATCAAGATGGCCTGAAATGGGATCATCAGCAGGCCGAGCGACAGCGCGAACAACAGGTTTTTCCCCGGAAAACGGAAGCGTGCGAATCCGTAAGCCGCCAGCGAGCAGGTGATCAACTGGCCGACGGTGCGCGCGATCGTCACGATGGCACTGTTCAGCAGGTAGCGGTTGAAGTCCGGCGAAAGTTGGTAGAGCGCCTGTATATTCTCCAAGCACACACTGTTTTCGGGAATCCAGCGCAGCGGCAGGGTATTGAGTTCGGTCGGCTGTTTACACGCGGTCGAGATCATCCAGAAGAACGGCAGCGCCATCACCAGCGCCCCGGTGATCAGAATCAGATACACGACGATTCGCATGGCGATGCCGAGATCGTCGCGGTGGACGCCTGTTTCCACAACCTGAACATCGCTCATGCCGCCCCGCTTTCGTAGTAAACCCAGCGCCGCTGAAGCACGATCTGCGTCACCGTCAAGCCTAAGGTGATGACGAACAGCGCCAGCGCGATCGCCGCCGAATAACCGAGTTCGGACTGTGTGAACGCGGTCTCATACAAGAACAGCGAAAGCGTCGTCGCGCTGCCGTTCATGCCGCCCCGTGTGGTGCGCGCCGTGATGATGTACACCTGATCGAAGATTTGGAAGGCGTTGATGACCTGCAAGACCACGACTAGAAACGTTGTGGGCGACAGCAGCGGCAGGGTGATGAAGCGGAAGCTCTGCCAGCGGTTTGCGCCATCGATGAGCGCCGCGTCGTACATGGGGCGCGGGATCGATTGCAGCCCCGCGAGATACAGGATCATGTCGAAGCCGAGCCGCTGCCACACAATCACGAGGGCGACCGGGTGCAAAATCAAATCGGGGCGCGTCAGCCAGTTGACATCCTGCCCGCCGAACGGCGCAAGCAGATTGGCGATCACCCCGTAATGCGTCTGAAAAATGTACGTCCATGCCATCGCCGCCGCAACGCTCGATGTGACGACGGGCAGGAAGTAAATGGTGCGGAAAAAGGATCGCCCTTTGAGCCGCTGGTTGAGCAGCACGGCCAATCCCATCGCCAGCGCCACCCCAAGCGGAGCCGTCATCAGCAAAAGCTGCACATTCACACGCAGCGCGTTCCAGAAGGCCGGGTCGTGCAGCAGGCGATCGAAATTCGCCAACCCTATATCGATGGGGGGGCGAATGCCGTTCCAGTCCAACAGCGAGGTGCGGAAAGCCATCAAGACAGGGATGCCAAAGAAAAACAGCAGCCCCAGCACATTCGGAGCGACCAGCGCCAGCCCCCACAAGGCGCGCCGCCGTGTGAGAGGAGTTTTGCCAAACGCATTGAGGAATACGGTCATACGGAAGTGAGAACCGGAGGCCTTGCGACCTCCGGCTCATTCAACCACTTTCTACTGACTTTGAAGCTGCTCGTTGACGAAAGCACAGGCCTGACGGACGGCATCGCGCACCGGAACATTCAGGTCAAAGATATTGATGACGAGTTCGGTGTTGATTGCATCCCAAATCTCATCGAACGCCGTCACACCCTGCGAATCGGTAATGGCATCCACGAATGCTTGGACATTGACGCTGGTATTCCCGAACGAAGCGACCCATGCTTCCTGCTGCGTTGGGTTGGCAGGGGCCACGCCGCCCGCGTTGGCGAAGAATGCTGATCCTTCGTCGCTGACCAAATAGAGGATCAAGTTCGCCGCCAAGTCGGCATTCTGGGTATTCGCGGAGGCCACATACCCGACCGAATGGAGAATCGAGCGGCTGCGACCCGTTTCAGGGTTGCGCGGAAGCTGTACGACATCCCAGTTGAAGGTCGCCTGTTCGAGCGCGGTCGGCAGGTTCCACGATCCGTTGGTGACCATCGCCACGCGCCCGGAGAGCCAATAGCGGAAGCTGTCGTCTGCGGTGGCGCCACCGATCACGCTGACGCTGGGCATGTACCCGGAATCTTCTAAGCCCTTGAGGAATTCGAGTGCTTGAATGCTGCGTTCCTGATCCAGCGTGCACTGGGTGCGCCCAGCCCCGACGATCGGCGGGATACCGGTCGCCGCGATCCAATTCGGGTAGCCCGCCTGATATTCACTGTACACGGCGGCTCCGTAGACATCGTTGACCGGATCGGTCAGCCCGGCGGCGGCGGTCGCGAAATCGTCCCATGTCCATTCAGCGGTGGGGTATGCCAAACCCGCCGCGTCGAACATGTCTTTGTTGTAGTACACCACAACCGTATCCCAGTTGACCGGCCCTGCGTACAGATCGCGGCTATCGCCCCACCGGTACGGATCGACCATGCCGGTTCCCCAGATCGTCGTATCGACCCCGTACTGATCCCAGTACGGCTGGAGGTCGAGCACTGCGCCATTGTTTGCATAGAAATAGAAGCGGTCTTGGGACACATTGAAAATATCCGGCAGATCGCCCGATGTCGCATTTGTACGCAGCAGCGTCCAGTATTGATCCCACGGGACGGTTTCGAGGGTCACCGTTGCGCCGGGGCAGTAATCGCGAATCCACGCGTCGATTGACTGCTGAATAACCGCTGCCCAATTCTGATCCCAGACACGCATGGTGAGCGTTCCGGGGGCCGCACACGGCTGCGCAGCAATCGCCATTTGTGCCGCCTCTGGTGTGGAGTCTTGCGCAGATGCCCCGCCGACCAAAGTCACACAAAGGATTACCGCCACCAGCAGTGCCCAAGCACGATTAAAGCGAGTCATGCTGTCTTGAGTCCCCCATTCCAGTTACGTCATAGGCACATATGCCGACACATCACGCAGGGGTGACACGCCAGCAATTGCTACAACTATAACGAATTTTCGCCCCGGCGTAGGGGTCATTTGTGCGAATTTTGTGCTGGGTATTGATAGCGCTGCCGGTTGAGGCGACGGTCGGGATACCTACTGGATGGAGATGTTGGTCGAACGCAGGATCGTGAAACGTTTAAACCACTGGCTGAAGTGCCTGCAAATACCGTACCGATGCGGTATGCGCGAGATTTAGCTGCGGATCGGTTACATTGAGAAAATCGACCGCGGTGCTGAGTGAACGGAACATCCGATAGCGTGCGTTGGTGGCGCGAATTTGCGCGGCATAGGCTGCAACGAACTGAAGCAGGACGTTCCCTTCGGGAATGATAACCACCATCCATCCGCGTTCAATCGCTGTGGGGAGCGTGATCGCGGCCTGAACACGGCTTAAGTTTGTGGGAAAGCTTTTCACATCGCTGAGGTCGATCAAGGTATGCATCGGCGCAGCAGCGCGGTGGTGCAAACTATGAGACTGGTGGCTCATGCGTGTCAATTCTTCGATGGTGACATGATGGTAGTAGCGTTCGTAGAGGACACGATCTTCGAGATACCAGCCGAGTTGAATCGCCATTCAGACAAATACCTATGGAAGTGATAGGAAAAGGATTACAACAATACTGTAAGGCTTTTTTATCTTTTTTGGCGTGAAATCTGCGTGAATTTCCTGCGAGAGTCGTAAATTACTACCGCTTTTGTCTACATACGTAGACATGTGCGGACGGTAATTACATTTAACACAAACATCAATATAATAAAGAAGCGAGAAGCGACGCATTCCAAAACACAGGAGGCAGTAGTTGAAACGCACCGTTGGTTTCCTTCTCCTTATCGGTCTGGTCTTTTTTATTACGACCAGCCAATTCACGTTATCCGCCCAAACCCCTATCACGGCAACCGTCAAGACGAATTACACTGTTGTGTGGAGCGGACCCGGCCCTAGTTATGCAATCGTGACCCGTTTGATGGCGAATACCGTCGTCACATTGACCGGAAAAGCACTCATATCTGGCAGCTATTGGTATCAGGTGCTCACGCCGCAGTCGCAGGTGGGCTGGATTTGGGGAAATGGCCTCAACCTGCCGCCGGATGCACAGACGGTGCCGGATGTGGTGCCGCCGCAGCCCGCAACGGCGACCCGAACCCCTACGCGTACGGCTACCCCGACCGCCTCTGGAAGCGAGACGTCCACGCCAACACGTACCCCAACCCGTACGATGGTGCCGTTTACCTTCACGCCGACGAATACGCCCCTTCCGCCCACCGATACGCCAATCCCGCCGACCGAGACCCCGCTGCCGCCTACAGAAACGCCGATCCCACCGACCGACACCCCTGCCGAACAAGGCCCATTGACCGCCACTGTGATCACGAATTTTACCGTCGTATGGAGCGGCCCTAGCCCCAGTTACGACGATCTCTTTACGCTTACTGCTGGGACGACTGTCACTTTGACCGGAAAAGCGTTTGTGTCGGGGAGCTACTGGTATCAGGTGCTTACGCCGCAGTCGCAGGTGGGCTGGATTTGGGGGAACGCCCTCAACCTGCCGCCGAATGCTCTCAACGTGCCGGATGTGGCACCGCCGCCTACACCCACCCCGGTTCCGCCGACCGAAACGCCGATCGGATAGCGTCAAAGGAATCGGCAATAGGGCATAGCAGCGCCCATCCTACGGACGTGCGCTACGCTATGCCCCTACAACCGATGTTCGGACAATCGCAAGCCACTATTCCCCTCGATTACGCCGCCGTTCGAGCAGTTTTCCGGCCAAATTCCCACCATCCGTCGAATCGGGGGCGGGGGCAGGCGCGGATTTGGGCGCTGGGGGCGGTGTCGCGGATCGAACGGGATCCGCCGAAACAGCGGGCGGCGTTTTCACGGGCGGTGGTGTGACGGCAGGCGGAGCCGAAGGCGTGGTCGTTGGGAAACTCTCCCCATTTTCAATGCCTGATGCGTTCACCCCGGCGGTCTCTTGAGTACGGAGCTGGGCACGCTGTTTCGCCATTTGCAGCGATGTGACGACTTCACGGGTTTCAGGGGCGGCGGGCGTACGGTTCAACCATGCGCGCAGCCGCCCCAAGTCCGATCGCGTGATGATCAGGCGGCGTACAGCCACATCAACCGGGAGCAGCACGAGCGCCAGCAGCAGCAAATAGGGTGCCAGCAGCGATCGCGATTCGCCCGCGTTCAGGTTGTGATCAAAGACGCGCTCCGGCGTGGTGGTGAGGTTATTCTGAGTGCCATCGCCGCCGCTGGTGATCGCCGCCAGTTCGGACAGAATGCTGTCGCGATTATCCCCGCGCAGCGCGAACTCCGGCGAATAGCTCATCACCCAACCGCTCGTCTGGTTCAGGTTTTCCGCGCTCACTGTGTCTGTGCTGTTCGGATCGGTGCCGCTGACGCGCAAGAAGTAAGCGCCTTCCCCGGTGGGGGTGAAGGTAGCTTCATAGCGGCCCGGTGCGACCTGCTGAAGCTGGATCGTCTGCACTTCCAGCGCTTGGCCGCGCACGACCGATGCCTGTAGATCCAAGCCATTCCAGAAGGTGTTATCGTCTCCGGGGCCACGCGCATCGACGATCACACGCGCAGTTTCGCCGTTCATGATCACACGGGTTTCGAGGTTGTCGCCCGTCCCTTCGACGATGGCCCAGCGCACTGCTTGATTCCAAAAGCGGGCAAAGTCCGGCCACTGTACCCAGTCATTTGCCCAGCGCGCGGTGGCATCGCTGGTGAAGGCGACCGCGCGCCCTAACCCATACTGCCATGTCGCCAAAATCGGATCGGCAAATTCATCCGGCGAGACGAGCGCGACCTGTGCGGTTTGCTTGGCCGTCGTCGCGACGTAGCCGTGCAGCGGCGGCGCACTGGTGATCCCGTTGAGGATGCTGCTGAGATCACGCGTGGCGGGTGTGAAATCGCCGTCGATGATATAGCTGCGCGTCGCCAGCACGGTTTCCTGCGTGAAGATCGTCGGGATGCTTTCGATGCTTTCGGCGACGTGATAATTGCCGCCGCCTTCGGTTGCCATGTCGATCAGGAAGCCGGGGTTTTCACCGCCGATCGCGATCACCGAGGTGGTCACGCCGAAGTCTTGGTTCAAGTTGTGAGTCAGATCGACCAAGCCGCGATCGCTCGCGCCGCCGTCGGTGAGCAGGATGATATGGCGGCGCGCGGTGATTTCCTGCTGCATCGCTTCAGCGGCGAGGCGCATCCCTGCCATGATGTCGGTGCCGCCGCCCGAGGTCAGCGTACCCACCAGCGCTTGCAGCGCGCCGCGATTCAGCACCGGCTGAACGTCCGCCAGCACATAGGCTTGCGCATCAAAGCCGATCACGCCCGCGCGGTCGCTTGGCTGCAAAAACTCGATCGAGCGGATGATCGCTTCCTTCGCCAGCTCAACGTTTTCAACGCCGCTGCTGCCGACCATCGCCATACTACCGCTGCGATCGACCACATATTCGATCGTGAGCTGGGGGATACGCTGCTGATCTTGAAGCTGCATTTGCACGGGCAGCGTTTCTTCCAGTGGGGTTTGGAAGTACCCTCCCGGCGCATACGCTTCCGGCCCACCGACGACGATCAACCCGCCGCCGAGATCGCGCACATAGGTTTGAATCGACCGCATTTGATTTTCGGTCAAGACCGTCGCCGGAATGTTCGCCAGCACAACGGCGCTGTATTCCTCTAACTGGGCAACACCGCTGCGAAGCTGTGACGGTGTATTGACCGTCACCTCTAGGCCGAGCTGCGTCAATCCTTCGACCAAATAGCGTGATTCCTCATCGGTACGGCTGACGACCAGCACACGCGGTGATCCGATCACACGGCTGAAGGCTGCCAGTTGGTTGTTTTGGTAAAAGCCGTCGGTGCCCAACGGGGTGACGATCACACGGAAATCACGGAACCCGGTGCTGCCTGCGGTCAGCGGCAGCGTGAAATTGTTCACGCCCGCTTGCAAATCGACCTGCTGGCGGCTGAGGGTAATCCCTCCCGCTTCTACGCTCACCGCGGCGGCCATAGCCGCTTCCGCTTCGACGGTGAGGCTGAGATCAAACTGCTGCCCGGCGGTGACGCTTTCCGGCACGCGCACATCGGTCAGCGCGACTTCAGGCTGCGGATCGCGCGCGAAATTCACATAGCTGATCTCTACATCCACCGCGGCGGCGCGTTCGGCGGCGCGCTGCGGATCGCCAATCGTTGGCAGGCCGTCGCTGAGGATGACGAGACGACGCGCCGCATCGCTCGGTAGGAGCGCCAAGCCCAAATTGATCGCTTCTTCAAAGTCGGTATTGCTTGTGTTCGGCGTCGATCGAATTTGTGTGATCTGGCGGATTTGATTCATGGCGCGTTCGACCACGGCATCCCCGCCAAAAACGACCACCCCGGCTTGATCCTCAGGCCGCATGCCGCCGATCGCCTGTTGAATGTAGTCGATCTGCGCGGTGCGCGCATCGCTGCCCATACTCGCGGAGGCATCGACCACGAATACGACTGCCAGACTGTCGGCGGAGCGCACGCTCTGCGCACCGGCCAGCGCAAGGATCACCAGCGTGAGGATGGCAGCACGAAGCAGCAGACTGGAGAGATCGCGCCTGCGACGGTAGGCGAGTCGCGGTCGCCCGATCCAGATCACGACGGGCAGGACAAGCAGGAGCAAAAGCGCAATCGGCGCGGTAAACGTCATGGATCACTACTCTCAACACAGAAGCGAAACGGTGTTCACTCTTCAGGCGGGGGTGCATAGGTTTCGGTATATGCATCCACGATCAGGATGGCGCGATCGGCAGACCGGGCAATCAAATCCATCAACTGGTGATCCTCGACGCTGAAGCCCGTTTCAGAAGTACGCAGCAGATCGAGCGATCCCTGAATGACGGCCAACATCCCTTTCACATCGTGGCTTAGGAAATCCCACAATTCCTTCGGGGGGACATTGCGCGCCCGCTCCAACAGGTCGGTGAATTCGCTGCCCGCATGACTGGCCGCGGTACTGTGTGCCACACTGTTCACGATTTGGGCGGCAGTGCTGCCTTCCACCGCGGCTGGGGGTGCGGCTTCCTTCTCTGCGGTCAATTCGACATGGTTGCCATCGGGATCGAGGATGACACTCTCATAATACCCATCACCCGTCCACCGAGGTTCACTCGCGATTCGCACGCCTGCCGATCGCAGGGTGTTTGTCAGCGTATCGACGGTTTCCTTGCCGCCGATCGTGAGGGCAATATGCGCCCATCCAACGACCGGATCGGCAGAACCGCTTGCGGCGCTAACCTCCGGTCGTTCCATCAATTCCAACCGCGTCCCGGTGCCGAACTGCACAAAATACGAGCGGAAATTCGTCTGCGGGTTGTGATACAGATTTTCGGCGGTTCCGCCCAACTGCGTGACATAGAAATCGCGCAGTGTTTCAAGCTGTGATGTCCACAGCGCAATATGTTCAATTGTGGGTTTCATGCTCGTCCTCGTGCCAAAGGCCTAAACAAGGTAGGTGCGTTCAGGCGACGGTGATAAGCATACCATTCAATCAGCAGCACGATCAGCGCGGCCAGCGCCAGCCATGACCAAAATTCCTGCTGTCCCACTTCTTCTTCGGGCGCGGTGCTGTCGAGGATTGTCTGCCCAAGCGTCAGAGTCGTGCGCGGCGCGATTTGGCTTTCGTTGGCATCAAACCCGTTGACGGCGAACGGATCGCGCTCAACGACGGTGTCTTCCTGCGTCATCTCCAGTGTATACAGCCCGGTGACATCGGTGCCAGCGAAGAAGCGCGATGCCCCATCGCCGATCAAGCTGTTGACACTGCCATCCGGGGCGATCACGTGCCCGCCATCCATCGATCCGCTCAATTGCACGGTGATCGGCTGGCCGACGCGCAGCCCTTCGGTGTTTTCCAATGCGCGCGGCGGGTGATACCAGTCGAGCAGCGCCGAAATCAGCACCGGGAAGGCGATTTGCAGCGGCAGATCGCTGTCTGCCAGATCGAAGGTCAGGATTGCGATCTGCTGATCGCCGACCTCACCCACCAGCAGCAGCGGGCCGCCATCCGCCACGATGAGCGGTTCCGCCCAATCAGCGCTGATCTGCTTGAAGGCGCGCACATTGACGGTCGAAAAATCGACATAGGCCATGCGCGGATCGTCACTTACGCGGATATTGCCCGCGTCTTCGGTTTCCGCACCCACTTGAAACAGACTCGTCGAATTCGGCGGGTTGATGATGAGCAGATCGCCGGTCGTCGGCAGTACAGGGGGTAGGTAGCTGTCGAAGATCGAAACATCGAAGGTCGCATTCGGCAGACCGCGTCCCGGATCGGCTTGGAAGGTTTGCACTTCCGGCAGAATACGCAGCGCCTGCTGTACGAACAGATTTCCCGGCGTCATCAACAGCACGCGGCGTGCGCCGCTCGCCGTGTTGATCGTCCACGCATGGTTATCTTGCTCAAGATAATCGGTGTAGGTGCCGCCCGTTGGGAAGGTGATCGATGCTTCGAGCGTGGTAAATGCTTCCGGTAGATTATCGCTCACCATCGGCTGTGCCCCGTTCGCGGGGATCGTGTAATTCTCCGCTGAGAACAACTCACCGTCGGCGCGCAGCGAGAAGATCACTTCAGCATCGGTGCTGCCGTAGTTAGCGACCTGCGCGAATAACTGCGGCGCTTCGCCGGGGAGCGATCGCGTCGCCAGCGCGGTGATCGCCACATTATCGCCGCTGGTGCCCACCGGAATATAGCGCAGCGATCCGGGAAGCGGCGGCAGATTCAAATTATCGAGGATGCCGCCGTCGCTGATGATGGCCGCCGCGAAGTCTTGTGATCCCGCGGCACCCGCCGCCGCTAAGGTCAACGCGGCGCTCCAATCCCCCGCCGCTTGGCTGGGCGACGCCTCCAGAATGGCGGCACGGAGCGCGGCGCGGTCATCGGTGTAGGGGATCAGCACATCCGGCGCGCCCGCCACGCGGATGACCGTCATGCTGTCGCCCGCGCTCATGGTATCGACCAGTTCCAGCGCGCGCTGCTGGGCTTCCGCGAAGCGCGTCCCCTGTGCTGAATCGGTGGCGTTCATGCTGGCTGAGGCGTCGAGCAGCACGGCGATTTGCCCCGCGCTCACCGCCGGGACGATGATGAATGGTCGCATCAGCGCCAGCACCAGCAGCAGCAGAATCAAGAGCTGCAAGAACAGCAGCAGATTGCGCCGCAGCTTTTGCCATGGGGTGTTCGCTTCGCGATCTTGCAGCACCTGCTGCCACAAGTACGTACTGCTGATCACGACCTCACGGCGGCGCAGCCGCAGCATGTACAGCAGAATGATCGGAATCGCCAGCGCAAGGCCAAGTATGGCGAGTGGAGTTAAAAAGGACATGACGATTTTTTTAACGCAAAGGCGCAAAGGCGCAAAGACGCAGAGGTTTCGAGTTTCATAGGCCGTTTACCACCCGACGAATACCATTCTTGACCAGCTTTTCTCCAAAATTGATCACGTAGCCCAATTTAAGCCCTGTGACACGCAGATAGGTCAGGGTTTGGGCTTCAAAAATCGGGTGATAGTGGAGTGTCGCTTTGCATTCGACGATCACCAGATTTTCGACAAGGACATCCAGCACCAGCGGCTCTCCTAATGTCACGCCTTTATAGCGGACAGCAATGGGTTTTTGACGCTCGACGCTGAATTCTCGCTTTCGCAGCTCCCATACCAACGCTTCTTCGTACAGACTTTCCAACAGCCCCGGCCCACCGAACGTTCGATGTACTTCAATCGCAGCGGCAACAATGTGCTGACCGATGAAATCTTCGCGCGGCGATGGCTGGAGCGGGGTAGTCATGATGGATAACCTCTTGGCGGCTTTGCGTCTTTGCGTTGAATCTTTGCTTTACCGAACCAGTCCCAACTTGCGCAGGTCGTACAGGATGACTTTTTCCCATGCGGTCGCGGTCGTCACCGGGACGTAATGCACACCGCGCTTGGCACACTCGGCGCGGATGCTCTCCTGCCATTCGCGCACCCGCCGCATGTACAGATCACGCAGCCCGCCATCGATGCTGACTTCCTGTGCTGCCCCGGTTTCACTATCGATCAAGCGCAGATCGCCTGTGATTTGCGGCTCGACCTCATCCGGCGACAGCACTTGGATCAGCGCGACTTCAAAGCCCTTGCCCAGCAGCGTATTCAACCCATCGACATAGCCGGTTGGCGAAAACAGATCCGAGACGATCAGACACAGACCGGGGCGCGAACTGCGCAGCGCATAGGCGCGCAGCGCCTCGTTGAGATCGGTCACGCCCTGCGCTTTGAGCCCGACGGCATAACTCAGCAGCCCTGAACCATAGCCGCGCCCGCGCACGGGGCCGAAAATCTGCGATCCTGACGACCCGCCCAAACTGGCGATCACAAGGCGATCGTTGGTCGTCAGCGACACATAACCCAACCCCGCGATCAAACGGCGTGCGTAGGTGAATTTGTGCTGATCCGGCTCCCCATCTGCCGGATAATTCATGCTGGCCGAGGTGTCGATGAGCACATGCACGGCAAGATCTTCTTCGTCCTCGTATAGGCGCGTCAGGGGGCGATCCAACCGGGCGTAGATATTCCAGTCCAACCGGCGCAGATCGTCGCCGGGGGAATAGTTGCGATAGTCGGCAAATTCGATGCTGGTGCCGCGTTTGATCGACCGCCGTTCGCCTTTGATCGCTCCGGCGCGCACACGCGAGGCTTGCAGCATCAATTGTTCCAGCTTGCGCCGTGTTTTCTCGTCAAATAAGGGCTGCTCAGGCATACACCATCAATTCCGTTGAACGGATAAACGTGCTCATTTCAATGCCAACCGGTACACAATTTCGCCTTCGATGATTTCGCCTGTATCGACGAATCCCATCGAGGCGTACAACTTCTCGGCGACCTCGTTGCCCTTCACGAATGAGATATACACCGCATCTGCACCTTGGTCGCGAATGCCATCGATCACCTGTTGCAGCGCTGTGCGGCCATAACCCTTGCCTTGATATGGCGCAGCCGTCATCAAGCGAATGATCCACCAGCGATTGTCGTCGGTTTCGTACGACCACAACACCAACCCAACCGGAGTATCGTCGTTGTAGATGCCGCGTACGATCAGATGCGGGAAATAGTGGGCATCCAGCATTGAGATGGCGTTATGGGCCACCCAACGCTGTTGTTCCGGCGATAGGGTATGCCACAGCAGGGAGATGACCCGATAGTTCTCTTGGTTGATTTCACGAAGCGTAATCGCCATATCACCCGCCCAGCGTTTTACAGTTTGGGCAGCGGAATGGCACGAATCACCTCGGCGACGATCGCATCGGTTTGAATGCCTTCCGCCAAACCTTCGAAATTCAGCAGCAGGCGGTGACGCAGCGCGGGCGCGGCGACCACCTGAAGATCCTTGTAGGTCACATTGAAATGACCTTCCAGCAGCGCATTGATCTTCGCGCCGAGCACGATGGCCTGCGCGCCGCGTGGGCTGGCCCCGTAACGGACGTACTGCTTGACGATCGCCGGGGCGTCCGGGCTTTCGGGATGGGTCGCTACGACGAGCCGGGCCGCATATTCGCTCAACGGCGTTTCGATGGGCGTGTTCAGCGCCAGCTTGCCCATATCGATCACCTGCTTACCGTCCGCGACTTTGGAGGCGTGGGCTTCGCTTGCGCCGGTTGTCCGGTTCAGGATGTTGACGAGATCGTTTACCGAAGGGTAGGTCACGTTCACCTTGAACATGAAGCGATCCAACTGCGCTTCGGGCAGCGGGTATGTTCCTTCCATCTCCAGCGGGTTTTGCGTCGCCAGCACGAAGAAGGGTGGCTCCAGCGTATAGCTTCGGCTCGCTACTGTGACGGTTTTCTCCTGCATCGCTTCCAACAGCGCCGATTGGGTTTTCGGCGTGGCGCGGTTGATCTCGTCGGCGAGGATCAGATTGGCGAATACAGGGCCTTCTTGGAACCGCTTCACACGCCGACCACTTTCATCTTCTTCAAGGATGTCGGTGCCTGTGATGTCGGCGGGCATCAGGTCGGGCGTGAACTGAATGCGCGAAAATTTGAGTTCCAGCGCGTCCGCGATCGTGCGGATCAGCATGGTTTTGCCCAGTCCCGGTACGCCTTCCAACAGGGCGTGCCGCCCCGCCAGAATACAGATCAACACACTGCGCACCACCTCGTCTTGACCGACGATCACCCGTTTGACTTCACGTTCGATGGCTTGCACGGCGGTGCTGAACTGCTCATAGCCAATCGTGTTGACCTGCGTCATCCCATTCCCATCCGTTCTATGCTTTGGTTGTGCGACTCTTTCGTGTTTCCGCACATACACTACACCTATGTGAGCGATTTCGCTCAAATTTCGTCGGTTTTTCGCTTGTCCTGTTTCAACATCATCACGCGCAGATTGCCCACCAACTGCGTCAGATCGCCGCCGTTGGTCGTGAAATCGACGTATTGGAGCTTGTGCAGACGGTAGGGGACTTCGCAGGGCTGCACCAGCACGGGCAAAATCGGTTTGCCCTTGTCGAGATAATAGTTCCACTCGTCGTCTACGTGCCCGGATTTTATCGCGGCGGGCGATAGGAGCAGGATCATGAGTTTGCACCGATCCAGCGCCTCGCCGATCTGCCGTGCCCAGCTTTTGCCTGCGCGAATGTCATGAATATCGATCCACGCGTGCACCTTATGCTTGTGCAAATCCTTGACCAGTTTGCGCGCCACATCGGCATCGGCGCGGGCGTAGCTGACAAACGCCAGCGGCTCATTTATTGAGCCTTTGGATGCCCATGCCAACTGCATCAAGCGCAATTCTTCCTGCTTCAACATCCGGGTGATCACAAACTGGGCGATCGCCAGCAGGGTTTTCGAATCATTCCGCACACAGGCGTCGAAGGTGCTGCGATCCATTTCCAACACCTTGACCTTGCCATCGGCGATCACGTCTGCACTGCGCGGTGTGTGCAGAATCAGCGCCAGTTCTCCAAAGCATGTCCCGGCATGCAGCGTGTCGATCAGGATGCTTTCGCCTTCTTGTGTGCGATAAATTTCAACCTGACCCTCCAGCAGCACATAGAAAATCTCCTCGACTTCACCTTCGCTGCACAGCATGGTGCCATCCTCATATTCGACGATTTTTCCCCGGTTGCGGAGGGTGATCAGCGTTTCGTTTTCAACTTCGGTAGCGGCGAAGAGGTGAGAGAGGATGACCAGTGCGGGATCGTCAGCGGGAAACGGGAGTTGTGCACTCATGCAGCTTGCCTTTGGGAAGTCCGGCCATTACTGCCATTATAACCCCGCGCCGGGAATCAAAAAGCACCCCTGCCCGCCGCACACAGCGGTCGGTGGTCAGGAGTGCTTCACAAGCGGCTGATGGGGCTGCGTTACTGCCGGATTTCGAGGAGTTGACCGAAAATCCAACCCTCGGTGCCGTCACTCAGCAGCACGCGAATCCATTCGCGGCTTGGGCTGAGGCGGACGACCTGTACTTCCGTGTTGCGCGGGATCGAGCGGATCACCGCGTAGTCGAGGCCGGGGCCTACGCGCACATTGACGTTCATCGTCGCGCGCACGATGGCGAAATTCCCGTTCACGAGATCCCACGACTGTGAAGATTCTGTCGGCGCGTCGATCTGTTCCAGCGTCGCGGATTGATCGCCGCCGAGCGCGGTTTCTGAGGAGTCACTGCTGCCGAGCGGTTGGCTCGCGGAATCGCTGAGCCCTAAACCACCACCGAGGCTCTGTTCGGTGTTCACCGTATCGGAAGCTGCGCCGGAGTTCGATGCAGTCGTCGCGGCGGCCACAGCGGGTTGGTTGTTTCGCGATATGATCCCGTAGCCGACGATCACCAACAGTACCATCGCCAGTATGAGCAGGAACACATCCATTGTGGAGCGCAGTTTCATAGAAGCCCCATTCCCTCTGTCAGCCTATGAAAAACCGGTTGGTTACGTATGGATATTCTAACCGGAAACACCGTACGAAAGCATAGACGTTCGTTAAGGAATTAGTCCCGATGACTGGGTAGGGTCTGCTGCACCAGACCCTATGGATTGAGCTTCGCTTTACGGCGTGCTGCCGTTGTTCGGTTCCAGCGATGAGAAGTAGCTTCGCACCAAATCGCGCAGACTTGGCGGCACATAGTTCGAATTCAATGCCCGGTTCGCCGCCGCACGGTAATCGCTGTACACCTGATTGTAGGGCACGCTCGAACGTCCTGCCGGGTTTTCGCTGAAGTTCCCTTGCACGCTGGGGATGCTGCTGGGATCGGCTTCTAGGAAAATCTGGTTGTCGGCACTGGACTCACCGCCGATACGGCTCGGCGCGTAGATCGACTGGTATTCGCTTTCGCCGCCGCCATCGGGGTTATTGTTCGCCTCTACGCGATCGCCTTGGAAGGGGCTGGCATTCGAGGTCGTGTCGCCGGAGGCGTCACCGGCCCCTGCGCTGCCGCTCTGCGACGTATCCGATGAGGTGCTGCCATTTGCCTGTTCCGGGCTGCTGGCATTACTTGGCGATCCCAACTGCGGGCTGCTGGAGTCGCTGGCACTGTCAAGCGACTGCCCTTCCTGCCCTCGGCTTGATCGCCCTGCTGCTGGGCATTAACCGCCTGTGACTGCTGCGACTGGGCGCAGATCGCTGGACGAGTTCGGGGACTGCGCGCCGTCCTGCCCTTCTTGCTGCTGTGAAAAGGAGATCGGGCTGGACGTTCGCCTGCAGTCGCCGGACTGCTGAGCGCTGTTCGGCGGAGCGCTGTTCGGCTGCACATCCTGCGGTTGGCTTTGATTCTGGGACGAACTCTGCGGCGGCGCATCCTGTGACGGATCACCTTGCTGGATCGCGATTTGTGCTCCTGCTACCGCGCGCATTCTGCGCGATGTTTGCCTTGCTGACCGGCTTGCTGGGATCGCTGCTGGTGTTCGCTGCCCAGCGTCGGCCTGCTGCTGCGCGGTTTGCTGGGCCTGTGACGCCTGCTGCGCGGCTTGACCGCCTGCGCATACGCCCGAATCACCCTGCTGAAGCTGCTGCCCTGCCTGCTGAAGGGACTGCGCCAGTTCCGGCGCGGTTTGCTGCAATCCATTGGCGGCCTGCTGGAAAGCGTTCGCGCGTCCTGCTGCTGCTGACTGTTCATCTGCTGCATCTGCTGCGCAAGCTGATTTGGCAGTTCGCTCAAATCCTGCGATGGAGTCTCCTGCTGCGAAGCTGAGCTGTCATTCGGCTGCTGACCAGCGACCTCTCGCAGTCGGTTCGCCAGCGATTCATGGCCGCTTGTGCGGCTGCGCTGCTGAAGCATATCGTTCGCCGTGCGGCTCAGTTCGCTTTGCGGCGTCGAAAGGAGGCAGAAGCTGCTTCCGGCGATACGCCATCGCGGAGATTGAGCACATCCTGTGCCGCGTTGAGCGCTTCAACAGCGACTGCCGTTCAGGTCGCTCAGTGCCGTCGGCGGCAATATCCTGCTCAAGCTGACGTGTTTCCTCCTGCGCCTGTTCGATCTGCGGCATCCTGCGCGGCATTTTCCGCCAGCGCGTCTGCTAATGAATTTGGCAGCACGAGCAGCGCGATCAACAGCGCCGCCAACGCCAACAAAATCAACCAATCGCGGCGGTGCAGCCGCAGCAGGATCGCCGCCCGCGCATCGACGTACGGCCCATTGGTGCGCATCAGCAGGTTGAAGCGTCGTCAGTTCTTCATTCGACTGGATGCGCCCCTTCGATCAGCTCCAGCGCGGTCGAAACCGTTCGCCCAAATTCAGCGCCACATCATAGCGCAGCGCAAGCTGGCGCGGATTGCGTTCACGCAGCCAAATGATCGCGATTGCGATCACGATGGCAGCAGCGATTGATCCGATGGTCGCCCATGCGATTTGATCGGCCATCAGGAAGGGGCGCAGGCGGCTGATCACGGCCAGCGTCACCCCGACGATCAGCGCGGCGATCAGCGCACGCGGCAGCCAGATCAAGCTGCGCCCCACGCGCGCCCGCCGATCCCACCGCCGAACCGCGCTCGTCAGCGCCGTATATTGGTCTTGATACCCCGTTAGCACTGCCATAGCGGCGTGTCCTTAGTCTCTATTATTCTTCAGACGATGGGACAAGGCGTTCGGTTTCCATTTCGTCCAAACGACGGGTCACGCGGATAGTCAGCGCCATCAGCACCGCCGCCAATGAGAGATACAGTATCGTGAAATTGATCCACGGAGAGGCCAGCGGGATCGTGCTGCCGTTCGATGTCAGCGTATACGGGTAAAATCCCGCCACCTGCTGCGTCACCAGCAGATTTTGCGTGCTGATCGCTGTTGCCAGCGGGTTGATGCTCGTCAGCACATGGCCGACATACACCAGTGCGCTTTCAAATACCGGCGATTGGTTGACGCTCAAGGCCGCCGAGCCATAGAAAATGTCGTGGATAATGTTCAGCACCACCGCCAACAGCGCCGGGGCAATGAACATCATCACCAATGTGACGCTGTAGGCACGGACGCTGGCGGTGAGTGTGCGTGACAGTCCCGCCGAGAAATAAATGCCCACCGTGCCAAGCGCGATCGCCGTCACCAGCAGGATCAGCAGCGAGAGCACCAATTCCTCTTCGCTGATGCCGCCGAACAGAAATGCGAACGCTTGCAGCGGAATCCCCGCCAGCAGCAGCAGCAGCACATACCCCAAGGCTGATTCGAGCTTGCCGATGACGAACGACGCGCTGCTGAGCAAAGTCGTTCGCAAGAGATCGTACGTCTGCCGTTCGCGTTCGCCGGTGATCGCCCCGGCGGTGAACGCGGGTGCGATGAAGATGATCAGCAGCAGTTCGACCGCGAACACGCCGTTGAACAGCACCCGTCCGATTTCGCCTGCCGCTGCCGATCCCGGATCGCGCCCTGCCGTGCTGTAGACCAGATACAGCAGCATGGCGAAGCCGCCCATCAGCCCTAGATACACCGTCAGCACCACGAAGGCGCGCACACCGCGCATACGCCCGCGCAGTTCTTTCAACATGACCGGGTTGATACGGAACGCACGCAGTAGACCACCCTCTCCGATTCCACTGCGCAGGGCTATCACCAGTGCGATTACACACATTATTCCGGTGATCAGCGCGGGGGTGAATCCGAGCATCAGCAGCGCGGCGACATTGGCCGCCGCCAGCCCGATCAAACCGGGGATCGTCCAGACTTCACGCGCCAGCGCGCCGACGTTGACGACCAGCAGCAAACTCATATTCAGCAGACACAGCAGCGCCGCTGCCGCGACCGCCGCATCATCCGCCCCGCCGATCGATCGCACGAGCAGACTATGCAGGGTGCCAAACAAGCCGGGGATAAGCTGCGCCGATGCCACCAGCGAGGCCAGCAGGATCAACCCTGCTAGGGCGGCATTCAGCACCGCGCCGATTTGAAGTACACGCGCCACCCGGTTCAGCAGGTAATCGAGCGTGCGTACCCCATTCGGCACATCAAATTCGGATTGAGAAAGGACTTGAGCGCTCACGCGGCCTCCGCTGCTGCGGCTTTGATTACACCCGATCCACTGGATTTGCCGCTCTAGGGTTCGATTTTCATTGATACTGCGCAGACGGTGGGTTGGTTTACGTCACGATGCCTTTGGTCACGCGCATGAAGATCGCTTCGAGGTCTTTCGTCTCTTCGGTGAAGCCCAATACCGCGATTCCACCCGCCGCCAGCGCTTGACTCATCGCCGCTACTCCGTCATCGTCCCCGGTAAAGTCGATGCGTACCAATGAACGCCCCGCTTTCGGTTCCAAATCCTTGATGCCGATCACGCCGGGGAACGCTGCCAGCGTCGAACGCACGCGGGCAGCCGTTTCGGTGTCTTTCACCGTGACTGTGATTTCGCGGTGCGGCTGAAGTTGGGCGCGCATGTCTTCCATGCTGCCCTGCGCGATCATTTGTCCAGCTTCGATGATGCCGATATGCAGGTGCAGATTTCGCCCACGTCCGCCAGAATAGCGTTGGAAAGAAGATCGTCTTGCCCATCTTCGCCAGCTCGACAACAGTTCGCGGATTTCAACGCGCGCACGCGGATCAAGCCCTGAGGCGGGTTCGTCATGATCAGCACCGCTGATCATGGGGCGGTTCGTGCCAGCGACAGCCGCTGTTTCATCCCACGGCTCAGTTTGTCCACCATATCGTCACGCCGGTGGGTGAGATCGACCAGTTCCAGCAGATCGGCGATCAACTTTTTGCGGTCATTTTCGGGGATGTCGTAGCAGGCGGCGAAAAAGTCGAGGTATTCCCACACGCGCATATCGTCATACACGCCGAATTCGTCCGGCATGTAGCCGATAGCGCGGCGCACGGCGCGCGGGGATTCGATGACGCTGTGCCCTGCAACCCACGCTTCGCCGCTGGTCGGGCGCGTCAGAGTCGTGAGCATGCGCATGGTGGTTGTCTTACCCGCGCCATTTGGCCCCACAAACCCAAAGATCGACCCGGCGGGCACACTCAGGCTCAAGCCGTTGACAGCGGTGAATTTTCCAAACCGCTTGATCAGGTCTTTTGTTTGAATAATTGCGTCCGCCACTGGTCTCATCCCTCAATTTCTGGCTGCATGTTTCACTATTATACGCACTGACCCCGCGTCCCGCTCAAAAGAAAGCGGCGATGGGTGCTCAATAGGTGCCGCGCTGCTCGACACCCAACCCTGTGATGCGTAGGAACCCGGATGCCATCGCCTGTGATGAAATTTTCACCTGCACGGCATTCTGCGCCCCTAAATAGGGTGCGGGGTCACGCAGCACCAACTCACCACCGGTCACTTCTAGATCTTCCCATGCCCCCACTTCATAATTCCATACCTGAAGTGGGATCGCGCGCGTCCCTGACGCATTCTCACCGATGCGAACGGTCAAGGAATCGACCTCGCGCAGTACGGCATTTGGGAAGGGGGTAAAGCGGAATGCCGCATACTCTCCGGCGTTGAAGTCAAGGCTGTTGGGATTTGCATCCGCGCCGGATTGATCGATCGTCACCCAGCTAAAGCGTTCACGCGGAATGGTGACCGGGGTGCTTGGCGGCGTGTAAGTCGTCGCCAGCGAGATCAAGTATACGGTTGTGTCCTGCGATGCCCAATCCGCGCCTTCCAGCGCCACATCGAAGGGCATTTGCGTGCCCCACCCGGCTAAATACACCTGATCACCGCGCCCGGTTGTCCCATTATCATCGATGAATGACGATAGGAAGAATTGACGCCGCCGCATCTCCAGCGCTTCAACCGACTGCCCCAGAAAGGCGCGGCTGTACGCTCCGTTGCCGAAATTCTCCGGCCCAAGGATGTCGATGACGGAGGCCTTGGTTTGCGTCAATTGATAATTGCGTGCGCTCACCAGCGAGGTGATGACCGTTGGAATACGGATCATCGGGGAAGGCTGTCCTTCGCCGGGCAGCATTAAACTGAACGGGAGCACTTCACCCGGTGCCAGCGGTTGATCGAGGTGTTCTGCGACACCGCGCGCCAAGATGACCGGATCCATCAGCGTGAAATCGGCATCGTTGCGCACCGATCCGCGCAGGAGAATTTGCCCCTCAATGCGGGTATCGTCACTTAGGGTGACCTGCCCGCTGATGGCGGGCGCGGTTGTGCCGCCGCTGAGCGCAAACGGTTCAATGAAACTGGCATCGACCAGAAAATCGGCTGCTGTGAATACATCGCTTTGCTCAATCGCCACTGCGTCAACTGCGTTCACCGCGTTGACCAGCAGCGACGTTCCTGTGATGGTGCGCGGGATCGGGCGGAGTGTTTCACCGTTTGGCATGCTCAAAGTATAGGTTTCGCGTCGCGGAGAGAGCAGCCCAATTACCCCTTCCGTTCGTGCGGTTGGGACTTGATCCCATGCACGCACGACGGCCAGCCGGTTCAGCGTTGCGTCGGTGCCGCGCAGCGTCGCCCCAACGGCGAACGCCAGCACGGTGAACAACACAATCAGCGCGGGGATGGTGATCCATGCCCATTCGCGCCGGTTAATTCGGTTGAGTATCCAGTAATTCACCGGGCCGATCAGCGCGATATACCCGAAGAGGAAACCGCACAAGGGCAGCACGTCGGGCAGCGCATCCAACCCCGGTAGAATTTGGGCGGCACTCGCCGCTTGCTCCCAATCCGTCATGCCCATTGACCAACTTGGCGGGGGGTTGGTGGTTGTCGTCAAGGTGAACCACAATTCCGGTAAATCCGTCCAACCGCGCAGCGGCAGGTTATTCGGATCTGCCGTCACATAATCGATCGTGCCGCCGCCGAGTGTGCGCCGTGCGACCAAGATCGTACCATCGTCCGCCGTGACGAGCGCTTGTGCGTCATTCGTCAGCGAACCGGTGGCGACGGTCGTCTCCATGTTAAGCACTGCACGCGCGGGCGTGCGCAGCCAGTCGCCGAGCGCGGCCAGCGACGCTGTCGTACTGCCATCGGGGACTAGTGGCAGCAGATCGCGCACCCCGGCGGCGGTGGCCTGCCAGTTCGCGCCGCCCATGACGATCAAATGACCGCCAGCCGTGATCCAATCGGTCAGCACCGCCCGCTGCGTATCACTGATCGTGCCCGTATCGGCGTCGTGGATCAGCAGCGCATCGACCGGATCGAGCAGCGCTGCTCGATCCGGAAGTTGGACGGGTTGCCAGTTGGCCTGCGCCGCCGTATATCCGCCGACTCGCGCGCCGGTCATCACGGCGGCCCCGGCAGGCGATTGGGTGATCACCACATATAACCGATCACTGCCTTGCAAGCCCTGCACCACCGCTCCCGCCGACGCAACGACCAAGCCTTCCTCGTCGATCAGTTCGACGCGAATTTGATTGGCATAGCCGCGCGCGATGATGGCGAAGGTGGCGCTCTGCTGGGCACCTTCGGGGAGATCGACCGGCGTGCTGTACGTCCCTAGAATCGCATTGCCGGACGTTTCCGGGCGCACGACCAGCCGACCACGCACGGCGGGGCCATCGTTGCGCACCTGCACCGCGATCGGCATCCACTGCTGATCACGAAAGGCACCATCAAAGCCCGCGCGTACATTCAGGGTAATCGCGCCGCTGGCAATATCCGTGCCCTGCTGAGATCGGGCGGGTATTCCGCCGATCAGGAAGATCAAACCAAAAATGACGAGCAGTCGAGCCGTACGAAGCGTCGATTTCATCACGCTGCATATCCAATACTGTGCCATGAAATGCCGAGTCTACCCCTTATAGCGCGCTCATGCCGTACAGGTTCATTCGGCGGCCTTACTTCTGCTTCGGAAAACGCGGGTTATCAAAGCCCAAATCATCCGGGTTGCGCGGCTGTTGGGGTGGTTGAGTCGGCGGCTGTGCAGGCGGCGCGCCAAATGATCCCGGTGGGTACTGCGGATTCTGCGGCGGATATTGGGTCGGCTGCTGCTGAGGTGGATACTGCTGCGGTTGCGGTGGGTACTGCGGATTCTGCGGCGGATATTGGGGCTGCTGTACGTACCCCGGCTGTTGGGGAGGATACTGCGCTGCTTGCTGCGCCGCTGCTTGCTGCGCCGCTGCCTGCTGTGCCGCCATCATTTGATTAAATTCGGCGTCTAAATCGGGCCGTTGTTTTTCGATGACATAGCGGACTTCGGTCACTTTTTCGACGCGCCGCTTCTCGCGGGTGCCGAACAGCCATTCCAGCACGATCGTCGTCGCCGTGATGATGAGGGATGCGATCACCGCATCGATGAAGGTCGTGATCACCAACTGCCCACCGGTCACCGGCTGCAAGGCAGTGCTCACCGCCATCGTCAGGTACAGCATCCCCACATTGATCAGAATGCCGAGCAGACCGAGCGTGAGGATGATGAAGGGACACGTGAGGAAGCGCAGCACCGGCTTGATGGTGATATTCACCAGCGCGAAGATCACCGACACGGCGACCCATGTCGTCTGCACATTACCCATGATATACACGCCGTGCAGAAACGGCACAATGCCCGACGTGATCACGGCCATGACAATTGCGCTGATAATAAAGCGGACAATGAGCCACCGCATAACCGGTTCCTTTATCTAACCCGTCATCCTCTAAAAAGTGTAGATCTGTACACGCCGACAGGCGCATACACTCACTATAACATTAGTTTGGGGCAACCCGCGCACCGCTCGCCCTACGCCGCCGAACCGCTAAAAGATCAACTGCCGTTTGAGTGCTTCGGCATCGGTGCTGCGCAAATACTGCCGGTACGCCGCCGTTTCTGCGAGCTGCGCTTGCAGCGCAAAGGTGACCGTCGCCAAATCTGGCGTCGTTTGCCCGCTTCCCTGATCGATCAAATACCGCTCATCGTCAATTCGCTGCGGCGGATCGATCACACCTTTAGCCGAGAGCCATGCCAGCCCATCTATCACAGTCGTCGCGTTGTGCGCCATTGCCCGCGCCAATTCATACACATTGATTTCGCCCTCTTTGCGTTGAATCGCGTATTTGACCAACCCTGCCAGCCGGAACATGAACGGCTCCAAGCGGTCGAGTTCCGGATCGACACATAGAAAGACAATTTGCTGCGGCTGCACATTGCGCATCAATTGGCGGAACGGGAAGCGGCTGTAGGGGGGCGTCCAAATCACCAGCGTGTGCTGAGTCCCAATGCCCCATCCATACGGCTGCACGTCGTCCGGCACATTCGCTTCCGCATACACCGCCGCCTGTGGACTGTGCGCCAAAACCTCGCGCAGTGCCGCCACCGGATCGGGCGTTTTGCGCAGGTCGATGACTTCGAGCGGGCGTGCGGATGGGCGAGCGATACCGCTCTGTACCCGCGAGTCACGCCATTCGAGCTGAATTTCGCGCCTGCCCTTCCACGAATGCGAGCGGGCCGTGAAAGCCACATCAAACGGCACTTCGGGCAGCAGATCGGGGTTCGCATCGACCGCGCTCACGCCGTTCCACCATAGAATGCGAATGCTGTTCCCCGCGTCATCCTGTACCATCATGCGCAGATGCGCCCCCTGTCCCAACGAGGTGCGGTTGCGCACCGTCACATTGCGCGCGGCCAGCGTTAGCGGCGGATTGCCGGGGCCGAACGGCGCAAGCTGCCCGATCGCGTCGGCGAGTTCCAGCGTGACCTGATCAAGCCGTACGAACGCGCCAATGTCGAGCGTCGGTGCTGGCGCGGCGGTGATGCCCATCGCCTTGATCGCCCGGTTGATGGCGAAGCGAAAATCGCCCAAGCGGTTCGCCGCGATGCTCACCCCTGCCGCCATGGTGTGCCCACCGAAGCGCAGCAGCAGCCCCGGCGACTCGGCATCAACGCGGGTTAAGGCCGCCGTCACGTCGATCCCCGCCGTTGAACGGGCCGACCCCTTGAATACGGCTGATCCATTGTCACGGCGCGCCGTTTTCGCTCCATTGGAGATCGTAGGGCCAACTTCTAGGTTGGCTTCTGCGCCGCTGACATCCGCGCCGCCGAATAGGAACACCGGGCGGTTGTACATCTCGACCAGCCGGTTGGCGACGATCCCCACCACGCCGGGACTCCACGCCGCATTGCCGAGCACAAGAATCGGTGAGTCCAGCAGCGTCGAGTCTTTTTCCACCTGCGCCACAGCGGCAGCGAATGTTTGATCCGACAGCAGTTTGCGATACGCATTCAACTGTTCCACGCTGACGGCGCGCACGCGGGCTTCGCTCAGCTCTACGCTGAGCAGCAGTTCGACCCCCTGCGCTGCATCAGCGAGACGACCGAGCGCGTTCAGCCGGGGCGCGAGCGCGAACCCAATTTGCTCTTCGCCCAGTTCCGCCGGATCAATGCGCGCCAGTTCGATCAACGCGGCGATCCCCGGTCGCGGGGTCGCCCGAATTTGGGCGAGACCTGTTTGCAGCAGCCAGCGCGCATCGCCCGTTTGCAGCGCCACATCTGCGACGATGCCGAGCGCCACCAGATCGGTGAGCGAATTCAAAAAATCCGGTCGATCAGACGGCGGGCCAAGGCGCATTACCAACGCGGCGATCAGTTCATAGGCGGTGCCAACTCCGGGCAGCGTCGCCAGCGGGTGCGATCGTGGAAGCCGCTGCGGGTTGATATTCGCCAGCGCGGGCGGCAGGGTTTCCGGTAAGTTGTGGTGGTCGGTGACGATCACATCGACGTTGTAGGTACCCGCCAGCCGGATCGCATCGTGCGCGGTGATGCCCGTATCGCACGTCAGCAGCAGGCCGGGGCGTTCCATGCCGCGCCCGCCGTCGAGCAAATCGGCGAGTTTCGTCAGGTCGATTCCATGACCTTCGCGATCACGGTGGGGGATGTGATAGTTCACGACCGCGCCGAACGCCGACAGCGCCGAGACGAGCAGCGCCGTCGATGTTTGTCCGTCCACATCAAAGTCCCCCCATACAAGGATCAGCTCGTGATCGCGCAGTGCGCGCTCCAGCCGGTCGATGGCGGCGGCCATATCAGGGAGATCGAACGGATCGGCGGGGGTGTACGCCGCCGGATCGAGGAAGGCGCGTGCTTGGGCAGCCGAAACGATTCCCCGGCGCACCAGCATCTCTGCGACGATCGCAGGCAGGCCGAGCGCCGTGATTTCGGCGGGGATTTCAATGGGGGTCGGTTCGATCCACTGGCGAACCTGACGATCCACACGGGGCATAAGGAGCAGTCCTTTCGGGGCCAATATTAAGCAGATTATACTCTGTGTATTCAGCGAAGGAGCCGTTCTGTGCAGCATTTTTTAATCGATACCGATACGGGGTCAGACGATGCCGTCGCGCTCGTCATGGCACTCCGCTCGCCCAACGTTCAGGTTGAAGCGATCACGACCGTTGCGGGGAATGTTCCGCTGGAGATGGCAACACAAAATGCCCTCTACACCGTCGAATTATGCGGCAAGTCCACGCCCGTCTATGCTGGAATCGCCAAACCGATGATTCGAGCCTATGTCAGCGCGCAGGACGTACACGGGTTGGATGGCATGGGCGATCTAGGGCTGCCCCTCACCGGACGCCGTCCCGCGCCCGGTCACGCCGTTCACATCATTGGCGATCTGATCCGGCGCTCTCCCGGTGAGATCACGCTCGTCACCCTTGGCCCGCTGACCAATATCGCGGCGGCACTCCTGATCGATCCGTCACTGGCGTATCAGGTCAAGCGCTGTGTCGTCATGGGCGGGGCAAGCGACGGGATTGGTAACATGACGCCGACGACCGAATACAACATCTACGCCGACCCGGAAGCCGCCCGCATTGTGTTCGAGTCCGGTATGCCGATCACGATGGTGGGATGGGATATTGCCCGTAAATATGCGCTCATCAGCGAAGCTGAAGAAATCGCCCTGCGCGATTTGAATACGCCGCTGGCAGCGTTCGCTGTGGACATCAACCGGCTGGTCAAGGAATTTGAGTGGCGCGTGCTGAAGCTGGTCGGTTTCACGCTGCCCGATCCGGTAGCGATGGCTGTCGCGCTTGATCCGTCGATCATCACCGGGAACTTTGACTGTTATGCGAGTGTCGAAACCAATGAGGGCCGCTGCTACGGGCAAATGGTGCTCGATCAGATTGGTTGGACACAGCGGCCCGCTACGACGACCGCCGTCACCGCGATCGCGCGTGATCGCTTTATCGATCTGCTGCGTGGGGCGCTGCGGTAAACATAGGGGAGGATATGTGGGGCAATCTCCGTAAATGGTTGAAGGCTTTTGTCATCGTCACCGCCCTGACTCTTCTTTCGATCGCTTGCATAACCGTGTTCTTCATACTGGCAACCGGCGAAGGTGGGTTGTAGGAGCAGCGTGGTTTCCCCTTCCCGACTTCGGGAAGGGGTGCGTCCAAAACCAAAGGGGATCAAATGTCGTTACTGACTTGTGGTTGATTCTGTGGTTTGAGGTCGTCTACGACCGCACTCGCTGGTCGATCATGGCGGGCAGGTCAAGCGCGCGGGCGATGTAGAGCGCCACCGCATGCAGCGGGGTCACCGCGTTGTAGGCGGTCAGCGGCTGTACACTGTCCTCGTTATTGGCGTTCGCATCAACCGGAATACGATCCTCGAAGCGGTGTACCTGCGTGATAAACTCGAACAGCCGCTCTTTCAGCAGCAGATTGAGTTCGCCATATTCGACTTTGCGCGATTCTGGACGGCGGCGTGAACTGATTGGCTCCACGACGACCGATGCATAGACAGAGGCAATCTCTGCGCTGGGCAGTGACCAGATCGGTGTTCTGCCGCGCATTCCGCGCACCAACTGCATTTCTCCGTCAATCGAAATCTTGCGCAGGCCGGTCATCGCCTTGAAGAGCGACACCAGCGCCAGTATCACCAGCAGCCCCGCGCAGAAGAACCCGGCGATCACCAGCGTGATCGATGGCGGCGCGGGAATATCGAGCAGTACCCGGTTGCTGACTTCAAGATGAATGCCGGACATACGCGGCAGTGCGATTCCGCCCATCAGCGAACCGATGGACAGCACCAAGAAAACCACGGCCAGCACGAGATACCACAGCGCACGCAGCACACGTCCACGTCCCCAAGCCGACGAGCGGCGCAGCTCTAATTGAGCAGGTGCGATCTGCACCAGTGTCCACTCATCCAATTTGATCGGCAGAGCAGGCAGCGGTGGCGGCGGCGCGGGCGGAGTCGACGCATTCACTAGTTCGCCAAGAGGAGGGCGCGGGGTGATGGGGGATGTATCGCCGGTCACGGTGCGTACTGGAGACGTATCGGAGACAGCGGTAGGCGGTTCAGTAGTCAGCGGCGCGGGGGGCGTAACACTGGGTGGCGCATCGACGCGTTTGAATGGGCGGTTGATCTGCGCGGCGAGGGCCTGCCCGGTTTGTGCGGCAGTTTCGCCCCAGCGATCGGCCTGCGCATCTGCCCAGTGAGCGAGTTCACACCAGCGGCTTCCGCGTTCGAGCGCGATCGTCGGGGACAGCACGAAGCCGAGGTGCCACGCTTGATCGCGGCTCGTCCAGCCGACGACGACTTGTTCCACCGTATCGGCGGGCAGCGTATTCGATGAAGGCAGCCGCCGGGAACTTCCGAAGGCGGTCGTATACCGGATCGATTTGCCCGGCCCGGTTTCGAGCAGAATATGCTCCGTGCCGTCATCGGTGTGAATCAGCCGCCAATGATCTGGCCCTGCGTCAATCGTGATGCTGCCGCCCGCAGCGATGCGTTCAGGAATCATAGGAACCTTGGGGAAGATAACATGCGCGCTGAGAAGTCTACACCCCGTCGCGTTGATTCACCAGTCGTACTGTGTAACCGAGGTGTAAACTCTATCACATGGCCGAAGGCACGCCGCCCAAGGCAAGTGAAGAAGCTGCCCATGCCAATCGACAAAATGATCGACGTGTTGGATGAGGATTATTTCGTGGCGAAGCGATCGATCTATCGGCAGACTTCAACCTAGCATAATGTGGGGGCGGCGCATCCGTTCCTAAAACGCAAGCGCTGCCCTCAACAGCCGCCGGGAGTCAGCCTCCGCTCAGCGAGTGAAATAAGTTGATGAGATCGCTCGGTTCAAACGGCTTGACGAGAAAAACCGTGGCACCTGCCGCTTTCGCTTCCTCTTCGACATCCAACCCGCTCGCCATCACCACCGGGATTTTGGCGTATTCGGCGTTGGCACGCAGTTTGTGCAGCACTTCCACGCCATCCATATCGGTCAGGTGATAATCCATCAAAATGACGTCGGGATTGTGCTTTGCCACCAAAGGTAGGACATCCATGCCGCGCCGCGCTGTCGAGACATCAAACCCGTCCAGCTCACACAGTGTTGTAAGCAGTTTTACCGTCGTGTGATCATCATCCACGATCATGACTTTCGTCATCTGTCCCCCTTGTATCCATGCGCTACCCGCAGGACGGTTGGTAAATACAGATCAACTCTGCTGATTATAACCTGATCTGCGGTGGGGATGACTTGGGTTTTTATAGTGATTCCTTCCCTATGGGGAAATCACTATTCGGCGGGGCGCAGACACAGCGCATCGTCGATGCGCTGTGCGTGCTGTCAAAAGAGGTTAGTGGATTGGCTGCGGCGCGGGCTGCGCGGCAGCGGCGATTCCCGAAGGGGGGTAAACGGGCGCGGCGGAAGGTGCCCCTTCCACCAGCGCCGCTTTCAGCGCGTCGGAGACCTGTTCGACCAGCACGAATGTGAGCTGTTTGCGAATTTCTTCCGGCAGGTCGTCCAAATCGTTTTCGTTCTTCTTCGGCAGGATCACCGTATCCACGCCGATGCGGTGTGCGGCTAACACTTTGTCTTTGATGCCGCCGACGGGCAGTACCAGCCCGCGCAAGGTGATCTCGCCCGTCATGGCGACGTTTCGCTTGACCATCCGCCCGGTGAGCAGACTCGCCAGCGCGACCGCCATCGTCACCCCTGCCGACGGGCCATCTTTCGGCTGCGCGCCGCTTGGTACGTGCAGGTGAATATCGTTTTTCTCGAACACCACCGGGTCGAGCCCCAGATCCGCCGCCATCGAGCGAACGTAGCTCAAGGCGATGCGGGCGCTTTCCTGCATCACTTCGCCCAAGCTGCCGGTGTACTGGAAGCCCTTGCCGCCGGGCATCTGCGTTGCTTCGATGAACAGCACATCGCCGCCGAACGGCGTCCATGCCAGCCCGGTCGCCACACCCGCGCGATCGGTGCGTTCTTCCAACTCCGTCCGGTAGCCGAACTTCGGCTTGCCGAGGAGTTCACGCAGCATCGAGGTGTCGATCACGACGGTATCGGTTTTGCCTTCCGCGATCCGCGTGACGATTTTGCGCATCGCCCGCCCGATCTCGCGTTCCAATGTACGCACCCCTGCTTCACGGGTGTAATTCTGGATCAATTCGCGCAGCGCTTCCGGCTTGAACTCGACTTCTTCCGTGCGCAGCCCGTTTTCGCGCGTTTGCCGCTTGACGAGATACTGCGTCGCGATCGCGATCTTTTCCTGCTCGGTGTACCCGCTCAGTTGAATGATCTCCATGCGGTCGCGCAGCGGCGCGGGGATCGGATCGAGTTCGTTCGCCGTCGTGATGAAGATGATCTCGCTCAGGTCGAACGCCACATCCAGATAGTGATCGCGGAATTCGTTGTTCTGTTCCGGGTCAAGCACTTCCAGCAGCGCCGATGCCGGGTCGCCCCGGAAATCGCGCCCCAGCTTGTCGATTTCGTCCAGCATGATGATCGGGTTGCGCGTTTCGGCACGGCGGATCGTTTGCACCATGCGACCGGGCATCGCGCCGATGTAAGTGCGGCGGAACCCGCGAATTTCGGCTTCATCGCGTACGCCGCCAAGGCTCATGCGGATGAACTTGCGCCCCATCGCCCGTGCGATCGATGCACCAAGCGAGGTTTTACCGACACCGGGAGGCCCGACAAAGCAGAGGATCGCGCCTTCGCGCTTGCGCCGAATTTGATCGTACTGCTCCGCTTCGCCTTCAGTTTTCGCCTGATCAGCGCGTTCCAGCCGCAGTTTGCGCACGGCCAGATACTCAAGGATGCGCTCCTTGATGTCCTGCAAGCCGTAGTGATCCTCGTCCAGCACGGCGCGCGCATGCGAAATGTCGAGGTTGTCTTCGCTCCGCTTGCTCCACGGCAGCGAGGTCAGCCAGTCAAGATAGGTGCGGATCACGCCGTATTCGGCGGCGGCGGTCGGCAGTTTCGCCAACCGGTCAAGCTCGCGCGTCGCTTCCTTGCGCGCTTCATCGGTCATCCCGCTCTCGTCAATCTTGCGGCGGAATTCTTCGATCTCGACGGTTTGCTCGTCGCCTTCACCCAGTTCGCGCTGAATGGCCTTCAACTGCTCGCGCAGGAAGTATTCACGCTGCATCTTTTCCATCTCGCCTTGGGCTTCGGTCTGGATCTTACGGCCCAATTCGAGCACTTCCAGTTCCTTGCCCAACAGCACCATCAAACGGCGCAGCTTGGCATCGGTACTGTCCATTTCCAGCAGTGCCTGCGCGTCATCCAAATCAATGCGGATATACGTCGCGATCGTATAGGCAAGCTGGAGCGGCTCATCGACATTCAGCATCGACTGGATCAGATCGCCGGGGATGCTGGGCACCAATTCCGAAAGGCGCTGGAACTGCTGAGTCACATTGCGCGTCAGTGCGGTCACGTCCATCGAGTGTTCGATGGTTTCGGGGAGCGACTTGACCTTCGCTTTAAGATACGGCTCAGTGGTTGTGAAGTCTTCCACTTGGATGCGCTGAGCACCCTGCACCAGCATTCGAATCGTGCCATCCGGGGCGCGGAACAAGCGCTGAATCGTCGCCAGCGTGCCAATGTGATGAATTTGATCCGGGCCGGGGGTTTCCAACTCGGCGTCTTTGCTTGTCATGAGGCCGATCAAGCGGCCATTGTTCATGGCTTCATCGACCAGCTTAATACTGCGCGGCTGCCCGACTGTGAGCGGAATCACCGTTTGCGGAAACACCACGACTCCCCGCAGCGGCAGAATCGGCAGTTCGTCCGGCAGATCGATTTCTTCGGCGTCGTCTAAAGGCTCATCGTCGTCATCACCAGAGACATCGTGATCGATCTCACGATCGAACGTGGCCGCTTCCCGGCTGATCGGAGTGCCGTCGAGCCCATCTTCATCCAAGCGGCCCAACTCCGATGGATCGATTTCTCGCCAGTCGTCGTCCGGTCGTTCGCTGCGCAGCGGGGCGTTCAGCCTAGCATTTGTGGGTTCGTTCATTCGTCATCCCGTCCCTATTGGGGTTGATCAACTGCATCTTCGGGTGCAGATTGATTTCCATCTTTATCCGTCGCGTTGCCGACATCGACAATGTGGATTTGTCCATCACGCAGACGGGGTAACTCAACTTGCAGCATGCCGTTCTCATAATCGGCGCTGACGGCATCGCCGCGCACCACGAACGGCAGGGCAACTTCGACACGAAACTCCCCGTAGCCAATTTCCACCCGGTGATAGGCGGCTCCGGGCGGTGTGGGGACATCCCAGTGTGGGCGTTCGCGTTTTCCATTGATGATGAGCCGCCGGTTCAAAAGCGTGATTGAGAAGGCATCGGGCGCTAACCCGGCGATCTCGACCCGCACGACCAGCCGGTCTGGTAGCTCAATCACATCTGTTGGGGGAACAAAACGCCGTGTGCGCCGCCAAACGTACACCGTTGGCCCACTGTTCATACTCCAATCGGGTTGGTTTTGCGTCCCGGTTGGTTCGTGTTCAGGGTCGCGTTCATCATCCCGTCTCATACCCATATCCTACTTCGGTGCGCTTTGGGAGATTCAATCGATCATAAGCAAGGTTCGTAAATCTCACATTAGATTAGACGTACTCTAAACGTGCAATTCAACGCGAATGCTCATAGAATCATGTTAGAAATTTGGGCATGAGAGGGGCAACATGATGAGTCTGGTTCATATCCTCAAGCGTATCGAGCTGTTTCATGATCTCACCGACGCGCAGCTTGAACGGATCGCCGCCATCAGCCGCCGCGAAACGTATGACGAAGGTGCGCTCATTCTGAACCAAAATGCCCCCGGCGACAGCATGTATGTGATCGCCGAAGGGCAGGTGGTCGTCGGTCGGACGTATGCCGATGGAACCTTCCAACCCGTGATCTACCTCGGCGAAGGGCAGGTTTTTGGTGAAGTCGCGCTGCTCGATCAAGGGGCGCGTTCGGCCTCCGTCGCTGCCGATCAGGAAAATACGGTCGTCCATGCCGTTTCGCGTGATGCATTCCTCGATCTGTGTCGCCAAGATACCGCGCTGGGTTTCATCCTCATGAAGAACCTCGCCACCGATCTCGCTTTTAAGCTGCGCCATCGCAATGCCAATGATGCCGCCGGGGGAAGTTAACCGTCGAACCTAAACGGTTCGATCCTCTGCTCCTCTTTATGTCGGATTTTTAAGCAAATGTGATCCACTTGTTTAACAAACAGGTCGTTTTATCCAACCTGAACAGGCCACGTTACTCTCCCCTCAAATGAGCGAGAAAAACTTTTGTCGCCCCCAATTTTTAGGGGGTGCCGATATTGCCGCCATCACTTTAAGAAACCGGGTGTATAGTTAACACATCTTTAACACAAGAGGAACGGATCGGTCGGCTTTAGAACCGCTTGATCCATCACTCGTGTATAGCTGACTGAGGGGGATTTTTCATCATGGTCATCAGTACACTGGTCTGTATGTTCTTGCTGTTCATGGCAGCGTTCCTGACCCTTCTGCTCACCGGAGAAACCGTTCGCGCGGTTATTCTGCGTGTGAACACTCTGCGCGACAACCGCACCATGCACCAACCAACCCAACGCACCGCCTAACACCGCGCTGCGCCATCAGCCCACTGCAAACAAAGACCAACCAGCAACACCCCTCCCCTGCCAATGGCATCCGGGAGGGGTGTTTTGTTTAATACAAGTCCCGCATAGCCGACTCAATATCCGCGAAGTGGAAGTGATACCCAACTTCTTCTAGTCGATGCGGCACCACCCGCTGACCCTCCAAAATGAGTGCATCTGCGAGTTCGCCAAACGCCGCTTTGAACGCGAATCCCGGTGTGGGCAGCCAGTGCGGACGCCCCATCGTATGCCCAATCGCCCGCCCCAACTCATCCATGGTGACCGGGTTGGGCGCGGTTAGGTTATACGTCCCGCTCGCAGCTTCGTGCTCGATCAAATAGCGGATCGCCTTCACTTCGTCCTCAAGGTGAATCCACGAGACTGGCTGTTTTCCCCTGCCAATGGGCCCGCCGATGAAAAACTGGTACGGCAGCGCCAGCAGCGGCAGCACGCCGCCCTTGAAGGACAGCACCACCCCCGTCCGTGCGATCACACGGCGAACGCCCATGCTTTCGACGGGCGCGGTGATGGCTTCCCACTGTTGGCACACATCCGCTAAATAGTCATGTCCGGCAGCCGCGTGCTCATCCAGCGGCGGCTGATTTTTCTGATCCTGCAAGCCGTAATACCCCACCGCCGATGCCTGCACGACGACGCGCGGTTTATTCGGCACGGCCTGTACGGCATCGACGACCGCTCTTCCGGCGTTCAACCGGCTTTCGAGGATGCGCTGTTTGCGCCCCGTTGACCAGCGGCTTGGCAGAAAACCGTCCCCGGCGATGCTTTCGCCCGCTAGATTGACGATCGCGTCCGCCCCATCGGCGGCTGTAGACCAACCGGTGCTGCTGACGGCATCCCATTTGAGGGCGCGCACGCCCGCCGGAAGGTTGGCTGCTTTGTCCGGGTTTCGTGAAAGGACGATGACCTCATGCTGATCCTTCGCCAAATCGGCTGCGAGCGCCCGCCCGATCAGCCCGGTTCCACCCGTGATCACCACACGCATGATCGTTGCTCCTGTGTACATCAAAGTCCAGTGAGTGTAGCGAGATCAGATAAAGGCATGATGAGCATTGGCGACAAACTGGATAGGAGATGGGTGGAGAGGGAAATTAAAAACACCGCCGGGATCATCTCCGACGGTGCCTTTTTGCAAGTTTGATTCTGTTAACTTTACTTGGTCAAAAAACGAAGGTTGAACCTTTCACGGCACTCAACGCGCCGCGATCCTTAGGCAACCACCATTACATTGCTGGCTTGCGGCCCCTTCTGCCCTTGTTCAAGGGTGAATTCGACCTTCTGGCCTTCTTCGAGTGCCCGGTATCCCGAGCCCTGAATAGCACTGTAGTGAACGAATACGTCCGGGCCGCCTTTACGGGAGATGAAGCCGTAGCCCTTTGTCGCGTTGAACCACTTCACCGTACCTTGAATCCGCTCGGTCGCCATCGCCGAACCAACTCCTTGTGAGAACATCGCCCTTTCGGGTCTAGCGATAAGTTGAAGAGAACAGCGATGTACAACCTTGCAGATATTTCAAAATATCGTAATGTTCTACCCGTGTTCTACTACAGTTTTAGCATATCCCGATTGAATATCCTTGTCAATCGGGTTAACGCCCGATATTTTGTTAATTTAGTGTTTGGATAACAAGTACCGGGCGATCAAATGTACCGTATCGCGGATCGAATCCGTATGGGTGCGTTCATAGGCGTGCGAGGCTTCCACACCCGGCCCAATGAGGCCTACTTTCCCGTCGCCGCCCGCTCGCCAGTACGCCGATCCGTCTGAGCCGTAGAACGGATAAATGTCCGTTTTGACCGCGATTCCGTGTTCCGCCGCCAGTGAACGCAGCACCGAAATCATGTCAAAATGATAAGGCCCGCTCGAATCTTTCACGCAGATAGTACAGTGGTACTCATCGCTGTTTTGACCGTCGCCAAGCGCCGCCATGTCGATCGCTAACAGTTCGGCCAGCGGCTTGATCCACCCCGACGCGCCGCCATGCCCCACTTCCTCGTAATTGGCGATCAAGATATGCGTTTCCTGTGATGGACGTACGCCCGCGCGCTTCATCGCCAGCATCGCCCCGTAGATGCATGCCACGCATTCCTTATCATCGAGATGGCGAGAGCGGATGAAGCCGTTTTCGCCCACTTCCACGCGCGGATCGAGAAACACGAAATCCCCGACTTCGATCCCCAGTGAGCGGGTATCGGCGGCGCTGAAGGTCTTCGCATCCAGCCGAATTTCCATATTGTCCTGATCACGCACCATCGTGCGCAGATTGGCGTTGACGTGCGTCGATGGGTTCACCGGGACGACCGTGCCGCGAATGCGCTTGTCGTCAAACGTGCGCACGGCGACACCTTCGAACTCGACCGCGTTCCACATGAAGTTGCCAAGCTGAGTCGTCTTGAGCCGCCCGCTCGGCTTGATCTCTTTCACCATGAGGCCGAGGGTATCGGTGTGCGCGGTGATTCCACGCGGCGCATCGCTGTTGTCGCCTTCCCAGACGCCATAGAGCGCGCCTTTGCCCGTCAAGTGGAGCGTTAAGCCGGGGATTTCCAGCGCCTCGAACGCACGCCGCACATAGGCGATCGCTTCGACGTGGTAACCGGTCGGACTGGGGGTGTTCAGCAGCCCAACCATGAAATCAATTGTTTCTTGCCGGGGAATGTGAAGGTCAGTCATTCAGTCATTGTCCTGTGGAAGTATGCATGCAAAGGGGATCATTTCCGGAGTGAAGTTTGGCAGATGTGCCTGCCAATGAATTCGATAATCGCTCCCGTTAGCCGATACCGATTGATATTGAGTATAGCTTTCCCGATCTGATCCGTGGATAGACCACCAATAAATCCTTCTACTGTCCAGTGACCATTCGAGAGACGACCATATCGGTTGCATTTCCAGCTCCTCGGTGACGTTGACTTGCGCGCTGGTTTCCGCGTCCACCACAATGAGGTCGTCATCTATATTCCGATACACGAATTGGGTTCCATCCCATGACCATGTGTTTTGCCACAACGCATCGGTGACTGCGATCTTGCCGGTAACGGGGTTGTCGAACCAGATGGTGCTATTATTAACCTCTCGATAAAGCATTCTTAGGGTAAGTGGGGCCACATTGTCATAAAACAAAGGGGCGAGTATCCGTGTACTGAGTAATTGAGGCTTCGGATCAGCTTGACTTACATCGATCAAAAACCTGTGTGTGACTCTTCTCCAGCCTTGTAACGACATTACCCGTATCAGCAACTGATTAGCGGTATCCCACCATTCAATTCTCGCGTTGTCAGCCTGTCTAGTGTCAATCACATAGGATCGGCTTGTTTCCGCTTCGGTGTCAACAATATCCAGTCTGGGTGTCGAATCGGATTTATCTGCGTACACATAGGCGATCAGGTGTTCACCGCCCGGCATTGGCGACCATGTAGGGCCTCCATCCACAAATAACCCGAACAACGGTATGGAAACTAATGATATTTTTCCACTGATTGGATCGATACGATATACGCGATGGACTTCATCAGGCCCCCGTCTGGCGCCAAAAGCAAACGATGCGCAATCTGGCGACCACGCTCCCGTTACAAATGGATTCATATCTGTTGTTCCGTCGATCATTTCGACGACCTGCCCATTACGGAACCCCCACAGGTTCACCAGAAACTGTTCATTCGCGTTTTCATCGACCTGATATAGGACTCGGACGGTACCATCGTCCAGCAGCACGCTGCCGTGATCGTCCTTATATGCAGGCTCGATCCAATCCGTTTGGCCTTTGACCGGTGCCGCCATCGTCAGCACGCAGAGCGCACAAACGACGAGCAGCGAGGCAAATCGTGTTCGCTGATTCAGGTTGTTCATTGGCCTTAAAGCACCTCTAGCGGCAGCATGCGCGCTAGGAATCGATGCAGGGGAATGTGAAGGTCAGTCATCTACTCATTATCCTGTAAGAGTATGCATGCAAAGGGGGTCAGAGTTAGGTTGGGCAGATGCGCCCGCCAGTGGACACGATAATCGCCGCCCTCCACTGATACCGATTGAAATTGAGTGTAACGCTCTAGATCGACTCCTTGCGATGACCACCAGTAAATTCGCGTACCATCAGGCCACCAGCCAGCAAAGTAACCCCATAACTGCTGCATATCCAATCCTGCGGTAACGTTCGTATGGGTTCCAGTTGCCGCATCCACTACGATCCGATTACGCTCTTGGTTGGCGTACAGAAGACGTGTCCCATCAGGCGACCATATGGGAAATTGCGTTGCATCGGAAATGATGATTCTGCTGGTGTTTGCATTCGCTATAATGTCCGCTTCGCCGCTGTCTAATGACGCATCCAGCCAAAGGGCGCTGATGCCGAGCTCTTGGAATAGGATGTAGAGCGTGCTAGGGGCGATGCTGATGTCAAGATCCGGTGGCATCGGTCTTGGCTCAACCAACTCCAAATCGAACCGCTTGACCTGTGCGGCAGATTGGCTGAGATCAAATAGATAGTAATTGCGGGCTCTTGCATCAAATCCATAAGTCGTGACTTGGAGCAAAAGCCGATCCGACGTATCCCACCAGTCGATCCAAGCAAGGTCGCCCGGAGTATTGGTTACGCGGTACATGTCAGTCGATCCAGTGGCTGTGTCGAAGATAGCAAGCATGGTATTCGGATCAACAGAGGTGGAATTGTAAAAGTACGCGACGCGAGAGTCACTCACTGTTGGCGACCATGTCAGAGTCTGTGGCATAGAGAGTTGTACGCCAAGAGGTGAAATTGGCGTAATAAGCCCACTCGTCACGTTGAGGCTGAACAGCCGCTGTGTTTCTTCGCCGCCGCCAAAGGCAAACGAGGTACAGTCGGGTGACCACGCACCCGTCAGGTAAGCATTGATTCCGCTGTCCGGTGCCAGATTGGTTGCGTGATCGTCTTTGATGCTCCACAGACGCGCATTACTTGGATCGGCAGGGCCATCCCCTGTCATGTAAACGACGCGAAGAAGCCCATCATCGATCAGCACCCGTGCTGCATCCTCCGTTGGGGTACGGGTCGAGTCGGTTTGGCCTTTGACCGGTGCCGCCATCGTCAGCACGCAGAGCGCACAAACGACGAGCATAGAGGCAAACCGTTTTCGCTGATTCATGCTGGAAACAACCTGCTGAAATCCCATTGAAAATGACCAACCTTAGCGGGCAACAAGCGCAAAGATTCACGCTGCGCCCGCTGTGGTTAAGATTTTTCGGCCAACGCTAAGGCGTGTCGGGCGGCAGCATACATGGCAGGAACCCATACACGATCTGATCGTCTCCAGCCTGCGGCGGAATCAGTTCGGTGATGTCCCCCGTTTGCACATTCACGCCGCTGATCGAAATCGGGCTGCCGCTGGCTCCCGATGGGCCTTGAAATACCACACTTTGATCACCCCCCATCCAGTCGATTAGCCAGCCAACATAGCGGCTCGGATCAGCGGTGCGATCCCACAGCGGATCGATGACCAGCGTATTCACATTGACGATCGAAACGCCGTTTTGCGTCCGCAGATAGGCGATCCGCTCTCCATCGTGTGACCAGAGCGGTATTAAACTGCTTGCATTCGCCGCCAACCGCCGCTGATACTGCCCATCGCGATCATACAACTCCAGCAGCGTCCCTTCGGAGGCGGCGCGCTGCACCAGCAGCGACCCATCCGGCGCGGCGATCGCGGTGACGATGCTCGGATCATTGATTAACTCGGTGGTCGCAGCCTGCCCATCCGCGCCAATCGTCGCTCGCATCAGCCGCCGGTCAACGCTGTTATCGTCCAGCCGCTTCGCGTAGATCATCAGCAGGTTGTCCTCGCCCTGCCAGCCGACCGGATACATCTCCTCACTGCCCACGCGGATGCGCTCACCGCTGGCGACGTTGACCACATCGACGCCCTGACCTTCGGTGAACGTTTCATAGGCGATGCGCGTCCCACCCGGCGACCAGTACAAGTTATACTGCCCATATTCGGTCGGTTCGAACAGCGCTCGTTCTTCCCCGGTGGCAGCCGTGTACACCTTGATCGTCCAACTCGCATCGCCCGTTGCCATAGGCATCGACGTGCTCACTGCAAATTGAGCGCAGTCGTCCGTCCACGCGGCAGCAAAGGTTTCGGTATTGAAGGCGGCACCCGGCGCGATTTCCACCACCGGCCCCTCACCACTCGTGATGAACCAGCGCTGCATGTTGATGTGATAATCCGCCACCTGATACGCCAGCACAATCGGCGCATCGTTGAGAATGGGCGGAACGGGATATGGATTAGAGTCCGTTTGAGCGCTTACTAAGGCTTGTCTGCTGATCATCAACAGGCTGAACAACATGAAAGCAAATCGTCGCACTTGAATACTCCTTCGCAGCGGGAACAGGCGAAAATCAATCATGGGGTGGAAAGCACATCAGCGGGACATAGGCGTCGGCTTTCCTTGGCCGAGCATTCACAACGG
>JAXLWG010000030.1:0-61780 GCA_046328615.1 Anaerolineae bacterium | reverse complement strand
GCGCACGCGGTGAAATCGGCGGGGCACCGGATCGGCCAGCACAAGCCATGCTGCGGCAGGATTTCTAGGCCAGCGGCAGCCCCTCTTTCAATGAGCCAAAACCGAAGGGCGTGAGTCGATCAACTCACGCCCAGTGTCAGATCCGAATTGGGGCTGCCCTAGATCATCAGCCGGGAGGCTGTGCGGTTGGGGTCACGATCGGGATGACGATCGGCGGGCGCAGTCCATTGTTCGGTGGGTTTCCACCACTTCCCCCGTTCGGCGCAGCGCGGTTCAGCACATAGGTCTGCGGGCAGAAGAACTGGTTCGCGGCTTGCCCCACAATATCGAAAATCACGGTGATTTGATACCCGCCGCCAATAGCGGCCTGACTGACATCGCTTGTATGCTGCGTGAGTCCGGTCAGATCAGTGATGGTGTGTAAGAGCGTGTTCGAGGGCGTGTCATACAGGCGCAGACGGTAGCCGAACGCGTGGGGAACCTGATCCCAGTAGAAGGTCGCGGTGCCATCCGGCAGACCATCCAGCGGCGAGGTCAGCCGTACCAAGGAGCAGTCGATCGCCGGGGGCTGCGGTGGAACGGGAGTGTCGGGCTGAATGTAGCTGGCATTATCCGGAGCACCCGGCTGCGACTCTTCAACCTGTCCTTCATAGGTATGGGTTGGGGGAGGCACATTATCACGGAAGGCTTGAACGGCGGCTTCGATACAGTCCAAATACGCCGGAAAATCGGCTTCATTCACGGGATACGGACAGGCTGCGTAGACGGCATCGACACAAGGCCAGAACTGCTGCGCTCCAAGTTCAATGTCGGGGGATGGGGAGGCAGCCAGCCCGCTTTGGTAGCACTGGCCTGCAACATTGAGGTCACATCGACAAGCGGCGACCGAAAGAATCAGTAAAAATATACCCAGTACCGCTTTTGGCACTCCGGATCGCGTCGTGAGCTTCATAGTGTCCATGTCCTTTGGGCGCTTGCTCTATTGCTGATTACAGTTCGGAGTATATCAGAAATTACAAATGTAATGTCGTAAATCTCCTGTAAAGATTTCGGATGGCTAGGATCGGGTACACCACCAATGAAATCTGGTATAATAAACCTCAGTGAATCACAGGGTGCAGAACCTCACTCCACAGAGAGCGGTTCGTGAAAAAACAGTGATTTGCTGAACCCATCCTACAAGATACCGGGGCGTTCGCGATGAACGCCCTGATAGTCTCTGGTGCCTTCAAAAAACGGACTCCGACGAAAGATACGGATCATGACGTCTCCCCTCAACGATGCCCAGATCAACCAGCTTCTTGACCACGCCCTGCACGGCGGCGAACGGGCTTACATCCCGTATTCGCACTATCGTGTAGGGGCGGCGCTGATGAGCGCCGATGGGACGATCTACGAGGGCTGCAATATCGAAAACGCGGCGTACCCGGCCACCATTTGCGCGGAACGGGTGGCCTTGGTCAAAGCGGTGAGCGAAGGTGTCCGCCAATTCACCGCGATCGCGGTGGTGACGGAAAACGGCGGCGCGCCGTGCGGTGTTTGCCGTCAAATGTTGTTCGAATTCGGGCCAGAAATGCAGGTCATCCTCGCCGACGCCCGCAAGCGGATCATCTTCAACGGCCCGCTGAAGGATCTGCTGCCGCTCGGTTTCGGCCCCGATTTTCTGAACGTCACGCCCTAAGGTTATGGCCCGACCACAGCGATCGTTCCGCACCCCTTGTGTGATCGTCAAACGGCGCGATTTTGGCGAAGCCGACCGCGTACTGACCATCCTCACGCCCTATCACGGCAAAATCGATGTAATCGCCAAAGGGGCGCGCAAGCTGACCAGCCACAAAACCGGTCATGTCGAGTTGTTCACCCGCGCCGACATGCTGATCCACCGGGGGCGTGAACTGGGAATCGCCGTGCAGACGGAAATGATCGAGCCGTATGTGCGGCTGCGCGAGGACTTGAAACGCGGCGCGTACGCGAATTATGCCGCCGAACTGCTTGACCGCTTCACGATTACGGGCGATGAAGACGCCGGAACCCTGTACCGCCTGTTCGATGAAACGCTGGCGCGCTTATGCAGCGATGAAGATCCACTGCTGGTGCTGCGCTATTTCGAGATCCATCTATTGGATCATGTTGGCTACCGACCGGAGCTGACCACCTGCGCCACCGGGCGCGAAAACGTGCTGCCTGAAGATCAATTTTTCAGCTTTGCCGACGGCGGCGTAGTGTGCTCACGCCATGCCACGCAGGGCAGCGCCGCAGTGCCGATCAGCGTGAACGCGCTCAAACTGCTGCGCCATGTGCAGCGGAGTTCGTTCGCAGCGGTGCGAACGCTCAAAGTTCCCGAAACGGTACACGCCGAAACGGATCGCATCATGATCGGCTATCTCACATTTTTGCTAGAAAGACGACTGCAAAGTATCGATTTCATTCGCAAGCTGCGCTATACCTCGTAGTACCATCCATCTTTGTCCAAAACGCTTTCGCACATGATACAATGCGCAGGAATGGAAATCGGGATTTCCCTGAGACCCTATGGAAACTGATTCTTCCCAAGATGAAGTTATGACGCCCGCGAATGCTGCCCTTGATCCCCGTGCGCTCGATTCACTCATCTTACAAGGGGCTGATGTCACGCCTGATGCGTTGAAAGCCGCCTTGAAAGACCTTAGCCAACGTGAATCCCTCGACATCGAGGATTCGCAAAACCTCACGAACTTGACTTTGAAGCGCGGCATGGAATACGCGCTTGAAAACCGCGATATGGAAGTTGCACTCCTGATCGCCCGCCTGATGGATACGTATCCCGCGCTGGATACACGGCTGTGGGAATGGATGTATCTGGAGATGGGCAAGCACCCGGACGCGGTCTATGCGTTTGTGCGCGCCCGCGTCGCCGCCGAACTCGATCCGCGCTGGCTGCCGCGCCTGCAAGCGGCGGCGAATACTTCGCTGCAAGTCGCAATCGCGGATGGAGATTGGCTCACCGTGATCAGTTGGTTGAAGCTGATCGGACGGGAACCGAGCGCTTACGGGTTGGGCGATACCCTGATCCGGGGGATTCGGCTGGCGCAGCCGCGCGCTCACGATGAACCCGATTTGGCGGTCGCGCTGGTCGTCCTATCAGCCAAGCGCAACCAAGCCTGTTTGGAAACGCTGCTGGAAGACCCGGAACTGTTGGCGGCACTGCCCGACGATAACCTGCGCGCCGCATTGGCGGATCACGATGGTGACGCGGTCGCGCTGCTGAATGTATACGGCGCGGACTTGTTTCTCGTCGCGCTGGCCCGCGCGTCGAACGCCCGCCACAACGCCCTGATCACCCCGGCGGCGGTGGAGCAGCTTTGGGCGCTGCTAAGCGCGGTATCGGGAACGGGATTTCATGTCAGCGGTGAGTACACGCCCGATGCAGTACTGAGCACACTCATCGATACCGGTGTTTCATGGCTGGCCCCCGAAACGCTGATCACGCTGCTGCGGCTGGCGTTGGCTGACCGCCGTGACGACGTTTTTCACCGGATGGCCCACACCTTGAAAGATCATCCGGGGCTGCTTGACCTGATGACGGCGGCGCTGTATCGCAGCGGACGCAGCATCAGCGATGTGCTGGCTGTGATCTCGCAGATGGTCGCCAATACGGATGTCAGCGCACAGGATGCGGTCGATATTTTCGTGGCACTGATGCGCACATGGGAATGGAACAAGGCAACCGTGCTGATGATGGCCCAGTTAGCACGGGCGATTCAGTTTCACCCGGAGCTGAGCGTCGAAGCCGATACGCTGTGGCATATGCTCGACGCGGCGGCAGAGAGCAAAGAAGACTTGATCGCCCGCGTGGTGGCTAAACGCTTGACGCTGTTCCTCGAAACGCTGGACGATGAAGCCGCGCTCATGGAAGGGCTGTCGCATCTGTATTTGAAAACAGGGTGGGCCGTGACCACTCGCGGCCATGTGGTCAACTGGTGGCGCGGTTATGCGCGCGCGCAGAACGGTGCCCGCCTAACGCGCTTGGATAAAGCGCTGGACGGCAAAAAGGGGTTAGACGAAATCCGCGACATCCTCGGCACGGTGATCGCACTGCGGCGGTTGGTCGGCAAACGATCGATGGAGGAATTCGCTGACGCGGTGATGGCGGCTTACGATCTGCTCGAAGCGCTTGCCTCCGCCTTTGAACCCTCCGCGAAAGGCACCGCCCGGTTTGATTCGGACACGGTGCGCGCCGAAATTGATGTGCGCGGGGAAGAACTCACCCCGCATGGGCGCAAAATCCTCGCGAACAACCTCAAGGAATTGGCGATGCTGATCGCCGCACTGGGCGATAACCGCAGCAAACCGGGGTTGGTGCGCCGGGGCGATGATCTGGATCGGGCGTTGATGACGGGTGAACAAGAGCCCGATGGCGCGGTCGATGCGCTCAAGTGGATGAGCGGCTACCTCAGCGGCGCACACGAAGACAACGACGCGGAAGAACCGTAATGCAAGCGGGGATGGGAACGGTTTCCATCCCCTGTGAAATGGGTGCTTGACTCCCCCGCAAATTTCCCATACGATACCCCTTGTCTATACGATGTGGCCTTTCATGACCCTTCCTGTAGGCTTTAGCTTCCACAATCAAGGATGATCATGAACCTTACTGCCTGACGACGCCCAACGCCGTCTCCCTCTACTCAACATCCGAATTATAGGTTTTCTACTCGGCTGCTGTTGAGTTTGGCGTCGTGTACCGCCTGCATCCGGTGATCCGGGCTGCTGCGGTGCGATCAGGCAGGTTTTGCCCATTTCTGGTTCGTGTTTCGTCAACATCCTTGAGCGTGTGAGGTTTCAACGCATCATGTCCCTCTTCACCTTGAATCGTGTCAGCCAATCGTTTGGCACGTTTGATATTTTCCGCAATGTTTCGGCAGCACTGCCGGTTGGCGCACGCGCGGGGCTGGTTGGGCCGAACGGCGCGGGCAAGACATCGCTGCTGCATATCATCGCCGGACTCGCTAAACCCGTCGAAGGACAGGTGAGCTTTGCCAGCGGCGTGCGCATCGGCTATCTGCATCAAGAGGCGATGCACGCCTTCACCGATCGCAATGGGTCGCTGCTTGACGCACTGTTTCAGGTGTTTGAGGGCGTGCAGGCGATGGAAACCCGTCTGCGTGAGCTGGAACACGCGATGGCCGATGATCCGGCGGCGATCGACTCGTATGGCGATCTGCTGGAACAGTATGAAGCCGCAGGCGGCTACGATTTTCCCCATCGAATCGAACTCACCTTGAGCGGACTGGGTTTTCAGCCGGAGGATTATGACACGCCGCTGGTGCATTTGAGCGGCGGGCAGAAAACCCGCGCCCTGCTTGCCCGCCTGCTGCTCGAATCGCCCGATCTGCTCATCCTTGACGAGCCGACCAATCACCTTGACGTAGACGCGATCCACTGGCTGGAAACGCTGCTGCGCCAATGGAAAGGGACGCTGCTCATCGTCAGCCACGACCGCTATTTCCTCGATGTGGTCGCGGATACGATCTGGGAGCTGACGCCGGAAGGCATCGAAAGCTACCGGGGGAACTACAGCGCCTATTTGAAGCAGCGCGAAGAACGCCAACAGCTTGCCATGAAGCGCTACGAAAGCGAAATCGCCCGGTTTCAGCAGGAGATCGACTACATCAAACGCAACATCGCCCGCGCGGCAACGACCGACATCGCTGTGGGGCGGCTTCGCCGTCTCAGCCGCGAACTGGTGGCGATTGAAACACGTGGGTTGACGGCGTTCACGCAAAGCAAAAGCTGGATAGAGATGGGCGTGGGCAGTGTGCGCCCAATGACGGTGATGGAAGCGGAGGCGGCGGTCAAAGCGATTCCGAAACCGGAGGTGCGGCTGCCGCGCTTGAATTTAGCTTTACGCCCCGCGCCGGTTCCCGGCGGATCGAGTTCGGCAGTATTGCGCACGCTCGATCTGCGGATTGGCTACTCAACGCGATCCCTGTTCAGCGCCGATAATGTGGTGTTGATGGCAGGGGAACGGGCGGCGCTGATCGGCGGCAACGGCACGGGCAAGACGACGTTTTTACGCACGCTGCGCGGTGAGATCGCGCCGCTGGCGGGACAAGCACAGTGGGGAAGCAAAGTTCGGTTGGGCTATTTCGCGCAAGCGCACGGAACGCTCACTGGCGACCATACTGTGTTGGATGAGCTGATGCGCCACAAAGCCCTTTCTCCCGGCGAAGCACGCGGGCTGCTGGCGCGCTACCTGTTCCGCGAAGATGCGGTTTTCAAACCCGTCAGCGCCTTGAGCGGTGGTGAACGGGCGAAATTGGCACTGGCGGTGTTGGCCTTGGAAGGTGCCGGGGTACTGATCCTTGACGAGCCGACCAATCACCTTGATATTCCGGCGCAGGAAGCGCTGCAAGAAGTCTTGGAAACGTTCGACGGGACGATTTTGATGGTCACGCACGACCGCTATTTAGTCGATCGACTGGCGACGCAAATTTGGTCGATCGACGACGGTCAGATGCGCGTGTTCTCCGGCACCTATCGCGAATTCTTGGCCACCGAGCGCGACTCGGAACGCAAACCGCTTCGCGCGCTGGCCTGATAAGGCGCGGCGACTCGAAAAAATGTGCAGCATAGTTGCCGTTCTCAGCAAATTGCCTATGCTGAAAACTATACGATCTTCAAGGTCGTAGGTCACCTATCTGTACATTTTTCGAAGAGAGGGTGGTATGAACGTCAAAGATTTTGGCCCCGCTGTAGGTGGGGTCGTCGTCGGAGTCACGTTAACCGCAATGGTTCATGTGTTCACACAGGCTGGAGATTCAGCCAATGGTGGCTTGATCACACCCATCACCGCAGACGGCAGTTTATTCACGTTCATCGGTCACTATCTCGGCTATTTCTTCACTCACGTTCCGGGCTTGATCATGCTGATCGCCAGTGCTGTTTTCTACCTGATCACGACAATCGTCACCCAGCACACCACCGGTGACGAGTCCGACGGGTTGGCGGTGCTGCGCGGCATCTTGATCGGCATTGGCGCTTCCATGAACGGAGTCCTTGCCTATAACATCTACGGCCCTGCGTTCGGCAGCGACACGGCGGGGATCATCATCGCGATCGTGCTGTTCCTGCTGGCGGCGATCTCATCGGTCGGCACCATCTCAAAGAGCGATGTGTATCAGGGCATCATCGGCTGGATTTGCTGGTTTGCGCCGATGTCGTGGGTGGTGCTCGTCCTCGGCTTCCTCGCGTTGATTGTGAGCGTGCTGATCGGGTTGATACTGGGGCTGCCCACGCCTTGGGAAGTCACGAAAGTGGGCGGAAAAACAGGCTCAGCCGTCGCGGGCAAAATCGTACAGGCCGATTGGAAGACGGGGACGTTCTTCCTTGTGGGCGGAATCATCGCCAATCTCAACCACTTCAAGACCGCCTTTAACCTTGGCAACCTCGGCTTCGTGCATCGCGATGCGCAGAGCGATCACCTTCAGCATGAAGCGGGGCATAACCTCAACCTGTTCGTATTCGGCTGGATCTTCCACTTGATCGGCGCGCTGGACGAAAATCTACCGGTCATCGGCAACGGTGGGCGGGCGTTTTCCGAACGCCTCGCCAACAGCAACGATCCCGGCTCTGGCGATCAACTGATGATGTGGAACTAGCGATCGTCCGATCGATCCTTCGTTAATTCAGGGGCAGGGTCACGCGAAAAGTCGTTCCCTGTCCCTGATAGCTGCTCACGCTTATTTCCCCGTTGTGCTGCGCGATGATGCGCTTGGCGATCGGTAATCCCAAGCCGAATCCCGGCGTCGTATGGGCTTTGTCATTCCGCCAAAACGTCTCGAAAATATGAGGCAGTTCGTCTTCTTCAATGCCAATACCGGTATCGCGAACCTCGATCCACACCGACGATTCGGTCGCTCCCGTAACAATGGTGACTGTTCCATCTGGTAGTGTAAAGCGAAGCGCATTTTCGAGAATTTGCCCCAGTGCATCAGACAAATAATCAAAATCGCCGCGGATGCGCGGCAGTGAGCTGCCGAGTTCAAGGTGTAACGAGGGGACGGTTTCGAACTTTTTTAAGACTCCATGACACACCGAGTCGATCACATCAGTGAGATCGAAGAAGTGCATTCCAATGGATTGCGGCTTTCGAGCTTCACCATCATCAGCAGCATGTTGACAAGACGCGTGATGCGCTTGACCTGCGCATCAATTTGTTCGATTTTCTCGACTCGCTTCGCTTCATCGCTGATGCGGCTCAAAAGATACGCGCTGGAGCTAATGACCGAGAGCGGGGTTCGGAACTCATGCGCCGCCCCCTGTACGAATTCAGAAAGCAGACGCGAACGTTCGCGTTCCAAGGCGAGATCAATTTCCCGCTGCTGTGCTTGTTTCCGCTGCGTGATGTCGATGGCATAGCCGCGTACGACCATTTGCTCTTGATCGTTACAGATCAACTCACCCCGATCTTGGAACCACATCCACTGCCCTTGCGCGTTGCGACTGCGATAGTCCACCAGATACAGCGGTGCCCGCCCGGCAATCAGATCGTTCAGCGCCGACATCACCGGCACACGATCATCCGGGTGCACCAACTGCATAAACTCATCCCCCTTCGCGTTTAAAAAGTCCTTGGCATCATAGCCCAACATTTCGACCTTGCGCGGATCGAACTGCACTTCATTGGTGGCAATATTTAATTCCCACCATGCAATACGCGCGGCATCGACAGAGAATTCAAGGCGGGCATTAAGCTGTTCCAAGCGGCGGCGCATCAACCAGAGTTCGGTGGTGTCATGGGCCACCGTCAGCGCTTCATCATCGCCGGAGGGCACGACTCGTAATTCAAAATGATGGAGGCTGCCCCGCACATCGAGATCGAATTCATAGGTGACCACCGTTCCAGTACGGATTGCTTCTTGAATCTTCGCCAGTTGGCTGGCGGCGATGGGTTCCGGCAGCATATCCCGCAGATTGCGCCCCACATACTGATCCATCGGTTTGCGCAGTTGGTTCGGGTCGTTCACGTGCAGATCGACATAGGTGCCATCATGTTTAGTGCGGAAGATGAGATCGGGGATCGCCTGCAATAGGGCGCGTTGGCGTTCTTCACTGGCACGCAGCGACTCTTCCATCCATTTGCGTTTGGAGACATCGCGGATCATGCTGCCAATCCAATAGCCGTTTGAAACCTTTATCGGAAACATGACGGACTGCACGGCAAGTCGTGTTCCATCTGGTTGAGGGATGAACGACTCGGAAGGTTGATTGAGCCAACTCCCGGTTCCCGTCTGGCAGATGCGGAGAGTAAGGGTTTTCAAATAATCGTACCATTCGGGAGTTTTGTTTTTGGATTCCCCCATCGCGTACTGTATATCCCACAGGGGCCGCCCCAGTACTTCAGCAGACGACCAGCCCGTCAGCGCAGCCATACTTTGATTCCACTCAATGACCATGCCCGTATCATCCACCATGACGACGCCATCGCTGGATTGTTCGACGAATGCGCGGAACTTCTGCTCACTTTCGCGGAGCTGCTCTTCCATGCATTTGCGTATGGTGATGTCCCGAACGATGCTTTGGATGTAGAGTGGCGTTCCATCCACCGATCGCACGACTTCCGCATTGACTTCCGTATGGATGAGCGTCCCATCACGATGTAGGAATACACGTTCATAGGGAGGAAGAAATTCACCGCTGCCCACCCGCTGAAGCATATCGGCTGAATTTGGCTGATCATCCGGCGCTACAAAATCAAGGTACGACTTGCCGATCAGTTCTTCCTGTGTGTAGCCCAGCATTTCAGCAGCCCGCTGATTCACCTGCAAATGATGACCGGTCAGATCAAAGACAAACACCGCGTCATTCGATTGTTCAAACAGTGAACGATAGCGTATTTCGCTCTGCCGCTTGCCGGTGACATCGACGATGATGGAATAAAGATATTGTCCTTCTGGGGCATTCACCGGGCTGGAAAACACATCGACATCGCGAATTTCCCCAGAGGCCAGCCGGTGGCGAAATTCGAAAAACGTCTGGTTTTGGCTGACCGCCCGCTTCATTTCTGCGCTGACCTGCTCGTCGGTAAGGACGTTGAGGTCTTGAATGCGCATCGACAGGATCTGATCGAGGGAATAGCCGTAAAATTCGATGGCAGCGAGATTTGCATCCTTGATCTTTCCGGTTGAGGGGTCGATCAGGAGTTTAATAGCACGGTTGGTGTCGAAGATCTGCCGGTAGCGCGCTTCACTCTGCGCCAAAGCGGCTTCGGCTTCTTTGCGGACGGTCACATCGTTTTGGATGCCGACAAAATGCGTGACTTTCCCCTCGGTATCGCGCAGTGGAAAGAGGCGAAGCTCGTTCCAGAAGGGTGTACCATCCTTGCGATAGTTTCGTAGGGTAACGGTACAGGGGATTTGAGCGGCGATCGATTGCCGCAGCACCGCTAATTCTGGCTGATCGTGATCCGATCCGAAGAGAAATCGGCAGTTTTTGCCAAGGGCTTCTTCCTTCGAATAGCCGGTCAAGGACTCGAAGGTTTCGTTGACAAACACAACCGGCATGTTTGGAAGACGTGCATCAACCAAGATCACACCGGAGGGGCCGGTTTGTATGGTTTGCTGCATCCAATCTAGCTGCGAAGGGAGTGCTTGGGGCGTCATGATCGCGCCTACCAGCCGCCGCACCCTAGCCTTCAGGTTCCACATGCGCGTCTATCTCCTTCAGAAGTGCAGCATAGCGGGTTCGATGATCTTCAGGTTCAAGTATGTTCCTATTTTAACCGATTAATCATTTGGGAAGCATAAAAGCAATAAGCTATTCTTGACACTTCATACCCAGCATCTTTTTGTATCTATTCACATCTCACTGAGGATGATCTTTTATGTCGAATTCTGTTCCAAAACCAGCCGTTTTCAGCGATATTGAAGGGACGCTCATCAGCATCAGCTTTCCCCGTACTTACTTTGAACAGGCCCGGGAAATGGGCATCGTCCCGCGCGCGAACCAACGCTGGATGGCATTTTTCGGTCTGCTTGGAAAGCCCTTTTCATCCAAGTCGAAGCTCGGCGGGATATTTCGCTATCTGGCGATCATGTCGGCGATGCGCAACCTGCCTATGACGGAGAACGCTGCTGTGATGGAGCGCGTGAATCCGCTGCTGCACGCGGCGTTGAAACCGAAGTCGATCGCCCGCCTCCGCGAGTACGAAGCACAGGGGATGCCGGTCATCCTCGTAAGCGCGGCACTTCAGCAGGGGGTGGCATCATTCGCGGCGACCTTCGGCTGGCGCGGTGAAGGCACGCGCCCTATTCTGAAGGACGGGCGGTTCACCGGGCGGGCAGAAAAGCCGTTAAGCGGTGACGAAAAAGCCGTCCGCGTGCGCGAAGTGGCTGCCGAGATGAATCTCGATCTAGGGCGATCGGTTGGGTTTGGGGATACGGTGACGGATGTGCCGTTTCTCTCGCTGCTGGGGACGGTGTATGTGGTCGATCCTGACAGCGATCTGCGGGCAATCGCAGCCAGCAAGGGCTGGTCGATTATCGAGGGGTAACGGCAGACCACAGCGTGCATACACGCATGGGGGCGCGGATAGGGCGGTCAATCGACCACCCTATCCTGAACGCCGGATTGCTGCATTACAGCATGACGCGCTCAGCGTTTTTGTAATAAACCTTTTCGAGCACATCATCGGGAAGGTAAAGGCCATAGATGCGCCAGCGCCCCTGACGCGGCACGTCTTCCACGCCGTAATTAAAATACTCGTCGTCCGTTTCCAAGAAGCGGAAATAGGTCGGGTAGATGTGATCTTCGACCGGACGATCGGAGCCGAACAGGATGCGATCGGCGTATTTGAGGAAGAAACGGCGCGCGGAATACGGCTGGCGACCTAATTCACCGATGCGTTCGCTGATGTCCACGTAAAAATTCGGGCAGCGATCCAAAACATCGCTGACCCACGCAAGGTTTTCCGCGTAGCAGCCGACATGCGCGCCGACAAAGGTCGTATGGGGGTTGCGCGCCACCGCCGCCGCCAATCCGTTGACGACCGTCAAGAACGGCGGGAAGGGAGGGCTGGGGAACTGCCAATCAGGGTTTCCGTGAAGTTCTTCCCATCGCTCATTGGTGTTGTCGAGCGGATCGAAGAAGGCGACAGGGTCGGAGACATGAATGGTGACGGGCAGCTTAAGTTCGCCCGCCGTCTGCCAGATTGGATCAAGGCGCGGATCATCGACCGGGACGAGCTGATCGTGCTGATCGCGGACGGTCAGGCCGAGCATCTTCCAAATTTTTAAGCCCTGCGCGCCGCGCGCCGCCTGCTGGCGGAGCCGACCGGCGGCCCATTCAGGAAAGCGATCGCCTAATTCCGGCCATTTCGTCCAATCAACCCCACCAAAGACGCGGAAACGCTCCGGCGCGGCGGATTTGAAGTGATCGAGGTGGGTTTCAAGGATGTCCTCACCCCACCCGCCATCGAGATCGACATATACGCGCACATTGGCTTGATCGAGCAGGTCGAGCAGCTCCGTAACCGGGCGTTTATCCCACCCCCCAAAACCTTCTAGGGAAAGATGGTTGTGTGCGTCGATCACGGGGAAGCGCGGGTGCTGAACGGCTGTTTCACGCGTGACCAGTTTTGATTTCGGCTTGAAATCGGAGAGCGGTAAAGGCGATGGAGCGGAATGTTTGTCTGCCATAATTGGCATCCTTCGGGTTAAACCACCAGAAAAAAACTAAAGTCTATACCGCCAAGACTTCCAGCCCGCGTTCACGCAGCGCCGACAGGAATTCCGCCGGGGCAAGGTTGTCGGTGACGAAGGTGTTGACCGCCGTCAGCGGGGCGACAAATACGCTGGAGGTGCGGGCGCACTTGGTGTGATCGGCAACCAAGATCACATGGCGGGTGATGCTCAAAATTTTGCGATCGGTCTGGGTTTCGGGCAGGTAGTCGTTGGTCAAGCCGGTTTCGATGTCGATAGCGCGAATGCCCATGATCACCTTGCTCACACGCAGATCGTTGAGCGCTTGTTCGGTCAAATGACCGATAAACGACTGTTCGGAAGGCCGAAGCATCCCACCGAGCGCGATCAAGGTGAGGCCGGGAACATCCACCAGCATATTCATCACCAGCAGGGAGTTCGTCACGACGGTGAGGCCGTGATGTCCGCGCAAATTACGCGCCACTTCAAGCACGGTCGATCCACTGCTGAGGAGGAGGGTATCGCCATCGTTGACGAGCGCCGCCGCCGCCTGCCCGATGCGACGTTTTTCGGCAGCCTGCGCCCGCGCCCGTTCGGTGAACGGCGGTTCAGGCGGGGCACTGGTGGAAGCAATCGCCCCGCCGTGAAACCGCCGGAGCTTGCCTTCTTCTTCCAAAAGCTGCAAATCGCGCCGTGCGGTGGCCGCACTGATATTGAACTGTGCGCACACTTCTTCAATGGTGACGCGTTCGCGCATTTGCGCAAAACGGATCAACTGTTCGCGTCGTTCCAGTCCTGAATAGGTCATTTTCGTCATACGATCCCGAGTACCCTTCAGCGTGTGCTTCCCTAACCCCATCCGCCCATTTCTACATCTTTTAGAGTAAAGGATGTTTTATGGACGAGCAAACCCATCACACCTAATCACATTCAATCACATTTTTGCTGATTTGTATTCCAAAACTTGCGCGTTTGTGCAAAAGCGCTATTCTTTTTGATTGAGGCTGCTTGACGCTAACCGTAAATATCCCTATGATCGAAGAAAAAAGAACCCTTAAATAATTGAGAAGGTTTGTCATGAGCAAAGAACCCGGAGCCTTCAGTTTCGCTGAAATTACCAGCCAACCGAATGTGTGGCCCCAGACTGTTGCGACGATTCAGCAGCAGACGAACGCGATCCAAGCGCTGTACCGTTCAAAACGTTTTGACCGCGTCCTATTCACGGGGTGCGGTTCGACTTACTACCTTTCGCAGATCGGCGCGGCGCTGTTTCAACAAGCGGTGGGCGTAAATTCTCGTGCCTATCCCGGATCGGAACTGGCGCTGATGCCCGACTTGACGCTGGTGCCAAATACGACTCCGCTGCTGATCGCCGTCTCGCGTTCTGGCGAAACGACCGAAACGCTGGCGGCGGTGCGCGTTTTCCGCGAACGCACGCAAAATCCGGTGATTGCGGTGACGTGTGACCCCAAGAGTTCACTGGCGGCGGCTGCCGATTTCACCATTTCCCTGCCCGAAGCACAAGAGCAAAGTTTGGCGCAAACGCGCTCGTTTTCAAGCATGCTGATCGTTGTGCAGGTGATCGCCGCGCTGTTGAGTGAACGCGAAAATCTGAGTGCGATCACGGACATCGGCACAATCGCGGCACGGCTGATCAACGAGCACGGCGGATTAGCGCGCACATTGGGCGAAGATCAGCAGATCAAACGCTTCTTCTTCCTCGGCTCCGGCCCATTGTACGGGATCGCGTGCGAGGGGATGCTGAAAATGAAAGAAATGTCCCTTTCGTACAGTGAAGCCTTCCACGTGCTCGAATTCCGGCATGGCCCAATGTCGATGGTGAATGAAAACGCGCTGGTGGTAGGGATGCTTTCGGAAGAAGCGCATGCACAGGAAGTCGCCGTGCTGAACGAAATGCGCAAACGCGGCGCACAAATCCTCGTGCAGGGTGTCCCTGATCACCGTGAAGGGTTGGACAGCGGCGCGCACTTCGTCCCGATCGGTTGGACGCTGCCTCGCTGGGCACGCCCGGTCACGTATCTGCCGGTGCTTCAGCTCCTCGCGTACCATCGCGCCCTGTCCAATGGACAAGACCCGGATCGACCCGCGAACCTGACGTTCGTTATCTCGCTGAATCCATCCATGATGTGAGTGCTGTGCAGCCGCTCTAAAATCGGCTGCGAAGGAGGAAGGTAAAGAGAACCAGCAGGCAACGGCCATAAGTCTCGACGCGGGGCGATATGCGGCTAGTAGATTGACTTAGGAGAAAAATCTAATGAAGAAGGCTTTTCTGGTCAGTGTATTGGCGAGTGTGCTTCTGCTGGCACTCGGTATTGGTTTGGTGAGCGCGCAAGATCAGATCACGCTGGTCTTCTGGTCGATGTGGAACGAAACCGAAGGGCAAGCCCGCGTTTTACAGGATGCGATCGCCGGATTTGAAGCGGCGAACCCGAATGTCCATATCGAAGCGGTGTGGAATGGCCGCCAGAATCAAACACTGGTGCGCACGGCGATCAGCGGCGGCAACCAAGTGATCGACATTATGGATCAAGACGCCGATCAGATCGCGGGCGGGTTGATGCGCGAAGGCTTCGCACTGGCACTTAACGATTATTTACAGCAGCCTGCGCTCGATCATGAAGAACCGCTGGCGGATGTGTTCCTGCCCAACACGCTGAATATGTTCTCGTTGGACGAACAGATTTACCAGATCCCCTACATCTACAACACCGTGCAGTTCTGGTATGACAAGCGCGTATTCGATGAAGTCGGCATCACCCCGCCGCAGACGTGGGATGAACTGCTGGCCGCGTGCGATACGCTCAACGCCGCCGGCTATGCGCCAATCGCCGCCGAAGGCAACGAACCCGGCTATGCTGCGTTCTATCTGACGGAAATGCTCGCTCGGTTGAAGGGGCCGGGCTGGCTGCAGCAGGCCGCCGCCGACCCAACCGGTGAAATGTGGCGTGATCCCGCTGTTTTGCAAGCCGCGCAGATGACGCGCACGCTGTGGGATAACGGTTGTGTCCCGCCGGAAACGCTGGGCTATGTGTGGCCGCAGGGCCAGAACACGCTCGCCTTCGGTACGGCGGCGATGGAACTGGTCGGCTCATGGCTGCCGGTTGAACTCCAAAACGCGACCGATCCCGACTTCCAATGGGGCGGCTTCAGCTTCCCGTCGGTTGAAGGCGGCGTGGGCAGCCCAAGCGATGTGTACGCGCTGCTGCTGGCCTTCATGATCAACAAAGACACGGCGCACCCGGATGAAGCGTTCGCGTTCCTGCGTTACATCATGTCCGACGCGATCCAGCAGGAATTCACCGATGTATCGCTGGTGGGCGTGACGAACAAGTACATCACGTGGAACCCGATCATTGCCGATGCATCGACCGTGGCAGCAGCGGCGACGGCGACCTACGGCGACGTGGACGGCGTGGCCTCACTGTACAGCGAATATCTGAACACGATCCTGTACCCGACGTATGTCAGTCTGTGGCAGGGCGGCGTGACTCCGGAAGCATTCGTTGAAACGATGGCAACTCAGTCGGCGCAGTATTGGACGGATCACCCGCAGTCGTAAGAACGCGTCGCAAATGCGCCGCACCAAGTGAAGCCCGACTCCACAAGAAACAACCGGGCGACCCGGCGGGTCGCCCGGTGGAAACAAACGCAAACCATTACGCGGGGGCGTCCAATCGAACGCCCCTACAAGCGCGAAAGCACACATTCGTGAAAAGTCTCGTCCCATCACGGGGCGGTTCCGCTCGTTTTTAGTTCGTTTGTTTGTATAGACATCCGAAGCGGCAGAAATCTATGAAAATCTCGAATCGCTTCATTATTTTGTTACTGCTTCCGGCATCGACGCTGTATTTGGTTTTCTTCCTCATCCCGACGATTCAAGCACTCGTCTACAGTCTGTATGACTGGAGCGGCTTCGGCGCGGCTCCCGTGTTCATCGGCTTACGCAACTTTCAAGAGCTGATGAGCGACGATGTGTTCTGGCGGGCGATGGGAAATACCGTCGGGATTCTGCTGGTCGGCGGGGTAGTGATCTTCGGCCTCGCGTTCGTGATGACGATGATGATCTCATCGGGGATACGCGGAAAGAAGTTCTTCCGGGGCGTCATTTTCCTGCCCAACATCATCGCCGTGATCGCGCTGACGACGCTGTGGGGCTATATGTACACGCCGCGCACGGGCTTGTTCGCCGCGGTGTTCAGCGCGGTGGGCTTGAACGATCTGGCGCGCTTCCCATGGTTGGGGCCAGATACGATCTTCATCGCCATGATGGTCGCGATCGTGTGGATCGAAGTCGGATTCTACGTGGTGCTGCTGCTGGCAGGCGTGGACAAAATTCCCCCGGACTTTTACGAATCGGCCAAGTTGGACGGCGCCAGCGATTTTCAACAGTTCCGCTTCATCACCGTGCCCCTGCTGTCGGACGTGATCGCGATTGGCATGGTGCTGTGGAGCATCCACGCGCTGAAATTCTTCGAATTCCCATTCTCCTTCACCGGGCTGGAGCCGAATCCCAGTTCATACACCGTCGCGGTGTACCTGTACATCCTCGGCTTTGGGCAGCGCCAGCCGATCTATCGACTGGGCTACGCGACGGCGGTCGGCGTAATGCTGCTGCTGGTCGTGATTCTGGTGGTGTTGGTGCTGCGCCGCTTAACCCGGCGCGAAGTGATTCAGTATTAAGGGGCAGGCCATGACCGATCGTTCTCTTCCCATCGATTCATCGCTGACGGCCAGCCGCGCCAAGCGTAAACCGCTGATCACATGGAAGCACATCCCGTCGTATCTGTTCCTTGGCGCGTGGTCGCTGTTCACCATCTTCGCGCTGTCGTGGGTGGTGCTGGCGTCGCTGAAAACCAACCGCGAAGTCTTTCGCGAACCGTTCGCCATTCCCAGCGAACCGCAGTTCATCAATTATGAGCGCGTGTGGAACAACTCGCAGGTGGGGCAGGCGTTCGCCAACAGCCTCGTGATCGTCGGGTCGTCGGTGCTGCTAATTCTGGCGGTGTCGGCCCCCGCTTCGTATATCCTCAGCCGCGCGCAGTTCAAGGGGCGCGGGCTGCTGACGATCGTCTACATCGCGGGGATCGGCATTCCGTACCCGCTGCTGTTCATTCCCCTCTTCGCGCTGCTGGCAGGGCTAAAACTGATCAACTCGATGCCGGGGCTGGTGCTGGTCTATGTCGCTCTATCGATCCCGTTCACGGTGTATATCTTGACGGGATTCTTCAGCACGCTGCCGCAGGAATTAGAAGACGCGGCGGTGATTGATGGGGCGAATGATTTTCAGGTGTTTTGGCGGGTAATGATGCCGCTGGCGGCTCCCGGTTTGTTGACGGCGACGATCTTCAACTTCATTGGGCTGTGGAATGAATTCCAACTCGCGCTGATCTTCATCCAAGACCCGGATATGCGCCCGCTGTCGCTGAGCCTGTACACGCTGAAGAACTCGATGACCTATTCGGGCGACTGGGCGGGCTTGTTCGCGGGCGTGGTGATCGTGATCGTGCCGACGGTGGTCCTGTTCGTGTGGCTGTCGGAACGGATGATCAGCGGGATGACGCTCGGATCGGTGAAATAACCGTGAGCGAACTCCGACTTGAACATTGGACAATCCCTACTGCACCGGTCGGCCCGGAAAATCCGCTGCCCGCGTTCGATCTGCCGCGCTACCAGCCAATGCTGCCGGAAGGCAGAGCACGCGGCAGCGCGGACGACATTGAAGCCGGGTTCGTGCCGGATTATCTCCCATACCCGGTGCAGGATGGTTATACACGCCAGCGCCAGCCCACGCCGCAGCCGATGGCCGTGTTAGAAAACGAAACGCTGCGGGCGGCATTTCTGCTCGACTGGGGTGGTCGTTTGTGGTCGCTGGTACATAAACCGAGCGGGCGCGAACTGCTGTATGTGAACCCGATGCTGCAACCCGCGAATTTAGCCATGCGCAATGCATGGTTCAGCGGCGGCGTGGAATGGAATATGGGCGTGATTTCGCACACGCCGTTCACCTGCGCGCCGCTGTTCGCCGCACGCTTGGCAACGCCGGATGGAACCCCGGTGCTGCGCCTGTACGAATGGGAGCGCATCCGGCAGGCGGCCTACCAGATCGACGCGTATCTACCGGACGGATCGTCGGTGCTGTATGTGCGTGTGCGGCTGGTGAATCCGCATGATCACCCGCTGGCGATGTACTGGTGGTCGAATATCGCCGTGCCGGAAGCCGACGATGTGCGCGTGATCGTGCCGACAGAGCGGACGATCCGCTATGCGCTGTCGATTTCGGAGATGCAAACCGTCCCGGTGCCGATCGTAGAAGGCGAGGACATCACATATACCACGCGTTTCAAGCGCGCGGCGGATTATTTTTTCCAGATTCCCCCAAGCGAACGCCCTTATATCACCGCGCTTGATGCAAGCGGCGCAGGTTTGATCCAAACATCCACCTCTCGGATGTTCGGTCGCAAATTGTTCTTATGGGGAACCGGGCAAGGCGGCAAACGCTGGCAGGAATGGTTGAGTGGGCCGAATCACCGCTATTTGGAAATTCAGGCGGGACTGGCAACTACGCAGCTTGAATATGCAACCATGCCGCCCCATGCAGAATGGTCATGGCTGGAAGGGTATGGACTAATGCAGGCCGATAAGAACACGGTTCACGGCGTGGATTGGGGAGCCGCCCGTCACGAGGTGGAATCCCATTTGGAAACGATTTCTCCGCGTACAGCTTTTGAAGCCGAATATGCACGCGGCGAGACATGGAAAGATCAGCCGCCGCAGGAGCTTTTGCATCATGGAGCCGAATGGGGCGCGCTGGAGCGGCTGCGCCGTGAACAATCGGATGAACCTCCATTCGCTAGTGCTGCACTCACCTTCGAAACGGTGAATTCACCGACGGCTGGCGCATGGCGTACGCTGCTCGATACCGGCAAATTCCCCGATACAGACGATCTCACCGGCGGGCTGATGGTGCAGCGCGAATGGCGGCGGCGGTTAGAAGCCTCGCTCGCCAATCACCCGGACTCCGGTTGGGAAGCATGGCTGCACGTCGGCATCATGCGGCTGCACGATGGCGATTGGCAGGGCGCATGGGCGGCGTGGGAAGCCTCGCTGACGCGCAAACGCACCGCCTACGCACTACGCAACCTCGCCGTGCTGGCGCGCCAGCAGGGGCAGTGGGAGAAAGCGGCGGCCTATTTGCTGGAAGCCCATGCGCTGCAACCGGACTTGATCCCGCTGCTGGTCGAAGCAGCACGTACGCTAATCGATGCCGGACGGGCGGCAGATTTCCTCGCGCTGCTGTCGAAACTGCCGGAGGCGGTGCAGCAGCACGGGCGCGTCCAGCTCCTTGAAGTGGAAGCGGCACTGGCGGCGGGCGAGATCGACCGGGCGGCCAAACGTTTCGCCGATGGCTTTGAAATCGTCGACTACCGCGAAGGCGACGAGATTTTGACCGAATTGTGGCACCGGACGCACCTCGCACGCGTCAGCCGGGATGAGGGTATCCCGATCGATGCGGCACTGTCGGAACGGGTACGACGCGAGTATCCCCTGCCAAGCGCCTATGATTTCCGCATGAAAGAAACGGACTAAGTGAGCGATGAGTGAACCTTTCAACGGACTGGGTGTTGACCTGAGCAATGTCGCGCGGGTGTCGAAGGCGAAATCGCGTTCGATCAGCGCGGAAAACTTCACCGGAGCGAAGGGCGAAGGCGGCAAGGCGATCGAAGGGACAGGGGCATCGCACGCGGTGGGGCTGGGGCAGGGTTGGAAAATTTCACCCAGCATCAATATGGAACCGCACAGCACAGCGACGCTCGCCGTGATCGACGGGCCGGGGTGCATTCAGCATTTCTGGCTGACGGTCGATCCGATTTTCTGGCGATTCCTAATCCTGCGCTGCTACTGGGATGACGAAGACACGCCCTCGGTCGAAGTGCCGGTCGGTGACTTCTTCTGCAACGGGTGGGGTGTGCGCTGCAATGTCAATTCGCTGCCGGTCGCGGTCAACCCGGCGGGCGGTTTCAACAGCTACTGGGAGATGCCGTTCCGCCAGCGGGCGCGCATCACGATCGAAAATCGCAGCCCCGATCCGATTCACGGCTTGTACTACCAAATCGACTATGTGCTGACCGATGTCCCGGCGGATTATGCCTATCTGCATGCGCAGTGGCGGCGTAGTAATCCGCTGCCGTATGGCGAGGTGCATACGCTGCTGGACGGCGTGCGCGGGCAGGGGCAGTATGTTGGCACGTATATCGCGTGGGGTGTCAACAATACGGGCTGGTGGGGCGAAGGCGAAGTGAAGTTTTATCTGGATGGCGATGACGCCTTCCCGACGATCTGCGGGACGGGCACCGAAGATTATTTCGGCGGCGCGTGGAATTTCGAGCATCCGCGCGGCGAATACGGGACGTTTTCGACGGCCTTCCTCGGCCTGCCGCAGGTGATCAAACCGGACGGACTGTATCAAAGTCAGCAGCGGTTCGGGTTGTACCGCTGGCACATCAAGGACACGATCCGGTTCGAGCAGGATCTACGGGTGACGATTCAGGCGTTGGGGTGGCGCAATTCGCCGCGCGCCTCTGACCGGCGGTATTTGCCGCTGCAAGACGATATCGCTTCGACCGCGTTCTGGTATCAAACGGAGCCGCATGCACCGTTCCCCGCGCTGCCGCCACCGGACTTCGTGCAGGTGATTTAGGGGTGGGCACAGCGTAGACGCGCCACGCCTACGCTGTGCCATTAGCCGTCGTTCAAAGCCGCTGCTCAACATCAAGTGAGCGGGCGCGTTATTTCGCCGCCCCCGCCACCACCTGCCGGACGACCTTCACGGGGAACCGCCATCGACAATGTCGAAGACGATAATGTCGGCTCCACCGTCGCCTCTGGTCGGGCGTGCTGGTGCTTCATGAGCGAAGATTCCGGCAGCGTTCAGCGTGAGCACGGCGGCCAGCAGTCCCATAGAGAAGGTCTTAATGGACTTCATGAGATGTTTCTCCCTTACATAGGGTTGAGAACGATCATCGCTGTACTGCGATGTTGATCCCCATGCTAAGGAGCGAAGGCCTAATAAACGCTTATTACAGGCGCACAAGCCCGTCTGTAACGGAATTTTTAATGGTTTTTTGCATGTGTGCGGATTGGTGCGCTTGGCCTCGTTGGACTCCGGTCAGCACACTGGCACAGCGGTACACTTGAACCCTAAATTGGCTGCATTTTGGAGAACCCCGCAGATGACGCCTACAAAAGCCCTTAGCGGCGCAGCTCATGCCGCCCCCGATCGCCTACCTTACAGCACACCCGAAGCACAAGGCATTCCCTCAAGCGCAGTTGATACGTTCGTTTCGGCACTCGACAAGCTCGATTCGATTCACAGCTTCATGCTGCTGCGACATGGGCACGTCGTCGCAGAGGGGTGGTGGGAACCCTACCGCCCACAAGATCCGCATGTGCTGTTTTCGCTGAGCAAATCCTTTACCTCGACCGCAATTGGGCTGCTGGTGGCGGAAGGGCGCTTAACCGTCCATGACCCGGTGCTGAAGTTCTTCCACGAAGAAGCGCCAGCCAAACCAAGCGCGAACTTACAAGCCATGCAGGTGCGCCATCTGCTATCGATGAACACCGGGCACGAAACCGAGCCGTTTGTGCTGTCCGCGCGCACGGAAGGTAAAACATGGGTCAAACGTTTCCTAGAGCACCCGGTGAAGCATAAGCCGGGGACGCATTTCCTGTACAACTCGATCGCGACCTATATGCTGTCGGCGATCGTGACGAAATTGACGGGCGAACGCTTAATCGACTATCTGCGCCCGCGCTTATTCGAGCCGCTCGGCATCAAAAACCCGGTCTGGGAACAGTCGCCGCAGGGGATCAATACCGGCGGGTGGGGGTTGAACATCACCACGCCGGACATCGCGGTGTTCGGCCAGCTTTATCTGCAAAAAGGGCTGTGGAACGGCAAACGCCTCGTGCCGGAAGCGTGGATCGCGGAAGCCTCGGCGTTTCAGAGTGACAACGGCCCCGCCAACGAAAGCGATTGGACGCAGGGCTATGGCTATCAGTTCTGGCGCTGCCGCCACAATGCCTATCGAGGTGATGGCGCCTTCGGGCAGTACTGCGTGATCATGCCGGATCAGGATGCTGTACTGGTGATCACGGGCGGTTTGGATGACATGCAGATGCCGCTGACCGCTCTATGGGATCATCTGCTGCCGGTGATGTCGGCAGCCCCCTGACGGCCAACGAACCAGAACAGGCCGCGCTGCGCGACCATGGCGGCGCTGCGGCTGCCGACGGTGCAGGGCGCGGCCAACTCTGCGACGGCGGCGCGTGTCTCCGGTCAGGTGTATAAGCTGGACAAAAACCCCGATCACTTAAAGTCGATCCGCTTCGATTTTGACGGCGCGCAAACCGTCGTCACGTTCGCAGGTCAGCATGGCGAACAGCAGATTGCGGCAGGGCAAGGGACGTGGGCCTATCGATCCGCCGTGCTTCCCCCATTGGATGAGTCGATGCGGCGCGATCCGTCGCTGGTGTGGCAGCAGTGGGCGATCGCCGCAAGTGGGGCGTGGACGGACGAGAATACCTATGTGCTGAAAGCATGGTGGCACGAAACGCCATTCTTGCTGACGTTCACCTGTCGCTTCGCTGATTCCCAGCTCACAGTGGAACAACGTGGCAACGTGGGCTTTGGGCCGCTGGGTGGGCCGACGCTGACCGGGGTGAAGCGGTGAGAGATTCCCTCTCCCTGTCCGCACCAGATTCGGAGCGGGGGCGCGTTTCTTCGAGTGGAAAACCCTTAAGTTGATACCTACGGGGCGTTCAGTTGAACGCCCCTACTGATGAAAAAACGGCTAACTGGCGGGCGCGATCGTGTCCAAGATCGATGCGGCGGCGGCCAAATCGCCAGCGACGATGGCGTCGAAGGCGCGATCAAGTTCCGCGTTGATGGCGTCATCCCCTTGATGGGCGCGGCGTGCTTCGAACAATCGCAGCGGCAGGCGCAGATCGTCGGGGGTGGCGGTGAACGTTGCATCAAGTGTTTGGCGTGCCGCTTGGATCGTCTCCAAATAGTGATAGCCGTATTCGTGCGTCGGCTCAATCGTCGTGCCTTCGCCGTAATCGTTCCATGTGACTAACTGGACGATATACGGATTCTGCGCGAGGGCGGTATCGAGCGTATAGCGCAGGGTTTCGCCGTCGCGCGGCGCGATCGATCCGTAGCTGGAGCGCACCCCGGCCTGCTCGTAAATATCTTCGAAGCCGGGGAAGGCACTGCCGACCGTGATCGGATGGCGGCGCGCATTCCGGTAAAACAACTCAAGGTAGCTTTCGATCACGGCGGGCGGCAGTTCGATTCCCCCCGCCATGTGCATCGGCGGCCACGGATAGCTCGCCAGCGCTGCGAACTCCATGTGCCGATCGAGCGTCACCAATGCAGGCGTGGGATCGATCCCCGTGAACAGCGCCGTCCAGTTATCCGGCTGGCGAAAATAGAGCGGGCCGTAAACGAACAGGAGCGGCTGATCCTCGTAGGTCACGTAAGCGGGCTGGCTCATCCATTGCTCGTGGACGTACTGCATATCCGCCTGCCCCTGCACGACGGCTTGATCGGCATCGAGGACGCCCGTGCCGGTCATGTTGAGCAGCGTGCGATCTTCGTAGCAGATGATGAAGCGCATCCCCGCCCGCGCGATCGCATCGAACAGCCTGCCGGTCGCAGTGTTGACGGCGGCATAGTCTTCATAGTCCGAAGTACCGTACCAATCGACGATCACGCCGTCGATGCCGCTCAATTTCATGGTCAGCACTTGGTATTCGAGCACTGTTTCATCGCGCGAATCGTAAGGGCCGGTCAGCGGGACGGTGTGCGAGGCGAGTTCAGGCAGTCCGTTCACACCGGTATGGTTCGGGTTGAAATGGTTCATCGTCCAATGCCAGCCCCATGTGGGGTTGATGGGCGGCGCTTGATACCAAGGCATGTAATGCGTCAGGAGCAGCGGGCGCGAGGGAGCAGGAGTGCGCTCCTGCGCCTGTACCGTCTGTTTCCCAACCGCCATCGCCGTGATGAACCCTCCCATCAGCAGCGCCACAAGTAAGCGATGTATTTTCATGCCTTTTTCTCCGTTCGATCACGGGGCGGTCTCGTCGCGCTGGGCGAGTGCGACGCTGGCGATCCCATGATAATCAAGCTGAAGTTGCCACTGTGTTTGCTGAATGTGCTCATTGGCCGAGCCGTGCGTCCATATCTGCACGTCAGGGGCGATGGCGGCGAAACGCGGCGCGGGGCCGTGTTCAAAACGCGGATTTCCGACACCGCCAAAGCGGAGGAACGCCTCACCATAGCGGTAGCGAATGTCACTGTCTTCGCGGTTGTTCCAGACGACGAGCAGCGTGGGCTGGTGGGCATCATCGATGCGCTGCACGCCCGCTTCATAGAGGATTTCGCAGAGCGCGCGCACATGAGCGTCTTTCATCGTCACCAAGAACGGCGCGATGTCGTCGGGCTGAGCGATGAGCGAGATCGGCCATTTCAGCGAGGCGGTTGCGCGTCCCGGAATACAGATGGAAGGCACGCAGCATGCGAATCAGCGTGTCGCGCTTGCGATCCCGGCGCGAAAGCAGGTCTCACCGGTCGTGGTGAGCAGCACAACGAGGCTCGACTCCGGTGAAGCGGCAGCGGCGGATAAAGTCAGTGTCTCCATCGCGTCGTCATAGCTGCGATTGAGTGATCGGCTCTCCGTTGAGCGCCGCCTGCACCTCGACCGAGGCCTTGACACCGTGAATGATCAGATTGAAGGTGCGCTCGGCGGGGATCAAGCTCCGGCTGCCCTCGGCGGGCTGAATCGTGATTTCTAGCTGTTGATCCGACCACCGCTGCGTGATAGTCGTGCGGCACGACTCGCCCTGCTGGTAGGCGCGCGATTCACCGTCATCTTCGTAGAGGGTAAAAACGTTATCCGCCCCGGCGAACAGGTGCAGATCGAGCACCGCCGGGTTGTCGATGCCACCCCATCCCGTGCGGACGCCCATCGGCACGATTGCCCCGGCTTTGGCGAACAGCGGAATATCCTTGAGCGCACCATAAATGGCGTGCCAGCGGTTGCCCGCATACGATTCGCCTGTGAAGACGTGATACCAATCGCCCGCGGGCAGCCACACGACCTGACGGGACAAGCCGGTATCCGGATCAGCGGGTTCGACGAACGGCGCGGCGATCAATTCGGTGCCGAAGGCGTACTGCTGCGGGCAGTGATAGGCCGCTTCGTCGTCCGGGTAGTCGTAGTACATCGGCAGCATCAACGGGAGCGCCTCTTGGTGCGCGCGCCATGCCATCGTATAGAGGTAGGGAATCAGCGCGTGGCGAAGTTGAAGGGCATCGCGCAGCACGGCGCGGACTTCGGCATTGTCGAACATCCACGGGCGCTGATCGTAGAAGAAGCCTTTGGCGCTGTGGATACGCAGCACAGGGCTGAAGGCGGCGAACTGCACCCACCGGGCGAACAATTCGGCATCGCCCGCGCCGCTGATGTGCCCGCCGATGTCGTGACTCCACCAGCCGTAAGCGACATTGGAAGCGGTCGCGGTCATGTACGGCTCAAAGCGAAGCGTCTCCCATGTCATATAGCTGTCGCCAGAGAAACCGATCGGGTAGCGCTGGTGACCTTCGTTGCCCCAACGCGAGAAAATGAATGGGCGCTTGGCCGGATCACGCCCCGCATCATAGAAATGCAGGTGATTGATCAACCAGAGCGGATCAAGGTTGGGGATGTTGCAGCTTTGCCCCTGCTGCCAGTCCACCCACCAGAAATCGACACCCATCTGCTCGTAGGGGTGGTGCAGCACTTCAAAGTAGGCACGCACAAAGGCCGGATCGGTGATGTCGAAGGCGACGGGCTTCCCGGTGGATGGATCGATACCCATGCGCCGGGCCATGTCGGGATACTGGGCCTCGTGCGGGTGAATACCTTCCGCCGGGTGCAAATTGAGCGCGGTGCGCAGTCCGCTGGCGTGGAAAAAGTTGAGCAAACCCTGCGGATCGGGGATCAGATCGCGGTTCCATGTGTAGCCCGTCCAACCGCTGCTGGTGTTGCCCGTTTTGGTCAGGTGCCAGTCCATATCGACGATGCAGACCGAGAGCGGGAGCTCATGCGACTTGAAATCGTTGATCAGATGGACGAAATCATTCTGGGTGTACGCCCAATAGCGGCTCCACCAGTTGCCCAAAATCCAGCGCGGGATGAGCGGAATATCGCCGCTGATGGTGCAGTAATCGCGCAAGGCGGCGCGGTAATCACGCCCATAGGCGAAGAAATACCAGTCGATCGTGGCATGGTCGCGCGGCTCCAACCAGCTATCGCCGTTGAGGACGAACGCGCGCGAGTCGTCGTGCAGCGCCCACCCCGAACGCGAGATCAGCCCGTCGTTGAGGGGCACGCTCCCGTTGTTGAAGTCGAGCGTGCGCGCCGTGCCTTTCAGGTTGGCGGGATCGACATCGCCGGGATGCCACACCGTATCGACGGCCTTAACGTGAATGGACAGCGATTTCGCGCTGAACGGCTGGCCTTCTTCCCAACACAGCGAGAATGCCGCCGTCTCGATTTTCACCTGCCCATCGGTACGCTGGACGGTATAGGACGGCGTGGGCTGCTGGCGATACCAAACCGTCTGGGAAGCCTGATCTTCAAAAACGCCGCGCTCATCGTACTCCAGACGGATCAAGCGCTCGGTGAGTACGGTAAACCGGGCAGCGCCAACGCGCACAACGGCATCGCTCGACGCCACCGGACGAACGTCCAGCGTAAACTGCTGTGGAAGCATGAAAGAAACTCCTCGCGAACCATCGGAAAGGTCGAATACGAGATCGTCCCGCATTTGCGCGATTAGCGCTAGCCTTTGACACCGCCGATGGTCAAACCAATTTTCATATACCGCTGGAGCAGAATAGCGATCGCCAGCGGCGGCAGCAGCGCCATGAAGGACGCCGCCATCTGCAAATTGACGCTGTAATCGTCAGCAATATAGTACAGGCGCACCGTGATCGGCTGCATATACGGATCAGTGAGCACGAGGTAGGGCAGCAGGAAGTCTTTCCACAGCGCGACGAACGCCAAGACGAACAAGACGATCAGAATAGAGCGCGACAGCGGCACGACGATATAGGCGAGCAGTTGGAGCGGATTGGCTCCATCAACGCGCGCACTGTCGATCAGTTCCGGCGGGATGCGATCGAAGAAGGTTTTGAGCACGAAGATCGAAAACGCATCGACGCAGTAGGGCAGCCACAGCCCCCAATACGAGTTCAACAAGCTGATGTTGAGGATGGGGAGGCGGGCAATCGTCGTGTAGAGCGGGACGAAATAGGCGATCCACGGGATCATGAGCGTGAGCAGGAAGCCCACAGTGATAATACGACCGCCGATCGGCTTGAGCTTGGACAAGCTGTACGCCGCCGCCGCCGACACCGACAGCCGCAGCACCACTCCCACGCCGACGATCACGAACGAGTTGCCGAACAAACGCCCCATTTCAAAGCGATTCCACGCTTCGGTGTAGTTGCCCCACAGGGGAACCCGTGGGAACAAGTTCAGCCCGCCCGCGAAAATCTCGGTGCTGTTCTTGAGGCCGGATGTGAAGGCGAAGAAGAACGGGAACAGGGTCACCACCGCGACCACGATCAATATCAGCACGGCGATCGCATAATAGAGCCGCCCGCTGGGAGTACGCAGTTCAAGGTTGGAAAAAAAGCCGCGATCCATGAGCGTGCCTGACCTCTAATTTTCCGCCGTCAGGCGGTGATTGACGATGCGGTAAATGAGCGAGAAGGCAAGCAGCACCAAGATCATGGTGACGCTCCACGCCGAAGCATAGCCGGTATCCTGACGGATGAAGGCGCGGTTGTAGATGTACATAGCCGGGGTGAGAGTCTCACGACCGGGGCCGCCGTTGGTGAGCAGGAACGGTTCCGTGAACACCTGCACGACGGCGATGATTTGCAGCACGAACATCAGCGACATAACCGGGTACAAGTGCGGCAGCGAAATGTTGAAAATACGCTGGAGCGGTGTCGCACCGTCCAGTTCTGCCGCTTCATACAATTCCTGCGATACGTCTTGCAAACTGGCGAGGTAGATCAGCGCAGTGGTACCGAAACCGGCCCACGTCATCACGGCGACGAGTGCCGGTTTCGCCAGCGCGACATCTTGCAGCCATAACTGCCGCGCGATGCCGAATTCACCAAGCAAGCCGTTGAGGAATCCGCCATCGGGATCATAGATGAAGCGCCAAATGATCACGGCGACAGCAGCGGGAACGACCGTCGGCAGGAAATAGACAATGCGGAAAAAGGCCTTGCCGTGCCGCATCTCGCGCACGAGGATGGCGATGATGACGGGGACGAAATAGCCAAGGAGTAAACTCCACGAGGTAAATTCGAGGCTGTTCTTCCATGCGATCGAGAATACCGAATCGCGGAACATCAGCTCAAAGTTTTGCAGGCCAACCCATGTCGCATCCCCGCCAAGGCGCACATCCTGAAAGCTCATCAGCACGGATTTGAGGATGGGCAGCCACGCGAACAAGGCAAACACGATCAGCGCGGGCAGCAGGAACAAATAGGCGGCGGCCTGCCCCGCCACCACGGAGCGCAGTCGCGCAAGGCGTAAGCCGCGCCGCCGAGTCGGGATTTCAGAAGCGGACGATCGGATTTCAATGTCCAGCGGTGCGGTCATCGTTCAATTCCTTCTCTATCGCCGTTTGGAGGGTCGATTCAGCACGCCCGGATGAGCCGGGTGAGTGGGATCACCCGGCATCCGATTCAAACGCGGCAGATTAGCGGCTCAATACGAACGATTGGAAGTCGGCGGCAACTTCGGCAAGGCGAGTGGGGACATCGGTGCCGTCCACGCTCAGCACTTCGCTGACCAGCGCGCCCATTTCGGTGTAGTAGTCCTGCACGTTCGGCTGCGGTTCGGCCTGAATGACGACCTCACCCCCCGTGACGGCATTGATGAACGGGGCATAGTTTTCGACGGGGAGTTTGTTGTAGGGTTCGCGGAACGCGGCGAAGGCGGTCTGATAATCGCCGACGAACAGCGGCAGGGTCGGCATGCCGACGGCTTCAGTCGTGACTTGAATGGCGGTCTGCATTTCCACGGGGTCAAATTGACGCCACAGTTGGAAGTAGGCGGCGGCTTCCTGCTGATCGGCAGTCGCGGAACCGCTGACCATCCACAGATTTCCACCGGAAAGCGTCTGGCGGCCATTGGGGCCAGCAGGAGCGGCGGCATAACCAATCGTCGTCAGGTCGGCATCGGGGAACTGCGTATAATCCCAGTTGAACTGGTCACCCGCATAGATCGTCATCGCCACGCGACCGGAAACCAGTGCTTCGGAGATGCTGCCCCAATCGAGGGTCGCGCCGGGGAGGACATCGTACTGCCAGCGAAGCGCCTGAATGAATTCGAGGGCATCGACCGTCGCGCCTTCACCGAAGGCCGCCGTATAGGTGCCGTCGCCGTTGTCATGGATGATCGGATCAGGGGTTGCGCCGAAACCGTAAGCGATGTTGGTGAAGTGCCAGCCGGTCGCCGCGCTACCGTCATTGATGAAGGCGAACCCGGCGACATTGTTTTCACGGTCGGTCAGGGCGACGGCCATGTCCGCGAGTTCCTGCCATGTTTCCGGCGGGGCATCGAAACCCGCCGCTTGCAGCATGGGGATGTTGTAGGCCAAGCCTAGCGCATAGGCATCTTTCGGAATGGCGTAGATGCTGTCGCCTTGGCTCATGACGGACAGAATTGCCGGGTTGAACACGCCGGTGATACCCGCTGCGTCAATGTAGGGGGTCAGGTCAGCGACGGCGCCCTGTTCAATGAAATTTTGAGGGTCGGTAAAATAAGCGCGGAACAGCGTGGGAAGCTGGTTGCCCGCGATCAACGCTGTGAAGGCGGCGGGATCATACTGGAGTTCCATACCTTCAATCGTGACATTCGGATACAGATCCATGAAGCGCTGCGCGGTGGCTTCCCACGTCGCGCGGGCGTCGGCTTGGTCTGCCGAGGGCATTTCAGAAACGGTAATGGTGACAGGGCGACCACCCGCGATCTGTTCAGGAAGCGTGAGAATATCCGGGACAGGCGCAGCATCTTGCGCGAGGACGGGCAGTAGTTGTACGCTCAAAATGGCAATGAGCGCCACAGCGAAAAGAGTCATTTTGCGAAACATGGTGGTGTGCTCCTAATTTCGGTCTTTCGACGACAAACCGTAGCTCCAGAAACTTGTTTGCACTGCCAGCAGTCATTCAATTGAGACGTCTCAAAATTTATTGTATGATGGTTGCCAAGGGCTGTCAAGGAATTCATTGAGACGTCCCAATTTTCCATCGGGACGCAGATCAAGAAACGAGGGTTTTAGCATGGCATCGCTCAAAGAAGTCGCAGCACTCGCCAACGTATCCATGATCGACGCCTTCCGCGCGCTCAGACGAGAGGAGGGGGTTGATGACACGACACGCCAACAAGTCGAAGAAGCTGCCAACTCCCTGAGCTATGAGCTGAAGATCACGCAGATTGATGTGGCGGATTTCGCGGGCGTTGCCAAAGGAACCGTATCGTACGCGCTCAACGGCAGCGAGTTGATCAAGCCCGCGACGCGCCAGAAGGTCATGGACGCGGCGGAGGCGCTTGGTTACCGCCCAAACATCATGGCGCGCAACCTGAAAACCAACCGCGCGGGCATCATCGGCTATTCGTGGCACGTCCACGACGACCCGACGCGCATGAACAATCTGCTCGATGAATTCATCTACCGCGTGACGATGGCTGCGGAAGCCGAACACTATCACCTGCTGACGTTCATCCAACCGCAGGAGGACGCCGAACAGGTTTACGATCAACTCATCAGCACCAACCGCGTAGACGGCTTCATTTTGTCGGATATACGCTATGACGATCCGCGCATCGAGCGGCTGTTCGCGCTGCGCGCCCCGTTCGCAGCGTTCGGCGGGATGTATCTGCCGGATGTGCGTTTCGCTTTTGTCGATGTGGACGGCAAGCGCGGGATCGAAATGGTGGTCGAACACCTGCTGGCGCTGGGACACGAACGGATCGGCTTGGTCAACTGGCATCCGGGCATCCTCGTCGGTGATGTGCGCGAAGCCGGTTACCGATCCGCGATGCAGGCGGCAGGAATCGACGTGCAGCCGGATTGGATCGCCTACTGCCCAAACATCCTACAAGCTGCATCGGAAGCGACTGCGCGCTTGATGTCCGCCGCGCACCCGCCAACGGCGATCGTGTGTACGAACGACGTGATGGCGTTCGGCGCGAAAGCTTATTTGGACGAGCAGGGTTTTAGGGGCGTCGCGCTGACGGGCTATGACGACGATCCGACGGCGCAGTTCTTGGGCATCACCTCGGTGCGCCAGCCGATCGACGCGGTGGCGCGAATGCTGTTCGATCTGCTGATGGGAGAGATCAAAGGGGAACCGCGCAAGGAACGCCAGATCGTACTGCTGCCCGAATTGATCGTGCGGGGCAGCACGGCGAGCACCACCGCCCCGTAATATGCGTTTGTTTCTAGCGGAAAATCCATAAATCGGCGTGTAGAAGGGCGTTCGGTTGAACGCCCCTACGGATACCTACTGCGCCTCGCTGATGGGCTGCATGCCTTCCGCAATCGCGATGTAGTCGTCTTTGGTCAGCGCGCATGGGTTAGGTGTGTCGTTCCCAATAATTCCGCCGCCGGTTTGCACAATGAAGTTGATCCCGGATTCGCGCCACTGGAGCTGCCCCCAATCCGCCTCGTTTTCCCAAACGCGGGTCGCCGGAACCTGCTGCGGGGTGCCATCAAGCGTACTGCTGCGCCTGCTCAACGGCGGTGGGATCAAGCTTGGTACTGCCACATCCCGCGCACATACTGGCCGATTACATCGTGAATCGACACCTCTTCAATCACCGCGCTGGCTCCGACTTCAAAGGGGATGGGCGGCTCATCGCTGATGGCCTGCTCGATGAGCAGAGTCCACGGTTCACGACACGCATAGCGCAGATCGATGTTCTGGCCCGCGCGCAGCACTTCCCCGCCTTCAAATTGGTACGGATGCGGGAGATAAGTCGGTAGCCAAATTTCAAACAGCGCGCCGTCAACCACCGCATCCAGCGTAAGGGCGGTCATCGCGGAAGTATCCGGCGGGGGCGGCCCCCCAGAGACAAACACGGAATCGGGTTGGGTATCGGTCGCGGCAGGAATGAAAAAGTCGAGGATTTCCTGCGTCAATGCGCGCAGCGTCGGCGATGTCCACAGGATGCCCGCCATGATCACGCCGAGCAGCACGGCGGCGATCAACCGGGTTGGGCGAGAAAATCGGTGTAGCATGGGTCGTTCTCCACTTTTCGTCTGTTTCGTCACTTCAGGCGGCGCGCCCACCTGATCGTTATGACGCACATGGCCGTTGGGAGATACGGGTGTCAAACGTGCGGAGTGCAAAAAGGCTTCGCGGGCGCGGCGCTGGGACTCAGGCGATGGGAACCGCTCGGCGTCCGCACGGGCGGCCTCAAAAGCCGACCGCAGGCGGGGATCGTCTTCTTGCTCAGGTCGATGATTCACGGCTGGCCTCCTTGTTCAACGTGCGCCGCAGCGCGGCAAGGGCGCGCACCTGCTGGGCTTTGACCGCGCCGACGGTCATGCCTAGGATGTGCGCGGTCTCTTCGTTCGACATTTCCATGAGATAGCGGAGCACGATGATTGAGCGCTGCGAATCGGTCAACTGGGCGAGTGCAGCGCGCAGATCGGCGAGCTGCATGGCGTAAGCCGCAGCATTTTCTACAGTTTCGACGGTGTGCAGCGACTCTTCGAGCGGCTCATGATCGCGGTGTTTGCCCCGGCGCACCTCATCGATGATCAAATTGGAGGCGACGCGGAACAACCACGCTTTGAGCGCACGCTCAGGGCCATGACCGGCGCGCAGCGCATCGAGCAGGCGGTGAAACACCTGCGCGGCGAGGTCTTCGGCGGTTTGCGCATGGCCGGTATGCAGATAGGTGTAGCGGGCGATCATCCCGTAATAGCGATCAAAAATAGCTGCCAGCGCGGTTTCGTCAAAGCGATGGGCGCGCATGAGCAGTTCGTGTTCATCATCCAAACGATCACCCCCGTTTATGGATAAGGACGCACGAACGCCGCAAAAGATACGGGTTCGCCCCATGAGGCGATGAGCGTGTTACAGTTAGAAGGGATTCATTCAAAAAAGAAAGCCTAATAATCATGCCAACCCTTTTTGGAAAACACTAGGGTCATGGGTGAACAACGTAGCGCTTGGCTGTCCCTTCACTGGATGGCATACGTGGATTGCGATTATTTTCGTCATGCTCTTTCATGCCGGTCTAGTCGTCTTCAAGGATGGCGGGTTTTTAGGTGTCGATATGTTTTTCTGCCTTAGCGGCTATCTGATCACGCTTGGGCTGTTGAAAGAATATAAGACGTTTCAGAAGTTGGTTTTAAGAACTTCTACATACGCCGAGCATTGCGTCTGATCCCCGCCTTGGTACTTCCTTTTCGCATTTAACCTGTTCAGTGTTTTCAGATACAGTGCGGCAAAGCCCAACACAACGCTCAAAGCTCACTGATTTCGCTATTCTACGTCACCAATCTGGTCAAAGCATTTGACCTTGCAACGACAACGCCTCTGACGCATACATGGTCACTGGCGATGGAAGAGCAGTTCTTTGATCTGGCCAGTTACACTGCTTGTCCTGCTCCGGATGCGCTATCGTGGAAGGGGCTTTTCGGTGTCGTGATGGCTATCGCCGCCGGATCATGGCTGCTCGGTGTGATTTTGTTAGCAGGGGGTCTTCCGTGGATACGAGTCTACTTTGGGCCGGACACTCGCTTCTATGAGATCCTTATTGGCTGCGCACTGGCTATACTTGTCACGGGGTATGAAGAAGGACACGACGCTGGTTCACAGTGAAAACATGGCAGGCAGGACTCGCCGTCATCACCCTCGTTGCTATGATCTTTCGCCCGTGACGAACCCCAAGTGTATTACGTGGTGATGCCGATTACGGGCTTAGCAACGGCCCTCTTGATTCTGCACCTTATCATGCCGGAACGGAGTATCATCAAGCGCATATTTGAATTTCGATGGATCGTGCTTTTGGAGGATCTCATACAGTCTATATCTCTACCACGCAGTCATCATGCTTGTTCTCGCGGATACCCTCAACCGACGTTTATTCATTGGCATCCGCTGTCGATCGTACTAAGCCTGCTCTCTTATTTTGCTGTTGAACAGCAATCCTTAAGCAGAAAACACGGTTTCAGCCATCTGCGCAAAGATCGAGGTTATCTGCTGCGGGAAAAACCTCATCTAGCAACCACGAAAGCCGAATACTCATGCCAACCCTTTTTGGAAAACACTACACCGCCCATGAACTGCGTGAGCGCGTCGGTGACATGGCACAACTAGCGGGAATCACCCCGGTGACGGTGAACGGCGACAGCGCGGACGGCGTGCGGGGACTCGAATTTTACACGGGCAACGGATTCCGTTTCACGGTGCTGCCGGATCGCGGCATGGACATCGCCGGGGCGGAATGGCGCGGAGCCCCGCTCGCATGGATGGGATCGGCGGGGGTGCGGCACCCGGCGTTCCATGAGCCGCAGGGAATTGGGTTTTTGCGCGGATTCTTCGGCGGGCTGCTGACGACCTGCGGATTGAGCAACGTCGGGGTGCCGAATGACGATCAAGGGGAGCATTACGGGCTGCACGGGCGGATCAATCATCTCCCGGCGCATCAGGTCAGTTATTCGGCGGACTGGCAGGGCGATGAATATGTGCTGACGGCGCGCGGCAAGATGCGCGAAACCCGGCTGTTCGGGGAAAACCTGCTGCTCAGCCGGACAATTACAACCAAGTTGGGCAGTGATTCGGTGCTGATTGAGGACACGATCGAAAATCAGGGCTTTGAGCCTGCCCCCGTGATGATCCTGTATCACATCAACGCAGGATTCCCGGTGCTGGATGAGGGGAGCGAACTGCTAATCCGGTCGCAGATCACGCCGCGCGACGAGGAAGCACATCAAGGACTGGACAGGGCGCTGCGCGGGGATCGCCCCCTACCGGGTTTCAAGGAACAGGTGCACATTCACACCGTCGAAACAGAGTCCGATGGTTGGGCAGCGGCAGCGCTGGTGAATCCACAGTTCGACGGCGGCGCGGGGATCGGATTGTGCGTGCGCTACCGACCGGATCAACTGCCGTACTTCATGGAATGGCGCATGGTGGGGCAAGGCGCGTATGTGATGGGGCTGGAACCGGCCAACTGCTCGGTGATGGGACGCGCCGGGGAACGCCGCGAAGGGCGTCTTGAAGTGCTGGCGCCCGGTCAGCGTAAAGCCGTGCAGGTGGAGATCCGCGCGGTCACGTCGCGCGGCGAAATCGATCGGCTGCGGGGTTAGAGGCACGGAAGGGGGAGACGATGACGACTCAGGGGCGGATCGCTTTAGTGACGGGCGGCAACCGGGGAATCGGCTTGGAGGTGTGCCGCCAGCTCGCCCAGCAGGGAACGACAGTGCTGCTCGGATCACGGGATTTGGCGAAGGGTCAAGCCGCCGCCGCGCCGCTTCAGCGGCAGGGGCTGGATATTCAAGTCCACAAGCTCGATGTGACCGATCAAGCGGACATGGAGCGGGTACGCGATCAGGTGGCGGCGGCGTATGAGCGGTTGGATGTGCTGGTCAATAACGCCGCCATCCACTATGACTCATGGGAAAATGTGCTCGACGCGGACATGGCGATCGTACGCGAAGCACTGGAGGCGAACACGCTGGGCGCATGGCGGATGGTGCAGGTGTTCTTTCCGCTGCTGCGCAAGAGTGCCCACGGGCGGATCGTCAATGTGTCGAGCGAGGATGGATCGCTGGCGAGCATGGGATGGGACGCGCCCGCCTATAAGCTGTCGAAGGTGGGGATGAACGCGGTGACGCGGATGCTGGCTGGCGCACTGCGGCGGGATCGGATACTGGTGAACTCGATCTGCCCCGGTTGGGTGGCGACGGAGATGGGCGGCCCCGGTGGGCGGCCAATCCCCGAAGGAGCGGCGGGTATAGTGTGGGCGGCTAACCTGCCGGATGATGGGCCGACGGGCGGGTTTTTCACCGATGGGCGACCGCTGCCGTGGTAGGCCGTTGAGCGATATTCTGTGTCAGTGATCTAGAGATTTCACAAGGATTTTTCCGTGCATGCTTATGCTTATCGCGGCAGCGCCGATTTGACGCGGTTGCAAGCCTACAACGCCGAGCAGATCGCCCAATGCCGCAGCGGGTGGATGGAACCGGGCGATATTCCGCACCGCATTTACAACGTGTGCCGCCGCCATGATCCGGCGCGGATTGTGCGGCTGTGGGAAGACGATGCGGGAACGCTGATCGGCTGGGCGTTTGCTTACCCGGAAGACAGCTTCGATTTGCAGGCGACGGATGAAACGGTGCTGGCGGAGGCGCTGGCATGGGTCTGTTCCACGCTGACGGGCGATGTGATCAAGACGGATGTGTGGAACCGTGACGATCCGCGTGCGGGATGGCTGCATGCGCAGGGTTTCGAACCGGTGCCGGATTCTCACCCTTACTACCTGACGATCCGCGACCTGCGCGACCCGATCCCCGATCCGGTGGTGCCGGAAGGGTTCACGATCCGCGCGGCGGAGGGTGTTCACGAAGCGGGCAAGCTGGCGGAAGTCCATGCGGGGGCATTCGGCTCATCGTGGACGCCGGAAAGCTACGCCAAAGTGATGCAGTCGCCGGGATATGCCGCCGAACGCGAGATCGTGGTCGTCAGCCCTGACGAGCGTTTCGCCGCCTTCACGGTGACATGGCATGACGAACGCAACAAAACAGGCTATTTCGAGCCAGTCGGGACGCACAAGGATTTTCAGCGGTTGGGGTTAGGACGGGCGATGCTCTATTACGCGATGCAAGGCATGCGGGCGATCGGGCTGGAGCAGGCGGTGGTGGCCCATCAGTCACCGGACATGAATCCCGGTGCAGCGGCGCTGTATGCCACTGTGGGCTTTCGCATGGCCTACACGACGAGCCAAGTGCAGCGGAAACGGTAAGGCACCGGGGCGTTTGGCTGATTCAACGCCCCGACGAGCGCGAAGTCATCCGTTACGGATTGGCGTTCAAGGGTACTTCCGGACTTTGCGACCCTGATGGGGCGGACTTGGCGGCCAAATCATCGCGGGATGCGCGAACGAGCGGCACCCCATGACCGTAGGCGGCTTTGGCGATCGCATGGGTACTGACGGGCATCGTCAGCACAGCGAAAATCGCCAGCGCGATCAGTTTGAAGGCCACGCCGGGGAGCAGAAGCGCGGTGCCGACCAGCAGCCCGAACAATCCCAACGTCGAAACTTTGCCGGTCGAATGCAGACGCGTGTACACATCGGGCAGGCGCACCATGCCCAAAATCCCCACGACCGAGAAAAACAAGCCGAACAGGATCGCTGCCACGCCGAGAATCTCGATCATTAGAACACCTTTCCTTCCGAGATATAACGCGCCAACGCCAGCGTTGCGATGAAACTAAGCGCCGCCAGCGCGATCCCCACATCGACAAACATCCATTCCTGACGCAGCGCCGCCAGCACCATGATGATTCCGATCAACAGGGTGGTGATGGTGTCGATGGCTTGCAGCCGATCCGCCGCGCTTGGCCCCACTGCGATCCGGTGAACACACGGCAAAATCAGCCCGATGAGGATGATCAGTGTGGCCTGAAGGATCAATAGCGTGATGGCGCTCATTGTGCCGCCTCCGGTGAAACAGCCTTCGGAAGGATCGGCTCAGCGGGGGCGGATTTCCCAAACACACGGCGTAGACGGCGCAGACGCACCGTTTGGGCACCCGGCGCGCTCTGTGACGAGTTTCCGATGTCCAAACAATGCACGTACATCGTGCGTGATCCGTCGAAATCGAGCACCAGTTCGCCCGGCGTGATGGTGATCCCGTGTGCGCTGAAGGCGGCGATCGCATCGTCTTCGGTTTCATCCTGTGTATCGACCGCCAGCACCCCCGGATTCATCGGCAAGGCGGGATTCAGCACCCGTTTGGCGACATCGACGCTCGACAGCCAAATATCCCGGCACAGCGTCAGCGTATACACGAACAGCGCCACCGTCTGATCTGGCAGCGTGCGCCATGAAACGGGCGGTTCCTCTGAACGCACCAGCAGGGCGATCGCCGCGCCGATCACGAGGCCGACAAAGAAGCTGTCCAGCGATACATGACCCGTGACCAACATCCATGTGACCGCAAGCGGAAGCGCAAAAATCAGCGAGGTCAGCATCGATTAACCTCCTAACACACCGCGAATATACAGTTCCGGGTTGCCCAACCGGTTGACCGCTTCAGTTGCCAGTGTGACCAGCGGCACCGCGTACAAGCCCAAAAAGACACACACGCCAACCAGCAGCGCAGGCGCGACCAAGCTGTCGCCGTAGGGCTTCAAGTGCAGTTCAGGCGACGGCTGCTTTTGAAAAATATGCTGCCATGTCCGCATCATATACAGCAGGGTGATCACCCCCGCGCCGACGGCCAGCCCCAATACGACCCAACTTTCCGCTTGCAGGCCGCCGCGCACCAAGGCTAATTTGCTGATAAATCCGTTCAGCGGCGGCACGCCCGCCAGCGCCAGCCCACCGAGGAAGTACAGCACCCCCAACGCGCCAAGCGTTTTCCCGGCCCCGGCGATGTCCGTCAGGCGGGCGCTTTTGTTCGGCATCCGGCTGGAAATCGCCCCGGTGATCATCAGCAGCGACGATTTGATGAAGGCATGGTTGATCGTATAGACGATGGCACCGATGAGGGCGAGCGGGGTTCCCCATCCGATGCCGATCAGGATGAAGCCAATTTGCCCGAAGGTCGAATAGGCCAGCATTCGCTTCGCATCATAGGTACGCAGCGCCGCCAAACTGCCGAAATACACCCCGATGATCCCCAAGACAATCAGCAGCCCGCGCACCAACGGCGCTTCGACGGTGAACAGCAGCAGCGTCAGCCGCATCAACCCGTACACGCCGACTTTCACCACCACCGACGACAGCACCGCATGGACGGGCGTCGGCGCAGCGGTATGGAAATCCGGCTGCCAGAAGTGGAACGGGAATACCGCGCTTTTCATCAAGAACGCACACATCAGCATGACGGCGGCGGCTTGAGCCAGCAGTGGACGATCGCCGCCTTCCAACATCCGCGCGATGTCCGCCAGTGTGAGCGTGCCAAACGTTGCGTAGATCGCCGCGATGCCGATCAGCAGGAACAGCGATCCCATGCTGCTGATGAGCAGATATTTGATCGCCGCTTCCACGCCCAAGCGGTTATCGGAAATACCGACCAGCACCACCGACGAGATCACCATCAATTCCTGAAACACGAACAGGGTGAAAATATCGCCGGTATAAAACGCGCCGTTCAAACCCGCCGCCATGCACAAAAACAGCGGCACAAACGCTGGGAGCTGCACGCACTTATCCTTGCAGCCAAGGATGTAGATCATCCCCGCCAGCACGACGGTCGTCGCCATGACTTCCAACATCGCTGACAGCAGATCCGGCGCGAGGACGATGCCGAACGGCGGCTGCCAACCGCCCAAGTGATACGTCTGCACGCCGCCGATCCAGTTGGCATACAGCACGCCGCCGCTCGCCAGCCATGCCGACAGCGCCGCGAACAAGCCGATCATGCGCTGAATGCGCACCTGACCGGAAAACAGCACCGCTAAGGCCGCACTGCCAAGCGGCACGAAGATCGGAACCAGCACCAAAGGGTTGTTCATGAGATCGCCTTAGCCCTTCAGTTGATCCAGCGTATCGGAGTCTGCGGTTTGGTAGCGCCGCGCCGAAATCGCGATCAGGCCAAGCAGAATCGCGTAGGAGCCGAAGCTAATCACGATCGCCGTGAGCAGCAGCGCCTGCACCAACGGATCGCTGAGCGGCCCACGTTCGATGTTCTGCGCATAGGCCGGGAACATTCCGTTGTAAGCCCCTACGGCGATGAACAGCAGATTGATGGCCGTGAATAGGATGTAAAAGCCCATCGCCGTCTTGATCAGGTCACGGCGCAAAATCTGAAACACGCCCAACGCGAACATGAGTCCGGTCGCCACAGCGAAAATGATATTCATAGCGGTTCAATCTCCCGGGGATGTGCGATCGCTTCCAAGACCATGCTGGTACTGCCGAACACGGTCAAAAAGATGCCCGACTCGTAGAAAAAGGTTGAAGTCAGGTGCAAATGAGCGGGCAGCGCGAAATCGAAATTGGTGTGCGTCAGGAAGGGCAGACCGAACAACAGCGGTACAGCCGCATTGAGCACGACCAAACCAATCCCCGCCCCAATCAAGCGGCGCGGACGCAGCCATGTCAATCGCTGGCGTGTTTCGTGATAGCCGAACACGACATACCACAGCGCAACACCCAAGCCGCTCGTCACGCCCGCTGTGAAGCCGTCGCCGGGGCCATCACCGCCATACAGCAGTTGGGCCAAGGCCAGCAGCAGCGCAAACGGCAGCACGATCTGCGCGATAGTGCGGGTGAGGGGTGTAGAGAGGCGCGAACCGGTCGGCTCCGCTGGAGTGTCCGGCGCGTCGATTTCGATAGTTTCCATCGCCGCCGCGCTGCCCGGTTTGATCGGGTGACCGTTTTTAGGCTGGACATTCCATGCGGTCAGCAGTGTGAACACGCCGATCGCCGCCATCCCGAACACCGTGATCTCGATGATCGTGTCCATCCCGCGAAAATCGGTGACGATCGCGCCGACAATATCGGGGAATTCCAGCGCGGGCAGCGCATTGGCGATCTGCCATTCGGTGATCGTCGGCACTGCCGGTCGGTTCAGCACCGCCGCCAGCGTGAACAGCGTCACGCCGATCCCCACCACCGCCGAAATCACAATGTCGCGGATCATCCCCGCTTTTGAGCTTGCCCACAGATGATCGATCGCCCGCTGCCGCGCAGGGGCGCTGATCTTCGCCAGCATCACGATCAACAGCACCGTGCCGATCGTTTCTACGAGGAACTGTACCAGCGCCACATCCGGCGCGGGTTCCAGCAAAAACACCCCGCCGATGCTGTATCCCGCCACACCGAGCGAGAGCGCGGCGACCAAATGGCGCTTAAAAACGATGCTGCCAACCATCGCGATCAAAGCGACGACGAGCAGCACGGTTTTCAGAATGTCGGTATCGCCATTGAACTGGAACGACCACTGCACCCCGGCGATGTGCGTCAGCCCGGCAGTGGACATCAAGAGTGCCGCCGCCGCAAGGATCACGATCAGGTAGTAGCGCAGTTTCCCGCCTTGCGAGCGCAGCACGACATCGCCCACCCGCTCGACAGCACCGATCACTCCACGATACGCTGCGGCCCCGGTGGAGCGCTGCACAGGCGCGACATCGCGTATCCACAGCGGGCGGGTGATGAAGAGCATAATACCGCTGGGGAGGGCGATCAGGCTGAGGAAGAAGGCGAAATTGAAACCGGAGAACAGCGCGAGGTGAAAGCCCTGCTCCAGCGTCGGTTCGATGATGGGTGATACGATGGAATCGACGAACAGCCCGGTCAGCAGGGAAAGGATCATGAGAGCAGCAGGCCCGATGATCAGCGCAGAGGGGAGCGCATGCAAATGCGGATGTGCATCCGCGTGCAGCGGTGAGTTTTTCGGCACTGCGCCGAAATACAGCTTCCACATCAGGATCAACGCCATCGCGATCGTCAACACCGCGCTAAAGACCACGATGATCAGCCCGATCGGAGCCGTCAGCATCGCTTCCAGCAGCGTTTCTTTGGCGACGAACCCCAGCAGCGGCGGAAAACCCGCCATCGACAGCGACGCTAGCAGGGTGATCACCGCCCAACCGGGGAGTGTGCGCCGCAGCCCGCCCAGTTGATTCAGGTTGCGCGTCCCGGTGTGATGATCGACCGCGCCGACCATGAGAAACAGCGAGGCTTTGTAGAGGCTGTGGGCGATGATCCCCACCAGCGCCGCTTTGATCCCTTCGCCTTCGGGGAGCGCCAGCAGCGCAGTGAGCGCTCCTAGCTGGCTGATCGTCGAATAGGCGAGGGCGGCTTTCAAGTCACTTTGGCGGAGGGCGTACAGCGCTCCCAAGCCCATCGTCGTCAAGCCGATGGCGAGCAGAGCGTTTTGCCACAGCGGCGTTCCGCTCAATACAGGGTACAAGCGCACCAGCAGATAAATCCCCGCTTTCACCATCGTCGCCGAGTGGAGGTAGGCGCTGGCAGGTGTCGGGGCAGACATCGCCCCCGGCAGCCAGAAATGGAACGGGAACTGCGCGCTTTTCGTGAAACATCCGATCAGGATGAGGACGGTCAAGGCAGTGTAGTACGGATGTGAACGTAAGGTGTCGTTCGTCAGAATTTGGCTGATTTGCGTTGTCCCGGCGGCAGCACCCAACAGCATCAAACCGACGAACAGCGCTAACCCGCCGCCTCCGGTGATGATCAAGGCTTGCAGCGCACCGTTCCGGGCTTCTTCTTTTTCCTGCGTAAAACTGATCAGCAGAAACGAGAGGATGCTCGTCAGTTCCCACGCGATGAACAGCGTGAGGATATTCCCCGCCAGTACCAGCGCCAGCATCGCGCTCATGAACGGCAGGATCAAATTGTAAAAGCGCCCGCGTTCCTGCGCGTCATCGAAGTAGTAGCCCGCGTACAAAAAGATCGCGGTGCCCACCCCGGTGATGATGAGGCCGAACAGCAGCGCCAAACCGTCAAGGTAAAACGAAAGGGTTAGTCCTAATTCCGGCACCCATTCGTAGTTGATTTCAACCGGCCCCTGCGTGTGAAGGATGGGTAAATACGTCAGCAGCCACAGGAACAACACACCCGCCAGCGCGGCGAGCAGCCATGTTTGGACGGCTCTGGGCAGTTTTCGCGGCACGACCAACCCGGCAAGCGCCGGGGTCACGCTGAGCATCTCGATGCCCATTCCAGTACTCCGGATTGTGGTTCATGATAATCAAGGGGCGATACATCCGTATCGCCCCAGATAGGCCAGTTTAGGGAAGTCCTCCCTCAAACGCGACTTGCTTACCGTTGAGCTAATGCCTAGATCAAGCCTTAGTCACCCGTGGCAGGAGCAGCTTTTGCCGTCTTATGCTGTGGGTCAATCCCCAACGCTTCTTCAGCTTCACGGACATCCGGCCAAATAGAGGCACCGTGTTCGAAGTCGTCAATGAATACTTTGACATCGTCCACGGCCTTGGCCACCTTCAAGCGGCCAATCGCCTTGAGGGCGCCAAACATCACGAAGGCAAAAGCGCCGGTAAACAGGATCGTTGCTGCCGAACCGATGAACTGCACCACCAGCAGATCAATACCACCGCCAACCAGCAGACCCGCGCGGGTCGCCACATCGACACCCGCCGGAGCGAACGTCAGACCGGGCTGGCCGAACAGGCCGATCGCCAGCGTGCCCCAAATACCGCATGCGCCATGTACGGCAAACGCGCCGACAGGGTCGTCAATGTGCAGACTTTCGATGAAATCAGCAGCAAAGACCACCACAGCTCCAGCAACCAAACCAATCACAAGTGCTGCCCAAGGAGCCACGAACGCGCAGCCCGCCGTGATCGCTACCAAACCAGCCAGCGAACCATTGAGCGTATAGACCAAATCCCACTTCTTTGAGCGGAAGTACTGAAGGAACATCGCCACGATGGTACCGCCTGCGGCACCGAGCGTCGTGTTCAGTGTGACCAACCCGACGAGGCCGGTATTACCGAGGCCGAGCGTCGAACCGGGATTGAAGCCGTACCAACCGAACCACAGGATCATCGTGCCAATTGTTGCCAGCCCAAGGTTATGAGCGGGAGGCAGCGGCTGCCACTTGCCTTCTTTCCAGCGGAATGGACGAGCGCCGAGCATAATTGCGCCGACGAGCGCCGTCACACCACCGACTGTATGCACGACTGTGCTGCCCGCAAAGTCATGGAAACCCTGCTGCGCCAGCCAACCACCACCCCAAATCCAGTGCACGATGATTGGGTAGCTGAAAGCGCCCATAATCACACTGTAAATAAGGTCACCAACGTAATCCGTGCGTTCCGCCATAGCGCCCGTTGTGATGGTACTGGCAGTCGCAGCGAATGCAAATTGGAAGAAGAAAAATGTGAGAATGTCGAGGTTTGGATAAGCAGCCGTGCGAGCAAAAGTCGCAACCCCATCGGTGAAACTCACCGCATCGCTGAGGAAGAAATTGCTCGTACCGATGATCCCACCTGCTGACGTTCCGAAAGCGATGCCGAAACCAACAGCCCAGAAAGCAACAGCGGTTAACCCGGCGTCGATGAAGTTCTCAAGCAGTGCGTTGACTGCGCTTGTTTGACGGATGAGACCTGTTTCCAGCATAGCGAAGCCGGTCTGCATAAAGAAGACGAGGAAACCCGTCAGCAATACCCACGCGGTATCAACCGCTGCGGCGGTCGCTACGGGGGCATCACCCTGTGCCTGTGCACCGTGTGTGCCAAAGAATGCCAAGACCAACGAGGCGATGGCCAGCGCGAGAATGCGGCTCCAAACCCGTTTCCGTTTAAATCCAAGTCGCATGATGTACCCCCTGCAAAGTTGAGAATTACAGGCGGCAGTGTACTGAATGCGAAGGGGTGAACTTAGAAGCAGACTGGACGAACTTTTAACAGCGTGCTTGTTAGGGTTAAACAATCTTTTTCAAGCGAAGTGGATTTGATTAGTTTTTCGCAGGATTCATTGTCAATAAGTGATAAAACCCCTGCATATGAGCCGTTACAATCATGCCAAACTGGTGTAGGTGACCGACCCAAAAGCCTGTACATTTGGGCATTTTGTCAAAAATCGACCTTAAAATCTGTTTATCGAAAATAACGAGAGTGTTCCCCTATACTGGAAACTACAATCACATTTTCGAAAGGAAAGCCCATTGAACCCCCAAGGCCAGCCTATCAAGCTTTCCGATTCAGAAATTGCCCAGCGCTACCGCTTGATCCAGCCGATTGGCGCGGGGGGCATGGGTGAAGTTTTTCAGGCACACGACCGCCTGACCGGGCAGGATGTCGCGCTGAAGCGCGTTCAAGTCCCGGTCGAAGCACTGGCGTTCAATTCGAGCAGCAGCGCGCTTGACCCACGCCTAGCCCTAACGAAAGAATTTCAAGTGGCGGCGACGCTGCGACACCCGAATGTCGTCTCCATTTACGACTATGGCTTTGACGCGCACAACCAGCCATTTTTCACCATGGAACTGCTTAACGCGCCGCGCACGTTGTTGGATGCCGGGCAGAACGAACCCGATTCCGTAAAATTCAATCTACTCGCGCAAGCGCTGCAAGCGCTGATCTACATTCACCGGCGCGGCATCCTTCACCGTGACATCAAACCGGGGAATGTGCTGGTGGTGGGGAATCAGGTCAAAGTGGTTGATTTTGGGCTGGCGACCGATACCAACGCGGCGCACAGCGGCTTTGGCACAATTCCTTATCTCGCCCCGGAAATGCTTTATACACAAACGCGCCCCGGCACACGGCTGGGCGCAGGCATTGACTTATACCCGATTGGCGTGATCGCCTACGAGCTTTTCGCGGGAGAATATCCGTTTCCGCTGAAAAACCTCAACGATCTCATCCACGACATTCTCTATACCCCGCCCGATCTCACCCGGATTCCTGAGAAAGTACGCCCCATCGTTGGGCAGTTGATGGCCAAAACGACCTTTGATCGTTACGTCGATGCTGCCGACGCTCTACGCGACTTGAGCGCCATCAGCGGCGACGATCTGCTCGGCGACAGCACCAGCATCCGCGAGGGGTTTTTGCAGGCTGCGCGCTTCGTGGGGCGCGATACCGAACTTCAAACCCTGTGCGACGCGCTAACCGACGCGAGTTCAGGCAAGGGCAGCCTGTGGCTGGTCGGCGGCGAATCAGGCGTGGGCAAATCGCGTCTGCTGGATGAACTTCGGATTCGGGCGCTGGTGGGAAAAGCGCTGGTGATACGCGGGCAGGCCATTGAGAACGGCGGGCTGCCGTATCAACTGTGGCGCGAACCCCTGCGCCGGCTCGTGCTGGCCGTAGAACTAACCGACGTGGAAGCGGGCATCCTCAAGACCATCGTCCCGGATATTGCCATCCTGCTCGGTCGCCCCATCGCCGATGCGCCCGAACTCAGCGGCAGCGCCGGACAGGAACGCCTAACCCTAAGCATCATCGATGTGTTCCGGCGCTTCGGCGGCCCCCTGCTTCTGCTGTTAGAAGATCTGCAATGGTCGGACGAGAGTTTGAACCCGATCAAGCGGCTGTTGAACCATATCGAAGACATGCCACTGCTGGTGATCGCCAGCTATCGCGATGACGAACGCCCTGATTTGCCGACGATCCTACCGGGAGCACGTCCTCTGAAACTGGAGCGCCTGCCCGAATCTGCGATCGGTGAGCTGTGCACCTCCATGATCGGTGAAGCCGCGCAAAATGCCGACGTGATCGAGTTGGTGCAGCGCGAAACCGAAGGCAATACCTTCTTCATCGTCGAGGTCGTGCGGGCACTCGCTGAAGAAGCGGGTCAGTTGGAGATGATCGGCCAGCACACCCTGCCCGGATCGGTGTTTACGGGCGGTTTGCAGCAGCTTGTCCGCCGCCGTCTGAGCCGCGTCCCCGATTGGGGGCATGATCTGCTGCGATTGGCGGCAGTGGGAGGCCGCGCACTCGATCCGGCGGTGCTGCGTCCGCTGGCGGGCGATCTCGATTACGATCGATGGCTGCGTATTTGTGCGGATGTGGTCGTGCTGGAAGTGCACGACAATACATGGCGGTTCGTGCATGACAAACTGCGCGAAGGCGTGCTGCACGAACTTGACGAGGCGCAGCGAGCCGGGCTGCATCGCCGTATTGCCGAGGCGATTGAACACGCTTATCCCGGCGATACCGCCCAAGCCGAAGTGCTGATCGAACATTGGCACAGCGCGGGCGATCCGCGCAAGGAACTTGAATGGCTCGCCATTAACACGCAGCGGCTGACGCGCCTAACCGCCCAGTACCGGCGCAGCGCGGCGTATATCGAGCGGGCCTTAGCCTTAGTCCCGGCGGAAGATGACGTACAGCGGGCTGAATTCCTGATCCGATTGGGCGAAACCTGCTGGCGTCAAGGCAATTTCGACGGCGGCCTTGAGGCGGCAAACACGGCCTTAACGCTGGTACGGCGTCTTCAGCACCGCGCGTTGGAAGCCTCCGGCCTCTCTCTGCTGGGTGTTTGCACGTCTTACCGGGGCGGCTATATCGCTGCGGAACCGTATTTTCAGCAAAGCCTTGCGCTGTACCGTGAACTCGATGACCGGGCGGGGATTGCCTCCACCCTGTCGCAGATTGGGACAGCGGCTTGGACACGCGGCGATTTGAAGCGCGCCGATGAGCACTACCAGCAAAGTCTGGGCCTACGGCGCGCACTCGATGATAAGTTTGGCATCGCCTCAACGCTGAACAACCTTGGCAATGTGGCGGGCAACCGGGGCGATTTCGCCACCGCGCGCGATTTCTTCCTGCAAAGCATCGAGATCAAGCAGGTCTTGGGCGACAAACGCGGGTTGGGGGTGTCCTACTTCAATGTGGCAGGCGCGGCGGTTTATATGGGCGCGCTCGATGATGCCGAGCGCTACTTCCAACAAAGTCTCGCGATTCGCTTGGAGATTGACGATCCCGCCGGGATTGGTGACTGCTATCACGGTTTGGCAGAGGTTTCGCGGATGCGCGGCGAACTGGACAAAGCGCTCGACTATCAAAGCCGAAGTTTGCTGCGACGGCGCGAGATCGGCGATCAAGATGGCACGGCCCAAAGCCTGATGGCTTCAGGACTAATCGCAGAGATACAGGGAAAGCTTGAGGATGCCGCCGCGTGTATCGCGGAGAGCCTTGAATTACGGCGCGCGATTGACGACCGGCCCGAACAGATCGCCTCGCTGAGCAGCCTCAACCGAATTTCGCTCAAGATGAGACGTCCAGAGGCAGCACGCGCCCATTTACAGGCGGCGTTTCAGCTTTGTACCGAGATCGAAGGCGTACCCTATATGCTGCTGGTGGTACTGGGCGCGGCGGAATGGGCGCTGTATCACGATCAGCCGGAACACGCCGCCGAGTTATGCGGGCTGGTGCTGAACAACCCGCACCTTCCGGCTGAAACCCGCACCGATACGGACGCACTGATCGCGCGGCTGAATGGCCTTCCCGAAGCGGTCAAAGAGGCGGCGCTCAAGCGCGGGGCGGCGATGGAGTTTGATGCGGTGCTCAAGGCAGAATGGGCGAGGCTATCGGAATGAACGGGGAACCGTTTGATTAAGGGCGGGTTTTCAAATGCCAGCCATCCTGTAAGCGGGTGAATATTTCCCATCCAAGCCGCTGGTAGAAACGACCTGCCCCGGCCTGTTCGTCCTCTTCAGCGCACGACAGGACGATGCGATCACAGCCCGCCATCCGCATCCACGCCGCCATCGACTCGATCAGCCACCGGCCCACGCCCCGGCTGCGATAGGCGTCGTGGGTGTAAAGTTCTCCCAGCAATCCCCACCCGCGCAAACTCGGCACCTCACCGCCTTCACTCAAGTCGGTGGAGCACTCGCAAAAGGCGATTTCCTCCCCATCAAGCCATGCGGTGAACCGTGTTCCCCAAATGCGTCCAACCGATCGCTTGAGCGTCAGCCCGTGGATCGGCGGCGTGCCGGGAGGTGGCAGATCGCGTATCCAGCCGCCATAGAGGGCTTCTCGCCGGGATGGCATCGGCTCAAAACCTTCTTGTGCGAACACCTGAATCAGATGACTCCATACATCGGGGATGCCAAAAATCATCGGGGTCGGAAGATGGCTGTCCCATGCGATCAACTGGGTCGATCCCCATGTCTTTGCATGCTCAATCCCCGCATGGAGTAGGGCCGCTGCCTGCGTGGTATGCTCGCTGTCCGCCAGCAGCCATGCGATATCGCACACGCCGCGATAATGCTCGCCAACGGGGTCATCCGTTCCATAGCGGAGGAGGTGTGCCGCCGCCACCAAACGCCCCTGCTCAAACGCAGCCCATGTTTTTCGCTCCGTTACCCACGGATCGATGATCGGCTGATGAGAATTGCGCTGAAGATGGCGCTCAATCGCCGTCGCGGAGACTCCCCATCCGGGAAAAACCGTGCTGATATGCTGATTGATCAAGCGCTGCAATTCAGGGAGATATTCAAGTGAAAATAGGTGAATTTCCATACCAACCGGTACTCGATATGGTGTGGGACATGCGACAATAATGGAGCATTATACCCTACACGCGACCCGCGTGGTTCTATGTATGTACAGGAGAAAACATGCGACCTGATCCCATTCAAACGTATCGAAGTGCGCCGCTGGGGGAACTGCTGGCCGTGCTGCTGCGCCAGTTTCGCCGACCGCTGGCGGCGCACGGGATCACTTTCACCGATGCGGAAGCGGGGGAGATCGGCGCACGGCTGGCAGCAGTCACAGGGGATCGTGAGCCGCTGACGGAACGGGAAACGGCGCTCCGCGCGGCACTAGCGGCGCTGGTACACGAAAGCGAAGCGGTGCTGGCGAACTGGAATCTCACCTTTGCGCAGTCGCTTGAGGCGGAAATGACGGATATTCCGGGTTGGGAAAGCACCTCCGATTTTCTGGAACTGGCAAACGAAAAAACCAACGCCGAACTGCGCATCTCGACCGGATCGGCGCTGCTGGTCGCGCTGGGGGATCGGGAATTCGTCCCTCACCTGCGCACCGTGATCGCCCGTGCGGAACCGGACGTGGACACCGTGATCGCCGAGCGTGTCCTCGCTAACCCCTAATAATCAGGGGCACAATTTCCACCCTATTGACACCAAAACGAAATCGTCATACGATGTATGTGAATTATGCAGTTAAATGCATAAGTCGAATTCACGAGATAGCCTACACGGAGCGCACGCATGGATCAGCCCTATATCCTTGCCCCACAGCACGTAAAAATCGGGTTCGATGTGCATCCGGTTTACAACGGGCTGCACAGCATCCGTGAAGTCAACGATGTGGAACAGCTTTCGGGGCTGGGTGAGTGGGTCTCGCGCACCGCAGCGCAGCTTTCACCGGATGAGTTGACGACCAATGTGCTGGTCTTCGATGCGTTCTACCCGTTGATCTATACGAGCGAGTTCATCCGTCATGATCAACCGTCGTTGGTGGCCTTCATTGAGGACATCGCCGCCCTTGATCCAGTCTATCTGCGCGATCAATCGGTGCGCGTGCTGATCGACTTGCGGCACAAGTACCCCCATCATTGGGTCGGTGTCCCATCGTTTACAGCGGAGATGATGCTGAGCGATCACGCGCTGTTCAACCAAGCGATGGGCAAGATCATGGATTGCGAGGAACCGGCCAGCGATGCGCACGTGCAGCAAGCCTATCGCTGGTACAACGAGCCGGAAATGGCACAGACAGCAATTGTGGCGCATTTGCGGATGATGTGGGAGGCGCACCTGAAAACCGAATGGGAACGCGTGCTGCCCATGCTCGAGGAGTCGGTGACGGCGTACCGGCAGGTGGGTTTTGCCGATATGAGCGTGGTCGATGCGATCCGCGCGGTGACAGGGCGCGATTTAACCGGAAAACTGGAAGCGAAGGACGAGAACGTTTCGCACGTTCGCTTTATCCCGAATGCGCACATCGGGCCGTACATTGGACGGCTGCCGGATAAAGATGTGCTGTGGCTGATCTTCGGCGCGCGGCTCCCGCGAGAATCGCGGATTACGTCGCCCGCCCTCAGCCGATCGGAACTGCTGGTGCGCCTGAATGCACTGGCTGATGATGTGCGGCTGCGCATCCTTGAACTGCTGACGAAGCATGAGGAAATGTGCGCGCAGGACATCATCGAACAACTGGGGCTGAGTCAATCGAGCGTTTCACGCCACCTCAGCCAGCTTAGCGCGACCGGGTATTTGATTGAACGCCGCCGGGATGTAAACAAGTGCTACAGCTTGAATCCGGAGCGGATCAACGACACGGCACGGGCGCTCACCCAGTTCTTGTCACGGGGGTAACGCCCCTCGTCTGACGAGTTTTGACGAACTTTGAACAAATTGACACGCTGCCCGCATATAGGGATAGGAAGCACGAAGGAGTCCACTCATGTTCACGAATCATCCTGAAGTTACCCGCAGTATCACCCGCAATCACCAGCGGGAACTACGCCGCTTTGCTGATCAGCAGCGCTTGGCGCGTACTGTGCTGAGCGAACGCCTTCTTTACAGTCCGTTGATGGTGAGTGTGGGCCGGAAGATGGTCGCGTGGGGGACGCGCCTTCAAAGCCGCTACACGGAATGCACCGATGCCCTGACCGAATGGCAGGCGCGTGATAGTGCCCGTGACAGCGTCCGCGCCACCTCGGAGATCGCACTCGCCCGCAAGTAATCCCTTTGACTGAAATCACATCTCCGGGGCGCGAGAACCTATAGTCGTGTGCTTTCGCCCGGAGATTCCCTGCGCCTGATGTGTTCATAGGCGCCATTATGACCCGCGTAGTCCCTGTGACTCCTTGCACAGTTCTGCGTCAGGGCGCGTGAAGAACTCACGATCCCCGGAAAGGGGAGGGGCGGCAGACCCTCCCCTTTTTGATTCGAGGGGTTAATCAATCACCGGAGGCGGGCAGTGTCTCGCTGCTGGGGGTGGAGGCTGTGCCTTCACGGCCTTTTCCGCGCAGCCTAAGCGCAGGGAGCAGACCGAGCGCGCACAGCACCGCGCCGAACAAACTCATTTCGCCCAATACTTGAATGGTCAGGCGGATATAGGTGTTGATCGCGGCCATCGGATCGCCGGCCTGCGCGCCCAATTCAGCAGAGGCAAGTCCGGCAAGGCGTTGGCTGGCGAACGCGGTTAGCCCCGCGATCCCGACGGTCATGCCCAGCAGTCGCATGATGATCACGAGCGCCGATGCCGCGCCAAGTTTGTCGCTGTCCGCCGCATTGATCACTGACGCGCTGATGGGACTGAAGGTTAACCCTAAGCCGACGCCAATCAGCGCCATTTCGAGCGCGACCGTCGTATTTGTCACGTCCTGCGTCCACGTTTGCCAAACGAGCGTAAAGCCGATTCCCGCAATCAGCAGGCCAGCAAAAGTGGTGCGGCTGTAGCCCAGTCGTTCGCTTAACCAACCGCCGGGAAGCGCCGCCAACGCCATTGGCACTGTCAGCGCCGAGAGCAAAATCCCCACCTGAAAAGCCGCGCTGCTCAATTCGCTTGCGTCGTTCAGGCGAATATTGACGAGGATCGGCACGCTGACCAAGCCGATCATCAAGGCGATGCCAACGAAGAAATTCGCCAACGCGCCCATCGAGATGTTGCGGCGCAAGAACAACCGCAGATCGAAGACAGGATATTTAACGCGCAGCTCCCATACCACGAACAGGATGAACATCACCGCCGCCGCGATCAAGACCGGCCCTGCGTAGGGGGGTAATCCACCGAGATCGCTGATGTTGCTGGTACTGGCAGAAAGCTCGATATTCGCGCCCAAGCCAAGGACAAGGCAGGACAGCGCACCAACAATCAAGGCCGTGCCGAGCAGGTCGAACCAGCCTTTGCCGCGTTCCTGCTTGGTGCCGCGCAGCACCCACAGCGTGATCACCAGCCCGAGCAGCGAAATCGGCAGGTTGATCCAGAACAAGGCGCGCCAATCGGGTGCGCTCCAGTTGAGGCCGATCGATTGGAAAAACGAGACAAACCCTGACGCATTCTCGCTGAACCAGCGCACCATGATCCCGCCGTAGAGGTGACCGAGCACCCATCCAAGCGTATCGATGGCACCGACGAGGCCGAGCGGCTGACCGCGCCGGTTGGCGGGAAAAAGATCGCCAACGAGTGCCAGCGTCACCGGGACGATCGCCCCTGCGCCAAGCGCCTGTATCACACGCCCGATGATGATGGTGGTGAGGGCGATACTGCTCGGATCAGGCCGTGCACCCTGCAAGCGGTAGGTGAGGTCGTAGATCAATTTGGCGACGCCCGCGCGCGCCCCGGGATCGACTTCCGCGACGATGAACGAGCCGATCATGAAGACGACGAGGCAGGCGACATAGGTGAAGCGCCGCCCGACGAGATCGCTGACGCGCCCCATAAAGGTGAGGCTGATGGTATACGCCAGCAGATAGCCGCTGACCACCCATGCGGCATCGTTGACGACGCTTTGCACGGGCAGTTCAAGTTTGACGATGATTTCGGGCAAAAAGGCCGACACGATGGTGAGATCGAGCGAGCCGATGAACACGGGCACGCAGATCAGCACCAAAATCAGCCACGGATTAATGGAACGCGCCGGACGCGTATTGGTCATGGTCATGGGACTTGGCTGTCCTATCACTTTCCGAGAGATGGGTGTCCTTCTTCCTCACGCCCTTCATCAGGCAGCGAGTCGGAATCCACGATTTGCCGCATTTTCGCTAACACACTGCTGTGCTTCCGTATCAAGCCTGTGAAACAGGTCGATGATTTCCTGTTCAAGTGCGCTCATAGTGTTTCAACCTCCACTGCGGATGTTTGTTTAACCTGCGCCAAGGAACGCCGATCCGGGCGATGCTTCCGCCGTTGCTTCTAGCGTCGCTTCGGCGGTCGCCTCTGTTTGCGGCTCATCGAATTCGACGGGTTCGTTGATGCCGTACAAATCCATGATCCAGCGGATAGGCTGCGGATCTTCGCCCGCTTCCGGGGTGACGGCCCATGGGCTGTTTTCTTCGGTGATGATGAAGCGCACCGGATACAACGTGTCTTTGGCGATAAAAATATCGACGGTGACATCTCCCCCTGTTTCAATCAAGCCAACGAGCAGCGCATTGACATCTTCCCCGTGGGCACCGCCGGATACATGATACGTCTCGACGCCGCTTTCGAGGGTTTCATCGCCTATATAGCGCAAATCGATGATGGCACTGAGGGCGGCATTGAACCCGGTATCTTCGGCGATCAACGATTGCGGGTTGAACCCCACGGCAAAGGCTTCATTGATCCACGTGTTCCCCGTCCAGATGGCGCGGTACCACTGGTTTTCAGCGCGGGCGAACACCCCCACGTCGATCCGCAGCCGAGTGAGCGGCTCGATCACGCTGACTTCGGCCTGCATCACGCCGGGGGCGGCGTACTGCGCCGACGCATGGCGGAAATACACCGAGGCATAAGCCGTTTCGATGCGATAATCAGGCCCTTCTTCGTTCACATCCATCCGAAAGGTTTGCGCGGCGCGGATGCGATTCGCCGCTTCGGTGACTAATGCCAGTGGATCGATGGGTGTGGGGGAGGCGGTGCGTGTGTCGGATGGGGTACCCGTACAGGCGCTCAGAATCGCCAGCACGGCCAGCGAAAGAATCAGGGACACCGCTCGCGTAAACTTCAAAATGAGACATCCTCTCAACAGAACTGGTAGAAGCGCTGCCGATAGTCAGCGGCGCTCAGAGATGGGCACACGCAGCATGCAGCACAAAACGAACCCATGTCAACATGCGAACAGCGCCTTTTTCAGTGTACGTAAAAGCGTTCGGCGTTGTTGCATGGGTTTGCTCACTTTTGCACAATTCACGCCAAAAGACCAGTTTGGGTTTGTGTGAATGAGAAAGGCAGCAATTGATGGTTTCGACGGGCATCACTATTGGTGATTTTTCCCGGCTGACGCGCGTCCCGGCGAAAACACTGCGATTCTACGATGAAATCGGACTGTTCAAACCGGCGCGGGTGGATTCGTGGACGGGCTACCGTTATTACCTACCGGAACAACTGCCACGCTTGAACCGAATCCTCGCGCTCAAAGCGTTGGGGCTGTCACTGGAGCAAATCAAGCAGATCCTCGACGATGACTTGAGCGCGGACGAAATGCGCGGCATGCTGCGCCTAAAACGGGCCGAACTGGAACAGCGCGTGCGGGATGATCAACTGCAACTGGCGTATGTCGAGGCGAAAATCAAGCAGATTGAGCAGGAAGGCACGCTGATCAGCGATTACGAGGTCGTCTTGAAGTCCGTCCCCGCCCTCACCGCCGCGAGCTTACGCGGTACCTGCCCCTCGCGGGCTGATTTTGGGCCAACATTTGGGCGCTTATTCGAACGGGTGATGGACTGGATTCGAGTGCAGAACGGCAGGCCGCTCATGAGCATCGCGCTTTTGCATGATGAGGAAATGCCGGAAGCGGATATTGCCGTAGAGGCCGCCGTCACGCTGGAGGCCCCTATCCCCGCAGCGGCAGATGTGCAAATCGTCACGCTGGCGGAAATCCCCACTGCGGCCTGTGTACTGTATCGCGGTTCATACGATGCGATCGAACCGGCTTACGAACGCGTTCTGCATTGGATCGGCGCGAACGGCTACCGAATCACGGCGGCCAGCCGCGAGGTGTATTTGCATTTTGAGCGGGGCACGCCGGAACATCACCTGACCGAGATTCAATTCCCGGTGGGAAAGGTGATGTAGGCTCACAGCCCAGCCTTTCTCTGTGGCTGAGAGAGGCTGGGCTGCGAGGTTACAGACCCGCCTCGATTTGGGCGGCGACTTCTGCCGAGGGCGCGCTGATAATCACCGTTTCGCTCGACATGACGGTGAGGCAGCGCGTATCACGTCCGGTTGCCCAGCAGCCCTGAGCATCGGCGGTGCCCCACAATTCCGTCGCGCCGTCTTGATAGGCCGCTTCGAATTCCTGCTGATCAGCGGGGGTATCCCACGCGATCCAGAGCGTCCATGCCAGATCGCCGGTTGCGGGATCGCGCAGCAGTTGGAAGCGATCACCGCCCCAACCCGCCGCCGCTGTGTTCGCTGCCCCTGAGGTCAGACCAAGCGCACGCAAATGCTCCCCAAGGTAGAACTCACCCAACCCAATATCGTAGTCGGTCGTCCAGCCGGGCAGCACGGTCACAAGATCGATCGAGGCGACCGACAGCGGCTGCTCTCCGCTGAGGTATTTGTCCGGGTGCATGACCTGTTCGGTGGTTTGAGGCAGCCGTTCAGGCGTATAGGCGCGATTGATGGTTTCCCAACCGCCTTCTTGATACAAGCGGCTGATAAACCCGGCTCCGGCGTCGTAGGGGAAGAGCAGTTCGCGCACTAATGCGGGCGGAATGCCTGCGGGCAGTGTCAGGTTCCCCGCTTGCAGCGATTCGGCCAGCAGCAGCAACCCCGCCATCGGATTTTGCAGCGTCACCATTTGAGCGAACACATTCATCGTCTGCGTGGCATCGCCTTCGATCAGCGCAGTGATCGCGAGCGCGCGATCCGGATTATCGGCAGAGCTTTCGGTACTCATCACGCTATCAAGGTTGAAGTTTTGGTCTTGCAGGGCGTGCGTGTACTCATGCACGAAGATGATCTGCTCACTGAAGGAAAGGCTGGTTGCGCTGGCAAAACCGATCGGCAGCACATTCATCAGCTTGGTTTCGGTATCGTAGAAGCCCGCGACCTGACTGCCGAGTAGGGATAGGTACACATCACGCAGATTGACATCAGCGGGCAGCAGATCGAGCGCGACATAAAACGCCTGCAAGCGATCCAATTGATCCTGCGGCAGGCTTTCATCATAGAGGCGGCTCAGGTAGTCGATCGTTTCTTCGCGGCGGGGACAGGCGCGCTCTACGGAAGTGATCGTATTCAGTTCGCGGATACGTTCGGTCAGCCCAACCAATTGATCCATTTGTGCGTTGAGTTCGGGGGAAATCGGGGATTCAGTCGTCGATGTGTCCTGCGCGACAGCAGGAGCGATCCCGATGACGAAGGTGCTGGTGAGTAAGAAGGCTAAAACGAGCCTTAGCGGCCACTGTCTCAACATGCTGCTCCTAGCGGTTGTGTGATCTCTGCCCTTCATTATCCCGCACAACTGCCGCGCTCATCATCCTTTAATCTGGTGGGTGATTGACAGATCGAGAAAAGCTACTACCATTAGTTTTGAAGGCTAATGACAGTAGTTTTAAAACGAAAGGGCAATCTCATGCAGGTGACGACACTTCCCGTGACTTCCGCACCACGCGATACGACCGCGCAGGCTCCCGTGATGGCACGGTCGCTGCTTCATTTAGAAGGGCTGGCACTGCTGGCCGGATCGATCGCGCTGTATGCCCACTTTCAGGGCAGCGCGTTGTGGTTCGCCGTGCTGCTGTTCGCCCCCGATGTGGCGATGATCGGCTATATGCGCAATCCGCGCGTGGGCAGTTGGGTCTATAATCTCGTCCATACGACCGTCGGGCCGCTGGCGCTGGCTGTGCTGGCCTTCCTCAGCGGGCAAACGACAATCCTGCTACTGGCGCTGATCTGGCTGGCGCACATCGGTGTGGATCGCACGATGGGGTATGGCCTAAAATACCCGACGGCGTTCAAAGACACACATTTTCAACACCTCTAAACAGGGATCGCACATGCCTTATCCTCCACAGGTCACCCCTGAGCGGATTCTTGAGCAAGCGCGGGCGCTGATTGCTTCGGAAGGAGCGGCGGCGCTTTCGCTTGGAAAACTGGCGGCGGCGCTGGGGATCAAACCCCCGTCGCTGTATCGCTATTTCGCAAGCAAGGAAGCGTTGATCCGCACACTGAACGAGCAGACCAATGCGGCACTGTTCACGGCGCTCAGCAGCGCGGATGCGGAGACACTTCCATTAGAAGAGCGACTGCTGGCGATCGCCACTGCCTACCGCGCCTTCGCGCTCAACACGCCGGATGCGTATGTACTGGCTTTTACGACCGTTCAACTTGAAATGGTGCCCGAACCGGGCGAGCAGGAACAGCGCGTGCTGCCATATCAAGCGCTGATGTCGGCATGGTGCGGCAGCGAAGCCAACAGTTTGACGGCGCTGCGCGGGCTGCTCGCGGTGATGCACGGGTTTGTGATGCTGGAGATCAGCCAGCAGTTTCGGCGCAGCGGCGGCGATTTAGAATCTGGTTATCTCGCCGTCGTGCGCGCGTATTTGGCCGGAGCCCGCCAGAATCTTTAGCCTAGCGAACACCCCAGAACACAACCATCCCAATGAGCAGCACGATAAACGTGATCACCGTCATCGCCAGCCCAATTTTCAGGAAATCACGCGGGATATAACCACCCGGCCCCAACATCAAAATATTGACCGGGTGCGATAAGGGTGTCAGGAAGGCGGTCGAACAGGCGATCGCTACCGCCACACCCATCGCCTGCGGGTTGATCCCGGTTTGCAGGGCGGTGCTAATGGCGATCGGGGCCATGATCAAGGCGCTGATCTGCCCGCTGACGAGCTGCGTGATCAGCATGGCGATCACGAACAGGGTCGCAATCGACAGGAGCGCTGCGCCCGGCGGAATGGCATGCAGTGCAAGGTAGCCCACCCGCCCCAGATCGATGCCCCAGAAATGCCCCACACTAGGCGCTACCAAAATTCCACCAATGCGGGCAGCAAGGCCGGTGTCGATCATCGCCATGCTGAGCGGAAGCATCCCGCCGATGAGAAAAATCACGCGCCACTCAACGGCACGGTAGGCATCATCCATATCGATACAGCCGGTGAGAATCATACCGATGGCCCCAAGCAGCATCGCTTCGGCGGTGGGAATGATCTCGAAAACCGAGAGCAGTAAGACGAGCGTGGTGATGATCACGGCGATCGTCCCTTTTTTCGGTTCACGGGGCGCTTCGACATGGCTGCTTTGCAGGACGAGAAAATCGCGTTCGCGCTGAAGTTGGGAAACGTTCTTGGGCGATCCCACCATCAGCAGTGCGTCGCCTTCTTCCAAGCGAAATTTGCCGACATCGGTGCGGTAACTGCGTCCGCCGCGCCAGAGCGCGACGGCGGTCAAGCCATACTTATTACGGAAGCCCACTTCAAACAGCGCTTTCCCGGTCACACTGGAGCGCGGCGCTACGACGACTTCGGTTAAGTCCACCGAGTAATCGTGACGCGGGGTGTTCAGGTCGCCATCTTCACGGGCAAGCTTGTTCCCCCAGAGAAGCAGTACGCGCACACGATCTTCGCGTCCCAGCACCAGCAGATAATCATCGACGTGGATCACGTCTTCCGGCGTGGGGGCGAGAATTGCCTGACTGCCGCGCCAGATGGCGACGACGCTGAGGCCGAGTTCTTCACCGATGCCGCTGTCCGCCAACCGCGCCCCGGCGATCTGCGATTTGGGCATCACACGGATTTCCCACATGCGATCTTTCAACTGATAGGTTTCGTAGAGGGAGCGGATCACGCTGCCACCAGTCGAAAACGTACCGACCGACTCGCGGTTGGGCAGCCAGTGACGACCGATCAGCACCATAAAAACGATGGTCGCGATGACGATGAGTCCGCCTGTTGGCAGGAAGTCGAGCATAGAAAGCGGTGACTGCCCTTGATCGATCAGAATGCCGCTTGTGACAATATTCGCGGTCGTGAAATAGGTCGCCATGCCGCCGACCAGCGTGCCAAAGGAGAGCGGCATCAGCAGTTTAGATGGGCGCACGTTCGACTCGCGGGCGACGTGGATGGCGACGGGGAGCAGCATCGCCCCGGCGGCAATATTGTTCATGGCCAGCGATAAGAACGCCCCGGCACTCATAAACAGCAAGACCAAGCGCGTTTCACTGCCTAGCCCCACCCGGCTGAAGCGTTCCGCCAGCCAGCGGACAACGCCTGTTTCAACCAGCGCGTGTGAGATGACGAATAAGCCGATCAAGGTGAAAATGACCGAGCGGCTGAACCCGGAAAATGCGGTTTGTGGGCTGAGGACGCCGGTTAGCGGAAGGGCGATCATCACCATCAAAGCGACAAGATCAGCGCGAATGCGTGTGGTGAGGATGAGCAGGATGGCCGCGCCGAGAATGGCGATGACGATGATTTCGGGAGTGGTTAACATGAAACCTAGTGTCCGTAGTGTATGGCGAATGCAGAGGTCGAGAGATGCTACCTAAATCACAAGCTGCGAATGTGAGACCGATCCACTTGAAAAAATCCGAAACGCAGTCTAGGACTTTATGAAAAATGATTGAGGTTTACTTGGGCATACATTAACAATGTCAGCGTCTTCCGGGAAGAATGTCACTTTTAACCAAATTGGTGCCAAACCTTCATTGTTGCATCCGCAAGATTACACTATCTTAAGACTGGTCATGCATTACCGTTCATACGTCTTTTAGGAGAAGCACATGTCTACGGAACACGATGAAGTTCAGCGTGATCCCTTCTGTGAGTTCATTACTCAATCACTCGACCTCAAAGGGATTGAAGCGCTAGACAGCACTGGCATTATGAACGAAGTTCGTTCATTGTTCAACCAGTGGATGTTTGAAAGTGACGAACTTTCCCCCGGCGATTACCTAGATGAAGCGCAAGAACACATCCGCAATGCGCTGTCTGCCATCCTCGCTGAATCATCCATTATCCACCGTTCCGAACTGTCGAACGCCAACCCGCAAGCGCTTGAATGGCTCATCCGCCTGTCGGTGACACTGGCATTCGCGCTTCAGGCAGAAATGTCCGACCGCACCACCTCTCACGATGTACGCCCCGACGATGACTTCGAAGATGCACGCGCGCTGCGCCGCATGCTGATGATCTCGATGGTATACGCACGACGCACAGCCCTGCAAGATGATCCCATTGCGCACCGCATTGTCGATGACGCAGAAATGCTGCTGGATCGCACGGAGCGCCTGCGTTAGGTTTTACGCGTACGTCCCAGAGAGCACAGATGACATCGACGTATGACCACCCGTGTTTTCTTGTGCTTCCCTTAAGCGCCCCTGTGTTCTCTGGCAGATTGACCTCAAACGTTCCCCACAGACTCGCGGTTGATTACTCCACGCCCTCCCATTCCGCATCCATCGTTTGAAGTAGTTTAGGATTGGTGATTTCGAGCGCTTCGCGCGTCGTCGCCAACAGGTGATCGAATAAGAGACGGCGTTTTACAGCGTCGTCATCGTATGCACCCTGCTCGATCGACATAGCGAGCTGCACGCTGCGTGATTCCAACTGCGCTTCCCACTCGGAATGATCGGTCAGGGCGGCGGTATCCCCTGTCAACCCGTTCAGCCGATTCCATGCCATCTGCTGCTGCGTCGGTCGCA
>JAXLWG010000003.1:0-291585 GCA_046328615.1 Anaerolineae bacterium | reverse complement strand
CTCAATCATCTCGCTGATGGGGCGGTTACGCTCGACCTCATTGAAAATCTCATGCTTCATGCCGGGATACAACTTGATCGTCTTATCCTTGCTGCTGATTCGATCGTAAGCGAGCTGACTGCCGCTCGGCGGGCAAATCTTATCCTGCGCGCCGTGCATCATCAGCGCCGGGATCGTTAGGGTGGTCAGGTGTTCGCGCGCCCACTTCGCCCCTGTGTTGATGGCAACCCCCATGCGCACGCGCATCTTTCCTTTGAACGTCAGCGGATCGGCGGCAAACTTGACGGCGACTTCAGGGTCAGTCGAAAGTTCGCTGATCGGGGCTGTATCGGCAAGCTGTGCTTTCGGCACAATCCGGTTGAGCACATTCGCCGCTGTGATCAGGGCGGGCGAGACGTTTTGATCGGCTGTGAGCGGCACGCCGCTGATCACCAGCCCGTTTAGCGCATCCTGAAATTTCAGTGCAAACATCAAGCTGATCAGCGCGCCCATGCTGTGACCCAGCATGAACACTTTGCCACTAGGGAAGGCTGACTTGTTCGCGTCGAAATATGCCTTCAGGTCGTCGATCGGCTGATCGATCGTCTCAAAATAGGCGCGTTCACCGCTGCTTTTCCCGTGCCCACGGTGATCGATCGTGTAGACGGCATAACCGCCTGCCGTCAGTGCATCGATCACATGCTCATAGCGTCCGTAGTGTTCACCGTATCCATGCACCACCATCACCGCCGCTTTTGGCGCAGTGCCGGGGATGCATTTCGCCGTGTGCAGGTGATACCCATCTTGTGTTTCTAATTTGCCATCTTCAAAATTCGCCATGAAAAAATCCTTATTTGACGAGGCTGCTGCGATTAAAGCGACATCGGCTCATCGAGGCGCATCCATGTGCGCCCGATGCGGAACAGACTGCCGGGCCGCAAGCTGATGCGCTCCTTGATCGGCGCACGTTCGCGTTCGATGAATGTCCCGTTGCGGCTGTCCAAATCCTCTAACCAAAATGACAAAATAAACGGCTCAATCACGCTTTCGCTGGCGGTCACGGGCATCGACTTGCATCCGAGGCGTGCATGCAACCGCGAAACTTGATTGTCGAACGGCATGTGAATATCGCAGCCTTCGCGCCGCCCAATATGCAGCACCAGTTCATCCCCAACTTCCGGCTGCTCAAAGCGCATGGTCTTGCCATCCAGCGGGCCGCTCATAAACGTGACCGAGATCTCTTTTGTCGTCATCATTGTCCACCGGGCAAATCATGCGTATTCACAGGAGCCATCGGTCAAGCCGTCCTCTTAATCGTCATGTTCATCGTTTGATTCCAGACAGGCGCGCGCCTGAACCAGCTTATTCTTGCTGGGTTGGTGCTGCGGATCGATCGACAACGCGCGCTCGAAGGCGCTGACGGCTTTTTCGCAGTTATCCAACACCAAATGCGATTCGCCTAAATTGTGCCAAAACCATGCATCATTCGGCGTATACTGCACGCCGTGTTCGTAGCACAGCAGCGCTTCTTCCCACCGGCCCATCGCCGCATAGGCGAGTCCCTGACCGTTCCACGCCCATCCATACGAAGGATCGATCTGAAGTGCCCGCTCGTATGCATCCACTGCCGCTTGAAAATCGTGGATGCGCCGCATGATCTGACCTTTGCGCGCCCATGCCGTCGAGTTTTCCGGTAGGGCGGAGAGCGCCCGCTCGATCACGCTGAGCGCCTGCATCTCGCGCTTCATTTCTAGCAGGAGATCGACCTGATTGGTGTAGTACCAAATGACGCTGGAGTCTTCCTCAAGTGCGCGTTCGTAGCTGGCGATCGCTTCTTCGCGCCGCCCCAACGCTTCCAGCGTTAACCCGCGTCCGTTCCACGCCCACGCATAGCGCGAATTCATCGCCAACGCTTGATCATATGCGGTGAGCGCCTCGGAGAATCGATTTAAGCGACGCAGGGCTTGACCACTTTTGGCCCAACTTTCCGAGTGCGCCGGGTTGAGCTTCAGCGCGCGATCCAGCACATCCAGCGCCGCCGAGAATCGATTGAGCGAGACCAATTCATCGCCCTGATTGTACCAGTACCACGCATCATTCGGATCAAGCTGCGCCGCTTTCTGGAAGCACTTGAGCGCTTCCTCGTGCTGATTCATCGCCGCCAGCACCAGCCCGCGCCCATTCCACGCCCACGCGTGCTGCGGATCAAGCTCAATCGCTTTGACATAACTGCGCTGTGCATCCGAGAGGCGGCCCATCCGCCGCAGCACTTGACCATGCTTCGCCCATGACCGTGAATTACGCGGATCGCGTTTTAGCGCCCCGTCAAGCAGGACGAGTGCGTTAGCATACTCACGCCGTGCCGTCAGCAGATCGACCTGTTGGTACACATAAAAGGCGTCTGCCGAGTCGCTGTCGGAGGCATGGCGATAGGCGTCGAGTGCTTCTTCAAGCCGTCCCAACGCTTCATACGTCATGCCCAGCTCATTCCACGCCCATGCATAGGTCGCGTCAAGCTGCGTGGCCTGCTGATAAGCGGTGAGTGCTTCGGAATACGATCCCAACTGCCGGTGTACATTGCCCAGCCGCGCCCAACTGCGCGCGTGACCGGGATTGATCTTCACCGCTTCTTGGAGCAGGGGCAGCGCTTCTTCGTAACGCTGGAGTACGGCGAGGACATTCCCCTGATTGTAGAAATGCCACACATCCGCTTTACCCAGCTTGCTCGCCTGCTGGTAAGCTTCCAGCGCTTCCTCATAGCGTTCAAGCTGTTCGAGTACGATCCCGCGCCCATTGACCGCCCACATGTAATCCGGTTGCAAGCGGATCGCGCGGTCATACGCCGTCAGCGCTTCTTCGTAATGCTTAACATAGCGCAGCACTTGACCGAGCTTGGCCCAACTATAGGCGTGATCGGGATCGATGCGCACGGCTTCTTGTGCCGGGGTGAGCGCTTCCTCATAGGAGCTCATTTCGACGAGTGTTTCGGTCAGGTTGTACCAGTGCCAGACCTCGTCGGGCTGATAGCGCGCCGCCCGTTTGAAGGCCATAAGCGCTTCTTTCGGCTGGCCGATCGCTTTGAGCGCGAGCCCGTAGCCGTTCTGTGCCCATGCATAGGTTGGATCCAGTTCGATCGCGTGTTCATACGCCGTGATCGCGCTGTGGAAATCATGCATCAGGCGGTACACCTGACCGAGCTTGGCCCAACTGTTCGGGTGAGAGGGATCGAGCTTGAGCGCTTGTTTCAGCAGCCCAACCGCTTCCTCATAGCGCCCCATATTTTGCAGGGCATCGGCTTGGTTGTACCAGTTCCACACATCGTCGGGATCGATCGAGGTGGCTTTTTGGTAGCAATCGAGCGCTTCCAGCGGTTCGCCCATGCGCTCAAGGACAATGCCTTTGCCTTTCCACGCCCACGCATACTGCGGCTGCGCATGCAGCGCCTCGTCGTAGCAGTGAACGGCTTCCTCATAGCGGGTGAGCAGGCGAAGGGTGCGCCCCTTGCGTGCCCATGCCCACGCATAATCCGGCTGAAGGGCGATCGCGCGGTTATAGGCTTCGATCGCTTCGTCCAGTTTGCCCAGTTCGGTCAGCGAATAGCCTTTATCCATCAGCTCACGGGCTTCAAGCGCGGGGCCGGTGACTTCCAGCACCGGTTCTTCGCCCGTCACCATGACGAAAATATCGCGCAGCTCATCGACGATCACGCCCCATGCCGCCGGACGATCGACCGGATCCTTCGCGAGGCATGACAGCACCAGCCCTTGAAGTCGCGGCGGTAGGGTGGCGGTATAGGTCAGGTCGAAGGTTGGGTACTGGTTGACATGGGCCAGCAGCCAATCTTCAAGCTTCTTGGCGCTGAAAATGTGCCGCCCGGTCAGCATCTCATACAACAGACAGCCGAACGCGTAAATATCCGAGCGCAGATCGACATTGGCGGATTTTGCTTGTTCGGGCGACATATACGGTGCGGTGCCGATGATCGCGCCCACACGGGTGAGGCGTTCGTCGGTGCTCCCTAGCGTGCTTCGGTCGCCTTCCAAGGTGGGAAGATCGACAATATCGAGTGAGCGCACCAGCCCGAAATCCGTCACTTTCGCGATTCCGTCATGCGTCACCAGAATATTGGCCGGTTTCAGGTCACGGTGTACCAAGCCGGGGATTTTCTGAGTGGCGTGCTGCATGCCCAAGGCGATGTGCAGCCCGAATTCGACCGCATGGCGCAGCGTCAGCCGTTTGTGATCGATCCAGCTTCGCAGGTCGGCGTCTAACCCTTCCGGCCCGCTGATATGTTCCAAAATGATGTGCGGTCGTCCTGAGATATTCTGCACCAGCCTCGCTTGCACAATGTGGCGGTGCTTTTCCAGCCGAATCCACGTAAATGCTTCCTGCTGGAAGCGGGCGACGGCGCGCTCATTTTCAAGGAATTTGCTCTGAAAGCTCTTTAAGGCAACCGGTTCGCGCTGATCATGGTCGTAGCACAAATACACGACGCCCATACCGCCGCGCCGCACATCGGCGACTTCATAGCGCCCGTCGATCATATCGCCGACTTTGAATTCCCCGCTGATCGCCTCGATATGACGGCGCGAGGGCAGTGCATTCATGCGTGCCTTGACTGCATCGGCGGCGTTCGCTTCGAACGACGAGAGTGATTTCGCCAGCAAATCATCTTGATTGGTTTCGTTCGCGCTTCGGTCATCGGCAGCCGACACAATGCGCGATTCGCCCGGTTCGATGCTCGCATCTCCGAACGTTTCGCCGTTGTCATGAACGCTGGGCGGTGCGGGGAGGTTCACCGGCAGGTTGATCGGTTCTCGTGAGCCTTTATCTTCGTCGCTTGGGCGGCTGCCGGTTTGCGCTGGCAGTTCCGAATCCGCACTGAACACGGACATAAACGACGGATCGACCAGACTTTCGGAATCCGCCGCTGCTGTGCGTTCCAGCGGATCATCAACTTTCGGCGGCTGCGCGTTCGGCGTGGGGCGTAAATACGCCGCCAGCAGCACGCCCAGCGCGGAGGTCGAAAGCCTATCATCGCTCGAATTCATGAGCGTGTCGGAGTTTTCCATCTCGCTGTCGGTGAACTGCGTGGCATCGTGGGCATCTGCCGAGTCCATCCCCGACGTATCCGGTTTGTCCGTCACATACGTCGGGATCTGTGCATCGACCATATCCACGTCGGGATCATCGTCGGCGGCAGCCCACAGCGCGACCGCCACATTGCGCCGTGAGGGGAACTTCTGCGCGGCTTCCGCCACCCAGTCGATGAACTCGTGGACGGCGTGGTGCGCCATCAGCCGATCGACATCATGGCGTGCATGTTCCGCCGCGCGCCGGTAGGCGATCATCGTCTTGCCGACATAGAACACCAGCAGGCGATGGGTACTCGTGATCGATTTCCGCGCGCACAGATCGCCCAGCAGGAACAGATCATCAATATCGCTGCGCCGCAGGGCCAGCCGCCCCTGACGCCGGATCTCCGGGTCAGGATCGGTCGCAAAAATATCGCGCTCGTCCTGAGGATGCGGGACACGCAGCAGCTTACGGAGTTCCGCATCCGGGATCGGTCGCGGGGAGCGCCCGGTCAAAGGAGGAATCATCGCCATGACTTGACCTTATTCCGCATTGGACAGAACCCTTACACCCGTGCAGGGGAAAAGTTCAGCGTCCCTTTTTCGGCATCCGCTTCTACCACAACCGTATCGCCAGAGTTGAACGCATCTTCGACGATGCGGGCGCTCAGCGGGCGGGTAAGGAGGCGTTCAATCGCGCGGCGCAGCGGACGTGCCCCGTTGACCGGATCATAGCCTCGGTTCAGGATCAGTTCGCGGGCCGCATCAGTCAGTTCTAATTTCAAGTGCTGTTCGTCCAGCCGTTTGCGCAGATCGTTCAACTGAAGATCGAGAATCTGCGCCAATGTCGCCTGACCCAACGCACGGAAGGTGACGATTTCATCCAGACGATTCAAAAATTCCGGTCGGAAGAAGCGGCCTAGGTGAGCAGTGTAATCCGGCTGGCGATCTGCACCGCCGATAAAGCCCAGCGAACGCCCGCTTTCTTCGGTGCCGATGTTGCTCGTCATGATGAACACGGAATTGCGCGCGTCCACCACGCCGCCATGCGCATCGCTCAAGCGGCCTTCATCGAAGACTTGCAGGAAGATGTCGAACACTTCCGGTGCCGCTTTTTCGACTTCATCTAGCAGCACCACGGTGTACGGACGCCGTCGCAGCCCGTCGGTGAGCTGACCGCCGCGTTGAGCGTCCTTATAGCCCGGCGGCGCGCCGATCAAGCGGGCGACGGTGTGCGAATCATGGAATTCGGACATGTCCAAGCGCAGCATCGCGTCATCGCTGCCGAACAGGAAATTCGCCAGTGAGCGCGCCAGCTCGGTTTTGCCCACCCCGGACGGGCCGAGGAACAGGAAAACGCCGATCGGGCGGTTCGGGTCTTTCAACCCGGCGCGCGCGGTCTTGACCGCCGCTGCGACCGTTTTCACCGCGTCGTCCTGCCCGATCACGCGCTTGAGCAGGATATTTTCCACATCGGCCAGCCGCCGCCGCTCGTCCTTCGTCAGCTCGTTGATGGGAATGCCTGTCCATTCGCTGAGTACCGCCGCGACCACATCCAACCGTACTTCGCTTGGCGGCGGTTCGGCGTCCTCATCCGGGCTGATCGTACGGATCACGACGCGGGCGCAGGCTTCATCCAGCAGGTCGAGCGCTTTATCCGGCAGGCGGCGTTCCGGCAGGTAGCGCACGCTGAAGCGAACCGCCGCTTCCAACGCTTCCGGTCGAATCGTCACGCCATGATGTTTTTCCAGCCGTTCGCGCTGTCCCATCAAAATCTTGAGCGTATCATCTTCGCTCGGTTCTTCGATGTCGATCGGGCGGAAACGCCGATCAAGCGCCGGGTCTTGAGCGATCGCGCGCCGGTATTCCTCATGCGTCGTCGCGCCGATGCATACAATCTCGCCGCGTGCCAGCGCCGGTTTGAGGATATTCGCCGCGTCTAAATTGCTGTCGATCGTATCGCCCGCACCGACGATCGTGTGAATCTCGTCGATGAACAGAATCACATCGCCCGCAGTTTTGGCTTCATCGACAATGCCGATCAACCGTTCCTCGAATTGGCCGCGCAGCGAAGTCCCTGCCACTAAGGTGCCAATTTCGATCTGCACGATGCGCTTATCCAGCAGTGATTTTGCCGCCGACTTGTCATGAATCGCATACGCCAGCCCCTCGACGACGGCGGTTTTACCCACCCCCGCATCTCCCAGCAGCAGCGGATTATTCTTCTTGCTGCGTGCCAGTGTGCGCGCTACCGCGCGGATTTCCCGTTCGCGGGCGATCGCCGGGCCAATCCTGCCGTCGGCAGCCTGCGCGGTCAAGTCGCGCCCGTATTTGTCTAATAGGGGGGTCGGGTTGCGTCCGCTCGAATGGCCGCCGTGGGCTGGGATGCGCTGCGGCATCACATCGCCCGACGAGAACTGGAACGGATCATCCGGCAGCGGGTCATCAAATTCCGACATGTGCAGGAGATCGTCGTCACTGTCTAGCACCAAATCGGGCAGGTCATCAGCGACCGGGCTGGACAGATCGCGCTCGTACGCATCGCTGTGCAGTTTGCGCAGCCAGTGTTCTACGCGGAAGCCCAGTTCTTGCAGCTTACGCAGCGGCATACTCTCGCCTTCTTCCAAAATGGCGAGCAGCAGGTGCGATTCGTCAACCTCATCACTTTCGTCCCGGTCGGCGATAAACAGCGCGATTTGCAGCACCATCGCCGCGCGTGGAGTCAGCGGCAGCACATCACCAATGCTGCCATCCCCGGAACCAAGCTCTTGTCGGACGGCGGCGCGTACGTTGCGGGGGTTTAACCCGGCACGCCGCAGCAGTTGAGAGGTGGGGCCGTCTTCGCGTTTGGTCGCGGCAATGAATAGATGTTCAACGCCGATATAGCTGTGCTTCAACCGGCGCGCTTCTTCAGCGGCGGCAGCGAGGAAACTCGCGCATCTCGCCCGTAGTTCCTTTTCAGGAATGTCGGGGGGTGTAGTCACGTCTTACCCATCCCCTTGCTCTGGTTGTGTCAGAACATCCGTTTGCATCAAGAATCATTCTGAGTATAACGCACAATGTAAGCGAATTGGAAATTCCAATACCACAGGTTTCCGTTCGGGGGTTGGTACGCTATAATTCCGCCCGTTGGCACCAGAGTATACGCAGCCGTTTGGTGGATGAGGCATGGCACTCTCCGATCCCTTGATTGGCCGGATGTTAGGCGACTACCGCGTGATCGACATTCTCGGGCGGGGGGGAATGGCGCGTGTTTATCGCGGATACGACCCGAAACTCGAACGATATGCCGCGATCAAGGTCATTGACGCACACTTGCTCAATAGCCAAGAGAACGAAGAAGAATACCGCGCCCGTTTTCGGCGTGAAGCCCGCGCGATTGCCCGTTTGAATCACCCGAATATCGTCAGTATCTATCAATATGGCGAAGTAGACGCGCTGTATTATATGGCGATGGTGTTTATTGAAGGACGCGACTTAGGTCACATCCTTAAAGAGAACGCTCAGCGTGGATTGCGCTTGGGTGTGCCGCAGATTTTGCGCATCATTGGCGATACGGCTTCCGCGCTTGACTATGCCCATCAGGGCGGGGTGATCCATCGTGACGTGAAGCCTTCGAATATTATGGTCACGCCCGACGGTCACGCCGTGCTCACGGACTTCGGCTTGGCGCTCAGCGTCCCCGAAGGTTCGATCGGCAATACGTTTGGCAGTGCCCATTACATCGCACCGGAACAGGCGGTGTCGTCGGCACAGGCAGTCCCACAGAGCGATCTGTACTCGCTGGCGATTGTGCTGTATCAGATGCTGACCGGCAAAGTACCGTTTGACGATCCCAGCGCGATGAGCGTTGCCCTGAAGCACATCAGTGACCCGCCGCCGCCGCTGCGCCGTTATGCCCCAGATATTCCGCCTGCGGTTGAGCAGGTCGTCCTCAAGGCGCTCGAAAAAGATGTGAAGAAGCGCTATTCCGACGGACAATCGCTCGTAGCCGCGCTGGAAATGGCGTTCGCGCCCATTCTGGATGCGCTGCCCGCATCGGCGCGTTTCAGCGGAGAGACCGCCAGCCGGTCGGCTATTCGCCGCCTTTCAACCGATGAGATCCAGAAGGCGAATAAGTCGCTGAACGACTCCAGTGTGGAACGCCCCACATGGACGGAACGCATCCCCATTCCGCCCAGCATGACCAAAACGCCGATGCTTTCGACTCAGTCATCGCTGCGGGCGGCCATCGAAGCGACCAAAGTTTCCGAACCGCCGCCGCACGGCCCTTCGGTATTTTCGATCATCACGCGGCTCCTCGTTGCGGTGGCGCTGGTTGCCGTGGTCTTCTTTTTATTTTCCCTGTGGCAGGACGAAACCGCCCGTCAAGCGGCGAATGCTGGCACACCCACCGAAGTGAGTGAGGCATCGGTAAGCGCGTCGGCGACTGCCGCTGCTGGCCTTGTCGCTGAAACCTCCACGGCTGCATCACTGGGACTCCAGCCGACCGCAACCCTTGAAGCATCTGCTACACCGGCAGACGCAGCGACCGATACGCCAGTGCCAACGCGTGAGCCAACCCAAACCCCGACGCCGGACGGGTTTTCACCCACGGTGACGCCCGAAGGAGACATAACGCCTGTCCCAGTGGTTGGAGACGATACCGACCCGATTGTGCTGTTGTACGATGGGCAGAGCCTAACGCTCTTCAACCGCACGGATCAATCGGTTGATATTAGCAGTTTGAGCTTTGTGCGCGAAAACCAGCTTGGGAATGAAATTTCGTTCGCGGCGAACGAGTGGCGGCCTGTCACCAGTGGTTCGTATGCGCTTCCGGCAGGGGGGTGCTACCAACTCTGGCTGATCTCGCTCCCGACGCAAGCCACGCCGTTGTACTGCCGTTCCCGTTTTGGCTGGATTGCGGTGGGGACGCTGCGCCAGTTTTGGATTAGCAGCGAACCGAACCAAACCTTCGAGGTAAGGCACAATAATCAAGTGCTGATAAACTGCCCGACCAACAGCGGGGAATGCAGCATTCCGTTGGTGCCGTGATCGTACCGCGTCCTATTGCGTAGGGGTGCTGATCAGGGTAGCCGTTGGCTGCGCGGGGATGGCATCCGGTGGATGCGGTGAACTGACCAAACTCGCGATCAAGATCGCGGTCGAAATCAGCAGCGCCAATGCGAACAGCACCATCAAACGGACGGAACCGGCACGACCGGGAGTGGACTTGGGTTTGTTGCGGTCGGCCAACCGTGTCGTCACATCCACCCGCGCCCGTCGATCCTGTGCGCGCCGCTTGTTGTCGCTTGATGCCCCGCTTTTTTCGCCCAACCGGGCATGATCCAGCAGCCACGATTGCAGCAAATCACCGTTGATGCGCGCACCCTCCGCTTCACTGACAATCGCCTCACGGTATTCCAACCCGCGCAGGGCTGCGTGGATCGCCACCATGTCACGCGGAAAATCCGTTTCTACCAGCCATGATTCAATGCGCGCCGCTGTGATGGGTGTGATCGGATCGGCATAGGTGAGGCTGCTCATCGCCGTCAGGGTGAGCCGTTCATCGGGCGAAAGCGACTGCCACAATTCGATGAAATCGCGTTCGCCATAGGCATAAACCGTCGGGATCATGGCCTTGATGTCTTCGGCGGACATCTCGGTATGCACGGTGTTGATTGTCCATTTGCGGTACATCAAATAACCGAACTGTTGAATCAATCCGGGCGCGCCGCCTGCTGCCTTGAAAGCGGCATCCACCGCGCTGTCATCGACTTGATAGAGATCGTGGGCGGGTTCGCGCAGCACCCATGCCGTATCCTCACGCGTGAGCTGTCCGAGCCGCACCACATCTTGAATCTGAATCAGGGGCGCGAAGGCGGGTAAGCTGGCTTCATGGTCGGCATCCAGCGTGATCACCATGTCGAGCGGCGCAAAATCTGCGATCAACGCTTGTGCGTGTGTAAATGAATCTTCCGGCAGCACATGCGAACGCACCGCAGCCAGCCACTCATCCGCATCATCAATGAGCCAGAGCAGACGGCGTGTTGTGCGCAGTGCGGCCAATAACTGCGGCAAAAATTCTTTTGTAAACCACTGGCGCGGATCGGCTTCTGGCGGCTGAACATTGCTCAACCGCGTGACGGTGTACCCACCTTCGATCAAGGCGGCGGTGGCTTGCTGCGCCAAGGTGAGATACCAGTCCGTTTCACTTTCGATCGGCATCTCGCGCAGCGGAACGATCACGCTCAGGTGTGAATCGGCAAAAATGGCGCGGATGGCATGCAGCAGGGCGGTCTTGCCGGTATGCCGCCGCCCAAGGATGCATAACCCGCTTTTACGATCCGACCGGGCGGCGTGCTGGTACAAGCGCGCGAAAAGGGCGCTGCGCCCCGCGAACGGTGCGGCGGACGGATCATCACCATAATCGTGATGATAGGGATTGGGCGGCAGAAGGTTTGTCATGCGCAGCATTATAACATTCCGCGCGCTTGAAATGGTGGATAGAACGCATGCTATAATGCCACCATTTGCGACCTGATTTCCTGCGCTGATTACAGCTTTGATGGTGCAGGTGTTAAACGAGGACGACATCGAGTGAGCAATGGACAACCCCCCCGTGTGCTGGCGCTGGTTGGCATGCCGGGGGCGGGGAAGTCGCTGTGCGCGGCACACCTGCAAGCCCTAGGGTATTTTCAATTCCGCTTCGGCGGGATCGTTGTAGACGAAGTAGCGCGGCGGGGGTGGACGCTCACCGCGGAACATGAACGGATCGTGCGCGAGGAATTCCGCGCCCAAGAGGGGATGGACGCGATTGCCAAGCGCGCCCTGCCGATCCTCAAGAATGCGCTGGCGCAGCATCCGACCATCATCATCGATGGGCTGTACAGCTTTAGCGAATACAAAACACTTCGGCGTGATTTAAGCGACGACTTGATGGTGATCGCGGTAACCTGTGCCCGCCAGATTCGCTATGAGCGGCTGGCGAACCGCCCGGAACGCCCGCTGACGCGTGCCGAAGCCGAAACACGCGACATAATGGAGATCGAGAATATCGAAAAGGGTGGGCCAATCGCGATGGCGGATTTCACACTCTTGAATGATGGTACGCCAGAAGAGTTGATCGCGGCGCTGAATCGCGTATTGGCGCGTTTGAGTGTACATCCGTAAGCGTTTGCTCCGTTTTGTGCGGAGCAAACCACTTCATAACTTCCTGTTGCGTTCCTTTTTATCCGTTTCTATACTTCGCACGGGCAGATGTATCCTTGGAGAGCGTACTGTGCGGCGGAACTGGTTTGCGTATGTGTGGGTCGTGCTGAGCGCATTGATAGCGTTGAGTGCGGCCAAACCTGCTGCGCTGGCGCAAAGCGTCTCTCCACGCGCACAGGCGGGTGATCCGCCAATTGCGTCGCTGATCACGATGAGCACGCCCGACGAAGACGGCCTTGTGACGATTACCGGGGCATCCGGTTCGGTTCCCCCGAATGGGACGTTGGTGGTGCGCAATTTGTATACCGGGGAAACCGCCCGCGCGCCGATCGGGGTGGCGGGGACGTTCAACATCCGCGTTCCCGGTGGCTACAACACGCCTTTTTGGCTCAGTCCATCCCCAACCACGATTCCCGGTACGGATGAGATCAATCCCGGATCGCTGCCCGGTGCGCAGGGGACGATCCTCTGGAGCGCTTTCCCCGATGGCACGCGCACGCCGGTGGCTGAACTCGCGCTCGATGGCGATCTCAGCGATTGGGATGCCTACCCCGAAGCAGCGATTCGACCGAATGTGTACGCGCTGCGCACACAGGAAGCCGGATGGATTGGTGTGCGTGACGCGCATCTCAGCGCCGCACGCGGGGATGGTGCAGAAAGTGCCGTAGCCGTGCGTGTGGTTTTTACCATGAACGGCAATACGTTTGCCGCCCGTGCTGATCTATTCGACCCGCTGGCGACGACATTCGAGCGCACCAACCCGAACCAGCGTGCGCTGGATGTGCCGCCGATCACATCGATCGCGGTCGATGGGGCGGCGGAAGTGCGCATCCCCCTAAATTTCCTCGATCGCATTGAAAGCTTCAACGTCGTCGATGTGCAGCTCATCGCCGCAGATGGCAGCGAGATCATGGCGCTGCCCGTCGATTCGACGGCGGCACCCACGCCGGTACTCGATCTTCCTGACGGCGTATTCCGGCTTGAGGGATCGAGCATCAGCCGCCCGACCGCGTTTGAATTGGGAGGGCCGCTTGGCAATGGGGCGGCGATATGGACGGCACAAGGGCAGGTGAGTCCGCTTCGGTTGGCATCCGGCGATCAATGGCATGTCGAAATGGATGTGACGCTGCATGAAGCCAATTTGCCGCGCACGCTCAATTTGTGGGTCGGTATTGCCCTCCAGCCCATCAGCGGGGATGCGAATGGACGCGTTCCGGTCAGCGGCGATGGCACCAATAACGGTTGGACATCGGCCTTGTTCAACGGCCTGCCGGTCGATAATGTGGCCGCACCGCTCGCATGGACATACCAGCATGTCCAGCCGCACCAGTTGATCACGCATGATGATCGCACTGAATTCTCACTCGACCTCACGGTAGATATTCCCACCGCGGCGGATGGCTTTTTACCGGGGTACTACGTCGCGCGCCTGCAAGCCTTCGCTTTGGACACCGATCCCGGCGATTTGACACAGGTCACGAACGACGAAGCGCTGCGTTGGGAAGTGAACCCGATTTTCGGGCAGGGAGATGGCGTTTCCCGTCAATCGATCACGCGCCTGCCATTTGTCCTTAACTTAGGGAATGTGAATTACATGCGTTTGCCCGTCGCGCTGTTCTACGACAGCCCAAGCGATGGCTCACGCGGGGTGATCAGCAGCACTGTCAGCAGCCTGTACGGTATCTCGAATCGCGTCAAGTTCAACGCGCCGACGTATATCCTGCCGCCGTTCCGCGATGGCACCACCAACCCGCTGACTTACTCCCTTGAACCCTATGTCATGAATGTTCTAGCGAACGCGTACGACTCGGACACCGCGCCGCTCGTGCCGTTCGATTTTGCTGAAGGTTCCAATGCGCTGCTTTCGGTGCAGGTGACCCTGCCCGACGGCACGGATGAAGTGTGGGAAAATGTGCCGATCGTGCAGGGCGTACTTTCCACGACCGCACAGGATGAGCGTTCACGGTTTGGCGCGCAATCCCCGGTCGATGAATACCGCTTGACGACGCACGACTCCACATTGACCCAATACACCTTCGACCAATATGGAACCTACACCATCGAAGAAACCGTGCGCTTAAGCGACCGGTGGGGCAATCTGTACACCAGCACCGGCAGCTATGAAGTGCTGATCGCAGAGACGTTTGACATGACCCCGGCGGTGCTTCCCGGCACGCCGTTTGAAGTCGGCAACGTTTTCCATCCCGGCGTGACGATCATGCCCGGTGCGGCGGCGGATGTGACGCTGACGCTCACCGTATACCCGCTTGACGGCGGCACGCCCATCGTCCGCACCATTGACGGGCAGTCAGACGCCTACGGGAATTTTGTCCCCAACGCCGATCCGATCATTTTCGATACACCCGGCATGTACACCGCCGACTATGAAGCGCGCTTCACCGATGCCTATGGGCGGCTGTGGGCGTCGAGTTTGCGCGGCGTGGGCTTGATCGCCTCGCCGGATACACCGCTGGTAGCACACGGGCAGCGCGGCATTCCATCGAGCAGCACTGAGCTGAACGAAACCCAGCCTCTCGCGTGGTACCGTGCCAGCGCTTACCCGAACGTGAGCGCACCGCCGACCCGTTTGCAATTCCCGTTCTTTAGCGGGGATGTGGCATGGATCGGTGAAAATGCCGAGGATGGTCTGCAAGCCGCCGTTCGTGTGCAGGATCTTGTGGGCACCTACGCCGATCACGTGGTTGATACGCTCGTCAATGATCCGATTCTGCGCGAAACGGTCAGCGACGAGATCGGCAGCGATATTGGTTATGTACGCGCGGGCGGCGAACTACCCGTGCATGAAGGATATGCCTTTGTCAGCGCGGTACGTCCCGGTTTAGCGCTGCGCCAGTTCATCACCGCCGGGGCTTTCGACGGCCTCCCGCTGTGGTGGGACAGCGACGATCCGTATAACGGGCAGATCGGCGCGGGCACAACTGGCGATCGCCCCGGCGATTACACCTTCTTGTTCGGCGGCGCGTTGATCCAGCAAGCGGATGTCCAAACTGCCTCAATCTATGGCGCGCTGTCGGTCGTCATCGATTCGCATGATGCCGCTGGATCGCGCATTTTCCCGCCCTTGAACGGGACGGCAGGCGGTGGCAATGGCGGCTCACTGGTCGCCATCGATGACCGCGAGTTCGACATGTTCTTCGTCCCATCGGGGACGCCGCCCGGTGCGCTCCTGCGTCAGGGGGAGACGATTTCAATCGCGGGGCAGGTCGCCCCGACGATCCCGGCTGCGGTGCGTGTGACGATCACCTCACCGTCAGGCGTGGTGACGGATTACGACGGACGCGCGAACGCGGTCGGCTACTTCTACGATCCCGTGCATGACTTCGCGGCGGATGAGATCGGCGTATGGACGATCGATATTCAGGTGACGGGCGATGTGACCACCAGCGCGGGCGAACCCCGTGCGCCCTATCTCACAGGCGGGGTGCTGCGCCCACAGGGGACGAGCTACAACGTTTATGTGCTGTCGCCGGATTCGGAAGTCTTGCGATCGAACATACAGCGCGGCGATACGATCATCCCCACCGGAACGTTTAATTTTACCTTCACCGTTCCCGCCGATTGGACAGACACACAAGGTTATGTCACGCTGCGCACGCCATCGTATATCCTGTATGAAAATCCCGTGCGCGCCAGCGGACGCACGATCGCCTATCAGTTCAACCCGGGGCTGATTCGCGGCAGCTTCCCGAATGTGGAAAACGAACCGCGCGGCAGCGGCAGCAGCGTCGTTGACCCGATGACGCTGACGATCGTCGCCACCGGGCGCGATCCGAACGGCCAGTTGCAGATTCAGGGGCGGCAGATCACGCTGTTCTATAACCGCCTGATGCAGATTACCGATGGCGATTTCAGCACACGGTGACGGGATACAGCCGAAAATCTTGAGGATCAGCCGATGACAAACCGCCGCACACAACCTAAACGCCTGCTGCTGACGATCGGCGCGTTGCAAGCCGCGCTGGCTGCTGGCTTACTATTGCTGGTCGTGTCGTTCGGCGGAACTGAACTGCGATCGGAAGCGCAGGGCGACGTGACGGCAACCCCGCTCCCGTTATACGCGCTTCCGGACGCACGCTTGAACCGCGCACATCACAGCGGCATCATGGCGGCGGTCAGCGATGGGCGCACAGTCGTCACCGCCAACATGATCAACGATACCGCCTCGATCGCGCGACCGGGGCAGGGCCAACTGATCGCTGAAATTCCGGTGGGGCATGATCCCCGCGGCGCGGCGATCACCGCCGATGACAGCACCGCACTTATTACTAACCGCGCAGACGGAACCTTGAGTGTGATCGACATCGCCGCTGCACGCGTCACCGATACGATCGATCTCGGCGGGGCGTTTCCGTATGGCATTGTGATCGAGGACAACCGGACGGCCTATGTGTCGCTGATGGGTAGCGATCAGATCGCCGTGGTCGATTTGATCGCCAAAGCGGTTGTGTCGCGGATCGAAGTGCCGCCTGCACCCGCAGGGCTGGCGCTGTGGGGCGGCTTCCTATACGTCTCGCACTTCTGGACGGGCGATCTGTCGCTGGTCTATCTGCCACAGTCGCGGGTGATTCAAACCGTATCCATGAATATGGATGTTGGCGTCTCACAGGCGGTCGAACTCGACATCACGCGCGGGTTGGCCTATATGCCAGCCTCGCGGAGCTTCAGCCGGAATACGGCGCTCACCTATGATTCGGCGGTGTTCCCGGTCGTCAATGTGATCGATTTACGCGGGAATGCGCCGCAGCGCGGCAGCCAAATCGCGCTGGATACAGCGGATCGTCCGGTCAATATGCCGTTTGCCACCGCGCTCGATCGCTTCAGTCAGCGTTTGTATGTCACCAACGCGGGCAGCAATTCAATCAGCGTGATTGACTTGAACACCGGGGATGCGCGGGCGCATATCCCGGTCGGATCGAACCCGCGCGGGATTTTGCTCAACCGCGATAACACGCTGGTGTACATCTATAACGCGCTCGATGCGACGATCACGACGCTGCAAACGAGTGACCTCCGCGTGGTTTCAACCCTACCGGTGAGCAACCTCACCATTTCGATCGATCTGCTGTTGGGCGAACAGCTTTTCTTCAGCACCTCCGACGATCGCATGAGCCGGGGCAATTGGATGAGCTGTGCCAACTGCCACTTTGACGGCCTCAGCGATGGGCGCGTGTGGGAAGGGTTCCCCGGCGGCGGACGCAATACACCCATGTTGTTCGCGCTGCCCGAAACGCCCCCCTATAACTGGTCGGGGACGTGGTCGGATTTGGCGGACATGGAATATAAAATCCGCTGGCTGCAAGGCGGCGCAGGGTTGATTGACAGCATGCTGCCGCCGACGCTCGAAGACCTGCATAACCCGCTCAATGAAAGTGATCTCAGTTTGCTGACCGCTTACCTGACATCTCTTCAGCCGCCCGCTGCTGATTTGCCTGACGATCCGCGTATGGCGGCGCGCGGCGAAGCGGTGTTCAACGAGCAAAACTGCGCCTCGTGTCATGTCGGGGCAGTCGGAACGAATTTGCAGCCTTACGATGTAGGCACCGGCGGCAGCTTTGATACCCCCTCGCTGCGCTGGCTCTCGTGGAGCGCCCCCTATTTCCACGATGGTTCGGCGCGGACGCTGCGCGAAGTATTCGAGCGGGAAGGCGCACACCAACTCATCTATACCGTGTCCGCCGAAGATGTCGATGCGCTCGTAATGTATTTGCTCAGTTTGCCGCAGCCCGCCGAATAATCCCTCCGTTCTTGCTGGGGCGTTCGATTGATTGAACGCCCTTGTTCCCCTCGTATTACGGAAGCCGAATATCCCCTCTTGCTAACCGATCACAGAAGAAGTAAAACCTATGTAAAACACTAGGTTTAATCCTTGTCAAATTTGGCTGCGTTTGCTATATTGATGATTAAGATAAGCATAATTCGGCGCTGGTGGATACCGTGACCCATCAACAAGACGGCAATATTCGCGCAGCGATGCAGGAATATCTAGCGGAAGCTTACCGGATTGCATACTACCAACCGGGAAATCCGTACATTTCCACATCGGCGCTGGCAGAGGCAAAAGGCGTGTCGGCACCGGCGGTGACGCGTATGGTGCAGCGCCTTAAAGAAGCGGGCTATTTGGAACACGAGCCCTACCGGGGAATCAACTTAACGCCCAAAGGCGAACGTGAAGCCTTGATGAATATTCGGCGGCACCGGTTGGTCGAAGTGTTTCTCGTCGATGTGATGAAATTCGGCTGGCATGAAGTCCACGACGAGGCCGATGCATTGGGCGAGGTCGTGACCGATCGCATCGTTGCGCGCATGGAAAAGATGGCGAATTATCCGCGCCGCTGCCCGCATGGCGAGCCGATTCCCTCTGCCGAAGGGATGATGCCGCGTGTGAAAGACACGCCGCTCAACGAAATTCCGGTCGGCAGCACCCTCATGATCAGCCGCGTGAACAGCCATGACATGAGCAAGCTCGAATACTTGGGCGAACTGGGACTGAAACCGGGGACACGCTTTACGCTGACGGCGCGCGCGCCTTTCAACGGCCCCATTCACCTTGAAGTGGATGGAAAAACGCTGCTCATTGGTCACGAACTGGCTGGTGTGCTGCGTGTGTGCCCACCCGCTGAATTTGATTTGGCCTACGCGTAGGCAGCTCAAGCACGAAAAGCAGTAAACCACGGAGATCACAGAGGACACTGAGAAGATACGAGGAAGTTTTCTCTCAGACTCTCTGCGATCTCTGTGTCTTTATTGCCCTGCCGCACAATCGTAGAGTGTCGGCTGAATCCCCCCGGACAATCCACTGCCGGACGGGAACTGTGCGCCGCCCGGTGCCTGAAATCCCGCAGGCGGTTGGAAACCCGCTGGTGGCTGAAGGCCGCTGTTTTGCGAGTTGTTCCCCTGTTGTGCTGGCGTGGCCGCGCTTGAATTTGCGCTGAAAGCGGAATCGACGGTGCAGGTGGATCGAATCCAATCCGCTAACGCTGGCTGCTGCTGACTGAGCATGCCCCCCACATCGAAGACATAACGGATGTCGCCTGTGCTGACTTTGGCCGCGAACTGCTCCGCCGTGACGACATGATCCTGCCCGTTGAAACCACCCAGATACAGGACGCCGCGACCGGTTTCGAGGACGAGGCGCGCACCAATCATCGCGCTGGGGACTGCGACCATGTAGCGCATCCCGGTGGTTTGCTCGTCCAAGTAGGCGATCAACGGCTGATCGAAGGCCTGCCCTCCTTGAGCACCCATCATGATCCCGCCTTGCTGTAAACCGTTCGCTTGCGATTGCGGCCCGTTGTAAGCGGCGGGGAGCGCGATATTCGGGCTGGGTTCGATCGTCGTGTAGACCGACCACACCAGCGGCGCGATCAACAGGGCCGCAGTGGCCGCTCCATAGCCGATCACGATACTGGAACCGCCGCCGCGATTCGCCAGCAGCAGCACGCCAGCGATCAACATGAGGATGAAAGCCGGAACCAGCCACCAGATCATCCCCCCGTGCGCATTGGCGATGATCACCTGTTCAATCAGGGTCGCAGCAGCGACCACAATGAGCATGGCGGTCGAGATCGCCCAGCGAGTGCGCCCCAACTTCCACAGCTCATGGATGCCGATGCCGGTCATGGCCGCGACTGCCGGGACGAGCGTCGCCATGTAATAGGCATGGAAGAAACGTGCGATGCTGAAAAACACCACACACGTCACCAGCCAGCCGCCCCACACGATGATCCCCGCCATCTCTGCGGTGATGGGGAAGGGCGGTCGCTTCTGTAAACTGAGCAGCAGTGCGAAACCACCCGCCGCGGTCGCCGCCAGCGCGAACGGCAGCAGCCATGCGATTTCGTTGCTCAGCTCCCCGGTGAAAAGACGCAGCACGCCCGGTTCGCCTGTTTCCGATTGCATGGGATTAGCGGCAGCACCGCCGCGCCCTGCACCGTTGGGCGGGCCGCCGTTCACAGCCCCATTTCCCTGCCCAGCGCTGCCCTGCCCATCGCCGCCCGGCCCAACACCGCCCGCCAGCCGTTCCAGCCCGTTGTACCCGAAAATGAGATCGAATACGCTGTTATTCGTGCTGCTCCCCATGTACGGGCGCTGATCGGCGGGCGTGATCTGCACGATCAGCGCCCACGAGAAAGCGACGACGATCAGCACGGCAGTCGTGGCACTCAACGCCCCAATTTTCTTCAACCAGCCGCTTTTCGCCGCCAGCAGATAAGCCAGATAGAAAGAAGGCAGCGGCAAAAACGCTTGCAGCATTTTTACATTGAAGCCCAAGCCGAAGAATACCGCGCCGCCGAGCAGCCACCCGATTCGTTTCGACTCGATGGCGCGGGTGAAGGCCCATGCCGCCAGCACCAAACACAGGATGAGCGTGCTGTCCATCGTATTGTTGCGATCGACGGCGATGCTGATGGGGCTGAAGGCCATCACCGCCGCACCGATCAAGCCCGCCCCAATGCCATAGGTTCGTTTTAGGATCAGATACAGCACCAGAGCGGACAATACCCCGGCGATCACCTGCGGCAGTACTACTGAAACCCCGCTGACGCCGAAAATCGCGGCGGAAAGCGTTTGCAGCCATAACCCTAACGGCGGTTTATCGACGCTTACCGAACCGCCCGGCTCAGCCGCCGCGAAGAAGAAATTACTGGGCGATTGCAGCATTGCCGTGACAGCCGCCGTGTAATACGTGTTGCCGTCGCCAATCGCCGTCAGGTTGACCAAACGCAGCCCCGCCGCTGCGATCAAGATCAGGGTCAGGGGGATCACTGCCGGATGTAGACGCCGCCGTCCATGCGGCAGGGTTTCCGTGCCGGACCGCGGTGAATAAGGGACAAAGGTTGACATGGAAACTCCTGAAAATGGCAAGCCGAAGACTACACCGCCGTATGTAGAATACGGCGGGAAATGAATCGATGACACGAAAGATGCGCTGAGGGCTAGACCATCGGCGGCAGTGGTGGAATATCCGGTCGCTCACCTTCAGGGGGCGGTGCATCCCAAGGCGGCGCGTCATGCGGCGCGGGGCCGCTGTCTCGCTCATGGAAGCGGAAGAATCCCGGTGGCGCGTCCGGCGGTGCTCCCGGCATGCGCCGACCAAAGGGGCCACGACCGAACGGGCGGCGTCCCGGATGCCTAGGCTGCGGCGGTCGCATATCCGGTGGGGGAGGTATTGGCGCGGATGCCGATTGCTCGAACAGCCGCCGCATCACAGCCAACCCGGCTTGTAGATCGGTCAACTCGGCTTCGGTGAGGGTATCGAGCAATCCGCGAAGACTCTCGATCATGGGTTCTTCAAATTGCGCGAGGACGCGTCGGCCTTCCGCCGTGATTTCAATCTGTGCGATCCGGCGATCGGCCTCGTTGCGCAGTCGCATCACCCAACCGCGCCGGACGAGCGCATCGATCGTCGCGCTCATGGTGCTGGGGCCAACCTGCTGCGACATCGCCAGTTCGCCCTGCGTCATCAGGCGGCGCGCCAAGGCTTTCAGCACCGCGACATGCGGCGGAAAAATTGGCGGTCGCATGTCGTGATGCTGCCGGTGATGTAAATCGCGGATCGTGGCTTCAATCACACGCCCCATCAGGGGCATAGTCTCTAGGAGTTCACGAGCCAACGCGGAGGTATCCATACTGCACTCCCTCTTCGTCCTTCGTATGGTTCGGAGTACGAACTATACGGGCAGCATAGATCGTAATGCCCACGCCGTCAAGCAGACACGCAGGCTGTTTACAGACAATTTGCACTTCGGTTACGTTCGGCTGGAACGGAAAGCCGCAGCGGCGATCAGCGCCCAACCGGCCAGAAAGGCCGCACCGCCGAAAGGTGCGATCGCGCCCATCCAACGCAGGTTGAAGATCGCCAGCAGATACAGACTGCCGCTGAACAGCACGATCCCGGCGATGAAGAAAATCCCCGCCCAGCGGATCAGCTTGCGCTGCGTTTCAAAGTGGCTGTACGCCCATGCAGTGCCCAGCAGGGCAAGCGCATGGTAAATGTGATACTGCGTCCCGGTGTGAAAGGTATCCTCTAAGGCGGGATTTGCATCAAAGTGAGCGCGTAGCGCGTGCGTCCCAAAGGCACCTGCCGCTACACCAAGAAAGGCGAACACCGCCGCCGCGATGACAAACGTTCGACTCATGAAAAAGATCCTGTCCAGTACGGAGTTCCTAGAGGTTAAGGAACCCTTGGCGATACTTGCACTAGAATCCTAGGAAGACCGACTGATAAACACAAGGGTTGTGGTGAATAATATCACTCTGCGGTATAGTGAGACCGCACAACACGGACGAGAGAGTAAAATCAGCGTGGCTTCAGCAGCGTATCCAGTCGAACATTTTTACTATGGTCAGGTCGTTTATCAAGGCAAGCCGCAGGGTGAACTGCGCATGCTGGCGACCTCTGCTGGGATCAAGGCCGATCATTTTAGCGAAATCGTCTCGGCGCTGCGCGTGCCTCCCCTGAACGGCCAACCGACGCTGGCATGGGCGCTGGCACGCGGCAAAACGATTCCCCATTTACTCGTACAGTCGCAGATCGGCCCGGTGGGCAATGTGATCTGCCATTATTACGTGATTCCGGTGGAAGCACTGCGTCTGTTGGCGGGAAATCTCAAACCGCTGCTGGCGTTGAGCGAACCGGCGATGCCCGTCTTTGAACGTACCGACAGCACCCTGCCGCCTGTCACCTTAAGCGGCGTTGTGCCGCCGTCAAGCGGCGCACAGCAGGAGAATATGCTTGACCTGCTGAACGCGACGAATGATCGTTTCGAGGTGGTCGAAACACTGCTGGCTGCCGTAATCGTCGGTGTGCCGGTGCTGATCAAAGGGGCACCCGCTGAGGCGGCGCGCCGTGTCGGGGTGGTCGAAGGGTTGTTGGCACTGCTGCCGCATCCGGCTCGCTACAGCGTCACCTTCAGCACCTATACCACTCCCAAGAGCCTCGTCAACGCGCAGATCAAATTTGTCAGCGACGATACACCCGTCCCCGCCGATTCGATCGGCTACACATGGGGCGATAACAAAATCGAGGGCAAGAAGGTCGATAACGACTATGCCCGGTATATCCGCAGCCAGCTTCGCCTTGATACCGAACTGGTAGTGCAGCAAACATCCCTGCTGACCCCCGTCGCCGGGTGGCGGCTGCGCCGGGGCGAATCGTTGAGCGATGCGCTGAAATATGCCTCCTACCGGATGACGGTCGATAATGCGGTGACCAATGCACAGCCGATGGAGGCCGTGGATGTGGCCCGCGTGCTCAGCGAAGATCCGACCCTCACCGAAGAGCAGCAGATCGCCTATATGAAGCATTTGATGGCCTTCATCATGGCGACCGATGATGTGGAAAATGCCGACCTCATCACCGCCGCACAGGGCAAACCCGCGCTGGAACCGATCATCTTAGAGCAGTTGGGCGATCAGATGAACTCCGGTCGGGCGCTGCGCGTCTACCGGGCGCTGGTGCGCTGGCTGACGATTCCCGGCGGTGTGCGCGGCATGTATTGGGTCGATCTGTCGCAGAAAGCTGCGATCGCGGTGACGCAGGGCTATGTGCGCAGCCGTGATAGCAAAGGCTTGAATCTGTTCTTGGCGCAGGTGCGCGAAAACGCCGCGCTGATCGAAGCCAAGTTCATTGTGCCGCGCTTGCTCGAAATCGCGCTGCCGTTGGCGGCGAGTGATCCCGTACTGGCGCAGACGGCGATCGTGCTGGCGGCGAGTTTGCTGCCGTTGGATGCGTGGCAGCGTTTCGCCTCGCTGAAGCCGCTGCTGCTTCAGCTTCCGCGCACGTTCGTCCGGCTGATCGGCTACCTGAACAGCGAACCGAATGTCACCAACGCGCCCGGTTTGCTGGCACAAGCCGCGACCGATTTCGGCACCTCGTGGAGAGGGCTGCTGCTCATCCGTCTCTCCGAAATCGCCTTAGCCGTAGGCAAGATGGAAGTCTTCGATGTGCCCGCGCTTCACGCGCTGGCGCAGATGGCCGGGACGACCGCCGGAGACACCTATGACAGTGTTCTGCGGCGCGTGGTTTATCACTTCTCTGATGACGCGATGCTGCGCAACCTCAAGGATGAGGCGCCGCGCTCACTGCTGCAAATCCTGCTCTCCCGCGAAGCCTATGCCGATCTCGCCAACGAGCTGGTGCGGCATGGGCGCGTCCTGTATCCCAGCGGGCGGCAGGTCGAATATGCGACGATGGTACGCCGCCTGTTTGCCGATACGACGATCCTCCCCGGCAGCGTAGCCGACTGCTTGAACGCCCTCACAGCGGAAGGTACCAAGCCGCTGCCGTTGGTGATGGCCTACTTCGGCGCACTTCAGCAGCACGGCTATGATGCATCAATGCGACCGATCGCTGCCGAATTGATCGCGCTGTTGGGCAATCACCGCCTGCTGGTTGAAAGTTTGCCGCCCGATCTGATGATCGAGCTGCTGCGTGCGGTCAGCGATTGGCGCGACATGCCAAACACCATCCGCGCTGCCAAACTGCTGCCGATCAACTCGGCACGGCGCGGCGATGAAGGCGTGGCGACCATGCTCAACATGTACCGCGTGCTGACGTGGGAACCCGGCGTGGAAGGGGCGGCGGAAGTGCAAAAGGCCGCCCTCGAAAATTTGCGCCGTTACATCCGTACCGCAGCGGACAGCGGCGCGCGTGCGCTGGTCAACAATGTCGCCAAGATCGATGAAGGCTTGCTGGAACCGCTTAAGGCGACCTATATCATCCGACGTATGCTTGGCGGCGAAAATATCGCCGATTATGCCTATGCGCTGAACACGGCGGCGAATTTCTTGCAGGATACCGGCTCGGCCTATACCGATCGCACCCGTTTACCGCTGCAAAATGGTTTGCAGGGCGATCTCGACGGCATGGCGGGCGGCGTGGGCGATGATGAACGCCGCGAAATCGCCGATTGTTTAATCGAGCTGATCAAGCTGACGAGCAGCCTCGCGCAGCAGCATCGCAGTGCGCACCCGCGCGAAGCAGATCCCGATATTCAAGCACTGTTGGATGGAGCCGGTGAAGCACGCAGCGTGATCGATATGTTCCGCGTCATGAGCGGCTATTTCGGGCGTGGTCGGCGTGTCGTGACCAAGGTCGATAAGCTGCTTGATCTCCACCCGCTGGCGGATCGCACCGCGCCCGCACTGGTGCGCGAACTTCAGACGATCACGCAGCTTTTGAAGAATGCACTGCTGACCTTCCCGTACAGCGGCAATATCAGCGTGCGCGCTGTCGAGATCATCGGTGAAATCGAAAGCGTGTGGGGCGATATTTCGCTGCACGAACGGCGCGAACTGGTGGCCGATCTGGCGATTGACCTCCAGCGCATCCCGGAAATGATCCTGCTCATCACCAACAAGGTTGATGCGAAAGCGCTGGTGGAACAGAACAACCTGACTAAGAAGCTGGACACCAACCGCCAGCGACCGGAAAACACGCTCGAATTTTACCGCTACGTGCATGGCTATTTCCGGGGGCGCATTCGCTCCAATTAAGCTCACGGTTATAAACTCTGTGCGCAGGGGTAGGTGGATTTGCCTACCCCTGTTTTTTTTGCCTGCTATCGCTTGGCCGCGTTGGGTGTTTCCGGGGTAGCGAGGGCATCCGCAGCGAAAGCGAGGTTGAAGTAGGCCGGGCTGGTCGTTTGATCATCCATGCCGGATACCGCGATCAGGAGCGATTCGCCCTCCTCTAACGGGAACCGCCATGCGCCATCGGTCGCCGTATCGCCGGGGGCGATCAGCGCGGAAATACGCGGCGGGATGCTCGAAGTACCCGTGCGCACCGCTCCCACGTAAAACGTTTGTGTCGTCAGGTTATCGACCGCCTGCCACCCGTCCAGCATCCATCCCTCTGCCGTATCCGCATCATCCGCCCATCCGATTTCGGGAATGCTCAAGTGGTCGATCGCCATGCCGTTGTCGTCATGACCGGGAAGATTCACGACTTCGAAACCGATCAGCACCTCACCGCCTACATACGGCGTCAAATCGATCGTTTGCGGCTGCCACAGAGGCGATGGAAAGACGCGCCGCGTAGGGTGTTCACCCAGCACTACCGGGAGGGTACGCTGATCGCTGCCGCGCTGAATCAACAGGCGAATGGTATCGCCGGGGCGGTAATCGGCCAGCACGCTCAGAATATTCGGTTGGATCTCCCACGCCGTCCCATTCACGCCGATCACGCGGTCGCCCGTCCGAATTCCCGCCTGTGCCGATGGCCCATTCGGCACCACGTCGGTGATCGTGCTGCCATCGGTGTCGAAAGTTACGCCTAAATACGGGAATGCCCGTTCCGGTTCCGGGTTGCTGACCCCGGTGAAGCCCGCGCCATAAGCCTGCCCATAGGGGTTGATCGTGGAGGCTGTTCCTTCTGGCGTCAAGATATGCCATGTCGCGCCGTTGTCGATTGAAAGGGTGACATAGCCGTAATTCCAAAAAGCATCGAGATCATGCCATACATCAAAGTTCAGCGTCGCTTGGCTGACGCTGCTCAAGTCGATGCGGCGGGTGAGCGCGCTGGTGATCCCCGGTACGCCGCCTGACCAGTAGTAACGATCCGTCAGGCTGCGGTCGGAGGGCATGTTCAGCCGCGCCGCCGACGGTGACCCGGTGAAGCTCACATGGACGATTTCACCGGATGCCGATGTATAGGCGTAATACAGCGTCCCAAACTGCCCGACCGCTTGACCGCTGGCCGTGACGCCCAACTGGTTGACGATGGCAACGGCGGCCTGCTGACTGCTGTCGAGGGTGGTCACCGTGTGTCGGTAGCGCCCATCGCCGATGGGGCTGTTGAGCACGTTGGCAAGCGCGAAATCAGCGTACAAATCGCGCGCCGTAACCGGTTCGCCGCTGACCGGATCGGTGATCGCTTGGCGGGCGAAGACGGTATCGAGCGCTTGTACCCCCATCCCCGGTGTGAGGAACAGTTGACTGAACAAAGGCGCATTGTAGCGCTGGCGCGCATAGTTGATGAACAGTCCCTGCATGGCATTGACGGCAGCGGCGGTCGCCGAATTACCGGCATCGATCAGCGACAGGTAAGGGGCGTTCAGATAGCTGCTGATCGCGTTCGTATCGAGCGATCCGCTGAAGATTCCGCGTACGAGCGTATCGGTTAGGGCGGAACGCAGCCATTCCGCCTGACTCGGATTGTTCTGAAACATGACCAGATCGACCAGCGCGCGGGCGATCTGCGGCACATAACGGGTGTCATCCAGCGGCACATCAGGGAAAGGGCTGGTATTGACGAGAATCGTCTCGTGCTGGTGGCTGATGCCGCTGGGCGCGATCGACGCAAGCAGGCTGTTCGAGGGCACATAGACGGCTTCGCTGCTCACCCCATCGCGCAGATAGATCACGAAGACATGCGGATCGGCATCGACATCCGGCACGGGAAGGTCTTCCGCCGAGGAATTCGCTGAGCCAAGACCGGGGATCATGACCCGTTCGCTGTAGGTTCCGCTGTGGCGCATGATGGCGTAGGCGCCGGCCAGTGCGTTCGCCTGCCCTTGCAGCGCGACCGCATTGAACGGGATGTCCGCTTCAACCCAAATCGCGATGTCACCCACCGATGCCGCCAGCGTGGCCTGAACGGGGACGGGCGTGCTGCTGCCCGCTTGGGCAACGAAGAACGACTGCACCGTGCCGGGAAGGAATGCGGGGGTTAGATCGGGCAGCGGCGGCGTTTCGTGGATATTCAGAAAATGTGCTGCTAGCGCCATCGGATCATACGGCTCACCACCGCCGGACTGCTGCGCTTGTACCGGAGCGATCGCGAGTAGGCACAAGCTAAAACTGACTAATCTGCTGAGAACGCTAAAACCGAAAATCCGTCGCATGGGTTGGTTGTCCGCCGAAGTTGTCATGTGTCGATGAGATTATCACGAAAGGCGCAAGAACGTTCAAAGCAGCCGATGAAAATTCCGTGTATAGTTAGCATATCGGCGCGCGGAACGGGGACAACGGATGGAAGTTGGCAACGAGGTTGGACCTTACAAAATCATCGAGCGGATTGGGCGCGGGGGGATGGCCGATGTATGGTCAGCCCGTGATCGTCGTTTGAATCGCACCGTTGCGATCAAAACGATTGCCCGTAACCTCACCGTCGATCAAGACCCCGTCAAATTATTCGAGCGCGAAGCCAAGACAATCGCCGCGTTGGAACACCCGCACATTCTGCCGATCTACGAGTTCGGGGAGTTTCAGGGGCAGTTGTACATCGTCATGCGCTATGTATCGGGCGGATCGCTCGATGTGCTGCTTGATGAAGGCGGCTTGGCGCTGGACGAGGTGCTGCGGCTTGCCCGCCCGATCGCACAGGCGCTCGACTACGCGCACGCCAACAAAGTCATTCACCTTGACCTGAAACCGAGCAATATTTTGCTCGACAGCTACCGGTCGCCGTATCTGGCTGACTTCGGCTTGGCGACGGTGCTTGGCCCGGAAGGGCGTGCGGCCAATCCCGGCTCTGGGACGCTCCTTTACATGGCACCGGAGCAGCTTACCTCGTCCGATCTGGATATGCGCGCGGACGTGTATGCCTACTGCATCCTTCTGTTCCACATGATGACGGGACAGCTCCCGTTTGATGCGCCGATGCCGATGGCGATCAAGCAGCTTCAAACCAGCGGGTTAGCTGAAATGCCGGATGTCACCGGCCTGGTGCCCGATGTTCCCGCGATGGTGACGGACATTCTGCGACACGGCACCGTCTTTGATGTGAGCACCCGGACGGGATCGATCATGGCGGTGTTCGAGAAATTCGAGGCGGCCCTGCTCGGCGTTCGCCCCACGCAGACCGTCCCACGCCGATCGTCATCGCCGGAGATGCGCACGACCCGGCTGCACCAGCTCCCGCCGAAACAACCGGATCAACCCCCGGCGAAACCGGTGCCGGATATGACGACCGATCTTGACGTGGATATGCTGCAAACCGCGCCGTTCAGCAGCGAACCCTATGACAGCCGTATCGACGCTTCCCAGACCGCCGATGTGAAGGAAACGCCCTACAGCGTGCTCGATTCACGGTTGAACCCGCCGCAAAACCGCCCTCAAACGTCAAAACCGTCATCCAAGCCCATTCCGGCGAGTGCGGATGATCAGACGATCAATTTTGCCAGCAGCCCTATTTCGGAAGAACTGGTGCTGGCAGGGATCATCGCTTCGCCTGATACCTCGCTTGGCGGCGAACCCTCCGCAGGTGACTTGCCCGCCGGAATCGACCTCGCGGCGCGTGCCGAAGCGATCCTGATCTATGCGCAGGCGCGGCGGGCGTGGGCAGGCGGGCAGGGGAAGTTTCTGATCGGCTTCACGCCGTTCATGCTGATGAATGACTTCTACCTGAACGCGGAAACCTACCGGCTGGAAACGGACGAAGCCGGGCTGCAAATGCTGCTGCGCGGCGCGCTCGAATACGACTATGAGATCGATCACTGGTGGGAGCGCCTGAACGATGAAAGCCGCCGCTGGGTCGCACTCCATGCGCTGCGCAGCCAGAACGCCCCGGCGCAGATTCGCGCCTTAGAGCGGTTGTGCGCACTGCCAGATGCCGATCCGCCGCAGATCCCCAAAGCGCTGGCAGCGCTGATCCAAAACGAAACCAACCGCGATGTGCGCCGCGAGGCAATTCACACGCTGGAAATGCGTGGGCGGGTCGCACCTGCGGCGCCTGCGAATCCGCTGCTCAATCGGCTGGACGATCCCGAACCGGTGCGCGGGACGTGGTGGAAAGAAACCGCGTTCTCGCCGGAAATCGATGGGGCGCTTGCCCATGCAGCAACCACGCCGGGCGATGTCATCACAGCGGAGATGGCGGCGCGGACGGTGGCACGCGTGCGCTCAGCTTTCGCAACTCAGGCGATCTGTTCCCGTAACACTGCGCAGTCGCGCCGCGCGCTCGCGTTGATTCGCGATGAAGCGCCGCTGCTGCCCAAAACGATCCCATCGGACGAACGTTTCAAGGCATGGCTGACCAATACCGCTCGCCGCGTGCTGGCGAATTCGCCCAGCGCGATCAACCGCTTCCTGTGGGCAGTGATGGTCGGCTGGATTGGGATGGCGGTGTTCATCTGGTGGGTGACGCCCGTCCCGGATTTCCTCGATGCGCAGCGGTTGGGGCTGGTGATCTCGGTGGGGCTGACGTTCGGCGTATTCTTCGGCTTGCAGGTTTTGATCGCCTCCGAACTCCCATCACGCTTACGCCGCTTCTGGCACTGGTGGGGCAGAGGGATCGCCTCGCTGATTTTGGGCTTGTTGGTGGCGACGTTCAGTTGGGCGGCCTTCACGTGGATGTACCTGAACTACCCGCCGGAATCGAATATTTTGGCGGTGGGGATAGGGACAGCCGTCGCGCTGGCGATCCCGGTGATGTTCCGCCTGCCGGTGCTGATCAACATCGCGCTGCTGACGGCTGGATTGTTCATTCCGATCTACGATGCCTATGTCAACTACCGCCCGCCGATCCTGTATGTGCAGTCTGATCAGAACGCGGCGGTGATTTTCCTCGTGGTGTTGGGAATGGTGAGCGCCGGGGCGTACGCCCCCATGCTGATCCGCGCCGCCCGTAAGCTGATCAAACAGGTGCGAAAGTAGGCTGGAAGCTGCGGACGGGACATGCCCCGTCCTCTGAAATACTGCGTGTGCCCCTAAATCCGCGCGTACAGGCGACCGCCGAATTCGTTGACCAACTTGTCATCCAATTCGTCGGCATAGGCGGCGACATTGTTGATGATCGAATCCGCTTCTTCCGGATCCATCGCTTCCAGCGGGCGTTCGACGAACACGAACACTGTATCGAGATACACGCCAAGCGCCGCTTCGGTGAGCTGTAAATTCAGTTCCAACAGGCGGCGGTAAAGCGGCAGCAGCCCGGTCATCGGCAGGTGAACAATCGGCGACAGCACCTGCAAAAATCCCGCCGTCTCTTTCTGCGTCACATAAATTTCGATCAATGCCGAACCGCGCCGGAAACTCCAGCCGTACCCATCGTTGATGGTCATGCGCGCCTGCACCGGGTCCACGCCAATTTTGCCAAGAATGCCTTCCACCGTCTGCGCATGGACATCGATGTTGGGGGCGTTTTGCTGCTGGCGGCTGCGTCCGAAAAAGGCCATGAGTTCTGCTCCTTCTGAATCGCTATCGGTTTGAAAAAAGGCTAACTGGCGGGCTGGCCGCAGCGTAAACACTTGCCGTTATGGTATCCGACCGCCGCCTGACAATACGGGCAGCGTGCCGCGTTCGGCTGTGCGTAGAACACCTCTGCCTGCGGGATCGGGTAGCGCGTCACCGATTGGGCGGCGGGCAGCGTGGAGCCGCACACCTCGCAGAAGAAATAGCCGATGCCCCCCGCGCGGCTGATAGAGCCGCATTCGTGGCAGTAAACGGCCTTGGTCGTGGCGAGATCGTTGAGCGTCGCCTCGATGCACTGGCGGATCAGGTTGATGTGCAGCCCAAAATAATGATCGGCAGAGCGGCTGGTATTGCGCGTCATCATGCCGACCAGATAGTTTTGCTGATCGAATAAGGGTGATCCGCCGGAATCCGGCAGGGACGCGAAATCGGTCGGAATCCAATAAGTTGGCATTTGGCGGCGCGTGGGGCGCTGCAAGCCGCGCGTCATGGTGCCGTTGTAACTGACGGCGGTCAGCGGTGCTTCATCGGGCACGCGCGGCATCGGTGAGACGGGTAGGGCGGCAGGCGGCGCATAGCCGATGCGGATCAGGGCGAGATCATAATCGCTGTAGGTGCGAATCACGGTGCCGGTGGTGCCGCGTCCCGGGCTAAATTCAATGGTGACGGTTTCCGCGCCGCCGACCACATTGCGCGTCGTGACGATCACGGACTGTTGAGAGGCGAAAAAACCGGTGCCGTTCCCGTTCGGGCCGCCGATCACGGTGACGATGTAATCCATCACGGTGCCGGTCTGCGGCGCGAGAATCTGCGCCGGGGTTTGCGGCGGTGCTTCGGCCCCGGGCATGGCCGGGCCGGTTTGCGCGGCGGCAGACTGCGCACCGACACCCGCCGAATACGGATTCGCGGTCGGGCCGCCGGGGACATTCACCGCCGGGGTGAGGGTTGTCGTCCAGCCGGAAGCACTTTGACCCGGAATACTGGGCGGTGGGGGCGGCGCTTCAGGGATCGACGTTGGCGGGGGCGGCGGTTGGAATTGAGTCTTCAGGAACGCATCGACCCGCTGGCGAATATCAGCGTTACCGGGATCGGTATCCAAGGCCTGTTGGTAGATCGTCCGTTTTTCGGCTGCATCATTGGTCGTTTCGGCCAGCCACATATAAGCGACCGCCCGCGTGGGTGCGCTTAATTCGGGACTTTTGATCGCCAACCGCAGGAAGCGGCCTGCTTCTTCCAAACTGCCGCTGCGAACGGCGGCTATTCCCATTTCAAGGTATTGATAGGACATGCTCACCAGCCCTTCTTCCCCACGGTTGTAGGATTTATTCTAGCGAGAAATTGGTTTTGCCGCACGTCTACGCCGCCGCGAAACATACAGGTTTAGGTGGCACACCCACGCGAACTTCACACACCTGTGCAAAACGAACCCGAGGAGAATGGTCATGCGGAAAATCATTGTCTACAACGTCGTGTCATTGGATGGGTATCATACGGGGCTGGCGAATGATGCTTCTGTGATGTTTCCAATGATGGGCAAAGTCTTCGACTCCTATAACGCCGAACTGCTCCGAACTGCTGATCTTCAGCTTATGGGCCGGGTTTCTTTCGAGTTGTTCCAAAGTTTTTGGCCCAAGGTGGCCGAAAACCCGACCTCGGAGGAGTGGACGGACTCACAACGTGAGCTCTCCCTAGCGGGAAAAGCGGTCAAAGGTATTGTCATTTCGGATACGCTGAAGGGAAATTGGCAGGATGTCCGCATTATCAGGCGTCGTGACGCCTATCAGCAGATTGCCGAACTTAAAAAACAGGAGGGCAAAGATATTTTAATCACCGGCAGCAGGACACTCTGGAACGATCTGTTGGCACAGGATCTAGTGGATGAGATCCATTTGCTCATTGGTAATCGCGTTTTAGGACAGGGAATCCCTGTTTTTGTAGGTAAAACTCCGGTATCGCTTCGGCTCATCGATACCCGCAGGTGGGAAGACTCCGACAACATCCTCCTACGCTACGAAGTTGTTCACAAAACCGTGTAAAGCTCAAGCTTCCGGGCGCTGCAGCGCGTTCGTATGGGAACCGTCGGATTGGACGGACTCATCAATTGCGCGCCTTTGAGCGAGGATGGGGATATTTAGCCAATGGCCCGGCAGGTTCATGTCTGGTCGTTGGCGAATTTTTGGAATTCGGTTTACATTACATTACGTGCGGAGCATACGCTGTTGCACAGGCTCAATGGTTTTTTGCGCGGACTCACCTTAATATAGTGATTGTTTCCGGTTGGTTGACGCGAGTCTGACCCAACGTTATAATCGGTTACAATTCAGCGGGGGATAAAGGGCGATTCCATGCCGCTTCAAGGCAATATCCGAGATTTCAGCACAACACAACTGCTTAATCTCATCAATCTCGCTGGGAAGACCGGCACGCTGTATATCTTCGACGGCGTCCGTACAGGCGAGAAAGATGCGCTTGGCGCGGAAAAGATGGCTCCGGGCAAGGAACGTGCACGCGTGGCGTTCAAAACCGGTAAGCTCATCGCGGCTGCGCTGGTGAATCAAGATGGGAATTTGGTAGCTGTTTTGAACAAAGCGGGTAAGCTCACCGACGAACAAGCCCGTATCATCCGCGAGCGCGCCAAGAACACGACCGATAAGGCGTTGGCGCTGCTGCTCATTAATGCGAACTACGTGACGCAAAAAGACGTGGTCGGCGCCATTCAGCAGCACACCTTAGATGTGGTGTATAACCTGCTGACGTGGACAGAAGGCCCGTTCCGTTTTGATGACAATACACTGCCGCCAGCGGATCGTATTCTGGTTCCGATTGATCTCGAAAATGTCATCATCGAAGGGGCGCGCCGTATCCGCGAGATCGAGCAGTTGAATTCTCACCTGCCGAACCTCGATATGGCGCTGAAGTTCCCAGAGAACCCGCGTGAAAAGTTCAAGGGCATTCACCTCAGCGTCGAGGAATGGCGCGTCGTGTCGTTCGTTAACCCGAAGAACACGATTCGGCAGATCATGAAAGCCAACAATATGTCGGAAATCGAAATCCGGCGTATTGTGTACGGACTGGAGCAGGCGGGGTTGGTAGAACTGATCAAACCGCCGACGCCCGATGGTGCACGCGCCGGAGCGCCGGGAGCGCCCTCGCGCCCGCAGCAGCGTCCGACGCCGCAGGTCCAGAAAACGGTCGTCAATAAGTTGATCGAGCGCATTCGGAACATTTAAAGGTCATCATCTAACAAGAGCGAACAAGCCATGCAAACTGTCAAGATGGTTATCACCGGACCGTTCAGTTCCGGCAAAACAGAGTTTATCCGGTCGATCAGCGAAATTGATGTGGTATCGACGGAACGCGATATTTCTTCCGAAGCCGAGCGCCAGATCAAAGAAGCGACGACGGTCGCGATGGACTTCGGGCGTATCACCGTCGATGATGACCTAGTGCTGTATTTGTTTGGAACTCCCGGTCAGCGACGTTTTGACTTCATGTGGGAAATTCTGGCCGAAGGCATGCTTGGGTTCGTGGTGATGGTGGACAGCACCAAGCCGGAAACGTTCCGCGAAGCCAAGAGTATTCTCGAAACGTTCCGCGCTTATGCGCCGACCCCGTACGTGGTGGCGGCGAACAAGCAGGATCAGCCGGATGCGTGGAATACCGACGATCTTCGGATCGCGCTGCGCATTGACCCCGAAGTGAAGCTGCTGCCGTGTGTTGCTCGCAGCAAGGACAGCGTCAAGGAAGTCCTGCTTCAACTGCTGTACTCGATTGTTGAGGAGATGGAAAGTTAAGCGTCCAGCCTCTTATAGGGGATGCAGCGCTGCTGTATCCCGTTTTGGCTGGCGCTTGACGACATCGCCCGTATTCATCCGCTAAGGTCGCGCGATTGTGCCAACGCTCGTTACCGAACAGGGAATTATCCACTATGAAGCGTATGGTCGTGGTCGCCCTGTCTTACTCCTGCACGGTTGGCTGAATTCGTGGGCGCTGTGGCGCAACACGATTGAAGTCTTGGGGAAAGAATTCCGCCTTTACGCCCTCGATTTCTTTGGATTCGGGGAAAGCGGTGCCATTACCCAAAACACCGATTCGGTTTTTTCGGTCAACAATTTCATCCTCATGGTGAACCAGTTTATGGATCGCATGGGGATCATCAAAGCGCCGATGGTTGGTCACTCGATGGGCGGGACGGTGTCGCTGAGTTCGGCGATCCGCTACCCCGAAAAAGTCGTCAAGGTGATCGTCGTCGGTGCGCCGATTCAGGGCAATTCCCTCAGCCCTCTCCTCAAGCTTGCCGCTTATCGCGGTTGGATCGGCTTAGGGGAAAACACCCCCCTCACTTACCAAATTTTTCAGCGCAGTTTCCGCCCGCTCCTCAGCATCTACTCGCATTTCTTGGCGCAGGATGGCCGTGCGCTGGGCGAAATGCTGACGACCGACATGGCGAAACTGACCGTCGCCCCCTTCTTTGAAAGCATCGCTACCCTCCGCCAGACGGATATCCGCCCGCGCCTGAAGGAACTGAACATGCCGGTGCTGGGGATCTATGGGCGGCACGATAACATCGTGCATCCCGGTCAGGGCAACGTCCTCAAAGAGTATCTGCCGTCCAGCCGCGTGGAATGGTTCGAACGTTCGAAGCACTTCCCGATGTTGGATGAGCGTGAGCGATTCCACGCCACCCTGCGCGACTTTTTGAATAACGGGTGACCTTCCCGTGCAACGCAGCCGATTTTTGATACCCATCGGTCAGCGGCTCTCGGATTCATTGTTTCATTGAGAAGAGGTCTTTATGCTGCGTTATGTGATTGAAGACTCGCGTCATATTCCGCCCTTTAACCAGCCCGCCAGCCTGCTGACGATTGGCGTGAAACCGCTCAAAATTCACCATGAAGACCTGCTCGTGGCGTATTTCAAGCGCGATCTGAAATTGGGCAATACGTTTACCAGCCGCCAAGAACTGATCTATGTGCAGGGCCCGGCGATCGTCTATCGTGACAGCCTGTGGTTCGACCCGGAATTCTTCGAATACTTCATGAAGAAGGCGCTGGAGAGCAAGTCGGCAGTCCGTGCGGCGATTCCGGCCAACGATCCGGCTTACAAATCGTACACGCTGCCGCTCGCCAATACATTCGAGCGCGGCGTCGATGCCAACGGATCACCCGTGTTTCTGCTCGACCTATGGTATTTCCCCGGTAACTACACGCCGGAGATCCGCCCGATCGTCATCCCCAGCGAAGCACAGGAAATGGGCTTCTACAGCGTGCCCGACTTCATGACGATGGAGCAGGGCGACCTAACGCACTACGGCACACAGCGCGCCGCCGTGCAGATCGAAAGCTGGGTGCATGTCTATTTTGCCAGCATCATCTATGGCAATTTCGGACGCGCGCGCCGCTTCGACCGCTACGCGAAGGAACACAACTTCTTCACGCTCAAACTGCTGTGGAAAGCAGTCCTTGAGCAGAAGCAGTTCCTCGCAACGTCAGATGTGGTTAAGGTGGGCAAGGGCACGACGATCCACCCAACCGCCGTGATCACCGGCCCGGCGTACATCGGCGAAAACTGCGCGATCGGTCCCGGTGTGTTCATCGACAACTGTACGATCGGCGACAACGTGACGATCGACGATGGGTGCCAGATGATGATGAGCAGCGTCGGCAGCGGCAGCTTCCTGCCTTTCCGGGCGGCGCTGTACCTGACGGCGGTTATGGAAAACACGATCATCGCGCAGAATACCTGTCTGCAAATGTGCGTGATCGGACGAAACTCATTTGTCGGCGCGGGCAGCACCTTCACCGACTTCAATCTCGTGGAGCAGAAGCCCATCCGCGCGTCGAATATCGCCGGGGAGCTGGAAGAAGTTGGGCAGATCGTATTGGGCAGCGCCATCGGGCACAACTGCCGCATCGGGGCAGGGATGGTCATGTTCCCCGGACGCATGATCGAGAGCGATGTCGTGCTGGTTGCCAGCCCACAGCGGCGCGTGATCAGTCGAAATGTGAGCTATGAAGAAAGCGATCATCATTTCATCGGGGATTCCCGCAAACATAAACGCCATTACCCCCGCTTGAACGAGACCAAAGCGGAAGAAGAGTCATGGTAGAAGAGACGTTTGCCTTTATCATCCATCCGATTCAGATCAAGAAAGATGTGGCGCGTAAGTATCCGCTGCTGGGTAAAATCCTCAGCGAAGGGCAGATCAACTTTTTCTCGCGCTTCTTTCCTCCGGTTTACCTGAGCGAAATCACCGGGATTCAGAGCGTAGCGACCGGACGCGAGGCGAAAGGGTGGTTCATCGCCTGCCCGTTCACGCCGCCGACGATGATGTCACTGCCCGTTGAGACGGTTTACAACAAGATCGTCGCGTGTGGGCACATGGCGGAAGAACTCGGCGCGAAAATTCTAGGACTCGGTGCGTATACATCGGTCGTCGGTGATGCGGGCAAGACGATCGCTGACCGGCTGAACATTCCCGTCACGACCGGTGACAGCTATACGATCACGATGGCGGTTGAGGCGATCGTCGAGGCGGCGCGCGTGATGGGAATCAACATGCGCGATGCGACCGTCGCGGTCGTCGGCGCAACCGGGGCGATCGGCAAGACATGTGCCGAACTGCTGGCGGGAGAATCGGCGCGGTTGCTGTTGGTCGGTCGGCGTATGGATGCGCTGGAAGCTGTGCGCGAACGCTGCGAGGGCAAAGGCGCGCACGTCAGCGCCAGCACGGAAATCGCGACGATCTACGAAGCTGACTTGATTCTCACGGTGACGAGCGCCGTGCACGCGGTGATCGAGCCGAAGCATTTGAAACCCGGTGCGGTGGTGCTCGATGTAGCGCGCCCGCGCGATGTGAGCAAGCGCGTCGCCGCCGAACGCGATGATGTGCTGGTGATCGAAGGCGGCATGGTCGATGTCCCCGGCGCAGCCCTCGATTTTCACTTCGATTTCGGCTTTCCACCGCGCAAATCGTATGCGTGCATGGCGGAAACGATGGCGCTGGCGCTTGAAGGCCGTTACGAAGACTACACCATCGGCAAGGACATCAGCGTAGAGCAGTCGCGCGAGATCGGCATGATTGCGCAGCGGCACGGCTTCAAGCTGTCCGGTTTTCGCAGCTTTGAGCATGAAGTCCCGCAGCACGCGATCGATCAAGTCCGCGAACGCGCCGCGCAAAATCGCCGCCGCTGGGCGATGGCGTAAAACCCCAAAAATGAATGTTTGTAGGGGTGACCTGCACCCGAAGGCGTCGCCCCTATGATCATCTCCTTCACTAGCACATAAACTATGCGGCGTTATAATCTCCACTTGCATGGATGGTCACGGCGGAGCGGGGAAAATGCGCGGCACACGTACGATTCGATTTTTCATCGGGATTTTGCTGGCGCTGTTCGGATTGAGCGTTGTCTTCGCGCAGTCGCCCGTTAACCTGACCGTGTTCATCGACAATGACAGCTTAACCGTGTATGTCCCCACCAGCGGAGTCGTCTCCGCTGGATGGATTCGGCTTTCAGGTGCAGATCAATGGGCAGGCGCGCACCTTGATGCTTGCAAGCTATCCTGCTTTTGGGCTGCCGCTGAACACGATCCCGACCCCGATTTGTTTTCGACTGCGGCGGGCGGGAACGAGCGTTCCACTTCCCTTAAGCTGCCCGACAAACGCGACCCTGACGCAAGAACTGACCGGGGCGGATGTCTTTTGGTATGACGGTGTTGCCAATACCGCGCGCGTGATCATGCTTATGCAGGGGAATACGCCGTTCGCCATCTGCCCATCGGGGATCAGCGAGTGCGCATCTAGCTTCGCGCCGCCGACCACCACGTCAATGCCTACAATAACGCTAGTAGAAGTGGAATTTACCTACCTTGATGATAACGACTACTTCCCACCAAGTTGTTACAAACCCCGATTATCGTCGACTCGACGCACAAACACATCTGCGTCACAAGTTGACTCCTTAAATAATTCTTCCTATCACAACGAAGATGCCGAGGCATAATACTGATTGGACACCAAATTATTCGAGAATATCAACGGGATTGATGTGGCATTCGTGTCCGCCGAAGGATGTTTTCACAATGGGAAGTATAGGGTGCGGCTGATTTAGGGATGCACCACCAATGATCTAACCAATGTATCACTGAGCGTTCTACATCGGTGTAACCGAAGTGACGCTAATAGCGCGATACTCCGAACGTGTTAACGATGGTGTATGTACAGGACCTGTGTGCACACCACCGAGTGATCAACAATACTTCGCGATCGCCAGTATGCCAATTATCCGGTTGTTGACGTAGATTGGTTTCAAGCGCGCTAACTTATCGCCTCAATGGAAAGTGGGGTGGTCTTGCCCACCGAGCGCGAATGGGAGTATGCCGCGCGCGGCGGATCGTCAACTGGATCTGTATCCTTGGGGAGATCAATGGATTCAACGGTACAAGTTGCAACTATGCGATCAGACTTGTTCTTTTGATTTCGCGATACAAATTTTAGTGATGGGACGCTTACGAGCGCACTTTGGCACCAGTGGGAACATATCCAACGTCAGGTGCTTCGTGGAGTTGGGGCACTCGATATGTTGCGGGAATGTTTGCGGGAATGGACAAGAATCCATATTATCAGCGAAACTTATCCCTATGATCGAAATGGACGTGAACGTGATACTGCGATAGAACGGATGTTCTTCAAGTGCTGCGCGGTGGTTCTTGGAACCTCATTCAGTTTCGCGCGCGTCTACCGCTTCTTCGACTCCCCGCATAATCGTACTACAATATTGGGTTCCGTTGGTGCGTCCTTATTAATTTATTTTGTACTCCAGATCCTCTTGTTCTGATCTCTGGCTGTCTTTTGCTTTTTCCCTCCCGCAAGCGGTCGTTTTCGGGGGCGCAGCATGCTGTACCCCTACGAAGCCTACCATCATAGAATCACCAAAGATTTGAAAGATTGTCCCATGCCCTACAACCCTGATCTTCATCACCGCCGATCGATCCGCTTGCAGGGGCTACGATTACGCCGCGAAGGCGCGTATTTTGTCCGATCTGCACCGTACAGCGGCGCTGCCTGTTCAGGGGAGGTGATCGACGGCGCAATGCGGTTGAATATCCATGGGGCGAGATTGTACAAGCGTGTTGGGACGATTTGCCTCACCATTATGCGCATATCGTTCTGGATGCCTTTGTCATCATGCCCAATCACGTGCGTGGGATCATCCTATTGACCGATTCTCCCACATCAACAGGGTCGGAAATGGCTAACGCAGGGTGTAGGGGCTCAGACCTGCCCCTACAGGAATCGACATTTCGATCACTGCCGCTGATAAACCAACCCCAAAACGTCATGGATTAGGCGAAATGGTGCGCGCTTAAGTCTTTTTCAGCACGAACGCATCAACGAATTACGCGGCACCCTCGGTGAAGCGGTATGGCAGCGGAATTATTACGAGCACATTCTGCGCAGTGAGCGCGAATACCTGCAACTTTGCACGTACCTCTACGAAAATCCCCTGCGTTGGGAAACCGATGAGCGGTATGTGATGGAGAATCTGTCTAGTGGATAGCCGCTGAAGGGTGGTACTAACCGGCGAATGACGCTTGGCATAAGGCCATCCCATCGCATCGCTGCGCATTTCCCCTCATTCAGGCGGCGTGAACAAACCTCAATTTCATAAACCTCAATGCAAACTGGCGTGCTAGACAGTGGCATCCGTGCCAGATCGCTTGTATAGTTAAAAGTGTTGAAAACGGTCACGCCGTTTTTGTTTTATCAAGACTGGGTGCGCGGCGTGAAAGTCGCAGCGGCAGCAAAAGAGTCTGAGGGGCAGCGGATGAGCAAAGGGCGTATTCTCGTCGTCGAAGACGACTTCGATATTTCCAATATGCTTCGCATCTATTTCTCCGGGCAGGGCTATGAAGTGCAGGTCGCCCCGCGCGGCGGTGATGCGCTTACTCTGACCCGAAAGCAGTTACCAAATTTGATCGTGCTGGACATCATGCTGCCAGACATGAATGGCTATGATGTGTGCCGCGAACTGCGCACGACCACACGCACCAGCCATATCCCGATCATCTTCCTGACGCAGAAAGATGAACGCAGCGATAAGATTCAAGGGCTGGAACTGGGCGCGGACGATTACATCACCAAGCCGTTCGATATTGAGGAACTTAAGCTGCGCGTGCAGAATGCCTTTGCTGCCGCCAAGAAACACAGCTTAATCGACTCCAAGTCCAATTTGCCGACCGGTCAGTTGATCGAAGATCAGCTCCGCACACTGATGCACAACAATCGTGCGTGGGCCTACCTCGATCTCAAGATCAACGACTTTGATGCGTTCACCGATATGTACGGGTTCGTCGCGGGCGATGAAGTCATTCGCTTCGTGGCGCTCTTGATCGGGGAAGTCATCGACGAAGTGGGCACATCGGACGATTACGCCGGACACCCCGGACGCGACAATTTCATCGTCATCACCTATGCCGAAGACATGAACAAGCTGAAAGATCGCTTGATCGAACGGTTCAACGACGAAGTGCGCCAGCACTATTCGTTCATTGACCGTGAGCGCGGCTACATCATGGTGCCCGACCCGGTTTATGGCGAAAAGCAGGTGCCATTGATGACGCTTTCCGCCGGTTCGGTCAGCACGAAAACCCACCAATTCTCGGATATCCGGGAAATCACCGAACTCGCCGCAGCGGATCGCCGGCGCGGGCTGGATGGGATGGAAAGCAGCAACACAAATCTCCTCACGTCTTGGTAAGTCACGCCGAGCCAGTATCTATGGGGTGCTGAAAAACACGCCCCATCATGACACAATCGTGATCATTGGCGCATGGCGGTAGGAACAGGATGCGATTATGGGATTGGGTTTACCCATCATCTTATTTGTCGGCGGCTTCGCTATCCTGCTCTGGCTTTATTTATGGTCACGGCAGCGGCTGAGTCTTGGCAATATCCCCGACGAGGAAAGCTTTACGCCGGATGTCCCTGCTTATGCAGCAGGCGACGGCGTGATCGTTGCCAGTGAACGCGGCCAAGTGCTGCATGTCAACGATACGCTTCGCCGTTGGCTAAGCTTGGAAGGCAGTATCCCCACTCTCGAAATCGTGGCGCGCTTTGCCCAACCGGGAGACAGTTTTCTGGAACTGTTCGCGGAAGAAGGGCAGGCGTCGTTTCAGCTTGGCAGCCGCTGGGTGCAGGCGAGTTCCCACGTGATCCCTTCTGGGACAGAAAAACGGGTTGTCATCGTGCTGCGGGAGCTTCAGGCGGGGGTCGATTACGGCTACGACCTGAGCAAAGCCATCCTGATCGTCAACGAAATTGGCGAAACGGTGAATGCCAGCCTTGGCATGGAACAGAGCTTACAAGCGCTGCTTTCGATCGTCCGCAAGGAAATTCCGGCGGATGCGGGCGAAATCACGCTGTGGGATGAAAATACGCGCACGCTTGCGCCGCGCGGGTGGGTCGGCGCGGTGACGTATGTGCTGTCGCTCGCGGAAGCGGGCGGCGTGTACAAACTGGATGAAGGCATCAGCGGATGGATTGCCCGGCAGCGGAAACCGGTGCTGGTGACCGATAAAGACGATCCGGCGGTCGTGCGGCCTAAACTCCCCGACGCCTCATTCCGCAGTTATGTCGCCGTGCCGCTCATGCTCGGCGATCGTTTTATTGGCACCTTTGAGCTTGCCAGCGAAACTTCGCACCAGTATTCGCAGTATGAACTGGCGCTTTTGCAAGCGATCGCTAAGCCGATCGCGATTGCCATTTACAATGCCGAACTGTACACCGAACAAGCGCGCCGTATCGAAGACTTGGCGCGTTTGCAGCAGATCGCCGGGGATGACGCGCGCGGGGCATTCGGCGCGATTACCGAACAGATCGCACGCCTGATCGGCGCGGAAATGTGCGGCATTTTGATCTACGATGCGCGGCGGCAGATCCTCGCCGCTCAAACGCCGTTCTACGGACTGCCCGAATTTATCCGCCAGAATTACACCATCCCCAGTGCCGCTGGATAGTGAAGCGCGCGGCATCGGGGAATGAAGGCGCGTGGTTCTCCAATGACCTCGCTGATGAGCCGCTGGTAGCGCCGCTTGGGATGAGCAACCTCGTCACGGCGGCAGGGATGTACAACACCCTGTTGATGCCGCTCGTCGCGGGCGGGCGTCGCATCGGGGCGATCCAACTGGGAAATAAGCGCGCGTATGGGGGTTTTACCCTGCGCGATGTGCAAAATCTTCGCCTGCTGGCATCGCAGGCGGCGGTCGCGGTCGAAGACCTGCGCTTGAAAGAGGTCGATACCGAGCGTGACACCGAAATGGAAAGCCTGCAAGAGATCACGCTGTCGCTGAACGTCATCAACCAGAGCGAAAACTTCCTCGCGGAAGCGAACACCAAAGTCGCCCAGTTGATGAAGGTCGAAGTGTGCGGCTTGCTGCTGGTGGATGAATCGCGCCAGCGCTTGAAGGCGCTCACACCGTTCTATGGCGTGAGCAGCGATGATCTGCTGGAGGGCTACGGGATCGACCTGATCCCCGGCTCACCGATGGCGCAGGTATGGGATGAAGAAGACTACTTCTTCGCCAACAATGTGGAAACCAACGCGCTGGCGAACAGCGCTGGATTTGTCGAAGTGGCCGCGCGGGTGGGTATGAAAAATGCCCTGTTCGCCATTCTGAACAGCGGTGGCCGCCGCATCGGGGCGATTCAAGTAGCGAATAAGCTCAACGGCGAGGCGTTCAACGAAAAAGACGCCCGCTTGATGCTGATCTTCGCCGCGCAGCTCGCAGGCGTGCTGGAGAACAGCCGCTTGTTCCGCGAAGCACAGCGCCGTGCGACCGAAGCGGAGCGCCTGCGTCGTGGAGCGGAAGTCGCCGGGTCGATCTTGACGACCGATGACAGTTTCATGCCGGTGCTGTCGGAAGTCGCAACCATCCTTGACAGTCCGATAGCGTTCGTCAATGCCTTCGACTCCAGTGCGGCGCGCTTGGTGACCGAACCGAGCAAAATGTACGGCCTCGAACTGGTCGAGCCGATCGTGTTCGACACCTTCAGCAAAGATTTTGAATATAGTGTCGCCGTCGCGCGCCGCTCGTTTATGAGCAATGAACTGGTATCCGATAAGCGCTTGCTGGCTGCCTATCGCCCGTTCCCGGATCGGTTGGGGATGAAAAAGGCGATCCTCGTGCCGCTCGTCGTCGGTGATCAGTCGCTCGGTGAATTGGGCGTTGCCAACCGGGGCGACGATTACACCGAAGACGATGTGCGGCTGCTGTCGGCGATGGCAATCCACGTCGCCGCCGCGCTCGACCGCGTGCGCTTGTACGAAAACACCGGTCAGAACCTGCGCCGCCGTCTGCTCGAACTCGACGCCATCCAGCGCGTGAGTAACGAACTGGCGCTCACGCTCGATCTTGACCGCGTTTTGGACGTGATCCGCGTTGAAGCAGTGCAGGCGACCGATGCCGAAGGAAACACCGTCGCGCTGCTGGCTCCTTTTGATGAGTGGCGCTCGCCCGATCACCCCAAGCTGGATAAGCGCCTTGGTGAAAAGCGCGGTTTCGACGGCCTCGCGCCGATTGAGCTGGAAGCCATTCGCCGCCCGAATGAGGCGGTATTGATTGAAGATTACCTCGGTACGAGCGGACTGCTCGCCAGTGACCGCTCTAGGCCGGTGCCGCCGAACGTGCGCTCCGCACTGGCAGTGTCCTTCACCCACGAAGATCGCGTCGTCGGCGTGCTGCATATCTATCACAGTGAACCGCGCCGCTTCGACAACCGCGCCGCCGTCTTCTTGACGACACTGGCCGCGAAAGCGTCACTCAGCTACGGCAATAACAGCCGCTTTGTCGAAAATCAAGTGCGCAGCGATCGTCTGCGCCGCCGCGTTGAGCAGTTGAACAGTATTTTCGAACTGGGGCAGATGATCCAGACCACCGTCGATCCGGTGACGATGCTGGAAGCGATCGCTTACAGCGTGCAGCGAAGCTGTAACTTCGACGTGGTGCTGATGCTGATGGTGGATGAGCGCACACAGGCGCTGCACCGCGTCGCACAGGCCGGTATTCCGATTAGCGCGTTTGACGAATCGCTGCCGAAGACGATGCCGTTGGAAAACCTGCGGGCGCTGCTGGCGAAAGAGGATTTCGGCGTCAGCGAATCGTTCTTCTTCCCGTTTGATCAAGTGGGGAAGTGGGCGATCAGCGGTGCAGATGTGCTGGCGACCGGGTTCCCCGGCATTCGCACGCTGTACCCAACTGGGAAAAATGACTGGCGCGACGGTGATATGCTGATCGTGCCGATCATCGGCGCGGGCGGTGAACTGCTCGGCGTGATCAGCCTCGACCGCCCGTATGATGGCAGCCGACCGGATCGCGCTACGATCGAAATTCTGGAAATCTTCGCGCATCAAGCGGCGTCCACCATCGAAAACAACCGCTTGTACATGCGCACCATGCGCGATGCCGATCAAGAAGCGCGCTTGAACGACGTGATGGAAGCGATCTCGCGTACGTTCGATGTGACTTCGATCGTCGGATCGGTCGTGCGTGGAGCCAGCCGCTTGGTGCCGTTCAGCCGCCTTTCGATGGGGCTGCTCGATATTGATGGGCAGGGCTTCGAAGTCATCAGCGCGTCGATCTTAGACGATGGCGCGGTGGTGACCGACCGTGATCACCGCAGTACGCTCACCGAGACGGCTTTGGGGCACAGCTTTGAGATCGGGGAAGATTTCCTCGTCACCGACACTGCCGAAGCCGATCGCTTCGACGACTTACATAACCTGTGGGCCGCCGGTGAGCGCACCAGCTTGCTCGTCCCGCTGGTCACAGGCGGTATCACCATCGGCGCGATGCACTTTGGCGCGAACCAGCCGAGCATGGCTGCATTCGAAGAAAACCGCGAACTGCTCAAGCGTATCGCCAATCTCTCGGCGGTTGCGGTGCAGAACGCGCGCCTGTTCGGTCAAGCCGTCAACCTGCGGCTCTTCAACGAGTCGGTCGTTCAGTCGATCCAGCAGGGAATCGCGGTGCTCGATCCGAATGGCGAAATTCTGACCATCAACGAGTATATGCGCCGTGCCTATGGATGGGATGATCGGGCGCTCCACGCCTCCCTGTTCGACTACCGGCCTGAATATGCGCCGCTGCTTCAACCGGCCATGCAAAGCGTCTTAGAAACGGCGGCCCCGCGTGAACTTCTTGAACAGAAATTCACGATGGAGGATATGTCGCTTCGGGTGCAAAACTTCTTCTTGTACCCGCTGCGTTCAGCCGAGCGCTTGCGCGGGGTGGTGCTGCTGATCGAAGACGTGACGCAGCGCACACAGTTGGAACGCGACGTGGCATTCCGTGCCAACCAGCTCGCCGCGCTGATGGAAGTCTCCAGCCGCATTGCCGCCGCGCTGCGCCGTGAAGACGTGGTCAAGCTGGTGATGGATGAAATGGAATACCTCATCGGCTATGATACGCTCAGCTTGTGGAACCGCGAAGGCGATACGCTGGTGCTGGAAGCGTGGCGCGGCTACGAACCGCCAACCCGGAATTTACGCATCGATATTCCATCGAACGAGCGTGTCGGTTGGGTCATCGAACGTCAGACCGCCGTATCGATCAGTCAGTTCTTGGGACGTGACCCGCTCCCCGGTGAAGAAGGGGCGCAAAGCTGGTTGGGCATGCCGCTCATCACCAAAGACGGCGTGATCGGCATCATTTCGTTGAGCAAGCTGGAACCCCGCTTCTACACGACCCAATCCGAACAGGCGGCGCTGACCTTTGCCAATCAGGTCGCGGTCGCGCTGGCGAATGCCGCGCTGTTCGAGCAGCAGCGCGCAACCACCGAGCGCCTCAATCTGCTTAACCGTGCCTCAATGCGCTTGGCGCAGTCGCTCGATACCGAAAACATCCTTGAAGTCGCGTTGAGCGAAATTTGCACGGTGCTGGGGGTCGATAAAGCCCGCGCCTATCTGTTCGACCGTGACACGAAAACCGCCCGCGTAATTGTCGAACATCCACGCGGCGATTTCCCGCCCACCCATACCGTTGAATTGGGTGCGACGGTGGCGATCAGTCAAGTCTTAAAGACTTCGCGGCCTTTGTTCGTTCAGAACGTCGATGCACTGACCGCCGTCGATCCGCTGCACGCGGAACTCGACAAGGTTGGTTTGACCAGCTATGCCATGCTGCCCATGACGGTTAGCGGGCAGGTGACCGGCGCGTTTGAACTCGAATTCTATGCGACCGAGTCCTCGAATATGTCGGTCGATGCCGAAAAATTCGATCTCTCGCTCATCGTCGCCAACCAAGCGGCGATCGCCGTGATGAACGCTAATCTGCTGGAACAGACGCTTGTCCGTACACGCGAACTGGAAACGCTGCTGGAAGCAGCACAGGCGACCGCGCTCACGCTGGACTTGAACGAAGTGTTTGCCCGCGTGGTTGAACTGACGATGCACGCGCTTGATATGGACGACTGCGCGCTGATGATCTACGACAACGTGGAAGATACGCTGCGCGTGGAACTGAACCAGAGCCGCGATGGCGAAGATCGTCATATCATCCCGCCCGGTACGGCCTACGACTTGTTCGCCTACCCGTCGAAGATGCGCGCGATCCGCGATCGTCAGGTGGTTGTCATTCGCCGTGATGAAGCCAACGCCGACCCGCGTGAAGTTTCCGATATGGTGTCGCGCGGCGATCTGGTGCGTATGCTGGTACCGCTCGCCACCTCGACAACCGGCGAGGCGATCGGCTTGCTGCAAGTGAACCTGAACGAGAACAACGAGCATATGCGCCCGTTCACGTTCGATCACCGTGAAACGCGCATGGCGCAGGCCTTAGGCGCGCAGGCCGCGACCCGTATCGAAAATGCCCGCCTGACGACTGAAACCGCCGCGCAGGTCGAACAGGGTATCGTCATCAATGAATTGAGCCGCGCGATTTCCTCGACCATGAATATCGACGGCATGATCCGCACGATCCGCGAACAGGTCGCGCCGTTGATGTCCGCTCAAGAAATCTACATGGCGCTCTACGATGTTGACCGCGCCGAGATCACTTTCCCGATGGCGGTGCGCGACGGGGCCGATATGCCGATGGAACCGCGCAAACTGGGTGACGATGAAGTGTCGTTCGTCATCAAGTCGCGTCGTCCGCTCTCGTTGGGGGGTGAGATGGGTATCGACGAGGTGCGCCGCAACCTGAAGATCAGCAACGGCGAGGGCAATATCAGCCGCTACCTTGGCGTGCCCATTATCGCAGGCGATCAGGTACAGGGCGTGCTGGCGGTGCGCGATCGTGCCGTGACACGACCGTTCGGCCTGAACGATCAGCGCGTGATGACGACCATCGGCTCTCAGATCGGCGCGGCGATCCAGAATGCCCGCCTGTTCGAGCGCATCCGCCGCTTTGCCGACGAACTGAATCTGCGTGTGCAGGAACGCACCGCCGAACTGCAAACCGAGCGCGACCGCCTCGACTCGCTGTACCGCATCACCGCCGAATTGGGAAGCACGCTGGAGATGGAAACCGTCCTCAACCGCGCGCTCAACATGACGGCGGACGCGATCGGCGCGGATGATGGCGTGGTGCTGCTGCTGGATACTATGACCGACCGACTGTATCTGCGGGCGGCGCTGCGGGCCATCGATGCGCCAGCCAGCACGAACAGCGCGAGTCTTGCGCTGACCAATGGTACGGCGTCAGGCAGCGCAGACAGTGAAATTCACCGCACACGCGAAATGACCATCGTCGGGCGCGGCACCGATGCACCCCGCCTCAGCCACCCGGGCGAAATGTTCGCCAATTGGCTGATTCAGAATACCGACGAAGCGCTGGTCGATGACCTGCACGACATGCCGTACTGGAATTTGAAGGCCGCCGATGCTCAAAGCTGGCACAGCGCGGTCGGCGTGGTGCTGCGCACCAATGACTCGGTGCAGGGTGTGATCGTGTTCGTGGGGCATGCGGTCGATATGTTCGACGAGCCGCAGTTGAAGCTGGTGAGCGCTGCATCCAAACAGGTGAGCGCCGCCATCAACAACGCCGACTTGTACAATCTGCTGCGCGATCAAACCGAACGTATGGCGAACCTGCTCCGCATCGAACGCGAAGAAGCCGAAAAGAACTCCGCCATCCTTGAAGGTATCGCCGACGGCGTGCTGCTCGCTAACCCCGATGGCGTGATCATGCTGTTCAACGGCGCGGCGGAACGCATCCTTGAAGTCCCTCGCGATTATGCGCAGGGGCAGCCGCTCGCGCAGCTTGAAGCGATGTATCCCGGCAGCGAACAGTCATGGGTGACGGTGCTGCAAGGGTGGTTGAACCCATCGCGCAAGACGGATCGCGACAGCTTGTTGTTCGAGCGCATCGAAATGGGCCGCAAGGTGATCGCGGTGACGGCATCGCGCGTGTACAACGGCGATCAATACTTGGGGACGGTCGCGGTGTTCCGTGACATCACCAAGGACGTGGAAGTCGATCGCATGAAGTCGGAATTCATCTCCAACGTAAGCCACGAACTGCGCACGCCGATGACGAGCATTAAGGGCTACGCCGACCTGCTCATGATGGGCGCGGCGGGGCAGGTGACTGATCAGCAGCGCAGCTTCCTTGATACCATCAAGGGCAATGCTGAGCGCCTAAGCAACCTCGTCAACGACCTGCTCAACATTTCCAAGCTGGACAGCGGCAGCGAAAAGCTGAAGTTGGAGCGCGTGCGCCCCGAAGACGTGATCAACGCAGTATTGGCCGGGGTAGAAACCCGCAGCGACAACGAGCGGAAGAATATCAGCATTTCGTCGCACATTGCACCGAACACCCCCGCGCTTACGGGAGATCGTGCAAAAATTGAACAAATCCTATCAAATCTCGTAGACAATGCATTCAACTACACTTACCCCGGTGGTAAGATTGAAGTTGAGGCACGTCCGTTCGACGACCCGGCCTTTGTGCTGCTCTCCATCAAGGACAACGGTATCGGTATCCCGAAAGACTTCCAATCGCGTATCTGGAACCGCTTCGAGCGGTATGAGGAACACGCACTGGTTATGGAAGTCGCGGGGACTGGGCTGGGCTTGTCGATTGTCAAGAATCTGGTGGACATGCACCGGGGGCGGGTGTGGGTGGAAAGCGAACCCAACGTCGGATCGACGTTCTTCGTGGCGCTGCCAGTCGGTGGCCCGGACAGCGTCCCGGCAGAGCCGAACGGTGCTGATGGTTCATCTGGTTTATCTACTGAAGGGTAAAGCACGAGCCCATGGCTAACATTCTCATCGCTGAAGACGAGCATGATATCCGAGAACTGCTGAATTTTACGCTGACCTTCGCAGGGCATGCGGTGACGGCGGCCAAAAATGGCGCCGAAGCCGTCGAACTGGCACCGAAGGTCAAGCCTGATCTGATCATGATGGACGTTCGTATGCCCAAGCTGACCGGCTATGAAGCCTGCCGCCAGATCAAGCAGATGGACGGAATGGCTCAGATCCCCGTCATTTTTTTGACGGCGAAAGGGCAGGACGAAGAAGTTCAGACCGGAATCGACGTGGGTGCGACTGCGTATATCATCAAGCCTTTTATACCCGACGAATTGATCCGCCGGGTGGGCGAAATTCTGAAGGAAAACGGTGCAGCATAGGCGGGGCGGATGAGCGCCATCAGTTTTAACGGCGATTTGGTTCATTATGAAGTGCTGGGGCGTGGGCGTCCTGTACTACTGATTCACGGGTGGATCGGCTCGTGGCGTTATTGGGTGCCGACCATGCAGCAGTTACAGGCCAAGTACCGCGTTTACGCGCTCGATTTGTACGGGTTTGGCGACAGCGGCAAGAATCCCGCGCGCTATTCGCTCGAACATCAGATCGCGCTGCTGGACGATTTTATGAACCAGCTCGGTATCCCCAAGACCGCGATCCTCGCGCATGGGTTAGGGGCGCTGGTCGCCATCACCTTTGCGCGTCGCTACGCCGAACGGGTGCCGAAACTGTTGGTGGTCAGCCCTCCCTTGTTCGACCCCGGCGATTTGGATCGCCGTACGCCAGCAGGGCGCAAGGTGTTGATGACGAGCAACAGCCGCGCGTCGATTGCCGAGCAGGACGATTTCGGCCCCAGCGCGCCCACAGCCATGAGCGCCAGTGCCGCCATGCGTGCTGCACTGATTGAGGCGGCGCGCGCGCGCGGAAACGGCATTCCCATTCCACAAAACGCGCCGGGACCCGATGATTTGACCATGAACCGTGCGCAAATCCTCGATTCGTCCAATTCCAACCCGCTCCAGTCGATCTTCATCGGCATTTCGGTCGAAAACCTGCTGCTCAAATGCTTTAAGCGGACGGATCTGTTTTTCCAGAAGCTCGATGTCGATACACCGAAGACCGACATCAAGGCGTTGATCGCTTCGACTTCCACCTACGATACCGCCAAGATGCTCGATACCATGCGCCTGCTGCCCATGCAAACGGTGATTGTGCATGGCAGCGACGATCCGATCATCCCGGCACCCAACGAAGCGGTGCTTAACTACATTACCCTCGACAAGGAACACTTGACGCTGCCGATTCTGCTGCCGAACATACGCCACTTCCCGATGCTGGAAGACGAGAGCTTTTTGCGCGTCGCCAGCGATTTTCTGGAAGCCGACGACCTGAGTAAGGTAGCACCCAAGGAGCGCTGGCGCAGACGTACGCGTTAACGACGCGCCTGACGTATCTATGAACCGAGACATCCTCATTTTTGCCAATGGCGACGCCAATGACGGTGAAATGGTGCGCCACGCCATCCGCACCGCCCACAACCCGCTGATCGCGGCGGCGGATGGCGGTGCGCGTAACGCGCACTACTATGGGTTAGCCCCTGAAGTCGTCATGGGCGATATGGACTCGCTCACGCTGGACGAGATCGCTCAATTGGAAGCTTCCGGCGCGCAGATCGTCCGCTATCCCGCTGAAAAAGACGAAACCGATCTGGAATTGGTGCTGCTGTGGGCAGGGCGATCCGGCGGACGGCGCATTCGCATCATCGGGGCAGTCGGTGACCGTCTCGATCAAACGCTGGCGAACGTGTATTTGCTGGCGCTGCCCTCCCTGCGTGGACTGGATGTGCGCATGTGTTCGGGCAAGCAGGAAATTCGCCTCGCGCTGTCCGGCTCAATCACCATCGACGGGGCGCAAGGGGATACCATTTCGCTGGTGCCGTTGAGCGGCATTGTGCGCGGTGTGCGCACCGAGCAGTTGTATTACCCGCTGAATGATGAAGATCTGCTGTTTGGCCCGGCGCGCGGCGTCAGCAATGTGATGAACGGCGATTCTGCGGTGATCCACGTGCGTGAGGGTGCGCTTCTCATCGTCCACACCATCGGGCGGGCGTAATCAACGAAAGAACGTTTTTCTTTGCGTCTTTGCGTTGACTCTTTTTTTGCTTCCTTTTTGGTGATGGGTGTCTCTCATGCGTGTCATCGTCCGCAAGCTGAACGAACACGGCGAATTCGTCTGGCAGTATGAAGGGGAAATCGTCGATTACGGCGACACATGGGTGCGGCTCGATGCCCGCATGGGCCGCGATGTGCCGACGGATTACGTTCACTTCCGCAAGGGCGATCGCATGACCGAGTATTTCTACACCGATCGCTGGTATAACGTGTTTCGCATTGAAGATGTGGACGATCAACGGCTGAAAGGCTGGTACTGTAACATCACGCGCCCCGCACGCTTCGATTGGTCTGCCGATCCGGTCATCGTCCAAGCCGAGGATCTCGCGCTCGACGTATTTGTTTCGCCGAGCGGTGCCGTGCGCGTGCTGGACGAAGATGAATTCGCCGCCCTCGCGCTCACCGGCGATGAACGCGCCGCCGCAAGGGAAGGGGTCGCCGCGATCCGCGCTCTGGTGGATCGGCATGCCGCCCCGTTTGACGAAATCGCCTGAAGTCTTCATCAACCGCTAAGGATGAAAGGCGCCAAGAAAAACGTTCTTTCGTTGCGTCTTTGCTTCATTGCGCCTCTGCGTTAAGTTTTTGATTTTCTCTCCCTTCGCACGTTGACTTTCGCCGCCGCCTACCCGTATAATCCTCACAGAATCTACCAAAATCTACAACTGAATTGAGTCTTAGTGAGAATTGAGCGGGGCATGAACGAACCTCAAGCACAGCCATCCTTGTCTACAACACGCACCCTGAAAATTGGCCTGTTTCATCTGGGCAGCGGTATGGCCGATGTGCTGGCGACCGGCATCTGGAATCGCATCATGATCAGCGATCTGGGCTTCAATGCCACGCCGATCAGTTTGTTGGCCGCGCTGCGTTACTTTCTCGCGCCGGTCGGCATCTGGGCCGGGCGTCAGAGCGATCGCCATGCGATCGGCGGCTACCGCCGTCTGTTCTGGATTTGGTTGGGGCGGGCGATGATGGCGATCAGCGCGGTGGGGCTGGGCTTGGCGACCGCCTCGATCGCACAGACGGGTATTCGCGGGGAAGCGAGCGCGCTTCAGTGGGCAGGGCTGGCGGTCTCAATGCTGCTGTTCAGCCTTGGCAATGCCTTCAGCGGCGGCACCTTTCTCGCCCTGATCTACGATCGTTCAAGCGAAGAACAGCGCGGGCGATCGGTCGGCATCGTATGGACATTCTTGATCACCGGGTTCGCGGTGGGCGGCGTGTTCTTCGGGATTTTTCTCCCCTCCGGCCAAACGCCGATGGACGCGCTCAGTTTTGCGCCGGGCAGCGTCGGGCAGCATTTCGGGCACGGCTTGATCCGGTTCGGTCCGCAGGTGATCCTCAACCTGTTTTTGATCGCGGGCGCATCGCTGGGCGCGCTGTGGTTCTTTTCCGTGCTGGGCGAAGAACGCCGCAGTCGTGGATCGGTCGATGCGGACACCCACGCCGAACATAACGCCTCGGCTATCGCTGATCTGCGCCTTGCGTGGGGAAACCGGCAAACGCGCTTCTTCTTCTGGTATCTCGCCCTGTCGATGGCGTTTGCGTTCTCGCAAGATACCATCCTTGAGCCGTTTGCGGGCGATGTGTTCGGCATGGCGGCGCGCATCACGACGCGCTTTTCTGCCTATTGGGGCAGCATGGCGATTATCGGCACGATCGTTTTTCTCATCCTCAGCCGCCGTGTGAAGTGGCTCAACAACACGCGCATGAATTGGATTGGCGTGGCGCTGCTGATCGTCGCGTTTGTGATGTTCGGACTGTCGTCACTGGCGGCGATTCGCGGATTGGTCACACCGGGCTTGATCGTCCTCGGTTTGGGATTGGGCGTGTGGAACGTGGGCACGCTTGGCATGATGATGGACATGAGTCCGTTTGGGCGCGCGGGGACGTTCCTCGGTTTCTGGACGCTGGTCGTCACGGTCGCGCGCGGGATTGGCGTGAGCGGCGGCGGCGTGCTGCATGATGTGTTCCAATCCTTCAGCGGCGATCCGCGCATTGCCTACGGAGCGGTGTTCATCATCGGGGTAGTCGGGTTGGGCGTGAGCCTAATCGCGCTGAGCCGCGTCAATGTGCGCCAGTTCAAGCAGGAAGTCGAACGCGCGCCGGAACCGCACCACGTCTTCGCCGCCGCGCTGGATTAAGCGCTCTCCTCGTAGGGCATGATGCATCATGCCCTACACCAGTGGTTGCCGAACTCTCCTAGATCGGACACAATAGCATCGATCGGCCTCAAGGCCGATCGATCACCCGACCGTATCTTTGGAGTGACGCACCATGACAAGATTGTCGCGCCTGACTGCACTCATCGCGCTGATGGGGCTTCTGATGGGCATTGCTGTTCTATCGACGCACGAGCCGGTTTCCGCCGAGGCTGTGGTCGCTCTCTATGCGCAGACCAATGCCGGTTCGCTCTCAGGCGTAGACATTTACTTTGCTGAAACGAACGCGGAACCGTCACGCTATGATCGCGGCTCGAATGGTTTATCGACCTTCGGCGCGCTCGTTCATCAAATGGGGGCGTCACTGCATACGCTCGACTGGCGCACGCCGTTTCCCGCGGACATGGATCTGCTGATTGTGCCGAATCCGGGCACGGACTATACCGCCGATGCGATTTCGCGCCTGTGGGCGTACATGAATGCAGGCGGGCGTGTTTTGCTAGCCGTTAACCCCTCTGCCGACATCATCCCCGGACGCGAACGTGGGACACTGGCCGGAAACAATGTGCTGTGGGCGCTCATGAACGCCGACTTCGGCGTCGCCGCCCTTGATAATGTGCTGGTCGATCCCGCCGAAAACAGTGACGGCGTCTTCATCCCCCATGCGCGTTTTACGGCCACTCAATTAGCTCCGGCGCATCCCATTACGGCCAGCATCAGCGGCGGCCTCGATTTCCGTATGGCGCGCTCGCTCACCTACGATCTGCCGTTGGTCGGCGGCACGGTGACACCGCTGGTCTTTGCGCCGCAGGGCTATTACGGTGAAGCGACCTACGCGCAGTCGGTGACCAACAATTTCTTCAACTTCGATATTGGGCCGGATACCGCGCCCGGTGTGCTTGCGATTGCCGCCGCCTACCAGAACGACGAGACCGGATCGCGCGTGGTGCTCGTCGGTGACCGCGATATTCTGATCAACGGGTTTGGCTTCGCTGTGTCGCCCGTGGGCAGCTTGGGCTTCGTCTTCCCGAATGACGTGCAGTTCGTCCTTCAGTCGATCGCGTGGCTGACCGATACCGCCGCGCCGACGATGGCCTTCCCGACGCCTGCCGCCACCGCCACGGTCACGATCACGCCGTCGCCCATTCCGCCGACGGCTACACCGACTGTCGCGCCGACGACCGGGAGCTAACCCGATGGGACGGCTGCGAAACTGGTTGTTAGGCGGCGTCCTGACTTTGTTGATGGTCTGGATTGGTGCTGGATCGATCACAAACGCGCAGTCTAGACAGCCTTATGTCGTCTTCGTGGAGGAATACTCCACGCTGCGCATGGCGTCACTGACTGATCCGGGGCCGGACGGACTGACGCGGTTAGCGGAAACCTTCCGCGAATACGGCGCGCGTACGGGTTTCCTACCGCTCGATCGAGCGCTGCCCGACGACGTGGCGGTGCTGGTGCTGGTGCGCCCACGTGCGCCGCTGCCCGGCGCCTTCCTCGCACGGATCTACGAGGCGATGTCGCGCGGCGTCAATGTGTTGATCGCGCTCGATCCGGCGCGTCACATGGGGGCGAACCCCGATGGCGCACGCAGCGGCTTGAATGGGCTGCTGGGCGGCGACTATGGGATCGGATTGCAGGATGTCTTCCTCGTCGAGCCGAATTTTACCGCCAACTCGGTGACTCGCCTTGAGACGAGTTTTTCGCTGGCACATGCCAGCACAGTCAGCAATCCGGTGATCGAGCCGCTGCTGCGTTATCAGATCCCGGTGCAGTTGTGGGGCGCACGCTCGCTTGATGTGAGCGCACTCACCATCACGAGCGAAGGCTTTCCGCTGATCGCCGCCAACCCTTACTACGGCGAAAGCGATCTGGCCTTTTTTGCCACGCCCACCTTAGAAGGCGCGGCAACGGCGACACCACAACCGACGCCCGCGAATGGCCGTCCGCTGCCCACGCCGATCCCGCGCGGCTATCAGATCGACCTCGATCTCAGAGGCCAGCTTAACGTGGGTGCACTCGGCATCAACATGGCAAACGGATCGCGCGTCGCGGTGCTGACGGATGGCGAACTGCCCGAAAACGATTATGGGCTGGCGCTCTCACGACAGGATGGCTTGGCGCTGCACGTTGGTAACCGCATCCTGATTGACCGGCTTGCCGGATGGCTGCTGGGTGTCGATCCGGAATCGTACCTGCCGCTGCCTGCGGGCTTCGTCTATATTTCGATTGACGGTCAGCCGGAGGATTGGGCCGCCAGCCTGATCAGCGTGCCCGACCCGGTCGGCGATTCATCGCTGGTGGGCTACGACATGGCCGATATGACGGCTTTCCGCGACAGTCATTATCTATATGTGCGCGTGGGCACCGGCACCGATGAAACGCTGAAACCTGCGACTCAGCTCATCCTGACGCTGGAAACGAATGCCGATGGAACGCCTGCCGTTCAGATCCGCGCCGATGCGTCGGGCGTGATGATCGATCGCGGCGGCGAACGTCAGCCTGTGCTGGATGGTGCAGCGTCGGTCGGGACGGTTTTGGAGGCGCGTATTCCGCTGCGCGAGACGGGCGAAGTGAATATGCTGCCGCAGGTTTGCTTGCAGCCGAATATGTCGATGGCTTTCCCGGCTGCCCCGGATTGCAGCGATTCGCCCGTGCCGGTCATTCAGCGCGCGCAGCTTGATCCCGCGCCGCTGCTCCTGCCCGCCGATATGCTGGCAGTGCCGCGCACCAGTGGGACGGTCAATATTCGCAGCGCTCCGGATCAAACGCTTGATAACATCCTGTTCCGCGCCGGGGATCGCGAGATTTTCCGTGTTTTGGGCCGCAACGCAGACGGGACATGGTTGGAAGTTGAGAATGCCCGTGTACATGGGTGGATCACCGCCAGCCTGACGCAGACCAACGGGGATGTCAGCTTGCTGCCGGTGACCGACGGTTCACCGGTAGGCGAGCCGGAAACGGCACCCATAGAGGAAACCCCCGCCGCCGAATCCGCGACGGAGGAAGCCGCGCCGGGAGGGTAATTTCCCCGGCGCAAACGCCCCTAACGGGCATCGATCAGAGGGAATAAGTTCTGTTCAGCAGAGCTTTGTTTGACAGAACAAAAGGATGTGCCAGAATAAAGGCATGTTGGATTCTCAAGGAGGGCTTGCCTTGCGTACTAAATTGATACTGCTCGTTCTTGTTTTAACGTGCGTTTTTGCCGTCGCCGCCCCGGCGTTCGCGCAAGATCAGCCCGTCGCGTCGGTCAACACCGCCTATCTGAATATCCGCTCCGGGCCGGGACTGAACTATGGGGCGATCGCGACTCTGCCGCAGGGGTTCGGTGTGCGCCTGTTGGGGCGTAACAGCGGTGAAAACTGGGTACTCGTCGGTTTGACCGATGGTACACAGGGCTGGGCGAACATTAATTACCTGTATACCACCGCCAGCGTCCATTCGCTCCCCGTCGCTGAAACGACGCAGGGCAGCCCGATCGCCGGTTCGCCGATCACGCCGTCCGCGACGATCACGGGCTTTGTGGTCGCCGGTTTGCTGAGCGGCCCGAACGAAAATAACCCGGTCGTCGGCAACGCGCCTTATGGGGCGACGGTGTCGCTGCTGGGCCGCAGCTATAACTCGGAATGGGTGCTGGTGCGCCTCGCGAATGGCACACAGGGCTGGATTCCGTCAACCGCCGTCACGGGCAATGTCCCGGTGCGCGCGTTGAGCCCGGCAGATGGCAGCGTGTGGGCTCCGCCGCCGCCATCGAATACCCCCGGTGGCTCGACGGGTGGGTACCAGACTTACACCATCGCCCCCGGTGATACGCTGTTCTCGATCGCGCAGCAGTTCGGCGTGGATGTGTGGGCGCTCGCGTCGCTGAATCACATCTATAATATCAACCTGATTTACTGGGGCACGGTGCTTTACATCCCTAGCTAGTCGTCTAAACCCCGGTGAAAAGTTCGGATAGAATGTCGTAGGGGGCGAATATTTTTTGCGCCCCCTACTATGTTTGCACATTGAGGAACCTGCATGGCAAAAACATTGAACCGCGCGCAGATCATACGGGCGGCAGGCGTAGTGCTGTTGGGATTTCTCGCCAGCGGCATTCTGGGATTGATTCGCTCCTCCGTGTATGCGGCGGCCTTCGGCTCCAGCGCCGATTTGCAGGCGTTTATCGCGGCGCAGCGCATCCCGGAACTGCTGTTTGTGGTTATCGCGGGCGGGGCGCTCGGTTCGTCGTTCATCCCGGTCTTTTCGCGCTTGATGTCAACCGATGCGCCGAAAGCGTGGGCGCTTGCCAGCGCCGTCACATCGATTGTCGCCATCCTTGGCGCGCTGCTGGCGATTGTGGGGGCCTTGCTCGCTCCGCTGATCGTGCCGGCGCTGCTCGTCCCCGAAGCGCCGCCCGATCAACAAGCGCTGACCGTATCGCTGACGCAGGTCATGCTGGTGACGGTGTTCATCTTCGGCGTAAGCGGCCTCATGATGGGCATCCTCAATGCGCAGGGGGTGTTCACGCTCCCGGCTTTAGCCGCCGCGCTCTATAACTTGGGGCAAATCGGCGGTGCATTGATCCTTGTCCCACTCATTCGCGCTTCTGATCCTACTCATGCGATTTATGGGCTGGCGTATGGGGCGGTCATTGGGTCAGCGCTCCATCTGCTCATTCAAGTACCGGGGCTGCGACCTGCCGGGGCAGTCGGCAATCTGCGCTTCCTGCCGAATATCCGAATCGAAGGCGTGCGCGATGTGCTGCTGCTCATGGGGCCGCGTGTGTTGGGCTTGGCCGTGGTGCAGATCAACTTCGTCGTCAATGTGGCGCTCACATCGGGCATGCCCGAAGGCAGCTTAGTCGTCCTCACCTACGCGTGGACGCTGCTGTTCTTCGTCCTCGGCGTGATCGCGCAGAGCGTGGGGACGGCGCTGTTTCCCACCCTGTCGGGTTTGGTCGCTAACAAGGATATGGACGGCTATAAGAGCCGCCTCAGCGAAGCCATGCGCGGCGTGCTGTTCCTCGCGTTCCCCTGCATGATCGGCTTGATGATGTTGGGGACACCGGTCATTCGCTTCCTGTTCGAACACGGCGAATGGGATGCTGCCAGCACCAACGCGACCGCCTTTGCGCTCAGCCTGTACGCACTCGGCATCGCAGGGCACAGCCTGCTTGAAGTGCTGTCGCGTGCCTTCTATGCACTCGAAGACACATGGACGCCCGTGCGTATCGGTATCGTGTCAATCGTCGTCAACATCGTCCTCAGCTTGATCTTGATCCGCGTGATCGGCTCCCCGGATCGGCTGGAGGGTGGGGCATTCGGCGGCCTAGCACTCGCCAATTCGATCGCTACGCTCGCGGAAGCGGGTGTGCTGTGGTGGATTTTGCGGCGGCGCATCGGCGGCATCCATGATGCGTTCATTTTGCGCGGCGCGATTCCGGCGCTGGCGGCGGCATTGGGCATGGGCGCGGCCATTTATGGCGTGATGCAGCTTTTACGCGATAGCGGGGCGCTCGTCATCGCCGGGGCAGGTACGGCGATCGGCGGCGTGGTGTTCTTCGCACTGGCGATCGCGTTCGGCATTAGTGAAGCGCGCACCATTCCTATGATCGTGCTGCGCCGCTTCCGCCGCTCCTAAAAGTGGAACAAGAGTCAACGCAAAAGCGCAAGAAGGATTTTTCTTTTCTTTGCGCCTTTGCGTTGACTCTTTCATTTTCTTTCCTGCAATATCCCAACTCATATCCCAAATGTGGGATAATTGCGGGAAAATGTTGGTAATCCTTGTGTTATAGTCCTGTGGAAATTGATCGCAGAACCGAATAGTCTACGAGTCGCCGATCTGTGTGACGCGCAGTTCGGCCTGATCCAGCAGCGATTGGCAGTAGTCCGCCAGCGCGCGCCCGCGTTCGAACAGCGTCACCGAGTCATCGAGCGCCAGTTCGCCCGCGTCCAACCGCATCACAATCGATTCCAATTCGGCATACGCCGCTTCAAAACTCAATTCTTGAATGCCAGCCATCATTGCATCATACTCCTGAGCGGAAAACCCTCAAAAACCCGAACCGCAGAGGGCGCAGAGATTTCTCTCTTTGCGTTCTCTGCGGTGAAAAATCTTTCTCTTAGGGTGTGTCGCTGATCTGTGCGCGGCGTTCGCCATCGCGGAACTGGAGCACGATCGCCTCACCGTTGGCCAATTCGCCCGCCGATTTCACCCGCTCGTCTTGATCGACACGGCGCACCATCACATAACCGCGCGACAAAATCGCCTGCGGGCTGGCGGCCAGCAGCGCCGCCGTCTTGCCGCGCAGATCAGCCCGCAGCACGGTGATCCGCCCGCGTTCGGCGCGGATCATGCGCGCGCTCCAATCGTCGATGCGCTGGCGCAGCGCGCGAATGCGCACGGTGGGCGCGGCGGCCCGCAGTGCCCGTGCTTCATCATTGAGCCGCCCGCGCTTGTCATCGATCAGCCGCACGGCGGAGTCGGTGAGCTGGCGGTGCAGTGCAGCCACCCCATAACGCAAATCGCCAATATCCGGCGTGAGGATCTCGGCGGCGGCGCTCGGTGTAGGCGCACGGCGATCGGCGACAAAATCCGCGATCGTGAAGTCGGTTTCGTGTCCTACGCCGCTGATCACCGGCAGTCGGCTGGCGGCGATGGCACGGGCCACACGCTCATCGTTGAACGCCCACAAATCTTCGATGCTGCCGCCGCCGCGACAGACGAGAATCACGTCGACATCCGAACGGGTATTGAGCGCCGCCAGCGCCCGCACGATCTGCGGCGGTGCATCGACGCCCTGAACCAGCGTCGGTGCCAGCAGCACGCGCACCAGTGGATAGCGGCGGCGCAGCACGTTCAACACATCCTGAAACGCGGCAGCATCGGCGGACGTGACCACGCCGATCGTGCGAGGGTAGGCGGGCAGTGGACGCTTGCGCAGCTCATCGAACAGCCCTTCGACGGCGAGTGCTTCTTTCAACCGCTCAAACTGCGCATATAAATCACCTACGCCAACCGGACGCACACGATCGACATAAAGCTGGTATGATCCGCGTTCGACGTACACTTTGATCGCCCCATGCGCGATCACCGAGTCGCCATTGTTCGGAATCACGGGTTGGCGCTGCGCATCGTTGCGAAACAGCGCACAATTGAGTTCCGCCGTGCCGTCTTTCAGCGTAAAATAGCAGTGGCCGCTGGCGGCGCGCTTCATATTCGAGATTTCGCCCGTCACCCAGATGTCCTGCAAACGGTCATCCGCCTGAAACAGATCGCGGATGTAAAGGGTAATATCGGTAATCGAAAAAGCTGACGCAAGCACGATAGAACTATTCCTTTGCGAGTGATGTCTCCAAGTATACAATTAGTCATGCGAAAATCGAAACAGATGTGCTGATGGCACTCAGGAATTGGGGTTATGGCAACACTCACCGCTCAAGAACGCGAACAACTGGCGCAGGAACTCGTCAATTTGTCCTTCAACCGCGCCAGCGGACGGCTCCGCCGGATTGACCCGCGCAACAAGATGGCGTTTTTCCGCAATTCACAGTCGCCGACGACGCTCCACACCCGTTATGATCTGCCCACCAAGGGCGTGCATGTGACCTTGGTCGAGGAAATGGAAGAAGCCGCCGATAAGTCGCACCCGTCGCTCTTCCGCCCGAAGTTCAAATTGGCGCAGGTGATCATCGAGCCGATAGCCTAAGCATTTTCAAGGGGGGAGTATGCTGCGTACCGTTCCCGCGACCCGCGACTTTTCGCAGATCGCACGTTTGGCCGGGGTAGTGGTCTTCACGCTGCTCACGGCAATTTCTGCCCGCATGCAGATCGATCTGGTGCCGGTGCCGTTTACGTTTCAGCCGTTGGTCGTCATCTTTGCCGGGTTGGTGCTTGGCGCACGGGATGGCGCGTTAAGCCAGCTTCTCTACGTCGCGCTGATCGCACTCAACGCGCCGTTGGATGCGCGCATGTTGGGCGCGGCGGCGTTTGCCAGCGGCACAGGCGGCTTTCTGATCGGCTTCATCCCTGCCGCATGGACGGCGGGTTTTCTCGCCCAGCGCGGCGCATCGCAGTTGTGGGTTCGCTGGCTGGCAGGGGTTGCCGCGCTCGTCGTGCTCTATGTCTTTGGCTGCACATGGCTGCTTATCATTGGGCGCCCGCCGACGGTGGTGATCGAGAATGTGATCCGTCCGCTGTTCGGCTTGGACTTGATCAAAGCGCTCGCCGCCGCCGCACTCACCGAAACAGGCCGCCGCCTGCTGCTGCGCGGCTAAAAAGAGCTGCCGCAAAAGAAAACGAAAAACTTAACGCAAAGACGCCATGAAGCAAAGACGCAAAGAAAAAAGCTTTCCTTTGCGCCTTTCATCCTTTGCGTCTTTGCGTTGACTCTTTTTCTTCCCTTTAGCGGAAACGCCGCCCGAACAGCGCGATCAGCAGCACGAGCAGAATCAGCGCCCCCACGAATGCCGCCAGAATATCGTAATAGCGCAGGGTGATTCCATCCGCCAAACCGCCCGTCGCCGGGATGCCCAACAGACTGAATAAGAACGTCCCCACCACCGCGCCGAGAATGCCAAAGGCAAGGCTGGCGAGCAAACCACCGCGCCCTCGAATCAGAAGGTTGGCGAGAAAGCCTGCCAGCAGCCCGACGATGATGATCGTCAGAATTTGGCTGGGAACGACGGCGACGACCACAGGCTGATCCATGGGGGAGGTCTGTGCAAGGAGACCCAGTTTCAACAAAGTGTTGATCACGTTCACGTATCCTCTCGGTAGAAGGCCAGAATCGCATGCGTGATTGTCGTATACGGGGAAAGGCTGAACAAGGGCCGCTAGGCCTAGTTCGCTCAGCAGGTGGGATTAGGTAGAAAGGCGCGCCTTTTACAGCGCGCCCGTGTTGAGTTCACCTATTCGCCTGCTGGCTTCATATCCTCTTCGCTCAGCGTCATGCCGAGGATGTTGTAGCCCGCGTCCACGTGCATCACTTCCCCGGTGATCGACGCGCCCAAGTCGGACGACAGGAACAGCGCGGCATTCCCCACATCTTCCTGTGTGACCAGTTTGCGCAAAGGCGATACCTTTTCGCTGTACTTAAGCATCAAGCGGAAGCCGGGGACACCTGCCGCCGCCAGCGTCTTGATCGGCCCGGCGCTGATCGCGTTCACGCGGATGCCTTTTTCGCCCAAATCGTTCGCCAAATAGCGCGTAATCGATTCCAGTGCCGATTTTGCGATCGCCATCAGGTGATACCCCGGCATGACCTTCTCCGCCGCGTAATACGACAGGCTGATGATGCTGCCGCCGTTGGTCATCAGCGGTTCGGCGCGCTTGGTCATGGCGATCAAGCTGAAGGCGCTGATGTCGAGCGACAGCTTGAAGCCATCGCGCGAAATATCGACGAAACGCCCGCCGAGGTCTTCGCGGTTGGCAAAAGCGACGCAGTGGATCAGCACATCGATGCGCCCGAAACGTTCTTTCACCTTGGCGAACACCCGGTCAAGCTGCTCGTCGTTGGTCACATCACATTGTTCGACAAAATCGCAGCCGATCTCTTGTGCCAGCGGGAACACGCGCTTTTCCAGCACTTCACCGGCATAGCTGAGGGCGATTTGCGCGCCTTCTTCGTGCAGCCGCTGTGTGATCCCCCACGCAATCGAATTTTTGTTGGCGACGCCGAAAATCAGCGCGACCTTTCCATCCATCAAACCCATGTGTTTTACTCCTTACGGCGGATGTGGCTTCTATTCGCTTAATGTAACACCCGTCCGCCGCTCCGGCTACGCATGAGCCGGTGGGTGGTCGTTGCGTGGCCTCGCTGAATGGCGTAACATCCGCACCGTAACCGATGCGTAAAGGGGATGCCAGATGGCCGAAGTGGTCGAGCCGATTCATGTTGTCGTGGCGATGGATTTTAGCGATGCGATTATGGAGCGTATTCGCGCTGCCGTGCCGCAGGTGAAAGTCGAACGTCATTTCCCGAATGTGCCAGATCGTGCTTACGCCGACGCCGAAATCCTGTACACGCTGCGCAATTTCCCCTCTCCGACACAAGCTCCCCGCCTCCGCTGGATACAACTGCACACCGCCGGGGTCGAACACGCCCTCAAAGAGCCGGTCATTCAAGCCGAAGACCTCGAAGTGACCACGACCAGCGGCATTCACGCCGTGCCCATCACCGAATACTGTTTGTCGATGATGCTGGCCTTCAATTTGAAGCTCACCACCATGATGAAACTTCAGCAGCACGCCGAATGGCCCACAGACCGACACAAGATTTTTGCGCCGCGCGAACTGCGCGGGCAGACGCTCGGCATTGTCGGCTATGGGGCGATTGGCCGCGAATTAGCCCGCGTCGCCGATGCGATGGGCGTGAAAGTCCTCGCTATCAAGCGCGATGTCATGCATCCTGCCGATGAAGACGGTTGGCGTGAACCCGGCACCGGCGATCCCGATGGCGAAATCCCCATGCGCCTGTACCCGCCGGAAGCGATCGCCTCGATGGCGAAGGACTGCGATTATCTCGTCCTCATCACGCCTATGACCGACGCGACCAATCATTTGATCAACGAAACGGTTTTGAAGGCGATGAAAAAGACGGCTGTGCTGATCAACGTGGGGCGCGGCAACGCGATCGACGAAGACGCGTTGATCTCCGCGCTGGCGGCTGAACGGTTGGGCGGTGCGGCGCTCGATGTGTTCGAAGAAGAACCGCTCCCGGCGGCCAGCCCGCTGTGGAACCTCGAAAATGTCATCATCAGCCCACACGTTGCCGGGAACAGCATCCACTATCACGAGAAAGCGGCGCAGGTCTTCATCGACAACCTCGAACGCTACCTGAACAAGCAGCCGCTCCTCAATCGAATCGAACGTAAACGCGGATACTAGAACAAATTCGCGTGTTTGATCGTATATGTGGAATGAACGTGAACGTTGGAAAATTTTTGAAAGGTGACCCTCAATGCCGCGTTATCGTTTTGAGCAGTACAGCGCGACCCGTATCTACACAACCGGTTTCACCTATTCGCCGGATGGCACGCAGATTGCCCATGTGACCAACACGACCGGGCAGTTCAATCTGTGGGTGGTTCCTTCCGGCGGCGGAATGGCGCGTCAGTTGACTTCGTATGCCGATCACACCGTGCGCGCGGTCGAATGGGCGCCAGATGGCAGCTATCTCATCTTTCAGGCCGACCAGAACGGCGACGAGTTCCACCAGCTTTATAAGCTCAGCGTGCATGGCGGGTGGGGCGAAGCCTTCACCAGCGCGCCGCAGGCACAGCACTACATCAACGGCGATTCGTTCTCGCCCGATGGCAAGACGCTCGCCTACGCCGCCAATGACCTCAACCCTATGAATATGGAAATCATCCTGCGTGATGTGGAAACGGGCGAAACGCGCCGCCCATTCCCCTCTGGCGGTGGGATGTGGTTCCCCTTTGTCTGGGCGAAGGACGGTCACACGCTGATCGGCGCGAAGATCACCAGCAATTTGAACAGCGACATCTATCTGTTCAATACCGAAACAGGCGAAGCAGTCCTGACGACCGAGCATGAAGGCAGCGTCAACTTCTACCCGGTTGGGGTCGCGCCAGATGGCAGCGGTTTCTACCTCATCACCAACGATGATCGCGAATTCATCGGGCTGGCCTTCTACACCTTTGCCGAGAAACGCTGGTCATACATCGAAACACCCGACGGCGACATCGAACAGGTGTCACTGTCCAAGGATGGGCGGCGGCTGATCTGGTCGGTCAATGAAAATGGTGCGAGCAAGCTCTACGGGCGTGACTTGACGACCGGCCAGCCGATCACGCTGCCCGCGCTGCCGCTCGGTCAAGTGGATGCGATGACGCTGTCACCGGATGGCACCCGTTTGGCGCTGGTGTTGGCCTCACCGACCGAAGCCGCCAACCTGTATGAATTCAATTTGGACACAGGTGTCCTCACCGCCTTGGGGCAGAGCATGATCGGCGGGATCGACCCGGCGGACATGATTGTGCCCGAAGCGATCAGCTTCCCAACCTTCGATGGCCGCCAGATCCCCGCGTGGCTGTACCGCCCGAAAGGCGATGGCCCCTTCCCGGTTATCCTGTCTATTCATGGCGGCCCGGATGCGCAGGAACGCCCGCGCTACCTGTACAACGGGTTTTACCAATATATGCTCGATCGCGGATTCGGGATTCTCGCGCCGAACATTCGCGGCTCCACCGGCTACGGCAAGACCTACCAGACGCTCATCTATCGCGATTGGGGTGGTGCGGAACTGAAAGACATCGAACACGCGGCGAAATACCTGCACACGCTCGATTGGGTCGATCAGAACCGGATCGCCGTGTTCGGTGGCAGCTTCGGCGGCTTTGCAACACTCAGCGCGATGACGCGCCTGCCGCAGTATTGGGCGCTGGGCGTCGATATTGTCGGCCCATCCAATCTGCTGACGTTCGTCACCAGTGTGCCGCCGCACTGGCGCTCGATGATGGAAGCGTGGGTTGGTGATGCCGAAAAAGACCATGATCTGCTCACCGAGCGGTCACCGATCACCTACGTGAACCAGATCAAAGCGCCGCTGCTGGTGATTCAGGGCGCGAAAGATCCGCGTGTGGTACAGGCGGAAAGCGATCAGATGGTCGAGAAGATTCGCGCCAACGGCGGCGACGTGCGTTACTACGTCGATGAGCAGGAAGGGCACGGGACGACACGGCGCGAAAACGCGATCAAGTGGTACCGCATGATCGCCGAGTACATGCAGGAATATCTGCTCGACGAAGCCTCGCCGAATTAGCGTTTGCAACCTTCTCCGGCCCTGTGCGTATAGTCTGGTGTAGAATAAACGAGTGAATGAGGGACGCGTAAACCATGTCCACAAACGAAAACGAAGTTCGAAACCAGCGGGAGATCAAAATCGTGGAAGACGGAGCACCGAAGGCGAAATCGCCGATTGAGGAATTTGTCGATCACCAGCGCAAGGCGTTGGAAGAGACCGGAAAAGCGATCGAATCGCTGCTGCCGGAAGGTTTCCGCGAACACGGCAAGGAAGCGGGGAAGGAATTCGCCAAGGGCTTGAAGATTCTGGTCGATGCCGCCATCGGTGAGATGGAAAAGGCAGGCCGCGAAATCGACAAGCAGTTCAAGCAATCGCGCCAGTCGAGCAGCACCCCCGGCGAAGTGGACGGCAGCGATCGTCCCTCCAGCACGGGCGCGACGAAAGTCAAAGTGCAGGTCGATTAACCCAACCACGCCCCATTTTTGCAGGGATTGAGCAGGTCGTCCTCGCTCGATCCCTGTACTACCCCGCTTGCCCCAAAATTTGACCCGCCTAGCATAGGATCGTATCGACCGCGATCGATCAGTGGTGTAATGCGCAGTAGTGCGCTTCATCGCGTCGATCCAAGGGGGGAGTCATCACAATGGCAGGGATCTACACACTTCAAGCCAGCGGCGCGATGTTCGATACCATCAGCCCGGAAGGATGGACGTTCAAGTTTGCCGTCTTCGTCACCGATGAGAATGGCGCACCGGTCACGGGCCTCAAGAAAATCCATTTCCACATCTGGGATATTACCCATGTCAGCGATCTCAGCGTCAATGTCTTTTCCGAAATTGGCAAAGACATCCCTTCGTCCAAGCTGAAGGGGATCTACGCTTTGCAGACGCAGGCCATCCTCAGCCTGCAAGCCCCCGCGCCGCAGCAGTTTTTGTTCGCGCTGCGTGCGAGTAAATCCACCCGTATATTGAGCGGCTTTGACGACAAAAAGCGCGTTGCGCAGACGTTTGAAGGGGAAACCACCGTCGCCATCACGTATCTGGGCAAAGCCCACTAAAGGGATACGCTTTGCCACCGTTTGCGCCGGGCCATGACGGATTTCCCTTACACTGAGGGGTGTGCGATCACCCAACGTGGAGGGGGGCATCATGGTTCATCGCAGCAAATGGGGCGCAGTTCTTGGGGTGCTGTGCTGGGGGATACTGAAAGTAAACGTATCCTTCAGCGCCGTCGGCATGGAAAATGGCTCCTGTGTGGAAGTCACCTCATGGCAGCCCAACGGATCGGACATTGTGGTTGATCTTGACACAGGTGCCGCTCACTCGGTTGAAGTTTCACCCATATTTGGCACACCCACCGACTTTGCCAGCCCGGACGGGCGCTTCATCGCTTCGGTGACCGGGGATGATCACCAGCTCACACTGACGGATACCCCCAGCGGGCAAACGCGCGCCATCACGCAGAACATCGATTGGCGTGTTCAGTGGTCGCCCGATTCAAGCCATCTCGCCTATGTGCAGTTCTATCCCGATCGCCAGTATGTCGATGCTTTTGCGGTATCGGTACTTCGTGCGGATACCGGGGAAGTCGCTGCGGCGGTGATTCCGGGGCGTGGGGTCGATGCGCCGCAGGTCAAATGGTCACCAGATGGGACGAGGCTTGCGGCGGTGGTCAACGACGCGGATGGCGCACGGGCGGCTGCCTATACTTCAACCGGAGCGGCAGAACTGGAGACAATCGCGTCTATCGATCTCGGCAGCGCCGCCGGTACGGTTTTGACGTGGTCGCCCAGCGGACGTTTTATCGCGTTTGCGTCGAATGATGGCGCGGACATGTTGCTGTATTCGATGGAGACCGGCACCCTTCAGCCCTTGCCTTTTGGCGTCAGCAGCGACCGCCCTTTCATCGACTTTTCTCCCGACGAGACTTATATCCTCACTTATTATCCCGCCAGCGATCACTATGCGGAATTCAACGCCTATGATCAGCACGGCGCGCTCGTTTGGGGCGGTCAGCTCGTGCAGACGAGCGACGATGGCTATACACCTGTGTACGCGTGGGCCAATGACCATGCGGTTATCTTTTCCGCGTGGGTGGAAGGGTTGAGCGATCTCGTGCTGGCGGATTTGGTGACCGGAGACTCGCTGACCATTCTAGCCGACATCCGCGCATGGGATCTGGCGCCAGATCGGGAGCGGTTGGCGGTATGGAAGGAATCCTCTGGCCTGTATCTTTACGAATTGACCACTTTGACTCCGTCACCTGTGCCGATCGACGCGGGACTGCGCGATTTTGTCTGGTCAGCCCACAGCCAAGAACTGATCGTCTTAAATGGCGAAGGAGCCTTGGACGCTTACACACCCGCTTCTAGTGAATGGCGTCGTGGAATTGCGACGGTCGCCGATGGGGATGTCCTTCAACGCGCCGCCTGTGATCGTGTGCCATAGTGATCGACGGAAAAACACACGATCAGCTTGGCAAAGTAAGCGGGCGCGAACCAGATCAGCGGCGCGATCGGCTGAGCGAAGTAACTCACGGCTAGCACGCCCACCAGATAAAAAGCGAAGGCCGTTGGGCGCTGCGGGTATGCAGGCGGCAGCAGCAGAACCACTATAGCAGCGCCCAGCATCACCAGATAGGTGCAGGCGAAGAAAGCCCAATGGCCCGGATCGATGACCAGCACCGCCAGCAGTGGATGGACGAAATGCACGATCACGAACAGCAGGCGGATTTGCACAGGCCTCTCGTGATACCACTGATTCGTAGAACGGGTGCTGTTGGCGATGACGCCCCCAAGCACATCCAAGGCCAGAATGAACAGAATCAGGGTTTGAAACGCCGTCAGCGTGCGATTTTGCACGACGATAAGTAAAGCACCCGCCGTGCCAACTCCATAAACGAGCGCGATTTCGAAGAACGAAGGATGTTCACCGTGCAGCAGAACGGGAATACGACGAAGGCGCTTGATCATGGCGTTCCGTTTCGGCCCATTGGACGTTACAGAGAGCGTAGACGCCGAGGAACAGCGCGTCAAGCAGTTCGTCCAATGGGCCGGTAAAGGGCTTAGGGATCGCCGTTGAAGATCACGCGCAGATAGCTCACCCCCGCCAGCACGAACCCGATCACGCCGATGACATGATCGCCGCTGGTATAGAAAATTGTCGAAGCGACCAGCAAACTGCCGAACACCACGGCGCGGCTCGTCTTGCGCCCCTGCGCTTCGATGCGCGCAAGCTGGCGTTGATACGCCGCCGTCGGTTCGACGCGCATTTTTAGTTCGCCGCTTTCCAGCCGCTGAAGCACACTGTTCGCCTTGCCGTTCGGGTTAATCGCCCGTTCGATCACGCTTTGGCCCAAGCTGAGCAGGGCGGCGGGCGCATTCCCGCTTAACAGATTTTGCAGCACCGGGTTTAACCCGCTCCCAGCAGGGATGATCGCCACCTGCTGCTGCATCATCTTCATCGTGTAGGGCTGAAGTTCGCTCCACGGGTTGAAATTCGGGTCAAGGCTGGTCGCCAGTCCGCTCAAAATGCTGAACGTGCGCCCCAGATAGATGAAATCCTGCGGCACTTGAAACGGCATCGTGAACAGCAGATCGCCAAACTCTGAGCCGATTTTCGACATCGTATCGAAGCTGATGCTGCTCATGTCCTGCACCGACAAGCCCCACACTTGATCGAACACCAAGCGCGTCGCTTCTTCCAGACGTTCGGTATCCGTGCCGGGGAGCAGGAAGCCGAGTTCGCTGTAGCTTTCGATCAGCCGTTTCGCGTCCCGCGTGATCACGGCTTGCAGGGTGCCGATCAGCCCATTGACGATTTGCGGCGTCAGCGTGCCCGTCATGCCGAAGTCGATGAAGATCAGGTAGAACGGTTTGCCGCCTTCGGTATCCTGCAAATGGGCGTTCGGCGCATCTTCCGGCAGGGGATACACGAACAGGTTGCCGGGGTGCGGGTCGGCATGGAAAAACCGATCTTCGAAGATTTGCTGCAAATAGGTGTTCATCAACCGCTTAGCGACCGCTTTCCGGCTGATTCCGGCGGCTTCCATCCCGGCGTAGTCGTCCAGCTTAAGCGTCGTCACATCCTCGATCACGATCACGCGTTCGGTCGTGAGGTTCTCGTACACCGTTGGGATGTAGACGCCCATGTCGTTCTTGAACATCTGCGCGAACCGTACGGCGTTCTGCGCTTCGTGCGTGTAGCTCAGTTCTTCCAGCAGCACGCGCCCAAATTCCCGCGACAGGGCGACCGCATCCATGCGGCGGCGAATGAAGCGGAAACGCATGGCGATATACGCGACCACATCAAGCGCGGCGAGGTCGGTATAGCACACTTCGTCAATGCCGGGGCGCTGCACCTTGATCACGACGCGATCGCCGTTGTGCAAACGTGCGCGGTGTACCTGACCGAGCGACGCCGCCGCGACCGGCTTTTCGTCAAAGCGCGCGAAATGTTCGGGGATCGATCCGACTTCCGTTTCGATGATGCGGCGGATTTTGTCGGTTGGCACGCTGGGCACTTCGTCGCGTAGGCTGGCTAACTCGTCGATGATCTCCTGCGGCAGAATATCACTGCGCGTTGAGATGAACTGCCCCAGCTTGATCATCACCCCGCCGTACTCGATGGCGATGCCGCGAAAACCGCGCGCGTAGCCCTTCCAGCGTTCGGTGCCGGTGCGTTCGACGTACTGCGGGAAATATTTGCTCACCAGCAGATGCCAGAACAGCAGCCGGAAGAACAGCAGCCCCGCATAGATCACCAGCCGTGTGAAGCGGATCTGCATGCGCAGCGAACGCGGGCGGTGCTTCACCTGCTCAAGATGCTTCATCTCGGCGGCGCGTTCCTCGGCGGTCGGATCGATCTGTGCGCTGCGCAGACTCGTGGACGCCGCCGCTGTCGTTGGAGCCGATCCGTTAGGGGTGCTGCCGTTCACAGCACCGCCGTTCGCAGCGCTGCCGCCGGGAGCGGTGCCCGCGGTTTGCAATTCAGGCGCTCCCTCTGGAGCGCCATGTTCAACTTTTCCGTTGATCGATGTGTCGACGGCCATTCATCCCTCGTCGCCAATCCTAAGTGCGGTGTGAAGCACGGCGGGTTATTCCCGCGCGAACTGAATGTTTAGTGTGGAACCTTCGAACTTGGCTTCTTTGATTTCCAGATCCCACAAGCCGTAAGGCAGGACAATATTCCGGCGGTACGGCCCCACGCGCAGCGTCAGCTCATCGCGCGAGCGGTACATGTCGAGATCGGTTTTATCCGCGAACGGGAGCGGCACGCGCAGCCGGTAATGATCCTTGCCGAGCGTCTCGATCCGGTGGGTTTGCCCTTCGAACATCTGCGTGGCCGGGTTTTTATCCCCGTACAGCGCGTTGCCGAGCATACGCAGCCGGTCAAGGCCGCTGATTTCGCCGCCGAACAGCGGCGCTTTCAGCACCGGCAGCTCACCGAAGGCTTCGTCAATGTAGGCGATGTTGTCCTGCTGATTCTGCTTCCACATGGCGAAGTACGGGTCGGTCACTTCGTCGGGGATGATCCGGTTGCAGATGATCGCGTCGGTCGCGTAGCCGTACAGATTCAGGTACGTATACGTCCGCTGCGTCTCTTTGATCACCATCTTTTCCGGGTTGACCACCAAGCGCACACTGCTGATCGACGGGTCAGCCAGCAGATCGCGCACTTTGTCGAGCGTGGCGAACAGCGTATTCACCTCGTCCCACGCATCGGGTTCAGGCATGCTGTCCGCTTTGCCGACCAGCTTGCCGATCGGGCGCAGAATCTTCGCCGCCCCACGGGTGATCGACATGATCTTCTCGAACCACCAGCGGGTGACATCCGGCAGCGAGAGCAGACGCAGCGTTTCGGCGGTCGGCGCGGCATCGACGATCAGCACATCGAATTCGTTTTTCTCGACATACTGGTTGATCCACAGCAGATGGGCGCCTTCTTCCAACCCCGGTAGGATCGTCACTTCTTCCGCGACGATGTCGTCTACGCCCTGCTTGGCGAAGAGGGAAGTTAGGTAGCGCTGAATGCGCCCCCAATACTTATCCATCGAGTAGCGGGCATCGACTTCCTGTGCCCACAAGTTTTCCTTGATCTGAATCGGTTCAGGGCCGATCTTCGTCTCCAGCGAATCGGCGAGGCTGTGCGCCGTATCGGTGCTGATGACGATCGTTTTCAATCCCATTTCGGCGCAGCGGAGCGCGGTGGCCGACGAAATGCTCGTCTTGCCGACGCCGCCCTTGCCGGTATGTACGATGACGCGCATAGGCGACTGTCCTTGTACTTATCTTGACGCATTATACACAAGTCGCGGTTCATGACCGCTTGTATTCAGTTATACGTGTGATGAGAAGTTTTGTTGCAATGGGATCGATTGAACTAGCCGAAGGAGTAGGGAACCTGTCTCACCATTCAATCGAAGTCTCTTCGCTTTGTGGAATTTCCCTGCACGCAAATCCGAGCGCATTGCATTCGTAGAGCGTGGTGACTTCACAGATATCCGAGCACCAGCCCCACGTTCGGTCTTCGATGAAGTATTGGTGATCGTTGTAAGCGGTGTGTCGTGGAATTTCTACACGAGCAATGAGGGTTTGGCCGGTTGCATAAAACGGGATGAAGAAAAGACCCATCAACAGCAGACGTTGAAAGATGCGATCTTTGGACAGTTCAGCGTCGAGCCATGTCAGAATAAGAACACTGGCAAAGAGGATCGTTAGTGGAAAAACCACTATGCCAAATATGATTAATGCCGACCCGAATGCCGCCACCAGCAGCGATAAATTGGGAACGATGCCGTAAAAGACGAGTGCGATCACGAATGCTCCGCCGCTAAACCAAAGCCACCATGACTTGCGGCTGCCCGCCCACTGCCGCCCATAGGCGATCCATGCCGCCCACATCACGATGTGGACTGCCTTGCTCCACGTCACATAATGCTGGCGGATCATGGGTGCATCGAGCAGTGTGTCGGCAGTGAAAAAGAGAAAGATAGTCAACAGGAACGCCACCAATATGATGCACGTTCGCCGGGTGGGGAGGTCAAGAACGGGAATTGGTTTTGCTTCCATACGCGCTCTGATCAGATGCTCAGTGTTTGTGGGTTATACACACGGATCAGGAAGCGCCCTCAGAGGATACTGTAGGGGTTTAGCGTAGAAGCGTCACTTCAAGGATTGGCAGCGGGGCAGTTTCGCCGCGTCTGCTAAACCCACTAGGGGGCTGTGTTTCCAACCCCGCGCTCATATGCGAACCGCACGAACGCCCGCACATCCTCTAGGGTCGCCGCTTCCTCCGCTGGATCGATCGGTGTGCCTTTATGTTTCACAGCGGCCTCGCGCCACTCCAGCGCATCGCGGATCAATGCCGCCCATTGGGGAAACGCGTTCGCCGCCCAGTTCGCCGCCTTGCGCTTCGAAACCTGTTCGTGAAAGCGCAGCGTGTACAGCGTGCGGCACATCGTCAGCACGATATACGACTGGTAGGGACGACTCGCGAACGAATAGACCCATTCCTGCCAGTGGATCAGGTGATCGCGGACGACGCCGACGAACTCATCGAGCGAAATCGGCGGGATCACCTCTGTGGGCGGTGGGCCGTACACGCTGATCCCGTAGGCGCGTGCCATATACCAGTTGAACAGCCAATCATGATCCGCCATGCGCTCGTGCAGCGGCTCACCGGGGCTGATCACGCCAATCGGACTCGACTCAGTGCGGAAGGTGTTCAGCGTGTGCAGCGGCACATACAGCACTTCGACGCGATTGTCCCACACAGGATCTTTTAGCACGATCGCGGCGTGCGATGCACGCCGCGCCTCATAGTCCGCCTCGGTGAGCGGGCTAACGATCGGCGCAACGATGTCTACATCGCTGATGTCGGGGTCAAAATCGCCGTAGGTGAGCGATCCGGTGACAATCAGCGCCACCAGTCGATCGCCTAGAATCGCCGGAATCTGCGTCACCAGTTCACGGATCAACGTGTTCACCTGAGGAGTGAAATCGTTCATCCCTTTGCGCCTTCCATCCTTTGCGTCTTTGCGTTGAATCTTTTCGTTTTGCCTATCCTTAATTATCCCGGCGGCGGATCGTCCACGAACACCGCTTCATTTTGCGATGCTTCCATTTCGATCACCTGCCGACCGGGGAACATAGCGATCAACTGCTGCTTGACCGAATCCGACGTCGCCCCCATATAATTCTGCGCCGCCACAATATCCGTATTCAGATACGGCCCTGTGCTCACCATCAGCGATCCATACGCCCGCCAGCGGACATCACTCCCGTTGACGATCACCAGCACCGGTTGATCGCCCGTGCGCCGTGCGTTCACTTCGTTGATCAAGTCGTGATTGATCTGGTTGTAGCGGTACAAGGCACCGACGCGCGGTGTGCTGTACCCATACAGACTCCACGCCAGCGCGATCGCCAGCCCACCGTAGACGAACCAGCGCGACGATCGCCGTGCCGCCCACGCCAGCGGCAGCGCCGATAGGATTGCCGCTGAAGCCAGCCCTTCGTAGAAATAGCGTGTGCTGTAGCGCTGCGATCCGACCCAGTAGGCGATCTGCGTGCCGACCAGTGTCAGCATCACTGCGATCAGCACCCATGTCCACGATCGCGTCTGATCGCGCCACAACAACGTGGGCAAGTTCACCCATCCGACCGCGATGATCAGCCACAGCCACGAAAATCCGGGATCGCGCGTCAGGTAGCCGCCCCACAGCACGAACGGCCAGATTGCCCATGCGACCAGCGCCGCCGCCCACGCGAACACGCCCAGCGCTTTCCAGCGAAACGCCGTGAACATCGCCAGCGGGAACAAGACGAAACTCAAGCCGATCAGCGGGAAATAATCGCTGTCATTGACCAGATGATCGACGACATTCACCGTCACGCGGCCCGCCGCCCACCCGAACAAATCGGCGGCGGTCAGCGACATGTCATAGCGCAGATGGCGCATGCCTTTTTCGAGCGTATGTCCGCTGCGCCCGCAGCATTCGCCAAACCCGACCGTGTCATACGGCCACACCAGCGTGTACAAGTTCAGGCTTGGATTGCCCGACGCCGCCCGGTTGTAGATCGGAATGATCAGCGCGATCACAATCGTGATCACACCGAGCACGATTAAGGGGCGCAGGGTGCGGAATACATTTTGTAGGGGGGACTCCGATCGCATCGGTTGGCTTTCAGGAGGCAGACGTGGATTGGGGGAGGGGTTCCGCGCCAGCGCACCGCTCAACGCCCTGATCAACCTTATCCCGCTCCGCACCACCAACGGCAGCCCGATTCCCACCGCCGTCACCGGGCGGTTGATCGCCAGCATGCCGAGCGCGATTCCTGCGACAATGCCCCACACCATCGGCGATTGTAGGGGCGAGGCATGCCTGCGCTTCCCCGTCGCCCCTTCCAGTCGCCAATAGGCATAGAGGAACAGCGTCGCGTAGAACAACGCCGATGTATGCCCCATCAGCGATCCGTTGAGCAGCAGGGCAGCGGGCGAAAATGCCGTCAGCGCGGCGGCGATCACCCCAGTATCTTCATTGAAAATCTCGCGTGCGAGACGGTAGACCAGCGCGACCGTCAGCATCGCATAAAAGGCGTTGATCACCCAGTCTTGACCCATCAGCTCACCAAGCGCAAGCTGCATCGACCAACCGGGCGTGTATTTGCTGAAGCGGTTGCCGTTGTAATCGACGACGAACGGCTGCCAGAAGGCGCGCCTCAGCTCCGGGCTGGGGATCACCCAATTGCCGCCCGTCATCATACGCGCTTCAAACAGGTAGGCGACTTCATCTTCAAGATGAGGCATGCGCTCGAATACCGTGCGGCTGACCAGCGCGCTCATGGCAAAGCTGAACAACGCCAGCGCCAGCACGATCCATTTGCCGGGGGACAGGGGTCGGGTTTTGGGTTCACTCGTGATCATGACCGGGATTATACTCCTCTCAGCAATCAGTTCCATCTGGTAAATGGCCGGACGTGTGGATATAATCCGCCTACTTTGTTGGAATTATGATGCCCATGTCACGCCCCGCGCGTGTTATGTGAGAGAAGGAATTACGTCGATGAAAGTGGTGCTGATTGCCGACGTGTACAAGCACGGCGTTGCAGGTGAAATTGTCAACGTGGCCGATGGCTTTGCGCGTAACTGGCTGATCCCGAAGAAACTTGCGGTCAAAGCGACGGCGGAAGAACTGGAAAAGCTGGCCGAACTCCGCTCGCAGAGCGACGCTCGTAAAGCCGCGCTTGAAGGCCGCCTGAATGAACTCGCCCGCCAGATCGACGGCGTGGAGCTGTTCTTTGGCCGCCGCGCCAGCCCGACCGGCAAGCTGTTTGGCTCGGTGACGACCACCGAAATTGCCGATGCGCTCAACAAGACCACCGGAATTGACATCAATCGCCGCCGCATCAGCCAAATTCAACTGCGCGAAGTGGGGACTCACAGCGTGCCCGTGCGTCTCGGCTCGGAAACCGTGCCGCACTTGAAGGTCACGATCGTGCGCGAAGATGAATTCGAACGCTTCATGGCGGCGCGTGCTGCTGCCAAGGCTCAAGCTGAAGCCGCTGCTGAAGCACCCGCCGACGCGGCAGTCGCTTCGGCTGTCGAAAGCACGGAAGCGGCTGCGGAATAGTCTGCGAGTCGCAAGGTTTTCCACTGAATACGGGAAGGGCGGTTCGCGAACTGTGCCGGACGCGCCCTTTCATCTCCCTCTTGAGTTGATCTGACCGAGCAGCAAGGATCTACGCACGCATGGATGCACAGGCGCTGGGTCGTTATCTGCGTCAAACACGCGAGTCGAAAGAACTCACGCTGGAAGATGCCGAACATGCGCTCCGTATCCGCCGCCGTATCCTCGAATCATTTGAGCTGGGCGAGTTCAATCTCTCCGAATTCTCACCCGTTCAAATCACCGGGTTCATGCGGAACTATGCGCGTTGGCTTGGCCTCGACGAAGATACGATCCTCTCGTATTACGAAACTGCCGCCGACGAAACGCTGAAGCGCGAACGCCGCGCCAGCCGCCGCAAAAAGAAACGCTCCCGTTCGCGCCGTGATAAGCGCGATACACAGCCGCTCAACGGCGTGACCAGCGATACCAATCCCAAACCGCCGACGAAATCGCAGCGCTTATCCAGTGTTCCACCTTCTACCTATGGCGGCTACAGTTACAGCGGCATTCCCGCCCCCCGGCAGGGGATTGGGTTGGGCGGCTTCTTGCTCCGCGTGTTGATCGGGTTGGTCAGCATCGCCGTGATCGTCTATGTCGCCGTACAGCTCCTTCAAAATTCGACCAATAATCCGTTCCCCAATATCACCGATTCCGGCGATCCGGATATTCTCGCGCAGCTTCCCGCTACCTCGACCGCCACGCTGATCCCCACGCGCACGCCGATCCTGAATACCGCCGTGCCGGAGGGGTTGCAGCAGTTGTACAGCGGTCAAGGGCTGCTGGTGACGATCCAATTCACGGAACGCAGTTGGGTGAAACTCGCGACCGATGGCACCGATCGGTTTATTGGCGTCGCGCGCCCCGGCACCGTGCTAGAGTATCCCGCGCAGGACACGATCACCGTGACCGCCAGCAACGCCGAAGCATTGGATGTGATGTTCAATGGCGAAGCGCAGCCCATTTTTGGCGATCGCGGCCAGCGGGTCGATTTGACCTTCACGCGCGGCGGTGTCGATATTCAAACCGGGGAAGGGTTCGCCCCCACGCCTGAAGTCAGCGATACGCCGCAGCCCACGCCGACCGATCCCGCTGGAGCGGTGATCGCCCAGTTGACGCCGACCAATACGCCCGGCCCCAGCCCCACGCCAAGCGATACGCCCACCATCACGCCAACGCCGACGATCACGCTGACGCCGACCGAAACACCGATCCCGACGGACACGCCGACGCTGACCCTCACACCGACGATTACGCTGACGCCGAGTGTCACACCCACGATCACGCGCACCCCGACGATCACGCCCATTCCATCGGACACGCCGATCCCGTCCGCAACGGCAATTCTGCCGCCGCGTGTGACTCAAGAAGGCTTACCGCCCACCAAGCCGCCCGGCTGATCACGTCGTCGCACCGCCTGAGAGATCGAAGGCGTATTGGCAGTGCCGCAGCAGATCGGCGTCTGCCGCATTGCGACGCCGCGAAGTGAAACGGCGCTATTGGGCTAAAACACGCGGAAAGTCGCAGCTTTTATTGGAATATGTCCTAGACCCCCTACCAACGAGTAGGGATACAATCCAAATAGAGCGCGGCTGTCTTTGTTTCTATGCTGCTTCCGTTGCAGCCGATTTCCCCTTGGGATCAAAGCCCCTTAAGATCCTTTGGGTTCTTTAGTTTATTATTTATAAAAATATTCTAATAATAAGTACATTAAGTAAATACAGCAGGATGTAAATGATAACTATGGGGGGAAAAGCAATTGCAAAGACAATGGCCCACGCTGAATAAACGCGCAAATATGCCATGTCTCTGTGGAAATCAGTAATTCTTGCTATTTTTGGATTAAGCTCCAAATAACTCACTGATAGAGTGTCGCCAATCTTTACATGCGAAAATGTGTTGGGATTCACACGTTGCCTTACGGTAAGTTCCTCACTGATATTATTGAGTTTGTATTCAACAAAACAAAGCCCGGGCCCTAATGTGGGAGCATCTTTTTTGATTACAGTCACGTGTGCAATTTTACCCTTAGACCGTAACGACGTAAATATTGCAAGTTCACGTGTAAATATAAACAAAAAATCTGCCACCGTAAGCAAAAACATTATTGCTACTATCAAGGCCACAAAATTCTCAATGCTCATTGGGTTTCTACTTACTTATTGAGTGTCGCAGGATTGGTTTGCTAGGGTTATAGCCTACGGCATGCCTATTGAGATTGGTTATCCCTCGGCTTTACGTCCAGTTTTCTTAAGGCGTCCGCCGCACTTTGGCGAACAATGCTGCTGGTGTCCGAATCGGCAAGTTTAGTAAGGGGAATTATAGCCCTTTGATCCCCTATTTTGCCCAATGCACGTGCGCTCCACTTCCGCACCCTACCATATGTATCTTGAAGCAGGGGGAGGATCAATTCAACGATTTGTTCATCAGCGACAGCACTTAGGGCTTCAACAGCGCGCATTCTCTGCCATGCTTTAGGTGATTGAAGGGCTTGGAGAAGCAGGGGCAACGCCTGCCGGTCTTCCATGATTCCTAAAGCCCAAGCGCTCCAAAAAGCCACCTCATCGTCATGATCTTGCATCGAGTGGAGCAGCGCTTGCTTCACAGCTTGACTCGAATGAGCGATTTCTCCTAATGCCCTTGCTGCCGCTGCTCGAACCTCACTGTTTTCGTCTTGCAGTGATTTCACAAGCGACTCCACAGCACTCCGATTTCCAAGATTTCCCAGCGCATAAGCGACGGCAGCACGAACTTGGAAATCACGATCGCCTAATGCCACAATCAAAGGGTTGATGGCGGTTGGATCACCCAGTATTCCTAACGAGGTAGCTGCTCTCCTGCGCACCTGCTCATCATCTCGGCTCAACAAAGCGATCAGCGGTTCGACGGCTCTTGAATCCGCAAACTTTCCCAGCATAGCAGCAGCGATAGCACGAACTTTCCCATCGCTATCCTCTAGCGCAAGGAGAAGCGTCTCAACAATCCTAGGATCATTGAACGTTCCCAGAGCCTCAACCGAATAATATCTCACTTCGCGGTCTACATCTTTGACACTATTCAATAGGATGGGCACGGCCAGCGAAGGTTCAAACTCATGCAGTGCCCACGCAGACAAGGCTCGAATCAGGGGTTCTTCATCTGGATTTTCTAATTTGGCGACCAGTGCCGGAAAGCCGTATTTCTGAAGTTCAGGCACCAGACACGAGGTAGCCGACATTCGAACATCTAGATCAACATCCGAGAAACACCGAATAATAGGCTCGACTGCTCGTCGATCCCCCAGCAGTGCTAAAGCGATAAGCGCCGCTTTACGTACTCTAGGATCGGTATCGCTCAAAACTTCGATGAGAGGTTCGACCGCTTTTGTATTGCCAAGCTCACCTAAGGATTTGGCTGCTTCTCGGCGTTCGTCTGCACTTTTATCTGTCAGTTTCATAATCAATGTGCTGACTATCAAGTCGGACTCGCAAGCATTCATGGTGAGTCACCCCTGAAACTGAATACGAACAGCATACTGCCTAATGTACTGCCGCGTGCGCCTGCCGACAACCACATGGATCAGTGACCCGGTGTTCAAACGCCGCCGATTTTGTCCTATACTCAAGAACTGAGAAGTCCCATACATAGATACAATTGCACAGATGAGGCAGCCGAAACACGGATGGCGAAGACCGTAAATCGCAAAGATAAATATTTCCTGCTCAGCTTGGGCTGTTCCAAGAACACCGTGGACAGCGAAAGCATCGCGCAGGTACTTCAACAGAATGGGTTGCGCGGCGTGGGCGATGCCCGCTCTGCCGAAGTATTGATCGTCAATACCTGCGGGTTTATCAACGCCGCCAAGCAGGAATCGATCGACACCCTGCGCGAACTCGTCGAGACACGCAAACCCGGTCAAATGGTGATCGCTGCCGGGTGCTTATCGCAGCGCTACGGGGCGAATCTAGTGCAGGAAGTCCCCGGACTCGATGGCGTGATCGGCACCCGCCGCTGGATGGATATTTTCGATCTGGTCGGACGCCTGCGCGATCGTCAGCACCCGGAGCCGCTCTATCACCTGCCGGATGAAGCCAAAGTCGTCGGCCTCGATGAGCGCGGCGTACTGCGCGCCAGTGTGCAGGGGGCCAGCGCGTACCTGAAAATCGCCGATGGCTGCCGCCGCCCGTGCGCCTTCTGCGCCATTCCCAAGATCAAGGGGACAGCCGTCAGCCGCCCGATCGAGAGCATCGTCCGCGAAGCCGTTGCCCTGCAAGCGCGCGGCATTCAGGAATTGATCCTGATCGCGCAGGACACGACCGATTACGGCTATGATCTTGGCCTGAAAGAAGGGCTTGCCGATCTGCTCGATGCGATCGTACAGGCCGCGCCGGACATCCCTTGGATTCGCGTCATGTACGCCTATCCCGGCTACGTCACGCCGCGCTTGATCGACACGATGGCGAAGCACAAGCAGATTTTGCATTACCTCGATATTCCGCTTCAGCACGGCCACCGCGATACGCTGCTGCGCATGAAGCGCCCCGCTAAAGTCGAGTGGGTTTACGAGACGCTGGCGAACATGCGCGCTGCCATCCCAGATTTGACCGTGCGCACCACCTTCATCGTCGGTTATCCCGGCGAAACCGATGCCGAATTCGACGGCCTGCTCAAGTTCGTCAAAGACCTCGAATTCGATCGCGTCGGCGCGTTCAAATACTCGTATGAACTCGGCACCCCTTCCGCCACGCTGCCCGATCACGTCAGCGATGAGGTGAAGGATGCCCGTTACAACGCCCTCATGGAGCTTCAGCAGGGGATCAGCCTGAAGAAAAGTCAGGCCAACATCGGCAAAACAATCCCGGTGCTGATCGAAGGGCATGGGGTAGGCGAGGACGAAGACGGCGAAGAAACCGGCGAAACCCTCAGCGTTGGCCGCAGCTACCGCGATGCGCCCGAAATCGACGGCTATGTGATCGTGGAAGGCGAGCTGCCCGTTGGCGAGATTGTCCCGGTGCGCGTCACAGGCGCGACGACCTACGATCTGTTCGGCACGGTCGATACCGGCGCGCCGATCATCATTCAACCGGGGAAGATTTACGGCGAAGGAGACTTGGCAGAATGAATCTCGAAGCGCTCTCCGTCTTTTTGCTCGAATTGAAGATGAACAATCATAAGGCGTGGTTTGATGAGAACCGCGATCGCTACGAATCGCTGCGTGCCGCCTTCTATGCCGACTTGCAGACGATCATCGATGGGTTCGCCAGCTACGATCCCGTGCTGGCACCGCTCAAGGCCAAGGACTGTGCGTTTCGCATCAACAAGCGCTTCCCGGATGCTGCCGGCCCTTACAAAACCACCTTCAGCGCGCACTTCACCGAAAAGGGGCGCGGCCCGTCCGTGTCCGGCTACTACTTCGAGTTGAGCGCGGGCGGCGTAATCATGGTCGGCGGCGGCTGGTATCAGCCTGCGCCCGCACATCTGGCGTGGATTCACACCGATATTGCCGCGCACCCGGAGAAAATCACCCGCGTGCTTGAAGCGCCTGATTTTGTCAAAACTTTCGGCGGCTTGGGTGATTACAAGGCGAAGAAACTGCCGAAGGAATTCCCGCCTGATCATCCGGCGGCGGAGTTACTCAAGCAGAAAAGCTATGTCGTCGGCGTGGAAGCGGATGTTTCCGCTGTGGGCGACGATCTGCCGGGATACGTGACCGCGCGCTTCAAGCCGATGACGCCGCTCATTAACTATCTGCGCACCCTGCAAGAAACCGCCCCGGAAATCCCCATGCCGGGCAAGAAGTAACCTACCTCTAAATCGGACAATCACTGGGAATCGTAGGGGCGGATCTCAGATCCGCCCCTACCCACAAAATCATTCTAGAGGCGAACAATTCCCTACGGCGCGATCCAATACTTATCGTACCCGTAGACGCTCACGCGTTCGCTTTCCAGCGCCCAACCGGTTTGACCAGCCGCATCGCCGCTCGTGTACTGGATATACACGTACACGAAGCCGCCTGCACAGCGGAACGACGCGCCGCCATCGGCGGGGGCCGCAACCGTGAAGCTTGCCGGGGCATCGACCACCGCCACCGCCGCGCCGCCGGGGGCGCTACGCAGCGTGCTGAAACGTTCGACGATTGAGCCGGTTTGGCCGACGGTGTTCAGTTGGTTCGGCAGTGACAGCGAGCAGTCAGGGCCGGGGGGCGGCGGTGTCGGGGTGGGCGGTTGCACCGTGAACGGCTCCAGCCAATACTGATTGGCACCGTATTCGCTTACGACTTGGCTTTCGTTCGCCCAGCCCTGCGAACCCGCATAGGGCGCGCTCGTGTACTGGATGTAGACGAAGTACAAATTCACGCCATCGGCTGCCGCGCAGCGCACGGGTGCGCCGCCATCCGGCGGGGCCGCGACGACGAATTCAGCCGGGGTGACGACGTACAGAATCGGCACACCCGCTGGGGTCGCGCGCAGGGTGCTGAAGAAGCGCGTCAGCCGTCCGGTTTGCCCGACGGTATTCAACTGGTTCGCCAGCGAACCAGTGCAGGTCACATCAGCAGTCTGCCCGAAGGCAGCACCGGCAGTAGCGATTGCCAAAACTGCAAGCACGGACACGACAAGGACAGCCTTCAAAAACAAACGAGTCGTTCTGTTCATAAAGCTCCTCCAGCCTGCGTAAAGGTACTCCAAGCGCGGATAAACTCGGCGGACAGCCACCGCGCTTATCATCACGTTGAGTATAAGCCAAAGCGTACACCGCGCAACCGAGAGACGGGGGATTTTACGCGTGACGCTTGTTACTTGACGATCTATAACGCCGCTGAGGCACAAGGGGAAGGGGACATTTGTCAGGGCACGTCGTGCGGCGCACCCCTATTCCGGCGAACCCGGCGCTTCTTCGATCGGTTCGCCGCTGGTATCTGCGGTTTTCTCGCGTTTTTTGTCTTGGCTAAGCTTCACCAGCGGCGGATTGCGCCGAATCTCGAAGTGATCGAGATCGCGGGCGACGACGGTATTCGGAAAGACGCGCCGCGCCTCTTCGATCACATCGGCTTCGCGGTAGCGCCGTGAAACATGGGTGATCAACAGCCCGCCGACGCCGCACTCAAGCGCCAGTGTCGCCGCCTGTTTCGCCGTGATATGCCCGAACGCGCGGGCGGTATCGGCATCCGCATCCAAAAAGGTCGATTCGATCACCAGTACATCCGCGCCTTGCACCACCTCGCGCAGATTATCAGTGCGGGCGGTGTCGCCCACCACCACCAGCTTGACGCCCTGTACTTCCTCGCCCAGCACCATCTCCGGCGTGATCGTGCGCCCATCGGCCAGCGTGATCTTGTGCCCGGCGACCAATCGCCCACGCTCCGGCCCGGCGGGCACGCCGAGCGCTTCGGCTTTTTCGACCAGAAATGGACGGCGCGTTTGTTCTTCGAAGATGAATCCGAAATTGCCGGGACCGCGATGTGTCACCGGGAAGGCGCGCACCTGATAATCCTTGCCGCGAAAGATCACGTTGGGCGCCAGTTCCAGCAGCTTAATCTCAATCGGAAGCTGCTCGTATTGCAGCACGACGCCGTACAGCAGCGCGTGAACACGGTCAAGCGTGGCCCGCCCGCCGTAAATATCAATCTGTTCGATGCCTTCGTTTTCCCATCGGGCGAACGTCGAAATCAGCCCACCCAGCCCCAGAATATGATCCAGATGCGAATGGGTCAGCAGGATCTTGTTCAGTTTCTTGAACCCGATCCCGCTGCGAAGGATCTGCCGCTGCGTGCCTTCGCCGCAGTCCACCAGAAAACGGTGTTCGCCGCCGAACACGGCCAGCGAGGGCAGTCCGCGATAGATCGACGGTGCAGACGCGGACGTTCCCAGAAATACGACTTCAAACATGAGCTAGTTTGCTCGCTCCACATTGATCTGACCAAGAAACAGCCGCGTACCGCGTGGCGTATCGCCATCGTACACCACCAACCGGTTATCGTCGGTGTCGGTGTACGCCCCCACGCTGATCCGGTACTGCCCCGGAAGGATGGTGTAGGGGAGCTGCATAAACGAGGTTTGGATGAATACATCGCGCGGCCTTAACTGCGCCGGAATCACGCTCAAGTTGTCCCACTGCACCGCGATCGTCGTTGGATCGGTCAGCACGTGGACGAAGATGCGCAAATCGGGCGGCAGGGTGCCGTCAATCCGCCAGTAGGTGATCACCGGGAGCGTATCGCCGGGGTGATAGGTTTCGTTGACCGTCTGGTCATAGCCGAGGAAAGTTAGGTTGCCGCCGAAACGCACTGGCGGCGCGGCGACGACCGTGACACCGGGCGCTTCCGGCGCATACGACATTGGCGCGGTGGTCGTGAAAGCTCCGATGAGATTCGCCAATGGATCGACGGCGTTCAGTTCCACCACGCCGTTTTCGGGCAGCAGATACGTCTCATCCGGGGTTGTGTAGCTGAGCGGATGGGTTCCCATCTCGTACCAGCGCCTCAGAAACGGGTTTTGCTCTCCGGAGGTGTGCGGGTCGGGGATGAGAATCTGCATCGGTTCGCCGCCGTTGGGCAGTACCAGCGCTGTTTCACATTCGACCGTGCGCACGGGGGCGTTCTGGCGGTGTACCATCAGCAGCATGATTTGAGTCGGGTTCAGTCCGCCGGATTCATTCATTTCCGTCGCTGGCGGCGCGCAGATTACCGAGGGAATCGTATTGCCTGTCACGTCAAGGTGATGGGCAATTTCTCCCAGCGGCGCGTTATAGGCCTCTTGAACCTGCGCGTTTTGACCCCAGCGCATTAAATCGCTGGCCGTCCACCCAATATTGAAGATCAGTACCGCGATCACCGCCAGCACCGCCGCGAGGCGTACCCGGCGCGGAAAACTGCGGATCAGCGTTGTGACGCCAAGCCCGAACAACAGCGCGATCACCGGGAGCAGCGCCGAAAAAGCGAGGAAATTAGGGCTGCGGCGGGCCAGCAGAGCGATCGGCAGCAAAAAGATCAGGCTGATCACCAGCAGGGCGCAGCGCGGCTGCCGCCAGTAGCGGATCGCTGTGACCGTCCCCACAATCAGCAGCAGACCGCTCACCACATCGATCATCGCGCGACCGGGCAGATTAAGCACCGGGCTGGCATCGCCGCTGAAAAAGATGCCGTTAAGTCCGCGAATGATCGCTTCGAAAATGGTGAGCTGGCGCGGGGTGTCGGTGTCGTACAGCAGGCGCGTGGCCCCGCCAAGTTCGGGCGTGCCCACGCTGGCGATCACATACGGCGTCGCGATCACGATCATCACCACAACCGCGAACCACAAATTGCTGAACGTACGGCGCGACATTGGCTGGCGGGTGAACAGCATATAGGCGATAAAGCCCATCATCGCCAGTGTGAAGATCAGGCTGATGGGATGGATATAGAAACCGATGCCAAGCAGCATCGCCAGCGCCGCGAAGATCGTAGTTTGCGGTTCGCGCTTTTCCCGCACCCCATAGATGGGCAGCGCGCTCGCCAGTGAAAGCAGCGTCCCGGCAATATACAGCGGAAGCAGCGTTTCGCGGGTGATGCCGCGCGCCAGCAGGGTTGGAAACAGGCTGAAGCCGAACAACGCCATCGCCGCCAGCGCGGCGGACGTGCCGAATAAACGCTGCCCCAGCGCGTAGACCAGCCCCAGCGCGATCAACCCGGCGATGACCGAGAGAATTCGGTAGCCAATCAGACCGCCGCCGGTCATAGCACTGGTCGCGGCCAGCAGCGCGGGATACAACCCTTCATGACCTGCACCGCGAAAGTTATAGAAAATGCGAAGGTTGCCCATCCGCGCGGCTTCGGTGATCTGAATTTCGTCGATCTCTGTCGTGCTTAAGCCGGGGGGAAGCTGCGGAAGATCCCACAGACGCAGCCCCAAACTGATCAATAAGATAAGGATTGCAAGCACATATCCAAGCCGGTTAGACACCCGAATTATTCCCCCTGTGCGAGGTAGGCAGGTTGGCACGCGTACATGGTTGTCCGCGCTGCGTGCCCTGCCGGATCGGGATGATGATCGGCGATCGGTCATCGGCAATCATACCCAACCCCACACGTTGATTTCGTGCCAATAAATTCGTTTGAGAATCAACCTATTCTATCGGGTCGATCAACATGAACAATCAACATATTTGTTGAACCAAATGCTGTTGAACGGTCACAACTCAAAGGGCTGTGACCCACGCGGTGAAGGCCAAGACCAGCAGCCCCAATCCAAGATTGATCCACGTCAGGCGAACTTCGCGCTTGCGCAGTCGTTCCAACTCCGCCGGGTCGCCTTTGCCGCGCTCGATGAGCAGGCTGGCGCGTTCCAACGCCGGGGCCACCCCCCATTGGAGCAGTCCGCCGCACAAAATCATGCCGACGAAGGCGACATGCTTCAGCAGCAGAATGCGGCTCCACTCATTGGTGAATTGTAACACGCCGTCATAGTGCGTATCACCGGACATTTGCACAAACCCGGTGAACACCAACACCACCAAGCTGAAGTTGACGATGGGGAAGAAGCGTTTGCGCAGCCGCGACAGTATCGCGTACAGCGACGGGTTATCACCAAGGATGCGTTTGGTTTCCGGGAACACCATCAGGCTGAGGATCGCCAGCCCGCCCAACCACGTCACCGTTGCGATGAGATGAAAGAAATAACTGATGGCAAGGAGATTCATGAGTCCGATCCATCCGGTTGGCTCAAACAGTTGCGCGCCGGGACTTGTCCTAAGGCTTCGGGACTATCGCCGGGGCGTTCGGGAATGATGAAGGTGCCGCAGTACTTCGGCATGTTCGCCAGTGCGATGTACGCAGGCCGTGTGTAACCGTCCGGCGTGGTCACGCTCCACCAGTATTCTTCGTTGTCGGGCGTCCAGCGCGGGCTGCCGATGTAGATCGTACTCATCAAGCCCACCCAAGGACTCCAGTGTTCGGCGGCGTAACGGTAGGCTTCGACCAGATAACGCGCCTGCGTCTCTTCATCGACCGCAAACCACGAATAAGCTGGGTTCACGGTGTCCGTCGTCCAACCGACTTCTAAAATGGCGACCTGCCGGGCAGCATCCCCGTTGGCGACCATGATTTTACGCAAATCCTCGACGCGCCGAAAGGTAAAGAAGCGCTGACTGCCATTTTGCACCGCTTGATCCGGGCTGATGTCCGGCGCGGAGTACCCCGGCGCATGCAGCCCGACGATATCGATGTAGCGTTGAAAGCCCGCATCGTACATCTGCTGGAGATACAGATCATCGGGGTAGGCGGTGGCATCGTAAGTGCCGGTAGGGGCAAGCCCCGCCGAAATCAGGATGGCATCGGGATCGACGGCGCGGATGGCATCGCTGCATACTTGGAGCAGCGCCACATAGCCCGCCGCGTTGGGTTCACGTCCCCCCCATTCGCGGCTGAGGTTGGGTTCATTCCAAATTTCGTAGGCATCGATGCGCCCGCGATAGCGCTCTGCGAGGGTGCGGCAGAACGTTCCCCACAGGGCGAGATCGTCCGGCGGCGCATCGACATAATCGACATTTTTTTCGCCCGTTACGCTGGGATGTGACCATGCAGGCGCATCGCTGAGGCGGGCGACGACGCGCAGCCCCCGGCTTTCGAGCAGATCGAGCAGTTGATCGGACGGCTGGAAATTGAACTGCCCCTGAATGGGTTCGAGGTCTTCCCACGCGAAGGTTTGCTTCACATGGGTGAAGGCCATCGTCTGAATCCACTGGCTGTGGACGGTTGCCCACCAATCACCCCACCACATGAACGCTTGAATGCCATAGGTGAGCGATGGAAACGGCGGATCGGTGATGGCGAAACGCATGAACGGATCAGACGTGGACTGCGGCACCGAGATCATCCCCGTCAGAGCGACGATCCAAAGTAGGGCAGGGATAAAGATACGAATGAGCGATGATTTCATAAATAGAGGCAACCAGACGGTCAATAATTGGCGGCTTAGTTTACTGGAAAGGGGGGCATTGCCAAGCCCGTATCTGCAAGTACGGTCGAGGTGTGCCGCTTCGCCTATAAGACACGGCGAGCGGCACGGAAGATTCTTTTGCGTTCTATGGCCGGGCGAGCTGGGTGGATAGTGATTGGGCGGCGCTGCCGGGTGATTCGCTGCCATTGATGACGGCGGCGAACTCCGTTTGTACCAGACGCGCGGCGGCGGCGCTGTTCGAATCCGGCGGGTAGACGGCGTTGGGCAGCAGTGATTCCAAGAAATCGGCGTAAGCGGTGTCGTCCCACAGATCGAGCGCGCTTTGCTGCGAGGGAATGACTCCGGCGGCGTCGGTATAGGCCTGCTGCCGTTCGGGATCGAACATCCACGCCAGAAAGCGTGCGGCGGCTTCTTGGCGGCGGCTGTCGGCGGTGACGAGCACCCACATCCAGCCATCGAGCAGGGTGATCGGCGTGCCGTCGAGAGTGGGAATGTAGCCCGCCGCCAGCGATTCGCCTTGTGCGATCCATTGGCGATATTGGCGAGCGCTGATCACACCGACGGTTTCCCCGGTGAGCAGGGCGTCAGCGTAGGCAGACGGATCGACATAGGTCAGCACATCCGGCGTGATCAAGTCTTGAGCGACGGCGTTTTGATAGTAGGTGAAGATCGATTGCAGCGCCGCCGAATCCACGTTCAGCATCCCGTCCGGGCTGATCTCCATGCCCGCGGCGATGAGCTGAAGCAGCACGGTGTCGTTGAGCATTCCGGCACGGTTGGCGGTAAAAGCGAAATGCACCTGCTGATCGAGCATGGCCTGAAACGACCACGACTCCACGTTGGGGGTGCGGGTGGGATTGTAGGCTGTGTGGAGTAGATCGAGCGTGAAAGGAACCCCATACTGGCGATCTTCCATCCGTCCCAAGCCGGCGACGCGCACATCGAAGGCATCGAAGAAACCGACCGGAAGGCGATCATCCAGCGTTTCGAGATAGCCCCCCTGTACGGCTGACACCAGATCAGCACGGCGCATGAGGGTGAGATCGGGCAGCGCATCGGGGGCGACGATGCTGGCGGTGCGAAGCGTGGAGAGAATCCCGCCCACATCGGACGGGCGCTTCAGGCGCAGATCGAGCAGCACATCGGGATTAAGGCTCAAAAAGCCGCTAATCTGTTCGGAGAGCAGTTCGGCGGCATTGCCGTTTTCGACCGGGGCCAGCGATTCCGGCAGCCACACGCGCAGGGTAATCGGCGCGGCTGCCGGAATGCCGGTTGGGGTGCCGGAGAGCTGATCGACGATGGGGGCGGTCGCGATCAGGGCGACGGTTTGCCCTGCCGCGCTCCCTCCTTCAGGCGTGCGTTCGGCGGTCTCTGCCGCACCGGTCGGAAACTGCGTCAGGGTTGGGGCATTGTCCGGCAGCATCAGCGATGTGCAAGCCGCCGTCATGACGGTGAGCGCCATCATCGTTGCAGAGAAGGAACCTGCTGCCCGTCCTGTCTTTTGGAACACGCGCCTGAAGAGACTCATCGATGTGTCTACCCGTTCCCGTTCAGTGCTTCGTACATGGCAGTCAGCAGCGATGCCTGTGTATCGTCACCGCTGAGATCCCAGAACATGCCGCCGCCCAAGCCGTGTTCGCGCACGTAGGCCATCTTGATGGCGATCGATTCGGGATCGTCGTAGGTGATCATGATGCCGGTATCAGGATCATAGAGCCAAGGCGATTGGCTGGTTTCGTCCCAGAAGCGCGGATAGTTCGGGACATAATTTTCGGCCAGATCGACGTAATCGAAGAAACCGGGTTCCCATGTCCCGGACGGGATTGAACCGAAAGGCTGGTGCAGCCCGTTGTTTTCGGCAGGGACTTCCCCCCAACCGCGCCCATAGAACGGCACACCCACATTGATCATGCTCGGCGGCACGCCCATCGAGAGATAGCCCTGCACGGCGGTATCGACACTGGTGCCTTCGGGCGGGTTTTCGGTGGAGTCGTAGAGCGGGGCGGCGAATCCGGTCACATCGCTGGCAGGCCCGGCCATGTCGTAGGTCATCAAGTTGATCCAATCGACGGCTTGGGTGATGCGCGACCAATCGAGCGTTTCGTACTTATCGCGTCCGGCTCCGGTGGCAATCGTCAGCAGATAGTGGCGGCCATCCTGTGCGCCTTGTTCGTCAAGGCGGGCGCGCAGCGCTTCGAGGAGCAGGATGAAGTTTTCGGGATCGTTGGGATCGGTGTGGTTGAGCGGATGACCGCCGCCCGTCGGGTATTCCCAGTCAATATCGACGCCGTCGAAGCCGTAGCGCACCATAAAATCGACGGCGGAGGCGGCGAAAGTGGCGCGGACTTCGGGCGTGCGTGCGACATCGGAGAAACGCGCCGACCAGTTCCAGCCGCCGATCGAGATCAGCGTTTGCAGGCCGGGATCGGCTTCCTTCATCCGTTGAAGCTGGCGGAAATTGCCGCGCAGTGCATTCGGATCGCTGGTTTGATCGCCGGGGTAAATGATGCTGGTGTCGGCGGATTCATCGCCGAGAAGGACGGTTCCGTCTTCGTGGAAATTGGCGAAAGCGTAATTGATGTGCGTGAGCATTCCGGTGGGGATGTCGGTCACCATGTAAGTGCGCGCGTAAACGCCCCACGACGGGTAATAGCCAATGATGCGATAGGGTGGTGCATCGCTCGACCCGGTTTGCGCGGCGTGGACGGTGGCCGACTGCATCAGCAGCGGCAGGACGCAGCACAAAAGACCGATCGCAAAACTCCATTTTCCAAAACGACTCTGCATGAGCATGTACTCCTTCTGAATCCGACCGCCGCCCAGAGTCTCTGGGCGGCACTGCGTACTTTTCCATCTCTTTTACCCCAACCGCGCAATTTCTGCATCCACCGCTGATCGGTTGGTTCGGTATGGAGGGGATCAATTGACGTGATAGTAAGGGGATTTTGAGAGCATGTAACGGCGAATCACCGGAGCAAGCAAGCGGATCGCATGTTTTTTCCAGCCCATCGCCGTGACGACATCGCGCACATAATCATCGGCGGTGAAGCGCTGATAGTGCAGCAGGGCTTCACTTTCGGTCGTGTCCAGCCAATCGGTGTGATAGGGCGTTGTCCCATAGGCGCTGTCGGGCAGCATGCGAATCCCCAGCGCTTCCAGCGGCCCCGATGTGATTTCGCGCATGGTGATTTGGCAGCGCGTGCCGCCGCCGATCAAGAGGATTTTGCCGTCGATGGCGTCGGTGTCGATGGCATTCGCCAGCGCCAAGCCGACATCGAAGGTGTGGACGAATTCCATCCGATCGGTGAGCGGGACTTCAAACATGAGCGGATCGATATTCTTGAGCGCGTCGATGGGCATGACGGCGCCAAAACGCAGAATTGACCAGCGTACGCCCGATGCCTGAATGATCCGCTCACATTCGGCTTTGGTTTCGGTGTAGACATCGGTGGTTTGAATGGGATCATGGATGGTGCGCGGCGGCGGGAGATGCTGTGTGCGCCCGAACAGCGCCAGCGATGACCCGTAGATCAAGCGGGTGGGGCGATCGGATGCCTGCATCGCGTTCAGGATATTCTGGGTGCCGCCGACATTGACGGCGCGTGTGCGGTCGTGATCGCGGTCACTGCCGGGAGGGATAATCGCGATCAAGTGGATGATCACGTCTTGATCTTTGACCGCACGGTTCACATCGTCGGGATTGCGAATATCCCCCCAAACGATGTCGATCTGATCCCCATAGCGGCGGGCGTGCCGCTCGGTGACCGGTGTGTGGAGATCGAAACAGCGGATCGTATGCTGCCGTCGTGGCAGCAGTTCATGGAGTAGGCTAGTCCCTACATTCCCAAATGCACCCGTAATCAAAATGTTCAAGGTTGGCTCCTTGGGTGACGGGCGGCGGCGCAAATGTCTTTGTTCTTCAGTGTGACATGAATTGGGCGCGTGGGGGGTAGAGAAAAGGAATTGCGCCCTCATTGGCCCTCACCCCCACGATGCTTCGCATCGCCCCCTCTCCGCTACGGAGAGGGGTGAAAAACAGCGCATCTTTGAGGCGAAATCCCTTAAGTTGGCGCCCGAGCGAAGGTTATTCGAGGGTTGTCCACTGGCCTTCGGGGAGCTTTTCCCCGGCGCGAATGGCGACGCTGAGGCGGTTTTCGAACGGCGTCAGCGGGCAGGAATAGCCGCTCGAATAGACGCAGTAGGGGTTATACGCCTCGTTGAAGTTGACGTGAAACTCGTTTTCGCTCACCATTTCGGGATCGAGATAGCGACCGCCGCCGTAGGTTTCCCGGTTGGCCCCGGAGTCGACAAACGGGAGGAAGAACCCGTGCGGCGTCTCGTAGATCGTCAACTGTGCGGTTTGCCCGTCAATGTCGAAGGCGAAGCGCCCGTAGCGGCGGTAGCGGCGTACTTCGTCGCTGGTGGTTTCGATGGTGATGTAATCGTCATCCGGGAAACGTTCGACGGTCACGGTGAGATCGAGCGATGGATTGGGATCGTAGTAGCGCAGGCCGTTGAACGCGCTCTGCTGGGCGGGGGAAAGCGGCGACTGTGGGTGGGTCTTGAAAAAGGTGTCTTTTTGGCGGCGCTGTTCGTTCAGCGCGGCGGAAGTCGTCATGGGGGATTGTCCTTCACGGCGTGAAATCAAGTGCATGATGATCATGACGCGGGCAGGGGGTGAAATCTGCCCGATCAACGAAAAACGGCAGACCGTGAACCGATCTGCCGTTTATCTGAACGCCGTCAGGCGGAGAGGGTGGGATTCGAACCCACGATACCCGCAAGGGTATACTCATTTTCGAGACGAGCCCATTCAACCGCTCTGGCACCTCTCCATCTGCGATGGATTATAGCGAAACTCTGCTGGTCGTAAATCCCGAATTTTTGGGCGAACGGTGGAGAAATGAAAAGCGAATCAACCACAGAAACTTACGGAAAAGAAAACAGAAAAAGAGTCAACGCAAAGACGCAACGAAGCAAAGACGCGCCCTTCTGCGCTGGCATCTTTGCGTTAAGGGGTGCGTTTGGAGCGGAAGAATGCACGGATGAGATCGCCTGCTTCGTCGGCGAGTAGGCCGCCCTGCACATCAATGCGGTGATTCAGCTTGTCGTGGCGGCACACGTCCATGATGCTGCCCGCCGCACCCGCTTTTGGATCGATGGCGGCGTAGACGAGACGGGGAAGCCGCGCCAGCACCATCGCGCCGCCGCACATCGTACACGGTTCGAGGGTGCAGTAAAGCGTCACCCCATCGAGCCGCCAGTGTCCCAGATGCGCCGCCGCTTGACGAATGGCGAGCATCTCGGCGTGGGCGGTGGGGTCGTGATCGGCTTCGCGGCGGTTGTAACCGGTGCCGATCACGGTTCCCTGATAGACGGCGACCGCACCGATCGGCACGTCGTGGGAGGCGAGCGCCTTTTCCGCTTCGATGAGCGCAAGGCGCATGAAGTCGAGGTCGTTCATCAGAACAGCGACAGCACTGCGCCAGGATCTCTGCAGGCGGTGGATTGTCGGACTCATCGACGCAGGACGCCGGGAGACATCATCCTGCGCGATCGAGGCTTCGATCGCGGCGGCGAAGCGGCGGCCTTCTCTGCGGCTTCGGCTGCACCGCTTCGGCTGCTGCTTCGATGACAGCCGGATCGTCCGCGCCGACATGACGCCCGGCAAGGTGTAAATCCTGCGCGGCAATTTCTGCCGGAACCGGTTCACCATCGCTGACGCCGCCGGGATTGAGCGCGGCTTCGTTGGCAGCGGCGGCATCGCCGATCGCCGCGATCGTCTCCATGATTTCAGGATCGGGGACAAACCCGGGGCCCGGAGTCATCGACGTGGGCGGTCGCCCGCACCTTCAATTCCGCGATTTCGTCGTCACGGAAGCCCAATTCCTTGAGTACGCCCTTGAGCGTGCGTTCGGTGCGGGTTTCATTTTCGCGGATGACGTGCGTGTAATGCGCCCGCAGACATTCACGGTGTTCTTCTTCAAACGGAGATTTCCCCGGCATGGCTTGTGATCCTTGGCTTATCGATCGAACACAACGAAAACCTACATAATAATTTCGTTCGTAAGGTCTGATTTGCTGTAGGAATCACAACGGAACATAAACACTGGACTATATTTCCACGCACCGCCATAAAGTGCGAGCTGTTTCCACATCTGAATCATTCTTTGGGAGTCTGCATCATTCAAACATAGCTCCCGAAGACATTTCCAACCATGTCGACAACACCAAAATAGCTGTCTCCAAGACCTTCATCGCAGCACCGAAGTAGTCTTACTATGCCCTTTTCCATCCGCGTTGTTATTACAGCGACGCGGATCCCATTCATTCCCCCAAAGGGTTAACTCCACCCATCAGGGGGCCTCTTGCAGCCAGCTGCCATTGTGTGGTAGTCGGAAGGGTAATTTTCTCACCTGTAACTTGACTGAGCCATAAACAAAAGGCTCTAGCTTCATGCCATGATATGCCAACCACAGGTTGTTCTGCGCCATTCCATTTGCTATCTGACCAATACAATGGGTGCGTCCAGTTTCCCTTTCGCGATATTCCCATCCTTTGGCCTCCCACCAAAGTTTTTGGTTGTAACCATTGGCACGGATGAATTTCTCAAACTGCTTATTTGCGATGAGGTACTTGCCAATTTGGAATGGTGTGTGCAGCCAAATTGATGGCATTATCTTCTTCAGGACATCAATCCAGCCAAACGGAGCAGGCATTAGTTGGGTTGAGGGGATAGGCTGAGAAAATATTGATGCATTTTGAACTAATGTAGATGATACCGCTTTTAGAGAGAAATCCCCCTTTTTCTGCAATTCTGCGGTGAGCTTAGTAAAACCTGCATCAAAAGATTGGTTTACAAATCCAATATGGTTAAGTCGTCTAAGTTGGTAATGCTCATCCACTCAGGCGCTTATGAAGAACTGGAATAAGCGGTTTCTGCTATCATAGAGATACTGCCATTCAGCCTCAACGCTCTGTGAGTGCATTGATTTCAGGAGAGATAATCAAGATCATTATCACACTCACGAGATTTCTCGTTTATTGCTTTGTCCCATTTCACACCGCTTGGAATATCCTCTTCATCTATCCATATTGCTACGCCCAATTGAGAGAGCCGATGCGCAAGTGATTTGGCAAATCTCCGATTCGAACGACTGTAACTTATGAATATTTTGCCCATACACGAGCAACCTCAATGTGCCATCGTAAGTACAACCCTACATTTGCCATGACACCGTTAAACCTCTATCTGCTGTTTCAATCGGGAACGGTGACATTTAACTTGAACGTCGTGTCTTTTAATGTGCCGCGAACGCCATCTGTGCAGGTTCTTCACCATGCACCAAGAAGGTGCGCGACGGCTTTCTTGAGATGCGCCGACCCAGTCGAGCAGTTCATCGCGGTCGGCGTGACCGCTGAACCCGCTGAGATATTCGACGCGCCAGTACAGGATATAGATCGCCGAAGATGCGAACTTCTTTCGCCGCCATCTTGCAGCCGTCGCCCGAGGAGTATTTTCGGCCTGATAGCCGACGAGGGAGGACAATGTTGCGCGCATCACCGACTTTGTTTTTTCAAATGATGCAGGATGCGCCCGGTTTCCGCCATGCCGCTGGCGCTGATGATAATCGCCGGATCGCGCATGTAGTTCAACTGCTTGGATAGTTCGACGCTGCGGGTATAGTGCAGCATGTCGAAGCCGAACACATCCGCTGAACGACCATTTTGCACTTGCAGCATGAAGGCGCGGGTTTCGGCATCGTAGCATTCGGGATGCAAGCGGAACACACTGGTCACATCGATGGCCAGCGGGCTGTCGATGAACACGGGAATTTGTGGAATATCGCCTTTGACCGTGAGCTGGTGCAACGTGTAGATCAACTGCTGGGTGCGCGTACGAACGACGGAATGACGACCGATCACCGCGCGCTTGTACGTCTCGGTGATGATGCGTTCCATTTGTTTGGTGTCGTCTTCGTAAGGCGGGTGCAGACGATCGCCGTAGGTGCTTTCCATGATGAGGAAATCGGCACCATCGACGGTCTGCGGGTCGCGGATGATGGGGATGCCGCGCCGCCCCAGATCGCCGCTGAAGACGAAGGCGAACCTCACGTTTGGGTTCGCGCTCGTCAATATCGAGGATGACGAAAGCACTGCCGAGCATGTGACCGGCATCGCGGAATGTCAGGTAGACGCCGGGAGCACTTCGCGTGCGCCCATAATCCTGCGTGACGAAGCGATCGAGGCTGTCCTGCGCGTCCTCCTGCGTGTAAATTGGTTCCACGTCCGGCAGGCCGCGCTTACGGTTCTGCTTATTGACGAAAACAACGTCGCTTTCTTGAATGTGCCCGCTGTCAAGGAGCATGGTCGCGCACAGATCACGGGTGGCATGGGTGCAGATGATGTCGCCATGAAAGCCGGATTTGACCAAATTGGGGATGTTGCCGCTGTGATCGATGTGGGCGTGCGAGAGGATCATCACATCGATGCTGCGCGCATCAAACGGGAGCGCCCGGTTGCGTTCGTAGCTTTCGGAACGTTTGCCTTGATACAAGCCACAGTCGAGCAAGATCCGCGTGCCGTTCACTTCGATCAAGTGCTGCGAACCGGTCACGGTTCGTGCCGCGCCGTAAAATCCTAGTCGCATATGCGTCTCCCAAGCGTACTTGTCGCTGGTAAGCCAAACTCAACGCAAAGACACCACACTCGGTGTCTTTACGTGTGTGATGTCTTATTGTACAGCGCAACGCGGCCCTAGGTGGGTGATTTGAACTTTTTGAGCACCTCAAGCAAGTCTGCGCCGTAGGTCTGCCGCCGCCATTCGCCTAAACCGGGGATTGATCGCATGGCTTCGACGGTTTCGGGGCGCTGTTCCGCCAGTGCCCACAGTGCATCGCGCGAGACGATCACGTCGGCTTCGACGCCGCGCGCTTCGGCACGGTTTTTGCGCCATTCGCGGAGGGCGGTGTAAACCTCGACGACGAACGGATCGGCGGGCGGTTCCATGGGCGGCGCGGCGGGGATGTCGGCTTTGCTGCCGCGCGTCACCTGTCGCAGCACGTCGGTTCCAAAGCGGCGCAGCAGTCCCGCCGTCATGCCATCGACATGCGACAGCTCATCGAGCGAGGATGGGGCGGTCTGCGCGATGGCGACGAGCGTCTTATCCTGCAAAATCTTGAAAGGCGGCACATCAGCACGGCGGGCGCTGTCCTCACGCCACAGATAAAGCTCACGCAAAATCGCCATCGAACGCAGCCGAAGCTGGTTCGGCTTGCCCAAGCGCCAGAAACCATCCGGATCGAAAGTGTGGCTGGAGGGCGGCACATTGGCGAGTTCGGCGAAGGTTTCCTGTGCTTCCGTCCACAGCCCTTTTTCGCTGAGGAGCTGGTGAAAGTAATCGCGGAGGGTGGCGAGATAATGGGTGTCCATTTGCGCGTAGAGCAGACTGGCCTTCGAAAGGGGACGTTCGCCCCAGTCGTCACGCTGATGGCTTTTATCGGATTGGATGCCGATGATGTCGGCAAGCAGGTTGTTGAGGCCGATGGTGCGCGATCCGCAGATGCGGGCGGCGACCATCGTGTCGAACAGGCTGCGAAAGGTAAAACCGAAATCGCGTTTCATCGTCATGAGATCGTAAGTCGCGGCGTGAAACACCTTCTCGATGGTGTCGCTGGCAAACAGCGGCGCAAGCGGCGTCATATCGCGGATGGCGAGTGGATCGACGATAAAATCCTGTGTGCGGGTCGAAATCTGAATCAGACACACCCGTTCACGGTAGGCATAAAGGCTGTTCGATTCGGTATCGACAGCGATCAAGGATTCCTGCGCCAATTTTCTGGCAAGCTGGCGCAGTTGTTCGTCCGTCTGCACCATTTGAGCGGGTGGCAGCGCGGGTTTGGCAGGGGGTTGGGCAGTCATGGACACATCCGGGCGCCAGTCCGGGCCTAACGGCTAACACCTGAACTGCGAACGCCTTTCATGAAAAATAATACTGCGATTATGGCGTGCAACCGCCGCGATTGGCAAGAAAATGGGTCTGTGAATGCTTAACGGCCCCATAACGATCGGGAAACCTTCACTAAACGCCCGAAACGGCCAATTTCCGCGTGAAGATCGCATCTTTTTTTTGACAGTCCCAAACGCTTGTGATACATTTTACAAAGACAAGCCGCTCTGAGAATAGAATCGTAGTGCCCCTCCATCTCCTTTGATCGATTTGGGTGTGCTATACTCAGTTGCACAAGGCAATGCCGTCTTGAACCTCAGGAGGTACACATGGCATCCGTTGTTTCGACGGAACAACAGGGTAAAGTGATTGCCGCCCCCCAGCCCAAAACCGCGCCGCGTGTTGAGGTTGCCGCCCCAAACCGACGCGAGTTTTTGTATTACATTTGGGGCGCGTCGATGGCTATGCTAGCAGGTGGGAGTGGTGCTGCGATCATTTGGTTCGCACTGCCGCGCTTTAAGGAAGGGACGTTCGGCGGTGTTTTCAACATTGGTCCGGATCGTATTCCCGGCCCCAATGAAGCTCCTGTCAATATCCCAGAAGGTCGTTTCTGGATTTCGCAGACCGCAGACGAAAAATTGGTGGTGTTGTTCGGCGTTTGCACGCATTTAGGCTGTCTGCCCAAGTGGTCAGATTCGAACCATCGCTTTGAATGCCCGTGTCACGGGTCGAAGTACCAGATCGACGGGACGTACATCGAAGGCCCGGCTCCACGCAGCCTTGACCGTTTTGATACGGTGATCTCGTTCTCCGACGGTTCGACGGCGACGTATGACTCGGTGGGTGATCCGGTCTCGATAGCAGGCAAGACGGTTGCGAACCTTGCGATCAATACCGGTAAGAAACTGAAGCGTACGGGTCGCAATTAACGGCGGCCATTCATCTGGGTATAACACGGTAAAAATCGCCGTTCGCACTCATGTAAAAGGAGAGGTAGGAGCACACGGATGTCCGTTCTCCCATTCCCGTCCTTTTTGGACGACATCAAAGAAAAAGGCTTAAAAAGAGCCGTTTTTGAAGGGGTTAACGAACTCACCGAACGCATCACTGCGGGGATGAACTTGCAGGACATCCGCGAAGCGCTGCGTGGTGAGGCCCCAACTCGCAAGCCGAACCCTCGTTTGCAACCGCATGCCGATGGGTTCTGGCTGCACATGCGCCCGAGCTATTTCCACAAATCGGTGACGGGAATTTATCCCGAATTCCGGTTGGGATGGCTCTCCACCTATTTCGTCTTCTTCGAGACGATCACCGGTATGCTGTTGATGGTGTGGTACACGCCGTCGCCAGAAGTCGCGTATCAGAACATGCTCAGCATGATGAGCGCTGTCCCGCTGGGGCAGTTCATCCGTGACCTGCACCGTTTGGGCGCAGAGGCGATGGTCATCATCGTCACGTTACACATGTTGAGAACGTTCCTCACCGCCAGTTATAAAAAGCCCAGACAGTTCACATGGGCGAGCGGTGTGGTGCTGGTCATTCTGACCTACTTCCTCAGCTTTAGCGGCTACCTGCTGCCGTGGGACCAGTTGGCCCTATGGGCGGTGACCATCGGTGCCTCGATGGTGGAAGCCGCGCCGCCGGAAATCGTCGGTACAAACTTGAACCTGCTGCTGCGCGGTGGCCCGGACATCGGTGCGAACGGTTTGCTCCGCTTCTACCTGCTGCACGTGCTGCTGGTTCCGGCGCTGTTGTTCGTGTTCACGGGCGTTCACTACTACAAGGTGATCGTCAACGGGCACAGCTTACCGCCTGCTGAAGAAAACATCGGCGAAGACACCGCCAAGCGCGTGCCGCTGGATAAGCGCGTGTACTTCATCCCCGATATTCTGACGAGTGAAATCTTGTGGGTCGCGGTCACATCGCTGATCCTTGTGGTGCTGGTGACATGGTTCTTCCACGCGCCGCTTGAAAACCACGCGAATCCGCAGTCCACACCGTTAGGTACGACCGCTCCTTGGTACTTCTTGTGGATTCAAGGCGCGCTGAAGCTGGGCGATAAAGTGCTGTGGGGGATTATCTTCCCGACGGTCTTCCTCGGCTTCCTGTTCATCTGGCCTTATGTCGATACGGCTCCCAGCCGCCGATGGGCACACCGCCGCATTCAGCTTACGGTCGGCTTCCTGATCATGAGCTCGCTGGTGGTGTTCAGCTACATGGGGTTGTCGGAGTTCGGTGTCGTCAATTCGGCGGACATCACCGTCATGCACCATATGACGATGGAGCCGCAGCACAACCATATGGGGACGCTGCGCCCGATCCCGTTTGACGAACTGACGCCGGGCCTGTATACGACGCGTGAATTCGAGGCGCTCGCTGCTGGAGAAGATGGACAGGCGGCGGTGAACGCGCTGAATTCAGAGCTTCAGTTAGCGCTGGATGCGAATGCGCCGCGCTTCGTCACGACCGTGCCCGTGGGCACCTTGGGCGACGATGTGCGGATGTACCTGAGCGGCCAGCAGAACCTCGCGCTGAACAGTTTCAACTTCACGACCGTGCCCGATACGTCGCCGGAACTGCGCGCGGTGATGGAAGAATTCGAAGCTGGACTGGAAGAACACGCTGACGAACTCCACAATGCGTGGGGTGGTGTGATCGTGACCGACGTTCAAGAGAATCTACGGCGTATTGACGTGTTCATTCGCTGGGAAGATGTGGTCGTAGAAAACGGTAAGGTGGTATACGGGGCGGACGGCGAACCGGTGCTGCGTCTGGACGCCAATGGGTTCCCGATCCCGCGCTTAAACTCCGAGCATATCTTCATCCATCGTGACTCGCAGTACTTTGCCGCACCGGGAAGTTAATCGATGAACCTTCAGCGACTGATATTCGAGAAGATCGAAAGCCGTATCCTTGCGGGTACGGTTGCTTTCCTTGCGTTGATCGCGATCATCGGATGGATTGCGATCAACGAACCGGGCCGTATGCTGGCGTTCGAAAACCAGTACAATGGCCGCGCGATTGAACGCGGAGCGGCGCTCTTCAACACCAACTGTTCGACGTGTCACGGGACGGACGGATTGGGAAGCGCACGTGCTCCCGCTCTGAACAGCCCGTACCTGTTCGGTCACGACTTCTTCGCCGCGATCAATCAGGAAGAAGAGTCGCTCAACGCCGAACTGAATGCGGCAGGCACCACCGACACCCGCAAAGATGAAATCAATGCGCGGCTGGCGGAATTGGCGACCGAGCGGACGAACCTGACGACCCGGTTGGCGGGTACAGCGCAGATTCCCGGCTATTATGACCCCGCCCGTCCCAGCCGACTTGTGAATTTGGGCTGGACGAGCACGCTGCACAACTTCATCTATACGACGCTGGTACACGGTCGCCCGGTCAGCAGCAATTACTGGCCGCAGCCGATGCCCGCGTGGTCGCAGACCGCTGGCGGCCCGCTGCGCGCCGACGAGTTGGAAGACCTGACGGCGTACATCCTGAATTTCGATAAGGGTGATAACTGGACGGTCGAAGATCTGCTGTCTGTGCGTCAGTTCCCGATCGCGCCGATTGACCCGGCGACGGTTCCTGCTGGCGGCGCGGTGGAAGCGGTTGGCACTGATGTCCCGGCAGTGGTGACGGAGCTGGCGAACTACACGGGCGACCCGAACAACGGTCAAGCGCTGTATACGTCACTGGCCTGCGCAGGCTGCCATATTGGCGGCGCGGTTGGTCCCGCGACCGAAGGTACTTGGACGCGCGTCAACACGGATCGTCTAGCAGACCCGGCAGTGCAAGCACTGGGGATCACGACGGGCGAAGAATATCTCGTTCACAGCATCTTGAACCCGAACGAGTATGTCGCGCCGAACTATCCTTCGGGCATCATGCCGCCGACCTTCGGCGATCGCTTGGGCTATCAAGACCTTGCTGACCTCGTCTCGTACCTGAAGAGTCAGGATCAGTAGGAAAGCGGCTTTGCGGTTCGCAAGCAGCGCACTTCGCAGGGGTGATCCGTACAGGATCGCCCCTGTTTTTTTGGTGGCCATCACGTCTGCCTTGTGCGGCTGGGATGGGGTACAATACCTTCACTTTGGTTCACAGGATATACCCTCACAGGAGTGGTTTACCATGACGACTCAATCGCGGCTGCGTCTGCCGTTGCGCCTGTCGATTCTTGCTCTGCTGCTGATAACCCTCGTGCTTGCGGTGCCGCTGATCCACGCGCAAGATGCAACCGCCGAACCGACTGCCCAAGCGACTGCCGAAGCGACGATCGACACCGCCGGGGCAGGTGAAGCAGTGGTACCCACGGAAGAAGCCACCGCGACAGCAGAAGTGACGGAAGCCGCCCCCACCAGCAGCGCCACCACGCCCCCGGCGGAACAAGCGCCGCAGGGTGTTTCCTCGCTGACCGTGATTGTGCTCGGCGTAGGGGTGATCGCCGCTGTGCTGGGTTACTACATGTGGCAAGATGGCGTTTTGGGTGGCAAGAAGAAAGACTAGGCCTCACTGCACGCCGCCATCGATTTTTTAGGTGACGGCGTGCGTTTGTTTCACGTCCCACGCGCATTCGCCATGCAGAACATCCTGATTCAATTGTGACACTCGTCACAAGATGCGCTATAATGACCGTACTTTAAGGTCATGTTGTCAGGAGATCTGCATGGCGCAGGCATACATTGAATCCACCCCAACATGGGAAAAACCGGCTGGCGCGGTGGCCGCCCCGCGTAAAGGGAAAAGTGAACGACTGAAGGTGATCATCGGCGGCGGGCTGATCCTTGCCGCGCTGGTGATTCTCATTGCCAGCGGCACGCTTTCCGGGGCACGCTTCTTTATGACCGTGGACGAACTGACACAGAATGCCGCTTATGTGGGGCAGAATGTGCGCATCACGGGCGCGGTGATCGGCGACAGCATTCAGTATGACAGCCGCAATTTGATCATCGAATTTGATGTGGCGAATGTGGAGTCGAACCCGGTGGATCTGGGTGCGGCGCTGCATGACGCGGTGAATGATCCCAACGCGACGATTTTGCATGTGCGCGTCGAAAATCAGGTCAAGCCGGATCTGCTGCGCCACGAGGCACAGGCGATTCTGACCGGCACGTTGGGCGCTGATGGCGTTTTCCTCGCAACCGAACTCAACTTGAAATGCCCGTCGCGCTTTGTCGAAGGGATGCCGCCACAGCTCATCGAAGAAGGTGTGGTCGAAGGCGCGTAAACTCAGTGGGGCGCATGGTGACCGAAAGTGCGCCCCCACCTCATTTGTAAGTTCCCGTTTGTGATAAGTTTCCGGTTTCCCGTATGTATTCCGAAATTGGTACGCTTGCGTTAATCCTTGCATTTGGCTCGGCGCTGTATGCGATCGCGGCAGCCGTGTGGGGCGCGCGGCGCGGCGATGATCGCTGGGTGCGGAGCGCACGCAATATGGCGCTGCTCACCTTTCCGTTGATCGCGCTGGCGGCGCTGTGTCTGCTGTATGCGCTCCTGACCGAACAATACGCCATCAGCTATGTGTGGCAGGTGACCGATCCCAACACGCCGATGTTGTTCCGTTTGACGGCGCTGTGGGGTTCGCAGCAGGGATCGATCCTGTTCTGGTGCCTGTTGATGAGCCTGTTTGCGTTCGGGGCCATTCTGCTCAACTGGCGCGAACACCGCCGCTTGATGCCCTACGTAATCGCCTACACGATGGCGACGCTGGCTTTTTTCGTCGGGCTGGTGTTGTTTTTCGAAAATCCGTTTCCGCGCTACTGGGCGGACGCGGGCGGGAATGCGGTGCTGTCGGTGCTGCAACCTGCCGGGACGTTCGCGCCTAACCTGCAAGTGCTGGCGGAGAGCGCACGCGGCTTGAATCCACTGCTGCGGCACTTTGGCATGATCATCCATCCGCCGATGCTGTATCTCGGCTTCACCGGCATGGTGATCCCGTTCGCGTTCGCGATGGCGGCGCTTGCCAGCGGCGATCTTTCGACGAACTGGATCAAAGCGACGCGGCGCTGGACGCTGGCGGCATGGCTGTTCCTCAGCCTTGGGCTGCTGCTCGGCGGGCGCTGGGCGTATGATGTGCTGGGGTGGGGCGGCTATTGGGGCTGGGACCCGGTCGAAAATGCGGCGTTCATCCCGTGGCTGATCGGCACAGCGTTTCTGCACAGCGTGATGATTCAAGAGAAGCGCGGCATGTTGAAGACGTGGAATATGTTCCTCGTCATTTTCACCTTCAGCGCGGTGCTGTTTGGGACGTTTGCGACACGATCCGGCTTGATCGACAGTGTACACAGCTTCGCGCAGAGCCCGATCGGCGTGCCGATGTTCCTGTTCTGGGCGGTGATGACGGTGATCGGCGTGGCGCTGATCGTCTGGCGGCGCGGACGGGGGCAATTGAAGGATGAGCACGCCTTCGCGGGCATCCTCAGCCGCGAATCGCTGTTCGTGCTCAACAATGTGGTATTCGTCACGCTGACGGGCGCGATCTTCTGGGGGAGTTTTGGCGCGCCCATCATCGCGGAGCTGACGACGGGAAGCGAAATCACCATCGGCGCGGAGTATTTCCGTATGGTGACGCCGCCGCTGTTCATCGCCATGTATCTGTTGATGGGGGTTGCGCCGCTCTCCGCGTGGGGCGCGATGACGCTCCAACGGTTGAGCAATGCGCTGTTGATCCCGGCAACCCTGACGGTGATCGGGCTGGTGATCGCTTTCCTGCTCGGCGCGACGACGGCGGGCGCACTGCTCGGCTATGGGGTGGTGCTGCTGGCGGGATTCGTCGCGGTGTATGAGACGATTCGCGGGGCGGCAGCACGCAAACGCAGCCATCACGAAAGCTGGCTGACGGCGGTGATCGGCATTTTCGGGCGCAACCGCCGCCGCTACGGTGGGTTTATCGTGCATCTGGGCATCACGGTGATCGGGATCGGCGTGATTGGCTCGACGCTGTTCCAGCAGGAGACACAGCGTACGCTGCCGGTGGGAAGCACGTTAACGCTCGGCGGGTACACCATGCGTTTCGACTCGCTCGATCGCGGGCAGATCGCCGAAGATGGCCGCCTGATGGACATCGCGAACATCACGGTGATGCAGGGCGATACGCCCGTAGGACAAATCCGCCCGCGCCATGATTTTTACCCGCAGGCGCAGGGCATGAATACCATGACGATCGCCGGGGCGTATTCCACCCTGCAAGGCGATTTCTACGTGCTGTTAAGCGGCTGGCAGGCCGATTCAAGCAGCCCGGCAGCGATCACGGCGACGTTTAAGGTATACGTCAATCCGCTGATCAATTTGGTGTGGGGCGGTGGGTTGATTTTGATCATCGGTACGGTGATCAGCGCGCTGCCGAACGAACCATCGCGGGAACGGGCGCGGAATCGCGTTCAGTCGGCGCAGCGGGTGGGTGTATCTCTATGACTCCCTTGAATTGGCCCCCACCCCCGACCCCTCCCCGTATACAGGGAGGGGTGAAAAACGCTCCATTTATCGATGTTCCGGTGTGGAGAAGCGCGCTGCATCTCCTGAAGGTGCTCTTCTTCATCCTTGTGTTGGGGGTGTGGGCGGCGCTGCCGATCAACGCGCAGGAGGCGACGCGTATCCCGGTTACGCCAGTTACTCCGGTGACGGATGACGATGTGAACCGGCTGGCGAACCGGCTGTACTGCCCGGTGTGCCCGAACGAAACGCTCGATGCATGCCGGACGGAAGCGTGTGCGCAGTGGCGGGCGGAGATCCGCGCGCAGTTGGAAACCGGGGCGACCGACCAGCAGGTAATCGACCATTTCATCGCGCGGTTCGGGCAGCGCGTGATCGGATCGCCGCAAGACCCGGCGCTGCAAGCGCTGGCGATCGGCGCGCCAATCGTGATCGCGGGGATCGCGTTGGGATTGGGCGTGGTGACGTTTCTCCGCTGGCGGCAGCGCCGACCCGCTGAGGCGAGCGTGCTGCCTGCTGCAAACTCGGTGGACGACGATTACCGTGCACGAATGGAGCAGGATTTACGATGAGTGTGCCCCAAAACGCCGAACATGAGGTTCTGAACGTTTTGAGCGAAGATGAGGTGCTGCCACGCGCGAAACTGGGGATCGGCTCGATCCTGCTGATCACCGGGGTGGTGCTGTTCGCGCTGGTGATTTTGCTGGCGCTGATCCGCCAGCAGCAGACGCAGCCGACCCACGGACAAGCGCCGGACTTCACGATCACGACGTATGATGGACAGCCGTTTCGTCTCAGCGATCAGCGCGGAAAGGTGGTCGTGATCAACTTTTGGGCGAGCTGGTGCGGGCCGTGCCGCGATGAAGCGCCGCTCTTGGAATCGCTGTGGCAGGAATACCGCGATCGCGGTGTGGTGTTCGTCGGCGTGGCCTATGCCGATCTGGACAGCGACTCACAGGCACATTTGGCGGAATTCGGGGTGACGTATCCGAATGGGCCGGATGTGGGTACGGTGATCAGCAAACAGCAGTATCATATCGTTGGGGTGCCGGAGACGTTTGTCATCGACCAAGAAGGCGCTGTTCAGCGGTTTTACTTCCAACTGATGCCCGATCCGGTGGTGCCGAGCACGCCGAGCGCGGACGATGATTTGTACATCACCGTGAGCGATCTGCGAGCGACGCTCGACGAACTGCTCGCAGCAACGCCCGATGAACTACTCGGGGTGACGCCGACCGAACCCGAAGGGAGCGGCGCATGAGCATCGCGGGATTGGTGATCGGCTTGGGGCTGATCACGGTGACGATCGTGATCGCCGTGCTGCCGCTTTTGGGGCGGCAAAACCGGACGGATACGGCAATCGAGCGGCAGCGCGAACGGCTGATCGCCTATTATGAACGGGCACTGCGCAACGTCCGCGATTTGGACGAAGACCATGATCTGGGCAAAATAGGGGACAGTGATTATGCCGCCGAGCGCGAAACGTGGATGCAGCGCGGTGTGCAGGCACTCAAGACGCTTGATCAGATCGACGCGCAGGCCAGCCCGATCAACGGAACGGGTGAGACTGAGATCGATGCCGCGATCGAAAAAGCGGTCGCAGCGATGAAGGCACAGGACAGAAGTTGAAAGACTTCATGCAAATGTAAAACGCAAAAAGAAAACAGAATTAAAGAGTCAACGCAAAGACGCTAAGGATGAAAGGCGCCAAGGAAAGCATTCTTTCTTTGCGTCTTTGCGTTAAGTTTTTCAGTTATCCTGTTCCTACACTTCTGTTCTTTTCAATCTCTTTGGGAATCCACGCGCACGGATAGGTCAAAATCGCTTTGAAGAACTTCCATGTTTCACATACGCAACGGGTGGCGCGGATCGCCGCGCTGATCGGTTTTCTGCTGATATTGGCAGGCTGCGGCGGTCTGGGCGGGGAACCGCGCATCGTCGCGACAATGCCGCCCGCAACTGCCGCGCCGACCGAAGTCGGATACCCACTGCAACCGCCGGATCTCGCGAATGGGGCGGCGATTTTTAGCGAACACTGCACGCGCTGTCACGGGGTAGGCGGGGCGGGCGATGGCGATTTGGTCGCCAGCGGACAAATCACGAATGTCGCCAGTTTTATCGACCCGACGACGGCACGTGAACAGCGCCCCAGCGTGTGGGAAGCGACGATCACGAGTGGGCGGATCGATAATGGGATGCCCCCATGGCGCGACGCGCTCACCGAGCAGGAACGCTGGGATGTGGCGATGTATACCTATACGCTGTCGTATGGGGCGGATCTGGTGACGCGCGGGGCGGCGATCTACGCCGATCAGTGCGCCGAGTGTCACGGCGATCAAGGGCTGGGGGACGGCCCGCGCAGCGCGCGGCTGTCTGGTGAGGTCGCCAATTTGCAGAACCAGTCCGGTATGGCGACCTTGAGCGATCTGGCGCTCTTCAACATCATCAATGAAGGTTCTGGGGATGCGATGCCCGCTTTCGGGGATGAACTGAACCCCGACGAGATCCTCGCAGTGGGCGCGTTCGTGCGCACGTTATCGCTGGCGAACGCAGATGTGATTGGCAGTGCAGGCGACTCCGTTGTGCAAGCACCGAATGAAACCGCCGAGCCATCGAGCGGTGACACTACCAGCGGACAACCGGCTGCTACCACAGGGACGATCACCGGACGGATCACGAATGGGACGGCGGGCGCGTCGGTTCCGGCGGATACGCCGATCACGCTGTTCATCTTCCCTGCCAACGATCAGCCGCAGCAGGTGACGACCACGCCAAACGCGGATGGAACCTTCCAGTTTGATGAGGTGAGCCTGCAAAGCGATGCGCAGTACATCACGACGACGAATTACCGCGATCGCATTTTCACAAGCGATCTGCTGATGCCGGATGCGGGCGCGACGACGCTTGATCTGCCGCTGACGATTTACGAACTGACCGAAGATACCTCGGTGATCGAGATCGGCGGGTTGGTGACGCAGGTCAATGTGATTGGCGATAACCTTGAAGTGGCGCAGGTGTTCAGCTTCCGCAACACGTCGGATCGCGCGTTCACGACCGGGCAGACCACAACCAACGGGCAGCCGATTTCAGTGGTGGTCAGCCTGCCGCCGGGATCGGTGGTGACGGGGTTGGGTGGCGGTCAAGATCGCTATGTGGTGCTGCCGAATGATTATCTGGTCGTCGATACATCGCCGGTACTGCCGGGGGAAAATCATCTGGTGCAGGTGGTGTACCTGATTCCTTACAATGGCAGCGCGATCGTCGAACAGCCGATGCAGTACCCGGTCAACGGGCAGGTGCGCCTGTTGATTCGACCGACCGATACGGCAGTACAAAGCGCTCAACTGCCTGCATTGAGTGTCGAGACGATTGGGCAGACGGATTACCAGTCCTACGGGGGCGATTTGTCACTGGCGGCGGGGGATGTGATCCGTTACGACGTGAGCGGATCGGCGCTCGATTCGTCGCAGCGCAGCGGCGGATTGATCGCTTCCAGCAATCTTCCCGTGATTATCCTCATCGTGATCGTCGTGGAAATCGTCCTGATTGGTGGACTGTACTTATGGTATCGTCAGCGAAGGGGGGCGAAAACACGCAGCAGCGAATTTTCTGCCAAAGGGACAAGCGGCGCGGATCGCACCCTGATCGACGGCCTGATCCGCCAAATTGCCGAACTGGATGCCGCATACCAGAAGGGCGAGATCGCGGAGGAAGCGTACCAATCGCAGCGGGCGGCGCTTAAAGCGCGCTTGGCTGAATTGATGACGCCGGAAAAGTAAAGGGCCGCTCCGAACAACCGAACACGATCATTGAAGGGGGGAGCATGGCACTCATCGAAACAAGCGGGCTAACCAAAGCATTCGGGTTAATGCCTGTCCTGAAAAAACTGGAGTTTACCGTCGAGCGGGGCGAATTTGTCGCCCTGCTTGGCCCGAACGGGAGCGGCAAAAGCACGCTCATGCGCATGTTGTGCGGCCTCAGCAAACCGACCGCCGGGATCATCCGCATTGGCGGGTGGGAACTGCCGAAGGAAGCCGCCGCCGTCCGCTCACAGATCGGCGTGGTCAGCCACAAAGTGCTGCTTTACGATACGCTGACCGCCCGCGAAAACCTTCGCTTTTTCGCCCGCCTGTATAACCTCAAAGTGGATGATGCGCAGCTTCAGGCCAGCTTGAACCGCGTTGGCTTGGGGCGGCGCGGCGATGACCTGATTCGCGGCTTTTCGCGCGGGATGCAGCAGCGCTTAAGCATCGCGCGGGCGCTGATCCACAACCCCGATGTGCTGATGTTCGACGAGCCGTATACCGGGCTGGATCAAGACGGATCGGCGGCGCTGGATGGACTGCTTCAACAGGCGCACCAAGACGGCCACACCATCCTGATGTCGTCGCACGACCTTGACCGGACGGCGGCCTTGGCGACACGCGCCGTGATCCTGTCACGCGGGACGATCGTCTATGACTCGCCGCTGGCCGGGATCAGCGGGGCGGCCTTGGCAGAAGCGTATCGCCGTGTTACCGGCGCAGTGGCGGGAGGCTGAAATTATGAAAGGGACGCCTTTTCTGGCGGCGATCTCCGCCATTTTGCAGAAAGACCTGCGCGCGGAACTACGCGGGCGGGAACTGGTCGGCGCGATGGGTATTTTCGCGCTGCTGGCGATTTTGATCTTCAGCTTCGCGCTTGAGCTGGATCGACAAGCGCGCACCGAAGTGATCAGCGGGGTGCTGTGGGTGACGGTGGTGTTCGCCAGCATCCTTGGGCTGAACCGCAGTTTGGCGATGGAGCGCGATCAGGGAAACCTTGATGCGCTGCTGCTGGCGCCGATCAACCGTGGCGCGGTGTTCATCGGCAAGCTGATCGGCAATTTCCTCTTCACATTGGTGATTTCCGCGATTCTGCTGCCGGTGATGACGGTGCTGTACAGTGTGTCGCTGTTCGATCCGTTCCTGCTGCTGACGCTGCTGCTCGGCGTGATGGGTTTTACAACGGTGGGGACGCTGCTGGCGACGATGACGGTGCAAACACGCGCCCGTGAAGCCCTGCTGCCGATCGTGATGATGCCGATCGCGCTGCCGATTCTGCTGGCTGCTGTACGCGCATCAACCGGAATCCTGAATGCCGCGCCGCAGAATGATTGGCTGGCGTGGGTGCAAATCCTGTTCGCGCTGGATGTGGTGTTCACCACGATGTGCTTTGTGCTGTTCGAATTCGTGGTGGAGGAATAACCACGGATCAAGCAGCGGGGGATGACGAGAACGCGAAAACGGATCGATGGGTGGCTTGGTTGGTTATTCGCAATTATCGTAGGTTTTTGTAGAATTGCGCAGATTCTTGGCTGTGTAATTGAGAGTTAAGGGTGCTTCATTCATGGCTGCAAATGCAGGGATTCAGACGCCTGTTCATGTCCCGACGGCTGCACCGTCGCGGACTTCATCCACGGTGCTGATGATCCTGACCGTCCTCACGGTCATTGGGATCCTCGTCGCGCTTTATCTGGGCATGTTCGCTGCCGGAACCGATATTCAACAGGGGCCGGTACAGCGCTTGTTTTATATTCACGTTCCGGCCTTCAGCGGCGCGTTCATCGCGTTCGCGGCGACGGTCGTCGGGGGAATTGGCTATTTGCGCACGCGCAAGGCGAAATGGGATACGCTGGCGCTGTCCGGCGTCGAGATTGGCCTTGTGCTGGCGACGATCAATTTGGTGACCGGATCGGTGTGGGCACGCCCGATCTGGAATACATGGTGGAACTGGGACCCGCGCCTTACATCGGACGCGATCATGATTTTGACGTATGCGGCGTATTTGATGATGCGCAGCGGCCTTGAAAACATGGAACAGCGCCGTCGCTTCGCGTCGGTCTATGGCATTCTGGCGTATTCGACCGTGCTGATCACCTTTTTGATCACGCGCATTCGCCCGGACACGATTCACCCGGTGGTGATTGGCCCGGTGCTGACGGTCGCCAGCACGATGTCGCAGGGGGGCTTTCAGCTCAACGCGACGCCGGGGGTGACGACAGCGGTTGCGTTTGGTTCCGCTGTATGGTCGATCCTCGTGCCGTGGACGCTGGTTTGGTACCGAATCCGGCTGGAAAATGTCGCCGAACGTGTCCATGCGCTGCGCCTGAAGACGATTGAACAGTGAGCGAACCAACGATGCCTTCTTTGAACTCCCGTATATTGAAATTGGTGGCTGTGCTGTTGATCGCTGTTTTCGCTACCTTGAGCGTCCGCGCACAGGAATCGACGGCGGAACCGACGGCTGAAGCCACCGCCGAAGCAACTGCATCGGTCACGCAGATCAACGTGTTCGAGGACTTCTACAACTCACCGGATGGCTGGCACGCGCAGATTCCGGAAGGTTGGACGGATGTCAGCACGGACGAGTATGCGCATTTCACCTATGGCAGCCAGTCGATCTACGTGTTCAGCTACCCGGACACGAACGAAGAAGACGCGATCGCGCAGGCGCAGCTTGTGGTGGGCGTGACGCCGGTGGGCGACCCGAACGGCCCGACGATCTACGAAGCGCCGGTTGATGTGCGCTCGGTCAATTTGATCAACGGAACGTGGGTGCAGCGGTTATATATTCGGCTTGATACCCGTATCGTGCTGCACACCCAGAACTTTGATGGGACGCAGTACGTGATTGGATTTGTCGGCGACACGTCAGCGGTACCGTTCATCACCACGCAGGAAGGCGCAATCGAAGACCTTGATCTGCTGCAAGCGGCGATGAGCGAAGCGACGCGCACCGTGTTGCCGGAGACGACACTTGGCATTCCGACCTATACGACGGGCTTGACCACACCGATCACCGCCCTACAGGTGTACCCGGACTCCCGTGTGCAGGCGGTTGGGTTTGCGCGCGGCACCTCGGTTTTCACGGTGACGGGCGCACTGGACGGAGAGTCGATGATCAATTCGGCGGGCGGCTATTTCGGCACGCTGACGATGTTTTTCATCACGCCGCGCACGCAGCCGTATCTGCTGCTGGGGGTGGGGCTGGCGGCGGGGATTTTCATCGTGCTGATCCTGAGCCTATATTTGCGCTATCGCAATTTCCTCAAGGATGAAGCGACCTTGAAGGCGCTCAACGAGGGGTAAAATTTGTCGTAGGACGATGCCTGCATCGTCCCTACGACTCTTTCACCATCGCGACAACCTTGATGCGTAAAAAGGTGTGTGCCAGCGAAAGCTTGCGGCGGAAGGCGCGCGGCGTTTCTTCGATAGGGATTTCGCGGTAGCCGAAGCGCTCGTAATAAGGGCGCATTTTCTCCACGCACGACAAATACAGCGGTCGGTCAGCGGTCGCCTCCAGTGCGGCGATCAACTGGGCGGCGATTCCCTGCCCGCGGTGCTCTTTTTTGACGACCAGACTGCCGATCTCCTGCAAGCCGCCGTAACGCTTGACCTGTCCTAGGCCGATGATCTGCCCGTTCTGCTCGGCGACCAAGAAATTTTCCCATTGGAGTGTGGTCGGGTCTAACCCCTCTTTGAAGATCATCCCCTTGATCGTGCCCGCTTCAGATTCGCGTGCGGGGCGAATCGATACGCTCATGTTATACTCTTTCCCATGTGCAAACGACTGCTGCGTCTCCTCATCATACTCGTGTTTTTGGCTGTGGCGACGGCCTGCGAGCCCGCACCGCCGACCGATCTACCGCCGACCGCGCCGCCATTCCCGACCATGACGCCGGGACAGATGATCCGCGCCGCGCTGCCGCCGCCCAACGTGATCCCGCTTGACGGCGGGGCGATCAACCCGGCGACACAGGCGGCGCTTACCAGCCGCGCGACCCCAACGCCCAATCTGCATGCCTGCCCCGGCGTGTCCGACTCGGCAGTGCTGATTGATACGGTGCCCGTCACGGCGCGGGCGATGGAACTGGCGATCGAAACCTTCTTGTCTTCCGGCGGCACGGCGATCGCGCTTCAGCGGGATCTCGATACGGTATGGAATACGCTCGGCGGCACCGGCTTTGTGCGCAATGACATCGACTTGACGGGCGAGGGCACCGCCGATTTCGTCGTCTCGCTGACGACCCCGGATGAAGGCGGGGCGATCGTGATCCTGAGCTGTACCAATGGGCGCGTCACGTCGCTGTACCGCGAAGCACTCGGCGGGCAGTCGCCATCGATTTTGCGCGTGGAAGATATGAACGCCGATGGGCGCACCGATGTGCTGTTCTCGTCGCAGGACTGTTTGAGCGGACGCTCGTGCGTGGTGCGGACGCAGCTTGCCGGGAGCGTAGACGGCCAGCGGATCGTGAATTTGATGGCTGAGGTGCTGGAGACGACTGATCCGATACGGATTGATGACATGGATGGGGATCGGATCAACGAAATCATCGTGCAGTTCGGATCAGAGGGTAGCCCGGAGACCGGGCCACAGCGCACCGGTTTTACCGTGTATGACTGGGACGGCTTCGTGTACCGGGCCGCGCTGACGCAGTTGGAAGCGCCGCGCTATCTGGTGCAGGTGATGTTCGACGCGGATCAAGCGTTCGCGGCAGGGCAGTATGAACAAGCGGCGGCGATGTACAACGCGGCGATCGCGAATCCCGCGCTGGAATCATGGCAGCCGGATGATCGCACGGTCCTGCCTCCGTATATGCTGTACCGGATGCTGCTGGCGTATTCGACGCTGGATGATGCGCGCCGATCGGATGTGCAGCAGGCGATCCTCGTGCAGTATCCCGATCCGGCGACTCAGCCCGTGTATGCGACGATGGCGCTGACGTTCTGGAACGCTTACCAGATCACCAATAATCTCAATAGCGCGTGTTTAGAAGTATTGAGTATAATCGCGTCACGTCCCGAAGCGCTGTCTCAACTGAACCGGTATGGCAGCGCCAGCCCCACCTACACCGCGCAGGATCTGTGTCCGTTTTAGGGGCAATTGAATAAATAGGGTTTTTCCGTAGGGACAAGGTGATCCTTGTCCCTACTTAACATTTATCGATCATAAGGTGAGTTGCGTATGTCCGAGCTATTGCAGTATTTCCAAGAGCGCAAGCAGGAAATGGTTGATCTGCTGACGACGCTCGTCAATTTTGAGACGCCCACACTCGGTAAAGAACATGTCGATAAGATGGGCGCTTTTATGGAAGCTCAATTTAAAGCGTTGGGCGCGTCCTCGGTGACCCGTGTAGCTCAAAATGTGGTCGGGGACTGCCTGCTGGCGAAGTGGAACGAGACGGCCCCCGGCAAGCCGATCATGTTCCTGATTCATATCGATACGGTATGGCCGCTGGGCACCTTGGCGGAACGCCCGCCGCGCATCGACGAAACCGGGCGTTTGTTCGGCCCCGGCGCGATTGACATGAAGGGTGGGATCACGATCGTGCTGTCCGCGATCAAGGGCCTGCAAGATCGCAAGGAAATGCCGGTTCGCCCCGTGTGGGTGTTCATGACCACCGACGAGGAAGTCGGCAGCGTGCACAGCAAGCCGTACATCGAACAGTTCGCCAAGGAATGCGGGCTGGTGTTGGTGATGGAACCGGCCACGATCGACGAAGCGCTCAAGACCTTCCGTAAGGGCATCGCCACGTATAAGCTTGACATCGAAGGGCTGCCTTCACATGCCGGGAACGCGCCGGAAAAGGGCATCAATGCGATCGTTGAGCTGGCACAGCAGACACTTCGCTTGAAAGATATGAACGATCTGAAGCGCGGTACCTCGGTCAACGTGACGATGGTCGAGGGCGGCAGCGCCACCAACGTGATCCCCGCGCATGTGACGGCGTTCGTGGATACGCGCGCCTCGACGGTGCAGTCGTGGAACGAAACCTACGAAGCGATGATGGCCCTGACGCCGTTCGTCCCCGGTGCCAAGCTCAAGGTGGAGCGGATCAACGGGCATGTGCCGATGGAACGCAACGAGACGATGCAGCGCCAGTATGCGCAGTGCAAGGCGATCGGTGAAAAGTACGGCCTGACGATCACCGAAGATGGCAGCGGCGGCGGCAGCGATGGCAATACGGTCGCGTCGCTGGGCATTCCGGTACTCGACGGGCTGGGGCCGCAGGGCGATGGCTTGCACGCGCTGCATGAACATGTGGTGCTGAACAGCCTGCCGCGCCGCTCGACGCTGATCGCGGCGATGCTCAAAGAGTGGGTGTGCGGGTAAAGCGAAAGCAGAACCATAACGAAAAGAGTCAACGCAACGACGCTAAGGAGGGCATTTTTGCTTTGCGTCATGGCGCCGCTGCGTTGACTTTGTGATTATCCTCCAACCGCCGCAAGCAGCTCCTCGCGGGTGGTGATGCCCCGCAGGGTGACGATCCACGCTTGAATCGAAGGGCTGCGGGCGAGCAAATCGCGCACCGCTGGCCCGATCGGATCGGTGCCGCCCGCACCCTGCACATCGGATTGATAGCCCCCGTAAAACGCAAAATAGGCTTGATTCAATTTGCGAAGCGCATAGCCGTTGGCGACGAATAAGCGCCGCCGCTGCTCCATATAGGCTTCAGCTTCTTCGACGCTCCCCTGTGCCAGCAGTTCATCGACGTGGATGCGCGTATTGTTCAAGGCGCGACCGAAATCGAACGGCACGGCCTGCGGGACGGCGGGAAACGCGAGTCCGCTCCAACGGGCGAGGGTGAATGCGGGCTGAGGCAGGCGGGCTTGCGGTGCAAATTCGGGATAGTAGCGCGCCAGCACGAGCGGGCCGATCGTTTCACCGAACACGCTGGCGGTTGTTTCGTTGATGATGCGTGCTTCCCCGGCGAAGTCATAGCTGAGGCCGAGCGGGAAGGCGAACAAGTAATGATGCAGCCATTCGTGCGCGAAGGTTTCGACGGCGAACGGCAGCGATGACGTTTCGAGGATCATAGCCGGATACAGGGCGATCCCACCGAGCGGGACGATCAGCGACGAGAGATCGCGTTCGTGGTCGATTTGGGCTTCGAGCGCCACCATTTGATCGACGGGTAGGGGATTCAGGTTGATCGAGATGTCGAAGCGGATTTGATCGCGCGGGGAGACGATCAACAGGTTGGGCACCTGTGTGAAACGCATGGCGATCGGCGGGAGAAGCTGGCCCGCCGTGCCAAATCCTTGATCGATCAATACGCTGGCGACCTGACCTTCGAGGATGGCTTCGATCAACGTTTGGCGCGCGGCGAGATCGGCGCGCAGGGCATCGCGTTCAGCGATTAGGTCGGCGGCGGTGATCGCGGCGGCTTGATCGGAGTCGGCCTGTGCATACACGGTGTTGATCTGCGCTTCGAGATCGCGGGCATGGGCGATGTCCGCGAAATAGGTGCGTACCAGATCCGATCCGGCGGCGGGATCGAGGAAGGGATGGACACCCCACAGGGTTTCGCCCACTTTCGCGGAGAGCGCGTTGATCTCCCATGTGACGTAATCAAACAAGTGATCTTTGACGATCAGCGAAACGGCGGTGAAGTCACTGCCGAAGGGCAGACTGGAGCTTTGCAGCAGGAACAGCATCAGCACCACGCGGAGGATCCACAGCACAATGCTGAAGATCCTCCGCGCAGCACGGCGAAGCAGAGAGCGGGGTGTCCTCGGCCTATTCAAAGCGGAAGCGCCGCACACCCACGAAGAAACAGACCAGCCCCATCGCGATCAGGACGCCGATCATGGGCAGAATATCGACCAGCGTGCCATTGTAGAAGATCAACTTCTGGTAGCCGTCCATCGCCCATGCGACGGGGGAAATATGACCGGCGATGCGCATGGCTTCCGGGACAATATCGAGCGGCCACCACGCGCCGCCCAACGGTGCGAGCGTGAGGGATAGGAACAGCGTCAAGCCCTGCGCTTGCAGCGAAGTGCGGACGAGAGTGCTGATCATGAGCGCCAAGGCGGTCACACACAGCACATAGGTGATCATGAGCAGCACAATGGCGACCGGATCGCTGCCATAGCGCACGCCGATCAGCAGGCCGACGCCAAAGACGACGACATACTGCATCATGCCGATGCTGAAACGTGCCAGCAGCTTACCGGCGAGAATTTGCGCGCGGCTGATCGGCATTAGGGTTAGGCGTTGAAGCGTCCAGTTGCGGCGCTCGTCTAGGAAGGTGGCCATGAGCGGGAAAACCGAGAACATTGCATACATGGTGCCGATGCCGGGGAATGACTGGCTGAAACCGCCTCCGGCGTTGCTCTGTTCGGCTTCGGCAACCTGCGCGGTCGTCACGCTGACGGTGACCGGATCGGATGCCCATAGATCGCTGGCGTGCTGCTGTACGTCCGCGGCGAAGGCGGCACGGTCGGCATCGTCGGCGAAGGTGAGGATCGACAAGGTACCGGCGACGGTCAGCCCGACTTGACGCGCCTGCGCCGCACCGCCGATCTGCTGGGCGGCGGCCTGCACCGCCTGCAAGAGGTAGCTGGGCGCGGTTGCGTCCTCGTTTGAACGGTAGGTGATGTTTGTACTGCCGCCGCTGTTGAGCGCCGCTTCAAACCCTTCCGGGATGATCACGAGGGCCAGCGAGACTTGATCGATGAGGCGTTGGGTCGCGCGAGCGTCATCGATGACCGAATCGCCGTCCAAACTGCATTCCGCGAAGGCGATGTCCGGGCACAGCACGATCTGAGGATTGGCGGCACGGATCGCTGCTTGGAAATTCTGCGAGGCCGTGCTGTGATCTTGATCGATCACGTCGATCGGAAGGCGGCTCGGCCCGGTCGAACTACCAGAGTCGCCAAACGCTCCGTTTGCCGCACCGGCTGCAAACGCGATCACCAGCGGGATGATGAAAACATTGAGGAGCAGACTCATGCGATCGCGGAAGATGATTCGCAGATCGTTGAGCGCGATGTCAAGCACTGCGCGCATGGTTAGAACTCCAGTCGGCGGTTGGTGAAAAAGACGCCGATTCCGTAGAAAACTGCGCCCATGACGACGAGCACTACAAGGTTGAGGCCGATGTCGTTGTTATGCTGCGACAGCTTGGTAAAGGCATCGACCGCCCAGTGATTCGGCGTCAGGTTGATGAGCGGCGCGAGGAAGCTGATCGCGTTGACCTGAAAGAATGCCCCACCCAAAATGCCGAAAACGATGCTGATGATGGTGGTGGCGACGTTGGCCTGTTCGACGGTGCGGACGATCCCGGCGACCAGCGCGCCGATCCCGGAGGCCGCCAGCGCGACGGCGAGGATCACGCCGATCAAGCCGGGGATGTTGTTCCCCCAGATGAAGCGCGCTTGGCCTTGCAGCAGCACGCCGACCAGCGCCAATGCCAGCACCAGCAGCGTCACCTGTACGACGCAGCTCACGAACACGCCGACGATTTTGCCGAGCAGGATGACCCAGCGCGGCGTAGGCGTCATGATCAAGCGCTGAAGGGTGCCATCTTTGCGATCATCGAGCAGGCTGGTGACGCCGCCGATGGCCGTAAAGGTCATGAAAAAGACCGCCTGCGCCGATCCGAGCGTGACCAGTGGGTTAAAACCGACGACTTCACCGCTCACCGTCTGCTGATCGATGGCGATCGGGTTGGCGTGGTCGTTGATGGCCGCTTGAAAGTTGGGATTAAAACTGCCGCTGCCCGTGCTGGCGAGGAAAGCCAGCCCAAACGCCGGATTCGACTGCGCACGATCCACGAGGGCGCTGATGGTTGAGGCGGCTGCGATATTGCCCGCGACGATCTCATTGGTGATTCCTGTGACGACGCTGCGGATGATGCTGGTGCTGATCGGCGCGCTCGCGTTGGCGTAGATTTGGATCGTGACCGGATCGAGCGTCTGATCGGTTTGGCTGATGGCGAGACTGCGGCTGAACTCCGCCGGAATGATGATGGCGGCGCTATAGGTGCCGTTTTCGACGCCTGCGCGGGCGGTTTCGGCATCGGCCACTTGTGCGGCATCGGTGAGGCGGAACAGCGGGCTGTCGTCGTCAGTTTGGCCGTTCTGCGGCACCAGCAGATCGACGAAAATTTGCCCGTTATTGAAGGTTTCGCCGTTCTGATCCGCGCCTTCATCAAGGTTGACGATGGCGAGGGGAATGTTGGAGACGGGGACATCGCTGCCCGCGCCGAGAAATCCGCTGAACGCCATCCCGATGATCGTCGAAAGGGCAAGCGGAGTCAAAACCATGATCAGGATGGCGGTGCGATCCGAATAGGTGACGTAGATCTCTCGCCATGCCAGCGTAAGGATTTTTCGCAGCATGATGGCTTAATCCCTCAGGGCGCGCCCGGTAAGCTGCAAGAACACGGCTTCAAGGTCGGGTTCGCGGACTTCGACCGAGAGGATGTCGATCCCGGCATCGTTGGCGATTTGGATCAGCAGCGGCAGCGACCGGCGCCCGCGCTTGGCGCGCACGACGATCATGCCGTCGGTGGTTTCGGCAGCGACGGCGGTTTGTTCACCGGTCGAGCGAGCGGCTTTGAGCGCGGCACGCTCGGCAGTGGAGCGGGGCGATGCGGCGATCGCTTCGGCGTCGGCTTCTTCGTGAGCGCTTCCGCCGTTGTGGATGGGATGATGCTGTTCGTAGGTCACCGAGCCGATGCCATCGAGCGCTTTCATCGCGTCGAGGACGCTGGCCGGGATCGTTTGCGCACCCACCCGGAAGATCAGGCGGTCTTCTTCGCCGATTTGCTGGATCAATTCGCCAACCGTACCTTCACCGATGATTTCGCCGTGATCCATGATGCCTACACGGTCGCTGATTTCCTGCACTTCTTCCATTAGGTGCGAAGTGTAGAGGACAGTCATGCCGAACTCGTCGCGCATGCGCAGCACGGTATCGAGGACGCGGCGGCGGTTCTGCGGATCAATGCCCACCGTCGGCTCATCCATGTAGATCAACTGTGGTTTGTGCAGCAGGCCGATGCCGATATTGACACGGCGTTTCATGCCACCGCTGAACTTATCGACGCGCTCATGCTGGCGATCGCTGAGATCGACGAACTCGACCACTTCATCGACGCGCTTTTGCAGAGATGCGCCGCTCATGCCGTACATCTTGCCGAAGAATTCAAGGTTTTGACGGGCGGTGAGGCTGGGATAGAGGGCGATTTCCTGCGGGACGACGCCCAGCAGTTTTTTCGCGTCAAGCGGGTGTTTGGTGATCGAATAGCCGCCGATGGTGGCGTCACCGCGCGTAGGGGCAATCAGGCCGCCGATCATGCTGATGGTGGTGGTTTTTCCGGCTCCGTTTGGACCGAGCAGGCTGTAGATTTCGCCTTTGCGGATGTCGAGGTTAATGCCTTTGACGGCAAGAAACGGGCTGCCGTTCGATCCCTTGAACTCTTTCACGAGTCCACGTACTTCGACCATCACGGCCATCATGTCTCCTTCGATGTCTGGTTGATGGGACAAAAGCGCGTCCATGCTGTGATTCTAGCGTGGTATACGCAGTGCAGCGGCGGCAAGTTGCATCGATCAAGCAGACGGCGCAGGATTGGTTTATCGTAAGCGTAAGGTTGGATTTCGGGAAGGGGAAAATAGGGAAAGACGATAGGTTCTGCTTCTGCGGGTCAGAAATGATGACCAGAAGCAGCCTATCGTCGCGCTGTTACTGGCATCGGGGAAATTAGACCTCGATGTACCTTCTCCAGTTTTCCTGCCCGCTGCCAATGGCTACGACCAAGTAACTGGTACGCGGAGTTTTAGGCTCCCATTTCATACGCATCCCGGCTTCATGCGGCAGACGATCGCCCTTGCGATGATTGCACGCATAGCAGGCACAGGCTGTGTTGCCCCATTGATCTTTGCCGCCCCGCGATTTCGGAATGACGTGATCGACCGTGAAGTCACTTCGTACCAACACCTTGCCGCCCTTAAGGGTCGCGCCCGGTTGTACGCCGCAGTAAATACAGGTGAAGTTGTCTCGCAGCAGCACTCCCCGACGGCTCCAGTGCGCTTGACGGCGCGGCACATTGACATAGGTGCGCAGCGCGATCACCGACGGAATGGGGAACTTGTCCCGTACAGTGCGGAGAAACTGGTCGGTTTGTTCAACGACGACGGCTTTTTCCGCGAGCAAGAGATTAATCGCACGGGGGATCGTGATGATGGAGAGCGGTTCCCAACTTTGACCGTTCAGGAGTAAGACCCTACCCTGAGCGCCAGTAAATCCTGTCACAATGAGTCACCCTCTTGTAACTTGATTGTACTTCCTTGCACGATTATACATGGTTTGTCGAACAAATGCGCGTGAATGAACGCCATTTAACCTGATCTTTAAGCGAAAGACGCGCAAAGTCCCCAGAAAGTGAGGGGGTCTTCACAAGGTTTTTCCAGAGAACAAAAAGAAAGCAGAAAAAGAGAGAGTCCGTGCTCATCCTAACTCACGCAATCAGGCGTTTGCTTTGTTATGGCGCACCGTCGAACACACCCATTCATGCTTTTTAGCTTAACCGGAATTTGTGAAGCCTCTGTTCGCGCAAGCAAGCTATACTCGTGGGCGGCTTTGTGTTTGACTGCACTCTTAAAATGAATATCGGCTTCCACAAGAGGTAATTCATCATGTGTACATGTTTCGTTTACAGAAAAGAAAAAAATACTGATCGGAATGAATTTTGACAATGATGGAAAGGCTTTCAAAATATCGTCAAGTTCTAACCGCGATTTTCTCGTTTCCGTAAGCGCAGGCAAGACGATTTTCCCTTCCTTTGGCATCAATACGAACGGACTCTTTGTGACCGACTTCATGGTGGATTCGAATGGAGCCGGGGCCTATAAGCGTCAGACCGATAAACGCTGGGTTACGACCTCGCTCATCAAATTCATCATGGAAAATGATGTCCGTTTCGAAGATGTCAAAACGCAGTTACAACGCACAGAAATTGTGAATGCGCCCAATTCAAGCACGCACAATCTGATTGTTGATCGCCAAGGGAATATCTGCGTAGTTGAACCCGGAAGACGAAATATCTTTACCGAAACGCACGATTCCAATTGGTACATCATGACCAATTTCCCTCTGTCTGATTATGATGAAATCGTGCCCCCAAGCCCTTCGGGAAGTGGGTCAGATCGATATGTCAAAGCCCTTCAGATGCTCGCAACTATGAGCGGCCCGATGACGGTTGAACAAGGGTTTGAAGTGCTCAAAAGCGTTATGCAAGATGGCCCTATCTGGAAAACGAACCTATCGCTTATCTATGATGCAACACAACACGCGCTGTTCTATTGTTTGGATGGCAACTTTGCCGTGAGCACGAAATGTGAGTTTGGATCACCCATTCTCTTGTCTTGACAAGCGGTGGGGCGCACCACCGTGCGCCCCCGGTCGCGAATAGGCCCATTTTAGAAGCCCTCCTTTGGGTGAGATTTGAGGCGAAAAAAGCGTCCTAACGATACCCGTAAAACGTCACTCGCTCGTGATAACCCGTGTACGCTGCCTTGCACTCGCAAGGCATTAACAATAAGACGTGTCCCAATCGATCTTGCGGTTCTGTACGGTCTTTCCTGTTCAGTCGTGGGCGTGCCGCGACTGCCGCTTCCCCTTTCCCGTACGCGCATCGTTCAAGATGGAGGGAGGTGGCAGACGTGGCACAGTCGTATTTCGTTGTGTACGTGCTTCGATGCCGTTGGTGCCGTTCAACCTATCAAGGCCGGTGACGGCGGCGGTGAGGACGAGGCTGGGGGTGATCGGGTCCCAGCCTCCGTTAGCGTCAGCACCGTGTGCGTAAGCATCTGCCATAGTAGACGACCTTCCGTCTCCATTCGTTCTCGCGCGTTCGCCGCGCGCCTACGATGCGTAGGGTAGGCGTAGGGGAACTAGAAAAAGAGCGAGAACAAACGGACGACGAATTTTGACGGCTGCGCGTCGCTGCCTTCACTTTGCTGGCGTTCCTCACGCGTGGCGCGGCGGGCTTCGCGAACCAAACGGGCATGTTCCGCCTGACGCTGAAGGTCTTGATGGCGGACTTGATGACGATTCAAGTGCAGTTCCTGATCGCTGATGAACATGGGGTTCCCTTTCCTTAGCGATTGAATTTTTCGGATCTTATGTTCTACGGACGGCGATAGATGTCTGCGACGGATGCGCGAACTGATGTTCCAACATCCCCTTCTCTATATGTCAGCTAGGACGGTTTTCGTACCAGCTTCAGTGTGGGTTTTCCGTGATGTTCTGCCCCGTGATCCTCGATTTCCTGCATCGTCTGTTCGGCGGTGTAGATCAAGTCACGCAGCAGGCCGATCAAGTCGGCTTTGCTCATTGTGGTCAGCGCGTTCAGCTCGCCATCGCTCACCGCATCATGCAGGTCGTCGAGCGTATCCAGCACGGTTTCAAGGCGGGTTTCCAGTTCAGGAGTTTCAACCCAATCTTCACGGCGCGACTCAAGGCGGGCCTCGTTCATTACGAGGCGGATGGTGGGCGCAGGAGTGAAGTGAAGCGTCGGTTCCATGTTTATCCTCATCGAGGTTTAGACTCAAACAGACAAATAAAAAGGGCGTGAGCCTCGGTTTCAGCTCACGCCCTCGAAAGGGAACCGCGTTGGGTCAGAGTGGATGTCACTTCACCTTTTTAGGTCGTGACACTCCCCTCTCATGAACTGGTACCGACCAGTAAACGGGCAGATCAGCCGCACCGCTGCCATTGATGCCATCCACAAGGCGAGCCATCCGCGGGCCAACCAACCACCGAGCGCTAGCGCTGCCAAACAGGCCAGAGCAAAACGCACCGAGTCCCATTTCGGCCTTGCGTACACGCACGAAGGCGGACGCGTGAATCCCGCTGGTGAACTTGCCGATCGCGCCTAGATACCCGGTGGGGATCTGGCGGCGAATAGGCAGAATCCAAGCGTGATCAGCCAAAGGACGACTCAAACTAATGGGTGAGAAGGTGGGGCGCGTGGACACGCCGAGCATGAGGAACATCAAGCACCTCGCTCGACAAGGGTATTGTTCAGCATCGCCAGAATGCTTTCACCCGTGATGAAGACACGCCGCATCCCATTGGGTTTGGAGACGCGCAGGTGCCCATTTTTCACGAGCCGCTTCAGGGTGCTTAAACTGATGCCAAGCGCCTCGGCAGCTTCTTGCCGGCTGTAGACAGCCCCGGCTTCTATTGTTGGTCTGTGAGTCGTTTGCATCATCGGACAAAACCTTTCCACACTGTCCCTAAAAGTATCACGGTTTTAGAAACGTGTCAAGCGGTGACCAGCATCATTACATCATCTTAAAGGTTGTGGGGGGTTATGAAGGGGTCAGACCTGTAAAGAATTGTAAAACAGACTTGCACAGCCAATAAACCGTCCTAAACTGAAATTGTAATATGTGGTTTTCCGCATGAAAAATTGCAAGGGGGAACTATTTGATGCGTACGGTGCTGCGCGTGTCGTTTTTGGCTGCCTTGTTAGCCCTGTTGTTTGCCGTATTTGCCGTTCAAGCTGCTCCCGGTGAGCAGTACCGCCGGTGGTTGAACAATAAATCGATGTCGTGTTCGACCGGATCAGGCGTTGTCTACGCCAACCTGAGCAATCAGGATGTCGAATTCAACAACTTGCCTGCCGACGCACAATTCACGATTAACTATGTCGATAATGGCCTTAACACGCCCAGCGGGCCGTACACGGTCGAACAGACCAGCGGCACCAAGGCCTACGGATCATTTGCCGAATCGTTCCCCTCTTATCCGTTCACCTTTGAATTCCGGCTCGACACTCTCATTGATGGCATCGTCGTCTACCAGAGCAGCATTTTCATCAACTGTTCTGGCGATATGGCCTCAACACCGGCGACGGTTGTCAATACGGTTCCTGCAAACGCACAAGCGCGCGTATGGACGAATGACAAGACCTTCACCTGCGGGCCGAATGGCGGCGGTGTTGCCGTCACGTTGAACAACCAGAATATTGATGTGCTCAACCTAACGGCAGGGGTTGATCAGTTCACGCTGCATTACATCGACAACGGCATGGATACCGTCGATGGGCCATATCCGGTCGAATCGAACGGGCGGCACAATTATGGTTCTTTCCTCGAACCATTCGCTTCCTACCCGTTCACCTTTGAATTCCGTATCGACACGATCGTCGGCGGGGTGGTGGTTTACCAGAGCAGTTTGATTGCCACCTGCACAGCGGATGGCGGCCCCTACCCGCTGGTGCCCGTGAGCGGCCCGCCCGGTTCGGTGGGCGGCACCGATTATGTGGGCTGTGTGACGGGTGTTCCGGCTGGATCACGGCTAGGCACAATCCTCAACACGACGAACGGGCTGTGGGGGCCAGACGCCGGGGATGTGACCAATGTTGTGCTGCCCGCCGGAAGCCGTTGGTTCGTGATCGGCACACAGGGTGATTTTGTTCGCCTATGGATTGCGTGCCTTGCTAATCCGGTTTGGGTTGATGCAGAGAATATCGACCTGCCATAATACGTCATTCACTGCGGTGAAGTCTTGAGTTAAGCGCGCCGGTATCCTCGCAAGAGGCATACCGGCGCTTTTTATTTCAGTACCGCAAGCCCTATAAAAAGCTGTAATGATTACTTGTGCGGATCACGAATTTTCAGTACGATACATCGTAATTACAAACGACATAACAGCAACCCCAAAGGAATCGATAATGCGTCGTCAAGTTCCCATGATTATCATGGTAATCGTCTTGTGCTCTGCACTGTTCGTGATGCTTGCACCTGCTTATGCTGGGGCGGATCATCCCGGTTATTATTTCTCTGGCACGTCCAGTTATAACTGTTTCCCCGGCGGGCAGGGCGCGCAGGGGTCGATCGTCAATGCCATGGTGGAACGCTCCAATATTCCGAGCGACGGCTTGACTTGGCGCATCTATGCCATCATCAACGGTGAGGAGACGCTGCAAACCTCTGGCCCCGGTAATCCCGGCACCGGGTTCGTTGGGAACTATAGCTTCAACTTTACTGACACGGCATTCCCAATCACCGCTGTCTATCGTATCGATACGATCATGGATAACGAGATTATCTACCAAAGCACCTTGAGCGTGTTGTGCACGAGCGAGGTTTACAATGTCGATACTGGGTTCCCGCTGAACCAAGATGTGAACATTCCGCTGAGCGGTGCCGATGCTAACTGCCCGATCCCTATGCCTGCTGAATCGCCGCTGGGCATGATCGTCGAGACAATGACAGCGCTTTGGGGGCCGAATGCTGAAGATGTGACGAATATCGTGCTGCCCGCCGGGAGTCACTGGCATGTGATGACAACGCAGAATGGCTTTGATCGCCTATGGATTGCCTGCTTTGCTAATCCAGTGTGGGTTGATGCAGAGAACGTCAATCTCCCATAATGCGGCGAGAACGGCATCTTGACAGAGGGCCGAACCCGTCTACATAATGAGTATTAAAGCGCTGGCAAGCTCACTTGTCAGCGGCAGAGACAAGTACGCGGAACCTGTCGTTCACAGGGAGCGCCCGCCGAAGATTGAGAGCGCGCGCGAAGGACACCGCCGAAATTCCCTCTGCCGGGGAACTCCCACGCTGACGGGTGAAGGATCGCAGTAAAGGCGCGATCTGCGTAGTCCGCTCCGCTGCACCGGGCGTTAAACGGGAAGTATGAAGGTGGCGGCGCATAGGCCCTTCAAAAGGAAGCGTGTGCGGCGCAATCAGGGTGGTAACGCGGGAGTACGCTCAAACGCTCTCGTCCCTGACCGGGGACGGGAGCGTTTTTATTTGCCGAAAACACGGTTGTTAAAGGCGGCGACAAAGGAGACAGCATGCAAGGAGAACTGGAATCGCTGTACGCGGCGGCGCAGGTAGAGCTGGAACATTCAACGTCCAGCGATGCCGTGCGAGAGTGGGAAATCAAGTATTTAGGGAAAAACGGATCGGTCACCAAGCTGCTGCGCAGTGTAGGCGCTGTGCCGAAGGAAGAGCGCGCCGCATTCGGCAAGCGCGCTAACGAGATCAAAGAAGCGCTGACGGCGGCGTTTGCCGCGCGCGAGGAAATCGTTAAGGCGAACGAGTTGGCGCAAGACCTTGAACTCGGCGAAATTGATGTGACGCTGCCGGGACGCCGCCGCCCGATGGGGGGACTGCACCCCAGCACGCAGACTCTGCGCAATTTCTATGACATTTGGGCGGAGATGGGCTTTCAGGTCTACCGTTCGCGCGATGTCGAACCGATGACATGAACTTCACGTACCTGAACATGCCGCCGGATCACCTGGCGCGCGACATGCAGGATACGTTCTACACGACCACGCCCACGATCCTGCGCACGCATACCTCGCCGGGCAGATTCGCGCGATGCGTGAATTTGGCGGGGAAGGCACGAAGCCGATCCGCATCATCCTGCCGGGGATGTGCTATCGCTTCGAGCAGATCACGGCACGCAGCGAAATTCAATTCCATCAGGTTGAAGGACTGGCGGTGGGGCGCAATATTCGAATGAGCGACCTGAAAGGGACGATCGCGGAGTTCGCGCACAAGATGTTCGGCGAAAACGCGAAGGTGCGCTTCCGTTCGTCGTATTTCCCGTTCACCGAGCCAAGCATGGAAGTGGATGTCGAATGCTTCCTGTGCGGCGGTGAAGGCTGCAACGTGTGCAAGCATTCGGGCTGGTTGGAGATCGCCGGGTCGGGCATGGTTCACCCGACGGTGCTGCAAAATGGCGGCTACGATCCGCGCGAGTGGAGTGGTTTCGCGTTCGGCATGGGGCCGGAACGGATCACGATGCTGAAACACGGCATCCGCGATATTCGCTACTTCTGGGGTAATGATCTGCGCTTCTTGGAGCAGTTCTAAACCTGATGACTCGTCTGCGCACCCTCTATCACCGGATGCTCAGTACCGAAGAGGGGCGACTGCTCCTCAGCGCGGTGGCGACCCTGCTCACCGGCACGATCTTTTATGCCCGTGTCGAAGGCTGGAGCGTGGTCGATGCGCTGTATTTCTGCGTCGCCACGCTGACGACCGTTGGCTATGGCGACCTGCACCCGACGCGCGATATTTCGAAGCTGTTCACGGTCGGCTATCTCATCACGGGAATCGGGCTGCTGGCCGCGCTGATCGATGTGATTGGCAAACGGCGGGCAGCCAGCGCAGAGCGAAAAGCCGAGGAATACCGGGCGGCACGCGGCGGATCATCAACTCACAGCGGCGGGGACACGGACAGCGCCGCTTAACGCAACACTGCACTCACGATTGAATGGAGAGTCACCTCTATGAAAATACCGGTAAGCTGGCTGCGGGAATTCGTCGATATTGATATTCCCGTCGAACTGCTGGCAGAAAAACTCACGGCGGCAGGGCTGGAAGTCGGCCACATCACGTATATCGGCGTGCCGCAGGCACAGGTGGAAGGCCTGCGCTATCCGGTTTCCGATCACCTCGTCTGGGATCGATCGAAACTGCTGCTCGGCGCAATCCACGCCGTGAAACCGCACCCCAACGCCGATCGGCTGGTGCTGGCGATGGTCGATTACGGCGGTGAAGACCTTGAACAGTGTGTGACGGGCGCGCCCAACCTGTTCGAGTTCAAAGGCGTAACGCTCGACGAGCCGCTGTGGACGATCATCGCGCTGGAAGGCGCGGAAGTGTGGGACGGCCACAGCGAAGAACCGAAACGCATGATCCTGAAGGAAAAGCCGCTGCGCGGAATCCCGAATCGCAGCATGGTGTGCTCGGAAAAAGAACTCGGCATCACCGAAGAGCACGACGGGATCATTCTCATGCGCCAAGATCCCGGTTTCGTCCCCGGCACGCCCGCGCAGGATGTGCTTGGCGATGTGATTTTCGACATCGAACTGACGCCGAACTTGGCGCGCTGCTTCAGCGTATACGGCGTCGCCCGCGAAATCGCCGCGCTGTTGGATAAGCCGCTGAAGGCCCCGTCGTATGACGTGAAGGCCGAAGGCGCACCCGTCGAAGGCACGGTGCAGATCGATATTCAGGTACCGGCGCTCAATGCGCGCTTCACGGCCATGCTGCTGCGCGATGTGACAATCCAACCGTCGCCGGAATGGATTCAGCGCCGTTTGACCAGCGTCGGCCAGCGCCCGATCAACAATATCGTAGACATCACCAACTATGTGATGTTCGAGATGGGGCAGCCGCTCCACGCGTTCGATTACGATCAACTGGTGAAGCATGCGAACGCTGGAACGCCGAAACTGACGACCCGCCTCGCCCGTCCCGGCGAAACGCTCAAAACGCTGGATGGGACGGTGCGCCCGCTCAACCTGACCGACATCGTGATCACCGACAACCACGATACCCCGATCAGCTTGGCGGCGGTGATGGGTGGTTTCGATACGGAAATCAGCGACGATACGAAAACCGTGCTGTTGGAAGCGGCGAATTGGGACTTCATCAGCGTGCGCCGGACGACCCACGCCCATAAGCTGTTCAGCGAGGCGGGGACGCGCTTCAGCCGGGGTGTACATCCCAGTCAAGCGATGTTGGGCGTGCGGCGCGGAATCGAATTGATGCGCCAGACGAGCGGGGGCACGGTCGCGCAGGGCGTGATCGATGTGTATCCGAACGTCGCACCCGTGATCAAGGTCGATCTACCGGTGCAGGAGATCGAACGGATTATGGGCATGACGTTCGAGGCGGAAACCGCCGCCGCGCTGCTGCGCCGCGCTGCCTTCACTGTGGAGGTGGAAGGGGATGTGCTCCATGTGACCGCGCCGGATTACCGCTTGGATATTGGCACAGGCGTCGTCGGCCAAGCCGACTTGATCGAAGAGATCGCGCGTATCAATGGGTTCGAACACATCCCGGTCACGATCATCGATGACATGATGCCGCCGCAGCGCCCCAACGAATCGCTTGCCCGCGAGGAAAAGACGCGCGATCTGCTGACTCAGTTGGGTTTCCGCGAAAATATCAGCTACCGGCTGACCACGCCGGAAGCCGAAGCTAGGCTGACACCACCCGGCGCTGCATCGTCGCTGCCACAGGTGCCGTATATTCAGCTTGCCAACCCGATCACGACTGATAAGACAGTGCTGCGGCATACGCTGATCATCGACTTGATCGAAAATGCGCTGACGAATGCCCGTTATACGGGGCGTCAGCAGGTCTTCGAGATCGGATCGGTGTATCTGCCGCGCGAAGGCCAACTGCTGCCGGATGAACCGCGCCGCCTTGGCATTTTGATCAGCGGCCCGCGCCACATCGACGGCGGGTGGCTGGGCGCGGATGGTGACGCGAATGTCGATTTCTACGATTTGAAGGGTGCCGTCGAAGAACTGCTTGGCGGGCTGCATGTGAGCGGGGCGGCGTTCGATCGTGGATCGCATACCAGCTTCCACCCGGGGCGATCTGCCGATCTACGGATCGATGGGCAGTATGCGGGCACGTTCGGTGAACTGCATCCGCTGGTCGCGCAGGCATTCGGTTGGGCTGGCGCGCCGCTGCTGATCGCTGAACTCGACCTCGACGCGCTGCTGAACGCTTCCGCACCGCTGTTCAATGTGACGGCGCTCCCGGTGACGCCGCCCGTGCTGCAAGACATCGCCATCGTATTGAACGAGACGATCGCGGCGGCACAGGTGGAAGCAGTAATCTGGAAAGCGGGCGGCGATCTGCTCAAGGGCGTGCGGCTGTTCGATGTGTACACCGGGGAGCCGATCCCGGTAGGGCAGCGCAGCCTTGCTTACAATCTGGTCTACCAGACGGACGAGCGCACACTGACCGATAAGGAAGTGGCGAGCGTCCATGCGAAAATCGTGAAGGCGGTCGAGCGTGAGCTAGGCGCGAAACTGCGCGCATAACGGGGTGGGCGATTTGTGCACCGAACCGCCCGCTAATCGTTGTGGTTGAGCATGTATTCGATTTGCAGCGGGAAACTGCCCAAGCGAAACAGCGTTTTGCTGCGGATCACCAGCGGGCGGTTCGCTTCGATGCGGCGGTGCGACAAATACGTCCCGTTGCTCGAATTCAGATCGGTGATCGTCATGCCTTCGGTGGTATTGGCGATCAGCAGATGCCGCCGCGAGACTCCGCGACCGACAGCCCCGTAGGGGGCTAGATCGATGTCCGGCTTGAAGTCGGTCGCCGCATCAAAACGCCCGACGGTCATCGGTTGGTTGACCGAAAACGGGATCACTTTGTTATGTTCGGGCAGGATGATGTTGGCCTGCCCGAACGACAGCTTATCGGTCGTCATCCCATCCGCTTTGCGGATCAATTCCCCGGTTTGACCTCCGCCGCCGCGAATGCCCACCACGGTTGATGGAAAATCGCTGAAGGAACCTTGCAGGATCACGGGCGGGTCATCCCCGGCGGCAGGCAGCACGTCAAGCAGGCGATTTAGGGCCGCGCTGAAGCCGTCATCGGTGGTGAAGTCAAGGTTTTGAAACGTGCGCAGCAGCATGGGCATGATGCATGGGCGGTAGCGCAGCGGGATGATCCGCTTGCTGGCTCCCAAGAAGGCACCCCATTCCAGCGAGACATGCTGCGACTTAAGCGCCGTTTCGGACAGGACGAGCAGCATCATACTGCTTTGCGCCAGCGCCTGTTCGATCACCTGCGTCCACAGCGCGCCGGGTGGAATATCGAAATGATCGACCCACGTGGTGAACCCGCGTAGATGCAGTTCCGTCCGCAGTTTGTTGACGAACGGATCGTCGGTGTGTTCGTGGCTGATGAAAATGACCATGTGCGGTACTGATGGTTGGTTGGTTCTGCTTTGAGACAAAGACCGCAGATTTTGAAGGCACTGCCGTACTGCCCCTACCACAACGAAGTATAACGCACGAATGACCCCCCGGACGTTAAGAGTGAGATTGCGCGCTCACTGGCGATGGGGTAAGACCGTTAATGTCCATCGATCGGCGGCAGGGATACTGCTGAGTGTGGTAAAATAGAAGCTGTCCCCAAATAGGAGTACCAACCGTATGACGCAATATGGGATTAAGCTGCTATGGGCGGGGTGGAAAGACGACCCTGAGATCGGCTTCAGCCAGCAGGGGTATCAACAGTGGAAAGACGAAATCGGCGTGGGTACCCGTATGCTGCTGTACGAAACCTCAAAAGCCCGCCCGAATTCGAAAACCAAGGGTGAACTCGCCATCATCGGTGAGGTTGAAGTCGTGCGCGGCTTCGAAAAAGCCCCAGATCGTTCCCCCACCGATGAGCACACCTATTTGTTGGGCGTGAAGGTGCTGCGCTCTCGAAACAGCGTCCGTGCGATTCCGCTAACGGCCATTCGCAAACTTCTGCGGGACGAGAATTTCCCGCTGCAAGGTGAAAAGTATCACCCGCTGGACGAGAAAACCTATAACGTTCTGCTGCGTATGTGGACGTAGCACTGCCGCGTCACGATAAGAGGGATGACAAGAACGTGATCAGCGCGTCGGCGAGAGTTGAATCAGCGGTGATGAGGCTTGCCCCGCGCATATTCCCCGGTTGAGTGAGCAGTTGAACTTGATCCGGCGCCGTGAGTCGAAGCTGTTCAGCGACCGATCGCGCCGGATCGTCCGCGCTGACGGCGACCCACAGCGGACGAAGGGTATAACGCGCCAAATCCCCGCTGCTGCGTACATCCAACGGCGTGAGCATCGCCAGCCCATCACAGAGTAAATCATCCGCACAGGCGGCGAGCGCGAGATCCGCGCCCGCTTCCGCGCCGACCACTGCGATCTTGCCCGGATCAACGCCCTGTGTGTTCGCCAGCGCGTCGATCATGGCGAGTGCATCGCCCAACGGCGCATCAACGCGCAGTTCCATCGAAAGCACGGTTTTACCGAGCGCCGCCAGCCGCAGCGGAAAATCGCCCCATGCGGAGCGGCTCGGCGCGATCAGCAAAATCCCCGGCGCAAGATCGCCAGCGCGGCTGAGGTAGAGATCGCCGGTAAGCTGGGTACCATCGCCCGCCGTCACCTGAATCGATTCTACTTCCGAACCTTCTTGACCGATCACCAGTGGGGGAAGCTGTGCGCCGCGCGGCTGTGCCGCCGCCGTGGGGTCATTCACGCCGGCGTTGAACGATTCCTGCGTGGGCATATTCGGATAGAACACCTCGCTCGGCGCGATGGTGGGGCCGGAGTAGGTGCGCGTCGGAATTGGCGTCACCGGCTCGCTATCACAGGCGGCGAGCCAAAGCAAACCGCTGAACGCAAAGCACACGACCAGCGCTTTGCGTTGTTTTGACTGACTCATAGGGTCACTTTGCCAGAATAATCATGCGCGGCATACCGTCACCGAACGGGACGCGATCAAAATCGCCGTACACCTCGTCGATCTCGAAGCCCGCCAGCTTGAGCAGCAGCGTCATTTCGGACAAGAAGAAATAGCGGATGACGACCGGAATCACCGTACGGGTGACGATCCCATCCGCGTCGATTTCGTCATACAGCCACGTCACATTCATCAACTGTTCCGCGCGATCCAAACGGCTGATCGACTGCTGCATGACCAGATGCCCGGTATCGGTATCCAAGAAGGTGCGCTCCAGCGTCAGCGATTCGGTATCCGGGGCGGCGTAGGCTTCCCCGGCGTTGGGCAGGTCGATCAGCAGCCGCCCGCCTTGTTCCACCCATCCGCGCAGCCGCTTGAGCAGTTTCAACTGAACCGCTTGATCGTGGAAGTGCATGAGCGTGTTGTAGGGGATGATCGCCAGCTTGAAGGTTTGATCCAGCGGCACCTTGAGCGCATCGCCGTGCATAAACGTGAGTTGATCGGCAAGGTGGGGCAGGGCATCGCGTTTGACGAGCGCACGCTCGATCATATTCTGCTCGGCTTCGATGCCGGTCATGGTATGACCTTCCTGCGCGAGGTGCAGCATCACCCGCCCGGTGCCAGCGCCGACGATCAGAATGCGCGAACCGGACTCTTCAGTGACTTCATCAGCAATTTCGCTGTACAGCACCAGATCATCGGTTTTGTCGGCATGTTCGGAATCATAGTAACGCGCGAGGGTGGCGTAAAAGCTCATGGTGTTGGGTCATCCTTCGGTCAGGGGAATGGTCGAATCAAATTATGGGCGCGGTCGTTCCAGAAACGCGCGGGTGGCCTGCTGGCGGGCATCGCCCGCCCACAGGGGTGGGAATAGGCTGCGCTCAACGGTCAGTGCATCGGCATAGGGTTGAGTCAGCCCGGTTTGCAGCAGGTGTTTCGTCGCGCGCACGACCATCGGATCAAGCGCGGCGATCTCGCTGGCGAAACTCAGCGCCGCGTCGAGTGCTTTCCCGGCGGGGGCGATCGGGCGGGCCAGCAAACCGAGCGCTTCCAGATCCACCGGAGTGAGCGTGCGCGCGGAAAGCAGCAGTTCCATCGCCCGCGCATAGCCGACCTGCCGCAGCAGCCGCTGTCCACCGCCCCAACCGGGGATTACGCCGCGCTTGGCCTGTACGAATCCCAAACGGGCGGTTTCATCGACCACACGCAGATCACAGGCCAGCGCGACTTCACCGCCGCCGCCGAGCGCGTAACCGTTGATGGCGGCGATCACCGGGACGGGGATCTGTTCTAGATGCAGCAGCGCATCGCCCATCAGCGAGATCATCGCCGCGCCGTCTTCGGCGCTGGGGCGGGCGCTCATCTCGACCAGATCCGCACCGGCACAGAAGGCGGTCTCGCCTGCACCGGTCACGATCACGACCCGCAGATTGGGTTCGCTGTGCAGTTGATCGACGGTGCGGGCGAATTGGCGCATCGCGTCCAAATCGAGCGCGTTGCGGGCGTCCGGTCGGTTGAAAGTCAGCACCGCGATGCCGGGATCGCGGAAGGTCAGCAGCATTTTCTCGCTCATAGCAGATAAGTGTAGCCTGAATTGGCGCATTATTGAAGCGTCTGGAAGGGGGCGAACTGCCCACCGACTCTCGTACGATGTGACGGCCCACGCGCCCCTGTGTTGCACAATACTAGAAGCGTCTGCTACAATGCCGCCCCGTCCGATGGCATAGGATAAACAGGGTCACAATGCGAAAAATCAACGCGGCACGCGTGTTATGGGTTCTCCTCTTCGCGCTGGTGAGCATCCCGGTCAGCGTTTCAGCACAATTCGGCGGAATCGACATTACGACGACTCAACGCGCCAATGTGAGAAGCGGCCCCGGCACCGAGTGGCGCATTTTGATCACTGTTGATTCTGGCACGGTGATCCGGCTTGATGGTAAAGCGCCCTCCGGGGATTTCTGGCTGCGCGGCATCACGCCGGATGGCACGATCGGCTGGGTCGGCATCACGGCCACCAATTTGACGCCCGATCAACTGGCGGCGCTGCCCGCCGTGTGGACGGATACGCCCTTCAGCCTCGGCGCACCGGCTGGCGGCGCGCCCGCCGCACCCGCCGATTCCGGCGCACCTGCCGACGCTGGCACGGGTGACACCACCCAAGCCGCACCGCCCGCACCGGTTGTCAACACCGCCCCCACGCGCGGATTCGCGTATGGCGGTCACGTCGCGGATTTCAGCGCCGGGGCCAGCGACGCGATGCTGCGCGCCGGGATGACATGGGTCAAACGGCAGTGGCGCTATCAAGTGGGGCAGGATGCCGGGATGGTTGCAGGGTGGATCAATGACGCCCATGCGCGCGGCTTCCGTATTCTGCTCGGCATCGTTGGCGATGCAGGAGCGCTCTACACCGATGGCTACTTCGATCAATATGCGGCGTTCGTTGGTGGTGTGGCCGCCAATGGGGCGGACGCGATCGAAGTGTGGAACGAAATGAACATCGACCGCGAATGGCCGAGCGGACATATCGATCCGGCCAGCTACACGCAGCTTCTCGCACGCGCCTATAACGCTATCAAGGGCGCGAACCCGGCGACGCTGGTCATCAGCGGTGCGCTTGCCCCGACCGGTTATTTCGGCGGGTGCAGCCCGGCAGGCTGCGACGATAACCTGTACGTGAGCGGCATGTACAGCGCGGGCGCGTCGAATTACATGGACTGCCTCGGCATCCATTATAACGAAGGCATCCTGCCGCCCACCGCAACCAGCGGCGATCCGCGCGGCAGCAGCAATCACTATTCGCGCTACTTCCGTTCGATGATGAGCACCTATCGCAGTGCGTTCCACAATGCGCGATCGCTGTGTTTCACCGAACTTGGCTATGTGACACCCGAAGGCTATCCGCCGCTGCCCGGTGGCTTTGCATGGGCGCAGAACGTCACCGTCGCCCAGCAGGCGCAGTGGCTCGATCAAGCGGTGTCGATCGCTGCACAGACGGGTTACGTCCGTCTGCTCATCATCTGGAATATCGACTTCACCACCTATGACAGCGACCCACAGGCAGGCTATGCGATCATTCGCCCCGGCGGTGCCTGTCCCGCGTGTGATGCGCTTGGTAGTTAAGGTCACTCCCTCCCGTAAAAATGATGGGGCGGGGCTGCTTTCATTGCAGCGCCCGCCCTGATCAAGGCTTTCGCCCATGTCGAACCAACCCCATTCTCGCTCCGACGACCCTTCCGCCCGCGCGCCTGAACCTAATACGCGCCCGATTCCGCTTGACCCGGATGCGCTGCCGCCCGAACAGCGGCACGGCGGGGGAATTGGCTGCTGGCTGACCGGCACCGCAACCCTGCTCACCGTGGGCGTGCTGCTGCTGGTGGGTCTGCTGCTGCCACCGTTCAGCCTGTATGACCGGCTGTTTGGCACGCAGTACGTCCCGCTGTCCGCTACCAGTAACGCCGCCAGCGCCGATGGCCTGACCGTGATTGTCGATCCGGCGGCCCCCGGCGATGGTTTTGGCGTAGCGCTCTCCAGTCTGCCGATGCAGTCGTTCCTAGCGACCGACAGCAGCGCGGAGACATGGCAGCGCGAAGCCTTCGCCGCCCAGCCGCCGAATCTCGCCCTGCAAAGCCCGGTCTATACGATCGATACGACCGGGGAAGCACCGGATAGCGTGACTTTGGCGCTCGACGTGCCCGATTCGGTCGCCAGTACCGACATTCTCGACTTGTACGCATGGGATGTGGCGCGATCGGAGTGGCGGTTTGTCCCGGCACATCCCGGCGAGGGCGGCAAATTGATCGCGCAGGTGAGCGCATCGCCCGCTCTGCCGTCTCAGTTTGCGCTGTTTCAGGCCGCGCCGGTCGATCAACCGCGTGTGCTGTCGTCGATTGACGTGACGCAGGTGCTCAATGCGCAGGTGGCGACGGTTTCGACGATCGTATCGCCCGCGGGCTTGCAGCCAACCCTAGAAGGCACGCTGGCGGGCAGCCTCGCCGCTGGCTTTGAGTTGAACGCCGGGTATCTGGTGATGCCGGTGATTCGCAATTACGCCGATCCGCGTGCGATTGACCCGGATACGGTGACAACTATCCTCAGCAACCGCCAACTGCGCAGCACGCACGCGGCGCAGATCGCCGGGTTTGCGGCGAGCGGCTATGCGGGGGTGGTGATCGACTACCGCGATCTGCCGGTCAGCCAGCGCACGAATTTCAATGCCTTTATCGCTGAACTGAGCGCGCTCACGCGGTCGGCGGGCGTGCAGTTGGGCGTGATCGTCCCGGCGGCGACGGTGGTCGATGGCGCGTGGGATACAGGCGCGTATGACTGGCGCACGTTGGGGCAGTCGGTCGATTTTATGCAAATCAATATGCCGATCGATCCGGGCGCGTTCGCGCAGGGATCGGATCGTCTCGTCGAAGCGATGCTCCGTTGGGCGGTCGGTGAAGTCGAGCGCGGGAAACTGCTGTTAGGCCTATCGGCGCAAAGTGTGCGCCAGAACGGCGACCAGTACACGCCGATTCCGTTCGATCAAGCGCTGTCGGCGTTGGGCGATGTACAGGTGCGCGCTGTCACGACCGATACGGGCACGGTCAACCCCGGCGATGAGATCTATGCGCGCCTCAATGGCTATCAGGCGGCGACCGGGCACGATCCCGCGACCGGGCAGACGTTCATCGAATACATGGACGCGAATAACAACCCGGTCAGCCGTATGTGGTTGATGACGCCCGACGCGCTCCGCTACCGGATGGATCGCGGGACGGCGTTCACCATCGGCGGCATCGGTTTCGATGATCTGCTCGTGGACGGAATCGCTGATGGGATTTACGACACGATCATGAATTATAAGCTCGGCATCCCGGCACAGCAGGGGCCGCGCGAATTGACTTTGCGTTGGACGATTGCCGATGCCAACGGGCAGATCGGCGAAGTTTTCACCGGGCTGAACGATCAACTGGTGGCGACGATTCAAGCGCCCGATGGCAACTATGCCATCAATGTAGAGGTGGTGAGCGGAGACGGTTCAGCCGCCGATCGCGGCGGTGCGGCAGTCGCCGTATTCGCCCCTACTGCGACGCCCACGCCGCTGCCCACTGCGACGCCCACACCGACGCCCGCGCCAACCAGCACGCCGAACCGATCGGCGGCGGTAGCGAACCCCGGCAGTTCAACCGGCGGGGGAGGCGGCGCGGCAGTGCGACCGGGGGCAGGCAGCATCGCCGTCGGCAGCTTCGAATATGGCGGTCACGTCACCGGGACGGGCACGGGCGCAGTCAGCGCGATGCAGCGTGCCGGGATGACATGGATGAAAATTCAGCTTCGCTATTCGCCGGGGATGGGGGCTGATGCCGCTGCCGCGCCGATCGCTGAAGCGCACGGGCGCGGCTTCAAAATTTTGATCGGCTTGGTCGGCTACCCGAATGATCTCGCAGCGGGCGGCGGCTCGTATATTCAACAGTTTGCCAGCTTCGCCGGGGCGGTTGCCTCGTTGGGCCCGGACGCGATTGAAGTCTGGAACGAGCCGAATATCGACCGCGAATGGCCCGCCGGGCAGATCGGCGGCGCGAACTATGCCCAACTGCTTGGCCCCGCTTATCAGGCGATCAAGGGCGCGAATGGCGGTGTGATGGTGATCAGTGCTGCACCCGCCCCCACCGGAGCCGAAGCTGCGTTCCCCGGTCGCGTCGTCAACGACGATCATTTCATTAACGATCTGGTCGCGGCGGGCGGCTTGCAGTGGATGGACTGTGTCGGCGCGCACTATAACGAAGGCATCGTCGGCCCGGATCAAATGAGCGGTGACCCACGCGACAATTACTACACGCGCTATCTGGGCGGTATGATCAACACCTATTGGAACGCCGTCGGCGGTCAGCGTCCGATCTGCTTCACCGAGTTAGGTTACTTGACGCCGGAAGGCTATCCGCCGCTTGATCCATATTTCGGGTGGGCGTCGAATACCACGGTTGCACAGCAGGCGGCATGGCTCGCACGCGCGGCGGCGATCTCCAGCCAAAGCGGGCGCGTGCGTTTGATGATCGTGTGGAATGTCGATTTCAGCAATTACGGCAGCGACCCGATGGCCGGGTACGCGATGGTTCGTCCGGGCGGTGGCTGCCCGGCATGCGATGCGCTCGCCGGGGCGCGATAACATGGGGCGATCAAGGCGAAAGGAAATGAGCGATGGCACGCAATACACGCGAAATTCGCATCCGTAAGCAGTTACGCGGATTTGTCGTCATCTGGGCGGGGATCACGTTCATCATGGGCGCGGTGACGTTCATCGCGATCTATATGGCCTACGGTCAGTTGAACGACACCCGCTTTGGCGGCACGCTGCGCAATGTGACGATCCCCGAAACAGCGCAAAGTGTGGTTGAGGTGTCGCAGCCCACCGTGGCGATCAGCAGTCCGACGGCGATTCCGACGCGCGATTTGGCCGCGATCGCCGCACAGCAAACGTCAACGGCACAGTCTGCACCCACCAATCCGCCAGCGGTCACCCCCACACTGCTCCCGGTCGAAGTGCACCGTTTCCAGCTTGGAACGCAGGTACAGCTCAGCTACGACCTGATGGATCAGTGGATGGATGTGGCCGCCAATCAGTTAGATGTCAATTGGGTGAAGCAGCAGGTGCGCTGGCAGGATATTGAGCCGGAAGAAGGCGTTTTTGACTGGGTGCCGCTCGATATTTTCTTGCCCGCCGCACAGCGCCAGAACCTCAAAGTGCTGATCAGCGTGGTGACCGCGCCGGATTGGGCGCGCGAAGAAGGCGTCGATCTGACGCGCAACGGCCCACCCGCCGATCCGCAGGATTACGCGAACTTCCTGACGGCGATCCTCAACCGCTACCCCGGTATGGTTCACGCCATCGAAGTATGGAACGAAGAGAACCTTGACCGCGAATGGACGAGTACACGCGGACTGACCGCCGCCAATTATGTTGAACTGCTGCATGCCAGCTATGAAGCGGTGAAAGCGGTCGATCCCGGCGTGATCGTCATCAGCGGCGCGCTGTCCCCAACTGGTGTCAGCGATGGGGTGGGCGCGTGGGATGACTTTGTATACCTCGACCAATTGATCGCAGCGGGACTGCTCAACTATGCCGACTGCATCGGTGCGCACCATAACGGCATCAACGTCAGCCCGGATTACACATGGGATGCCGTCCCGAACGATCCGTCAGCGACCTTCCGCGGGCCGTTCGATAACCCGCATCACAGTTGGAGCTTCCGCAGCACGCTGCAAACCTATGCCAGCAAAATCGCGCTGGCCGGGGGCGATCAAAAGCTGTGCGTGACCGAGTTCGGGTGGGCGAGTGCTGAGGGGTTGGAAGGCATTCCCGAAGGGTTCGGCTTTGCGCAGGACAATACGCTGGACGAACAGCGCGACTTCACCATCGCTGCGCTCAACAATATGGTCGAATGGGACATCGTGCAGATCGCGATTCTGTGGAACCTGAATTACGGGCCGCAGGCGGGCTGGGACCCCACCAACGATAACGTCCCTTATTCGATCATCGGGCCCGGTTTCCAATTCCGCCCGGTATTCGATGCCGTGCGCGACTGGAATCGCACTTATGAGGCCCAGTTCCAGCCGGGAACCTAGCCGTATCTCACAACCGCGTGAAAAGCGGCGTTATAAGACGTCTAAGCGCCCCTGTGTAAATAGGGGCGCTTCCGTATAGCGAAAAGTTCTTGTCGGGCTACTTAATCCCCACCGTTGCCAGCGCGGAGCGAATTTCCTTGAGGGTGAGCGGCTTGGCGATATAACCGTTGGCCCCTGCGGCATACGACTCATCAATCAACGGCGGAGCTGTGGCGCTAATCATGAAGATCGGCGTTTCGGCGGTTTGTGGCGCGGAACGCAGATCGTAGCACAACTGCAATCCGTTCACGTCCGGCAGCATAATGTCCAGCAAAATCACATCCGGTTGGTTGTAGGACAGCACCTGCATGGCTTCCGTGGCGCTGGTGGCGGACAGGGTTTCGTGCCCAATCACTTTGAGCAGCGCGGCAAGCATTTGCACGGTCATTACTTCGTCGTCGATGATGAGGATGTTCGCCATAATGTCTGTGTCTGATGTCCTATTAGGTTGTTCGTTCGTAGAGGCGGAACCGCTTGTAGGCATTTCCACCAAAGCTCTGTGCAATGCCCATCATGTTCTTGTTGACTTCAAGAATCCATCCACTGTCGTTGTGGACGTACTGGGTTTCGGTGAGCATGGTACGCAGCAGATAGAAATACATGGCTGCGTCCACCCCTTTGTTGCGGTAATCTGGCTTAACGCCCATCAATGGTACCCGCGACCATGTCATGATAGGGCGAACTTTCCAATAGTAAAGGGCTTTCAGCAGTGAAAACACTTCTGGCACGCCCGGACGTGCATAGACTTTTCGCAGCACTTGGTTAAAGTCCGGAATACCGAGGATAAATCCGGCTGGTTGATCATCAACATAGCCAAAATAGACTAAGCGCGGATCGAGGAACGTGGCGAGCGAGTCGATCAGTCCATCGAGTTCGCGTTCGGTCAGCGGTACAAACCCCCAGTTGCGATCCCATCCCGCATTGTACAGTTCTTTGATGAGTTTGAACTCATCGCGGCGTTTTTTGTTATCGAATGGGCGGATGGTGACTTTGTTGCGGCGCATCACCCCCTGCGTGATCCTGCCGAGCCGTTCGAGCAGGTTGTTTGCAAGGACTTCGTCACGCTCATAGTTGAAGCTGAACATATCCATCGACTTCGCGAATCCCGCCCCTTCGATCAAGGTCGCGTAGTATTGGGGATTGTAGGGATAGAGCAGCACCGGAGGGGTGAAGCCTTCGACCAGCAGGCCAGTATCCTCGTGGGTGGTGAAGGTCTGCGGGCCGCGAATGATAGGGTAGCCCATGTCTTTCACCCATTGGATGGCGGTATTCAGCAGTGCTGTCGCAGCGACCGGGTCGTCGAAACATTCAAACGCCCCAAACCAGCCCACTTGCTCGTTGTGAAACTCGTTATGACGGTGATTGATGTAGGCAGCGATCGTGCCAACAATCCGGTTTCCACGCCACGCGGTGAAATAGTCGCCTTCAAGGTATTCCCATGCGGGGCCTTTTTTTCGGTCGAACATTTCATGGCGCATCGAAAGCAGGGGTGGTACCCAATTTGGATCGTCTTTGTACAACGTCCAAGGAAACTCAAAAAAAGGTTTGAAGTCGGCTGGGGTTTCTACTTTGCGAATTTGCACCGCTGGCGTTTGGGCCATGTTATATCTCTTCTATGATCGAGCGTGGTCAAGATTATGCTGCATCCTCTCAATAGTAGCGGTTTTTCACCACAAAAGCACTTGACATACCCCACGCGTATTTGCTACTATTCTCCCCGTTGCAGCAAAATATTCCACAGTAGCTCAACGGCAGAGCAATCGGCTGTTAACCGATGGGTTCCAGGTTCGAATCCTGGCTGTGGAGACTGATTGGAGCCAGTCCGAACATCCAGCACCCTCAAAGGCGCTGGATGTTTGCATTTCTGAGGGGTTCACTCGCTGCCCGCGTTTTGCTCTATCCGATAAGTCCTTCAGATAGGCGAATGGGGCATTCAATTCCAAGACGATTTCGCCGTCCGTGTTGACAACCACCTGTCTGACCATGTGAAGCTTGAACTTATAGTAATCTCATTGTTGGGAGTCCCATCATCGCCATCACAGCCTATTTTGAGGGTGTCTCATAAAGGGGTTATTCCTATGGTTCGGTATCTTCGCATTGATCGTTTTTGGATCCTGCATGCGCTTTATTGTGCGCCGGACTTTTAGTCGCCCTGTTGATGATGACTACAGCACCAGCGGTTTATGCGGATTACCCTCAAGAGGTTGGGGTTGCCCAAGACGGTGCAAACGCATTCGAATTCATCGGCAAGATCGATCAGACTGGACTTGCGTTCAAGGTTACGGCTATATCACCTACATTGCCGGTATCCCTGAAGATCAAATGTTCACCGATCCAAGCAATCACACCGAATCGACCGCCCGCTTTACGTGGGCATCTACGGCTACCATGACCGCCCGTTCAGTGGTCGATAATATTTTCATGCTGAATGCAGCGGGATCGACAACATTTTATTACAACGAAACTCCGGCGGGGGATTTCTCTAACCCGGCGAGCTTCACCAGCGGCACTGCCATTGCCGTTTCTTCAGAGCGCTGGCAAAACGTTGTGAACGTTCAGTCTCCCGACACGGCAATTGCGGTCGGTGGCAGCCAGTTTACTGAAATTTCAAATACACCGTTCATGCTCAATGGTGTTGAGTACCAAATTGGTCACACCAATTTACTGCTGCGATTTGCCTACACCGGTGAAGGTCACCGTTCGGATAGGATTCTGCCGTCGTCCAACTTTGTGATCGCTGGGAATGCGGTCGTAGGCGCAGGAAGTTAGAAGAAAAGCTAACCGTCATATCATGCCTGATAACGAACGCCTTGAACTCGTTGATCAACTTGCACAATTGATGATCGCAAGAAATGCGCCAGTTTGCTATGGCACGGCGGAAACGGCGCAACAACGTACAGCAGCCTATCGCCTCCGCAGTCAGGCATTAATTGATCGTGGGTTTGCCAGTCCGTCCGATTTCCAAGACGGGCTGGAACACGACTCCTTCGATGAGCGCGGGATTCATATTTTAGGGTGGGACGAAACCGGTGAGGTAATCGCCGCCGGGCGAATTGTCCTTCCTGAAGCGGGTCTCCTCCTGCCCACCGAAGCGGCATTTGGGCTGATCGTTGAGCCGCGTGGACAGGTGTTCGATGTTGGGCGATTTGTGGTCGCACATCATTTCTCCAATCGTGCAAACCTGTGTTTTGTCGGACTATTGGCTTTCGCTTGGTTGGTCGCCCGGCGGCACGGTTATCACCTTGCTTGCGGCACGGCATCTGCGAGTATGCTTCGGTATTACCGCCGCATTGGATTTACCTTCAATGCGTTAGCTCCCCCACGCCGCTATTTTGGAGAAGAACGGACACCGTATCGCCCTGATGTCGTCGGTTCATTGGAAACTCTGATGAAAGCGTGGGGGCAAGAATGACTGATGCGCTTTATCCGCCCGGCCCCCTTGATATTCTCCGCACGACATTACGCCAGCAGGGGAACCGGCTGCGATTTCTTGGCGAATTGACCCGCGACTACGGCGATTTTGTTCACTTTCGTGCGCTGAACCGTCACATTTATTTCGCCAATGATCCGGCAATCATCGCCCATGTTCTAGTCGATCAAGCGGATCGATTTGGGCGCACCCGCAACCATAAACGTGCCTTGGGCAGTGTTTTGGGGCAGGGGCTGATCGTGATTGATGGTGAACAGCACCACCGTGATCGACGGCTTGTGCAGCCCGCCTTTCACCGCAAGCGCATTGAGTCGTATGTGGCGGCAATGGTAGAACACACGCAGCAGGTGATCGACGGGTGGCAACCCGGTCAAGTGCTGCGAATTGATGAGCAAATGGTGACGATTACCCTGCGTATTGTAGCCGATGCATTGTTTCACAGCGAAGTTGCCCGGGCTATTGACATCGTTCGCGATGGCATGGAGCTTTTGCAGGCGGCTATTATTCGTCAGCTTGTCCCCGTGATGCACCTTCCACTTAGCGCTAACCGCAAGGCATTCCATGCGCTTCATGCTCTACACGGGTTTATAGATGAAATGATTGCCATACGCCGTGCGTCGGGCGGCGATCAAGGTGATCTTTTATCGATGCTGCTGGCCGCGGCGGACGACGGCAGCCAGTTGGAACCGCGCCAGATCCGCGACGAAGTCATGTCCTTGCTGATGGCGGGACATGAAACGACTGCGAACTTACTCATATGGATATGGGCGCTGCTGGCAGAAAATTCGCTCGCCGCCGACCGTCTGCATGAGGAACTCGATACTGTTCTTGGCGGGAATCTGCCAACCCTCGATGATCTTCCGCGGCTTGTTTACACCACGATGGTTATCAAAGAAGGGCTGCGTTTATATCCCCCCGCATGGGTGATCTCGCGTGAGGTGAAAGAAACGCTCACACTTGGGGGATACACGTTAAAACAAGGCAGCGTCGTTGTTCTAAGTCCCTATCTAACACACCGTCACCCGGGGTTGTTTAGCAACCCTGATCGATTTATGCCAGAACGGTTCGCTGATAATGCAGAAAAAAACTGGACGCGGTTCGCTTATTTTCCATTTGGCGGCGGTCCGCATCTGTGCATTGGCAATAATTTCGCCATGATGGAAGCGGTGCTGATCCTTGCGGTGATCGCCCAGCGATATACGCTTACCCGCGCTGCTGATTCTCCTATCAGCATGGAACCGATGATCACACTGCGCGTCAAAAATGGGCTGCCCATGCGTGTCGAACGGCGCGTAAGTCGGGTTTAGAGTCTGACAGCTGTGCGGGGAATTGAGCAATAATGACGACCCCTTGAGAAGTCTCTCAAGGGGTTTTTTATGGATGATGCGAAGGGGTACCTTGCCCGATCTGTGGACGGTATTTTTCCACATTCGCTAGCTGGATTTCCTCATAGCCGCACATTACATCAGGGAGATTGGCGAGTTTGGGTGACGGCGTTCGGCACGATGGGGATGGTTTGCAGTGAAATATGTGCAACCGGAATGCTGTTGATTGCCAATATTGGCGTTGCCGTTGATGCAGGGGCGCAGCACGCGCTGCCTTCAACGAGATCGCTGCTGCTTCACTGGTGATGTGCTGACGGTAGATGCACCACAGCACCAATCCCCCGCCCTGCCCCCACTTCCATGCATGGCGCAGATAGCGGAAATGAACGCCGACGCCGGGCTCGTATCAAGGTAATTCACGTTCATTTCGCGCGTCATCACCGTGAAGGTGGACAGCATCAGCGCCACCGCGAACACGCTGGCAGCAATAGCGGCAATAAGCATCATCATGCGTCCACGCGCCAACATCAGATCGCGGGCGAGCTTCATCCAACGTGGGCGGCTCATGCGGGCACTCCGATTTCACTGGCGACGATTCGACCATCCGCTAAGGCGATGAAGCGGGTGAAGAAGTGAGCGAGATCGCGCTCATGCGTCACCATGACGACAGTTTTCCCCTCCCCGGTTAGGTCGGTAAAGAGCTGCATCACCGCATCCGTCGTTTGCGAGTCAAGGTTGCCGGTCGGCTCATCCGCGACGATGAGCGGAGGATCGTTGGCGAGCGCGCGGGCAATCGCGGCGCGCTGCTGCTGCCCACCGGATAGATCGGCGGGGAGTTTGTCCGCCTGATCCGCGATCCCCACCTTTTCGAGCAGATGCAATGCACGTTCGCGCCGCTGACGGACGGGATAGGTATTGCAAAAATCCATCGGCAGGATCAGGTTTTCAGCGATGGTCAGCGTCGGCAGCAGTTGGAAGAACTGAAAGACGATGCCGACGTGTTTGCCGCGCCACACGGCGAGCTGTTCCTGATTGAGTTGGTGAACGGGAGTCGAGGCGACGATAACTTCGCCCGAAGTTGGATCATCAATCCCTGTGATCATGTTGATCAGGGTGGATTTGCCGCTGCCGGAACGCCCAACGACGGCGGTGAATTCGCCTTGATCGATGGTCAGGTCAATTCCGTCGAGCGCAGTGAAGGTTTTCGCGCCCGTTTGATACGTTTTGGTCACGTCGCGCAGTTCGATCAAGGGTGATCCATTTTGATTCGTCATCTGTTATTCCCCTTTGATGGCAAGATACCTATTGGGAGCGGCTGCCCTGAACGAAACCGAGGACGCTCCACGACATCGCGCCAGACTGTGGATTCACAAAGCCAATCTGTTCCATGAGTGGCAGCAGGTCATAGACATCGTGTGTGGCGGCATGGTGAATCAGCGTCAACAGGGTGACGTGCTGCATCAGGCTTGCTGGACGCAGCATATCGACGATGAGCAGCCGCCCACCCGGTCTAAGCACACGGTAGATTTCCGCCAGCCCTCGTTGTTTGAGTTCTGGTGGCAGGTGGTGAAACATCAGGCTGCTGAGGACGACATCAAACGTGGCATCCGCAAACGGCAGGGACTCAATCAGTCCGGTTCGAAAATCGACACTGAGGCGCTGCCGTGCCGCCTTCTCGCGGGCAGCAGCGATCATTTCCGGTGCGGCATCGATTCCGTAAACCTGTCCTGCTGCGCCTGTTTTTGCTCTCGCCAACAGCGTGAGCGTTCCGGTGCCGCAGCCGACATCCAGCACGGCGGCACCCGGTTGAATTGCCGCTTGTTGAATGGTTTCCGCGCGCAGCCTCGTTTCCCTGCCAAACGTCAGCAGTTTGACGACGAGATCGTAGTGTCCTGCCCATCGGATGGTGCGCCCCTGCGTTTCCGGGGTGGTGTGAGGATGATTACGCTCATGCATCAGTTTGCTCTCTGTACAACCTATTCCATATCGAACATCATGTTCGATTTCTACTATAATGGAGGGAGTGGGTCAACAACCAAAGCACAGGAAATGTTCATTACCGAACAATCCTGTGAATTTGTTCTGATGGAGGGAGCTCTATGAACAGCGCCAAAACGGATCGCCGCTCACGGCGAACGCGACAGCTTATTGCCGATGCCTTCGTGGGGCTGATGCTTGAAAAGCGTTACGATGAGATCACGGTGCAGGATATTCTCGATCGCGCGGATGTGGGGCGTTCGACGTTTTACGCCCATTTCACCGACAAAGAAAATCTATTGTTGAGCGAGATCGAGCATGTGATTCATGATATGGGGGAATACGCGGCGCATCAAGGCAGTATGGAACATGGAATACTCCCCAGCCTTGAATTGTTCCGGCATGTGAAAGATCAGCGGCGGCTGATGCAAGCGCTCGTGTGGGGACAGGGTGCAGACGTGCTGAACCGGAGCTTGCTTCAGCAAATCAGCCACTTGATCGAAACCAACCTGCGTTCGATGATCGGGGACACGGCGGAAACGCCGATACCGCTCTCGGTGGCGGCGCAGTTTGTGGCGAGCACATTTCTGCTGCTGCTGCGCTGGTGGTTTGATGAAGATATGCGCCACACGCCGGAGGAGATGAACGCAATGTACCAGCGCCTTGTTTTGCCCGGGCTTCAAGGTCTCATGGCGTAGTGCCGTTCTGCCCGGTGGGGAGCCACCGAGCGAAGAAGTGAAAGTCGCGCCGTCCGGGATCAGCACGCCACCCCGGACTGCAACCCTTCAGGCTTCATGATGGGCGTGACGATGATGTATATCCGGCAGATGCGGATGCTCGTGCTTCAGTGCCTCGTGCGTATGCACATGTGAATGGGCCAGACTGCGCGAGCTCATGCCGGGATGATCATGGTTGTGATGCCCATCATCATGCCGGTGGCGATGGTCGTGCGTCACCGCTTCATGGTGATGCGGGTGGGCGTGTTTCTCGGTGAGCAAGAGCGCCATCGCAGCGATCATCAGCACCAGCGCGCCGCCAAACAGCAGACTCGGTGCCTCTTGGAACAAGACCAAGGACAGCACAACCCCTGCCAGCGGCGCCGTGCCAAAGACCGCGCTGGTTCGCGCTGCGCCCAACCCTCGCATCGCCCGGATGAACAAGACGATACTCAGACCGTAGCTTAGGCTGCCCAGCAGCATCGCGCCTAAGATCGTCATGATTGGGGGCAGCGGGCTCCCCAGCAAGAGTGCCAGAACGAACGAGACACTGCCTGCCCCTAACCCCTTGACCAGCACGATCGTCAGCGGGTCTTTTGCTGAGATATTCCGCGTCAGGTTGTTGTCGATACCCCAGAGGAAACAGGCAGCGACGATGCCCAATGCGCCGAGGGAAAATCCCCATGAGCTTTCGGTATTCCACGAGAGCAGGATACTGCCTAACGTGACGGCGACCAACGCCCACAACGCGCGCCCGCTGATCGCTTCTTTGAAAACGACTGCCGCGATTAAGGCGGTCGCGACTCCTTCAAAATTCAGCAGCAAGGAGGCGGTCGAAGCTGCTGTTTCCCGCAAACTGAACATCAGCACAATCGGGGCAACAAAACCACCCGCGACCACCGCGCCGATCAGCCATGGCAGATCCGGGCGCGACAGCTTGGCTTCAGCTTCTGAATCGGTAGACCGTGTACGCAGCAGCTTGAAAAGAAGAATGCCTGCACCGCTTCCCAAGTAGAGGAATCCGGCCAGAAATATGGGATCAACTTGACCTAGTAGCAGCTTCGCAAGGGGTGCGCTTGCCCCAAACAGTACTGCGGCTGCCAGCGCTTGGAATGTCGCATTCCGTTGAGTGATCTCCATTGATACCTACCCTTACTCGTTTGACTCTAGCCCGTTAATGATACCGCTCAACAGGCCGCATGTGGTGATGTTCTGTGTGGGCCAATAACTGCCTATAATGGCGGCACAGCGGGTTAGTCAATGACGTCAACCGTACGGTGAACGGTTACCAAGTGCGCATTGAAGGGTTGTGGATTGGATAATGGGCGCGCCGAACTGCCGTTTGCCTTAAAATCCGCAAAACCAGAGGGTAACCCCAATTTTACCCTTGAAACTTACCCAACATGTGCTACCCTCTTGTTGGGTAAGTTTCTCTCCAGATAAAAGCTATCGATCAGTGTTATGTCAAAGAAGACGCCACAGATTCGTGCCGGACAACTCACCTTTGCAGATGCACAGCCCAGCGTCAAGCTGAACTCAAAAGCATGGTTCGACTGGTTGGCGGATGAAGACCATCATACGTTCCAATATGTCGATGCGAACGGGGTGTTCACCGCACGAAAAGAACGAAAGCAGCGCGGAAGCTGCTATTGGGTCGCCTACCGGCAGTTTCATAACAAGCTGCACAAGGCCTACCTCGGCAAATCCGAGGGTATCACTGAAAGCCATCTTTGCGAGATCGCCATAGAACTAGCAAACCACATTGCCGCTTATGAACAATCCGATCACCGTCTCGTAGATGGAGAGGAGCCATAAATCCAAACCGGACAAACAATATAAAGGGGTAGACCGATGCATCAGGATCTCACACTGATAGCGACGATCACGATGGCCGTCTTGCTGGCTTTCGTAGGCGGGTATATTGCCCGAAAGTTAAAATTGCCCTCTCTGGTGGGATATCTCCTCGCAGGGTTAGCGATTGGCCCCTTCACACCCGGTTTTGTAGGCGACAGCCACGCTGCGAGTCAGCTTGCCGAGATGGGTGTGATTTTCATGATGTTCGGCGTCGGCCTTCATTTTTCGCTGAAAGACCTGTGGAGTGTCCGGCAAATCGCCATTCCCGGCGCGGTATTCCAGATGGTTTTTGCTACACTGCTGGGGCTGGCGCTCACTCAGCTCTGGGGGTGGTCGGTTAGCGCGGGGTTGGTGCTGGGACTTGCCATCTCGATCGCCAGTACCGTTGTCTTGCTGCGCGGGCTTTCTGACAATGGGATGCTGAGCACTCCTCATGGGAAAGTTGCGGTCGGCTGGCTGGTGCTGGAAGATTTGGCAACTGTCATGATCCTCGTTCTGCTGCCCGCACTTGTGAACAACACCGGCAGCCCGTTGGAAAGTATCGGCGTGGCACTGCTGAAAACCGCCCTGTTTGTTGGGATCATGCTGTTCGTCGGCGCCCGTGTGATGCCTTGGATTCTCGCTCGTATCGTGCATACCCGTTCGGCTGAACTGTTCATTTTGGCGGTCGTCGCCCTGGCGTTAGGGACGGCTTTTGCGGCTTATGAACTGTTCGGGGTATCGCTTGCGCTCGGCGCGTTCTTGGCGGGGGTTGTCGTTGGTGAGTCGGATGTCAGTCATCAAGTTAGCGCACAAGTGCTGCCCTTTCGTGATTTATTTGCCGTCCTCTTTTTTGTATCGGTGGGAATGCTTGTAAATCCAACGGTGATTGTGGCGAATGCCGGATCGGTGATCGCCCTTACCATCCTCATCGTCTTCGGCAAGGCCTTACTCACAATTTTGCTAGGGCTTTTTCTACCGGCTTCAGGCCGAACCGTGCTCATCGTCGCGGCGGGACTGAGCCAAATTGGAGAGTTCTCCTTCATCGTGGGGCAGGCCGGGGTCGCGCTGGGGCTGCTCACACAAGATCAATATGGGATCATTCTCGCCGGGTCGGTGCTGTCGATTATCCTTAATCCGCTGATGTTCCGTGCCGTTGAACCGGTTGAACGACTGCTTCAACGCAGTCCCGGTCTGTGGCACCGCTTGGAGCGTGGTGGGCCGATGCCGCAGCCTATCCAAGAATCGATGAGCAATCATGTTGTCGTCGTCGGCTACGGGCGGGTGGGTAAGCATATTGGGCAGGTGCTTCGTCAGCTCGGCTTCCCCTATTTGGTCGTCGAACAGGATGCCGCCTATGCCTCTGACATCCAAAAGCAGGGAATACCGACCTTATTTGGGGATGCTGCGAATTCGGAAGTCCTCACCCATGCCGGGTTGGAGCGCGCGTGCGCACTTGTCTCCACCATTCCACAAGAAACCACCGCAGAACTAGTCGTCGCAGCAGCGCGTGATTTAGCGCCCACACTGCCGATCGTGGCCCGAGCTGGCACAACCCCCGGCGTTGAACGCTTGGTGGCATTGGGTGCCGATCAAGTGATCCACCCGGAGCTTGAAGGGGGTGTCGAAATCGTGCGCCATATGCTGCTTGCCTTAAAGTACCCGATGACGCAGATCCTCCCGTATTTGGAAGCGCTTCGCCGTGATACTTATAAAGGCACCTTGAACGGGAACGTTCCGGCAGCGGCATTAGATCAAATGTTGATGGCCGTACGCGGTGTCGATTTGGCGTGGATGGCGATCGAAGAGGGCAGCCCCGTCATTGATCGAACGTTGGCAGAAGCGGATATTCGGTCGAAAGTTGGGGCTTCGGTGGTGGTGTTGATTCGCCAGCAGGAAGTTTTTCCAAACCCAAAATCACGGACGGTCTTTCAACAAGGCGATATGCTGGGCCTCATAGGGGAGTCGCAAGAATTGGAAGCGGCGGCGCATTTGCTCAACCCCGCCGCGAGTTGAGCGCGCTTCATGGCACGCTCTAGTTCCATCAAAATCAACACCCGCCTTGTTCGGGCGGGTGTTGAAAGACAATGGTGTTCGTTTTATACCGACAAGCGGTTAATACCGATCGCCCAGCACCGTGATCTTCGACATCGCCCCTTTGATGTCGTCGAGATCGCGGGCACTCAATTCGACGCTCAGCGCCCCATTATTTTCATCTAGGCGTTCAAGCCGACGGCTGCCCGGAATAGGGACGATCCATGGTTTCTGAGCAAGGAGCCATGCCAAGGCGATCTGCGCTGCGGTTGCGCCTTTCTCTTCAGCAATTCGCTCTAGGAGTTCGACAACCCCACGGTTAGCGCGGATGGCTTCCTGAGTAAAACGCGGATTGCGACTGCGAATATCATTGCTGGCAAAGGTCGAGTTCTCGTCGATTTTTCCGGTCAGATAGCCGCGCCCAAGCGGACTGTAAGGGACAAAACCAATCCCCAACTCTTCACAGGCTGGCAGGACTGCCACTTCAACCTCGCGCCACCAAATCGAGTATTCGCTTTGGATCGCCGTCACCGGTTGAACGGCATGGGCACGCCGGATCAGATCCGCATTGGACTCCGAAAGGCCAAAATGCTTGACTTTTCCGGCTTGAATTAATTCTTTCACCGCTCCTGCAACATCCTCAATCGGCACATTGGGATCGGGGCGGTGTTGATAGAATAGATCGATGGATTCAACCCGTAGGCGTTTAAGCGACGCTTCGGCAACCCGCTTAATCTGTTCGGGGCGGCTGTCAGTTCCGACACTTGGATGAGGCCCTTTTTCGGCATCATGTTTGAAGCCGAATTTTGTGGCGATTACGACACGTCCACGAAAGGGTTCCAGTGCTTCGCCAACGAGTTCTTCATTGGTGAAAGGGCCGTAGACTTCGGCGGTGTCAAAGAACGTGACACCCCGGTCAACCGCCGTATGTAGAAAACGGATCATCTCCTGCTTGTCGGTGGGGGTATCGCCAAAGGACATCCGCATGCAGCCGAGTCCCAGTGCTGAGACTTCTAGACCACTTCTGCCTAAGTAACGCTTTTGCATTTCCGATCTCCTCTTTTACATCGCTTGGAATTCGGCAGTGACATTCGCATCATTATAGGAAAACGAGTGAAAGTCCGATGGTAGAATCGTCCAGAAGGCTTGTACAATCCTCCAAAACTTCAAGAATCTATACTGAGAGGCACGTAAGATGGCCGCGAATGTCCATCTGGTAGACCGCGAGAGTCAACGACTTCAGTCGAGTCGAGAAGAACTCGTCGAACGGATTGCGAACGCGGTTCCTGAAGAGGGAGTCCTTCAACCGCTGAGAGGGATGTACCTGAGCCACCTCTCCATGCGGCATGAGAAGGTACACAGTGTCCTTAGGCCCTCTTTTTGTGTGATTGCGCAGGGAAGCAAAGAAGTCTTACTGGGAGCCGACCGCTACCTGTATGACCCCTCGAATTATCTGCTTGCCACGCTGGATTTGCCCCGAACGAGTCAAGTGCTCGAAGCCTCGCCTCATCGTCCCTACCTCAGCTTTCGGCTGGAGCTTGATCCGCAGTTGGTAAGCTCCGTCATGGCAGAGACCGGTTATCCAATGAATCCGCGCCCTACACTGGAAACCCGAGCGATGAATGTCAGCCCGCTGGACGCGAATCTGCTAGATGCCGTCGTGAGGTTAGTCCGGCTTCTGGACTCGCCCGCTCAAGCACCGATTCTCATGACTATCATTTCGCGAGAAATCATCTACCGGCTTTTGCTGGGCGATCAGGGTCCACGGCTGCGTCATCTAGCGGTGCCAGAAGGTTCCGCATCGCTGATTGCCAAAGCGGTGCAACGAATCCATCAGGATTTCGATCAGCCGCTTCGCGTTGAAGATTTGGCGCGCGATCTAGGGATGAGCGTCTCAGGGTTTCATTACCACTTCAAAGCAGTCACAGCGATGAGCCCACTGCAATTTCAAAAGCGTTTACGGTTGGACGCGGCACGACGGCTCATGTTGAGCGAAAACTTGGATGCAACCAGCGCGGCTTTTCGGGTGGGCTATCATGACGCTTCCCACTTTAGCCGGGAATACAAAAGCCTCTTCGGTGCCCCGCCGATGCGGGATGTTCAGCAGTTACGACAGACCGATGTTACGGGGTGATGCACTGAGGGATGGCTTGGGTGTCGTTTGCACACCCAAGCCGCACTCATGCGCTTTCTAAACGGTCGAAAGATCCCACTCTTCGTGGAGTTTCGGCACGTCGCTGAGCAAACGTTTGGTATACGTTTCTTTTGGATGCAGAATCACCTCGTCGGCAGATCCGCTTTCGACAAAGCGGCCATGCTCCATGATGTACACGCTGTCCGACACATAGTAGGCCAGCCCAATATCATGGGTGATGAAAATCGGCGTCATCCCAATTTCGGTGCGCAGCGCCATCAACATGTCGAGGATCGTCGCCCGTGAACACGCGTCAATCATCGAGGTCGGTTCGTCCGCCAGCAGAATTTTCGGTTTCAACAAAAAGACTCGCGCGATCATCAAACGCTGCTGCTGACCGCCCGATAGTTCAAAGGGGTATTTGTTGGTCAGTTCGTCGAATTTCAAGTTGACGAAGCGGCAGGCCTCGCGCATCATCTCCAGTTTTTGATCGTAGGGAAGATTGGCCCCGCCGCGCATGCGAATACAATCGAGCAGCACCGCATCGATCTTCCTGAAAATGTTGTAAGAAGAGAAGGGATCTTGGAAGATGGCTTGAATATTCCTCCAATATTCCTGTTTCTGCTTGTGTGTCCGAATATCGCGCCGCTGCCCCTCGAAGAAAATTTCCCCTTCCGTTGGCGAGATCAAGCCCAACAGCATCTTTGCCAGCGTAGTTTTCCCGCTGCCAGATTCGCCTACAATCGAAACGATTTCTCCCTTCCGAAAGCTGAAATCGACATGATTTACGGCGATCGTCTTGTTAGGGCCAAATCCAAAAACTTTGGTCACCTCTTTGCCGCGTAGGATGACGTTATCACTGTTCACTTTTGTACATCCTTCTCAAATCTTCTTCTGGGATAATACAGCGATAGGCGCGACCATTACTCGCCTCACGCGGGTTCACCGACATCGCGCGGCATTCCGGTCTGACGTACTTGCAGCGCTCAGCAAACCGGCATCCCGAAGGCGGATTCTTCAAATTGGGGGGCGTACCGGGGATGGCCGTCAGTTTGACATCGCGCAGTCCGGCTTCCGGGACGATGATCGATCCCATCAGCGCACGGGTATACGGGTGAATAGGATCGAACACCACTTCGTCGGCAGAACCCTTTTCGACGATTTGCCCGGCATACATCACCATAATGTCGTCGGTGACGTTGTAGAGCAGGGGGAGTTCGTGGGTGATGAACACCAGCGCCTTGATGATCCCCTTGTCCATCAAGTCCATGATCATCTTGATGACCATTTTCTGTGAGGTTACATCGAGCGCGGACGAGGGTTCGTCGGCGATGAGCACTTTGGGAGACAAAATCACCGAGGTGGCGATCACGGTGCGCTGTTTCATTCCCCCGGAGAGTTCGACCGGGAATTTTTGCAGCACATCCGCCGACAGCCCCAACAGTTCAAAGCGCTCGCGCGCCATCTCGTAAACTTCTTTTTTGCTGATGTTTGGATGGTGCGCCTGAATGACATCCTCGATGAAGTTGATGATCCGCCGGGTGGGATTAAGCGCACTCATCGCCGCTTGGGGAATGTAAGAAATTTCACTGCCCAAGATAGTTTTGCGAACGTTATCCGGGTTCATCCCCGTGATGTCCCGCTCATCGACGATAATTTGCCCGCTGGTGTAGTGCAGCGGCGCGAAGTAGTAGCCCATCAGGCTGAGGGCAAGCGTGGATTTTCCGCAGCCGGATTCCCCTGCAATACCCAATGAGCGCCCTTCTTCAACCTTTAGGGACACGTGATCGACGGCATAGACGTTTTCCCGAAACCGGGTGATATACCGCGTCGTCAGGTCGTTGACTTCTAGTATGACTCGTGCCATCGGCTCACTTATCCCCTCAACTGGGGGTTGAATATTTGGTCAAGGCCAGTGTTCATCAAGTTCATGGAGAACGCGATCGAAGCAATCACAAGGATCACCGGGAAGTATGCCCACCATTTGCCGAGCACATGGGCTTGGTAGATCATCGCCCAGTTCATCATCAGCCCCAATGTGGGGACTTCGGTCGTCCGGGGGCCAAGTCCAAGGATGGAGAGTGCCGCTTCTGCCAGAATGCCCGCTGAAATTTGCAGGATGAGCGCCATGACGACGTACGAGGCAATGTAGGGCAGAATGTCCATCGCAAGGATATAGGCGATAGAGTGCCCGGACAGCCGCGATAGGTTGACGTGATCGCGATTGCGGAGCGAAATCACCTGCGCACGTACCGCACGTGCCGTCCACACCCACGACGTGAACCCGATGACGACGGCGATGGTGACCGCTCCACGCTGCTCCTGCCCAATGCTGAACGAAATCAAGATCAGCAGCACCAGCGAAGGAATAACGGTGAACAGGTTCGTGATAAACACGATCACATCGTCCACAATCCCACCGACGAACCCGGAAACCAATCCCAGAATGAGCCCGATCGATGTGGCGACTACTCCCGCAACCAATCCGATGAGCAGCGAAACCCCGGTCGCACTCACCAACTCTGTGAGCACATCGCGACCGAAATTATCCGTCCCCAAGAAGAGGATGCGGTAATTGGGCACTTCATTCACGTTTACATAATCGGTTTGGGCGATCGTTTCGCTTTGTTCCAGCGCTCCCGTACTGGGATTTGGGGCCGCGACGATCGTATCTTCGGTAGAGAGAAGCCCTTCCACCGAATTGCTGAGGCGAATGTAGTAGTTTCGATCTGCATTCGTCATCCCCGGAAGCCGCCGGGTGGGGTCGAAATTGGTTTCCCACAAGTTAAGCAGCGTCGCTGTATCCTGAATATCAAGGTTTTCGTCGGCAACTTCTGCCTTCACCAGCCAATCATGCATGGCAACGCGATCTTCATCACTAAGCCGTGATGCGATGCGGCGTGTGGTCGCATCATCCAACAGCAGGGTGTAGTGGGTGGTGGAATTCATGCTGTCGTAAACGTTGACGTAAATTCCGGGCGGAAGGAATGTGCCCCGGCTGACGACCTGCAAGGCCGGCGTAGTGACGATGAGCGGATAAATCAAGACGATTAACACAAGGCTCGCGAAGATGGCAAAGCCGAGGTTAAACCTTCCTGACCGAAAAATTTGTCGAAGCATGTGTTTCATGATCGTTTATCCGCCTAATCTGACTGCGCGGCTTTGATGCGCGGATCAATCAACCCGTAGAGGATCTCAAGGGCAAAGAACGCAATCAGCGTCATCAAGGTGATAATCAGGGTCGCTGCCGAAATCAGGGGGTAATCCTGCCCCAACACGGCATCGAGGATGGTCGTGCCCAGTCCCGGATAACTGAAGATGATCTCTGATACCAGCGCGCCGCCCACCATCGTTCCAATCGACAGCGCGAGGCCGGTGATTTGAGGCAGCATGGCATTCCGGAAGACATACAGGATGATCTTGCTGTCTTTGATGCCTAGGAAACGCGCATATTTGACGTAATCTGCATTCAGCTCGTAGATCGCCATCGAACGCATACCGATGGCCTGCCCACCAATGGTGATCAACACAATTGACCAGAAGGGCAGTTGGTAGTGAACGAAAACCGACCACACAAAATCCCAACTCGCGCTGGGAACCATTGCGTAATCGTAGCCGCCGGATGTGGGAAACCACCGCAGCCCGACGCCGAAGATCACCACCATGATGATCGCCATACCGAAGGCAGGAATGTTGCTGAGGAAGATACTGACAGGCAGTAGGAACTTGTCGAAACCCTTACGGAGGTAAGCAGCCAGCGCGCCGAGCGTATTTCCAACTATCCAACCGACAATGATAGCGGGTAGTTGTAACGCGATAGTCCACCAGATGGATGCGCCGATCACATCGGAAACGGTTCGAGGGTATTGGCTGATCGAATAGCCAAAATCGCCGTTGAAAACATTGCGGATATAGATAATGAACTGCTCGTAGATGGGTTTGTCGGTCGCAAACAGACGCGTGTACTGTTCGTAGACGGCCTGAACACCCGACGCGTTCGACATGCCTTGAGCCATCCGGCTGACAATGGCAGAAACCGGATCGCCGGGCATAAGTCGTGGCAGAATGAAATTAAGGGTGAAAGCAATCACCACTGTAATCGCAAACCAACCAAGCTTTTTTAGAAAATAATCACGATACCCTTTCACCCCATGTCTCCTAACAAACTCGCCGAAAAATAATAATGAGGTGACAGCCACCTCTAGGACTTAACCGTAGGATACGGTTGAGTCCACAGGGATGAAGTGACTGCCACCTAGTGCGTTGTTACTTTTTTACGGGTTAACGAGTTCCAGATTGTAGAGACCGGCAATGCTCCAGCCGTCCGTCAGATCCAGCGGCGGGACGGGCGGATTCGTGCCATCACCATCATAGGGGAAGTTCGTCCACACACTTTCATTGACGGTGTGGAAGGACTGCGGGCGATACATGAGCGTGAACGACGGGACATCGGTCAGGTAAATGCGGACCAGATCCGTGTACGCCTGCACCAGTTGATCGTGATCGGTCATGCTGGGGATCGCCTGAATGAGCGCGTCAGCTTCAGAATTGGTGTAGCCACCCCAGTTGCCGTTCCAGTTGCTCGACATGCCGATGAATTCAGAGCTCATCAGTTTGCGGATGCGGCTCCACGGCTGCGTCGGGCCAGCGCCATCGCTCCACATCATGAAGATGTCGTAGCCTTCGGGCAGGGGGGTGTCGGACTTCGTCACGACGGTCTGATAGACGGACCATTCGGGGAAGTTTGTGGTGATGTCGATACCGATTTGCGCGCCAGCGGCAGCCACAACTTCAATCGCTGCTTGCCAGTCCGACCAACCATTCGGGCAGGTCGCGACATAGTGCAGGTTCACACCATCGACTTCACGCCAACCGTCACCATCGGTGTCCACGATACCCGCTTCGTCGAGCAGGGCGTTCGCGCCGGCGACATCGTTACCCGTCCACTGCAAATCAGCGACGGCTTCGTGGTTATACAGCGACTGTTCACCAGCGGTCGGGTTCATCAGCGAACGCGGAACCTGTTCGAACGTGGCGGACTGGTTGGTCATCGCGTTGGCGATGATCGTCGGATAGTCAACCGCAATCGCGATTGCGCGGCGAACCGCAACGTTGTCCAAACCGGGCGACTGAAGGTTGAAGAAGGCGGTCGGCAGACTGGCACCAATGCCGTACGGAGCTTCAGGCAGATACGTGGAGATCGGCAGACCTTGGTTCAACCACAGGTCTTGAACGTTGGAGTTGAACTGCTGGCTGACGTCAACTTCACCGGCCTGGAGGGCAGTGGTACCGGCAGCGTTGTCTTGGAAAATGTTGTGTGCAAGGTAACGCGGAACGGGCAAACGACCCCACATGCTGGCGTCTTGTCCCCAATAGTTGTCGTCACGGACGTAAACGACCTTGGTTTCGTCAGCGAAATACTTGTGATACGGGCCTGACCAAACGACATCTTCCGCCGTGTCAGCGAGGAAAGCGACTGCGTCGCCATTCGCGCGGGCTTCGAGCGTCTGAGTCCATGCCTTCTGGATGACGTAGTTGGTGCTGACATACGCCTGCACGATCAACGGATTGACCGCTTGACCGGCGTCATTCAGCTTTGCCTGAATGGTGACAGTGCTGGCATCAACGGCGACGATATTGTCGATGTAATCAATGTTGCCTGCGCCCGTCGGGGTGTTGTATTCGACGTGGGATGCCCATGTATAGGCCACATCTTCTGCCGTAACCGGCGTGCCATCGCTCCAATGAGCGGCGGCCTTGATGTGGAAGGTGAGTTCTGTGTGGGCGTCGTTCCATTCGTAAGGGCCATCGGCCAGCAGCGGATAAACCTGTCCGTCCAGCATGTTGTACAGGTACGGGGTTTCGAACATGATGACGCGGGCATTGTCCTGCTGCGCGATCGCTAAAGCATTGTTATTGCTGCTCGAATAGGGGTTCCAGCCAACGACGGCACCCCACTGCTGTCCATTGAAATAGAGGGTTTCATTGCGGGGAAGGGTTGTATCTTGAGCAATGGTTGGCGCTACGGTAACCACCAACAGCGCGAAGACGAATAAAACGAGCACTACAGACCGAGAAAACTTCATTGCATCTATCTCCTATCTAGTAAAAGATATAGTATGTCGGTAGATTACCGACTCCGTACTCGCACAAAAAGGAGCACCATCTACCGCGAATACCCAATGTAGGGAATTACAAGGGGTTGCCCCCGCTGTTTACAGGTACCTCCAACGGATACCCCACTACACCATTCTAGTGCGCTGGACGTATACCACCACTGAAGAATTACCTATAAATTCTGTAGAATTCTTCCGAGCTTAACTCCATCCCACTTTAACCGTCAATAGAAGCGGTAAAATTTCTGGGAGCGCTTTCAATTATGTCTTTTGTCCATTTCAAACACAAGGATTTCGCTTATGTCAATTTCAACGAAGCTTAGCTCCGAAAAAATTGATCACCTGATCAGTCAGCTTACCCTAGAAGAAAAAGTTGCCATGATGGCGGGTTCCGATATTTGGCATACCGTCGCCGTACCACGACTCGGTATACCGGCGCTGAAGATGAGCGACGGCCCGAATGGGGCGCGTGGGGATGCGTTCCGTGATGGGAAGACCGCCGCTGTGTTCCCGGTTGGCATTGTGCTGGCTCAAACGTGGAATACGGCGCTGCTCGAACAAATTGGTGCTGCGATTGCCGAAGAAGCCAAGACCAAAGGCGCGCAGGTGATCCTTGCACCCACTGTGAACATCCACCGATCCCCGCTCGGCGGGCGCAACTTCGAAAGCTACTCGGAAGATCCGTACCTTGCGGCGCGCATGACCGTCGCCTACATCAAAGGCGTGCAGTCGCAGGGCGTCTCGGCAATGGTCAAGCACTATATCGGCAATGAGCAGGAAGCCGAACGCTACAGTATGAACTCGATCATTGATGAGCGTACGCTGCGAGAAATTTACATGCCGCCGTTTGAGGCCGCTGTGCGCGAGGCGCAGGTCGGCTCGATTATGGCCTCGTATAACCTCGTCAACGGCGTGGCGGTGAGCGAAGACCCGTATCTCTTGAACATTCCGCGTAACGAATGGGGCTGGGATGGCCCGATCGTATCGGACTGGGTTTGGTCGGTGAAAAGCACGGCGGCATCAGTCAACGCCGGGTTGGACATAGAAATGCCCGGCCCCGGCATTTGGCGCGGCGAAAAACTGCTTGCAGCCGTCAAGAATGGGGAAGTCGCAGAAAGTACACTGGATGAAAGTGTCCGCCGTCTCTTGATATGGCTGGACAAAGTGGGCAAGTTCGAACATCCTGACGAAGCACCGGAGCAAGCTATCGATCGACCGGAACACCGCGCATTGATCCGCAAGGCGGCGGGGGAAGGTTTTGTGCTGCTGAAGAACGAACGCGGCGCGCTTCCGCTTCAACGCGACTCTCTTCGCAGCGTTGCGCTTATTGGCCCGAATGCCAAAGTCGCGCGCATCATGGGCGGCGGCAGTTCGGAAGTCAACGCACATTACCGCGTATCCCCCTACGAAGGAATCACGGCGATCCTGCCTGACCGCGTAACGGTTGGCTTTGAAGAGGGCTGCCTCATCCACAAGCTGCTGCCGCTTGCGGAGGGGGCACAGTTCTTGGCCGGTAAAACGGGTACGGAACCGGGGCTTCTCGTCGAGTACTTCAACAGCCCGACCGCGCAGGGCGATCCTGTGGTCACGGCCATTCATGCCAACGCTACCGAATTCGTTTGGTTTGGCACACTGCCTGCGGGCGTCAACCCCGATGATTTCTCCGTCCGTGTGACCGGGCGCTTCCTGCCTAAGCTCGATGGTTCAACCACTATGGGATTGGTCAGCGTGGGTGCCAGCCGTCTGCTGATGGATGGCGAAATGGTGATCGACAACTGGACGAATTGGCAGGTAGGCAAGCAGAACAATTACTTCGGCATGGGATCAGACGAGCAGGAATTCGCGCTCGACCTTGCCGCCGGGGAAGCCTGCCTGCTTCAGCTTGAATTCCATAAATCGCCGCAGTTCCCGTTCCCGGCGCTGCGCCTTGGCATACTCGATCCGCACCCCACTGACGGCATCGAACGAGCGGCAAAACTCGCGGCACAGTCAGATGTCGCGCTGATCTTCGCCGGGATGAGCGGTGAGTGGGACTCGGAAGGCTTCGATCGTCCTGATTTGGAGCTGCCAAGAGAACAAAACGAATTGATTCGGCGTGTTGCGGCGGCGAATCCGAATACGGTGGTGGTGTTGAATACCGGCTCGGCGGTGACCATGCCGTGGCTTGATCAAGTGGCGGCGGTGGTACACGCCGGTTATCCCGGTCAGGAAGCAGGCAACGCGATCGCCGATGTCCTGTTCGGGGAGGTCAATCCGTCCGGTAAGCTCACGCAGACCTATCCTGCGCGGCTGGAAGACAGCTCATCTTATCTCAATTTCCCCGGCGAAAACGGAAATGTACTCTACGGGGAGCGGATTTTCGTCGGCTATCGCTATTTCGATAAGCGCCAGATCGATCCGCTGTTCCCCTTTGGCTTTGGCTTATCGTATACAACCTTCGCCTACGAAAACGTGCGCCTAAGCACCAAGTCGCTGAAGGCTGGTGAAACGCTCACCGTATCGTTCGATGTGATCAACACCGGGGCGCGTGCAGGGCAAGAAGTGGTGCAGATCTATGTGCGCGATCACGAGTCGCGCTTGAGCCGTCCGGACAAGGAACTGAAGGCGTTTGCCAAAGTCGCGCTTGAACCGGGAGAGCGCAAAACCGTCACGCTGTCACTGTCTCGTGAGTCGTTTGCTTATTTCGATGATACGGCGCGCAAATGGACGGCTGAAGCTGGTGCGTTTGATGTGCTGGTCGGCGCTTCCTCGCGTGATATTCGTGCGCTTGAAACGATCGACCTTACCGAAACACAACAGTGGTTTTAATGAGGTTCCAAATGTGAAAGCAGCTGGGTAGACCTCTAGACAATGAAGTTTGAAGCAGTATCCTGTGAGCTGTGATGTGTCACAGCTCACAGAATGTTAGACATGGTGATAACCGAACGAATATCGCATCGTCCCTCACACACTTCGAAGGTCGTTCAAGGCATAACGGGACTCAGGTTGGAAGAGAAAAGAACAATGAAAGACTTAACGCAAAGAAAGAAAGTTTTCCCTTGCGGCTTTCACCCTTAGCGCCTTTGCGTTGACTCTTTTCTGTTTTACATCAGTCGGTTTGCAAAACCTTGCAGGATTTTCGTCCGCGAAATTTGAGGAACGGATGCGGTGACTTTTGCTAGGTTGAGATTTGGAACGCGCGGATCGGCGCTCGCCTTGTGGCAGACCCAACATGTGATGGATCTGCTCAAAGCGGCCCAACCGGATCTACAGCTTGAGTACGAGATCATCACGACACAGGGGGATCGCGTCTTAGAGACACCGCTGCCGCTGATCGGCGGTAAAGGCGTTTTTACGGCGGAACTCGAAGCAGCCTTGCGCGAAAAACGTATTGACTGTGCGGTGCACAGCCTGAAAGACCTGCCAACCGCGCAGCCGGATGGATTAATCATCGGCGCGATTCCCACGCGCGCAAACCCTGCGGATGTGATCGTCAGCCGCCAAGGGTATACGCTATCCACGCTGCCGCAAGGCGCGCGCGTTGGCACGAGCAGCACTCGCCGCGCGGCTCAACTTTTGCACAAACGCCCCGATCTAAACATTCGTGATATACGCGGCAATGTCGATACCCGTATCCGCAAAGCGCTCATCGTTGATGGCGACTATGACGCGATCGTCCTCGCTTACGCCGGGCTGGAACGGCTCGGCCATACCGACGTGATCGCGCAGGTACTGGATTTTGACGACATGCTGCCCGCGCCGGGGCAGGGGGCGATCGCCGTACAAACGCGCAGCGATCCCGCGCTTCAGAACCTACTATCCCCCATCCATCACGGAGACACCGCGCTTGCCGTGACCGCTGAGCGGGCTTTTCTCGCCGGGTTGGGCGGCGGCTGCTCGGTGCCGGTGGCCGCGTATGCTCATCAGGAAGACGGGCGGTTGGTGCTACGTGGGCGTGTGTCTGCGCCGAACGGCACGCCACAAGTTGATGTGAGCACTACGGCTGATACGCTCACCCTTTCGGCGGCGGCGGTGGGCAGGGCGTTAGCTCAAGAAGCGCTTGCTAAGGGCGCGAAAGCGCTGATGGAGCCGCCCACATGACCAACCCCTTGAGAGGCAAAACGATCGTTAACACGCGCGCGGCGCACCAAGCCGAAGCGCTGAACGATCTGCTGCGGGCGGCGGGCGCGATTCCGCTGAATTATCCTGCCATCGCGATTGCGCCGCCGCTGGAAACAGCGTCGTTGGACAGGGCAATCGGCGAACTTTGCACGGGGGGCTTTGAGTGGTTGGTGCTCACCAGTACGAACGCGGTATCGGCACTGGCCGATCGCTTGCAGATGTTGAAGCGAACAGCGGCGAATGAATCCTTCCGTACGGCGGCAGTTGGCCCCGCGACGGCTCACGCTGCCCGTGAGCAGCTTGGCCTTGAGGTGGTTGATCTACCGCCGCACTTTAGCGCCGAAGCATTGGCGAACTATCTCCCGCTCAACGCCGGGGAACGCGTGCTGCTGCCCGAATCGGTGATCGCTGCCTCAACCCTCGCGGATGGACTTGCCGCACGCGGTGCGCTTGTCCATCGAGTAGACGCCTACCGCACGATTTGCGGGCAGGGTGGAGCGGATGATTTGCTACAGCGGCTGCACCAAAAGCGGCTGGATGCGCTCAGTTTCACCAGTGCATCGACAGTGACCTGCTTTTTGGATCGCCTGAAGCGAGAAGGCGGACGGCACGAAGACGCGCTGCATATCTGCGCCGCTTGTATTGGGCCAAGCACCGCTGCTGCGGCCCGTGATCACGGTTTTACGATTGTGATCGCCGCCGAAAAACAGACGCTGGAAGGGCTGATCGAGACCCTTCACGCGTATTTCACCAACCGAGTTGAAATGGAGAGGCCATAATGGCCGAAATCGAAAACGCGATCCCACAGGAATCGACGGCGTTTGACGCACAAAACCGCCCTCGACGGCTGCGCCGCACGGCAGCACTGCGCCGGTTAGTCCGCGAAACGCAGTTATCGCCGGATGACTTTATCTATCCGTTGTTCATCCGGCATGGGAAAGACCTGCGGAAGCCGATCCGGTCAATGCCGGGGCAGTTCCAATGGTCGGTCGATCGCGCGGTCGAAGAAGTGCGCAGTGCTTACCAGTTGGGCATTCCCGCCGTGCTTTTGTTCGGGATTCCCAACGCCAAAGATGCCTGCGGCAGCGAAAACTATGATGCCGATGGCATCATTCCGCGTGCGATTCGCGCGATCAAAGATGCGGTGCCGGAAATGCTGGTCATTTCGGACATGTGTTTCTGCGAGTACACCGATCATGGGCACTGTGGAATCATCAACCAACCGGGGGAATCGCACTTTGATTCGCATTTACCAGAAGGGTATTTGCTCAACGATCCCACTTTGGAGCTGCTGGCGCGGGCATCGGTGGTGCATGCTGAAGCTGGCGCGGACATGATCGCGCCCTCTGGGATGCTTGATGGTATGGTGGGGGCGATCCGGTCAGGGCTGGATCAAGCCAACCTTCAGCATGTCATCGTGATGAGTTACGCAGCGAAATTCGCCAGCGGTTTCTATGGCCCGTTCCGAGAGGCGGCTGAAAGCCCGCCTCAATTTGGGGATCGCAGTCAATACCAAATGGATCCCGCCAATCAACGCGAGGCGCTTAAGGAAGTGGCGATTGATGTGGCGGAAGGTGCCGACATCATTATGGTCAAGCCTGCGTTGCCTTACCTTGATGTTCTCAGTGCCGTTCGCCAATCGGTTAACCTGCCGGTCGCCGCCTATCAAGTGAGCGGCGAATACGCGATGCTCCATGCGGCGGCGGCGAATGGCTGGATCGATCTTCAGCGCTGTGCATTGGAAACACTGACCAGTATCAAACGCGCCGGGGCGGACATGATATTGACTTATTTTGCGAAGGAAGCCGCCCAATGGATCGGCTCCTAAGCGCAAACAAACGCTCGTTAGCGAATGCCGCAGCAGGGTAAGCCGTCAGTTTAGACGCTGTCCAGCCAAGCAATGGCTTCGTCCAAATCGCTGAATACCATCATTCGGAGCCCCATCCCAAAAAGGGCTTCCATGACCGGCATCAAAGCGCCTGCTGCGGCTAGCTCTTTCGGCACCACATTGGCCCAATATCGCCAACCGGCGGCAATTGTGCGTGGGTTCCAGTCCTCAAGACCCCATTCAACCACTTCGGGAGGGAGTGCCCCGTTTTTGCGATCATCCGAAAGCCACTTATAGACACCATACTTCTGAAGGGCGTCCGTTCCCGCATTCAACGCATCTTTGAGGAGCCGAATATCATAGATGGGCTGATGCACCGTGTGGTAAATCATCTGCTTTTCAGGGAGGTATTGAACGGTAATGTACTGGTTGTCGACAATATTGATGGGCGGCATGAAAGTGTCTCCAAAGCGAACCCGTGTAGTATTTATCTATCCTATAGCACAACCAAATGAGCATTCTGTCGGTTTTCCATGAATATCGTATAAAGTTTCACCTATTCCTTCCTCGAATACAGGCATTCAACTTCCGGTTTCTTTACGCATGCTTCTCCTGATCTTGGTTGCGGCACAGACGGTCGTTATGTAACATCACAGCTTCTTTGCAGTTGCCATCCCCGTAGGATCGCAAGCCAAAAAGTGCTAGGACATCTTGATGAACTTAGGAACTTTACTGAATCGCCATGCGTTATATCGCCCGGATCATCTTGCCGTCGTGTTTGGTGACCAGCGCCTAACCTATGCCGAATTTAACGGTCGTGTGAATCGACTTGCGCATGGGCTGCTGCGCGAAGGCGTGGGGAAAGGGGATAAAATTGCTACGCTCCTCTCGAATTCGCTGGAACTGCTGGAAACCTATTGGGCGGTCGCCAAGATCGGGGCGGTTGTCGTCCCGCTGAGCAATTTGCTGCGTGGACAGGGATTATCCCGTTTGCTCAACGATTCCGATACCTCACTGGTGATCACCGAAACGTCGTTTGCGCCGCATCTTGATCCGGTCAAAGCAGAACTGCCGCTGATTGCCGCGAATCACTACTTTTTGATCGATGCAGCCGATGTTCCCGGCTACCGGGCGTTCGCTGACTTGGTGACCGATGTGCCGGATACGAACCCGACCGGGATCGAGATTAAGGCGGATGATCCGTACAACATCATCTACAGCAGCGGCACGACTGGGCTGCCAAAAGGAATCGTTCACACTCACCAGATACGCGTGCTTTACGGGCTGATCTTCAGCGCGTCGTACCGAATTACGCCGGAGAGCGTCATCCTGCATACCGGATCGATCGTCTTCAACGGATCGTTCCTCACGCTGATGCCCGCCTTCTATCAAGGCGCAACCTACATTTTCCACCACCACTTCGATGCGCAGGCCGCGATCCGCACGATCCACGAAGAAAAGGTGACGCACATCAAATTGGTGCCGTCGCAGATCATTCCACTGCTGCAATCCCCGGACTTTGGTGAAGAAAAACTGGGATCGCTGGAGATGCTCGGCACAGTCGGCGCTCCGCTGCACCTGCCGCACAAAGAAATGCTGCAAGCCAAACTGCCCAACCGTTTGATCGAGCTGTACGGCTTGACCGAAGGGTTTATGACCATCCTCGATAAACAGGATCTGTCGCGCAAACTGGGATCGGTGGGAGTGCCGCCGCCGCTGATGGAAATGCGCATCGTGGACGACAACGGGATCGATGTGCCACAGGGGACGGTCGGGGAGATCATCGGCAACGGGCCGCTGGTGATGTCGGGCTACTATAAACGGCCTGATCTGACTGCACAGGCGGTGCGCGACGGATGGCTGTTCAGCGGTGATATGGGCTATGTCGATGAAGATGGATTTCTATTCCTCGTCGATCGCAAAAAGGATTTGATTATCTCCGGCGGGGTGAATGTGTACCCCCGTGATATTGAGGAAATTGTTTTGCAGCATGAGGCTGTCGCCGAAGCTGCCGTGATCGGCGTGCCGGACGAGAAGTGGGGCGAATGCCCGATCGCGATGGTACGGCTGAAAAACGACATCGCCCCTGATACACTGATGGAGTGGATTAACGCACGCGTGGAAGCACGTTTTCAGCGGGTGCGTGAAGTCGTCGTGCTGGAGGATTTTCCACGCAGTACGGCGGGCAAGACCCTCAAGCGAGTCATGCGCGACGAGTACGTGCAAGGCGCCCAATAAGCTGTCTCATCATAGATCATAGGATGTCTGTTCATGCCCTTCTTCGATTTTTCCCTTTCCGAACTTCAGCGTTACCAACCGGCCATCCCGGAACCGCCAGACTTTGACGCCTTTTGGGCGAAAACCCTTGAGGCTGCCCATCAGCACCCATTAGACGCCCGCTTCACGCCGGTCGATGCCGGCATGCGTACCGTCGAAACCTATGATGTCGAGTTCTCTGGCTATGGCGGCCAGCGGGTCAAAGGCTGGCTGCTGCTGCCTGCCGGGGCTAACGGCCCGCTCCCCGGTGTCCTTGAATTCATTGGTTATGGCGGCGGACGCGGTTGGCCGATCAACTGGCTGACGTGGGCGTCGGCGGGGTATGCCTTTATGGTGATGGATACGCGCGGGCAGGGGAGTGCATGGCAGCGCGGCGATACACCCGATATACCCGATGGGGCGAATCCCTCCTATCCCGGTTTTATGACGCAGGGCGTGCTTGATCCTCACACTTACTACTACCGCCGGGTCTTCACGGATGCCGTCCGCGCCTTCGAAGCCTTCAGCCAGCACCCGAAGGTCGATGCATCGCGGATTGCCGTGACAGGCGGCAGTCAGGGCGGGGCGATCACGCTCGCCGCTGCCGGGTTGATCCCTACGCTGAAGGTCGCGATGCCGGATGTGCCGTTCCTGTGCCATTTCCAGCGTGCCATCGAAACTGCCCCGGATGCCCCGTACACCGAGATCGTCAGCTATTTGCGCGTTCACCGCGAAAAGGCCGAAACGGTCTTCAAGACGCTGAATTATTTCGACGGGGTGCATTTTGCCCGCCGCATCCGGGCACAGGTGCTCTGCTCAACGGCGCTGATGGATACGATTTGCCCGCCGTCTACGGTGTTTGCAGCCTACAACGCCATCACCACGGAGAAGGAAATGAAGGTCTACCCGTACAACGATCACGCTGGTGGGGGAATCGATCACATGATTGAGAAGATCGCCTATCTGCGACGGGTGATGCCACTCGAATAGGGGAGAAAACGGCGTTCTATAGCGTTTGGCGGTACGCTGATGGAATAAAGGACTTGACGGACGTATCCCATCAAGCCCTTTATCCTAGCGGTTTACATCGCCATCCGGTCAACGTCGCCGGTTATTTTTGCTGCCGCTCGTAGATGAGGCGCAGCCCTTCCAAGGTGAGATCGGGTTCGATCGCGTCGAGCGACTGCGTGTGCTGCTTAAACAGCGGCGCTAAACCGCCTGTGCCAATCACCGTAATCTGTGGATCGCCCATATCGGCTTTTAGGCGGGTGACCAAGCCTTCGACCAAGCCGACATAACCCCAGAAGATGCCCGACTGCATAGCGTGGATCGTGTTGGTGCCAATTGGGCGCGGCGGGGGCAGCAGATCGATCTGGTGAAGGCGGGCGGCGTGACTGACGAGCGCGTCATGGGCAATACCAATGCCGGGAGAAATCGCGCCGCCCACGTAGTCGCCGTCACGGCTGACAATGTCGAAGGTGGTCGCTGTGCCGAAATCGACGACGATGGCGGGATAAACATGTTTGGCGACAACCGCCGCCGCGTTGACAATGCGATCCGCGCCGACCTGCTGCGGTTGATCGACCTTGAGGCGTATGCCGGTATCGGTCGTGTGGGTGACCACGAGCGGATCGATTTCCATATAGCGGCGCGAAAGCTCGACAAACGTCCCGGTCAGCGGTGGAACGACGCTGCTAATGGCTACGCCGCCGATGTGCTGAAACGACAACCCGGCTTCCTCCAAGAAACTGCGGACGAGGACGCCGTATTCATCCGGCATTTTGTCGCGTACCGTGCGCGCACGCCACGAAATCAGCAGCGTTTCTCCCTGCCACAAGCCAAGGGTGACGTTCGTATTTCCGACATCGACGGCGAGCACGCCATGTTCAAAAGGGGATATAGACTGCCGCTGCATAAGGGAACTTAACTCCTGAAAAGTAAGCACAATAAACCCGCCTCTATCAGTGTCGCCCGCAGCGCGGTGGAGGTCAAGTCATATGGAAAAGACCACGCGAACCATGACCGACTTTTGCATTCGCCGCCCCAAGTGGTTTAAGATCGAGACGAGTGGAAGGATACGATGTGACTTACGAAATCCATCCGGCAACACTCGATGACACCGCGTCGATCGTAGGGCTGTTTACGTCGCGAATCGACGTTTGGCAGCGCATTGACACCGAAGGGCGTGTGCAAACCGTCGCCTATGGGGAACTAAACCTTTACGAGCGCTGGCTGTACGGCGGCAGCAACGGCGGCGCATGGATGAGCGTCGAAACCGGCGCGATCCACCTCAATCATCTGCTGATGGGCGCGGGCATTCCGCTGGTTGCGGTCGCGGATGGGCGCGTCGTCGGGTATGGCGAAGCGTACCACAGCATTGAAGCCCCTCCGATCGGAGCGGTACTGCATATCGCGCATCTGATCACAGCAGGCGATAATGCCGACTGTGCCAGCGCGTTGATCGCTGCGTTTGCCGAACGGGCGAAAGCCTTGAAAGCGCAGCAGGTCACCCTGCCACGCGCTGCGGAAGGCAGCGGTGAGACCGCGCTGCCGCCGGGAATTGTGCTCAAACCGGCGAACTGTGTTCGGCGCTACATGGTGGCCGCACGTACCGGGCAGGTGTTTTACCGTGCGGTCGATCATCCGAGTGCAGACGCCAGTGTGATCAGCGGATGGTTGATGCCAATTGGACGCCAATCGAGCGCCCGCCGAAGCATGGGAAATGTTGATGCCTCGCCATTGGGACACGATCCCGCAGATGAAGGCGCGCCGCATGCACCGGCTCAAACTGTCGGCGGCAGGGCAGGAAGCGTATATCGTGTGCCAGCAGGGGTTGTATAACCCGCGCGCCGCCGAGGTGTACTGCTGGACGCCGAAGCCGCTCACCGTGCAGTTGATCGCCTCGATCAAGGACTGGGCGCACCGCGAAAGCTACCGCACGCTGTCGATGTTGGTGGCCGATGAGGCGGTCAAGGCGCTGGGTACCGATGCCGAAGCGGACGGGTATATGCAGGAAACCTGCGTGCTGGAGATGGCCTAAACCTTAAGGACAAGTCAATGCCGATTTATGAACCCGAACACGTCGAATACGTGATCGCCACCGGCAATATGCGCGTGATTCACGATGAGGGCGGCGAGATGCTCGGCTACTGGTCGCATCCGGATATTGGCGGGCGCTTCCCCGGCGTGGTGCTGATCCACGATTGGTGGGGTATCACTGATCTGGAACGCAGTCTGGCGCAGTTGTTCGCGCAGCTTGGCTATTATGTGATCGTCCCAGATTTGTATGATGGCGTGGTCGCGCAGACGCCGACTGAAGCAATGGGGCTGGTCGAAAAAGTGGGTGTGAACGGCTACAAGATGATCGACAGCGCGCTGACGGCGCTGGAAGGGCTTTATGCGCTGCAATGGGGCTGTCGCTGCGGTTGGCTTGGGCATGGGCGGCAGTTTGGCCTTTGAAGCCGCTTGTACACGGCAGGATATTGAGGCCGCCGTCGCCTATTATGGGTTTCCGCATCGCTACTTGAAGCGGATCAAAGATGCAACCGGTGCCGATCCTCGCCTTCTACGGCACCGGAGAACCCTACGTCACCGAAAACGTGATCGATCTGCTGCGGACGGAGTTCGCGCCTGATCCACGATGCCGCATGAACTGATGATGCTTTCGAACACGTCTCCCGCGATCTGTTCAATGTGGCGAACACGACGGCAGGTATGTCGGTCAGTAAGATGGTGATGAGTAAAACCCTCCAATTCTTAGAAAAACATCTCGTGCCCCGGCGCACCCCCGGCGGGGCGATCAAAGTTTGATTGTGCAGCACACGTGAAGTACGACTCTTGTGAAGTGTACACGGTCGGGCGCATGGCCTATGCCGATGCGCTGGCTTTACAAAACCGCTTGGTTGAGGAACGCGGCACCCCCGCCGGGATCGATCGGCTGCTGCTGGTCGAACATCCTCACACCTATACGCTTGGCTCTGCCGGGCATGAAGCTTATCTGCTGATGGCGCCGGACGAACGCGAACGGCTGGGCATCACCGTTTACCGTACCGATCGCGGCGGCGATATTACCTATCTTATCATGGGTCGGGGCAGATCGTCGCCTACCCCATTCTCAAGCTCGCGCCATTTGAGCGCGGCAGCGTACGCGCCGATGTGGTCGGCTATGTGCGCAAGCTGGAGCAGGTTATAATCGCCATGATCGCGGAATACGGCATCATCGGCAAGCCGATCCCGCCGGGTTGACGGGTGTATAGGTGGAAACGCCGCGCGGCAGAGAAGATCGCCGCGATCGGCGTGCGCGTCAATGTGCAGGCGATCACCAAGCACGGGTTCGCGCTCAACGTGAACACGGATCTGCGCTACTTCAGCGGCATCATCCCCTGTGGAATCCCCCGATAAAGGCGTGACGAGTCTCGCCGCGCTGCTCAACCATCCGATTGACGAAGTCAGAGGTGCTGCGCGCGCGCATCGTCGATCACTTCGGGCGTGTGTTCGAGCGCGAAATGATCGCCTCAACTGTACCCTAAGGGTCAGCGGCGCGCGAGTTCGCTGGCGTAGTGCCGCTTTAACATGTCCCGGTGATCGCGCGCCCAATCAGTGAGGCAGGTCGATCCGGTGGGCGGTGCATCCGCGTAGAGCAAATCTGCCATCAACCCGCCAATCTCCTCCCGCGTGATCGTCACATCATGCATCAGGGTGCCGATCAGCTTCCCTGCGACATACCCCACTTCCGGCGGCACACTGATGATCGGGCGGCGTAGGTTGAGGATGCGCTCAAGCGTCTCCGCGAGTTCACGGTAGGTGAAGGTTTCCGGGCCAATCGCGTTGAGGGTGACGTTTTCAGTGCCGTGTGTCTGCTCAACCGACAGCCGGGCCAGATCGTCCACATGTATCGGCTGTAAGCGATAGCGCCCATCGCCGAACACGCCGAAAACCGGCAGGTGACGCAGCATCCACGCGATGTTGTTGATCAAGATGTCGCTGCCGCCGAACAGCACCGCCGGTCGCAGAATCGCATACGAGAGGCCGCTTTCTTTCAGCGCCCGTTCTAGGCGTCCTTTGCCGCGAAAATACTCAAACGGCGACTGCTCGTTGGGATTGGTGATACTGACGTGGACAATTCGCCGCACGCCCGCGCGCTTGGCTGCATCGAACAGCTTGAGCGTGTTTTCGACGGCGGTGTGATGGGTGAATTTCTGATGATTGAAGCGCACCCAGTAGGTGTTATGCAGCACATCCACCCCGCGCAGCGCTTCGATCAGGCTGTCATCGAAGCGCAGGGGGTAGGCGGTGATGTCGGGCGAATTGGGTTTTCGCGGTGTATTCGTCAGCGTGATGACGGGTTCGCCCGCGTCGAGCAGGCGGCGCGCGATGTAGCTTCCTGAATAGCCGAATGCGCCGGTGATCGCGTGTTTCACGAGAATTTCTCCTTGGTGAGTCGATTAGTGAACGTGTTCATTTTTAACGAGCAAAAAAAAGAGACGCCGATCTCAACCGCGTTGAAACCAGCGTCATCCGAAAACGCCTTCGATGATGCTGACAAAGCGCGCCAACTGCCCGGCCACGGGCGGCAGACTCAGACTCATGCGCAGCATCGGCGCAAGCCCCTGAATGAACTTGAGCAGGGCGACGGTAGATTGCTGACCGGAGCTTTTGTCGTGCAGCCAGAATAAGATCACGGCGAAGTGCAGCACGTTGAGCAGTTTGCCCAGATCCGCCGCGAGTTCCGCTCTGGGTTTGTCGGTCGATCCGTTCACAAGATCGATGAACGCGGCTTGTGTGCGTGCGCGCATCGACGATGCCCCATTTCCCAACAGGGTCGCATTCGATCCGGGCGTCATGATGGCCCCGAACAGCACGCCGAACAGATCGCGGTGGGGTGCTGCTGCCTCAAGGCGTGCGCTCATCAGATTGGTAAACCGCTCCGCGATCGTGGCGGGGGGCAGGGCAGCAATCGCCTCGGCGGTTTCGATCGACATTTGTTCGTAGAGCACCAGCAGCAGCGATTCCTTGCTCTCGAAATAGCGGTAGGCCAGCCCCAGCGATAGACCGGCTTCTTGCGCAATGTCGCGCATGGTAGTCGCCTCGTAGCCCCGGCTGGCGAACAAGTCAAAGGCTGTCGTGATGATGAGCTTGCGAGTGCGTTCGGCTTTCGGTGTGCGGGTCGTCATCGCGTTTGATCATGAATTAGTGAACGTGTTCATTTTTACAGATTAGCATGGAATGTGAGGAGTGTCAACCAATATTAGCGGGGAACTTGATGGCTGTAAATTTCAGTGGATGTTTGTTCCTCATGCTAGCATAGGCGAGCCGTCTTGTCTGTAACTTTAGTTACGGAACGCATTTTCCTCTCGTGATAAAGAGTCACCGTAGGATCATGAGGAGCGAAAATGTCAACAATGGTGGAAATCCCCGTCCGGTTGTATTTGTTTCAATTGAGCACGCTCAGTCTGCCGACGGCTAATGGGCCGCTTGAGCTGTCGGAAGGATGTTACTTGGTGCAAACGTCCACGGGGCGCAACCTCCTAATCGACAGCGGATCGCCGGGTGAAAACGTAAACAACGTGCTGGCGCAGTTGGCCGCTTTGGGGCTGCAACCGAGCGATATTCAAACCGTCATTTGCACACACTTTGACATTGACCATGTGGGCTATCACCCGTCATTCCCTGATGCTGAGTTCGTCGTTCAGCGCGAACAGTACGACAGCGCCTTCGGTGGTTATCCGCGCTACGCGGAATCCCGTCCCTACTGGGATCAGCCGGGACGGCATTATCGCCTTGTCGAAGGGGATGTTGATCTGTTTCCGGGGTTTCGGCTGCTCCATACGCCGGGACATGCACCGGGGCACCAATCGGTTCTGCTGCGACTGCCGAAAACAGGTGTCGTCCTGCTGGCAATCGATGCGGTGGTGATGGGGCGGTTGTTCACCCCTGATCGTGTCGCATGGCCGACTGATGACGATCAGGACGTGTTACGCGCCAGCACGCGAAAACTGCAAGCGATCGTAGAGCAGGAACAGGCCGCGCTCGTCATTTTTGGGCACGACGGTCAGCAGTGGTGGACACTTCGCAAATCACCGAATTTCTACGACTAGCGGGGAAATAAACGGTAGGGACATAGTCGCCCCTACCGTTCAACTCACGAGGAATTACGCTTCGGTGGTGCTCGGCGGCAGGGCGGGCGGCGTACCGCTGGCCCCGTTGGTCGTACCGTCCGCAACAGCGCCATTGGCGGGTTTCGCCTGCTGAAGTTGATTGCTCAGCGCCATACCCAGCAGCGCTTCGACCATGCCGTTGGTGCCGCCCTGACCGTTCGCGCCGACGATGATGTCCGGGATGATGCGAACTTTGCCTTCGGCGATGAGCTGCATCAACTGAACGGCGGTGTACCCCTGCGATCCGATCGCATCGGCACCGGCCTTGTAAGCATCGGCTTGCGCTTCACCACGCGCGCGGATCGAGTCGGCTTCACCATTGGCGCGCAGACGAATGGCTTCCGCTTCACCTTCGGCCTGCTTAATCGCGGCCTGCGCTTGCAGCTCGGCGATATTGACGCCCTGTTCGTTCTTGACGACCTGCTGCTGAATATCGGCCATCGCCGTTTCGCGGACGAGCTGCTGACGCTGCGTTTGGGCTTCCTGCTGCACTTCGTAGGTCTTTTTCTGCTCTTCGGCGATCTTACGATCGGTGAGCGTCTGCATCAGTTCAGCGGGCGGCGAAATGTTTCCGATCAGCGTATCGATCGCTTCCACGTCATAGGCGCGCAGGGCTTTGTCGATGTGCGACTTGGCTTCCTGCTGACGGTCGGCGCGGGCTTCAAGGAAGTCGAGCACCGTGTTGGTCTGCGCCGCATTGCGGAAGTAGTTGCCGACGATCGGCTCCAGCACGTGATCGACGAGGTTTTGCATCGAACCGACGCGCGAAATCACACGCGGGGCTTCAAGCGCGCCAACATGGATCACCTGAGCAACTTCCAGATTGAAGCCGAACCCGTCGCGCGAACGGACGTTGATCGTATCCAGCCGCGCATCGTAGGCGTGCGATTCAGTGCGGGTTGACCAGTTCAGCACAATGTTGGTCGTCGGCACCAGTTCGATCTTCATCACGCGGGTGTTGAGCGGATGACGACCGGGATACAGCGGGGTAACCCACACGCCCTTATGCCCCACATTGACCAGATCACCATGCTTGAATTCGGCACCGCTCACGTCCTCGTGGGCTTTCCCGATGTAGGCGATCACGACGCCGACATGGCCGATTGGCACTTCGGTCATTGGCACCTGATCAACCTGCACGAACCACGGGTTCAGGTTCCACGAACCGGAGAGCAGCACCTGTTCCTGCAAACCGCGCTGGCCGCCTGCTTCAAGGAACGCCTGCACGCTCTGGAAATTGTCATGACCGGGCAGATACAGCGCCGCGATTTCGCCATCCGGGATCGGCGTGCCGTCGAGTGTCGTCACGATGCCGACCATATCCGGCTCGACGCGATAGACCTTCAACTGGGCGGGCGTCATGCCGTAATCGGGGGCATTGCGCGATGTGATCACCGTGAACAGCGCGGTATTGATGCGGTAGGCACCAGCGGTCAGAATGCCCGCCTGACGACCTTTTTCACCGCCATTGCTAAGGAACTTGCGCGCGTCCTGATAGTTATCGCATTCGACAATGGAACCTAAGATGCGACCGGGAGGGACAGACTTGCCGTCTGCTGCGACGACCAGCCCAATTTCGCCTTGCGGAATGACCGTGATCCCCATCTTATTGATGGTGTACATCCACGACCAGTAGCCGAAATGCCAACCGGGAGCGAGGGTATCTGCTTGGAAACCGGGTTCGCCATTCAATGCGAGCAGTTTGTCCGGCGGGAGCGATTTGCCGTTCATGCTGAACCGGCGTACCACGACCCCCACCTGCCGCTCATTGATGATCACGAGTCCGAGGATCAAATTCGGAAAGACAACTCCCACAATCAAGATGAGCAAAATCAAGACGATGATGGGGAGGATCTGCGCGTCCATAACATTTTGTCCTGTCTACAAGGTATGTATCAGCACGCAAGAAGCTTCGGATACATAGCCATTTTCAATCTTCAACCCAAAATCGTCCCTGTCTATCCCCCAACCTTCGGGGGAATTTGCACCCTGCCGGATAACCTACCCATTGGATTAGCTCCCCGTCCATTGGAGTGGTTTTGAACCGTTTTCAACAACCGCTGCCTATGTGCGCTCGTATTGGCTCCCTAGACACTGCGCATGGCAGATCGCCATGCGGTGTCGAATTGACCACAGGAGCAATGCTCGTGGAATACTCAGATCACTCACCGGAAAGTTGGAACGCTTCGCATTGGAATCACGGATGGGGGCACATGCCGCCCGTGCTGCCGCTGATCGGCGCGTTCGCCGTGCTGTATCTCATTTTCGCGTCGGGGCTGTGGCTGCCGCTGCTGCTAATCGGCGCATTCCTGTTCTTTTTCCGCCCCATGATGCACGCGCAGTGGCGGCGCGGTGGTTGGCGCGGGCATATGCCGGGACGCCCACCGTTCGAAGGCATGCCGTTTGACCGCCCGATGGGCTTCCGTCCTCCGATGGGACATCACCGGATGGGGCGGCATATGAGACATCAGGGTCGCGGCTGCTGGGGTGAAGGCTGGCAAGACGGCGAAAAGGCCAAGATGGGCGATGCACCGGACGGCGATTCCTTCGAGAAGCCAAAGCGCGGTTCAGACCCGAACTTCGTCTAGGTGCTTGATAGGCGCGGTCGGTATCTGATGCCGCCGCGACATTCCCGAAAAGAACAGGGGCGATCCAGCGCGGATCGCCCGATTTGTTTTCGAACACCTTTACTTTTTCCTCCATATATGAACTTCCATTCTGAAACTTATAAAACATTATAAAGAATGACCGATCGGCGCTTGTCAACTCTGTAATTACAATCAAAATAAACATATCCGGGTGATCGTTGTCGCCACTGTAAAACCCGGATGACTATTGATAAACCTCAGGAGTCCATGATGATGAAGATCGTGCGTTTTGGAGGGCTGATCCTCGCCTGTGTGCTGCTTCTGGCAGCCGGGATGCAGGCGCAGCCAACATTTGCACAAGCGGCACCGTGCGGAAGCGCGGGCGGCCCGGCCTGTACGCCTGTCCCGCCGAGCGATCGGGACAGCGACAGCGTGCCGGATGCGAATGATGCTTGTCCCGATCAGGGTGGGGATGTTGGGAATCAGGGTTGCCCGCTTCCGGCTGGGCAAGCGACATCCGTACCGAATCGCGATGCGGTGAATACCAATCGCCCGGATCCAAATGGAACGTGCAGCCTTACCACTTACGGAACGGTCGCCGTGAATGTGCGTGAGCTGCCTGAACCGAATGCAACTGCGCTTGGTATGCTCGATCCCGCTCAAGTCTATCCGGTGCTGGGGGCTATTTACAGCCAATTTGGGCTGTGGTATCGCGTCGAAGCCGGGTGGGTCGCCTCATTTGCCGTCGTCGTCGATGGTGACTGCGCGTTTGGCGACATTGAAATCGTGCCCGGTACGTTTACGCTGGATGCGGCGGCGGTCGATGCGGCGCGCAATGGTATTGGCATTGATCAGGAATGTACGACACTGCCAAACGGGACACGCTGGTGCCGGTTTGAACTCACGGCGTCGGCTGATGAGGATAATGGGGCAACAGACGGAAAAATTGATATCCCAACATGCGGGTTTGGCCCTGCTGGTGTCGTCTGTATCAACAATGAATTTACTATCCCGGAAGAACCGGAGTGCATCCCAGAGTTCTGCGGCCCGCAGCCTGAGGAACCCACCGATCCCGGTTATGATCCCGGCAACCCGGCGAACACGATCCCGACGCCGCACCGCTCTGCGAAGATGTGATCAACGATTTGGTGGCACAGGGACAGGCGTCGTTCATCGTCAGGCAGGATGAACAGTTCTCGATCAGGCTGAGTAGTTTGCCCCCCGTTCCGCCGACACCGTGCCGTTTAGTGGTGCTGGTGCCGCATGCCGATCAAGCTTCCGATGGGCAAATCCCCGTCAATGTATTGAACCTCAACACGACCTTCCCGCCGCCAACCGGTGCACACGACATTTTGCTGGATATTGGTCATCCGCCGGGCGAAACCCGGAATAATCAGCCGCAGCCAACCAGCGCGCCGACCCCTCGCCCGTCGTCTTGCTGTCGCGGTAGCAGTACGATTGTCATCAGAATTGATGTCGTGATGCAGGATGACAGCGGGGTGGTTTGCTTCGCCGCCGTCCCCGGTGATTTCTCCGCCTGCGGCGCCGAGTAGTCGTGTCAGTGGGCGTGGGGGCATCATGCCTCCACGCTTCTCTTCGCTATACCCTATATATTACTTGTGCCCATTTTTTCCAAAAGGGCACTTGTTGGCACTATGTAGGTGCCCCACCTAATGCTTCACCGATTGAGCAGGGTGCGTGCCGCTGATCCGGCTTCGGCACGTGGGACGATGACTTCTTGACCGTCCTTGAGGCGCTTCAGCTTGACGACCCGTTGGCGATCTCATCGGAACCGAGCAGGGCGACGACCTGCACGCCTTTCTTATCCGCGTAGCCGATCTGCTTGCCAAGCGGCTTGTCTTGTAGGAACAATTCGCTGCGAATGCCCGCCGCGCGCAGTTCCGCAACCAGCTTGGTCGATTCGGCGCGGGTGTCATCGTTAAAGACCGTCACCAGCGTTTCGACGACGGTGCTGACGATGTGCGGTGGAAACAGCCTGAAGGCTTCCACCACGTCGATGATGCGTTCGATGCCGAGCGATCCGCCGGTGGTGGGGATGCTTTCCCCCCGGAATAAGCCGACCAGATCGTCATAGCGTCCGCCGCCCGCCACACTGCCCACGCCGCCGTCGTGAATGACGCCCTCGAAGATGGGGCCGGTGTAATAGCCCAGCCCGCGCACCATCGTGAAGTCGAACTCGTAGTTGGCTTCGGGTACATTCATCAGGCGCAGATTGGCCTCCACGGCGCGCAGTTCGCGCAGCGCTTCCGCCGCCACGGGAATCACGTTCAGCACATCTTCCAGATAGTCAAGCTTTTCTTCGCGCGCGACGTTGGCCGTGATCATGGACATGATCTTGGCGACGACGCCGCTGTCTAACCCGCGTGTGATCAGTTCATCGCGCACGCCGTCGGCACCGATCTTGTCGAACTTGTCGATGCTGCGGTACAGCTCACTCAGCGCCGCGCCTTCGACGCCCGCGTACTGCCCGATCCCGGTGAGCAGCTTGCGGTTGTTGATCTTCACGGCAAAGTTGACGAACCCAAGCCGCCGCAGCACTGTCACCACAAGGCTGATGATCTCCGCATCGGCATCCTGCCCCACAACCCCGGCGATATCCATGTCACACTGGTAGAACTCGCGATAGCGGCCTTTTTGCGGACGTTCGCCGCGCCAGACAGGCGACATTTGGTAACGGCGGAAGGGTAGGGTGATCTCGTTCTGGTATTGGCCGACGACGCGCGCCAGCGGCACGGTGAGATCGTAGCGCAGGGCGAGTTCTTCCTTACCGCCGGGGTGCTGCGCGCGGAAGATCAGCTTTTCGGCGTCCTCGCCATACTTCCCCATCAGCGTTTCGTTGAGCTCCAGCACGGGGGTTTGCAGCGGCTCGAAGCCGTACAGATGAAAGACTTCGCGTACCACGCCGAAAACATAATCGCGTTTGAGCATGTCTGCGGGCAAGAAGTCGCGCATCCCTTTGGGCAGGCGGGGTTCGATTTTCGGTTTAGCCATGTGCGGATTCCTTTTTTGTGCGGTTAGGGCAATAAAAAAGCGCAGACTTTCGTCCGCGCTTTGGTTGCATGACAAACAAAACCCGGCGAACGCCGATCACGTCGCTAATGCCGCCCGGTGATGATGATGGGAAGTGGAGTTGAACATGATCTTCATCCGCATTTTCATGAGAGTACAGTATAGAAGGCGCTTCGCTGGTTTGCAACCCATTATAATGGGGGGGACGATCCAACCAGAGGCTTAGGGAAAAATGCAGGGAGTTCAGGGAAAAGCAGCGCGCGTTTCACTCACGAGTGGGGTGCTGGCTTTGAGCGGCCTTCTGTTCGTCCTGATCATGGTGGTTCACTGGGGCGGCTCGGTGGTGACCGGTGTCGGCTTCGTCGTCGGGGTAGCAGTCGTGATCGGCTTGATCGCGCTGTTCGCGCTGGCGGCGTGGTGGCTGTTGCTCAGCCCGCTGCCGAATAAGCGCGTCGTCAAGATGAGCACTGCTTTCATCGGCACCCGTCAACTCATGGTGGTTGCGGTGCTGATCGGCGGTATTCTGCTGACCCTCGGCGGTTTCTGGGATGAAGTGTGGCACCGCCTGTATGGAATCGGCGGAATCATCGATGATTTCTGGTGGCGTCCGCATCTGCTCATCTATGGCAGTTTGGCCATCATCGCCGCATCGGCATTCGTCGGCTTTTTCACCGTCGTGCTGCGCGGAAAGGGATCGCTGCGCGCGCGTTTTCGCGCCGAACCGCTGTTGGGAATGCTGATGCTGGCGGCGGGTTTCCAGATGGTGTTCGCGCCGCTCGATCCGCTTTGGCACCAGCTTTACGGCCTCGACCTTACGGCGTGGAGCCTGCCGCATGTGCTGTTCGGTGTGTCGTTCGCCTTGATTAGCATCGCCGCCCTGAGTATGCAGCTTTCGCTGATGCCGCACCGCCCATGGCGATTTCTCACTCACATTCGCCCGCAGGATATTCTGCTGCTTCTGCTGCTGATGAATATGTTGATCAATATCAGCCAGATTGGCACGACGGAATGGGAAGCGCTCACTCGCATCAATGGCGACAGCTCATTTGGCTTTTGGAATCGCCCGGAATGGCTGTACCCGGTCGTCTTGACCACGCTGGCAACATTCGTAGGTGTGATCGCCGCACGCACAACGCGGATCATCGGCGCGGCATCACTGGTGGGCCTGCTGACACTGGCTTTTCGCGCGGTGACGATCAGTATTTTCAATGCGGGCGCACCGGAAATCGGCGTGAGCTTTCAGGCGCAGATCCTCATGCTGCCGCCGCTGATCGCGCTGGATTTATGGCATGTGTTGATCGCACGGTCGGGCAAACTCGATCATGTGCTGGCGGTGTGGGGGGCTGGTGTCGCATCGGCTTTTGGCGTGCTAATCGTCAGCGTGCCGCTGATCCCGCAGTTCACGGTGTTTCCGCGTGTGAACGGCGAGACGATCCCCGGCTTTATCCTGTTCAGCGTGCTGATGGGGTTAGGTACCGCATGGATGGCTGCGCAGATCGCCCGCTTTGTGATGCGCTACCAACCGCAAACCGACGCGGAAGCGCTCAGTGCCGATGCTAATGCCCGCCGCGCGCTGCTGATTGGGGTAGGGCTGCTGACGGCGGCGCTGGCGTTCGTGGTTTTCTTTATCGTAACGGCGACTCCGCCTGTGGTGTAAATTAGGGTCGTGCTCTTGCGGGTTGTCTTCACAACTATTTCATAAGTTTTATCGGAAAGTAAGTCCATCCCCGCAGCGTCTATCATGCTGCTAAAGTTTCCACCGGCCTGCGTGGAAATCTGTACTCATTGCTGTTCACATGGAGCCTACAATGAATCCCGAGCTTTTCGCTTCCTACATCGGTATTCCGGTGGAGGATGTTGCGCAATTCCTCAGCCTTAACCAGCATGACATTTACCAATTTGCCTCCTATCGCCAACTTGTCCAGACGATCGATCGCGACTTGCTGGACTCTGCGCTGGCGGAAGTGCGCGCCCTCTACGATGAACATTTACCGGCGCTGGTCGATTATTTGCGTGATGAGCACCATCACGCCGGTCGAGCAATGTCTGCGCTGACGCTGGGCAATTGGACGCTGGGCTTTTTGCACAATTCCGAAGACCTCGAAAGGCTGCCCAGCATGCATCACCGTGTTTCGATGCCCGTCCTCATGGCTGGGCTGCCGCCTGTACTCGATATTCTCAGTCACATTCGCGATACCAACGCACGTCATGAATGGCAGCGTGCCATGGCCCTGCTTTCGCTGCCGTTGTTCTGCGTTACAGCCTAGACCACCTCGTCAAATCAACCACGGAGATCACAACAGAGATAATCAGAGGAAATTCTCTCTCAGAATCTCTATGATCTCCGTGCCCTCTGTGGTTTGATCTTTTGTTGTTTATTTACTTCAGATCACTGAGAGTGACCGGCTTGGGCAGGCGTTGATTTCTGCACAGCGGGCGTTTCGACGGTCGCTTCGGTATCAATTGGGTAGGCGGCGACGGCTTGATTGCGCACTTCGATGAACTGATCGTAGTGCTGCCATTCGTGATAGAGCCCTAAAAGAAAGCGCGTTTTCGGATCGAGGTCTCCCCACAGCTCCTTCGCATGGTCGCTGATTACCTGAAGATTGTCCCAATGGGGCTGATCGGGAAAGGTTGCCAGATAGCCGAGGCGCATCCGACGGCTTTCTTCGAGGCGCTGCACGGCCTGCGCTTTGGTCGTTATCGTGCGCCATTCGGTTTCGTAGCGCAGACGAGGCTCACGCCCAAAAGGAACCCCGCGCGCCAAGATCGATGCGATGGCGGCTGCTTCTTCGGCGCTGGCGGTGACATGCACCACCAAATGCGCCAAACTCCACCCAATTTTTTCTTCGCCTTCTTTTGCATACGGATCGTCAGCTTGCGGATCAACCGAATCAAACGTCATGTGCGCGTCCGTTAGCGGCTCAAGGATAGTGCGCAGATGATCGAGGCTGGCATGGGTTGCGTTGATCAGGTCTTGCAGCGTGTACTGTTGTGCAAAGTCACTCAATTTGATTTGATGCTGAAAGACGGGACTGAAATCGATCCGCACGGTTCTAGGCTCCTGTCAATAAGTCTCGTACGCATAATCGACGCATACCGCCCCCGGATCTTTCATCGCCCCACCGGCTTCGCTCATCAAATCCTCAAAGAGGGGGCAATACGTGTTAGGGTTTGTTTCCGTTTTCAGCGGCGGGTGGTATATTCTGGCGATGTGCCGCTTCGCTGACATCCACTCGGTTTAGCAAGGGAAGTCTTCATGCTGACAACCGTTGAAAAAATGCTGTTCATTATGCTCTCGCTCGTCGCAGTGGGCGCGACGATTGCGGGATTCACGGAAATGGTGCAGATCATCTGGCGTGGGCAGCGGGAGCTTTATCTCGATCACCTACCGCGCCGCTTGATGAATGCACTGCGTGTCTACATCACGCAGACGACGACACTGCGGACACGCCGCCTGACCAGTTTGTTTCACCTTGGTGTGGTGTGGGGTTTCACCTACTATTTCCTTGTCAACGTAGTGGATGGGTTGGAAGGTTTCTTCCCTAATTTTCACTTCCTTGGGGACTCTGGTTTCTTCTACGACATTTACAAAATCCTCGGTGATGTGCTCAGCGTTGCCGTGCTTGCCGGGGTGATCTATTTCATCCTGCGGCGGTTCGTGCTGCCCAACAAGACGGATTTGCAGTATCACGACAATGTGCTGCTGCATCCGAAAGTCAAAAGTGGGGCGGTCAACCGTGACTCGCTGATCGTCGCCGTGTTCATCCTCATCCACGTAGGCTCAAGGTTCTTAGGTCAGTCGGTGGCGGTCGCGGATACCGGCCCCGATCTGTTCCGCCCGTTCGCAACCGGGTTCAGCGTGCTGTGGGGCGGCATGAGCGTGGACAGCTTGCGCCTGTTGGAGCATGTTTTCTGGTGGGCGGCGCTGGGTGGCATTCTGGTGTTCAGCCCTTACTTCCCGTATACCAAACACGCGCACCTGTTCATGGCGCCGCTCAACTTTTTAACCAAACCCAAGCGCACGTCACTAGGCGAAATGGAAAAGGTCGATTTTGAGGATGAGACGCGCGAACAGTTCGGCGCACATGTGCTGGAAGACCTCGACAAGACGCACATTTTCGACGCTTTTGCCTGCATCATGTGCAACCGGTGCCAAGATGTGTGCCCCGCCTACACGACCGGAAAAGAATTGTCTCCCTCGGCCTATGAGATCAACAAGCGGTATCTGATCAAGGATCAGATGAGCGGGTTGGCTGCCGGGGAACCGAGCGCACATCCGCTGATGGGCTTCGCGATCAGCGAGTCGGCGGTGTGGGCATGCACATCGTGCGGCGCGTGCGTGGATATTTGCCCGGTGGGTAATGAGCCGATGTTCGACATCCTCGACATCCGGCGCGATCAAGTGCTGGTGCAAAGTGAATTCCCGGCGGAACTGCAAACGGCGTTCAATGGCATGGAGCGCAACGGCAACCCGTGGAACAACAGCTCTGCCGATCGGTTCAAGTGGGCCAAGGGGCTGGAAGTCCCGGTGCCGACCGTCGAAGAAAACCCGGATTTCGACGTGCTGTACTGGGTTGGCTGCGCGCCAAGCTATGATCCACGTGCACAGTTGACGGCGCGCGCACTGGTCAAGGTGTTGAACCGCGCGGGCGTGAATTTCGCCGTGTTGGGCGAACAAGAACAGTGCACGGGCGATGCGGCCCGCCGCGCCGGGAACGAATATCTGTATCAGGAAATGGCGAAGGCGAACGTCGAGACGATCAATACGGTCTTTGAGGACAAACCACGCCGGATCGTCGTAACATGCCCGCACTGCTATCACAACATTGGCAAAGAATATCCGCAGTTTGGTGGCAATTATGAAGTTGTCCACCACACTGAATTGATCGACGAACTGATCGGCGCGGGCAAGCTGCCGGACAGCGTGCGCATGGAACGGATGCCGAATGTGACGTTCCATGACCCGTGCTATTTGGGGCGGCACAACGATGTGATCGATCCCCCGCGCGATGTGCTGACCGCATTAGGCGCTGCCGTCGTAGAAATGCCACGCAGCAAGCGCGGCTCGTTCTGCTGTGGGGCAGGTGGCGCGCAGTTCTGGAAGGAAGAGGAACACGGCGCGAAAGCGGTCAACGTAGAACGCTACGAAGAAGCGGTCGCGACTGGCGCGCAAACGCTGGCGGTTGGCTGTCCATTCTGCATGCAAATGTTTGAGACGGCGAAATCGACGGTGGGCGGCGACCTGCAAATCAAGGACGTGGTTGAGCTGATCGCGGAGCGATTGCCCGAACCTACACAGATCGACTAGAGGATGACAAAGGGTGCATGAAGTTGACAGCAAGAATGAACCGGGTGCGGTGGTACGCGCCCTTGATGCTTGTGCTGCTGATCCCGTTGAGCGGGTGCGATTTGCTGACGCAGGTCTTTCATGGCGGGTCGATTGAGTATTTCGTGCCTGAAGTGATCGCGGCGTACCCGCACGATACTTCCGCGTTTACCGAAGGCTTGGTCTATGACGACGGCGTGCTGTATGAAAGCACGGGGCTGTACGGCCATTCCGAACTGCGCGAAGTGAATATCGAGACAGGAGAAGTGATGCGCTCCGTCACGATGCCGGAAACCGATTTCGGTGAGGGTATTGGGTTGGTGGGCGATCAGCTTTGGCAGTGGACGTGGCAAGAAGCAAACGGCTACATCTACGACCGCAGTACGTTTGAAGTCGTCGGCAACTTCACCTTTGAGGGCGAAGGGTGGGGCATGTGCTATGACGGTGAATATCTGTACACGACCGACGGCAGCAACCGGATCACCCAGCGCAATACGGTGGATTTCAGCCCGACAGGGACGGTGTTGTACGTTTATTTCCGGGGGCAGGCGGTGCCGCAGCTTAACGAGCTGGAATGCGTGGGCGATTACCTGTACTCGAATATCTGGTTCTCGAACGCCATTTTGCGCATCGATAAATCAAATGGCGCGATCAGCGGTGTGATCAATGCGACGGATTTGCTCACCGAAGCGCAGCGCGCTCAGCTTGACAATGGCGCGGTGTTGAACGGCATCGCCTATAACCCCGATCGCGATACCTTCTACCTGACGGGCAAGAAGTGGCCGTTTGTGTTTGAAGTTCAGCTTGTGAACGCGGCGGAGTAAGCTCGATAAAACAATGGCGTGTGTCTTATGCACACGCCATAGGGTCGTTTAGAAACGAAGCCGACCGGTGCGGTTAGAAGGATGCACCGGCCAGATGTTCGCGGGCTTCACCGATACTTGCAAACACTTCGACTTTGCCGTGTTCGCTGAGCATTTGGATGGTGCGGACGGTTTGCATGGTCACACTATCCACCGCAATGAATATCAACGCGTTGATGGCGGGCGAGTGGGCTGTATCGGCAAAGGCGACCCGCGCCCCGCTGGTGATGAACTCCACGCGCGATGCGTCGATGACGACGATACACGTCGCCCCGTGACGATCATAGTGATCCTGTGCTTGAAAGTGGAAAATTTCGACATCGGCACGTTCGATGTGTCCGACGGCTTCCACCAGCATCATGCTGTTTTCAAATCGGGGTTCTGAAAGTGGCATCGTTCTACCTATCACTTACCCCGGCATAGAACCGGCTCACCTTTATGGTAAACCGATTCGGGCTGAAAAGTGAATTAAGAGTTGTGAAAACCATAAATCACACCCCTTATCACAACTCTACGCCGAGTCAAGATGGGATACTAAGTCCTGAGTGTATCCCATCTCGTCGTGCCCTGTCGAACGAATAGGACTAACCGCCTGTCACGACTCGCGTCGGCTTGATCCTGACGACCACGCGTGTTTCTGTGCCGCGTCGTTCAGGATTGCGTGAATAGTAATCGTCATCGCCACGATACAACTTTGCCAATTTATCGATATGTCCCACCGCTATGGTTTGATCATCATTCATGTCGACAATGACGCCGCGCACTTCAATCCAGCGGTACGGATTTTGCGGATCGACGGCAAGGATGGTGACTTTTGGGCGAGCGACCATGTTCTTATGCTTTTGGCGTCCGCGCGTTGTGTTCACGCGAATAAATTCCCCTTCGGTATCGCACCAAACGGGAGTGGCTTGCGGTTGTCCATCCGGCATCACAGTCACAAGGGTAACCACAACGGGACGTTCTAGTAAATCGCGGTGTGACTCCGGGATCAGATGGGTCGCTTCCGGCATAAAGAGCCTCCTAGACTAAGACGGCGCTGGGTCGCGCGATCAGAATATCCAACGAGCTGCCATCGTAGAAATACGATGCGCGTCACATTCTAGCAGGACAGACGACACACCCGCAGATTGTCTTTCCTGCGTTATACTTGTTCCTAGATGCACAAAGTACCCCTCTCTGTATAGATTTATTCTGATACGCTCCGGCATGATCGTTATATCCCGATCGCAATAATGGTTTGTTGGGAGAGCGCTCATGCACTTTGGATTCACTAAGGGGCGTGTTTAACCAGAACACGTTCAAGGAGAACGGTCAGATTGTCGACTGAAGATACGATCAACCTGCATGGCACCCTCCCGGTGACACCGCTGGCATTTCCTACCTCAAAACAACCACTCGATCGCGAATCACTGCGCGATGTGATTGACTTGAGCCTGTGGACAGGTCAGCTTCTTTTGCAGTATGGTGCCGATACAGAGCGCATCGAAGAAACCGTTCATCGTTTAGGGACGGCGCTGGGGGCTGATTGGCTGGATATTTTGATTTCACCGAATGCGATCGTCGCGACCACCATCAGCGGTGATGAATTCCGCACGAAAATTCGCCGTGTCGTCAGCATCGGCGTGAATATGGCGATTTTGGCGGACATCAACGAACTGAGCCGCCGCGTTGAAATGGGTGAGCTGGATCGGTTTGGTGTGCGAACTGAACTCACACGGATTGGCAAAATCCGTTCGCTCTACAACCGTTGGACGGTCGTGCTCCTCGTTGGATTGGCGTGTGCTGGCTTGTGCCGCCTGCTTGGTGGTGACTGGGCTGCGTTTGCCGCCGCACTGATCGCGTCGTCAGTAGCGACGTTTTTTCGGCAGGAAATGGCCCATCGCTACTTTAATCCGCTGATGGTCGTGACAGTGACGTCCTTTGTCGCTGGAACGCTTGCCAGTCTGCTCGTGCGTTCCGGGTTGACCTCGACACCGCTTCCGCTTCTCTCGGCCAGTGTGCTGATGCTCGTCCCCGGTGTCCCTCTTATTAATGCGATGCAGGATATGATCAAAGGGCATTTGGTGACCGGATTTGCGCGCGGTTTCATGGGGGCGTTGATTTCGATGGCGATTGCGTTGGGTCTGCTGCTCGCAATGCTGCTTATTGGCGTGGAGGGACTCTAATGCCGCTCGCCGCTGTAGGAAAACTGATTGAAGATGTCGTGCTCTCTGGCATTGTTGCAGCCGGTTTCGCTGTTCTGTTCAATGTGCCGCCGCGTTTGCTGCTGGCCTGTGTCTTGGCAGGGGCGGCGGGCCGCGTCGTGCGCGATCTGGTCATGGGGGGTGGGCTGAATATTGAACCCGCGACGCTGGCGGGGGCGGTCGTGGTTGGCTTGATGGGCGAGTATTTTGCACGGCGCTACACGGCTCCGGCGCTGATTTTCACCGTCAGCGGGGCGATTCCGATGGTGCCGGGAGCGTTCGCGTACCGGGCGATGCTCGGCTTGATCCGCGTGAGCAATGCCAGCGGTGATACCGGAGTCAGCCTGCTTTCGGAAGCCGCAATCAATTTGACAAAAACCGGGATCATCCTCGCGGCGATCGCGATTGGAATCACGATGCCGGTGCTGCTGTTCAGGCGGCGCAAACCGATTGTGTGAGGGTGGACAAAATCAGCACAGGGGCGGATCTGAGATCCACCCCTGCACTAAAGGAGGAAGGAAGGGGAAGTACCGCTCTTTCGCCGTTTGGTCGTCGCGCATCGGCGCGTCGCCACGCTCAGCGCGGACGGCGTTGGGTTGGATTAAGGGCGGCGTGGAGGAGGGGTGCCGTTGGGCGGGCCACCACCCGGCCTACCGTCAAAACCGGTGGTATCTGTGGTGGATTCGGCGCTCAAATCAAGCGCGATGTCGAAGACCGCCGTATAGCTGCCGTCCTCTTCTAAGATCGGATCGAGCAGCAGCAGATCGCCATTGTCAGCATAGATGCCATCGGCGGCATTGCTCGTGTCCTGCTCGCCTTTCTGGCTGTAGGGCAGGTTATTCGCATAGATCTCGCGGCTCAAGTCGTCCGGGAAGAACAACTGCGACGTGAACTCGTAGCCGGAGTCGCTGGCCGGGTCGGTGCGGATTTTGAAGTGGATATGCACCGTGCGCCCCGAATACCAACCGGGATAGATGGTGAGAAACTGCGCTTGACCATACTCATCGGTGAGCTGGTAGCCGCGCAGATAGTTGTGCCCCACTTGATCTTCAACATCTGAATAATTGCCGAGTGCGTCACAGTGCCACACATCGACCTGCGCACCTTCGAGCGGGGTGCAGGCATTTGATTCCGCCTGTGAGACGCGGAAGATCAGATTGAGCAGCACGCCTTCGCGGATACTGCCATCGGTGGTGTCGACGCGAATGTCACTGCGATTGAGCATTTCATCGACAAAATAGGGGCCTTCGGTTTTGGCCGGGCGGACGACGCAGGCGGGCAGCGCGGTCGCGCTGGCGGTCGGGGTCGCCGTCTCCGCTTGGGCGGCAATCTTGCTCAAACCGCCCACCGTGATCAGCGCAGCACCCGCACCGCCGATCAGCTTGAGGATTTCGCGGCGGCTAAGGATGCGCCCGATCGGAAGATCGTCGTTGTCGGGCTGCGCCTGCTGGCGATGTTGATTTGGGTCGTGCTTCATTCACCAACTCCTGTTTGTTCCTGACACTTCCTCACTGTACGGGATTTTCGAACCCCTGTCGCCGCACCTGCCTCAAATTAGGTTAATTGCATCTTAAATGCGTGTAAGTCGCTGCCCACAATGCGAGTCACCCCGACAGGTTGAGAGCTGTCAGGCCGCGTATGAGAGGTTGTGGGAGCGGCGATCGCGGTTCAATGGTTTACAGAAGGTGGGCTGTTTACCTTTCTGTGATGAGGCCTTGATCAGAATTCGTTGTATACTTTGCTGAATAAACATCAGCGTTTTCATCGCAGAGATTTCCAGTCTTCGGAAAAAGTGAACTTTTTCTTTTCAGTCATTCAGGAGTTCCAATGACACTGCATCGAGTCGCGGGTGGAGACACCCGACCCCATACTCGCCTTGACGAGGCCACGCTGTTGGAGATGTTCACCAAAATGCTCCTCAGCCGCCGGGTTGATGAGCGGGCGTGGGCGCTGCACCGGCAGGGGAAAATCGCCTTTCATATATCGGGGATGGGGCATGAAGCCGCACAGGTCGGCGCGGCATATGCGATCAACCGGGGGATTGATTACGTTCATCCGTACTACCGTGACCTTGCGTTGGTGCTGGCGCTGGGCGTCACGCCGACCGATTTCATGTTTTCGCTGTTCGGCAAAAAAGGGGAGTTGAGCAGCGGGGCGCGGCAGATGCCGAGTCACTGGGCGGCCAAACACTTGAACCTGTTGAGCGGATCATCGCCTGTGGCGACACAGGTGCCGCAAACCGCCGGAGTCGCGTTTGCCATCAAATACCGGCAGCAAACCGGCTTGGTCGATCCACAGGATACGACGCAGCCCCGCCTCGCCCTAACGTCGCTTGGCGAAGGTTCGACCAGTCAAGGCGAATGGCATGAAGGCATGAATTGGGCAGGGGTGCATAAACTGCCGTTCATCTGCCTTGTGCAGAACAACATTTATGCGATCAGCGTGAAGATCGAGTCGCAGATGGCGGTCGCCAATGTCTCGGATCGGGCTTCGGCGTACGGCGTTCATGGCGTGTGGGTGGATGGCAACGATATTTTCGCCGTGTACGATGCGATGTATGAAGCGGCGGAACGCGCCTATAACGGCGACGGGGCCACGCTGATCGAGGCCAAAACCTATCGCCAAGTCCCGCACTCGTCGGATGATGACGATCGCAGCTACCGCACGCGCGAAGAAGTCGAATCGTGGAAAAAGAAAGATCCTATTCAGCAGATGCAGCACTATTTGCTGGACGAAACGATTCTGACGCCCGATAAGCTCAACGCGCTGGAGGCCCAAGTCCGCGCGGAAGTCGATCAGGCACAGCGGGCTGCTGAAGCCGCCCCCTATCCTGAACCGGAAGAGGCGCTTGGGGCGGTGTATGCGCCCGCCGATGGGGAGGGCGTTTAGGATGACGACCATGACCTTGATCGACGCGATCCGCGTGGGGATGGACGAGGAAATGGCGCGCGATCCGCGCGTGTTCATCACCGGGGAAGATGTGGGGCCGCGCGGCGGTGTTTTCCGCGCAACCGTGGGGCTGTTCGACAAATACGGCGCGCACCGTGTGGTCGATTCACCGCTGGCAGAATTGAGCATCGTCGCCATTGGGATTGGCGCGGCGCTGGCGGACTTGCGCCCGATCTGCGAAATCCAGTTCGCCGATTTCATTCACCCGGCCTTCAATCAAATCGTCAACGAAGCGGCGAAAATGTACTACCGCTCGAATGGACAGTGGCGGGTGCCGCTGGTGATCCGCGCACCTTACGGCGGTGGGATCGCCGGGGCGTTGTATCACAGCCAGAGCGTCGAAGCATTTTTCACGCATGTTCCCGGCTTGAAAGTGGTCATCCCATCCACGCCCGCCGATGCGAAAGGGCTGCTGAAAAGCGCGGTGCGCGATCCGAATCCGGTGCTGTTCTTCGAGCCGAAAAAGGGCTACCGGTCGATCAAAGGGGATGTGCCCGAAGACGACGATTTCACGGTGCCGATTGGCCCGGCGCGGGTGGCGCGTGCAGGGCGTGATTTGAGCGTGTTCGCATACGGCATGATGGCGCATTACGCGACGATCGCCGCCGAGAAAGTCGCCCGCGAAGATGGAATCGATGCCGAAGTGATCGATCTGCGCACGCTGCTTCCGGTCGATCAAGACGCGATTCTCGCATCGGTGAAGAAAACCGGCAAAGCGTTGATCGTGTACGAGGACAACCGCACGATGGGCTACGGCGCGGAGATCGCCGCACAGTTAGCGGATGATGGTTTTGAACTGCTTGACGCGCCGATTCGCCGCCTGACCGGGTTTGATGTCCCAGCGGTGCCGTTCAGCCATCCCATGCAGGAATATTTCATGCCGAATCCCGACAAAATCGCGTCCGCGATTCGCGATTTAGCGGCTTACTAGCAGGGGGATGAAATGACGACACAGGTAGTCATGCCGCAGTTGGGCGAAAGTGTGGTCGAAGGCACGGTGAGCCGCTGGCTGAAGCGCGAAGGCGATGCGGTGCAGGAATTTGAACCGCTGCTCGAAGTCAGCACGGATAAAGTCGATACCGAAATCCCGGCGGCGGCGAGCGGTGTGCTGATGAAGATTTATGTGCAGGAAGGCCAAACGGTCGAACGCGGGACTCTGCTAGCCGTGATCGGTGCGGCGGGGGAACGGATCGATGAAGCAGAAGACACTGGTGTGACGCAGCATGGAGCGCCGCTCCAAGAAACAGGCGCGATCAAGCGTGCCAATGGACGGCCCCAAAATGGCGGTACACAGGCCGCAGCTACCGGGCATGTAACGCCGGTCGTGGCGCGGATGGCCGCCGAACACCAGATCGATCTGGGCCAGATCGAAGGGACAGGACGGGGCGGGCGCGTCACCAAGAAGGATGTCGAGGCGTATCTTGCTCAACCGCAGGAGGACGCGGAAGCCCTGCCGCCATGGGAACGCCCCGGCAGCGGCGATCTGTTCAAGCCGACGGTCGATTATGATGATCTAGCCACGACGCCCAAACCAAGCCCGGCATCGACTGCGCCGCAGCGCGTTCATCCGGTTGAATCGATTCCGCAGGCGAGTGAGGGCGAACTGGTGCCGCTTACCGCGATGCGGCGGGCAATCGCCGATCATATGGTGATGAGCCGCCGCACATCGCCGCATGTGACGACGGTGTTCGAGGTCGATCTCTCGGCGGTGCTTCAGCACCGCGAGGCGAACAAGGATGCATTTGCGCGGCAGGGCGTGAACCTGACGCTGACGGCCTATTTCGTACAAGCGGCGGTAGATGGACTGCGCGCGGTTCCGGATCTGAACGCTCGCTGGACGGATGAAGGCGTTTTTCTGCTCAACGCAATCCACATCGGCATGGCGGTTGCGCTCGACAACGGGCTGATCGTGCCGGTGATCAAGAACGCGGGCGATCTCAATTTGCTTGGCACGGCGCGCGCCGTCAACGATCTAGCAGCACGGGCACGCGCGAAACAGTTGAAGCCCGACGAGGTGCAGGGCGGGACGTTCAGCATCACCAATCACGGGGTAAGCGGCAGCTTGTTTGCCACGCCGATCATCAACCAGCCGCAGGTGGGCATTTTGGGAATCGGCATGATGGAAAAACGCGTTAAGGTGATCGACGATATGATCGCGGTGCGCCCGTGCGCCTATGTGTCGCTGACGTTCGATCACCGGGTGGTGGATGGTGCAGGCGGCGATGCCTTCTTATTGACGCTCAAACAGCGATTGGAAAGATGGGTGTAAGGACGTACCAACCATAAAGGTGCGAAACGGGCGTACAGTGGCGTACGTCCGTTTGATTTTCATGAAGAGATGCGCAGAGTCGCCAAAATGGAGACAATAGAGACAGATTGGCAGCAATGATCCGGGAGATGTGGATGATGCGTAGACGACTATTGGGGATCATTATAGGAATGATGGTAGGGCTTGGCGCCGCCGCTTCCGGTCAAAGTCAGCAAGCGGGCGATTGTCCTGCGATTGTCCAGCGGGCACTAGCGCAAATGCAGAGTTTGTGTCAGGCTGCCGGACGCAACCAAGTGTGCTATGCCAATTACGCCATCAACGCGATCCCGCAGCCGAACATTCGAATGGAACCGTTCAATGTCGGCGATTCACGGGATATGACGGTCTTCCAGTCCTTGCAGTTAAGCCCGCTTGACGAAGCGGCGCAGCAGTGGGGCGTCGCGCTGCTGCATGTGCAGGCGAACCTGCCGGACACACTTCCCGGACAAAACGCAACCATCCTCGTGTTTGGCGATTCGGAACTGACACCGCTGCCCAATGCTGCCGGGGCGATGGGACAGGCGTTTCAGGTGCGAACGCGCATCGGTCAGGTATCATGCAGCCAAACACCCACCGACGGACTCATCGTTCAGACACCCGAAGGCACGCGCCGCGTTGCTTTGACGATCAACGGAGTCGATATTCAGATGGGATCGACGGTGTTCATCCGGGCGAACGCCAGAACTGGGATGAACCTGACGACTCTGCGCGGAGCCGCCTATCTTCATACGCGGTATGGTGATACGCTGGTGCCGGAAGGCGCAGAGACAAACCTTCCGCTGGATGAAGACTACGAAGTCAGCGGTGCAGCCGAACTGCCGGTGCCCTACGATTTGGATGGGGTGGATGGCTTACCACTGGATGCCCTTGATGAGCCGATCGATCCTGCCGACCCGATGAGTGATGCGGAACAGGCGGCCCTTTATGAGGCACTGGACAGCGGCAGTTTGGATGATTTGTACACGTTGATGGACACCTACGAAACGGGTGATGCGTGGTTTGATGCAGGCGAAGTCATCGGGGAACCCCCGGACTCGATCGAGCTGTCAAATCAAGAGATAGGCGGTTCAGATACCGGCGGCAGTGATACCGGCTCCGATGGTGATACCGGGAACACGGCCAATGATGCGCCGCCGGATGATCCCCCACCGAGCGATTCGGGCGGTGGTGATGACTCCGGTGGTTAGGAGTAGGGGATGCGAAGGATGCCCTGCCGCTGACTGACTTGTGCGATGTTATAAATGCTGTAAGATAAAAATCAGACACCAACTCAAGGAGATGTCCGTATGCTTTCGAAGATCCGTTTGCACCCCGCGCTCACGATGACCTTGCTTGCTGTCCTCATCCTCTTCACGGCGGCCTTTCAAAACATTTTGCCGGTTCCGGGTACCGAGGACCCGAATGCCAATGTTTCGTACCCACCGCCCGTTTATACGCTGCGCGGTCAAATCGACGTGCGCGGCACCGTGAATTTGCCGCAGGTCACGCGCTACTATCTGGAAGCGCGCCCGTTGTCCACCGATGGCAGCGAACTGGGCACCGAACAGCCTTGGCTGCCGATCACGCTGCCCAGCAATGTGCTTGTGATTGATAACGTGCTTGGCACTTGGGATACTAATCTGCTGCCCGATGGCCTGTACGAAATGCGCTTGACGGTTGAAGTGACCGGTGTCGCACCGCGCCAATCGGTCGTTAGCCCGCTGCGTATTGAGAATGAAATTCCGCCCTTCGTGACCGTCGTCGCACCGGTCGCTACCGAAGCGGCGAACCCGGGTGTTGTGCCGACGACCGCGCCTGTGAGCAGCGGCGCCCCGATCGGTACCGCCACCATTAATGGAAACGTCCGCACGGGCGACAGCACTGCCTTCACGGTGGTTACTTCCCTGCGCCCCGGCGAAACGGTTGAATTGATTGGGATCAGCAACAGTGGTTCCGGTTGGTATCAGGTGCGTCTGCCAGATGGTCGTATTGGTTTCGCCGCACCGAGTATCCTCAGTGTGAGCGGAAACACGAGCGGTCTACCGCTGGTCGTCCCGCCGCCGGTGCCTACGCCTGCCGCGACGGCTGTACCGCCGACTCCGGTGGTATCGCTGCCCGATGCTGCACTGACGAATGTGCGTTTTGACCGTGAACTCCATGTGAACCAGCCGTTCCAGATCTTCCTAACCCTCGTGAATACCAGCCCGGTGGCACTGCCGTCGATTGCGGTGGCGTGCAACTTTACGCCCATGAACCAAATCTTCAGCGTTACGACTGGCGGATTGGCAGGCAACTCGCAGGTGGATGTCGCGATTACGGCTCAGCTCACCTCGGGTGGTGGAGCAAACGTGACTGCAAACTGCGCTGCCGACCTGAACAATCTGGTGGCGGAAGCCAACGAATCGAATAACTACTACAATGTGACGGTGATGCTCAACCCGTAACACTGCCGCAATCGTGTCATTCCAGCGGGTAGAGGCCAGACGACCTCTACCCGCCTCACTTTCTACCGCGCTTCGCGTAACATTCCCACTCTACACTCCGTCTAATGATCAAACGCACAAGCAGGTCGAACGTAAACGAGGTGCTGTGAACAGCCCTTTTTGTTCCCCCGGCACGGCGCTACAATCTCATCAGCTACAGCATTTTTGGGGAGACAATCCGAATGGCGAAGGAATTCGATGTCGTCGTGGTCGGCGCAGGCCCGGGTGGGTACGTCGCCGCGATTCGCGCGAGCCAGTTAGGACTGAAGACAGGGATCATTGAGAAGAAATACTGGGGCGGCGTCTGTTTGAACGTTGGCTGCATTCCCAGTAAAGCGCTGCTGCGCAACGCCGAATTGACACACATTTTTAGAGACGAAGCAGATAAATTCGGCATCAAGGTCAACGGCGAGGTGAGCTTCGATTACGGCGCGGCCTTCAAGCGCAGCCGCCGCGTCGCCGATGGGCGTGTGAAGGGCGTGCATTTCCTGATGCGCCAGAACAAGATCGAAGAATTGGATGGGTGGGGTACCTTCCAAGACGACCATACTATTCAGGTCGCGCTGAATAATGGGTCGCAGGAGACGGTCAAGTTCAAGCACGCGATCATCGCAACCGGTGCGACGACCCGTCTGATCCCCGGCACGCAGTTGAGCCAGCGCGTCGTCACCTACGAAGAGCAGATCATGGAAGAAGCGCTGCCCAAGTCGATCATCATCGCTGGGGCAGGAGCGATTGGCTGCGAGTTTTCGTATGTGATGCGCAATTACGGCGTGGACGTGACGATCGTCGAGTTCCTTGATCGGCTGCTGCCGCTGGAAGACGAAGAAATCTCGGCAGAGCTGGAAAAGCACTATAAGAAGATGGGCGTGAAGGTGATGACCAAGACGCGCGTCGATAAGATTGAGGACACAGGCGCGAACGTCCGCGTGACGGTTACCGGGCCGGATGGCGTGCAGCAGGTGCTGGAAGCTGATAAGGTGATGCAGGCGATTGGGTTCAAGCCGCGCACCGAAGGCTATGGATTGGAAAAGACCGGCGTCAAGCTGACCGATCGCGGCGCAATCGAGATCGACGGCGGGATGCGGACGAGCGTGCCGCATATTTACGCGATCGGCGATGTGACGGCCAAGCTGATGTTGGCACATGTCGCGGAATCGATGGGTGTGATCGCCGCCGAACAGATCGCCGGGGCACCGACGGTTGAATTGGAATTCGACATGATGCCGCGCGCGACCTACTGCCAGCCGCAGGTTGCCAGCTTCGGCTATACCGAAAAGCAGGCACGCGAAAAGGGCTACGAGATCAACGTCGCGAAATTCCCATTCCAAGCGAATGGTAAGGCTCACGGCCTCGGCGATACGACCGGGTTCGTCAAGTTGATCAGCGATAAGAAGTACGGTCAAATGCTGGGCGCACATATGATCGGCCCGGATGTGACCGAACTGCTGCCTGAATTGACGCTGGCGCGCATGGCCGAACTGACGCCGTTCGAAATTGCACGCAACGTCCATTCACACCCCACGCTGAGTGAGGCGATCAAGGAAGCCGCGCACGGGCTTGAAGGCCACATGATCAATATGTAGCAGTAAGCGGCCAACAAAAGTTCAACCACAAGAAGGGCACATGGACGATGCGTGTGCCCTTTTTGATTCGCGGACGTGCGCAACGTTTTCGCTGCTTGTGCGTAAAGCATTGAAGGTGAATTCGTGTTCAAGGGGATCTGTTATGAGGGAAGATACTCAGCGCGTCTCTCCTATACATCGCTATCTCATGTTGGCACACACCGCTCTCTATGCCGCTATGTGGCTTTTATCGTTTATTGCTGCTGCCTCACAATCGTCCGCTAGCAGTGGATTGACCGGCGGACACGTCCTTGTTGTACTGGTTTGGACACTGCTTTATGTTGTCCATGTGGCGAACTTTATGGCGATGAACGGGCGCAGCCACTCATCAGCGGGTGATCGTCAGTCGTATCGTGATGGCTACCGGGATGCGATGCGCGAAGTGATGGCGCTGCAAGCCGAAGGGCGATCGGGAAATCGGCGGCTTGATCAGATCATGCTAGAAGAGGATGGCGAGCTGTTCGAACCACTACAAAGCGAGAAGGCGAAGCGACGGGAAACCCGTTAAGTGCTACATTGGATTCTTCAACTGTAGGAAGAAGAAAGAAAATGAAAAACTTAACGCCTTTGCGCTGACTCTTTTTGTCTGTTTTCTTTTCGCGTTTTACTAAAGGGTTGAGAAAGGACGAATAAATTGACAAGTCGATCATGGATGCGCCTCCAACAGTTTTTGATCGTGGGGCACACATTGGCTTACGGATTTGTGTGGTTCTTCACGCTCCTTGGGGCGATCATTGGAGATTATTCCTCGATCCCCAATTGGTGGGTGGTCATGCTGCTCGTCTGGTCGGCGGCGTATATGCTCCATGGGATGAGCTTTATGGCGGCTAGAGGGCGTGTTGGGTCTACCGGTGATGATCGTCAGGCGTACCGCGATGGCTACCAAGATGCGATGCGGAATATTCTTGCGATGCAGGAACGTGATCACGTCGAGAGACGGTATGACCGGCGTCTGATGATCGATGATGAGGGCGAGCTGCTCGAACTGATGGAAGAAGGCAAACGCAAGCGCAGCTAGTGCGAAAGGTCAGCGATGAATGCTTGGCTGCAAGGGACTCCATCCCGGTTACAAAAATATCTGTTTTGGCTGCACACGCTGGCATTCGGCGCTGCAAGTATTGCCATGATTATCCACGGTCTCGCATCTCCCAGCATGCTTCAAGGCCAACCCTTTGCCGTTACGCTGATCTGGGGACTGATCTATGTGGCTCACCGAGGCGGGTATATGTACGTCAAGGGCCGCTCCGAAGCCCCCAAAGATGATCGGCAGGCTTATCGCGAAGGGCTGCGCGACGGGATACACGAAGCGATGGCGCTTCAGATGCAGGGGCGCAGTCCAGATCGCCTGATGCTGGACGAGGACGGGGAGCTGGCCGTACTTGTTGAAGCGGAAAAGCGCAAACGGCGCTAAACAAACGCCCGGCCTTCACGCGGCGCATAGGGGATAGTCTGAATCGAAGGCGTGATATTGTGCCCGTGTGAGCAGTCCACGCCATGCGAAGAGCGTCGTGCGAGCCGGATCGCCATAATCGGTGATGCGGCGGCGCTGCGGGATCGTGCCGGGATTGAGCAGATAAATCACGTTGATGGGATCACGCAGTGAGAAGTGTTCGCGGCATTCGCGTGTGTAAACGTGTGCGATCACCTGCCCAGCCTGAAAACTGATCGCCTGCCCGTCGGACGTGATGCCATCAGGCGTGCCAAACAACGCCAGCACATCGCCTAACCGTATCCCCGGACAGTTGCGCAGCAAAATCATCAAGACAACGCCGGTGCTGTAATTGAGCGATAGATCGCAGCGCTCATGGGTGGGATCGGTGTAGTTCATGACACGATAGCTCACATCACCTGAGGTGAGGCGATAATTCAGGGATTGAATCATCCCATCCGCACTGTCGATCAGGGTGCCACGGGGAGTGATGTTCAGCCAGCAGGGGAAAGCGCAGCCTTCTGCATTGGTGAGCGCACCCGGCGCGGCGGCTGTGGTTTGCCCCGCGTTGATCGCCAGCAGCGCCAGTAAAATCCACACCAGTTGAGCAGCAAACAGCCCTATTAAAATCGACCGGCGCATGCTGCCTCCCGTGCGTGCGCGCTGACGGACGATACCCCTAATATTACACAACTTGCATCAGAGCGATATAAAACTCATAAATTCTGGAACACGCCGCTTCTGCAAAACGTTGAGCTAGTGACCGTTAAGTAGGAGAATGCTCATGTTCAAGCACAAGGATCACGAAATTGGTCATGAAAGCAGCAAAAGTCATGCGATTATGGCTGCTCACACGGTTGCCTTTGGAATCGGCTGGATCACGGGCGCTGTAGCGGCGCTTTCGCCTACTCAAAATAGCAATATCCTGCTTGTGTTGATCTTGTTGTGGACGGTTCCATTCATTATGCATTCCCGACGCCATGCCTACGCTATGGGACGCAGCGAGGCATGGGGGCATTTTATGTATCAAGGTATGTGGAACGAAACTCCGGCTGCCATCGTCTTTGAAGGTATGCAGAGTTCGAGGCAAGTCCATGAATCTGAAAGCACTTTTGAGCAAGTTCACCCCCCGGCACGGCGATCCACGGCACGACGCCACGCGTTACGACGATCCGGCTATCGATCTCGCCAAACGCTTGGGTTATGACAGTTCGTATGATCTCGCCAAGCGGCTGGGATTTGCCGATACCGCCGAACTGCGCCGCACTTATCGCGCTTACCAGCACAAGCGCCGCCGCTAGAAACACAAAAGGGGTACGGATCGATCCGTGCCCCTTGGCGCTTTGCGGGTCTGTTGGTGAGGATTACTTCAGGCGGTGACGATTCGCCTCAAACAGGAGTATCCCGGCGGCGATGGCTGCGTTCAAACTCTCCGCATGTTCCACCATCGGAATGTAGAGCGTGTGTGAGGCGATCCGCTCAGCTTCCGGGCTGGCCCCGTGCGCTTCACTGCCAATGATCAGCGCGCAGCGTGACCAATCGGCTTGATCGTAGCGCACATCCCCCACCATGTCGGCCAGATAAACAGGTAGTTCCTTGCAGTAATCGCGGATCGCGTCCCATCCATGCTCGGCAATCGCAAAGCGGAAGTGCGCGCCCATCGCGCTGCGCAGCACTTTCGGGTTGTAGGCATCCACGCAGCCGGGAGCGAGCAGCACCGCTTGCACGCCTGCTGCCGCCGCTGTGCGCAGCATGGTGCCCATGTTGCCGGGATCGCGGATGTTATCGAGGATCAACACATAGTCGAGTGGGGTAGGCAGCTTACCGGAGGGCATCGGAAACACCGCAACCACACCCTGCGGCTGCTCGGTATCGCTGACATGGCGGATTACGCTGGCATCGGCTTCGATGAGGATGCTGCGCGGCACGTCGAAATCATTGGGATTGATGACTTCGGGATCGTACAGAATGAATTCGGCGCGTGCCTCATTTGCCAGCGCGTCCATGATCAGGCGGCGGCCTTCCAGCACGATCTTGCGCTCTTTGCGGCGCACTTTGCCTTGATTCTGTAACGTATGGACGAGCTTGACGCGCTCGTTCTGTATACTCGTCAGCATCAGCGCCTCCCATCAATGCAAACCGCAGAGAACGCAGAGAGCGCAAAGACGATCATCGTTTCTCTGCGTTCTTTGCGACCTCTGCGGTTCAAAGGCGTGTTTGAAATTTTACTGATTGGTGGCCGCGATCACGGCGATTTTGCGGAAGGTTTCGGGATCACGCACGGCGATGTCTGCCAATGCCTTACGATCCAGTTCCACATTCGCTTTCTTCAGGCCGTAAATGAAACGGCTGTAGTTCAGGCCGCTCTGGTGAGCACCCGCGTTGATGCGGGTAATCCATAGGCGGCGCAGATCGCGGCGCTTGTTGCGGCGGTCACGGTATGCATAGGCGAAGCTCTTCAGGAAGGCTTCCTGCGAACGCTTCCAAAGGCGACCGCGCGTCCCCCACTGACCAGCGGTCAGCTTGAGGATCTTCTTGTGGCGGCGGTGGCGTACAAACCCAACTTTGACGCGCATAGTTTCTCAGTGCTCCTAGCGATAAAGACCCGGAGTGCGACAACTGGCGCTCCGGGTCTGGTTGGTCGAACAAACAGACGCGCACGACCTGAGGGGGAGCACGGTTAACCCGCGCCCTTCAAAGGACGTGCTGCCGACTTTACATAGGCGCGTGCGTCTTGTACAGCTTCATGTAGGGCGCAAGGCGCTTGATACGGCGAATCGAACGGAAATGCGTCAGCGTGATCGACTTGCTGAGCATATTCTTCGACCGGAACGAACGACGCCGACGGAAGTGAGTTTTGCCGCCCTTGGTGCGCAAAATTTTGCCCGACCCGGACATGCGGAACCGTTTCGCGGTCGACTTGTGGGTTCTGATTTTGTACTTCTTGGTCACAATACTTCTCCGCTACTTTTTCTTTTCCGCTGGCGTCAAGATCATCAGCATGGTGTTCCCCTCCATCTTGGGGTTCTGTTCCACGCTGGCGACATCGCTCAAGTCGGTCGCAATCTTTTCTAACCGTTCGCGGCCAATATCCGAATGGGTGATTTCGCGACCGCGGAAACGAATGCGAACGCGAACCTTCATGCCCTCAGTCAGCCAACGGCGTGCGTCTTTAACCTTGAATGACAGGTGATAATCATCGGTCTTCGGAAGCAGTTGAATTTCCTTGACCTCGATCACCTTCTGCTGTTTCTTTGCCTTACGCTCACGCTTTTGCCGTTCGAACTGGAACTTGCCATAGTCCATAATGCGGCAAACAGGTGGGTCGGCGTTCGGCGAGACCTCCACGAGATCAAGGCTGCGCTCTTCGGCAAGCTTTAAGGCTACACTGAGCGGCACGACCATGTTCTCGTTTGTGTCGGTGATCAAACGGACTTCACGCGCACGGATTTGATTATTGATGCGTAACGACTCTGGCGAACTGATGACCTAACCCTCACGGAAAGTTTTGAATTCCAAAATTCGCGGCATTATATCATGATTTTTCTCATGAACGCAAGGTGAACGATGCAAAAACCCCATAAAATCGCTGCTCACCTTGCATTCGGGTTGGAACGTGGGGATGACAGGGGGTTTTTACCCGGTGACGGGCTGCTCCAGCACTTGAATCTGCATCAAATGTGCCTGCTTATGGGTTTGCGCGAAGTTACGCACATCATTAAGCGCGGTTTGATACATCGTTAGCAAATCGTCGTCGCTGCCCTTATAGCGGCGCAGCGTTTGCACAACACAGGCTTCGCAGCCGCGCATGGCGCGGAAGCTGTCCGTTTCGCAGGCCAAACACCCATTCAAGCGGATCATGGTGAGCATGAGCGCAAGGGTTTCCTCGTGGGTTTCGTTCAGTGTGAGGACGTGTTCCACCAGTGCCCGCCATTTGTCACCGCGCAGTGTTTTGATCGCGGGAATGAGCGCATGCGGGAACATCAATTCGTTATTCGCGTACATCCGCCGGTTCCTTACGCTATAATTTTCGGGAGTCGTCCTGACAACGGAACTGTGCATCCATGCACACTATCATCTTATTCCTTTTTAGGTTTGTGACAAGCAATGCCTCAATCGAAGCCGCGTTGGGGGTCTGTATCGTGCTGTTATCCGGCTGTGCAGGCGGCACTGTGCAGTTTGTCGACCCGCCGACCGTGGATGAAACCGGGATGCTGCACTATACGCATCCGAGCGGCACATTTTCGCTCGATGCGCCGCGCGATTGGGCGCTGTATGAGTTGAACACGACCACGCTGGCTTCGGCGGCGTTCAGCGCTCCCGGTGATACACAGCCTGTATTGTTGTTTGCAGTGATCGATGTGGGATCGGCGCTCGATGAGACATCCTTCGCTGCACAGATCGCGCAGTATCAGACGCAGGTACGGGCGGATACTGGCAGCTACACCGAGATTGGGCGCGAAGCCCTAGACGCTGCCCATTGGCGCGCATCAGGAATTCGCCGCACGGCGAGCGGGAATCTGCCGGTCAATACGTTCTTTCAGTTCAGCGGATCGCGTTTAGCGGTGATCGAGGTCACCCCGATTGGCCCGCCTGATGCTGATCGGCTGGCGCTGATAGAACAGATCGTTAATTCGCTAACCCTTGATCCGGTTGCATCGTTGGAATCCTCGGATGTGCGGACGCTTGCTTACGCGAAAACCAGCGGCCTTTCCATTGTGCATATGAGCGCGTGGACGGCGCCAGACGGTGCACTGTTCGTCACCGGGGAAGTCGCCAATTATGGCAGCACTCCGGTCAGCGGCATTCCGGTCGATGTGAGCTTGATCGGACGCGACGGGGCAGTGCTGGCGGGGGCAGTCGATACGCCAATGGGTTACGGAATCGCGCCGGGAGGATTCGCGCCCTTTAGTCTGCGGTTCGGGGAAGGTCAGCCGGTTGATGGTGGTGATTACGTCGTGCGCTTGGGCGGCGATTGGGTGCCGGGAAGCGCGCCAGAATTTTCGACGCCCGATGAACTGCATTGGACGGATAGCTCTGCGTATGATGCCCAGCAAAACCTGATGATCAGCGGGCAGGTGAGCAACACGGGCACCCGCACCCTGCGCCAGCTTCGCGCTGTGGCGACGATCTTCAATGACGAGCAGCAGGTGATTGGCGCGGTGCAGATTGATCTCGATCCGGAACCGCTTGCACCGGGGGAGTCGCGCCTGTTTGACATTCCGGTGACCGCGCTGGGGGATGTACCGGCTAATTACCTCGTGAGTGTACAAGGCATTCCGTGACGGTTGTGTTTTTGGGGCTGCTGGGGGTGCTGATCGATCCCGATCGGGTGCGCGCCGTAATGCCACAGGCCTACGGTCGGGTGCTGGCGGCGCGTTACGGCGGCGATGCTGATTTTTGGGCGGCGGCGGTGGAACAAGTGCGCGCCGATTGGGACAGCTATTATGCCGATCTCGATTTGGCAGGGGAAGAGGGTGTGGAGGCGATGTGGGAAGGCTTATTTCGCATCACCCGCGCGATCTTTCGCCTTGCGGAGCGACCCGAACCGCCGAAACCCGAACTCACGACGTTTGCGCGCCAACTGCCCGCGCAGGCGTTTTCCTCCGTGAACTGTGCTTACCCGGATGCGATCCATGCAGTGCACTGGTTAAATGAAGCGTGCGCGACCATTCCAAACGTATTCGCTTCTCTCAGCAATGGGCAGATCAGCGGGTTGTTGATTGGGGCTGACCTACGACAGCGGGTAGGCACGGTGATGGGGATGGAGTGGAGCGAACGCTTCCGCCACGATGTATCCTACTGGCAAACGGCTTTGCTAAAACTAAACGTCGATCCGGGGAATGGTCTCGTGATCGATACGCTGGAAGAGTCGATTGAAGGCGCGGCAGCCGCCGGGATGCGCGTTTTTCATTTTGCGCGCACCCCATCGGCGGACTTGTCCGCGTTTGTGCGGGGCGTTCTCGCCTGAACTACGGCTGAGGCGGCACCAGCACGAGGATCGCATCCAAGATCGATTGCAGTTCCGGCGGGATATACCCATCCTGTGCTTCAACACTGTACGCACCACGCGGCCCCAACACCGCGATGCTGTATCGATAGGCATCCGGCTGCGCATTCGGCCCGGTGAATGCACCGGTCATATCGTAGAAGTGAATGTTATCCAGCAGCACGCGGATTTGTTCAACCGTGGCAGCATCGACGGTGGTCACGACGGTTCCATCGACTTCCAGCGCTCCGGTTCGACTCAAGCGGATTTGCAGCGTTTGACCGGCGATCCCGCCTGAACGAACAAGCTGTACCAGATCAAACTGGAGCGCTTCGGGCGTGTAATTCGGCGTGCTTGAATGGTCGATCACCGAAAGCGTGCCGGGAATTTGCGGCGTGATCAGGATGGCATTATCGGCGGCATTGGTGGCGAGTTCGCTGAAAGGCAGTTCCTGTGTCACTTCCGCCGTTGCCGCTGGAACCGGGCTTGCAGTCGGGGGTTCGGGGGTTGGAGATGGAGTTCCAGTACAGGCGGCAGCAGCCAGCCCAATCGATACAACCAACAGACGCAAGGCGCGCATACAGCCTCCTCATGAGGGCAGCAGGGGTGGGCGATACAAGCCGCACCCCTGTGAAAAAACAAACCGATACGCCGCTAACTATACTGTTGAATCGCCGCCGAGGTTGTTAGAAAGTCTTTTTGTTCGCGCGGTTTGAGCAGGTAGCCGATGGCGCACCCTGCGAGCAGCCCTGCGACCGGGATCAGCGGCAGATAGTAGCGCTGCCAGTTGAGCGGGTTGTAAGTCAGCGCCAGCACGGTGACGAGCGACCAGACAATCATGCCCATGCTGAAAGCGCGTCCTTGTATGTCCTGTTCGCGTAAGCGGAACAACGCCAGCAGAAAGCCGATCAGGGCCAGCAGGGTCGGGAAAATCCCCGCTTCACCCCACGCGATGCCATTCAAACCGGAATTCTCATAGGCGGCGATTTCGTCCTGCACGGCAGGAACCTCACCCCATGACGGTGCTTCAAAGTGCATCAAAGGTGTGGTGAACGGCTGCGAAAAAATTGCATTGATGCGGTCATCCGGCGTTTGCAAGACGGTGGTGGGGAACAGCTCGGATTGCAGATTAAGCAAATCGGAACGGAGCTGCACCAGATCGAGCGCGCGGGTGATGGGGTTACTCCACAAACCCGGGGACAGAGCAATAAACCCACCTATGATCAGTACCAGCAGGGCGGGAACGGCAAATACCCATCCCGAAAGCCCGAAGAACACGCGGGTGGTAAGGCGGGTCAGGTCGGCGGCGACCAGCCAGCCGAATGCCGCCGCGACGAAAATCACACCGGTATGTTTGCTCGCGAGCGCCAGCACTGCCGACGCGCAGAAAATCAGCCAGTTCATGCTGCCGGGGCTGCGTTTACGTGCGCGGATCGAGGTGATGTAGGAGGCCATGTAGATCGTGAATAGGCCGAAAAACAGCATCGAACCTTCCTGCATGGTGCGCCGCCCATTGAGAAGGATCGCCGGGTTGAGCGCATACAGGAATGTCGCTAGATAGGCACCCACGCGACCGCCGCCCTTATAGCCAAGCGCCCACACAATCGGGATGCTGAGCATCAGAAACACGGTCGAGGGTGTGCGTGCCAAATTGAGCAGGTCTCCGACCGGCGGACGCATTTTGGCCATGTTTTCGTCGTAGGTGCGTCCCCAATCCCAACCGGGCGCTTGAGGCAGCCGATTCCGCGACTGCCCGCTTTGTTCCCACAAGAAGCCGATGGCATAGCGGTTGACCGACCCATTCAAAAGGCGGAGTTCGGCGTCACTGTCGATGGTGTAAGGCGGGGTGCCGAGCAGCGTTTCGGGACGATTTTCCACGTCTGTATTGGCGTTGATCTCCAGCCGCTCCGGGTGACCGTCAACGAGGGCGACCCAGTAATCATTACTGGTGTATACGAATTGGGATTCGTCCGGGTGGAAGGTCGCGTTGGGCATCCCGGCGTAGACGTACACCATCAAGCCAATCACCCAGATCCAGTCGAGGATGCGCGGAATGCGCAGCGGTTTGGACTGCATCGACGACATGATATCCGATGGAGGGGCGATCGCCGGTTTGGGGGGCGTGGGGCGCTTGACAGGGGTTGCGCGCGGAAGAGTCATGGTCGTAATGTCCTTTAGGGTGACAGGTTGACCTGATGGGCATGGCGGACGAATTCCTGCTGGCGGAGCTGGGCAAGAATCGCGTCGGGCAGCGGCTCATCCAACTCTAACACAGTCAGCGTCTGCCCGCCGGGGGTAACGCGTCCGGTTTGCCAACTGGCGATGTTCACACCGTTCGTCGCCATCAGCATCCCAACGCGCCCGATCACGCCGGGCTGGTCATAGCTGCCCATGATGAGCAGATGGCCTTCCGGCACGAAGTTCATCCGGTAATCGTTGATCTGGACGATATGCGGCTCACGCCGATCAAGCAGTGTGCCGCTCATGATGATCTGTTCGCTGTCGTCCAGTGTTGCTTGACAGGTGACGAGGCTGGTGTACTCATGAGCGCGTAAGCCCTTCGCCTGTGTGATGTGGATGCCGCGTTCGGCGGCGATCACCGGGGCGTTGATGTAATTGATACTTTCGCCCAACGCGGGGGAGAGCAGCCCTTTGAGCAGCGCAACGGTGAGCGGGCGAATGAGGCCGCTCATGTCGTCGCCGCGATATTCGACCGCCAAACGGCGAATCGGGGCGCGGGCCAGCGTGTGCATGAGGATGCCCATCCGTTCGGCCATCATCATATACGGACGCGCGTCTTCAAAGTCGATTCCCGGCACGAACGGCAAATTAACGACATTGCGATAGTCTTCGCCGCTCAACGCGTCAAGCACCTGCGACGCGATCTGAATCGACAGATCCTGCGCGGCTTCGACGGTATTGTCCCCGATGTGCGGTGTGTGAATGACGCGATCGTCTCCGATCAGCGGGCTGTTGTAGGGCGGTTCTTCCGCGTATACGTCGATCCCTGCTCCGGCGATTCGACCTTCTTTGATCGCTTCGGCCAGCGCGTTTTCATCGACAATGCTGCCATGCGAGGTATTGATCAGCCGCGCGCCCGGTTTCATCTGGCGGATGACGTCGGCGTTGAACATACCGCGCGTTTCGCCGGTGGCTGGGACATGCAGCGACACAATATCGGCCTTCGAAAGCAGTTCGCGCAGGTTGACCAACTGAATACGCTCGTCCATGAGCTGATCTTCGACTACGTACGGATCGTAGGCCAAGACCTGCATATCGAAAGCCAGCGCCCGCTGTGCGACCACCTGCCCGACACGTCCTAAGCCGATCAAGCCGAGCGTTTTACCGCTCAACTGGGTGCCTGCCTGCCGCTTGCGGTCAAGCAGCCAGAAACCCTGTTTCAAGCTGTTGTGCGCGGATACCAGTTTACGGTTGAGCGCCAGCATCAGCGTGAAGGTATGCTCCCCGGCGGCGATGGCGTTGGTACCGGGCGTGTTCATGACGATCACGCCGCGCTTGGTGGCAGCATCCAAATCGATCCCGCTCAGGCTGGCCCCCACACGCCCGATCAAACGCAGGTGCGGGGCGTTGGCGAGCAGGTCTTTGTCAACCGGCACATCGTCACGGCTGATCAGCGCGTGCGCGTCCTTGATCTTATCGCGCAGGGCGGTCAGGTTCGGCGGGATGATCTGCACAACGGCATCATCCGCCGCGCGCAGGATGTTCAACCCCTGTTCGGTCAAATCGGTGGCAACGAGGATCGTCGTCATGGTGTTAAAAGCCGCAGGATTTGAGGTCAACGAGCACCTCGTGCAGACTGTCAAAGACGTGTGGTGTGATATTCGCGAAGTATTCCGGTTTCGCGTGCGACAGATCCGGCACCGCGTAGCAGATCATTCCGGCGGCGACGGCGGCACGCGCCCCATTCACACTGTCCTCAAGGGCAAGGGTGGTACGCGGATCGGCACCGAGACGGCGCGCTGCTTCCAAGTAGACATCGGGCGCGGGTTTACCTGCTGCGACTTCGTCTCCACTGACGCGGACGGCGAAAATGTCGCGCCAGCCTTTGCTGTCCACCACACTATCGATAATCGAAATCGGTGAACTCGACGCGATGGCGATTGGCACCTTGCGTTCATGTAGATAGGTGAGCAGCTCGACTGCGCCGGGGCGGGTTTCAACCTGCTGCGGGATCAGCGTTTGCATGCGGGTGACAATATCCTCTATCAGGACGGGTATGCTGTCCGTCAGCGTATAGATGGCCGCCATCTTATTCCAGTATTCATCCAACCGCAGCCCGACCAACCCGTCTTGAAGGGCGAGGTTGTGGACGACACCGCGTGCTTCGACGACGGCGCGCTCGGCAAGGGCCCAGACGGGTTCGCTGTCAACCAGCAGCCCATCCATATCAAAAATCACCGCTTGGGGACAAAAAGGCATTCGGAGTTCATCCTCGTGTGAGTGTGTTTGGGTGTCGAAAGTGGGATTCAGGAAAGCGCATCCTGAGCGAACGCCCGCAGCAGCGACTCGCGCATATCCTCCTGCTTGACCGAGAAGCCATCCATCGCTTTGACGATGGCGATCCCGCGCTCAAAAACGGCTTGATGCGCCGTGCCGAGAGTCTTGGCGTATCCGCTTGGCCCTGCGGCGACCGGCAAAATTGGCGCGAGGGTGTTCAGCTTGATGAACACATCGGCTTCATCCTGCACTTTTTTGCGCGCGACGACGCCGCCAAAGCCGACGAACAGATCGACCACCGGACGGGTAGCGAGATCGCTGGCCCCATCGCCGATCATCATTTTGCGGCCATGTTTGCCGTCGGCCAGTTCGCGGATGATCTGCGGTTTGCCGCTGGAGACGGTGAGCGGGCTTTCATCGTTGTAGGCGAGATAGGTTTGGCGGCTTTGCGCTTGTGGGTCGTTATAGCGCCACCACTCGCCGCTCAGTTCGTTGTATTCAAGCTCGACGGCGCGAATGTTTTCCGGGGGAACGCCTAAACGCCGCCCGAAGGCGCGCACCGGTTCCGCCAGCCCGCCGCTGATGATAAAGACCTGCTTGCCCAGAAAGCGCAGCGCGTTCACCACAGCGAGAGCATCCGGAACGAGCGTATCCCAATATTTCTCTTCAATCGCTTTCAACTGTCCGCGCGTGGGGCGGATGGCTTTCAAACGCTTGCCATAAACTTGGCTCAAATCCAGATCGCCATTCATGGCCTTTTCGGTGAGCACGCTGACGCGCTGTTCCTTGCCTTTGAAGCGCGCCAGCTCATCGATTCCTTCGATGGAGGACAGGGTGCTGTCGCAGTCGAAGAAGATCAAGTCATACGGAGTCCAACGAGTTTCGAGCATAAGATCGGCTTAGGTTTCTCATCGCACAGAGGGCTGCTTGCATGAAGATTGTACACGATTTGCCGCTCCGCGTGAGGGGTGGCTATAATCGAATCAACGTTTAATTGAAGGCGCATGCCGACGTACCGCGCGTATGCGAAAGCAGCAGGGTTATTGACTTGGCACGTAAACCAGCAGATCAATCGGTCAGCCGTGAAGCGATCATCGAAGCGGCGGCGGCGGCGCTTCAACGAAACGGCTATGAAGCCGCCACCATGAAAGACATCGCCGCATCGGTCAACCTGACGGCGGCGAGTTTGTATCACCATTTTCGCAATAAAGAAGCGCTGATGCTGGCCGTGCTGGAAGCGGGGCTGGATCATGTGATGGAGCGGGTCGAGCCGATCATCAGCGATCGCGCGCTGACACCGGATGTAAAACTGCGCCTGATGATCGCCGAGCACATCATTGGCCTGACACAAAACACGGCGGTCGCCGCCGCGATGGTGTTCGAAATTCACACCTTGATGGCGATCAAGCCTGCGCCGGGATCGAATGGGCATGACACGGAAGCTGAGCAGGCCGAATTTGCGCTGCGCCGGGATCGCTTCTTTTTGCGGCGTGATCAATTTGAGCGGTTGTTCCGTGACGTGATTAATGAGGGGATCGAACGTGCAATTTTTCGCGCCGTCGATGTGCCGATCTTCACCAAGGTGCTGCTGGGCGCGCATAACTGGGTTGGCGTGTGGTATAAACCGAACGGGCGGTTAGACGGCGCAGGTATTGCCGAGCGTACCGCCGATTATTTTCTGGCAGCGCTTTCACCGAGGCCCTAAGTGGAACCACGCGAATGCGCCTTATTTTCAATCAGGATAATACCATGACAGGCTTACTTGCAGGCAAAACAGCTCTGATTACCGGCAGCGGTCGCGGCATTGGCGCGGCAGCGGCGAAGCTTTTCGCGGCGCATGGTGCAAACGTCGTCGTGAGTGATATTGATCCGGTTCCTGCCAACGAAACCGCCGACGTGATCAAGGCGGCGGGCGGGTCGGCGCTGCCGGTGGCGGCAGATGTGACCAAAGACGCCGACATCGGGACGCTGGTCGGGGAAACCATCAAGGCTTTTGGCAAGCTCGATATTTTGGTGAACAATGCCGGGTACACATGGGACGGCATGATCCACAAGATGACTGATGCGCAGTGGGAAGCGATGCTGGCGATCCACCTGACCGCACCGTTCAAAATCATTCGTGCGACGATCCCGTACATGCGTGAAGTCGCCAAGAAGGAAAAAGACGAAAGCGGGCAGGCACAGGCGCGCAAGATCATCAACGTCAGCAGCACCACTGGCACGCGCGGCAACATCGGGCAGGTGAACTATGCGTCTGGGAAGGCCGGGATCATCGGCTTGACGCGCACGCTGGCAAAGGAATGGGGCGCATTCAATATTCAGGTGAACGCGGTGGCGTTCGGCTGGATTGCCACCCGCCTCACACAGCCCGATCAGCTTGGCGATTTCACCGAACGCGAAGGCCAGAAGATCAAGTTGGGGATGCCGGACAAAGTGCGCGATCAGTCGATCGCCGCGGTGCCGATGGGGCGTGCGGGCACGCCTGACGAAGCGGCGGGCGCGCTGCTGTTCTTCGCCAGCGAACTTTCCAATTATGTCTCTGGACAGGTGTTAGAAGTCACTGGCGGCTGGTAGACGGCCATCGAGCGCCGCTCTAAATTCAAAATTGGGAAGACAAGGAGCACAGAACGGTTTGTGCTCCTTTTTTGACTGTGATTCCTGACAACTCTTTATGAATCATTGATTCGCGCACATCACATTTGACCCTATGATGGTGAGATAGACTCACAATACAAACATCGCAACCGCTGAGAAAAAATATGCAGGACACTTTACTGCCGTCGTCCAAGCTGCCGCATTTGGCGCGTTGGCTCCTTTTCCTTGAACTCGCTATCGTATTGTCCGCTGCTTATTTCGTCGCTAGCCCACTCCTGAACCGTGATCCCCTGCTGATGATGGGAACGGGAGAGTTTCAGTACCTCACCAGTTCCGCGCTGACCGTCTCTGCCGCGTGGAATCAGTATCACTATATCCCGTTATGGCAGCCCTATTTTTGGATGGGCGAACCGCTGATTGAGTGGGGCTTTTCAACCGTACTCAATCCATTCAGCACCCTTCCGTCGATTGCCTACGGCGCGACGATGGGGCTCAAGGTGAGTGCCGCGCTGCATGTGATGATCCTCGCCGTCGGTGCGTGGGTGTTAGGTCGCGTGCTCAGTTTTGGCAGTGTTGGGCGGCTGATGCTGGCGATTTTGCTGATCGGGCGTACCGATATTCCCGGCTTTTTTGAAGCGGGATTCTTTCAACTAGCGGTCAGCCAAGCCTTTATTCCCTATGCGTTCGCCGGAGGAATCGCGCTGCTGCGCTTCCCCAATGAACGCTATCCGATTCCGCTGATGGGAGCCGGATTCGCGCTGATTCTGTGGGCGGGGAATATTTACTATGTGCTGCCGACGGCACTTTCCGTCACGGCGGTCGCGCTGGTCTACATTTTGCCCCGGCTGGAATTCACAGAGCGAATGTGGAAAGCGCGGTTGCATGTACGCCGCTTGGTACGCTTTACGCTGGCCGGATTGTTTGCGATGGGCCTAAGCGCCTGTTTGCTGCTGCCCGCGCTGCTTCAATACGATTACATGGGTGGGCATCCCGGCTGGACGGCTGACGATCTCGTCAACAGCCGTATGGATGTGATGGGCTCCGTACAGCAGTTCTTCAATCCAGATCACTCGAACTTTATGAGTACGGTGAACGGCGCGTACAGCTTTGTCACGCCGCTGTGGTTCTTGCTGCTGATCTTCGTGCTGCTGCCGCCGATTGGGTGGCTGCACCGTCCCTCATTTGGGAAAAGCTGGCGAATCTGGGCGGTCGGTCTGTTCCTCGTGGTTTTCTTCACCACATGGGCAGACGCGCAGAACCCGATCATCAACTGGCTGTATGTCAACGTGCCGGTCTTTTCGCAGTGGCGCTATATCGGGCGTATGTTGAGCGCCGCGTCGTTCTGGGTGGCGATTCTGGTCGCGATGCGGGTGGATGGTTTGTGGCGGGCGGTCATTGTCGATCAAACATGGCATCGGATCAAACTGCTGGCCCGCCCGGTGATCAGCCGGTATTTCCTGCTCACCGCGCAGATTGGCCTGCTGGCCGCCGTGATCATGGCGGGAGCTGTGAGCATTGGTATGTGGAGCACTTTCGGCACGCTGCATCTGGTGGATCGGAATACCTATCTCAGCCGCTGCTTGACCTCGCTTCGCGCCATTTACCCGACGGGGCCATTGAGTACGTTTCACCTTCAGTACGGGGAAGCCTATACGTATGTTGAACATCGTGTCCGGCTGACGAATGTCGGCACCGGGATTTTCCCGCTTGCCCTGACGCCCACGATCTTTACGGGCGATCTGGCTGATCCACTGACGAACGCGCCCTTTGCGCTGGCGTTCGACGGCTCGGAGCGCGTGGGGCTGGTGGAGCAGAATTATACGATGGTGCCGGACTCGTATGTGCTGCCGGATGGCTTTCACTGCGCATGGGCACGACCGGATACCCTCAGTTATGCGTTCACGATTGGACGCCCAGCGATCGAACAATACAGCGGGACGCTTCCCAGCAGCGCGACCGCTTCGGTTGATCCTACCCTGCGCGCCTTTGATCAAGTGGCTTTCGTCATCACATCACAAAGCGATGAAGAAACGGTGTTGGCCGTTCATGAACGCGCCTATCCCGGCTGGCAAGTCGAAATGGACGGCATTCCCGCCAAGCTGGAATCGGTCGGCGGAATCATCGGAGTCGTTATCCCACCGGGGTACGGTCGGCTGCACACGATCCGCTTTTTCTATCGTCCGCCGCTGTTGATCCTTGGTGGATGGATTACCTTGATCACGTTCGGCATCGGCGTGTTGTATTTACTGCGAGTCGATCAATGGCTGGCTCCTCGTCCCCCCGGCAGCCCGCCGCGCCGCTTGATTCCGCGTATTTCGCCCGCTGACTTGATTCGGCAGATTCGTGCTGACTGGCAGCAGGTGAGAACATGGTGGCGTTCGCTGCCGGATGACGACGAACCGCCAATTTACCGACCACCCATACAGGTTATGAGTTTGCCTGCCCAAGAGTCTGCTCCAGATGCGCTGCCTGCGGTAATATCACCAGCGGAAACCCCTTCGGAATCCGACCCTGAGCCTTGATTTCTAAAGGCGGGATCGGCTGTTAGGGAGAAGCAGGCGATGAATCCGCATTTTCAAGACAAGGTCAGGAGTGGATCCCCGTGAGTGCCGCTGCAAATTCGCAACCTGTGCGGGCTGAACTGCCGTCTACAGACGAACCCTTGGTAGGGGACGCTTCTGCGCCCCCCTACCAACTGCCTCGAATCCCTCTTCTCAATGGGTTGGTTGAACTGGCGCTTGTGGTCATCATCGCCTTGATCGTCAACCAACACCTGCTCGACTTCAACCCGACTCTCCGCTTGATGGGCAATGAAGGCGAATATTTGACGAATTCGCTGCTGGCGGTGCAAAAGAGCCTCCAGCAAGGCGGGTTTGTCACGCTGTGGCAGCCGTACTACTGGCGCGGCGAGCCTGTCATCGACAACAGCTTTTCGCCGCTGCTCAATCCCATCAACAGTGTGCCATCGCTGATCCTCGGCCCGGTGAGCGGAATCAAGATCAGCGTGGTGCTCTCCACCGTGATCAGTGGGTTGGGCGGGTGGGCGCTGGCGCGCGTGTTGGGACTGCGATCGGTGAGCCGCCTTCTACTGGCTGCGCTCATGATTGGCAGAGGTCACGTGATCGCCGATTTGACGCAGGCGTTTGTTCAATTGGGGACGAGTCAAGCCTATCTGCCGTGGGTGATCGCCGGAACAGTGGCGATGTACCGCTTCCCGAAATGGCGCTGGCCGTTGGTGTTGGGCGTGATCAGCTTCACATTAATGTTCTGGGCGGGCAACATCTACTATGTGCTGCCGACGGCAATTTCAGTGATCGCGCTGATGCTGGCCTTTGCGATCAAAACGCAGCGCGTGGATGGCCGCTGGCAGATCAGCCTTGATTGGCGTGTGATTCGCAAAACATTCTTGCTTGGTGTGCTGTCGATCGGTTTGAGCGCGGCCAGCTTTTTCCCGATCTTCTTCAACCGGAACAGCATCGGCGGGCATCCGAACTTGATTTGGGCCAACGATCAGTGGGATATTCCGGGCGTCACCGCGCTGTATTTCCAGTACACCGATCTGTCGTATTTCGATGGGATGGCGTTCCCGCGCATCCTTGGCAACTATTACTCGTATTCGGTGCCGCTGGCGTTCGTGCTGCTGTTGTTTGTCTTCATCCCCCCGCTCACTCGCTGGCTGCACAAGACGGCGGCACCGGGGCAGTGGCGCGTGTGGCTGCCCGGTGCCTTTTTGATCGTCCTGTTCACGACATGGGCGGCGGGACAAAACCCGATCATCCAATGGGCGTATGAGAATCTGCCGCTGATTGGGCAGTGGCGCTACATCGGGCGCATGCTTGGCATCGGCGGCTTCTGGATTATCGTCTTGGTGGCGATTCGCTTCGATGGCTTGTGGCGCACGCTGATCGTCGATCGAGAATGGGCGGCGAGCCGTCTGCTGCGCCCGATTGGACGGCATGCCGCCCTCGCCTTCGGCATTGTCAGTGTGATCGGTGCCCTGCTGATCGGCGCGGCGGGTGTGTCCTCCGCCGATCTGCTGCGCGGGTGGATGTTCGCCTCACTCGATCCGCTGCACCCCTATTTCGAGGATGAGTGCATCGCATGGCTGCGGCAGGAATATCCTGACGACATTCTTTCGGTGCAGTACAACTTCGTCGCGACGGCTTATGCCTATACCGAAAATCGCGTCCGGTTGGCGCACATCGCGACGGAAATTCACCCCCAGCCGCTGCCGGGTACCGTGTATCACAGCGATTTGACGCATCTTCTGCCGCGCTATGCCTATGCGCCGAATGCCGAAGCGCGCGCTTTTTGGGCGGAACGCGGCTACGATCAAATGGTGATGAACAGCCCCCTATTGATCGATGGCGATCCCTCGCCGTGCTTGATGGAACATTCGAACGCATTTTCCTATGCCTTCACGGTGCCGCTGGACGACCTTCCGAATTATGAGAACCCGCCGGACACTCCGGAACGGTTCGATACCCTTGATCCGATCATCACGCTGCCGGTCGAGGCGACCACTGCGATCCCAACCGTCGCGCAGCGCTGGGATCAGATCATGGTGGTGGTGAATGGGGATGCATCGCGGTCAGTGGTGGTGACGGTGCAGGAGAACGCTTATCCCGGTTGGGTGGCGGTCATGGATGGTCAGCAGGTCAATGTCGAGTCGGTCGGCGGCTTGCTGGGGGTGATTCTGCCACCGGGCGAGCAGCGTCATGTGATCGTGTTCGCCTATCGCCCGCCGTGGTTCTATGTCGGCGGGGTCGTCACGTTGGTGACGATGACGCTGTGCGCGTTGTATCTGCTTAGTGGGCAGTTTATCCCGCTGCCCATCCGTCGATCACGCCCGTCCAAATCAAATAATTAAACGGGCGTTAGAAAACGCTTGTAAAGCGCGGTCAAAACCGCGTATGATAGATTGTACTTCCCGGTAAGGGCGTTCTTGAGCGAGAGCGCCCTTAAAAATACCCAATTAATCGAATCATCGTTTAGTTAAGGAGAGGCTTTGTGGTTTCATTTACGCCAACCGACGAACAAAAGCAGCTCATTGAGACGATTCGCCGCTTCGCGGTGAATGAGGTGCAGCCTGCCGCGCATGAGGCAGACGAGCATGGCGAACTTCCGGCCTCGCTGGTGGAAACTGGCTGGCAGATCGGGCTGGTGCCGACCGCAATCCCCGAAGAACTCGGCGGATTGGGCGAAATGAGCGCGCTGACGGGCGTGCTGGCTGCCGAAGAACTCGCTTACGGCGATCTATCGTTGGCGATGCAGGTGATGAGTCCGGCACTGTTCGCCTATCCGATCCTCCTCTATGGGACGGCTGAACAGCGTGAACAGTGGCTGCCGCTGTTCCTTGAAGAAAACGCGCCAAAGGTCAGCGCCGCACTGCTAGAGCCGGGACTCTTCTTCGATCCGCATGGGCTGAAAACCACCGCCATTCGCGAAGGGGATAAGGTTCGGCTGAACGGGGCGAAGGCCTATGTGCCGAACGCCGCTGATGCCGATGCGCTGCTGGTCTACGCGCGTGACGCGGAAAACGGCACCGTCGATGCCTATCTGGTACAGAAAGGCACGGCGGGCTTGAGCGTGGAGAAAAAAGAAGATCTGCTCGGCATTCGCGCGCTGCCCACCTACCGCGTTGCCCTCAGTGATGCGGTCGTTGATGCGCCGTGCCGACTCGGTGGGGCGGTGGGCAGTAATTTCGATACCCTGCTGAATCGCAGCAAGATCGGGCTGGCAGCGATGGCGGTTGGCGTGGCGCGGGCGGCTTTCGAATACGCACGTGATTACGCTAAGCAGCGCACGGCCTTCGGCGTACCGATTGCCCAGAAGCAGGCGATCGCCTTCATGCTGGCAGAAATGGCGATCGAAGTCGATTCGGCGCGGCTGCTGGCGTGGGAAGCGGCTGCTAAGCTCGACAAGGGCGAAGCGGTGACTCGTGAAGCCTATCTCGCCAAGCAGTACGCCGATAAAGCGGTGCTGGAAGTGACCGATCGCGCCGTACAGGTGCTCGGCGGTTATGGGTTCATCCGCGAGTACCCGGCGGAACGCTTGCTGCGCAACGGTCGCGGCTTCCCGACGTTTGATGGCTTGGCGATGGTGTAGGGGGATCGAACCAATGGCGATTAACTTTGACATTCCTGAAAATCTGCTTTCGCAGATCGAAATGGTCAAGGGCGTGGCCGATTACATCATGCGCCCGCTCAGCCGCGAACTGGACGAGAACGAACATCAGCGCCCGGATCAATTTGTGCAAATGACATGGGGCATGATGCGCGACACGCAGAAGCGCACGCTCGACAAATTGGCGGCGGGCGAACCGAGCAAGAAACGCGAAGGCCCCGGCACTGCTACGCTGCGCTTGATGCTGATGATCGAAATGCTGTCGTGGGGCGACGCGGGCGTGTATCTGTGCTTGCCCGGCGGTGCGCTCGGCGGCGCGGCGATTGAGGCGGTGGGGACGCCTGAACAAAAGATGCGCTTCCTCAAGCGGTTCGCGGAGGGTGAAGTTCCCGCGTGGGGCGCGATGGCGATGACCGAACCGGGTGCCGGATCGGATACCTCCGCGATTCGCACGCGCGCCGTCTTCGACGAAGCGACGAAAGAATGGGTACTGAATGGCGAAAAAATCTTCTGCACCAACGGCAAATTGGCGCTCGAAGAATCGAATGGGCTGGTGGTCGTGTGGGCGACGATCGACCCGACGGCGGGGCGTGCAGGGATGCGTCCGTTTGTGGTCGAAGCGGGGACGCCCGGCGTGACAGTGACGAAAGTTGAGATCAAGCACGGCATCCGCGCCAGCGACACGGCGGCGATCGTGCTGCAAGATGCACGCATTCCGGCGGATAACATCCTCGGCAGCCCGGAAGTGCAGCGCGGTGAAGGCAGCGGCGGTTTCAAAGGCGCGATGGCGACGTTTGACGCGACCCGTCCGCTGGTGGCGGCGTCAGCACTCGGCATTGGCCGTGCCTCGCTGGAATTCCTGAAGGATACTCTGAAGGAAAACGGGGTCGAAATTCCCTACGATCAGCCGTATCACAAGCTGACGGCGATTCAGCGTGATGTGCTGGAGATGGAAGGCCAGCTTCGCGCGGCGTATTTGCTCACACTGCGTGCGGTGAGCCTGCTCGATCACGGCGAACCGAACAACCTTGAAAGCGCGATGTGCAAGGCGAAAGCGGGCAAAGTCGTCACCCAGATCGGTCAAAAAACCGTCGAACTGCTCGGCAGCCTTGGCTACAGCAAGGAAACGCTCGCTGAAAAGTGGATGCGCGATTCGAAGATTAACGACATCTATGAGGGAACGGGACAAATCAACACGATGGTTGTGGCCCGTCGCATTCTGGGTTACAGCAGCAAGGAATTGAACTGAGCCTTGTAAGCCCTGCCCGATTTTATGAATTTTTCACGGCGTGAACGGGTATCGCGGCTGTGTAATCGAATCGCACGACTACAATGAGAGTATTCGATGGGTCGTCAGCGAAGCGAGGTGTGCGAATGCCCGTCAACGGGGAATGGCTCGATGAGGCCAGAACGATCTGGCAGTACAACTTCATAGGCCGGTGGACATGGGAGGAATTTTACGCCGTGTCCACCCGCATGCATGAGGAATTCCGAACACTGGAACACCGCATCGACATGATCGCGAATTTCGAGCAGAGTGAGCGCATCCCAGCAGGGGCGATCAGTGAGGTCAGCAATATCACACAAACCGCGCCGCCGAACTGGGGCTGTGCGGTGGTCATCGGTGCCAATATGCTGATTCGCTCACTGGTGAGCGTGTTTGGGCGGGTGTTTTCGCAGTGGAAAGATAAATACATCGTCGCGCGCGATCAGGAGGAGGCCCTCCAGCGTATCCGCGATCTGCGGGCGCGAAACGCAGCACCGTAGTAGAGAAACAACGTACCGTTGAAGGAGTGGCAATGACGTACAAGGTTCGGAAAGCAGCAGTGATCGGCAGCGGCACCATGGGCGGCGGGATCGCGACACTGCTGGCAGGTGTGGGCGTGAAAGTGACGCTCCTCGACATTCCCGCCAAAGACACCCAACCGGGCGATCCTCCTGCCAAGCGTAACGCCATCGTCGCGGAAGGGCTGAAACGCGCTTCGACCAGCCGCCCGCCGCAGGTCTTGAGCAGCAGCGATCTCGAATGGATCAGCGTGGGCAATATTGACGATGATCTCGACAAAATTGCCGATGCCGACTGGATCATCGAAGTGGTGGTGGAACGGCTGGAGGTGAAGCAAGCGCTTATGGCGCGCCTCGCGGCGATCGTCAGCCCACATACGATCATCAGCACCAATACGTCGGGTATTCCGATCCGCAGCATTGCGGAGCAGCTTGACGACGCCTTTACGCGGCGCTTCTTGGGAACCCACTTCTTCAACCCTCCCCGCTATCTGCGTTTGGTGGAAGTCATCCCGCACCCGAATACTGATCCGGAAATTGTCGAGTTCATCAGCCGCTACGCGACGAATACACTCGGCAAAGGCGTGGTGATCGCCAAAGATGAGCCGAATTTTATCGGCAACCGCTTTATGACCATGAGCGGGATGCAGATCGTCAATTACACGCTCGATCATGGCTTTACGGTCGATGAGGTTGATTCGCTGACCGGGCCGCTGATCGGTCGCCCGAAGACGGCCACGTTCCGGCTCAACGATCTGGTCGGGATCGACATTGCGGTGGGTGTGGCGCGCAATTTGTACCCGGCAGTCCCGAATGACCCGGCGCGTACGGTGCTGGAGCATCCCGGCACGACGGCGCTGTTTGATAAGCTGTTACAAAATAAGTGGCTTGGGAATAAGACCAAACAAGGCTTTTATAAAGAAGTCAAAGCGGCCAGCGGCGAGCGCGAATTTTGGACGCTAAACCTCCAGTCGTTTGAGTACGAACCGCCGACGAAACCGCGTTTCGAGAGTGTGGGCAAGCACCGCAAGATCGAAAACACGGGCGAACGCATCAAGGCGCTGATCAACGAGAGCGATCGTGCAGCGGAACTGCTGTGGCACCATCACGCGTTCCTGCTGGCTTACGCCTCGAACCGTGTGCCGGAGATCACCGAAAGTCTGCTGAATGTCGATAACGCGCAGAAGTGGGGTTTCAGTCACGAGATGGGGCCGTTCGAAATCTGGGACGCAATCGGCGTGGCGGAGACGGTGCCGACCTTCGAAGCGGCGGGTTATCCGGTGGCGCAGTGGGTCAAAGACATGCTTGCTAGCGGGTATACCAGCTTTTACCAGCGTGACGAAGCGGGGCAGGTCGTCGGCTATTACAGCCCGCAGATGGGTGTGTACGTCAGCGTGACGCCAGATAGCAAGGCGATCAAGGCCGATCCGCTGCGCAAACGCGGTGGGGAAGTCGCGCGGAATGCCGGAGCCAGCGTACTCGATATGGGCGATGGCGTCGGTTTGCTCGAATTCCACTCGACGGCCAATGCGATCGACTCGGACGTGATCGAAATGTCGTGGAAAGCGCTCGACCTGCTGGAAAACCGCTTCGATGCGCTCGTCATTGGGCATGACGGCGAACGCTTCTCGATCGGCGCGAATGTGTTCTTCGTGGCGATGGCGGTGCAGGCAGGGCAGCTTGATCAGCTTGAAGAGGCGATGAAACAGTCACAGAACGTGATGACGGCGATGCGCCGCGCCGGGAAGCCGGTCGTGGTTGCGCCGCACAACATGGCACTGGGCGGCGGTTGCGAATTCATCATGGCGGGGTCGCGCGTGGTTGCGCATCAAGAACTTTATGCCGGGTTGGTCGAAGTTGGTGTGGGTCTGATTCCGGGGTCTTGCGGCGTCAAAGAAATGTTACGCCGTGTCGTCAATCCCGTGATGGCCGCGCACCCGAACGCCGATCCGCTGCCGCACCTGCAAAAGGTATTCGAACAGATCGCGCTGGCCAAAGTCAGCGGGAGCGCCAAAGAAGCCCGCGATATGGGCATTTTGCAGCCCTGCGATCGGATCGTGATGAACCGCGATCATTTGTTGGGCGAGGCGAAGCGCGAAGCGCTGCACATGGCCGACGGCTATACGCCGATCAACCCCGGCAAGGTCTATGCCGCCGGGCGCGATGTGTATGCCGCGCTGATGATCGCCATCGAAGGGTTCTTGGAATCACGGCAGGCGAGTGAACACGATGCGCTGATCGCCCGGAAGTTAGGTTTTGTGCTAACCGGTGGCGCGGTCAGTGAGCCGGGCTGGTTGGACGAGCAGGCGTTCCTTGATTTGGAGCGCGAGGTGTTCCTCGAACTGGTGCAGACGCCCAAGACGCTGGAACGCATCGCGTACATGCTGCAAAACAATAAGCCGCTGCGGAACTAGAAAAGACACTTTACCGCAGAGGACGCGAAGAACGCAGAGAAAATCAAAATCTTTGTGTCTTCTGTGGTTCAATCTCTCGATCATTTACAGGGGTGCAACCATGCGTGAAGCAGTGATCGTTGCGGCGGCTCGAACCGCTGTGGGCAAGGCGAAAAAGGGCGTCACCCGGAACGCACGTTCCGATGAAATGGCGGCAGCGGTCATCCGTGATGTGATGGCGCAGACGGATGGCAAACTCGATCCCAACGAGATCGACGATGTGGTGATCGGCTGTGCGATGCCGGAAGGCTCGCAGGGGCTGAACTTTGCCCGCGTGATCAGTTTGCGTGCAGGACTGCCGGTGGAAATCCCCGGCCAGACGATCAACCGGTTTTGCTCCAGCGGCTTGCAGTCTATCGCGCTGGCGGCGGAGCGGATCATCGCCAATGGGGCGGACGTGATCATCGCGGGCGGCGCGGAAACGATGTCGCTGGTGCCGATGAGCGGATTCAAGATCAGCCCGAATCCGTACATGGCGGCGAACGAACCCGAAGTCTATATGGCGATGGGCAACTTTCCGCCGAACGCGTCGCCGATGAATTCGGCGTGACCCGCAGGATATGGACAAGTTCGCCCGGAAACCATCCAGAAGGCGAGGCGGGCGACCGTGCCGGATGGTTCCGCAGCGAAATCACGCCGTTTGAAGTCGAAGAAACCTATTACGATGCCAATGGGCAGCGCATCACCGAAACAGTGATGCTGACCGACGACGAGCATCTGCGCCGTGAAACCACTGCCGAAGGCTTGGCGAAACTCAAACCCGTGTTCCGTGAGGGCGGGCGGGTGACGGCGGGCAATTCCAGCCCGTTGAGTGATGGAGCCGCCGCTGTGATCGTCATGGAAGCGGGCAGGGCCGCGCAGTTGGGGCTGACTCCGCTGGCGCGCTTCGTGGGTTACAACGTAGCGGGCGTGCGACCGGAAATCATGGGCGTCGGGCCGATCAACGCCATCCCCAAGCTGCTCAACCGCACGGGGATGAAGCTGAGCGACATCGACCTGATTGAACTGAATGAAGCGTTTGCTGCGCAGGCACTCGCCGTGATCCGTCACTTGGAGATGGATGCGGACAAAGTCAACGTGAACGGCGGCGCGATTGCACTCGGTCATCCGCTCGGCTGCACCGGCACTAAGCTCACCGTGCAGTTGATCAACGAGATGAAGCGCCGCAACAGCAAATACGGCATGGTGACGATGTGCATCGGCGGCGGCATGGGTGCGGCGGGGATTTTCGAGAATTTGAACTAGGGAACGACCGACTCAACGCAAAGGCGCGAAGGAAATCATTCATCCTTTGCGCCTTTTGCTTGCGATGCGTTAACGCTATTCCATCTGCGTGGGCTGACCGGTCACGTCGTGGAGAAAACGCAGGACTTTTTCGTGCGTCTCAAACGCATTCGAGATGTAGTGATAATCCAGCGCGCCGTGTATGCATTCTTCGAAGGAAGGGATGAAGCGCTCACGCGTATGGTCAAGTTGGGTGAGGATGTACTGCCGCCCGGCGGGGTTGGCTCCATACAGGGACGCCCATAAGCCGAGCATTTCAGCGGTGCCATCGTCGTCCGCTTCGAAAGGTTCCGGCCCCCACTGCATGATCGTGTGCACGGCGCTAACGCTGATCGCGTAGCGCTGATGGCGGATCGCCGCCAAGCCGATTTCGCTTAAGGCGATGCTGGCGGCTCGGAAGGTCGTTTTGTCTTCGGTTTCGGCCATGTTGATGGCGCTGACGAACGACTCGGCAACCGCTAGGCTGAAATGTTCGGTCGCGAGTGATCCCAACGCCGAACAAACCCGCATCGCTTCGGCAAGGTCGCCTTTGTCGGCAAAGTTGGTGCGCGCAGTGAGTGCCGTAAGCTGACTCCGGTGCAGGGTGATCTCTTGGGTACGAATGCCGTCTCCGCGATTTCCGCACAGCTTATCGATGATGACGCGCAGTTGAGCCGCCGCTGCTTTGAAGTTCTCCTGCGATCCCATCTCGCCCCCTGTGAGCACGCGCTCATACCCATCAATCAGCTTGCGCAGGCGTGTGCCGTCATACGGCGGGGCGTTCGGCGGCAGCACGAACATAAAATCGCTCAACTGCTGAAGCGCGCTGAGGACACGCTGTTTTTCAAACCCCGGGCTGCTTTGGGTACCGATGTCGATCAGCGTTTCCAAGGGGCTGACATACACCATATCCTGATGATCGCTCTGTTTTTCGGGAGGTGGATCAAAGGTGCCGGTGCGGATGTAATCGCGCTTGCCGTCTTTGACCAGCCCTTTGACAATGCTGTCGCCGTTGATCTGGCCGAGCTGGTGGATGGCGTAAATCACAGTGACGGCGAGCGTTATCGTCATGACGATGTCGAGAATCCACGTCCATTCGGGGGAGACTTCGCCATCGGCGCTGAGCGGTGCAACCCAGATGAGGACGACCGCCACGATCACGTAAAACACCATCAACGCCGTCGTGTAATCCATCAAGTGACGGCGGCGGGTGAGCGTGCGCAGGTAGGAGGGCAGCGCGACTTGGAGCACGAGCGCTGACACGCCGATCACGAATGCGATCAGCCCGCCGATGACGCCGATATACCCGCTAATCCATTGATCGTCTAAGCGAAACATATGAATACCGTCCTCGATGTTGACTTAGAGAGCGCCCTTTTATATTGCTTCGTTTTCGGTGCTTCTGTAGAACCCTAAAAAAGGGGATAGTCTATCCACGGGTTTCGCGGAAAATGGAAACGTATTTCTCATTCAAGGAAAAACTCACACCTACCATGAAAAAGCTTCAACCTTCCCAGTGGGCAGGCATTTTTATGATCGCTGCCGGAGCAATTGTGCTTTTTGCGAACCTCAGCACCGCGGCGGGTATTGTGCTGGTGGTGCTTGGGATCATTTTCCTTGTTCAGCAGACAGTGCGCGGCGGCAGCAGTTCAGTTTAGTCAACGAGCGAGGGCGGATGCTGCACTTCCGCCCTCGTTTTATCCTACCAATCCGCGTTCCTTCAACACCTTATCGATCAAGTTCTTGAGCGTGCGGCGGGGAAGCCCCGGCTGCTTACGCTCGTAGTGGTTGATCTTCAGCTTGCTCAGGTGATCTTGAATGGTGATGCGCTCCTCTACCGTGAACACCACGAACCGATCGGATGTGATCCAAGGCGGCACTTCGATCTTGATCATCCGCTCGTCGTCGGGGCCAAGCAGGGTATAGAGAAGCTGCAAGCCCAACCGATCCCCAAAATTGGCATTTTGCCCCGGTTTTCCATTTCCATTCTGGCGCGCCTGCGCAAGATCCCACCAGCTTGGGTTTTTATCGGCCTTGAAGCGCATGTCGGTAATGATGACATCGAATTCGGTCTCAAGGATGCGCTCAACCGCTTCGCTGACCTGAAGCACCGTCACGAGTTTGTACTGTGGGGCAATGTGAACAGGCGATGCCAGCCCGCTCAAATCCATATGCGCGTCATCTTCAATCCACAGTACTTTATACTGCCGGGTCATGGTCATCAAAAGCCTTTCGGAATCGGGATTTTAAGCGTCGCGATGGTGACAAACGGCTGGTTTAGATCATCCGGATCGCCATGTGGGCGTGCTGGGCTGCTGACCAGTGAAATGTCGCCGCCATGCTGGCGCGCGACCGTTTGTGCATCGTATAAGCCTATGCCGGTTCCCATGCGCGCGCGGTCACTTGACATTCTACCCCGCACCCCAAGCTTAAAAATATCCCCCGATTCAATTTCCCGGCGCGGAATCGGCACGCCATAGTTCTCGATTTCCACGACGACAAATCCGCCATCGATGAAAGCACGAATCTCCACCCATGGGCGGTCATCCCGTTTGCTCCAACTGTACTTGATGGCGTTGTGGAGCAGGTTCTGAATGGCCCGCTGCATATCGCGGCGGTTCACCTTCACGGCCATCCGTTTCGATCGGTCGCGCGTGCGCAGTTCGATGTCGCGGCTGAAGGCGAAGTCCTGCATTTGCAGGCGTGCCGTCGTGATCAAGTCGGTGATGGTGGTTTCGGCTTCGGCTTCCTTGTTACGGATATTGTTCAGCAGCACTTCACGCTGCATGTTGACCTGATGCGTCAGTTCCAGCAGGGTACCAATCGTCAGGTGCAGCATATAGAGCGAAACCAATCGCTCAATTTCGGATGCGCGCTGGCGCACACCGCGAATCGTTTCGTTGGCAAAGCTGCCTTTTTCGATGCGACCCATCACTTCGATCACCATGCGCGCGGCATCACGCAGGGTAGGCGGTCGATGTTCGAGATCGTCGATTTTTTCTTTGTAGATTTCCAACAGACCCGCAATTTCGTTCAGCGTTTCCCAGTCGTCATCGCTGAAGGCTTCGCGCTTGCGTTCATCGCTGTTCGCTTCGCTGATCAAGCGCTGCATAGAGCTTTTCAACTCGGCGGCGGGCTTGTCGATTAGGTTGTTGACTTCTTCCGGCGTCGGCATCCGCTTGAGGTCGCCAAACGGATCTTCCGGCGGGGTAAAAGCATCGCGTACCCCACGCAGTCGTTCGTCAAAGCCGGTGAGTGTGCTGGTGAAGTTATGCATGAACTGCCCAACGTCCTTGAGCAGCGTTTCGAATTCGGAATGATCGAGGACAACGCCCGTCCGCCCAATCACATTGTGCTGTTCGTCATAATCCAACTGCACATGAAGTTCGACGAGCATGGGTGTCCCGTCCTGCCGTTTGAGCAGTTCAGTGTGATGGAGCATTGATCCTGCTTTGCGCAGGTCGAACATGAACAACTGGTAGTCCCGGTCAGAATAATGCATGAGGCGGGGCTGCGTGCCATGTGCAGCTTCAACAGATGGAAAACCAAACAGGCGAGCGAATTCCGCGTTGCAGTTGACGATGGCTTCGACGCCCTCGACCATGCGCACGACGTACACCCCAACCGGCAGCGGATATGCATCTAATGCACTGAAAAGCGACGCGCGACCTTGATTGTCAGAAAGCATGCTTTCCTCGGGCAACTGATTGATAAGCGTACCAAAACAAGTTCACCATCATATCATCACAAAACTTGCAGGAGAATGATAGGAAATCTGACAATACTTGTGACCATGCATAAATCAATTTTGGGTATAATGGGGTGAATTCTAGACGTTCGCTCGGGCAACGTGAACATTACAGGGCGCTTTATGTCTATCCCAACAAATCTTGAGTTTGCTAACGAGGTCAAGGCAGATCGCCTGAAGGTCTTATGGCGCCTAACCTTTCTTTTGGGTGCCGCCATCGCATGGATTCTTTTAAATATCGCGATGCTTCAGCGGCGGGATGTGTCCGCCCAATTAATCCCGCTGGGAATTTTGCTGGTTGGCGCGTTAGCGACCCGGCAGGTGCTAAACGCTGGGAACTTCGGGCTGGCTGCATGGATTTTTTCATTGAGTGGACTCATCGCTATCGGGCTTGGGATCGCGCTGGGCGATGAGGTGATGCGCACGGTGCTGCCTTTCAGCTTTCCGGTCATCGTCTTCGTGATCGGTTTGCTTTTAAGGCCCGTCAATACGATGCTGATCGCTATCTTCGCCGCTGGACTGACCATTGGTATCACCGCCAGTCTGGGCGGGGGACTGGCGAGTGTCGGCATCTTTCAAGTCTCGGCGATTCTGGTGACTTTATTGAGCGCGCTGCTTGCTATGCAAGTGACGGGCGATCTTTCGCAGGTGACCGAGTGGGCGCTGATGAACTACCAGCGCGAACGCCGCACCAGCAACGAATTGTTCGATAACCGCCAGCAGTTGGAACGGAGCCTTGCCCGCAGTCAGGCGTTGAGCGAACGGTTGCAGGAAACGAACGACGAACTTTCGAAGGCCCGTGCCGCCGCGGAAGAAGCGAAGCACTTCCGCGGGCAGTTTTTGGCGAATATGAGCCACGAACTGCGCACCCCGTTGAACGCCATCATTGGCTTTAGCGAAACCATGCTAAAATATCCGGCAATGTATGATGGTGTAAAATTACCCGGTGCATACGAAGCAGACTTGCAGCAAATCTACTCCAGCGGTCGCAACCTGCTCACGCTGATCAACGACATTCTCGACCTGTCGAAAGTGGACGCCGGGAAGCTGGAAATCCGTATGGGGCGCGTCGAACTAAAGCCGCTTGTCATGAGCGTCATGTCGACCGCCAGCGGGCTCGTTGGCCAGAAGACCATCAAATTGGAAGTTAATCTGCCGCCTTACATCCCAGAGGTGTATGCAGATGAAGCGCGCGTGCGTCAGGTGCTCCTTAACCTGTACAGCAACGCGGCGAAGTTCACCGACAAGGGATCAATCACCCTCTCGGTGAAAGAAGTTGAAGAAGGCGTGCAGATTAGTGTGCAAGATACGGGCTCGGGCATTCCGAAAGACAGCCTAGAGATCATCTTTGAGGAATTCAAGCAGGCAGAAACGGGTGTACGCGATCCGCGTTCTGGTGCTGGCTTGGGGCTGACGATTTCACGTCAATTGCTGGGATTGATGGGGGGGCGGATATGGGCAGAAAGTGAGCTGGGAAAAGGCAGCACTTTCAACTTCACGCTTCCGTTGTTTGAAGATGCTACTCTGAATAGGAACGGTGCAGGCGCAGTTCAGCCAGAAGCTGTGGTGTCTGCAAAACAGTGACAAATTGGATAGGTTGGTTTGACGATGAAAATCCTTTATGTAGAAGATAACCCTGCAAATCTATCACTGTTGCAGCGCATTGCCCGGATGGGCGGTCATCAGGTGATTACATACACCGAAGGTGAATCTGCGCTGGTCAATTTCGACCGTGATAAGCCTGATCTGGTTTTGATGGATGTGCAGCTTGCCGGAGGATTGAGCGGGCTGGATGTCGTCCGCCAACTACGCGCACGGGGTCATAAAATGCCGATCGTTGCGGTGACAGCCTACGCCATGACCGGTGACCGTGAGCGGTGTATCGAGGCTGGGTGCGATACCTATATCGCTAAGCCGCTGCCCGTTGATGAACTGGTGGAATTGGTGAAGCGCTTCGAAAAGGCGGGGCAGCCCGATACGGCTCCGGCTAGCGCACCTGCTCCAGCGACGCCGCCTGTCACGACGACCCCCGTCGCGCCCGCACCGGTCGCCTCGACCCCCGTTGCAGCCCCGCCAGCAGCGCCACCGACTCTTGCAACGCCTGTGGCGACGCCTCCGGCAGCACCAGCAGCTTCAACGCCTGTGGTCACGCCTCCAGCGGCATCACCGCCGCGCCGCCCGCTCCAGTCACGCCTCCGGCAGCACCAGCGGCTCACCCGCCGCGTTCGCCCGCTCCGGTAACGCCTCCGGCAGCACCAGCAGCTTCGACTCCTGGCGGCGCCTTTGGTAACGCCGCAGGTCCAACTCCGGCGACACCTCCCACAGCACCGCCTGCTGCACCCGCTTCGGTGGCACCAGCGGCGTCAACGCCTGTGAGCACAACAGCGCCCCCGGTGACGCCTGCGGTATCGAATAACAGCCCTGCGCCGAGCGCGTCAGCAAGCGTGCCGTCATCCAATGCGGCAGCGCCTAATGTTTCGCCCAGCACAACGGCTAACTCGACGCCCGTAACGGTTCCTGCTGTACCGGCGAAAACGGATGATTCTTCGACACCTTCAAAGTGAGGCTGGTTGGTTGCTTTTGAGGAATTGCGAACGATTAGGGGCACATCCACCAAAAATGGATGTGCCTCTTCATGCTAGCGTAGGAATTGCAGCATGCGGTGGCGCACTTCAAAGGTGAGTGAACGGCCTTCGCGGTATTCGCCGTCGAGTTCCATCTTAATTTGATCGTTTTCGTCTGCGGCGTCAATCAGATCGATTTCGACGCGTTTGGCGCGTGCATGGCGGACTGCCGGGTGAGTCAGGTGGGTGCCGCTGTAGACGCGCTGGAATGCGGTGAGAATCGTCGCCCGTGACACGGCTTTGACGAGAATCACATCAAACATGCCATCATCAACGACCGCTTCGGGGGCGATGCGCATGCCGCGCCCGAAGGTGGTACCATTGGCGATGGCGACGAGATATACCCCGCCTTCGTACCACTCATTCCCATCCAGCTTGATGCGCAGTTTCCTCGGCTTATAGGCGAGGATCGATTCGACGGTTGCGGCATAGAATGTCCATGGGCGGCGCGTGCCCATACGATCGACCCGCGTGGCAACATCCCCCCCAAGCCCTGCGCTGGCAATGTTGAGAAAATACTCCATGTGCCCATCGTGATAGGTGAGCGTTCCAATATCGACGGGCTGCGGCTTGGCATCCACGATCCAATCGGCCATAAGGCTCAAATTGTTGATCGGAATCCCTAATCCGCGTGCCCAATCGCGCCCGGTGCCGATGGGAACATTGCCATATGACCGAATAGGCAGGTGCTCCTGCCGCTGGTTCAAGTGAATGATTTCGTTGATAACCGAGTGGTTGGTGCCATCTCCGCCGATGGCGATGACGCGATCGATGCCCTGTTCGGCGGCGGCGCGTAGGTGCGGCGCGATATCATGTGGATGGTGCGTGGTCACTGCCGAAAGTTCACCGAGGCGTTCACGGAGCAAAGGGCGGAGTTGATCCCATACATGACTGGCTTTGCCACTTCCTGCATGAGGGTTCAACATGATCAGCGGCGGCGCATTTAAGGTTGACATACTGGTATCCGATAGCCGAGGATTAGTGGGTCAGCAGCGAGATTTTGGCCCATGTGATTTACAAAACATCCTCAAGCTCGCGGATGCCAAACGGTTTTAATAAATACTGATTCGCCCCGGCATTCAGCGAGGTGGTTTGCTCGCCAATACTGCCGCTCATGGCGATGAAGCGCACCTGACGGGTTGATTCATGACTGCGTACACGGCGCAGAAGGGTCAGTCCATCGATTCCCGGCAAGCTGAGATCGCAGAGAATCACGTCCGGGTGGATTTCACCGCGTTCGAGTTTGCTCCACGCGTCATCGCCATCCAGTGAGACCTGCACTTCATACCCGGCGGCTTCGATTAACTGCTGAAGCACAAACACGAGATCGGTATTGTCTTCGATGAGCATTACTGTTTGAGTCGCGTTTTCCATCAGCCCCACCAATTTATGCCTGCCCACGTTCAGGCGCGGATCTGTCCTTCCCCAACAATCACCCATTTGTAGGTCGTCAACTCTTCCAATGCCATCGGGCCGCGCGCGTGAAGTTTCTGCGTGCTGACCGCGACTTCGGCCCCAAGGCCAAGGGCGCTGCCGTCATTGAAGCGCGTACTGGTATTCACGAACACGGCAGAGGAATCCACCTCATTGATGAACCGCTCTGCATTCTTCATGTTACGAGTGATAATGCTATCTGAATGGTTAAGACTATGCGCTTGAATGTGTTCGATCGCTTCATCCAATGAATCGACTACTTTGAGTCCTAACACCAGCGACATCCATTCGGTATCGAAATCCGCATCGCCGGATGGCGAAATCGATGAGGCGGTACCATTCAAACCCGCTGCATCAAGGATACCTTTGGCGCGCGGTTCAGCGCGGAAGGTGACCCCGGCAGGGGCGAGATACTCGACCACACGCGGCAGCACATCGGCGGCGATCGATTGATGAACCAGCACGGTATCGAGCGAATTGCAGACCGAAGGACGCGAGGTTTTAGCGTTGTGGATGATGGGCAGCGCCATTTCAAGGTCGGCGCTTTCATCCACAAACACATGACAAATGCCCACGCCGCCCGTGATCACAGGAATAGTGCTGTTTTCGCGGCAGAAGTGATGCAGCGAAGCCCCGCCGCGCGGGATGATCATGTCGATGCTGTCATGCAGCTTAAGCATTTCCAGCACGTACTTGCGATCGGTGTCTTCGATGTACTGGATGGCATCCGGCGTGATGGCTTGGCTGCCATTTAGCGCATCGCGGATGACGCGCACGAGCGCCGTGTTGCTGTGCAGCGTTTCAGAACCGCCGCGCAGAATGGCGGCGTTGCCGCTTTTCAGCGTGAGTGCCGCAACATCGATGGTGACATTCGGGCGGCTTTCGTAGATCACGCCGATCACACCGATGGGTGTGCGGCGGCGGCGTACGTCTAGGCCGTTCGGAAGTGTGCGCTCATCAAAGGACTCACCGACCGGGTCGGGCAGGCTGATCACATGGCGAACGTCGGCGATAATGCCCGGCATCCGCTTGGCGAGGCTGAGTCGATCCAGCAGGGCATCGCTCGTACCGCGCGCTCGTGCCGCATCAAGGTCACGGGCGTTCGCCTCCAAGATCTCGTCAATGTGCTGCTCTAGGGCATTCGCGATGAGTTCCAGCGCGTGATTCTTGTCGTCCGTCGATGCTTTCGCAAGCACGCGGGCGGCGGCTTTCGCGCGGCGGCCCATACTCTGTAGATCCATTGGCGCTCCGTTGGTTTCTATTTCAGCAACACCATATTATTACGATGGATGATGGCATCTCCGTAACTATACCCCAAAAGTTCAAAAATTCGTGCAGACCTGACACCGCACAATCGGCGCACATCTTCGCTGTTATAGCTGGTCATCCCCTGTGCCACGGGATGACCATCCGGTGCCATCACGGATAAGGTGCTGCCGCGTTCGAATTCGCCTTCGACGGACTTGATCCCTACCGGAAGGAGACTTGCCCCGCCGATCGTCAGCACTTCGACCGCGCCTTCATCGATGAACAGTTTGCCGCGTGTTTTGTCCATCATCAACCAGCGCTTACGGCTTTCGACCTGTGTTTGTACCGGCTCAAACAAGGTGCCGAGCGACTGCCCGTCGATGAGGCGCTCCAAAATATTCGGCTCACGCCCGCTGGCGACAATGGTCGTGATGCCGCCGCGCGTTGCTAACTGGGCGGCTTGCAGTTTCGTCACCATGCCACCTGTGCCAACGCCGTCTTTTTCGGTGCCGCCTGCGAGGGCAAAAAGCGCGTCGTCGATTTTGTTGACGCGCTCGATCAAGCGTGCCGTTGGTGACGTGCGCGGATCGGCAGTGAACAGTCCATCCTGATCCGTCAGGATGATTAACCGGTCGGCTTCAATCAAGGTGGCGACCAACGCCGAGAGGTTGTCGTTGTCCCCTACCCGAATTTCGTGGGTGGCAGTCGTGTCGTTTTCGTTGATGATAGGAATGATACGACGATCGATGAGGGTGAGCAGGGTATCACGGGCATTCAAAAAGCGTGGGCGATCGTTGATGTCTTCGCGGGTGAGGAGCACCTGCGCACAGACGATTTCGTAAATATCGAACAGTTCGCCATAGAGCTGCATCAAGCGGCCCTGACCGACGGCGCTCAACATTTGTTTGGCGGGCAGCGAGCGCCCAAAATCGGGGAATCCCAGCCGTTCACGGCCTGCCGCAACGGCCCCGGAGGTCACCAACACAATCTCATGCCCCGCCTGATGCAGTTTGGCGGCCTGCTGGACGATCTCCAACAGACGTGGGCGGCTGATGCGCCGACCGCCTCCGGTAAGCGTGCTGGTACCGATTTTGACGACGATCCGCTCTAGCCCCATATGCTGCCGCCTCATGTTATGGATGGTGAAAGTGATTAAATTATAATCCGGTTGAGCCAATTCATTGGAGGCCCACAAGGTTAATGCACATGGATGAACAAAACTCACACAATTCAGCACTGCAACGGGCGGCGGACGCGCTCCAAGGTTTGAGTGTGGGCGATGCCTTCGGTGAACAGTTTTTCTTTCACACGAACCTGCGGCAGCGCCTCACGTCGGGGCAGGTGGCACCCGGTGAGTGGTTTTTCACCGATGATACGAATATGGCGCTGTCCATTTATGCGATTCTGCGCCAGTGCCAGCAGATCGATCAGGATAAACTGGCGCAGAGCTTTGGCCTACATTTCGATTCGGAGCGCGGTTATGGCCCCGGTGCGCGTAAGCTGCTGCGCGCGATTGTGGGCGGCGAGCACTGGCGAACCGCCGCCAAAGCGATGTTTGGCGGTCAAGGATCGTTTGGCAACGGATCGGCGATGCGAATCGCGCCGCTCGGTGCCTATTTCGCTGACAATCTGACTCGGTGCGCGGAGCAAGCTCGCCTGAGTGCGGAAGTCACCCATGCGCACGACGAAGGCATCGCCGGGGGAATCGCGGCGGCGGTGGCAGCGGCGATCGCCAGTTCGGTGCGCGGATCGGAGGTACCCACACGCGCCGATTTTATCGATCGGGTGCTGCCGTATGTGCCACCAAGCGAAGTCCGATCCCGTTTGACGCGGGCACGGGATATGCAGACGGGCGAACCGCTGCACCGCGCGGTAAACATTCTCGGCAACGGAAGCCAGATTTCGGCACAGGATACGGTTGCGTTTTGCATTTGGTGCGCGGGCGAATGGCTGGCCGATTACGAACAAGCGCTGTGGATGACGGCAAGCGCCGCCGGAGATGTGGACACGAACTGCGCGATCGTCGGCGGGATCGTGTCGGCGTACACGGGCACCGAAGGCATCCCGGATGCATGGCGATTGGCGCGCGAACCCCTGCCGACATGGGCGTTTCAGGAAGAGATCTAGGCGGTGTTCGGCTAGAGGGTGACGTGCGGCTCGACGATGCGGGCGATATTGAGCGCCCATTCGGTTTCGCCATCGCTGACCGTCCATGCGGCGCTCAAACAACTATACGCGAAGGTGAAGGCCAGCACACGAGCGCGATCGATGCCCGTTTCATTGGCTAGAATGGCTGCGTTGCGCAGCAGCCGCGCTTCATCATGCACCAGCGGATCAAAGCGATCGCGCCCGCGAAAGGGATTGCAGAGCGAGTTCGCACAGTCGTAGGTGCGTTCGCCCAGCAAACCTTTCGGATCGAAGGCGAGCCAACCGCGCGCCGACTGGCGAATGTTCATGTGGTGAATATCGCCATGCAGCACGCGCACATCACGCGGATCGTCAAGCAGGCGGCGGGCGACTTGGGCACCGTGCCGGTAAATTGACTGCTCATCCTTTGCTGCTTGGGCGAACAGCGCCTCGAACCAGCGTTCAAGCGGGAACAGGCCCGCACTTGCGTTGATCGATGGATTGCTGTGAATTTGGTTGAGGATGTCCGCGATGATGCGGGAGGCTTGCGCATCGCCATCGCTGCCGCTTTCCACCATGGGCAGCAGATCACCACCGGGGACGTATTCGAGAAGCTGCGCCTGTTCGTCTGACTGGTACAGCCGCACCGCGCCGTGTCCATCAAAGTGGCGCAGTGCGACCGCTCCCGCGCGTTCTTCCCATCCGTACTCCGTCAGCAGCTTAAGCACGACCGTTTCACCTTGGTAGATGACCGTATATAGGCGGCTCGTTCTTGTCTCCGCGAGCGGCTGCGGCTGCGTAAGAGCCCAAAGCGTGAGATAGTGCGCGAGAAGTGCATCCATTCGCTGCTAAACGATCACAGGTAGATTAGCGCGGGTGCGATCGACAATATCGCGCAGCACTTTGGCGCGGTGGGCCATCGTGTCGGCGGGCATGGTGCCATCGCCCGTGAGCCAGTTCGCCATGCCGCAGGCGGTCGCGCCCGCTTTGATGAACTCACCGACATTTTGATCGCTCATGCCGCCGTTGCAGCAGAACTTGACCTGATCAAGCGGGCCGCGCACATTGCGGAAATAATCGACACCGAGGGCGCCAATTGGGAAAATTTTGACGATCTTGACGCCAGTCACCCACGCATTGACGATCTCGGTGGGCGTCATCACGCCGGGAATGGCGAGTACGCCTGCCGCCTGTGCTGCCTCGATCATCAACGGATCGAATGACGGGGCGACGACGAAATCGGCGCCTTCATCGATGGCGCGTCGGGCGAGATCAGCATTCAGCACCGTGCCCATGCCGACGACGGCTTCGTCACCGTATTCGCGTTTGACCGCCTTCATCGCCTCGAATGCTTGCACACTGTTGGTCGTCATCTCAAAGACATTGATACGGGTATTCATCATGATTTCCGCAGTGGCAAGGGCTACATCGGGCGTAAATTTGCCGCGCATCCCGACCATTAGGCCGCTGCGTTCCAGCATGTCATAGGCGGTTTGGGCTTGCATGTGCCGTTCTCCTATCGATTGTTCAAGTGAGTTTTGTTCTTTAGTATAGTCCTGCCGCGTCATTTCATCGAAGGGCGCGTTACAATCGATGGAATGTCGAGACAGTCAATGAGAGGGCAGCGTGGGGATGGGCGACAGCTTGATCGATTTATTGGCGGCGATGACGAGCGATGATCCACAGATGCGCGAAACGGCGGTGCGTGCCTTGGGGACGTTCCTCGGCTCGACGCGCTACACGGAAGACATGGGCGATCAGCTTGATCACCACAACGCCAAGCTGACGGCTGCTTATGAACTGCTGGCGGCGGCGATTAAGGATGAGGATTGGGGCGTACGGCAGAGCGCCGCGGAAATGGCGATTCGCCTGAACACCGCACAAAAAGCCGCTGGCGAAGCGCTCCTGCTGGCCGATTTGACTAGCGACGACCCCGAAGTGCGGCTTGGGGCGGGGTGGTCGATGGCGCTGATGCAGGATGCACGCGCGGTTGATCCACTGGTGCGGCTGCTGTACCAGAATGACGCGATCCTCGTCGCCAGTGCCGCCGATGCACTTGGCGAAGCAGGCGATCAGCGGGCGATTCCGGCGCTGCTCAACTTGATCAACCACCCCGATGAGGACATCCGCGAGGCGGCACGCGACGCCCTAGAGCGGCTGGGACACAAGCTCGACGGCTAGTTATTGGCTTGGCGGATCGAAACGGGTATAGAGCAGGAAGTGATCGACAGCATCTCGGTAGCGCTCATAGTCTCCGCGAAGAAAAAGAAACATGAATAAGACCAAACGGCGGTTGTCTACGAGCAGCACTACGCTCAACTGCTGATCACCCCGGCTATAGAGATACCGAATCCCTTCGCGCCCATTGATCGCATATTCTTCGCGCGAAATTGGGAGCAGTCCCTCCTGCAACAGCATTCGACCGGCGTACTGTGTGTCTGCACTATGCAAATCGAACGTCATATCTTCAGGCGGCGTTTGCACGATCACATCGACCACCGCATCAAGCGACATTAAGATCGCATCCGTGCAGACCACCGCCACTTGATCGTCACTGGAGTTGCAGAGAGCCAGAAACGGTTCAATATCCTCTGTGATAGGCACCCATTCGCCGGGTATGCTGAGGTTTACCCCGCTGACGTGCATTTGAATGGGCGATAATGTCACGACGACCGTAATCATGAGGATTGAGAGTGCAATCGCCGTTCCATAGCCGATCCAGCGAACTCGCTTCGGAAAATACTCGATCAACGCATCAGGCCGCAGTCTTTCGGCGGCAAAATGGAAGTCATAAAAACGAGCCGTCCGACTGGCGATGACCCCGCCTGTAATTGCCCCGCCTAGATGCGCCCAGTTATCGATATTGGAGTCGGGATTCATGCCATTGAGGAAGGCGTAGAACATGGCAAGGAGTGTCCAGTAAAGGAAGAAGCGGCGCTGCGCCATCAGGACTTCGCTGTGCCGCTGATAACAGAGGATGAACGCGATCGCCAGCCCAAAGATCGCGCCCGACGCGCCTAAACTCAGTGTGTAAGAGGGATGTAGGCTGGCACTCAGTATTCCTCCGCCAATGCCGCTGAGCAGATAGATCACCAGTAAGCGCCGGTGGCCAAAATAGCGTTCGAACATGATGCCCAACACCAACAGCGCATACATATTCGACAGCAGATGGACTTCATTGATGTGGAGAAAAGAGGCGGTCAGCAGGCGATAGAGTCCGCCTGTGTTGAGGATGGCGTCACGGCTGGTACTTCCCCACACGCTGATGGTCGGCACCGCGAGCTGAAGCAGATACACCCCGATATTGATCGCCACGAGGATCAATGTCGCATAGGGCACCATTGGAACGCGGTGATAGATGTAATTTGCACCTTCTGGGATAACGGGGAGTGCATGAAGTGCCGGTGGAACGGCACCCGATGGGGTGTCCCATCGGGGCGGGGCGGGTTGCGGTGATTTCCTGAACATCGACGATGACCTATGCTCTGGCAAGCATCATGGAATCGGATACAGGGTGCTGCTATAGAGAGCGTATCACATGTCGGCACGGGTGAGAATATAGTTGCGGGTAAACCATGTGTTTGCCCTCCGGTCGTCATAGGGCAAATTCAGCGAGGACAGCCACAGCTCAAAATCGTACCAGTGCTGCATGTATTCCGCCCGCTGCTCCTGCGGAATCAGTTTGTAGATGCCCTTGAGCCGCGTATTGAACGAGCGGGCTTCGAAAATCTTTAGCCCTGCCTGTTTGACCCATGTAAGGAAATCCTGCTCGCGTACGAAGGCTTGGTAGTAGCCCTCGTTGCCCAGCTTGGCGATCACTGGGCCTAAGATATTTTTCACACGTTCGCGCAGGCTGGCGGGCTGCACAAAATGCCCCGCATCATAGTTGATCAGAAAATACCCGTCCGGTTTCATACAGGCTTGCGCCGCCTGCAAATATTCCAAACGGCGGTAGACATGCTCAAACACGCTGAACGAGATCACCACATCGACAGGCTCTTGCACAGAGTGCCCCAACATATCATAGGCATAGCCATTGATAATGGTCGCGTTGAGGCCGGCGGTATTGCGCCGCGCACGCTCACATTCCTCCTGCGATGGCTCGATGCCGATGTAGCGCAGCTTGGGATATTTTTGCAGCAGCTTGACGAAATTGAGCGCTTCACCGCAGCCCATATCGAGCAGGACTGCATCCGGCTTCGCGGCGGCGTACTGATCCAGCCAATTCAAACAGTAGAGCTTGGCAACATTGCCCTGTGACAGCATTTCCATGTTAGCTTTATTCCTTAATAAGTGTGCGTTGAAAAATGCTCCCCTACGGTGCTGTCGAATGGCATCGCTAAACCCGATTTGGGTCTATGACATACTCCCACCAGTTCCAAGAAATGCCGCCGCTGGCACCGACGACTTGTGGAAAATGCCGGAACCACCAGCGATGGTGAGCGCGGATTTCACCGCTGCCCCATTCGGACGCGGTGACGGTGCGAGGTTCACCGCTGAGATCCGGGAAGCGATACCAAGTGTCACAGCGCGAAAGCACAGGGCGGGGATTGCCCCAGTCATAGTCTTTGAGACTGTTGGGCGCAAAATGGACGTTCCCGCACTCCGCCATCCCCGGATGGGTTTTGTCGTAGCGAATGAACCGCTCCCATAGATTCGCCTCGCCGCGGGTGTTGGCGAACACCTTCGATAAAATCGACTCGGCACGGTGGCCTAAGTCTTCCAGCATTTCCCCGACGCCGCGCTCATAGTTGAAGCCCATGATCACAAAGCGCTTTTTCGCCCGCTCGGTTCCCAGCAGCGGCGGCGCGTTGCACCAGAAGGCTCCCGGCCCGGCCATGATCGACTCATAGTAGCCGCAGTAGGGGAACCCCAGCAGCCATACCTCGTCAATCTGATCGTCATTGATGCGTTCGATCAGTTTGAACTGGCGGACGAGCGCTAGATAATCGACATCGTCGGGGGCATGCGGCTGGCGGGTCGTCCATGCGCGGTGGAAATCTGCCGGTGTGTAACGATAGCCATCCTTCTTAAGCGGAAATTCATCGACTTCGATCCGTTCGACGATGCGAAACTGCGCATAGCCGCCGCTGATCGCCGCGATGTCGTCGATATATCCCTGTGCCAGCGCATCAGGATCGTTCCATCCGTAGGCGTGCTGTGCTTTCAGTCCGCCTTTCATGGGGATGATGGGGTTATGGATGATCGCCAGCACACGCGGATGGACAGGATCAGGGGTGGGGAGCTGACGGATCGTTCCGGGAGCGGGCAAACCGCTGTCCCCGCCATCCAGCGGGTGCGGTCTGCCCGGTTCACTGCTGATAAGCCCTGCTAGGCGCTTGAGGATTTCCATCCGTGATCCGTTCTATATGGCGGAAAGTTCGATCACGTCGGGCGTGAGCTCTCCGGGGAAGGGATCCTGCCGCATGACCTTCGCGATCAGATAGGCGATGATGACGCGCACCATCCCCAACATCGGGACGATCAAGAACGCGCCGAGCGCACCACCGACCGCTGATCCGACGATGATGCCGAGGATAATCAACGGCAAGGGAAGATTGACGGCGTCGCCCATCACCTTTGGCGCAATCCCATTCCAAATGATCTGCGAGATGACCAAGTTGATGATGACGACGAGCACCGCGTAGGGCAGCCGCTCCATTTCGGTGAAAACGCTCGATCCTTGGATGAGCGGCATGATAAACAGCGGAATCAGCGCCAAGATGCCGCCAAGGGTGGGGATCAGCGAAATCACGGCGACGATCACGGCGACAATGAAAGCGGATTGCAGCCCCATCAACATCAACTGGAGATAGGTGAGGATGCCGATCACGAGGCAGAGGAAAAGCTGTCCCCGGAAAAAACCCTGCCACACACGCATGATCTTGTGGCCGAGCAAACGCAGCTCACGCTGATGTTCAGGGAACGAATTGAGCGCGCTTTGCTGGTAGCGGGGAAGCTCCAATAGGATGATGAGCGACAGCAGCAGCGATGCGACCAGTGTAGAGGTAAAACTGCTGACGCTGCCGATAAAAGCGATAGCAAGCGATCCAACCGTGGTGGCGACGCTTGATGCAACCGCGCCGATATTCACCGGCAGAGAGCTGAATAACGCGGTTTGGAGCTGTTGAAGGGCGGCCTGCGGGTCTTCGCTGACGAGGGTTTCACGCAGCGGTGCGGCAATATCGGTCAGATCGACGGTGAAGCCAAAAGGCAGCGCAACCGTATAGCGCGGTGCAAGGGCCGGATTCCAGTCGCGCAGTGCCGTTTGCACGCTTAAGAGTGTATCGTTGCTGCGCCGGATCAAGCTGGTGATGAGTTCAAGTAAAGCGGGGGTGATCACCAAAATAAGGACGAAGATCGCCAGCAGGACGACGAAGAACATCAGCAGCACACACACCGAATAATGCAGCGGCGTGCGCCATGCCAGCACACGCGCCGGCACGAACATCACAAAACAGAGTAGAAACGTCGTGATAAGGATGTTGAGCACTGGGGCTAGGAGCGTCAGCGCCCACACCCCGAGGATCACCAGACCTACCGCGATAAACTGGCGAACCCAAAGGGCCCAATCCGGTTGATACACCGCCGATTCTGTGGGTAAGGTGGGCGGCATTGGTGTCGACATACGTTCATCCCTCGCAGCCGAAAGCGGATCACAATGGCTGACCGCACCATTCCGATCCGACTATGCTCGTCTAATGAGGGTTGATCGTAGTCGGTTTACCGATCTTGGGCAAGCGATTGATTCGCGGGTTGCTTATTCGCATTCGATCAAAGGTAGGCGAATATTGACACGTGTTCCACGACCAATCACTGTGCTGATGTCGAGTGTTCCGCCGTGTACCTTGATGATTTGATTGGCGAGGGACAGCCCCATGCCGATCCCCTGCTGTTCCTGCCGATCGCGATCGATTTGCTCGAAGGCACGCAGGGCTAAAGCGACCTGTGATTCAGGGATGCCGTCCCCTTGATCGACGATCGACACATACACGCTGTCTTTATCGCTCCACTGATTCACCTGTACTGTGCCATCTTCCGGTGAAAATTTGAGCGCGTTTGACAGCACTTCGGCCAGCGCCTGCTTAAGGGCAGGGGGATTGCACAGCACCGTCGCTTCGGGGTTACGATCTTGCATATCGGTGATGACGTTGGCGGGCTGATTATAAGCGAAACGGCGCGCTAGATTGGTGGCTGCGACCAGAATTTCCCACAAGCGGGTGCAAACGCCGTCTTTCTGAATGACATCATACGTCAGCGTTCCGGCTTCAAGCTGCGTGAGATAAACGAGCTGCTCGACGCGATGGGTGAGCCGTTTGCTGCCTGCGCCGATGGTATCGAGCATTTCTGCGATCTCATCCGGGCTGAGGTTGCGCACCTGCCGGGTGATGATTTCGAGCACGGTGTTGATCGAAATGAGGGGTGTCCGCAGCTCGTGGGTGACCATGCGTGCAAGCTGCTGCTTGGTGGCCTCAAGTTGGCTTTGCAGTGAGGTGTCGGTCACTTCGATAAAGCGTTTCAGGCGGGCTTCTACCGCTGAAAGCAGTTCGGTTGCCGTAAAAGGTTTGACGAGGTAGTCATCGGCACCGAGATCCATCCCCTGCCGCTGCGAGGCGCGATCCCCGCGCGCGGTCAAAAAAATAAACGGGGTACCGGAAATCGACGGCTCACCACGAATGCGGCGCAGTGCTTCAAACCCATCTACACCCGGCATCATCACGTCACACAGGATGAGATCCGGTTTCCATGCCAGTGCATGTTCCACCCCTTCAGCACCGCCGCCTTCTCCTTCAGCGTCATAGTCCGCATATTGGAGAATTGCGATGAGGTCTTCCAGCAGTGATTTTTCATCTTCGATTACGAGAATTTTGTGCATGTGCCGTGTCTTTGACCGTAGGATGCCATGTCAAGTACGATCTTAACATGACAAGCCGCAGTGAAATCGAAAGATTATCCCGAATTCTATCGAGGTTTGAAGAGATTACAAAATTGTAAGCGGTGTCTCATCCGCAAATTCCATTTGATGAAACAACCTAGAGACTTGATCCTAAGAATGCGCACGTCATAATTCTTGATGTAATGATCGGGGTAGAGGTGATCATGGCAAGTGCGCGAAAAATCTCCCTGCAAGCTCAGCCACTGCGTGCACAAGACATCGTACTTTTCGAAGGTAAAGCTTTCGCAGCCTGTGGAAACTGGGTTCATATGGAAGTTCGCGATGCTGCAAATGTGCTATGGCTTTCCTATGATGCGGACATCGATAAGGGCGATTCTCTGATTCGCGACCTGCGTTTTTCCGGTTCGCACCATCTGATCATGGTTTTGGGCACCGAAACGATGCCAAAAGAAATGCTTGTGTGGGATCTTGAAACCAAGGAGCAGACGCTTAGATTCATCCCCGGAAATTACGATCGGCTTTTGCTCAGCGCGGATCGATCCGCGCCTCGATTTGTCGCGCCTGTCTCAAACGAGACGGTCGGTATTGTTGACATCCCAACCCGCCGGATCCTGCAAACCTTCTCTGGATTGCAGTGCGAAATAGCCGCACTTGCGCCTATCCATCCTTGGATCGCCGCTGCCACCTTTGCCGATTCAGGGATGAGGCTTGCGGTTGCAGGCATGCTGCCGGGCATCCTCGAACGCCCTATTGATGGCTTTATACAGGCGATCTGCTGGTCAGCCGATGAGACCCATTTATGGGTCTCTTATGAAAATCGCCTCGTAAAATATCGTTCGGACACCCTCGCTGAAGTGGAAACTTGTGAGGGCTTTGAAGGCTGGGTTGACCACATGGCCATGCGCGGCCACATCCTCGCTGCCTCTATTGAGCAACACGGCGTACAGGTGATGAACTTGGCGACTCATCAGCGGCTTGTGCTGCCTACGATGACCGCGTTCGCTTTCGACGTTGAGCCTGACCGGCTGTTTGCCGCACATGAGACGGCTGTCGATCGCATCGATCTGCGCTGGTAATCCCGAAAGTCGGCTACAGCGTTTCTTTGATCAATTCTGCCAGCTTGCGATTGATCCCCGGCACCGTCGCGAGCTGCTCTACGCTGGCTTCCCGAATCGCGCTGATCGAGTTGCCAAAGGCCTTGAGCAGGGCTTTTCGCTTGGATGGGCCAACCCCCGGCACGGATTCTAATTGACTGACCATGCCGAGTTTCTGGCGTTTGGCGCGGTGGCTGGTGATGGCGAACCGGTGGGCTTCGTCGCGGACGCGCTGCACCAAATATAAGGCTTGGCTGCGACGCGGCAGGATGATCGACTCTGAGCGACCGGGCACGAAGATTTCTTCAAACTGCTTGGCGAGCGAGACGACCGGCACACGGTCGGTCAGGCCGAATTCAGCCAGCACTTCGACTGCGATCCCAAGCTGTCCCTTGCCGCCGTCGATCATCATCAGATCGGGCAGGATACGCCACGTTTCGTCCGGGTCTTCTTTGCCGGGGGTGCTGATGGCCGGTTCCTCGTTGGTGGTCTTCCAGCGGTTCATGCGGCGGGTGAGCGCTTCGCGCATCGACTGGAAATCGTCCGGCCCAGCGTGGGTGACGGTGCGGATGTTGAAGCGGCGGTATTCGCCCTTTTTCGGTACGCCTTGGACGAAGACGACGCGGCTGGCGACGATCGCCGTGCCCTGAGTCGTCGAAATGTCGTAGCACTCGATGCGGTTGGGAATGCGCGGAAGCTGAAGTGCCTCTTGCAGTTCGGCCAGCGCGCCTTCCTGCTTGAGCGTATCGGCTTCCCATTGGGCGCGGAACATGTTGAGCGCTTCTTTGGCGTTTTCCTCGGCAATGTCAATCAGATCGCGCTTATTGCCGCGCTGGGGAACGGTGATGGTGACCCGTTTGCCACTGCGCTTATCCTTCAACCAGCGTTCGATGATGCGCGTTTCTTCGATGTTCTGCTGAATGACGATCTCTTCCGGGATTTCACTGGCGTGCCCGTAGAAGCGCTTGATGAAGCCTTCCAAAATTTCGGGATCGGTTTCGCCTTCGGTTCCGTCGAGCGGGCGCGCGTCACTGCCGATCAGCTTGCCATTGCGGATGAACAGGATTTGGACGACCGCTTCGCCGTTATCGCGGGCAAGGGCGATCACGTCCCGATCGGCAAAGTCAGCGCTGACGGCTTTGTGCTGGCGCGTGATGTACTCGATCGCCTTCAACTGATCGCGGATGGCTGCGGCGCGCTCGAAGTCGAGGTTTTCGGCGGCCTGCTCCATTTCATCCGTCAGGCGCTGAACGACCGTCTCGGATTTGCCTTGCAGCACATCCATGAAATCCTGAATCATGGCGCGGTACTGTTCCTGATTCACCGCCCCGATGCACGGTGCATTGCACAGCTTGAGATCATGGAACAAACAGGCGCGCGGGTCTTTCCCGGTGATCTCGCGATCGCAGGTGAGGTAGGGAAAGGCCTTACGCAGGGTTTGCAGCGTATTTTGTACCGCCCACATGGCGACATAGGGGCCGAAGTAGCGTCCGCCGTCATTGTCGATGCGGCGCGTGGTTTCGACTTTGGGGAAGGGGACGTTCCACGTGATCTTGATATACGGGTAGCGCTTGTCGTCCTTGAGGCTGATGTTGTAGCGCGGTTTGTGGCGCTTGATCAGCGTTTCTTCAAGGATAAGGGCCTTGATCTCGTTTTCTTCGACGATGAAGTCAATATCAACGATGCGCTGACGCAGTTGCAGGGTTTTGGGGCTGCTTTCGGCGCTGGAATTGAAGTAACTGCGCACGCGGTTGCGGAGTTTCTTCGCCTTGCCCACATAAATGATCGTCCCCTGCGCGTCTTTCATCAGGTACACGCCGGGCTTCAGCGGCAGATTTTTGAGAATCGTCTTGATGTGATCGGAAGGTTGGAAAACCATACATCACCGAGGGGATGGGATACGGTTGGAATTGGGTTCATTTTACCAGAATCAGAACAAATAAGCGAGAAAGGGATCGTGGAAGGGAAAGAGGAAGAAGAGATTCAACGCAAAGGCACATAAGGATGAAAGGCGCGAAGGAAAAAGCGGATCAGATCGGTTTGGTAGGCTAAAATCGTAGTGGATATGATTGGGGTAAAGCGGCTGCACCACACTGGGGGTACTCATGCTGCGCAAATTCGATCCGGGAAAACCGATTTGGGGATTTATATTCGGCGCGGGTGGCCTTTTGGTTGCGCTGATTACCCTTGTCGTCGCGATTGTTCAGCTAGGACAAAACCCATCACCCAGTGAAGCGGAATTGACTGCTACTGTACCCATTGCTGTCAATGAGACGATTCAGGCTTATGCAGCGCAGACGATGACCCCAGATATGCTCAATACTTATGCCACGCAGACAGGACTGGCACGTGAACCCAGCGCGGCGCCAACGCGCCGGGTGGTGACCCTGATTCCGATGCCGACGATCGCGGCGGATACGCTGACCCCACTGCCGACCATCACGCCAAGCATGACGCGCACGAGCGCGCCCCCGACCATCACCCCCACAGCAACATTTACCATGACGGACACGCCACTGCCGCCAACCGATGCGACGATGCCGCCTACGGTACCGCCCACCACGCCGCCGAGCCGCACAGGCGGGAATGGGGTAGACATTACGCTGTTCCGTCAGTCGGATCTGCTGGCGATGTATGTGCCAGAGGCTGTCTCGCTTGACGGATTGGCCTTCCATGTCGCACACACGGATGGTTCGGCGGATGATGTGTATCCCTTGAGTCAATACCCGTCATTGGCGGGGATTCCTTGGAGCACACCACAGATGGTGATCCCCGGCTGTTTCGTGCTGCGGCTGCGCCCGGTCGCCTCACCGCTGCCGATGGAATGCCAGCAGGTGCCGAGCGGGAATGTGTTCTTACAAGACTTATCTGCGGCGGATATTTTCTGGTACGACAGCGTCCGAAATGCGGACGTGCCGTTTCAAGTATGGCGCGGTGATTTGCTGCTCGGCTTGTGCGCGGCAGGGCAGGCGGCGTGTACGATCGCGCTGCCGCTATAGCGGGGCAAATGATAAGCCTATGTTAACGATGCCATGCATGATTGATCACACTTCACCGTTACTCTGAACGGATGACTTGAAGGGGATAAGATCACATGCATGACACCAAAATCAGCATTTTCAACCGCGCCTCTGATTACAAACAGTTCAAGCAGGGCGATGTGATTTTTCAGAGGGGCGATCCGGCACACGAAATGTATGTCGTGATCGACGGAGAAGCCGAAATTCACCTGATGGATAACTTGACAGAAGTCGTCGCACAGGGCGGCTTTTTCGGTGAGATGGCGCTCATTTCTGATGAGCCGCGCAGCGCGACGGTGACGGCTAAAACGGACTGCAAGATCGTTCCGGTGGATGAGAAACGCTTCAACTTCATGGTGAGTGAGACGCCGAACTTTGCATTGACCATCATGCGTGTGCTGGTCGAACGTCTGCGCCGCCGCAATCAGCATGTTGCAGATCTGCTGAAGACGTTGAACCAAGAGATTTAGCGACATCCCGGCTGAAAACGGAGTGCAAGGGGTGCGGGAGAAGTCTCGCACCCTTTTGATTCCCGTGTGTTACAATCGTGGCGATGTCCATGAGAGTTGGGTTCGGCGATAATCCTTTGACGCATGTTTCTGTGCTTCTACAGGAAGTCCTTGAGGCTTTGCTTCCCCCCGGTCGCGTCGTTCAACGGGTGATCGATGGCACGTTGGGGGCCGGTGGTCATGCGGCGGCGATGCTTGAACGCGGAGCAGAGGAACTGCTTGGACTTGACCTTGATCCCACTGCGATTGGGCTGGCGACGGCGGCACTTGCTCCGTACGGTGATCGGGCGCACATCGCCCATGCCAGCTATGCTGAAATGCGCGATCAAGCGACGGCGCTGGGCTGGCCGGGCGTGGATGCGATTTTGCTCGATCTTGGCGTGTCGTCGATGCAGTTCGATACGCCGGAACGCGGATTCTCATTCCGGTATGATGCGCCGCTCGATATGCGCTTCGATTCAACAGGGAACGGCTCAACGGCGGCGGAACTCGTCAACTATGCCGACGAGGACGAACTCGCAACTCTGTTTTATAAATATGGGGAAGATCCCAACGGGCGGCGGCTGGCGCGGGCGATCGTGAAGGCGCGGCCCTTGCACACGACGACCGAACTGGCGGCGGTGCTGGAAAAAGCGGTGCCGCGCCGCCATGATGACAAGATTCATCCGGCGACGCGGGCGTTTCAAGCGCTGCGAATTGCCGTGAACGATGAACTGGGTGTGGTGGAACGGGTGCTGCCAGCGGCGATCGATTTGCTCAATCCGGGTGGGCGGCTGGCCGTGATCAGCTTTCACAGTTTGGAAGATCGGATCGTCAAGGATGCGTTCAAGCTGGCGGCGACGGAGTGCATCTGTCCGCCGCAGTTTCCGGTGTGCGTGTGCGGGCATCATGCCAGCGTGCGGATACTCACGAAAAAGCCTGTCACAGCGGCGGACGCCGAAATCGCTGTCAACCCGCGCAGCCGCAGCGCGAAACTGCGCGTGGTAGAGAAATTAGGAAGTACATAACGCAAAGACGCAAAGAGGTTCTCCGTTTCGGTCTTTGAGTATGGTATTCAGGTGAGTTGAAATATGCAGTCGTTTCAACATGCACTGCGGCAAAATCGCTGGCGACCCCAACGGCAGGTGATCGCACTGGGGACGCTGGGGGTGTTTGTGGCGATCATCATCGGCGCACTGTATCTTTCGCAGGCATCGCAGATGTCAACGATGGGGCGTGAACTTAGCGACCTGATCGTCGAGCGCAACAACTTGGAACAGACGAACCAGCAGCTTCGCGCTGAGATCGCGGGGTTGCAGGGCATGGGGCGTTTGCAGGCACGGGCGCAAGAACTCGGCTTCCGGTTTGCCACGCGCAGCGATATTGAATATTTGGTGGTGGATGGCTACAACCCGGATCGACAGGCGAGTATTGCGCCACGCAGCGCAGAGCCGACCGCCGTTCCTGAATATGAAGAATCGCTGATCGGGTGGGTGCAGCAGCAGATCGACGCTTTCCGGCGGCAGTCGGAACGCTAGGCGAGTCGGGGGAAGTCATGGCCGTAAACAGCACAACCCTGCCTCAGCAGGAAATTCTGCGGCGTCGTATGCCGTTCGTGATCGTGGGGCTGATGGTCGCCGCCGGGATTTTAATGGTGCGCTTGGCTTCATTTCAATTCCAATTGACGCCCGACGTTGTGAGCTATCTGGAAACGCAGCGCGATGCGAACTACCGTCGCACACTGGAGATCGCCGGGGCGCGCGGCTACATCTACGACCGCAATGGCGAACCGCTGGCGGTCAATACCCTCGAATACCAGATCGGCGTCAGCCCGAACCTCATCGCGGAGTCCATTCGGCGGCGCACGGCGCAGCAGCTTGCCAGCACGCTCGGCCTCAACGAACTGGAAGTCTACGACATTCTGCGCAGTGATCTGCCGTGGGTGATGCTGGCTCCACGGGTGAGCGCGGAGATTGGTCAGCGCGTGACGGCGCTCGATATTTACGGGATGGACATCAAACCGATCCCGCGGCGCAGCTACCCGCAGGGGACGCTGGCGGCGCAGGTGCTCGGTTTTGTCGGCGCGGACTTGCAGGGTTATTACGGCGTCGAGGGGAACTATCAGGGCTTGCTGGCGGGCGCGGTGCGCGAACGCGAGGTGAGCAATATCCCATTCGACGTGAACCAGCTCGATCTGGAAGCCGATCGCGGGCAGGATATTGTCCTCACGATCGACCGTGACGTGCAGTTCGTCGTGGAACAGGAACTTCAGCAGGCGCTCATCGAAACCGGCGCGGAGCGCGGCAGCGTGATCGTCATGAATCCGCGCAACGGCGATATTCTGGCGATGGCGAGCAATCCCAGTTATGACCCGAATGCCTATTTCAACGTGACCGATGCGTCACAGCTCCTAAACCCGGTGATCAGTGAGCCGTGGGAGCCGGGATCGATTTTCAGCGTGCTGACGGTCGCCTCGGCACTGGAGCGGGGGACGATCACGCCTCAGTGGAGCTATAACGATCAAGGCGTGCTGCCCGTCGGTGGGATCGAAGTGCGCAACTGGGATCGTGCGGCGCATGGGGTGGTCGATGTGACGCAAATTCTGGTGCAGTCGCTCAACATCGGCTCGGCAGAAATCAGCACGCGCATGGGTGCGACCGACTTTTACAGCATGATGGATCAGTTCGGCATCGGACGGCTGACGGGCGTCGATATGTACGGCGAAAACAGCGGCGTGATGCGCGTCCCCGGTGACCCGAACTGGAGCGAATACTATCTGGCGACCAACGCCTTTGGGCAGGAAGTTAGCCTGACGCCGATGCAGATGATCACGGCGGTGAGCGCGATCGCCAACGGCGGCTTGATGATGCAGCCGCACGTCGTCGATCATATCGTGGATGGCGACCGCGTGATCCCATCGCAGCCCTCGGCGCTTGGGCGACCAATCAGCGCCGAAACCGCCCAGACAGTCACCGATATGATGGTCTCGGTGGTACGCGATGGCTTAGACGGCGCGGCGTCGGTCGATGGCTATGTGGTGGCGGGGAAAACCGGCACCGCGCAAGTGCCCACACCGATCGGCTACCAAACCGGCGCATCGATCGTCTCGTTCGTCGGCTTTTTGCCCGCCGACGATCCGCAGTTGATCATTCTGGTGAAGCTGGATACTCCGGATGAATACTGGGGAAGCCGCGTTGCCGCACCCGTCTTCCAGCGCATCGCCGAACGGCTGGTGATCTTGCTGGAAATCCCGACCGATGATATTCGGCACGCGCTCGCCGCGCAGGGCGGCGCGGTCGAGGCGATTCCGCGTTAACCGAATAAAGGACACTTCGTCATGCCTACACCCTTACCGTTTGCTTTGAGCGTTGGCGTACTGGCATTTTTGCTTGGCGTGATTTGGGGCGGGCCGTTTCTGGAAGTGCTGAAACGGCTCAAGATCGGCAAATTGATCAAAGTCGAACTTCCCGGCGGTCACAAAAAGAAGATGGGAACGCCAACGATGGGCGGCATCATGATTCTGCTGCCGACGATCTTGATCGCGCTGGTGCTCAATCTGGTGGCGATCATTCGCCCCGGCAGCGGTGTCACCGGGCTGTCGATCGTTGTGCCGCTGGCAGTGCTGATCGGGTTTGGCATTCTTGGCGGCTACGATGATGTCGAAGGCATCCGCCGCTCACAGGGACGCCCGATCGGTGAAGGCATTAGTCCGCGCGCCAAGTTCAGCGCACAGGTGGTGCTGGCGCTCATCGCGGCCACGGTGATTTCGCTGTACGATGGCGGCTTCCAGTTCGCGAATAAAATCCCACTGCCGCTGATCAATATCAGCATCCCGCTGCATCCCATTTTCTTCATCCCCTTGGCGGCGTTCATCATCCTTTCGATGTCGAACGCGGTCAACCTGACCGATGGCCTTGATGGGCTGTCGGGCATCATCACGGCGAGCGCATTCGCCGCTTACGGGATCATCGCCTTCTTGCAGGGGCAAATTTACTTGGTGCAGTTCTGCTTCATCATCGTTGGCGCGTGTTTCGCCTTCCTGTGGTACAACGCGCATCCGGCGCAGATGTTCATGGGCGATGTTGGCGCGCTGGCGCTCGGTGCGGCGCTGGGCACGGTGGCGATCATGACCGGTCAATGGCTGCTGCTGCCTATCATCGCGATCGTCCCGGTTGCAGAAACGGTCAGCGTCACCCTCCAAGTCCTCTACTTCCGCGCCACGAAAGGACAGCGTTTGTTCAAAATGGCACCGCTGCACCATCACTTTGAACTGGTCGGCTGGAGCGAAACGCAGATCGTGCAGCGCTTCTGGCTGGTGGGGCTGCTGGCGGCGATGGCGGGAGTCGCGCTGGCGCTGTTGTAATAAAAGCTCAAAAGGTGAAAAAAATCGCATGGCAGATGTGCTGCAAGGGCAAAAAGTCGCGGTTCTGGGATTCGCACGGCAGGGGAAAGCGCTGGCGCGCTGGCTGCCGACGATCGGCGCGCGCGTGCTGGTCAGCGATGGCAAGACCGCCGAAAAACTGAACTTGAATCCTGCTGAGTTCCCGCAGGTTGAATTTGTGCTTGGCGGCCACCCGCCGGAAATGCTTGACGGGGTGGATGTGCTGTGTATCAGCGGTGGCGTGCCAATCGATCTGCCGATTGTGTTGGAAGCCGTGCGGCGGCGCATCCCGGTAACCAATGACGCGCAGCTCTTCATGGAGCGGTGCCCCGCCCCTGTGATCGGCATCACCGGAAGCGCTGGCAAGACTACCACGACGACGCTGACCGGTTTGATCATGCAGGAAAGCGGATTCAAGACATGGGTGGGTGGCAACATCGGCGATGTGCTGCTCGACGTGCTGCCGCAGATCAAACGCGATCACCGGGTGGTGATGGAGCTGTCGAGCTTTCAACTGGAATTGATGACGCGCAGCCCGCAGATCGGCGCGGTGCTGAATATCACGCCGAATCATCTCGATCGCCACGGCACGATGGAAAATTACCTGAATGCCAAAGCGCACCTCATCGAGCATCAGGTGTATACCGATGGTCAGATCGACACAGCGGTATTGGGCTGGGATGATCTCGGCAGTCACAGCCTAGAAAGCCGGATTGTTGGAAAGCTGTGCTGGTTCAGCGCGCTGACGATGGTGGGCGATGGCGCTTTTCTCGCCGGGCGGCGGCTGATCGTCACCGGAGACAGCAGCCCGGATGGCGATCCGCATGTGGTCGTCGAACGCGACGATATTCCCTTGCGCGGCGATCATAATGTCCTCAACGCGCTGGCCGCCTGTGCGATCACCGGGGCGGGGGGCGCGACGGTCGAAGCGATGCAGCAGGTGATCAGCACTTTCAAAGGGGTCGCGCACCGCCTCGAGATCGTCCGGGTGGTGGCAGACGTTACCTACGTCAACGACAGTATCGCTACCGCGCCGGAACGGGTGTCCGCCGCGTTGAAGAGCTTCACGGAACCGCTGGTGCTGCTGCTGGGCGGGCGCGATAAGAAACTGCCGTGGGAAGACATGATCGAGCTGGCGGTACAAAAGTCACGCCGTTTGATCCTGTTTGGTGAGGCAGGGGATATGATCGCCGAGGTGATCCGGCAAACTGCGCCGGACTTTGATGCGGTGAGCCGCGTGCAAACGCTCGACGAGGCGATCGCCGAAGCGAAGAACGCTGCACATGCGGGTGATGTGGTGCTGCTTTCACCCGGCGGCACGAGCTATGATGCGTATACCGATTTCGCTGAACGCGGCGAACATTTCCGTCGTCTGGTGAACGCCCTATAGGGGCGCGACTGCCTGCACTGCACCGTGCGGGGATTTGCGTTATACTGTGTTAGCAGTAGGGGCGCACAGCCGTGCGCCCCTACCCCATGATATGCACACCAACCGGCGGACAGGTTGCAAGGATAGGGTATGGCGGAACAATCGGCTGCTCCTCAGCCAACGGTGGCCCCGGAATTCACGGATGGTGAGCTTGATCTGCCCCGTGCGGCCCGCACGCCCATCATCAAGGGCGGCACGCGTGGAGCGGGTACAGCAGAAGCAGCGGTTCCCGAACGGGTTGAACGGCGCGGTGTGCTGTCGATGGTCGATCTGCCCTTGGTGGTGATGATTGTGCTGCTGCTGGCCGTCGGCGCAATGATGATTTACAGTGCGACGTTCGACTGGAGCTATCAGGAATACGGCAGCGCGACCTTTATCTTCATGCAGCATCTCCGCAACCTGATCATCGGGACGCTGGGGATGATCACGCTGGCCGCGATCGATTACCGAATATGGAAGCGGTTTGCCGTGCTGATTTTGCTGGCGACGGTTGGCGGCTTGATCGCCGTGTTAATCTTTGGTGACGGGACGTTCGGGGCGCGGCGTGCCTTCTCGCAAGGGTCGTACCAGCCCGGTGAAGTCGCGGAACTGACCATTTTGATTTACATGGCGGCATGGTTGGGGTCAAAGCGGACGAAAGTCGCCAGCTTTGCCTTCGGCTTGATTCCATTTTTGATGCTGTTGGGCATTATGGTCGGGTTGGTGGCCCTTCAGCCGGACTTGAGCACCGCCGCGACCATGATTATCACATGCGGGCTGATGTATTTTCTGGCGGGCGCGAATATCACCCATCTGGTATCGGTGATCGCGCTGCTCGGCGCGGGCGGGATTATCTTCAGTACGCGCCTTGATTACGCGGCGAACCGCCTTGACTCGTTTGTCGCCAGCATCACCGACCTGACTCAGACCAACTATCACGCGCTTCAGGCGATCATCGCCTTTCGCGATGGCGGATGGTTCGGGAAGGGACTGGGCTTAGGCGTGCAGAAATTCGGCGCGCTGCCATCCCCGCACGCGGACAGTATTTTCGCGGTGATTGGGGAAGAACTCGGCGTGATCGGTGCGTCGCTGGTCGTGCTGCTGTTCGTGATCCTGATCGTGCGTGGTCTGCATATCGCCCGTCGTGCCCCAGACGCATTCGGCGCGCTGCTGGCGTCGGGGATCACGATCTGGATTGCGACGAAAGCCATGCTCAATGTCGCGACCATGCTCAGTCTGATCCCCTCCACGGGGGTCGCGCTGCCGTTCATCAGCTTCGGCGGTTCGACGCTGGTCACGGCGATGGCGGGCGCGGGTTTACTCATCAGCATCTCGCGCATGACGGCGCGGATGAACTCGCCTGAAGGGAGAGGCGTGAGTGCGAATTATGATCGCGGCTGGGGGAACCGGTGGTCACGTCTATCCAGCCCTCGCAATCGCTGAGGCGCTGTTAGCGCATCGACCGGATGTGCGCCTGACGTTTGTCGGTGGGACGGATGACTTCGCCCGCCCGCTCGTCGATGCGGCGCATCTCCCTTTTGAACACATCGATCAGGTGCGGTCGGGGCCGCTGCACGGTGTTCCTTTAACGCGCCAAATCGTCAGCGTGGTGCAGCTTGCATTGGGTACGCTTCAGGCAATTCGCTTGATTCGTCAGCGGAAACCATCCGCACTGCTGCTTACCGGCGGGTGGGTTGGCCTTCCGGCGGCGCTGGCGGCACGGATGCTCGGTTTGCCACGCCTGATGTATCTGCCGGATATTGAACCCGGCCTGACGATCAAAGTGCTGCGCCCACTGGTGAACCGGGTCGCAGTGACGGCGGCAGAGAGCGCCCCGTTCTTTGAGGCGAACAAAATGATCGTCACCGGCTATCCGATACGCCAGCGGATGCTAGAACAAGCGCAGAAGGATGGACGGGCGGAAGGAATGAAGTTCTTCGGCCTCGATCCCTCACGGCGTACCCTGCTGGTGTGGGGCGGCAGTCGCGGTGCGCGCACGATCAATACCGCGCTGATGTCGATGCTGCCCGACCTGCTGACGCTGCCGATTCAAGTGATCCATGTGACGGGTACGCTCGATTGGGAAGTGCTGGTCGAACACAAGATGATGTTGGAACGGCAGTACCCGGATCGCATGATGCATTATCACGCTTACCCGTATCTGCATGATGAGATGGGGTTGGCGTTCGCATGTGCCGATCTGGAAGTGTGCCGCAGCGGGGCAAGCGTGCTGGGCGAGGTTCCGTTGTTCAAGCTGCCCGCCGTGCTGGTGCCATACCCGTTCGCGTGGCGCTACCAAAAAGTGAATGCCGATTATCTGGCGGGACACGGGGCGGCGATCCTGATGCCGGACGAAACGATGGACACTCACCTCCTGTCCACGATCCGTGAGTTATTATTGGAACATCCCGAAAAATTGGAAGCCATGCGCAGCGCTGCCGGAGCGATCACGCAGGAAGCAGATGAAGGCGCTTGGAACGTGGCTCAGGAATTGGTACGCCTTTCAGGGGAAAGAGCATGATTCAACTCTCCGCGGTCATGGTAGTCATGGCGTTATTCTTTGCATTGATAGGGTTTTTGCGCGGTTGGAACAAGGAACTCATTTCGACCGCCGGGATTGTGCTTGGGTTGTTCGCGTTGTACCAATTCGACAGTTTGCTCCGGGGAACGCTGCTGGCCGGGGTGCCGCGCGATCAAGTGTTCTTCGTGCAAGCCGCGATTTTCCTCGCGATCGTCTACTTTGCGTACCAGACTCGATCGATCCTTGGGGAAGATATTCGCCGTCAGCGCGAAGGCCGTGACCGCATGCAGGAGAGCATCCTTGGCGGGATCGTCGGGTTCGTCAACGGCTACCTGATCTGGGGATCGCTGTGGTACTTCATGGACATCAACGAGTACCCGTTCGCGCCCTATATCATCGCGCCATCGCCCGGCTCACCGAGCGATCAAGCGCGGAATTTGCTGCCGCTGGTGGTGCTCGGCGGCGGCGGTACAGGCGATCTGCTGGCAGTGGCGGTGATCATCCTGTTTGTGATTGTACTGGTTCTCATCTAGGCGGCAGTAGATGCCTCGTTTCATCTGGCAGGCGGGTAAGATTCAGCCGGGGATGCGTGTGCATCTCGTCGGTATTGGTGGGGTAGGGCTGTCGGCGATTGCGCGCGTGCTGCTTGAACGGGGTTTTCGCGTCTCCGGCAGCGATCGCGCGGCGAATGCTTATACGGAAGCGCTGGCGCGTGATGGCGTGGTGATCACGATTGGCCATGAGGCGGCGAATGTGCAGGGTGCCGATCTGGTGATCGTCACGTCCGCGGCAAATGCTGAAAACCCGGAGATCGCGGCGGCGCGGGCGGCGAGTATCCCCGTCTACAAGCGCTCTGAAATCATCATGGATGTGATTTACGCGGGGGTGCCGGAAGCAAAGGCGCATTCGCTGTTCACAATTTGCGTCGCCGGAACACACGGCAAAACCACGACGACGGGCATGATCGCCCACATGATGATCGGCTGTGGACTCAATCCCGGCTACATTATCGGCGGCACACTCAGCACGACCGGGACGAACGGCGCGGCGGGCGGCGGCGATTTCTTCGTCATCGAAGCCGACGAGTACGACAACATGTATCACGGCCTTGACTACGACCTCGCCGTGATCACGAATATCGAATGGGATCACCCGGATTTCTTCAAAACCTATGACGATTTGCAGGAATCGTTCCGCACGTTTGTGGTCGATTCGCTGAAATGGGACTGCTGCGCAATCGTGTGTAAAGATGACGCAGGCATTCAGCAGTTGATCACGCGTATTGATGCGGAAAAAGTCGGTTTGCAGACGTATGGCAAGGACAGCGCCAGCGAGATTCGCACCGATGGCGACACGACCGTTTTCCGGCTGGCGGATACCGATCACCATGTGCGGATCGGACTGCCGGGGATGCACAATGTGCTGAACGCGCTCGGCGCGCTGCAAGTGATGTCGATGCTGCCGTGGTTCAATGATTACGCGCAGCGTTTCACGTTTGCACAGGCGATTCAAGCCTTGGAAACGTTCAAGGGAACCGGACGGCGCTTTGAAGTGATGGGCGAGATCGCGCGGGAAAACGGCCTGATCACAGTCATCAACGATTACGCGCATCACCCAACGGCCATCCGCGCGACGCTGGCTGCGGCGGCAATGCGCTATCCGGGGCGGGCGATTTGGGCGGTGTGGCAGCCGCATACGTTCAGCCGCACCCGTGCGTTGTGGAACGAATATGTCGCGGCGTTTGGCGGTGCGCAGCACGCGCTGGTGACCGATATTTACGCGGCGCGCGAACCGCTCGATCCGGAGATCACGGCGGCGCGGCTGGTGGTCGATTTGCGCGGTCAACACCCGGACGCACGCCATACCCCCTCATTGGACGATGCAGCGGTGGCGCTGATCGCTTCCGTACAGGCTCCCGCCGTGATTGTGATCATGAGCGCGGGCGACGCCCCGAAAATTGGGGAAAAATTCCTGAAACAAGACGGTGTATCCGGCGTATGATGGACTTGCAAACCCTGCTCCCCGGTGTGACCCTGCTGCAAAACGAACCGCTGGCGAAATATACGGCGGCGCGGTTGGGCGGGGTGGCGGACTGGCTGTATATTGCGCGGACTGACGCGGCGGAATTGTCGCGGGTAGTGCTGGCAGCATGGCGCGCCGAAATCCCGGTGCGCATCCTTGGCGGCGGCGCGAATGTGCTGGTCAGTGATCGGGGCGTGCGCGGGCTGGTCGTGATCGATCGCTGTGCCGATGTTCAAGTGCAGGGGATGATGGTCACGGCGGCAGGTGGCACCTCGCTCACAGTGATGGCGCACAAACTCCAGTCGTTGGGGTTGAGCGGTTTTGAGTGGGCGGTCAGCGTGCCGGGGACGATCGGCGGCGCGGTGGTCAACAATGCCGGGGCGCACAAGCGAGATATGGCGTCGAATGTGCGGCGCGTATGCATCGTTGATGCGGAACATGGTGAGCAAACCCTGCTCCCAACCGGTCTCGCCTATGGCTATCGCACTTCCAGCCTGAAGGCGCGGACGGATCGGCGGTTTTTGGTGTTGTCGGCAGAAATGGACTTCGAACACGACGACCGGGACGCGATCCAAGCGCGGATGGACGAAAATATCGCCTACCGCAAGCGCACACAGCCGCCGGGGGCAAGTTTGGGCAGCATCTTCAAGAATCCGCCGGGAGATTATGCCGGACGGCTGATCGAATCGTGCGGGCTGAAAGGCTTCCAGATCGGCGGTGCGCAGGTATCACCCGTCCATGCCAACTTTTTCATCAATACGGCGGCTGTGCGTTCGGCTACGCGTTCGGCTACGCGATCGGCTGCGCAGTCGCCGGGCAGTGACGCGACAGCGAGCGATTACGCCGCGCTGATCTATCATGTGCGCCGGGTGGTGTTTGAGCAAACGGGCATTCGGTTAGAACCGGAGATTGAATGGGTAGGAGAATGGTTTGACGATGGCGCGCCAGACTCCTCCGACGAGCGCTTCATGATATGATTGGGCATACGATTGAAAAGGGATCATGACATCACGTACCCGATCCACTGAGCGCCATGTGCCGCGCCGCGCGGATGATCCTTCGCCTGATCCAAAGCGACAGGGGGCGCGGCGTGCGCCGGAACGCCGCCCTGATGAACGGCGATCTGAAGAAGCCAAATCAGCCCCACGCCGACCGGACACCAAACGGCCTGAAACGAGACGCGCCCGCGAACCGGCGATTTGGCGCGGGCCGGATGCGCCGCTTCCGTCACCGGAACGCACGCCCGAACACGTCGAAGATCGCCCGTTCATCCGCTGGCGTTATGTAAGCGGTTTCATGGTGGTTGCACTGGTGGCGATACTGGCGGTGTTCTTCGTCTCCGATTCGTTTTATGTCCACAGCACCAGCGTGGCGATTGGCGGATTGGAAACGATGACGCGCGACGAGGTGTACCGCCTAGCCCAGATCGCGGACACTCAGATTTTCTGGGTTGATGCCCAGCAGGTGCGGCGCAATCTGCTTGTTTCTCCAACGATCGCAGATGCACAGGTCTACATCTCGTGGGGGATGCCGATGGTGCAGATCATGATCGAGGAACGCCAGCCCGCATTGGTGTGGCAGCAGGGTGAGACGACGACATGGATCGACGTGCAGGGACGGGTGATGGAGCAGCGCGGCGACCGACCTGAACTGATGCGTGTGGTGGTCGATGATGATCCGGGCTTGGCAGCCGCCGCACAGCCAACCGTACAGCCTTCCGCGCTTGTTTCGCCAGAATCGACGGCTGAACCGGTGGCGACGGTGGAAGTCAGCGCGGACATGTTCGCTGCGGCGCAGCCAGAAGCGGAACGGATCAGCGCGGATGTGGTGAACGGTGCGCTTCAGCTCCGCGAGCTGCTGCCGGATGTGCATGAACTGCATTACAGCATCAGCAACGGGTTAGGCTTTACCGATCCGCGTGGGTGGCAGGTATGGTTCGGGACGGGGACGGATATGCCCGAAAAAGTCTTGATATACAATGCACTGGTCGTTAATCTTCTAAGCCGTGGTATCACGCCGGGGATGTTCAACTTGATCAACCCGGATAATCCGTACTATAGGGCCCTTGGTGGTCGCTAACATCGATTGTGGCATGAGCGAAACAGCGTAATACGATGAACGATCTGGTCGTTGGAATTGACATCGGCACCACCAAAGTCTGCACCATCATGGGCGAAGTCCGCGCAGATGATATTTTTGTCGTCGGCGTGGGGCTGGAACCCGCGCGCGGCATGAAAAAGGGCGTGGTGAGTGATATTCACCAGCTTTCGAACGCGATTGCCGCTTCGGTGCATAAAGCCGAAAAAACAAGCGGCTACCAGATCGAGCGGGCGTTCATCAGCGTGGCGGGCAATCACATCGCGTCGATCAACAGCCGGGGCGCAGTCGGTTTGGTCGGCAACCGCGGCGTGCGCGCCGATGATCTCGACAAGGCGATCGAAACCGCGCGACAGATTGCCATTCCGCACAACCGCGAAGTCCTGCACGTGATCCCGCGCACCTATACGATCGATAACCAGTCGAACGTACGCTCACCGATTGGGATGCACGGGTTCCGTCTTGAAGTGGAAGTCCACATCATCACTGCGGCTTCGACCAGTGTGGCGAACCTTGAACAAGCGGTGCAGGCGGCGGGCGTCTACCCGGATCGCTTCATCCTCAACCCACTGGCGAGCGGAGATGCCGTATTGACCGAGCAAGAACGCGAAATGGGCGTTGTGCTGGTCGATATTGGCGGCGGTACGACCGACCTCGCGATCTTCGTCGAAGGGACGGTATGGCACAGCGGGGTGATCAGCGTAGGCGGTGATTTGATCACCAACGACATCACCCATCTGATGCATGTGCCGTTCGATGTGGCCGAGGCAGTCAAGATCGAGCACGGCCATGCGATCGAACGGGAAGTCAGCCCGACCGAGACGTTTCTCGTGCAGCCGTTCGGTGAAGGGATGCCGCAGCCGTTCAAACGCAGTGATTTGGCGATGGCGATCGAAGCACGCGTATCGGAACTGCTGGAACTCATCCACAGCGAGATCAAACGCAGTGGTTACGACGGTCTGCTGCGGGCGGGGATGGTGATCACAGGTGGGTGTGCGCTGCTGCCCGGGCTGCGCGATCTGGCGCAGTCGGTGATGGGGATGCCGGTACGCATCGCCAAACCGGAAAAACTCACCGGGATGGCGGACGCGCTGCGCAGTCCGGCTTTTAGTACCAGTGTCGGATTGCTTCGGTTGGGGCTGCAAATGGATGATGGGTCTACCAACGGCGGGGCACTTGCTCCTAACGGCGGTTCGGGCCAAGGCCCCAAATTGAGTGGGTTATTGAGCGGCTTTTTCCGGCGTTTGCTGCCGGATGACGGCGAACAGTAGTCCCATTCTCCCCCCTTGAATAGTTGCAAGGGTTGGGGAACGTACTACAATACTTAGTCATTAAGATCGACTGACAAAGCGGCTTGTTTCGGGGAAGGGTTTGCTGAATGGATATGCTCACGCCGGGCGAAAATTTCGCCACGATTAAGGTAGTAGGGGTGGGCGGCGGTGGTACCAACGCCGTTAACCGCATGGTGAGCGAAGGACTGGGTGGCGTCGAGTTCATTGCAGTCAATACCGATAACCAGGCGCTTATGCTTGCAAAGGCGAAGACCCGCGTTCGCATTGGCGATAAGCTGACGCGCGGATTGGGCGCAGGCGGCAACCCCGAAGTGGGGCGCAAAGCCGCCGAAGAAAGCGCCGATGAACTGTACGAAGTCCTGCGCGGTGCCGACATGGTGTTCATCGCCTGCGGTATGGGCGGCGGCACCGGTACGGGAGCCAGCCCGGTGGTCGCGCAGATTGCCAAAGAACTAGGGGCGCTGACGATTGGCGTGGTCACCCGCCCGTTCACATTTGAAGGGGCGAAGCGTCACCAGTCGGCAGAGTCCGGCATTGATGCGCTCAAGAGTCAAGTGGATACGCTGATTGTGATCCCGAATGATCGTCTGCTTCAGATTGCCGATAAGCGGATGAATTTGCAGCAGGCCTTCTCGCTGGCGGACGATGTGCTGCGTCAAGGTATTCAGGGGATTTCGGAACTGATCACTGTTCCGGCGCTGATCAATCTCGACTTCGCTGACGTGAAGACGATCATGAGCGAAGGTGGAGCGGCGTTGATGGCTGTTGGACGTGCCGAAGGCGACGATCGCGCCCGCCGTGCCGCCGAAGCGGCAATCAGCAGCAACCTGCTCGATGTCACCATCGACGGGGCGCGCGGCATCCTGTTCAATATCACGGGCGGCACAGACCTGAGCCTGTTCGAAGTCAACGAAGCGGCGGCGATCATCAAGGAAAGCGCGCACCCCGAAGTCAACCTGATCTTCGGCGCGCAGATCGACGAAAGCATGGGCGACGAAATCCGCATCACGGTGATTGCGACCGGTTTCGAACAGAGCCGCGTCCAGCGCAAGATCGATCAGCAGCCGGTGTACCGCCCAACGGCGACCTCGCTGCGTTCGAATAGCCAACCGGCGCAGCCCGTGCGCCAGACTCCGCAGTATCAGACACCGCAGCCGCCTGCACCGGCAGAACCGCCGCAGCAGAGCGCACCTGTACCGCCGAGCCAGCCCGCACAGCGCCCGGCCTCTCAGCCACAGACGCCGCCGCCCGCACAGCAGAGCGGTGAGAATTTCTCGGCGCGCGTTTATGAGGAAGACAACATCGAAATTCCGACCTTCCTGCGCCGCCGGACGGGGAATAAATAACCCCGTTTCTGACAGATAAATCGTTGTGAAAAAGGGCGGGCAGCCGCCCTTTTTTCGTCTCTACTAGGGACTGGTCAAGCCCTCAAACTTAGGGGTCTTTAAGCGCTGAAACAGGCGCATACTGATCAAACCGCCGCGCCCAGAGGTCAATTTTAGGAGATTGCTGAGGCGCTTCCCTCAGGCTTTTTGAAGGGTTTTTCGTAATGTGGGATGCGTTGGTTTCTGTGGGAAAATCGTTACGTCTCCAACCCAAATTCTAACCATTTTGAACCGATGTTCTAGTGGACAAAAATGGGTTCGGCGTGTTAAATTATCGTTATGAAATAAGAACCACCATCTCCGGTTCTACCCACTTTTGAACCAGTTAAGCAGCAAGTTTTTCAGCTTGCGGTCGTTTGATCGCAGGGCTAGGCCGCTGCATTTGTCTGGCTCAGTTATTTGTATTCCTTGTGAAAATAGTGAATCGTTCGGCAAGAGGAGTACTCATCGATGGTTCAAACCAAATCGACTGCGAAAAATGCTCTACATGAACTGGGCTACAAGATCTTTCTGGATCGCTACGCGCAGAAGGATATGACCCGTTCGACGCTGGCAGTCGGCGACACCGTGATTGTGGTGGTCAACAGCGCAACCGGGCAGCGGGAGATCGGCAAGATCACGGCGATGGATCAGCAGCAGATCACGATTGAGCTGCTGGATGGGGAAGTCGTTACACGGGATGTTGAACATGTCGATAAGCCGCTGGAGACCGATCCGGCACAGATGATGGATCGGGTCGCACACGGCATTGCGCAAATTGAAGGCGATGAGGCGAAGCAGGCCGAGTGGAGCGAAAAATTCCGCTGGCTGTTGGATGATTTCAAGTTTGTCCCGGCAGGGCGCATCCTTGCCGCTGCGGGGACAGATCAGTTATTGACCTATTATAATTGCTATGTCATCCCCTCCCCCCGTGACTCACGCGGCGGGATCATCGAAACGCTGCGCCAGATGACCGAAATCATGTCGCGCGGCGGCGGTGTGGGGATCAACATTTCCAGCCTGCGCCCGCGCCATGCGTATGTAAAGGGCGTGAACGGGCGTTCGAGCGGGGCCGTCTCATGGGGCGCACTCTACAGCTTCGTCACCGGGCTCATTGAGCAGGGTGGATCCAGAAGAGGCGCTCTTATGTTAATTCTTAATGATTGGCACCCGGATATTTACGACTTCATCAATTCTAAGCGGACTGCCGGGAAGATCACCAACGCGAATATCAGCGTCGGCCTCTCGGATAAGTTCATGGATGCGGTCAAGGCGGATGGCGATTGGGAACTGCTGTTCCCGGATTCGCATCACGAGCGCTACGACGAGGAATGGGACGGCGATCTTGAGGCGTGGGCGAGCAAGGGCTATCCCGTACTGCACTACAAGACGGTCAAGGCGCGCGAAGTGTGGGATGCGATCATCCAAAGCGCGTGGGCGAGCGCCGAACCGGGCGTCTTCTTCCGCGAACGCTATAACAAGATGTCGAACAGCTATTACTTCTCACCTATTATTGCAACTAACCCATGTGGCGAGCAGGGATTGCCAGCGTTTGGCGTTTGCAACCTCGGCGCGATCAATTTGGCGAAGTTCTACGACGAAGAACGCCACGATGTGAAATGGGACGACCTCGATCAAGCGGTGCGTTATGCGACGCGCTTCCTCGATAACGTGATTGACTCGACGCCATATTTCTTCGAGGAAAACGCCAATCAGCAGCTTGGTGAGCGGCGTGTGGGCTTGAACAACATGGGCTTGGCCGAACTCATGATCCGCCTTGGCATTCGCTATGGCAGTGATGAGTCGGTCGCGTTCATCGACAAACTCTACAGCTTGATCGCCCGTGCGAGCTATGAAACCTCAGCGGATTTGGCCCGTGAAAAAGGCGCCTTCCCGAACTTTGACGCCGAAAAGTTCCTGCAAAGCGGCTTTATGGAGTCGATGCCGGAAGACGTGCGCGCGAAAGTTCGTAAGGATGGCATTCGCAATGTCACACTGCTGACACAGGCTCCGACCGGATGTGTCGCGCCGGATACCCTGATCAGTACCTCAACCGGTTTGCAGCCGATCGCCGATATGGGCGATGTGAACGGCGAGACATGGCAAATTGTCACGCGCGACATTCACACAGATGTGGGACTGCGCAAGACATCTCATTTCTATGTGAATGGTTTTGCTCCGGTCAAGACGATCACTACCCGGCGTGGTTTCAGCATCACGGCGACGCATAATCACCAGCTTCGCGTGATCGACGCGAATGGCGATTATGTCTGGCGGCGGATGGATGCACTGACGGCGGGTGACACCATTGTTTTGAAGAAGGATACCCTCGGCGTTGGGGAAGTGATCGAGCTGACACCCGTCGAGAAGGCGGCCAATGCCAAGAGTGAACTCCCACGCACGCTCACGCCGGAATTTGCCGAAATGCTCGGCTTGTATATGGGCGACGGCTACCTGAAGCAGCGCGGCGGTATTCACATCGTTGTCAGCCAGCGTGATGCAGATCTACGCGATCATGTGATGTCCCTGCTGCAAAAAGTGTGGGGCGAACGTCATATCGCGGTCGAAGACCGGATAGGCTGCTGGACGGTCAATCTGACGGGATACTACATTTCCCGCTTCTTCGAAGCCAATGGGTTTGCGAAACCCGCCGGGAATCATGGTGAAGGTGCTGCCGGAGCGTTTATCCCGGCTAAGGTGCTGCGCGGTGGGCGGCAGATGGTCGCGGCCTTCCTGCGCGGCTTGTTCGAATCCGATGGCAGCATTTCGCGCGGCACAGTGACGCTGGTTAGCACTTCGCAAACACTCGTGAAACAGGTACAGGTGGCGCTGCTCGGTTTAGGCATCGTTGCGACGATCCGCACCATGCCGAAGCAGGCGGATCGCTATGGTGATCGTCCGCTGTTTGAGCTGCGCATGCTCAACCGCCGCGAAACGGCCAAGTTTGTGCGTGAAGTCGGCTTCATCAGTGAGCGCAAGCAGGCGAAGGCCGCCGATCTTGGCGCGATGTCGGATCGCGGCGACAGCATCGCGGTCGCGCCGCTGTATAGCGAGTTCTATACCCAATCACAGGGACTCAAGAATGACGTGCGCCAGCGGATCATCGGGTTGGCAAGCAATGGCGCTTTGACCCAGCAGTTCGTCAAAGAGATGGTGAGTGCGCACCCCGCGTTGATGCAGAGCCGCCTCGGCCAACTCGTGTCGATGAACGTTTTCCTTGACGAAGTGGCCACAATCGAGGATGGCGAATGCCACACCTACGATTTGTCAGTGCCGGATAACCACACCTATATTGCGAATGGGTTTGTCTCGCACAACACCACAGGAACGATGGTCAACACTTCCACCGGGATCGAGCCGTTCTTCTCGTGGGTGTATTACCGCAAGAGCCGCCTTGGGCTGCACGAAGAACAGGTGCCGCTCGTCAAGGAATGGTTTGACGCGCATCCCGGCGAAACCGATCTGCCGGATTACTTCGTCACGGCGATGGATCTTTCGCCGACGGAACATGTTCGTGTGCAGGCGGCCATTCAGCGCTGGGTGGACAGCTCGATTTCCAAGACGGCGAATTTGCCGAACGAGTACACCGTCGAGCAGACGCGCGAACTGTACGAATACATGTATGAACTCGGCTGCAAGGGCGGCACGGTCTACCGTGACGGCAGCCGTGACGAGCAGGTCTTGATGCTCAAGAAAGACGACGACAAGCAAGAAGCATCGAAGGAAATGCCTACAGTGGAAACGACCGTTATCGAGACCGCGCCTGTGGTAACACAGGTGGCGACGCCGCACTATGTCTATCCGCGCCCGGCGAAACTGCAAGGCGTGACGGTCAGCGTGCAGACGCCTTATGGTACCGCCTACGTCACCATGAACAGCGACGAGCACGGCTACCCATTTGAAGTATTCATCACCGCGCCGGGGAAAGCGGGCAGCGACCTTCAAGCCGACGCGGAAGGGCTGGGGCGCATGATTTCGCTGCAACTGCGGACGACCGCGCCGCAGAACCGCAACCAAATGCTCAAACTGATTGTCGATCAGCTTCAGGGAATTGGCGGATCGCGCTCGATTGGCATGGGGCCGAAGCGTGTGACCTCACTGCCGGATGCGGTGGCAGGCGCGCTGCTCGATCAGTATTTCCCGCAGCAGCGCATTGAACAGATGAGCCTGTTCGCGGCGCAGTTCGATATTCCGGTGGAGAGCTTCACCACTCCCGTGAGCCAGCCATCGCTGCCAACTGGATTTGATACCGAGCACGATCACACGCATGAGCATAATGGCAACGGCGCTTCGATGAGCGGGTACATGCGCGGTGCGGAAATCTGCCCGTCATGCGGTACGGTTTCGCTGCTTCGCATTGAGGGCTGCAAGAAGTGCAGCACCTGCGGCTATTCTGAGTGTTAAATAATATATTTATAGCAAATGGGCGGCCATATCCGCCCATTTGCTACTTTGCTAAGGTACGCACTTCTGCGACCAACTCCTCAAAGGCGGCGAGTGTGCTTTCGAGTGTCGCCGGATCACTTCCAATTTCGCCCAATAATTCCGAAACGCGCGCCCCAAACCCGATCGGCGATTTCTCAAACGAATCAGCTTTTTGCAGCGATCCCTTTTCGTTGATCCAATAGGTTTCGTTGAGCGCATACAGTGCTTGGATCATGCACGACGAACTGCGGAATAATGCGCCGCTGACGTAGTACACATCCCCGCGCGCTGCTGATTTACGGGCAGTGTCGATGGCGAAGCCCGCTTCCCACAGGTTGTGATTGAGCAGCGACTGTTTCAGCAGGGCAGGGTATGGGCTGGTTTGCGCCTTCAGTTCTGCCAGCTTGCCCGCCGGATCGTACAGCGGCACACAGTAGAACACTTCGCCCATATACAAATAGGTGGGGAAGCCGTGCGGATGCCCCGGTTGATAGTGCATCATCGTTTGACCCGCCCGACATTCCTCGACAAAACGGCTGATGTTCTGAAAATTGCGGTAGAGCCAGTCCACCCGCCGCCCACCGATTTCCATCCATGCGCCGCCGTCGATCCACGTGCCCCAGTCGCCATAATTGGTGACAATCTCGCTGCTGTGGCGGTCGTCGATCTCGGCGGCCAATGCCCGCAGCGCTTCCAATGAAGGGCGGTGTTCGCTGTCGTAGTAGATGCCCAGATCAATGTCTGACGTAGGCGTTCCGGCTCCGCGTGCCCACGAGCCGCCTAACACCACGGCGATCACCCCGTCAATTTCGCCTAAGCGCGCGGCTAAATCGCGCGCGAACTGTATTACGGTACCCTGCGATGTCCCTACCATCCCTGCACCTCAACCGCTTTTCTTAAAAAGCCTGAGTATAATGGCGCACGAGTGTCCGGCAAAACAAGGTAGAGTTGTGAAGAGCAAACTCAAACGCATCTTGACGATACTGGGGCGGATCGCGTTGACCGTCCTTGGCGTAGAACTCCTCGTCTGCATTGGGCTGGTGATTGCCATTCACGTTTACGGACAGGTTGATGAAGCCCAAAACGCCGATGTGATCGTGGTGCTGGGGGCAGGGCTGCGCTATGACGGCACGGCAGGGCCAGCACTGGTGCGGCGGTCGATTCATGCTGCCGATCTATACCATGCAGGCTACGCCCCCGCGATCATCTGTACCGGCGGCACCGGAGATTGGGGACGCCCGGAGAGTGAAGCGTCGGCGTGTCGGGACGTGCTGATCGATTACGGGGTTCCCGAAGATGCCATTTACTTGGAACAAACCAGCCGCAGCACGGAAGAAAACGCGCTCAATGTTCGCCCCATTTTGGAACAAAACGGATGGAACAGCGTGCTGCTCGTCAGCGACAAATATCACATGCTGCGCGCACAGTGGATTTTCAACAGCGTCGGCATCTCGATCATTCCGAGCCCGACGGTGAACCCATCTGTCCCAACTTATCTGATTTCCATCGCCCGCGAAGTTGCGGCGATGCACTGGCAGGCCGCTAAAACGCTGCTCGGCATTCCGCTCACAAATTTGCCGTCTGTTTAGTAACCATCGCTAAAGCAACGGATGCACTACGATGGGCCAAAACGGCCTATAATCGTAAGTCGGTTCGCCAGTACAACCGAAAGGACTTGTATGAAGCGTGTGCTGTTTCTCTTTTTGGCGCTGAGCTTACTGCTCGGTGTGACGACGACCGCCGCGCAGGATGCCCCAACCCCTGATCCGTCGCTGGCAGGCGCGCTTCAGGTGGCACAGGTGCTTCCCGCCGATGGAAGTCAAGGTGTCGCGTCGGACGCCTTAATCGTCGTTATCTTTAACCGCCCGGTGGTGCCGCTGCTGATCAGCGAAGAAACCGGAAACCTTCCGAATCCGCTGACGTTTGATCCTGCGATCACCGGATCAGGCGAGTGGGTCAATACGTCGATCTACCAATTTCGAGCGGAACCCGGACTTGCAGGGGGACAGACCTATCGCGTCACCGTTGACGGGAGCTTAACGGCGGTCGATGGTGCGACGATGTCCGGCCCCTTTACATGGTCGTTCTCAACCGCTGTTCCGACGATCACGTCGGTGATCCCGGCGGATATGTCCGTGGCGATACGGCTTGAGCAGACGATTCAAATGACGTTCAGCGCCCCGCTCGACCGTACAAATGCAGAAGCAGCGTTCCAACTTCATCCTTTGGAGCAGGGCAGCGGTCACATCGAGGGAACGTTCGAATGGGCCGATGACAGTACGGGCTTCCGTTTCACGCCTGCTGCGCCGCTTCAGATAGGGACAGTTTACTCGGTTGGTTTCATGCCGGGGCAGGTGACGGCACCGGGTGGCGGCGCGCCTATGCAAGACCCGATGACTTCGTTTGCGACCGTGGGGCCGCCCGGTATCCTCAGTACCGACCCGTATGATGGGCAGCAGGATGCATATCCGTACAGCGGATTCACGATCTACTTCCAGTCGCCTATGAACCCGGATACGCTGCGCGATCGGGTGACGATTCAACCGGAAATCGCTGGCGAATACGATACCTACTACAACGATTACAATGACAGCTATACCCTTGCTTTTAACAGTGAACCGAGCACCGATTACACGGTCACGATCGAAGCGGGGGCGGAAGATATATACGGCAACGTCCTTCAGCAGCCGATGGTGGTGCAGTTCCACACGCGACCGTTTGATCCCGATGTGATGCTGCAAGTGCCGGGATCAGTGGGCTTCTACAATGCCAATAACCCGGTTACGCAGTTGTTTTTGACGCATCGCAATGTCAGCCGCGTTGATTTGGAACTGTATCGCGTCGATACTTCAGAGTTCTTGCGCCTTGCGACCGGTGAGAATGCCTATGATCCGGCGGGGAATTTCCAGCCGACTCCGGCCTCCCTGCTGCGCTCATGGTCAATTCCGTCGGATACTCCGGAAAATCAGCGGCAGTATGAACTGCTCAATTTGAGCGAAGTCACCAATGGGCCAGTCACCTGTGCGGGTGCGCCGGAAGCGCGTCTGCAAATTGGCGATACCGCGCGCGTCATCACCGATGCGGTGCGTGTGCGCGCTGTGCCGGTCGATGGTGAAGTGCTGACCGTGCTGTATCAGAACGCGGTGCTGCCCATCACTGGTGGGCCAACCTGTGCAGCCAATTATCTGTGGTGGCAGGTGACACTGCCCGATGGACGTACCGGATGGGCCGCCGAAGGCACAACCGACGAATATTACTTGGATGTTGAAAGTCAGGTTGCGCAAACGCCCGTCGATGTGACCGATGCTGACGGTGGTGCACTGGCTCCCGGCGTGTATTTCCTGAGCGTAAGCACGCCCGAAACAGCGAATTTGGGCTGGCAGCCCAACGGGCATTTCCTCGTGGTCGGGAATACGAATGTCACGACCAAGACCTCGCCGGATCAAGTGCTCACATGGCTGACGGATGTCGAAACCGGCGAACCCTTAGCCGATGTCAGCTTCAGCGTATACATGGAATCGCTGCAAGATGTGGGCAGTGCCCGCACCGACGCTGATGGCATCGCACGACTGCCCACCCCGCGCGGGAATGATCTGTATTCGCCGCGTGCGGTGTTGGTGCAGGATGGAACTCACTTTGGCATCGGGCTTTCGACGTGGTCAGACGGAATCGACGGGTATAACTTCAACCTGCCGACGAACTATTCGCCTGCGCCTTACCTCGTCTATCTGTACACCGATCGTCCGGTCTACCGCCCGAATCAGCCGGTTTATTTCCGCGGTGTAGCGCGCGAACAGAACGATATCCAGTTCACGCCGCCTTCGCTGCGCTCCATTCCGGTGCAGATCATGGATGAGATGGGCAATGTCGTCTACCAACAAGACGTGCCGCTCACTCCGTTCGGTACCTTCACCGACACATTCGTGATCGCATCTGATGCGCCGCTCGGTTTCTACCGGATTGCCGTGCTCATGCCCGGTGAAGATCCCACCTATTACGGCCGCAGCGGATGGGTTGGGTTCAATGTGGCGGAATACCGCGCGCCCGAATTTCAGGTGACGGTCACGCCCGATCAAGATCAGGTCGCGCAGGGTGATACGATCCGCGTGGGGGTGGATGCCCGTTACTTCTTCGGCGGGATCGTCCAAAATGCGACCATCGATTACAGCATCGTCGCGCAGCCGTTCTACTTCTATCTGCCGAATGGGAGCTACAACTTCGGCGATTATGACTTCGATGCCGGGTCGAGCAATGGCGCTGGCCGCAGCGGCGAAATTGCGACCGGACAGGCACTGATGCCAATAACGGATTGAAGTCTGGCGGATTTGGCAGGACCCACACAGAGCCAAACATGGAGCATCGGTTTTCACGGTGACCGACGACAGCGGGCAAGCGGTCGCCGGACGCGCAGTGATCGGTCTGGTGGGCGGGACAGGCGAAGTGGCGTGCACCCGGATGAATATGTGGCGACGGCGTACGAGACGAGCGCCTGATCACCGTCGATTGGGACGGCCAGCCAGTCGCCAACCAGAGCGTCGACAGGAAGTGGTCGAACGCCACTGGTCAAGCGCAGAGGAGTCCGATTGTTAACGGACGCGCCGTATGGACGAGTCAGGTCGAAGAAATCCCGGCTGCCGCAGGGGGACAGACGACGCGGATGCGAACGGTGAAGCGTGAGTTTTAGCTTCACACCGCCGAATGGTGGAATTTTCGATCCGCGCGACTGTACCGATGGCGCGGCAATCAGGTTATCAGCGCGGCGCAAATTTACGTCAGCAGGAGACGTATATCGTGGCGGCAGCAGAACAGCTACCGTATCGATCTCACGCGGATCGCGACTTCCAGTATGGGTTGGCGATACCGCCTCAATCCCGCGATCACCCCTGCTGTTCCAAGGCAGCGCAGATGCGTTGATCACGGTGGAACGCGCCAAGTGCTGATGACAGTGGGTAACGCTCACCAGCAATTCTGCATGTCGTCGAAGCGCCAGATCTTAAGCCGAGCATTCGCCCCAATGTGTTCGTGAGCGTGATCTTGGGTCAAGGGGGTGGATACAACCCTGTTGCTTCGTTCAGCGCTGGATTGGTGCAGCTTATGGTCGATCTTCGCAGCGCGAAATCCACCTCGATGTGCAGACGAATACCGAACAGGCAGGCCCCGGCGACACCGTGACGTTCACGATCCGCGCGACAGATTACGCCGGAAACCCGGTTACCGCCGAATTGGGCGCGGGCTTGACCGACCTCGCGGTGCTGACGCTGGCACCGAGCAACGCGTCTGATCTGATCGCCTATTTCTATGGTCAGCAGGGTTTGAGCGTGCGCACGGCGACCCCGCTCAGCATCAATACCGATCAACTGACGCAAACCGTTCTCGATGTAATCAAGGGCGGCGGCGGCGGTTTCGGGGAAGGCGGCATTTTCGACATCCGTCAGGAATTTGTCGATACCGCCTACTGGAACGGATCGCTGACGACCAATGCGGACGGCACCGCCTCCTTCGACGTGACGCTGCCCGATAACTTGACGACATGGCGGTTGGATGTGCGCGCGGTGACGAGCGGCGAAGACGGCAATATGCTCGTCGGTGCGACGACGTATGACCTGATTTCGACCAAGCCGCTGTTGATCCGCCCGGTGACGCCGCGCTTCTTCGTCGTCGGTGATCAAGCGACGCTGGCCGCGATGGTCAACAACAATACGGAGACCGAGCAGACTGTTACCGTCAACCTGAGCGGCACCGGCCTGACTCTGCCTGAAGATGCGGCGCAGACGGTGACCATCCCGGCGGGGGCAGGTCAGCGCGTCGAATGGAGCGCGACGGTTGAAAATACCGAGTCGGTCGATCTGCTGTTCACGGTGCAAAATGCCGACGGATCGCTGACCGACGCCAGCAAGCCGCCGCTGGGACAGGGTGAGGAGCATCTGCTGCCGGTTTACCGCTATGAAGTGCCGGAAACCGTTGGGACGGGCGGCGCGCTGCTGGATGCCGGAAGTGTGACCGAGACGATTCTGCTGCCGACCTCGCTGCCGGTGGTGCAGGGCGATCTGCGGGTACGCGTTGAACCGTCATTGGTGGCGACGACCTTTGCGAGCCTGCGTGCGCTTCGATTAGGCGAGTACGAGAGCGTCGAGCAGACCATCACGTATTTGTTCGCGAATACCGAAGCGTTCCGGGCTGTGAACGGCACACCGCAGATGACCGATGCACTTCGCCAGCAGCTCAGCGAACAGATTGGCATGAGCTTGCAGCGGATGTACGCATGGCAGAAAGTCGATGGCGGATGGGGCTGGTTCGCGCGCGATGACAGCGACCCCGGCATGACGGCCTATGCGCTGCTCGGCTTGGTCGAGGCGCGCGATCAGGGCTTCATGGTGTCGGATAATGTTGTTCAAAACGCGGTGAATTTCCTCAATACACGCTTCATCATCCCCTCGGTGAGCGTCCCGCAGTGGCAGATCAACCGCCAATCGCTGATGCTGTACGCGCTGGCACAGGCCAACGCAGCAGATGTTGCGCGCACGGCGAACCTGTACGAAAACCGGGCGATGCTCTCGACATGGGCGAAAGCACTGCTGGCGCTGACGGTCGCCGCGATTGATGGCGGGAATACCCGTGCCGATGTGCTGATCAGCGATTTGGTCAGCAGTGCCGTGATCAGTGCGACGGGCGTTCACTGGGAAGAAACCGCGCCGGATCGCTATAACTGGAATACCAATACGCGCACGACGGCGATGGTGTTGGATGCGCTCGTTCGCCTAACCCCGCAAAGCGAGTTGATCCCGAATGTGATCCGCTGGCTGATGGCGGCGCGCAAGGCCGACGCATGGGAGACGACGCAAGAAACTGCATGGGCGACATTGGCGCTCACCGATTGGAGCATCAACACAGGCGATACCACGCCGAGCTATCCGTATGCGATCGATTTGAACGGAACAGCACTCGCCGCCGGCAGCGCACCCGCCGATCCGTCGGTGCCGCTGGTGGATACCGCGATCGACATCGACGCGCTGACCGCGAGTAATGCCCTGACGATCAGCCGCGAAGCAGGGAACGGCGCACTGTATTACACCGCATTCCTGCGTGCCTATCTTCCGGTCGATCAAGTCGATCCGCTCAACAACGGCGTCGTCATCGAGCGGCGTTATACGCTGCTGGGCGATGACAGCGGGACGCCGATCACGCAGGCGCGTGTTGGCGATCAAATTCAGGTGCGGCTGACGATCATCGCGCCGAACGACTTGAATTTCATCATCATTACCGATCCGATCCCGGCGGGAACCGACGCGATTAATCCGGATCTGGCGACCTCGCCGCAGGTGGGCACACAGCCGGAACTCAGCCGTGAAAACCCGCTCGATCAAGGATGGGGCTGGTGGTGGTTCAGCAATATTGAATTCCGCGATCAACAGGTGAACTTGTATTCCAGCTATCTGCCCGCCGGGACGTACGAATTTGTGTACACGATCCGTGCCGGGTTGGAAGGGGTGTACAACGTGATCCCCGCGACCGCGCAGGAAGCATACTTCCCCGAAGTCTACGGGCGCTCGGCGGGGATGGTGTTCACCATCCTATCGGGTGAGTAAAGCACGACAAATCGCAGAGGACGCGGAGATCACAGCACTGTGGTCTCCGCGTTTGATACTTTTACGAGAAGAAGCCGATGAGCTGTCGATTGACCTCCTCGGCTTTTTCATGCGCGATCCAGTGCCCCGCATCGGGGTAGGTGATCAATTTCCCCTCGTCGCACAATGCAATGCTCGGCTGCGCCATCGACGCATCCAACGCGACATCATCTTCGCCCCACAGCATGAGCGTAGGAACGTGGATGCGCACATCGCCGCGCGGCGTGCCGCTGCTGGGACTGCGAAACAGCGCGCGATACCAGTTGATCATCCCCGTCATCGCACCGGGACGCTTCCACGCTTTCACATATTCTGCGATGTCTTGATCCTTAAACGTGCCGGGGTTGGAACTGGCGAACAGCATGATCGCCGCACCGTTGGCATCGCCGCCGGTCAAGAGGGCTTCCGGCAGTAGGGGCAGTTGAAAGAAACCCATATACCAGCTTTTGAGCATCTGATAGGGATTCGAACGCACCGTTTCCAGAAACACAGCGGGGTGGGGGATATTCAGAATCGCCAGCTTTTTCAGTCGATCGGGGTGACGCATGGCGACCGACCATGCGACCGCGCCGCCCCAATCGTGCCCGACCAAATGGAGTCGCTCGTGCCCTGATTGATCGATCAAGCCGATCACATCGGCGACGAGCTGATGCATCCGATAGGCTTCGACGGCTTTGGGTTTGCTGCTGAGGTTATAGCCGCGCTGATCGGGTGCCCACACGCGGAAACCCGCCGCGGCCAGCGCTTGAATCTGCGCCTTCCAGCCATACCAGAATTCTGGAAAACCGTGCAGCAGCAGCACCGGCTCTCCATCTTTTGGGCCTGCCTGCACCACATGCAGCGTAACTCCATTGGTGTCGAGGTAGGTGTATTCCAGATCGACCTGTACTTGTGTTTGTGTCATGCTTTTCCTTCATTCACTTACAGCACACCCTGCGCGGTCGCCTGTGAGATGAGATAGCGCGATCGATAGCGCAGAATGAGCAGCAGTACCACAAAATGCACACTCGTGATCCCAACGGCGGCGAACTGGTTGAAGTAGAACGTAACCAGATCGACCACCGCCACGGCGATTAGCATCCCGAAAAACCCTAATCGCGTGCCGAGCGCATCGCTTCCCATAATCGTGAGCACCATCCCGATGATCAAAAGGATGCCGCACAGAATATGGAGCAGAATCCATGTGAAGGCCCAACTCAGGCTGGCGGCTCCTGCGACGTGGTTGAGGCTGGTGTAAAGGGCGCGTGCGAAATCGTCGAGCGTAGGTGCTGCGACCGATCGCACAATCGCGACGGCAGCGACGAACGCTCCCACCCCCATGACGCCGAGCAGCAGCACGATCAAATCGCGGAAGCGCTCCGTTTCAAGAAGCGCTGCTCGAACTTCAACCACAAGACAATGAACGATCCCAACACGCCGCGCCGGTCGGGAAGGGTTTGTAGATGCTGCGAACGGAGAAATTCGAGGAGCGCCGATGCGAGTTCCTTCTCGCTCGAATCGCCTGCATGTTCCTGTACATAAGTCAAACGGGTTTCGAGTGCGCTCTTTTCGCGGGCATTCAAGTCACGGTCAAGGATTTCGCGCAGCCCGTCAAGCGCATGGTACAGCTCGACACGGGGATTTGGTTGAATGGGCTGGCGCGCGCGCGCAAAAATGATCAGCGTGATGAGAAAGGTGGCGTAGATGATCGGCGCGGCCAGCGGGTAGAAGTAATCATTGCTGGCGGTGATGAACTTGCCAACTTCATCAATGAAGAAGCCCACGCCCACGCCGCCGAGAATCGCTCCGGCGCGGTATGCCCACCGGTTCGCATAGATCAGGGGGATGAGACTGCCGATGAACATCGCCAGCCCGCCCCACAGCACATGGGCAATGTGCAAATCGCCGCCGCCGATCTGCGGGTAGCCGGTCACTTCCAAGTAAATGCGCGTGCCGACGACCGAGATCGCAAATGCCGCGAGCATGAGAAAAATGTAGTAGGCGGCGTCATCGCGCCGCACCGGGGTCCGCAGTCCCTTGATCATGAGGTTGTCCCCGCCTGAATAGAACCAACGAAGGATATCCTCGGTCATTGTAGCTTATTCGGGCGTTTCCGCACCCTTCGCCGCCGCGCGCCGCATACGAGCGATGATACGCGGCATCACGTTGGTGTAGAGCGCATACAGCGGCGGATAAGGAGCGTAATCCCATGCGCCGATGTGACGCGTGACGACTCCACGAAAGCCGCGTTTGAAGGCGAATACGCCCCACATCGAATCACTTTCGATAAATTGGTTCGGTGCGCCCCACATATCATACTTCGTATAGCCGCGCGTTTTGGCCCATTTCATCGCCTGCCACTGAAGCAGATAGTTCGGCATCGACTCGCGGTGTTCGTTCGACGACGCGCCGTAGAAATACCAGCACTTTTGCCCGAAGTGGAACAGAATGACATGCGCGATCGGTTTCCCGTCGAATTCGGCGATCAGTGGATGGGCGAGTCCGGCTTCGATGAAGGTTTTCCACGCCAATTCGTAATAACTGAACGGGCGGATTAGGAATTGATCGCGCTCTCCGGTGATTTTATACAGGTCATAGAGCAGCGGCAGATCCGCCGCCGATCCCACGCGGATCGTCACGCCATCGCGTTCGGCGACACGGACTTTGCGCCGTGTATTTTGGCTCATGGCGGCGAGCAGTTCGTCTTCGCTGCGCGTCAAATCGACGATCACACTGTTGCGGAACTGCACTTGATCCGCCGAGAAGCGCCAGCCGCGCCGCTGGAGTTCACTGATCACCTGCTGGCCGGTTGAGTCCGGTTGATCATCGCTTTCGCCGGGCATCCCCGTCGCTTCGATGACGTCGGGATCGACTTTGAGCCAGATCGCACCCTGCGAACGTGCGAATGTCTGCAAGTGATCGAGGATCGCACTCGTGATCGCCGGATCGTCATAGGCGAGGGCGGGGCCTTTGGGCGCATACACAACCTTGAACAGTTTCGCCACACTGCGGACGCCCACGCTTGCCATCCCGACGATCTGATCACCGCGTTTGTAGGCGAAGCGCACCGGCTGCCAGCCCGTCGTCACGCGCTTGAACTCTCCCCACTCCCATGTTTGCAGGACATGGGCGTAGGGCAGTGCGCGAAGATGAGTATTCCACTCGTCACGGTTGTTGATGCGATGGACGGTCAGGTTAGCTGTCGGCATGGCTGCGGACTTTCAAGGCGAGTTTATAGGCAGAATAAATCAATGGGTTATAGACGCGATCCCACGCGCCCAACGAGCGGATCACTTTGCCGCCCCATCCGCGTTTGAAGCCGTAGACTCCCCATAAGCCATCGCTGCGCTGCTCGAATTCGGCTTCAAGCGCGGCTTCGTTGGCATCGGGAATGCCCCACATATCGTAATAGATCGCGCCGCGCGCTTTGGCCCACTGGATCGCTTTCCACTGTACACCGTAGCTCGCCATCAGGTTGCGCTTTTCGTTCGATGACGCGCCATACAGATACCATGCCCACGGCCCAAGCTGGAACACGAACACCCCGGCCAGTGTATCGCCTTCATGTTCGGCGAGGATCAGCGCCGCATCGCGCGGGACAAACAGATCATAGGCTTTTTGATAGTAGGCGGCGGAATGTACGCCGAATTCGTTGCGCGACCCCGTCACCTGCATGATCGACGTGAATTTATCCACATCAGTGCGTGAGGCTTCGTAGTAATGGACATCGTTCTTCAAGCTCTGACGGATTTTGCGGCGTGTTCCCTGATTCATCCGCGCCATAATCACGTCCTCATCACCGGCGATGTCCATGACGACCGTGTTGGGCGGCTGCACCGTTTGCGGCGATGCGCGGAATCCCTGTGCTGCTAGATCGGGCGCGGAATGGTCGAGATAAAGGCCCGGTTCGTATTTCAAGAACGCCGCGCCGTGTTTGCGCGCGCATAGCTTCACGGCGTTCCACAGGTCGGCGCTTGACGTGCCATCCTCGTGGTATCCGCCGAAGGGGAGATAAGCCATTGTCCCCAAGCGAAAGGGGAGTTGGCGAAAGAGCATCTGCGCGCCGCCGACAATTTGCCCGTTCTCTGTGATGGCGACACGGTCATACGACCAACCGAAGGCGCTTTTCAGTTCGCCCCATGTCGAAAGTTGAAGCACATGCCCACGCGGATGCTGACGCACATAAGCGTCCCACTGTTCCGCGGTGGGGGTGATGATCGTGAGTGTCATAATCGCCTTCAACTGGAGATTTTCAGGGTTTTTAGCCCCTGCATCGCGTAAAAATTGTCGTTCGCATTATAGCAGAACCGTTTTTGGTGTCATTTGTGTTTGGAGACGGGATGAGGCGCGTGTTACAATTCTCACTATTCAGTCTATACTGAACCTGCGATTTGTGAGCCGCTGCATCTTTGCAGTCGCGTTACAGGATGCTATACTTGCGGCGTTTGTACCAAATGGCGCAATCGTCTCACTTGTTCACAATATACAGGTTCATATTCACGGGAGTCACCTCCGATGAGTGTGGTTAACGAATGGGCTTTCATTGGCGTTTTTATGGGGCTTGCGTGGGCGCTGCCAGCGCTGCCGCTGCTGGTCTCATGGATCTTCCGCCCCAGCCGCCCAAATGCCATTAAAATGGCGACTTACGAATGCGGGGTTGAAACCGTTGGCGATACTTGGGTTCAGTTCAAAGTTCAATATTACCTGAACGGCCTCGTCTTCCTCGTTTTCGATGTGGAATTGGTGTTTCTGTTCCCGTGGGCGATTGCATATAACCGGCTTGACTTTTTCGCGTTTGGCGCAGGGCTCCTGTTCATTTTCCTGCTGGCGGATGCGTTGGTCTATGCATGGCGCAAAAACGCGCTCGAATGGCAGTAGGGCAAGGCTCGCACGGGGAAAAGGAACACATAAATGGAAGCACAGTGCATCAGTATTCTTGACACGATGGTTCCCTGCCTTGTGCGGGGTGGCGTGGATCCCGGAGTAGCGCAGTTTTTGTCGATACTACTCGGTGTAGTCGCCGTGGCATCCCTTCCGCTGGTGTTGGTCATCATCTTCATTTGGATCGAGCGCAAAATCGCTGCGCGTGTGCAGGATCGCCTCGGCCCGAACCGCGTGGGGCCGTTCGGTATCCTTCAGAACGTCGCCGACGCTGTCAAGCTCATCATCAAAGAAGATATTACCCCTGCGGGCGCGGATCGTGTGATCTACAACGCCGCGCCGATCGTCGCGATGCTGTCGGTGATCCTGATTTGGGGAGTCGTGCCGTTCAGCCCCGTTCATATCGGTGCTGACCTCGACATCGGCGTGCTGTATGTCGTCGCAATCGGCAGTGTTGGCACCCTTGCGATCATGATGGCAGGGTGGAGTAGCAATAACAAGTACGCGCTCCTTGGTGCTTTCCGCGTGGTCGCCGCGCTCGTCAGTTATGAAGTGCCGATGATCGTTTCGCTGCTCATCCCGCTCATGCTCGCGGGCACCATGAGCATGCAGGGCATCGTCCTCGCGCAGCAGGGGATGTGGTACATCGTACTGGCTCCCATCGCCGCGTTGATTTTCTACATTTCCAACCTTGCGGAAACCGGACGCGCCCCGTTTGACTTGATCGAAGCCGAATCCGAACTCGTCGCCGGGTACAACATCGAGTACAGCGGCATGAAGTTCGGCCTGTTCATGGCGTCCGAATTCCTGCACTCGTTCACGGTGAATTTGCTGTTCACGGTGATTTTCTTGGGTGGTTGGTCGGGGCCGTTCGTGGCGCAGCTTCCCGCGCTCGGCTTTGTGTGGCTGATGGCAAAAACCGCGATCCCGTATCTGTTCACGCTGATCCTGCGTGCAACCGTGCCGCGCGTGCGCATTGACCAGATGATGGCGTTCAACTGGAAGTTCTTGGTTCCGGTGTCGATCGTCAATGCACTGGTGACGGCGCTCGTGTTGAAGGTTGTTCAGCAGGTGGGCTTGGCACCCGCGCCGGGGATGGAAACGGACTTCGTTTCGAACCTGCCGCAGGCTGCGATCCTGCTGGGTGCGAACGTTTTAATCGTTATCGGTGTTCTGACGATTTTGCGCGATCAAGGTCGCCGCGCACGGCTCGCAGATGAGCGTGCCCGGATGGCTCCGGCGCTCGAATCGTCGGAAAACGCTATCGTTCCGGTTGCACCGGCATCGACGGTGGCGCATTAACGGCGAGCGGAGCGCTCGACGATTTGGCAAGATTGAACAATGAAGCACGTGTAGGGGCGCGCCCGTGTCAGCGGACTGCGCCCCTGCGATGCAAGTGGAAGTCACGCGAGACACGCGAAAAAAAGGTACTGGCGTATGCTTGAACTCAACCCGCAAACCATCGTTTTCTTCTTGTTCGCCGTCATTGCGCTTGGCGGGGCGTTGGGAGTAGTCACCAACCGCAACCTGATTCACGGGGCGATCTACCTGATCATCAGCCTGTTCGGCGGGGCGGGGCTGTTCGTCCTGCTCAGCGCGCCGTTCTTGGCGGCGGTTCAGGTTTTGGTCTATATCGGTGCTATCGCCATCCTGATCATCTTCGCGGTGATGCTCACGCGCTCGATGACAGCGATGCGCGAGGTGTTCAACCGCCAGTGGTGGGCGAGCGCACTGGTCGCTGTACTGTTCTTTGTCGTCCTGTTCGCCGGGGTGATTTTGCCGCTGTGGGGCCCGAATGGAGCTGCCAGCGGTGCACCGACGACGGACTTGGTCGCGACGACGCAAGATTTGGGTGTGGCGCTGGTGGACGGCAATCAGTATGTGCTGCCGTTCGAAGTCGCGTCACTGCTGCTGACCGCAGCGATGATCGGCGCGATTGTCATCGCCCGCGAAGACGATTAAGGGAGCTTACGAGATGGTGCCTTTGTGGATGTACCTCGTCGTCGCTGCCGCGATGTTTTGCATCGGCGTGTACGGCGTGTTATCGCGGCGGAACGCGGTGGCAATCCTGATGAGCGTCGAACTGATGCTGAGCGCGGTGAACATTAATCTCGTCGCGTTCTGGCGCTACCTCACGCCGCAGAATATGTCCGGGCAAGCGTTCGCCGCATTTGTGTTCGTCATCGCCGCTGCTGAAGCCGCTGTGGGTCTGGCGATTGTGATCTCGATTTACCGCAGCAGACGTTCTGTCGTCGTCGAAGACGTGAATCTGCTGAAGGGGTAGGGGCGACAATGGATTTGAATTCGTTTATCAGTGATCCCAATAATTTGCCGTGGCTGATCCCGGTTGGACCGCTGCTGGCGTTCTTCGTGATCACGCTGCTGACGAACCGCTCCAAGTTCGTCCCGGCGACCAGCGAAGAATATGGCGGCCATCACCCAGATTACGACGGGATGCCTGTACAGGTTGTCACGTCGCAGAGCCGCGTCCTCAGCATCATCGTGGGCTTGAGCGGTATCCTATCCGCATGGCTGATTAGTCTGCGCGTTTTGTCGGAAGCGACCAACCTGCCGCACTTTGGCGAAGCGGTGCTGCACAGCAGCATTTCGTGGATGGCGACCGGCCTCAGCAGCTTCAACATCGGCGTGCTGGTGGACCCACTCACGGCGATTATGCTGTTCATGGTGCCGCTGGCCTGTACCATGATCTTCATATATTCGATCGGCTACATGGCGCATGACCCGCGCCAGTCGCGCTTCTTCAGCCTCATTTCGCTGTTCGCGGGTGCGATGCTGACGTTGGTGGTGGCGGATAACCTGCTGCTGCTGTTCGTCGGTTGGGAAATCATGGGCGTATGCTCATACCTGCTGATCGGTTTCTGGTACGAAAAGAAAAGTGCTTACAACGCGGCGATCAAGGCGTTTACGACGACACGCGTCGCCGACGTGATCATGCTGCTTGGCATTGTTTACCTGTATATGTCCGCCGGAACGCTCAATTTCCGCGACATTATGTACAACCCTGCACCCGGCGCTGAACCGGTTGCGGTGGAAGTTACTACAACTGAAGCCGCCCCTGCTGAAGGCGAACACGCCGTCGCAGCCGAAGGGGAAGCCGCCGCGGCTGAGCATGAAACCCCGCACGCCGAAACGATCGCCGAACGCTTGGCGAATACTCCGGCGATCCTGTTCGGCGGAATTAGTGCTGCCGGGTTAATTGGTATCTTCCTGATTATCGGTACGATTGGGAAATCGGCGCAGTTCCCGCTGCATGTGTGGCTGCCCGACGCGATGGAAGGCCCGACACCTGTTAGCGCCATGATCCATGCGGCGGCGATGGTGTCGGCAGGTATTTACGCGATTGTTCGTATGTATCCGCTGTTCTCGGCAGGCGGCGATCCGCATCACGGCGTGTTCACCTCACCGCTGTTGTTGATGTCGGTTGTGGGTGCGTTCACCGCGCTGTTTGCGGCAACGATCGCCGTGGCGCAGAACGACGTGAAGAAAGTTCTCGCGTACTCGACCATTTCGCAGCTCGGCTTCATGATGGCCGCGCTCGGCATCGGCGGGTATATCGCGGCGGCCTTCCACCTGATCACGCACGCGTTCTTCAAGGCGCTGCTGTTCATGGCTTCCGGTGCTGTCATTCACGGCATGGAACACGGCGAACATCACGTTCATGCCCATGCTCACGGTCACGGAAAAGCGCATGGACACACGCCTGCGCTCGCCGCTGGTACGGGACATGGGGGCGGTGGTGCGGAAGACCAGTTCGCGTATGACGCGCATGCCACACACGGCGGTTCACACGGCGCGATCGTTCCGCACGAAGATCACGCGATTGAAGCACACGGCGAAGCCGAACATGACAGCGCTCACGCCTTCGATCCGCAGGATATGATGAACATGGGCGGTCTGCGTAAGACGATGCCCGTCACTTTCTACACCTTCCTGATCGGCGGCTTGTCGCTGGCTGGTCTGCCGCTGATTACCGCCGGTTTCTGGTCGAAGGACGAAATTCTGGCCGACGCATGGCACGGTTTGACGGAAGGCTTTGGCCCGCACACGCTCGTATTCGTGTGCTTGGTGCTGGCCGCATTCCTGACCGCGTTCTACACTGCGCGCCAGTTGAGCTTGACCTTCCTTGGCGAAGCGCGCACGGAAGAAGCGAAGCACGCGAACCTCGGCAACGGGATCGTCAGCTTCACCATGACGCTGCCGCTCGTCATCCTCGCCGTTTTCGCGGTGATCGCCGGTTTCGTCGGCGTGAACCCCGGCTTCCCGATTTTGGGCGGCATGTTCTCCGCGAATGGCAACCCGTTCCATGAATTTGTCGGCGCAACCCTAATCGCGCACCCGGCGGCGCTGTCGTTTGACATTGTGCCGGTGCTGTTCTCGTTCGTGATTGCGCTGGGCGGTCTGTACGTCGGCTTCATGATGTACGCGCGTAAGCCGCTGCAAGCAGGGGAAGTCGATCCGCTGATCAACATCCTTGGCCCGCAGCTTCATACCACGCTGAAGAACAAATACTACTTCGACGAGCTGTACGTCATGTTGTTCGTTAAGCCGTCGCAGTGGGTTAGCAAGAACGTGTCGTACCTGTTCCTTGACAAGGGCGTGATTGACGGGACGCTGCACTTTATCGGGCGCGCGTTCACATGGATCGGCGATCTGATCAAGGTGCTCAACAGTTGGCTGATCGACGGTGTCGGGGACGGCGTGCCGGAACTGGTCGCGCGCTTCGGCTCGTGGATACGCAACGTGCAAACCGGACGTGTGCAGCAGTATATGCTGCTGATCATGGTGGTCGCACTAATCCTCGTGATCGTTTTCGCCCTTTCGACGGGCGCACTGAATGCGATGCCTTAACGGTGGATGCCTTCATGGTCGAGCCGGGTGATGCCCTAAAGGTTGAATGATGACGATTATCGGCATTGATGTACTCACGTTTTTAATCGCTGCCTCCGCCATTGGCGGGGTAGCTCTGCTCATGCTCCCGACCGCCCCTCAGTGGCGTAATCTGGTGCGTTACACGGCGCTGGGTATTGCGTCTGTGCTCGCGGCGGTCAGCATCGCCGTGTTCTTCGCTTATGTGGGCAGCCAAACCGGCGGCTACGGCATGGAAGTTAATACGCCGTGGTTCCCGGTGTTGGGCGTCAACTGGCACTTGGGGATCGACGGAATCAGCGCGGCGATGATCCTGCTGACCGGGATTTTGACCCCGCTCGGCGTGCTCATCAGCTTTGAAATTGAAGATCGCGTCAACTTCCACATGGCGTTTATCCTGTTCTTCGCGGCGGGCAGCTTCGGCGTGTTCAGCGCGATGGACTTGATGATTTTCTTCCTGTTCTACGAAGTGACGCTCGTCCCCATGTACTTCTTGATCGACCAGTGGGGCGGCCCGAACCGCAAGTATGCCTCGACCAAGTTCTTCATCTACTCGCTCGGCGGCTCCCTTGGGATGCTGCTGGCGGTGCAGTTGATCGGTTGGTCGGTGTCGCAGGTGCCCGCTGATGTGGTGGAAAGCCTGCGCGCGACGACTCCCGCGCTGCAAGATTATGTCGCCGGAACGCCCGCGTTCAGCATGGGCGTGATTAGCGCCCTGTGGCCCGCACTGACGACTCAGCTCGGCGGTATTTTCCTTGGGATCGACATCAACACGGTGAAGGGGCTGGCATTCCTCGGCTTCTTTGTCGCCTTCTGCATCAAGGTGCCGGTGTGGCCGTTCCACACATGGCTGCCCGACGCGCACTCGGAAGCGCCGACCGCAGGGTCGATGCTGCTGGCGGGGGTGATGCTTAAGCTGGGGGCGTATGGCTTCCTGCGTCTGGTGATCCCCTTCTTCCCGGATGTCTGGGTTGGAGATTTGAACATCCTCGGCGTGATCCACACCAACTTTGCGACGGTGTTAGCATTCCTCGCTATGCTCGGCGTGGTGTTGGGCGCGTTCAGCGCGTTCGGCCAAACCGACATTAAGCGGTTGGTCGCCTACAGCTCGGTGAACCACATGGGCTTCGTCGCCATGGGGATCGCGGTGACGGCGCTGGCATACGGTCAAGCCTATATGACTGGCGGCACGCAGTACCAGCAGGACGCCATCATCGCCATGAACGGCGCGGTCTTGCAGATGTTCAATCACGGCCTCAGCTCGGCAGGGATGTTCTTGCTGGCAGGCGCGATTTATCACAAGACGCACACGCGCGACATGACTCAGTATGGTGGTTTCTGGGTGAAAGCGCCGATCTACGGTGGAATTTTCATCTTCACCAGCATGGCGAGCCTTGGTCTGCCGGGGTTGAACGGCTTCGTGAGCGAATTCTTGGTCGTGCGCGGTTCGTGGGCGGTGTTCACCAGCCTAACGGTCGTCAGCATGATTGGGCTGCTGTTCACGGGCGGTTACATCCTTAAGGGCATTCGCGCGGTGCTGCACGGCCCGTTCAATATGCATTGGAAAGACTACAAGCTGGAAATTGAGGTGCGCGAAGTGATTGCGATGGCGCCCTTGATGGCGTTGATCCTGATCACGGGGGTTGCGCCGAACTGGATTTTGACCGTGATTAACGCCTCGGTGTCGCTGATGATGGGCGTCCCGGTACGGGTGTAACCCAGGGGTGAAGGCAGAACGATGGTTAACTCGGTAACATTTCCTGTCCTCAGCCTTTTGATCTTTGTCCCGATCATCGCGGGGGTGGTGATTCTCTTCATCCCCCGCGAAAACAAGGACATGATCAGAGGCATCGCCATCACGGCGGCGTTCATCGTGTTCGGCTTGGCCTTGTTCACGTTTATCAGCTACAACAACAACGTGGCAGCGCTAACCGCCGCACAGGATGCGACGCTGCAAGCAGGCGGCGACAGTATGGCGACGACGCTCTATAACCAGACGCTCGCCTTTCAAGAACGCGTGGTGTGGGTGGAAGCCCTCGGCATCACGTATCATCTCGGCGTAGACGGCTTAAGTGTGCCGATGGTGCTGCTCACCTCGATGGTGACGATCACCGGTGTGCTGATTAGCTGGAAAATCGAAGACCGCACGCGCGAATTCATGGCCTTCTTCATGCTGTTGGTCGCGGGTGTGTTCGGTGTATTCGTCGCCAACGATATGTTCGTCCTTTTCTTCTTCTATGAACTGGCGATCTTCCCCATGTATCTACTCATCGCCACGTGGGGATGGGTAAAGTTACGTGAATACGCGGCGATGAAGCTGACGCTGTACATCCTGATCGGTTCAGTGGTGGCGCTGGTCGGCGTGATCGCGATGGTCATTCAGGCCAATCACTGGTTCCTGAATGAAGGCGCGCAGGTTTTCGCCAACGCGAAAGCCAGTGGTCTACTTCCATCAGACAGCCACGAACTGAGCTTCAGCATTACGCAGCTCACCCTCGCGGCGGAAAATGGCGCGTTCAACCTGCCGTTCCTCGGTGATATTTCGTTCGCGCGGCTGTGGTTCCCCTTCATCTTCATCGGTTTCGGCGTGCTGGCCGGGGTGTTCCCCTTCCACAACTGGTCGCCGGACGGTCACGTGGCCGCCCCGACTGCCGTTTCGATGATCCACGCAGGCGTGCTGATGAAAGTCGGTGCGTATGCGGCGCTCCGCGCAGGGGTGCAGCTTCTGCCCGAAGGAGCGCACGTTCATCTGCCGTGGATTGTGTTCCTCACGCTGGTGAACGTCGTTTACGGCGCGTTTATCGCCTTCCGTCAGCGTGACTTCAAGTACGTGATCGGCTTCTCGTCGGTCAGCCATATGGGGCTGGTCTCGATGGGGTGGGCGACCATGAACTTGATCGGCATGACCGGCGCGGGCTTACAGATGTTCAGCCACGGCGCGATGACGGCTTTGTTCTTCGGCTGCGTCGGCATGGTTTATGACCGCGCGCACACCCGTGATATTCCGAGCCTCGGCGGGTTTATCAAAGTCATGCCATGGGTCGGTGTCGCTTTCGTGATCGGCGGTTTGACGAGTATGGGGATGCCGGGGTTCAGCGGATTTATCGCAGAATTCCCGATCTTCGTTGGCATGTGGAATGCATCGTCTAACGTGGCGCTTCAAATCGGCAGTTTCACGCTGACCAATTACTATTCCATTCTGGTGATCATCGCTGCGCTCGGCATCGTCATCACGGCGGCTTACGTGCTGCGCGTGACGGGGCAGGTGTTCTTCGGAGAATTCCGGCGGGACAAATACCCGGATGTGGGGGA
>JAXLWG010000029.1:0-65289 GCA_046328615.1 Anaerolineae bacterium | reverse complement strand
TGTCATCGGGCAGGACATGATCCTGCACCACCAACCGCCCGCCCGGCTTCAGTACCCGCGCCGATTCGACGACGAAGCGATAACAGTCGGGGAAGTGGTGTGCCGCCACACGGCAGGTCACTAAGTCGAACGACTCATCAGGGAACGGCAGGTTTTCCGCGTCGGCGGGGGCAAATTCGACGTTGGTCGCGCCTTTTGAGACGATGAAGGCGCGTGCTTCTTCGAGCATCGGCGGCGCGTAGTCGCTGGCAACCATTCGGCGCACGTACGGGGCAATCTTGAGCGCAGTGTGCCCGCCGCCCGTCGCCACGTCTAGCGCTTCCCATTCGGGCTGCGGCGCAGCGATTTCGAGCAACCGATCCAGATCGGATCCTTTGCTGTGCGTATCGCTCGTCACATAGCCGTGCGCGTATTGGCTGAACCGAGCGCGGCTGTGCGCCTTGGAGTCTAGGGACTGTGAATCATCAGGCGGATTACTACCAGACGGGTTACTACCAGACGTCATCATTGATCCTTTCAATTCGGCTGACTAAAATGTGATGTCCTCATTGTACTGAGAAGGACTGCAAAACCATCCAAACCATGACACCAATGCGGCGTTCGCTGCGACCGCCTCGTTTGCCCGCGCTCTTGATGCTAATGGGCAGTGCCCTACTGGTCGTGCTGGCGTTTCAACTCCTATTTCCCGGCCCCGCCATTCACCAATCCCAGCACGCCGACGCGTCGATCCTCTTTCAAGCCGATCGCGCGTCGGTGTTCGCCTACGGAGACTGCGTGCAGGTCAGTTGGAATGCCCAGCGTATCCGCGAGGTGTATTACAACAATCAAGGCACGACTGGTCAAGGTGATGCGCGCTTTTGTGTCAGCGGAAACGCCATGCCCACGCTGCGGGTTGTCTTTCAGGATGGCACCGATCAGACCGTCCGTTTGTATCTCCGCACATGGATCGAACGCCCCGAAATGTGGATCGTCCTCGCGCTGAGCGTGCTGTTGTTCGGTCTCGCGCTGATCACTGCACTCGTCGGTCGGTCGGGCGCTGTGTGGGCGGCGCGCCCCGCCATCGATCGCCTATTGATGGGCATTGGCGAAGTCGTCGTGCTGTTCGTGTGGACATGTGCGCTGTTGGAAATCCTCCTTAGGCTCTATTTCGGCGCGTTCGGCACGCCGAACCAAAAAATCGCCTTTTTATATTCGCGCGACGACATCAACCGCATGGTCGCCAGCGTGATCCCGCTGCCCGGGGTCGATACCGGCCTGTCTCCTTATGCCGCCGGAAACAATCAGCTCGGCCTACGCGGTGAGCCCGTCAGCGCGGTGAAACCGGATGGCGTATACCGCATCATCGCGATGGGCGATTCGACCACCTTCGGTCACTTTGTTGCGCCGCAGGATGCTTATCCGGCGCAGCTTCAGCAGGTACTTCGCGATGAATATGGCTATACCAATGTCGAAGTCATCAACGCGGGCGTTTCCGGCTATACTTCATTTCAGATCATGAGCAACTTGGAAACGCGCTATCTGGCGCTCGATCCTGATCTGGTTATCTTCTATTCGGTCAACAATGATGCGCGCACCCGTGAACGCGCACCTGACTGCTACGCCGGAGAAAATGCCCTGCGCGGGCTGTCGCCCTATGGGATGGTCGCCAGCTATCGCGTCGAAGAACCGCTTAGCCCAAGCGCTCTGTACCGCTTCTTGAGTATTCAGCTCGGCTTTGAACCGGATCCTTCGACCTCGGCTTCTCTGTACATGCCACCGCCCGTCACCTGCGGCGAGGGAGAAGCTTACGAGTCGATCGACAACATCGAGCAAAACCCGCCCATTTACTATGAGCGAAACCTGATCACCATCGCCGGGATCGCGCAGATTCATCAGGTACAGCTCATGCTCGCGACATGGACGTACCGCGAGGGAGCACGCGATCTCGAAGCGGCCTATGTGCAAGCCATCGAGGACAACAATCAGATCGTTCGCGATGTCGCCGCCGCCTACACTATTCCGCTGTTCGACTATGCCCGCGAAATGCCGGTAGCCGAAAGTGACTGGATAGACTTCATGCACATGAGTCCGGAAGGGCTGCACTCGCAAGCCGAATCCTTCGCCGCCTTCATCGACTCGCAGGGCTGGATTCCGCATCCCTCATGAGCCGTTTGTTTTCGAGCGAGCGGCTGAAAGCCCGCGCGGTTGATCTGGGCTTTTCGCTCGTCGGCATCACCGAAGCCAAGCCATCCCCCTATCTCGCCGCCTATGAGCGCTGGATCGCCGCCGAAATGCACGGCACCATGGGGTACATGGCGCGGGCAGATCGGATCGCACGGCGACGCGATCTACAAGTGATTCTGCCCGGCGCGCGTTCGCTGATCGTCGTCGGCGTCGATTATGGCGCATCGCTGCCCGTCGATCTGCTGACCGATCCCACACGCGGACGCATCGCCGCTTACGCATGGGGTCTCGACTATCACGATCTGATCGCCCTGCGCCTCGAAAGCCTTGCGGCGTTTATGCGCGCCGAATACGGCGATTTGCTCCACCGTGTCTATATCGATACCGGGGCGATTTTGGAACGTTCGCACGCCTATCAAGCGGGGTTGGGCTTCACCGGCAAGAACACCATGCTCATCCATCCCCGGCGCGGCAGTCGATTCTTCCTCGCAGAAATCATCACCGGTGTGGCCTTTGACGGCTACGATCAGCCCTCCACCCCGCCGACGATGTGCGGGCAGTGCACCCGCTGTCTGCAAGCCTGCCCCACCAAGGCTTTTCCCACCCCGCATGTCCTCGATTCGCGCCGCTGCATCAGTTACCTGACCATCGAGCACAAAGGCAGCATCGATCCGGCGCTGCGTCCGCTAATGGGAAACTGGGTCTATGGCTGTGATGTGTGTCAGGACGTGTGTCCATTCCAGCGCTTCGCCCCATCCGCGATCCGTGAAACCGCTTTTCTTCCCGCCGATGTTGACCTTGCCGCCCCACCGCTCCGCGATCTGCTGACGATGGATGAGCAGGCGTTCGCAGCCCGCTTTGCCGGGTCACCGATCGAGCGCATTCGGCGCGCCCGGCTGGTGCGCAATGCCTGCGTTGCGGCGGGCAATTCGCGCGATTCGTCCCTGATTCCCCTGCTCACCAAACTGCTGCACGATGCCGATCCGATCGTCGGCGAACATGCGGCATGGGCTATCGATCAATTCAGTTGAAATAGGGCATCAACCTCTTGACTTGTACCTAGGTACAAGGTGTTATCATGGGAATATGTTCGGATCGTCCATTCAATGGGCGTGAGTGTCACAGGAGTTCAATCTCATGGAACAGAAAACCTTCACCGTCCCGAATATTGGCTGCAACGGCTGCGTTAAGAGCATTGTCGGCGAACTGACCCAGATGACCGGCGTTAAGAAAGTCAGCGGGGATGTCGCCAGCAAGCAGGTCACCGTCGAATGGGACAAACCCGCGACATGGGACGGCATCCGCTCTGCCCTCGCCGCGATTGATTATCCAGCAGCAGAACCGGCCTAAGCGCCCTCTCTATCGTCAGGACGACAACAGGGTGATCCTTACACGGGATCGCCCTGTTTTGTTTTCATGCGCCGTCAGAATCCTTGTGTCGCCGTTGTGGAAGCATGAAGCCGCAGATCGAATCCCCAAGTTTTGAACAACTTCGTAACAATATGCTACACTGGATTTTTCATGTTTGACTCGCCAACATTCGCATAGTGTTTGTCGTGCTTTGAAGGCAGAAGATTGAGGCTTCTGATGTCCGATGCAGTGCTGACCTTCGCCAATAACCGCTACCGTCTCAAGTCAGAACTAGGACATGGAGGGATGAGTGCGATCTATATCGCTTACGATCGACTGAGCGGTCAAGAGGTCGCCCTTAAGCAGATCTACATTCGGCGCACGAACCGCACCGATGCCAGCATCAGCACTGAAACGACTGAAAAGCGCTTGGTACTGGCACAGGAGTTTCGCACCCTTGCAACCCTTCGCCATCCCAACATCATCAACGTCATCGATTACGGTTTCAGCACCGATGGGCAGCCTTTCTATGTGATGGAACTGCTGCGCCATGCGCGTCCGTTGACCACGGCGGCCAATGATCAGCCCACCGCCGTGAAGCTTGATCTGCTCATTCAGGTGATGAACGCGCTCGTCTACCTGCATAGGCGCGGTATCCTGCACCGGGATTTGAAGCCCGCTAACATTCTCGTCGTCAACGATGTTGTCAAGGTGCTCGATTTCGGCCTTGCGATCGAAAGCGAAGCCCTCAGCTCGCAAACACCCGAACTCGTCGGCACATTGCAATATATCGCGCCGGAAGTTTTCCTCGGTGGCAGCCCGTCGATCGCCTCCGATCTGTACGCGGTAGGCGTGATCGCTTATGAGATGTTTTTGGGCCGAACTCCGTTCAACACCGCTGATATTCGCGCTGTCTTGAACAGCCCCGTCAGTGTCGATTTACCCGGCGAAGACTCACGCCTTGCCAAGCTCATCACCAATCTGTTGAGCAAGCGTCCGGAGCAGCGCCCGCGCGATTCCAGTGCTGTCCTTGAAACCCTGCTCACCATCGCTAATCGCAGCGATGTGCGTGAGGACATCAGCCTCCGCGAAAGTTTCATTCAAGCGGCGCGCTTTGTTGGGCGGGCAGCCGAATTGGCGAAGCTCCGCGAAGCCCTGAAGGATACGCTGCGCGGTGCCGGTAGTTTTTGGCTGATCGGCGGCGAAAGCGGCGTCGGCAAAAGCCGCCTGATGGACGAAATCCGCACCTTCGGCTTAATCGAAGGCGCGCTCGTCATTCGCGGTCAGGCCATCAACGCGGGCGGTTCACCCTATGCGCTGTTTGCGGAAATCGTCCGCAGGCTTGCCCTCAACCTTGAGGCTGATCAGCTTCCCTTGAGTGTGCTCAAAACCCTCGTGCCGGATATTGGCACCCTGTTCAAGCAGGAAATTCCAGATCCGCCGCCGGTCGAGCCGCAAACCGCCCTCAACCGGTTGATCAAGGCCGTTACCGATTTATTCCTTGCCCAAACGCAGCCGATCCTCGTGCTGCTGGAAGATTTGCAGTGGGCGGGTGACAGCCTCGCGCTGCTTGACGGTCTCGCCAAGCTGATCGATCAACACCATATGCTCTTCATCGGCAGCTATCGCATTGACGAAGCGCCCGCCCTACCGGAACGCTTCCCAACCGCCCATACCATCACGCTGACGCGCCTAAACCCGACTGAAATCGATCAACTGACCGTCGCGGTCATGGGCGATCATCCGGCACAGGGGCGCGTCGCCGAACTGCTGGAACGTGAAACCGACGGCAACCTATTCTTCATTGTCGAGGTGCTGCGCTTACTGGCGGAAGAAGCCGGTCAGTTAGATCGAATCGGTGTGCAAACACTCCCGCCGCGCGTCTTTACCGGCGGCATCGTCAATCTGGTACGCCACCGCCTCGAAAACCTCCCGCCGGGGACGCTGCCCCTACTCCGCCTCGCGGCGGTACTGGGGCGTGAGCTTCAGCCGAATGTGCTGGCACAGGGCCTCAAACTCCTGCCGGACATGGCAGCGATGAACCTCAATCTCGATCTCTGGTTGAGCGAGTGCATCAGCCGTATGGTGTTGGCGCTGCAAGACGAGCGCATCCTGTTCGCGCATGACAAGCTGCGCGAAGTGACACTCGACGAAATTCCGACTACCGATCTTCCGAAACTGCATGAGATCGCCGCCCTTGCCTTGGAAGCCGAATATGGCGACTCCGCGAACGCTTACGCCGCCCTCGCCTATCACTGGGGCGCGGCTGGAAACCCAGAGAAGGAACTGCATTACGCCGCCCGCGCGGGTGAATTCAACGTGAACACGGGAGCTTATGCGCAGGCGATTAGCTTCCTCACCCGCGTCGATATTTTGGAGCAGGCGCGCAAAGACATCGATCCCGCCATTCGCGCCAAGCATCTGCGCATGTTGGGACAGGCGTATTTCTACACCGGGCAGATCGAACATGCGCGCGGCATTCTCTATCAGGCCGTGCGCAACGCCACCCGCCCAATCCCTAATGATGGGATTCTGCTCAAACTGGATACCATCGCCCAAATGACGACTCAAATGTCGCGCCGAATGCTGAAGCGCAAGCCACGCGCCCGGCATACGCATCGCACGGAAGCGCTCATCGAAAGCGGGCGCAGTCTGTTCCTATTGGGTGAAATGTCTGTCTATACCAGTGATGTTTCCAAGGGCGCCTACATCGGCATGCGCGCCATCAATGAGAGTGAAAGCGCTGGCCCGTCGGATGCGTTGGTACGCCACTTCGCCGGGTTGAGTTGGGTGCTTAGCCTCAACCCACGCATGCGATCGATGGTGCGCCAGTACATGGATCTGGGACTCGAAGTGGCGGCACAGGCGAAGGACGATTCAGCAGCCTCGTTTGCCGAATTTATCTATGCACTGCTCTCGCTTGGTTGGGCGGAATGGGATGCCTGCCGTGAACACGGTGAAAAGAGCGCGAAGTTAGCCGAGGCTTCCGGTGATCTGCGCACATGGGTATCGGTGCTCGGCGTGCTTGGCGATCTCGCCTTTTGGCATGATGGCGACAGCGAAAAAGCCCTCGAAATGCAGTCTGCCGACTACAGCCTTGCGCTGAAGATGGGCAGCGTCAACCAGATGGCTTTCACCCAATCGCGCCGCGCCTACATCGAAGCCCTGATGGGCGACTGGGAGCGCGCCGTCGAAGATGCAAACGCCGCCCTCGCGCTCGAAAAGCCGCAAAACCTCACTGCCATGAACGCGTATGCGGCGCTGACGCTGAAAGCCCTCTACGACGATCAATACCCCGCCGTCGTCAGTGAAGCGACGACACTGCTCAACACCATCGAAGCCACCAAGAGTCTGAACGTCTACGGGATGGTCGATGGCTGCGCCGTCGCTGCCGATGCATGGCTAACACTGGCCGAACTCGATTCAGCCTATCTGCCACAGGCACGGCGCGCGCTGGCGCAGCTCACCCGTGCTGCCGAAACCTATGTGACGGCAGAACCGCGCTTGCAAACCGCGTCGGCATGGTTGGCGCATCTGGAAAAACGCCCCGACGACGCTCTGAAAGCGGCTCATACGGCCTTTGACCGTGCGGGAGCGCTGCACATGCCCTACGAAGAAGGCATGGCAGCGTGGATGCTCGCACGGTTGACGCCGGGTTCAAGCAGTAATCCGCTGGAAAGCTCGGTCAGCAGCACATCGCTGCGCAGGCGAACGCGTACCAATGCCGCTACCCGCGCCGATTATCACGATCTGGCGATCAAACGCTTCTCCCGGCTGCTTTTCGCCTACGACTTGCGGCGCGCTTTGCGCAGCACGGGCGGCGACCATGTGACCGATTCGACCAAACCGGGATAGTACATGCCGTGAAAGCCAAACGGAATCCGGTACGGAACGGGGACACGCGCCATTTCCTCGAACGACTGCCCGTCGAGTACCAGTAAGAACGATCCATTGGTGTTGGCATCGTAGACCGTTGCCAGCACCACCCCATCATCTTCGCTTGTGCCGTTCGGGTTGGCGGCGAAGATCGGTTCGCTGGCATACAGGTTTTCCACGAACCACACGTTCGCGTCCCCTGTGTTCACATTCACCTTACTGATCTGGTTGACGAAATCGGGGCGCAGAGGATTCACGCCGACACCGTATGCATACTGATACGGCTTCGCGTTGTACTGATCATAATTGATGCGCGGCAGCTCGAACTGCACATCGCCCACCTGCTGCCCGCTGATCGTGGTGTGTTTGCCCTTGTTCAACGGAATCTGATAGCGGCGGATGTACGACGGCGTTTGCATGAATTCGGTGGAACGCAGGTACTTCAAATACAGCGCCGTCCACACCTCGTTCGTCTGGTATGCCGCCAAGTCAAGGATGATTTCGTCGCCCTGCTCATAGGCATTGATGTGATGGAAACAGTAGATCGGCTCCGCTTCGGCCCGCGTGACGACCGATCCGTCCTGCAAGTCGATCACCGTGAACACGGTTGGCTGATCGCCGCGCCATTTGAAGTTAAAGATGAACGGCGCACACTGAAACACCACCGCCAGCGGCCCGGTGACCGGCGGCAGCAGCATCGGGTTTTCCGTCAGCACCACATAACGCCCCGTGTAGCCAAAGCTGTGCATATAGGCCGGTGACCATGTGGGAATCGAGGCTAATTTCGTCCGGTTGCGCCCATCCACATGATAGATCTCGTAGGTGCTGCGCAGCCCAAACTTGATCATGTAGTTGATGATCGTGCCATCAGTCTTGTAATGTGGGTGTGCCGTTTCCATCGTCACGTCGATCGTATCGTCGTACTGGAACAGTTCGAGCGTATCGAGGCTGAACGGATCGATTACATAAGCGGGCGGCAGTTCGGTCAGCGCCAGATATTCCCCGGCCTGCTTATCGAACTGAATATTGCAATTATCGGTGATGGCCGGATTGAAGACCTGATACAACCGCTTGAGGAGTGATTTCGGCGGCGGGGTGGCGACCCCGGCGAAATTGATTCTGCCGTTGGCGTTGTCTTGTAGATAAGATTGGCTTTGCAGAAATTTGTTGGCAAACGACACCTTCCCATTTTGGAAAGTGTAGCGATGCATCATGCACAGACCGTCGAACCAATGCGGATAATCGGCATGGGAAACTTCGAACTGTCCGGGGCCGTTGCGGAGCAGCGTTCCCGTCAACCATGTCGGAATCTGGCCATGTACGGGCAGATTCTCATGAACTCCAACCTGTAGTTGTGTTTCAAAATTCGCGGCGAAATAATTCGCAGGCATCGGCAGGCGGTCCTCGTTGTGAGCGTTGCAGGGCAATGCTGTCAGTATAGCCTGAGATGCCTTTAGCCGCTGTCAACCGATAGGCGAGATTTCGCAGGGGGTTGCAACTTGGTGTCGCTCCGATGTGACAAGGCCAACCTTCTCGAAATCAGGGGATCACAAAAGTAATCACAGCAAAGGAACTCACAAAGGCTCGAACCACCGAGATCACAAAGATTCTGAGAGAAACTCTTTGTGGGTATCCTGTGGCTTGATTGGTAAGTGTTCTCGCTGTGATCGCTTCTGTGACAAGCTCTTTTTATTCCTCGTCCGCCTCACCGTCGATCGGCTCTGTCGTCCGCCGTGTCGTTTTACTGGGCGATCCTACCGATCCGGTTTCCATCAGCAGTTTCAAATTGTGCAGTGCTTCCTTGACCAGCGCCGACGGCTCCAAGCCAAGAATCATCGCCGCCCCGATTCCGATCACCCCGGCGGGCGGCTGATATTCCGCTTCCACCCGAACGCGTGTACCCCCGCGCGACGATGCCGTGAACCGAATCGCCCCAGCATGCGCGACCGGGCTGTTGACCGATCGCCAGCCGATCACCTCGCCGTGCTGCTCGTTGACGATCTCGATCTCGCTGGTGACGGGAATGCCGCCGGGCAGCCGTACCGTCCACCGACCGTGATCGGGATCCGCCATCGTCACGCTGTCCAACTGCGGCACGATCGCTTCCAGCGTTTCGGGATTCTTGAGCGCCGCGTAAATATCGGTCGCGTCCCGGTGAATCGTGATCGAATGGCTCACATGAACGCCCTGTTCATGCGGCACGCTGACCGCTTCAGGGCGCGCCCGCTCTTGTGATCCTGCATGATTCTCGCTGCGATCGGTCGGTTCGTCGAACAGTCCCCGCCCGGTCAACCCCTTGATCGCCGTGTAAATCCCTGCTGGGATGGCAAACCATGCCGCCCCGCGCCGCATCATCCCAAAGCCAATCAGCAGCACACCAAGCAGCGTATACAGATCGCGTTCGCTTCGGCTCATCGATCCGGTGGAATAGGCACTGCGCTCCGGTCTGGGGAGATACATACTCCCTGTGCTGACAGTCGCTTCCCGCGTTGGCGCACCATCCTGTGATTCGTACTGGCTCATGCCTGTGCTCCCATTAAAACCATCTCTCCGATACGAGTCGCTTTTTATCATCGCAGGACTCACGGCATGGCATGTAGGCTGTTCAGAGACGTTTGTCTGTCCAATTGGGGGATCATGACTTGGACTCATGTCCTAGAACATTGGATCGAACCGTTCCTTTTGAGCGGCTCCATTCGGCGTTATCATCGTAAGGCTGTCTGAAAATATCCAAAGGATGAGGTTCATGACCAAACCTATTGCTGTACAGCTTTATTCCATTCGCGACGCGCTCAAAGCCGATTTTGACGGTTCCCTGCGCCGCATCGCAGAGATGGGTTTCGCAGGTGTCGAATTCGCAGGCGAATATGGTGGATCGGCGGCAAGTGCCGCAGCGCGCTGTGCCGAACTGGGCCTAAAAGTGTGCTCTGCGCACTTGGGAATGCCGCTCGGCGATCAGCAAAGTGCAATTTTGGACAACGCCGCCAAGCTCGGCGTGAGCATTATGGTGTGCCCGTGGCTTCCATCGGAACGCTTTAAGACGGTGGAAAGTGTTCATCAGGTGTGCGATGAACTGAACGCCGCTGCGAAAATCGCGCAGGGAGCCGGTTTCCGCTACGCCTACCACAACCACGATTTTGAATTTAGACCGCTTCCCGATGGCAGCCTGCCCTTCGATCACATGCAGAAACTGCTCGATCCCTCCATTTCCTTCGAACTCGATATTTACTGGGCGAAGTTTGCAGGGAGTGACCCGGCGGCGCTGTTGAGCAAACTCGGCAAGCGTGTTCCGCTCGTTCACGTCAAGGACGGCACAGGCCGCCCCGGTGACGCTTTCCTCGCAGCGGGCGAAGGAATTGTCGATATTCCCGCCGCCGTCCATGCGGCAGGCGAGAGTCCGGAATGGCTGATTGTCGAACTCGACTCCTGCGCGACCGACATGTTCACCGCCGTCGAAAAGAGCCTTCGCTATCTTGTCAATCAAGGACTGGGACATGGTCGCTAAAGCCCGTATCGGCATTATCGGCGTTGGCAATATCAGCCCGGCCTACATCAATGGCTGCCGTGCTTTCGACATCCTCGATCTGGTCGCCTGCGCTGACTTGGATATGGATCGCGCTCGCCGTGTCGCGGCAGAGCACCAAATTCCGCAGGTGCTCACGGTCGATCAAATGCTCGCCTCGCCCGACATCGACATCGTGATCAACCTCACTGTCCCGGCGGTTCACGCCGAAGTCAGCCAAGCGGTGTTGAACGCGGGCAAACACGTCTACAGCGAAAAACCGCTCTCCATCAGCTTAAGCGATGCGAAAGCCGTCATGGACTTGGCGGCAGCGAAAAATCTGCGCGTCGGCTGTGCGCCGGATACGTTCCTATTCGCACCGCACCAAACCGTACGCAAGCTGATTGACGACGGTGCGATCGGCAAACCTGTCGCGGCGGTCGGTTTTATGATGGGACGCGGCCCCGAAGGCTGGCACCCGAATCCCGACTTCTTCTATGCCCCCGGCGGCGGCCCTATGCTCGACATGGGGCCGTATTACGTCACCTGTCTCATCAACCTGCTCGGCCCGGCGGCCCGCGTCAGCGGTGCGGCAGCGATCTCCTTCCCCGAACGGATTGCCGGCGATGGGCATCACATTCCGGTCAAGGTGCCTACACACTATGCCGGGACGATCGAATTTGTCTCCGGCGCGGTCGCCACCCTCATCACCAGCTTTGATATTTGGGGACACCGTCTGCCGCAAATGGAAGTGTACGGCGAAAAGGGGTCGATCACAGTGCCCGACCCGAACGGGTACAACCCCAAGAATATCGATCTGTTCGATCCTTCCAGCCACGAATGGAAACCGCAGGAGTTCACGTATGTGGACGAGTGGAAGCGTGGAATCGGGCTGGCGGACATGGCGTATGCCATCCAGAGCGGTCGTCCGCACCGTGCCAGCGGCGCGCTTGCCTATCACGTCCTTGAAGTGATGACGGCCGTTGAGAAAGCTTCGCGCAGTGGGCAGTATGTGACGATCGAAAGCCGCCCCGAAAAACCACAGGCGCTCCCCACAGGGTTAGCCCCGCGCGTCCTCGATCCGTAATAGCACAGCGTTCAACACTCGGAATCAAAAGGGCTTGGATACGAACGACATCCAAGCCCTTTTTTCATCGTTTAGTGTTCGTGGCTGCCGTCGTCATCCGGCGGTTCCGGTTCACCGATGCGGTGTGCCTTCGGGTAGACTTTCAAGAAGCGCACAGCCAGCGTGAACGCGATCCAACTGTAGCCGACGATCCCGACCGCCACGCCCCACTCAATCAGCGAGGGTTCGTAGTGATTAACCGGGAAAATCTCCGCTACCCCCGGTGACCAGTCCATCGGAATGACAAACCCAGAGAGCGTCATATTCCAGCGGTTGATGACCAACCCGGCGATTACCATCAGTGTCGCCAAAATCAGCGCATTGCGATTGCGACGCAGCCGCCCCCACAGGTAAAACATCGCCGGGACGAGCGCGCCGAACAGCACTTCGCCGAACCAGAAGGTGTAATTGTAGGGCGTATTCTGGGCCAAAATTTCCGCGCCCAACCGCTGACCGGGCACTTCGCTGTAGTAGTTCGTCGCCGCCCAGCTCCAAATTTTCAGGTACAAATAGGCGAGACACGCGAACCCGGCGAATCGCGCTACTGTGTTGATCACGTCGGCGGGCACCATTTCTTTACCCGTCAACCGACCCGCAAGCAGCGTCACCAGCAGTGTGAGCGAAATTCCTGCCGCGATCGCTGACAGGATGAACAGCACGGGCGAGCTTGGCGAATACCAGAATGGGCGCGCCGTCAAAATCCCGTAGGTTGCCCCTAATGATGATTGGTGCAGCAGCGAAATCCCCATGCCGACCACCGCGAAAACCGGTGTCAGGCGGTGTAGGAAGTGCGAAAAAGCATTCAGCGGGCGAATCTTCCGCAGCGGCGTGCTCTCGACGATCACCGGCAGCAGTTCCGCCACCAGCACCGACACGTACAGCATGACGCAAATCGTAATTTCCCACAGCACCGAGTGAACGTTCCAGTACAGCATCGGGTGATAGAAACGGTCGAACCGTCCGATGTCCATGAACAGCGCCAGCATGGCCGACGAATAACCGAGGAAGCCGACCAGCACCGCCGCACGGGCGATCGCGGCGAGGCGCTTCAACCCGAACAGATACACCGCTGCGGACAGCGTGAACGCCCCAGCACCCAGCCCGATCGAGGACAGGTCAACCGTGATCCACAGCCCCCATGGCAGCTCGTCAGACAAATTGGTGACGACCAATCCCTTTAAAATCACCTGACTCGCGCTGATCAGACCGATCAGCAGCATCACGGAAAGCACGCCGATCCACAGAATGAACAGGCGCGAAAAACGCGGTTTCTTCGCCGTTTTGGCGACCGGAGGGTGTTGCGGAGTGGCAGGTTTTGCCGTTGCTTGCGCAGCCATTAGAGCAGTCCCTCCGGAGGAATGTAATACACACTCGGCTCGGTGCCCAAGTCCTCACGCAAACGCAGCGTCGGGTTGGCGGCGATGATCTGCGAAACCGGGCTGTGCGGATCGTTCAGGTTGCCAAAATGACGCGCGTTCACCGGGCAAATCTGCACGCAGGCGGGGGTTGCTTCATCATCGACACCGGGCATCAGCCCGTTGGCAAGTCCGGCATCGATGCGATGCACGCAGAACGTACACTTCTCCACTACCCCACGCGGGCGGCGCGGCACTTCGGGTGTCCCAAAGTCCGGCACGCGCGGATTCACATCGTCGCGTTCTTTCCAGTTAAACTGGCGCGCGCCGTACGGGCACGCCGTCTGGCAGTAGCGGCAGCCGATGCATTTGTTGTAATCCATCGCGATCAGCCCGTCCGCACGGTGATACGTCGCACCAACCGGGCAGACTTCCACACACGGCGCGTTCTGGCAGTGTAAACACGGGCGCGTCAAATGGAAGGTGTCTCCCATCGGCGTTTCGTCATCGACGAGGATATTCCAGCGCATATCGTCGCGCGTATCATTGGTGGCTTGGCATGCCCAAACGCAGTATTCGCACCCAATGCATTTGCTCAGGTCAATCACCATGCCCCAGTGGTAAGTCGGGTCGCCTTCGTGGTTGTTGCGGGTGCGATCCTGCAAAATGTCCCGCACGAAGGTATCGAGTGGCTGCGACAGAGTCGCAGCCAGCACGAAACTTGCACCGCCGCCAATCAGCAGCGTCATAAACTCGCTCCGCGATAGGATGTTGAGCTTTGCAGCTTTCTCATCCTTCACAGGCTGATTTTTCTGAACCGTCATCATTCCCCCTCTTGCGGATGTTGCTTCTCGGCGCTCCCTTCGGCGTCCCCTTCGGGTGAAGATGGCGCTGGGCCGTGCTGTACGGGTTCTGGCTGGCTAACGGGCTGACTTTCGGACGTCACCGCCACAACCGGCGAGCGGTTGCCACGAGTGATAAAGACGGCGGCGAACGTCACACCGAAGCCCAGTCCCAGAATAAGCCCTTGCAGCAGTTGCACATAGCTGGTGTTTTCGCTGGCGGCGATCGCTTCATCAGTCTCACTGAGTGCGGTAGACGCCACCTCGGTCGGTGCGGGTTCGGCAGTTGCTTCAGCCGTCGCTTCAGCGTAGGTAGCATTTTGCGCATCAACTAACTGCGTCCATTCGCCGCTGGCGACCAATTCTTCGTGACAAGTCGTGCATGGCGCGGTGTCCATCAACATCGAGTGTCCGGTAGAGAGCGGGATGGTTGAAATGGATGCGCTAGCCGTCGCGTTCGCTTCGTCGCGGTACATATGGCAGTCAATACACGTAACCGTGGCACGCGTACCGGTATCAAGGTGCTGCCGGTGGACAAGTTGATTCGGAATATTGTCGTGGCAGTTCATGCACAGGGCGTCCGGCGAATTCCCGGCGCGCAGCCGCTGTGAGTGTGGCGCATGGCATGTCGCGCAGCCCAGCGGGCCAATATTGACGTGCGGGCTGCTCCGCCATTCGGCCAGTGTTGGTGTATGGCAGTCACCGCACACCCCGGCGATCAATTCCGGCTGTTCGACGACGCGCTGCACATTGTGCGATCCGTGACAGTCGATGCAGACCGCGGCCTGCGTATCACCAGCGCGGATGGCTTCTTCGTGCAGACCGGATTCCAGATCGCGCGCTTCCTGCGCATGGCACGAAGCACAAATTTGCACTGACTGAATGCGGAAACTGCGGCTGTCGGTCGGCGAGGGCTGGTCGTGCGGGAAAACATCCGCTCCGTGACAGTCAACACAGCCGAATGCACCTTGGGAATTGTTCGTGCCGTGAACCGACGCGGCGACCGTTTCCGGATTCACGTACAAGTTTTGAATGCTGCCATCTTGCAGCGTGGTCGTGTGCCACGGCTGGTTATGGCAGACGAGGCAGTAACTGTTATTTCCGGTGACTTCCACCGGCTCGGTGATAATGTACACGGGTTCGGGTGTCAGCCCTGTCAGTTCCCGGTTCGGTGCGTTGGGATCCGGCGTCGGGGTAACTTCAGCGGTCGCTTCAGCCGTTGCAGCGGTATCTTCCTGCGCGACTGCGATCAGCAGCGGCGACAGCCCCGCCGCGATGAGCGTTAGCCCTGCCCCAATCAGAAAAATAATCCAAGTGCGTTTTGTGGTGGACATGGCTTCTCCGTTACTGGCTGTCCGCCGGGTATAACCCAAGCGCCGTATCAACCGCGTCAAGCAGCCGGTCAGCGTAGGCATAGTTGTGAATGCCGTAGCTGCCATCGCCCTCGACGAAATCGAGCGCGTCGATCACCCACTGCGGCGTGGTATCGGTGATGGCGGCGCGGGCCGCTTCGATACGAGCGCGGGTGTGGGATTGAATGTCATCGATCAAAGTACGCATCTCGCCCGCCGTCGCCACATCACTGTGACAACCGGAGCATGCGTCTTGCAGCGGTTCGTCCGCCTGCGGTGCATCGGGCAGGATCGGCATCGGGTTGTGACTGATGCGTTCACCATCGTTCACCGGAACAGTCGCCATATGGCAGGTCGTGCAGGTCGGGCCGTTCGCCGCGATATAGTGCACGCCCGATTCCGGTGGCACCTCCGCGATGAACTGCGTGCCTTGGAACATCTCAAGCGTGGGGTGGTGAATGCCCTGTTCGGGCGGCACGTTGTTATCGGTGTGGCAGTTCACGCACAGCGCATACGGTTCGTTGACCAGATGCGCGGGGAATTCGGTTTCGATGTGCGGATCATGGCAGCTAATGCAGCTCACGCCGAACTGAGCAGTTTCAGTCGTCGTCATCGGCAGTGCAGAGCCGTCCAGATCGCCCGCTTCGATCAGTGCGTTCATCCGGTTGATGAACGTCGTATCGGCGCTGTGGCAGGTAAGACATGCATCTTGCGCTTCGCCGCTGTCCTGCAAATCCACCAACGACCGAGCATGAGCGGAGTTCACCCACTCGTTGTACTGCATATTCTGCTGGTTCGCGTGACCAGTTGACCACCAGTGATCGGCTTGATCGGTCGGAACAAGCGTAAAGGTCTGGCTCAAGTCGCCGCCGGGGAGGTAACCCACCGGGTATGGCTGACCGCTTGAGCTGGTACCTTGGCTGTGGCATTGTCCGCACACCTGCGGATCAACCGCCATATTGATCGCCCCGCGCACGGTGACGAGTTCTTCGTCGGTCGGGTTGCGGCCTGCATCACGCGCCGCGTCGATATGCGCTTCGGCGGGGCCGTGACAGGCTTCGCACTGCACGCCGGGATCTTGCCAGCGTTCACGTTCCACATCAAAGCCTGTGGTATGACAGGAGGCACAGCTCGTTTCCCAGTCATACGCAGGGTCATCCCAACTTTCGGCCAAGGTCAGCGCGCGCCATTCGCCCGCCTGCACATCCCACTCGGCAGGCAGCACGCGGAAGTCATGCCGATCCACTTCATAGAGGTAGCGCTGCACATAGCGCCCGGTGCCGACGGAATACGCGACATCGTCCGCAGTGAACGGGCGGGCGGCGTTTTCGCCGGGAATCTGCACCATGCGCAGGTCTTCCCCTTGGCTGAAATCCGCCAGAATGGCGTCACTGTCATCCGTCAGGGTCAGTGCGTGCGCCGATTGTCCGTGCGTCCGCGAAAGATCCCGGTGGCAGCTTGAGCATTCATCCGCGCCGACATAATCCGGCTGGCTGCTCTGTGCCTCAACAACGGCGGTGCTGCTCAAGGCCAGCAGAGAAAATCCGCTGACCACCAGCACCACCCCCAACAGAATGAGAACTTTAAGTCTTTTCATCGCACATGCTCTTCTTCAATGCCGCCGCCACCGCTTGCAGTGCCCCACATCGTCTCGATGGGGTTACTACTGCCAAGCGCGTCGCGGGAACCTCTTTTAGGTGCAGATGGGGTGACATGGCAGTCGATACACGCTTCCGTCTCATCGCTCTCTGGATCTGGCAGATACACCAGTTCATCGCCCAGCAGCCAATGGCCTGCGAGGACGCGCGTGCCGGAATCGGTTTCGACGACATACTGCTGGCGCGGGGTGCTGCTCACCGGCTGAGCACTCAGGGAGGCGGTGCGGTTATTGATGATCAACCGGGTGCTATCCACAGAAGATGAGCTGCGTGCAGCCGCATGTGGATTGACGATCGGCGTATCAATCAAACGGGGGTGTACCCCTTCGCCCCATCCGGTGCCGGTGCCGTGACACGAAAAGCACATATCGCCGTTTACGTAGACTGCCCCGTCCGTATGAAACTCAACCTGATTCAGGTCGTGAATCAGCGCGGGAAACGACGCCGCAGACAGCAGCAGCGCGCCTGCCAGCGAACACAAACAGCCTACCAGCGATAGCCAGAGTTGTATGCGTTTCATGGTCAGATCCTTCCCGGCAATACCAATGCGAAGACGGTACTTCTCCGCCTTGTTTTATTCTCCCATGATGGGAGATAAACCGTAATCATTCAGGGGGATGAAACCCGCTCATCCCGCCGAATGATTCTCACTAATGAAGCGGAATTGCGCCGATAGATGCGCTATTCAACCAATTTCAAGCGCATGGCCAGCAGCGCCGCCTGTGTGCGATCCGAAACGTGCAGTTTCTGTAGAATGTGCTGCACATGCGTTTTGACGGTCGGCAAACTGATCGTCAAGGTCTCGGCGATCGCGCTGTTCGGGAACCCCTGCACCATCAAGCGCAGCACATCACATTCCCGTTCCGACAATGGTTCGATCATCGCGTCCGCCGGGGTCTCGGCATCCGTGGGAGCCGATTCAAGCGTATGCGCCAGAGCCGCTTGCAGCAGCACCCGGTCGATCAGATCGTCTCCCGCCGCTGCCGCCCGCACAGCCCGCACAATTTGATCCGGATCGGTTTCCTTTGATAAATACCCTGCTGCCCCACCGCTGATCGCACGGGCGAGATAGGCGGGGTTCGCATACGTCGTCAGGATGATCACACTCGTGTGGGGCGAAGCCGCTTTGATGTGCGGCAGGCTTTGCAGCCCATCGCCATCTTTCATGCGAATGTCCAGCAGCATCACATCAGGATGCAGAGCTTCGGCAAGGCGGATCGCTTCATTTCCGCTTTCCGCTTCGCCAACGACTTCAATGCCGGGGCGTGTGAGCAGTGCCCGCAGTCCCTGCCGGACAATGCCGTGATCATCCACAATGACCGCGCTAATCATTTTTTCCATGATCTGGCTCATGCCAAAACCTTTTCGAACAATTCGGGAGCAGAGGGAGCAATATTCAGTACACTAGGCACATTCACATCAACGCGGGTTCCTTCTCCGGGGGTACTGTTGATCTTGCAGAAACCATTGATGAGGCTGGCGCGTTCCTGCATGGTGGTGATACCCAGCCCATGCCCATCCCCGGACAAAGCGCGAATATCAAAGCCAACGCCATCGTCGTTGATGGACAGGTTGACGCCGTTACCATTATGCAGACAGATTTTCACATGACGGGCTTTTGCGTGCTTCCGCGCGTTATTCAACGCTTCCTGCGCGATTCGGTAGACCGTGACGGCGATCATCTTTTCCGGTTCCGTCGGCAGCGGCTGAATATCAAGGGTGAGTTCCCACCCTGCTGCCGCCGCTGTGTGCTCGGCAATTTCCTGCACTGCCGCCGCCAATCCCAGATCATCAAGCGCGGCGGGCCGCAGACCTTCAATAATCCGCCGTCCTTCGATGATCGCTTCGCTCAAGGCATCACAGCCGCGTTCAATGTCTGTACGCACGTCCACATTTTCCATCATACACGTCGTATTGCGGCTGTTCGTAAAGTAAAAGCGCGCACCCACCAACTGCTGAATCAGCCCATCATGCAGGTCGTAGGCGACGAGTTTGCGCTCTTCTTCCTGCGCGCGGATCAACTGTTCAATCAGCCGGTGTTCCTTGCGCCGTTTCATTTCCAATTCATGCGCAATATCAAGGAAGGTTTTGGTCAGTGTGCCAATTTCACCGTTCGGAAGATGATAAGGGACACTGGGCGCGACCCCTGTCTTTCCAAAGCGGATCGTCATTTCGCGCAGCCGCCGCACCGGCCCCACCAGCACATCGCTGATCACAATCGCCAGTACCAACGCCATCAGCGCGGCACCCACCCCAACCAGCAGCACGACATGATAAAAGTCATTGACGGAAGCAAACAATACGCCTGTTGGGGTATGCCGCAAAATTACCCAGAAGGGATCGTGCGTGTCATCGGTCACTTCCTGTGTGGTAGGGTACAGGGTATCGTAGACTAACACGCCGTTCGCATTCTGAATGCTGCCGCTTCCCCCGCTGATCAGCGTTGGAATATCCATCGCCACACTTTGCGGGTCAAACCCCCTTGGGTATACGAGAAACTGACCATCCTGATCGAGAACTGCCCACAGATCTTGACCGGGGTTTTCAGGTAGCGAGCGCACCAACCAGCCGACCAAAACATCAAGCACAAGTACTCCGTCGCGCATTCGCATGACATAGTGCAGGTACGGCGACCCTTCCGAGTCTTGCGATTGGAAGTTGGAAAGATAGACTTCTCCGCCTTGCAAATTCATCGCCGCGCGGAAATAAGGCTGCCCGCTAAGCTGGCTGCGCGCTTCCATCACACTGACATGCGCATCATCGGCGACGACACCGGCAACCTGTGTTCCATCATCATCAATGATGCGAATTGCGTGGTACATAGGGCGAACTGACGCTAGTACCAGCAAATCCTGTGACACTTCGCTGCGCCACAGCGCAATTTGCTCCGCGCTGGTCTGCTGGTGCAGCATGTTCAAACTGCGCAGTTCACCGAGGTATAAAGCGTCCCCCTGCACCTGCCGCAGCGCGCTGAGGATACTTTCCGCCTGCAAATGCACCTGATAAGTGGAACGCTCTAACGCTTGTTGTGACAAAGCTTGGCTGGTGAAGAAATGACCATAGAGCCCCGATGCAGCCAGCGGGATCAGGGTAACAATCAAGAACCCGGCAATCAGTTGTAGGCGCAGACTTTTCAATCGCAGCATGGTGATTTCTCCCCTTGCCATCATTCTGCATATAAACCTACCGGAGTATATGTGACGGGTATCACCCCCTAATGATGTGATCTATCCTCTCTTGTCATCTCCCAAAACCACTAAGCTACAAATGAATACGCCAAACCGTATATCTAAAAGAAGGGCATATGTCATGGCCGAAATGAGTTGGGAAAAACCTGCTTCGCCGTCGCTTCCTGTTAAAGTGAAGGGTAATGAGCGGATCAAGTTTGTGATTGGCGGGGTGCTGCTGTTGGCCGCCGTGGTGTACTTAATTCTTTCAGGCACGATGAATGGCGCGCGTTATTTCATCACCGTTGACTCGTTACTGAGTGATTCGTCATACGTCGGTCAAACCGTCCGTATTTCCGGTGCGGTTGATGGCAGCACGATTGTGTACGACGGCAATAACCTGATCATGGATTTCACCGTCGCCAATATCCCCGAAGACACCACCGACCTCGCGCTGACACTCCACAATGCAGTCGTCGATCCGGGTGCCAGCCGTCTCCATGTCCACATCGAAGGACAGGTTAAGCCTGATCTGCTGCAAAACGAAGCACAGGCCATCATGACCGGCGAACTTCGCGCCGATGGCACCTTCTACGCGACTGAGCTGCTGCTGAAGTGCCCAAGCCGCTATGAAGAAAGCGTGCCGCAGCAGGTTGAAGCCGAAAACGGCGCTTAATCTCAGCAACGTGATACATAAATAAGGGTTAGGGGGAGCGTCTATGTTGGCAGAACTTGGGCTGGTTGCGTGTTTACTCGCATTCATTGCAGCCCTGTACGCGATCATCGCCTCGGTGTACGGCGAACGTGTCGCCCGCAGCGAAGCGATGGTCATCAGTGGTCGCAATGCCGTGTATGTGGTGTTTGTCATGCTCACGGTCTCGATCATCAGCCTGCAAATCGCGCTGATGACGCAGCAGTATCAGATCGCGTATGTATGGCAGGTCAGCAGCCCGGACATGCCCGACTTTTTCCGGTTTACCGCCCTTTGGGGGTCGCAATCCGGTTCAATTCTTTTCTGGTCATTTTTGATGAGCGTTTTCGCGGCAGCAGCGACCGCCCTCAATTGGCGGTCGCAGCGCCGTTTGATGCCCTATGCCATCGCTTACATGATGGCGACCGTCGCGTTCTTCGTCGGTCTCACGCTGTTTCTCGAAAATCCGTTTAACCGCTGGTGGCTGATGCCCGATGGCTCAGCGCTCGCCTCTGCATTTATTCCCGCCGGGGCCGTTGCACCCAGTTTGCGCAACTTATCATCGTCCGCACAGGGATTGAACCCCCTGCTCCGGCACTTCGGAATGGCTATCCACCCGCCGATGCTCTATCTCGGTTTCGTCGGTTTCGTCATTCCCTTCTCTTTCGCGATGGCTGCCCTTGCCAGCGGTGATCTTTCCACCAACTGGATCAAAGTCTCTCGTCGTTGGGCGTTGATCGCGTGGTTGTTCCTCAGTCTGGGGCTGCTGCTCGGGGGACGCTGGGCATATGATGTACTCGGTTGGGGCGGTTATTGGGGATGGGATCCGGTCGAAAACGCGGCCTTCCTCCCATGGCTGATCGGTACCGCCTATCTCCACAGCGTCATGATTCAGGAAAAGCGCGGCATGCTTAAGACGTGGAACATGTTCCTCGTCATCGGCACGTTCAGCGCGGTGATTTTCGCCACCTTCGCCACCCGTTCCGGTTTGGTTGACAGCGTCCACAGCTTCACGCAAAGCGGTATCGGCTTCCCGATGTTTGCCTTCTGGCTGACGCTCACGCTGGTATCCGTCGGCTTGATCTTGTGGCGTCGTGGGCGCGGTGAACTCAAAGACGATCACCCCTTCGGCAGTGTGTTCAGCCGTGAAGCGCTGTTTGTCCTCAACAATTTCGTGTTCGTCGCCCTGTTCGTCGCCATCTTCTGGGGCAGTTTCGGCGCGCCCATCATCAGCGAACAGTTTATGGGAACGAACATCACCCTCGGTGCAGATTACTTCGAGCGCGTGACGCCGCCGCTCTTCATCCTCGCTTTATATTCTGATGAGATCGCGCCCGTATCAGCGTGTGTCGCCTCGCTGGGACGCATGGGCAAAGCCATGCTCATCCCGCTCGCGCTGACCGCCCTGTGCGTAGGAGCCTTCGTCGTCAGCGGCATCAGCAATATTGGCGCGCTGATCGGCTATGGCATCATCATACTGGCCGGTTGGATCGCCGTCGTTGAAACTGCGCGTGGCATTCAGGCGCGTCAGCGCGTCCACAAAGAAAACCCGCTCGCCTCGTTCTGGCGGCTGATTACCCGTAACCCGCGCCGATACGGTGGTTACCTAATCCACATCGGCATTACCGTCATCGGCATCGGCGTGATCGGTTCACAGGTTTTCCAGCAGGAAACACAGCGCACACTATCGGTCGGTCAAAGCTTAGAACTCAACGGCTACACCATGCGCTATGACCGTCTGCTGTCGAATCAAGTCGCTGAAGACGGACGCGTGATGGACATCGCCGAACTCACCCTGCTCCGCGATGGTCAGGAACTTGCCCATCTGCGCCCGCGCCGTGACTTCTTCCCCGAAACCGAAGGCATGAACACCATGACCATCGCCGGGGCGTACAGCACGCTCGAAAATGACTTCTATGTCCTGCTCGTCAACTGGGAACCCGTGACCAACAACACCGCAACCTTCAAGGTCTACATCAACCCGTTGATCAATCTGGTCTGGTGGGGTGGCTTGATCCTGATTGTCGGAACGCTGCTGGCAGGTTACCCGCGTGAGTCGATGCCCGCGCGTGTACGTCAGCGCGTACAACTGGCACAGCAAGGGGCGCGATCATGAGCCGTGTTTATAAGGCCCTTCGCCCCTTCATCCTGCTGGTGATGGCGTTCAGCATCTCACGCACGATATACGCGCAGGATGGCGGCACGGTCACCGTCACCGACGATCAAGTGAACGCAATCGCGCACACGCTCTACTGCCCGGTGTGCGAAAACATCACGCTCGATGTGTGCGGCACCGCCGCCTGTGCCGACTGGCGGGCTGAAATCCGCATTCAGTTGGAACAGGGCATGAGCGCCGAACAAATCACCGAAGACTTTGTGCGCCGCTTTGGCGATCGCGTCGTCGGAACACCGCTCGATCCGACTCTGCGCAATTTGTCACTGATCACGCCGTACATTCTCATCGCAGGGGTCTTGGTCGCAGCCGCATCCGTGCTGGCCCGCCGCAAACGCGGTGCTGATCCGGTAACTGCCGCTGCCAATGCAAACATCGAAACCAACCGGTATCAGGATTTGTTCGAGCAAGACATCAACAATTCATAGCCAACCGCCTGTCTGTCGTTTGAACAGGTTACGAGAGGGGAAAGATGAGCACCACCCTGAATCAAAATACGCCGGCGCCATCGCTTGACACGCTGCCACCCGACTCAGAGTCCGTTACAGCCGAACCAACCGAAGGCGCTCCCAAGCGCGGCCTCGGTATCGGGTCAATTGTGCTGCTCGTCGGCATCGTGGTCATCGGGATCGTGTTCGCCTTGGCGCTTGCACGCCAGCGTTTGACGCAGCCCAACTCCGGTGCCGCCCCAGAATTCACAGTGACGACCTTCGACGGGCAGACATTTAGCCTGTCGGATTTGCGCGGCAAAGTCGTCATGATCAACTTCTGGGCATCGTGGTGCGGCCCGTGTCGCGATGAAGCGCCTGAGCTTCAAGCCGCGTGGGAGCACTATCAAGACAACCCGAATGTCGTCTTTTTGGGCATCGCCTATGCCGATAACGGCCCACGCTCGCTCGCCTATATCGACGAATTCGGCATCACTTACCTGAACGCGCCCGACCTTGGCACACGCATTAGTGACGATTATCACATTCAAGGCGTACCTGAATCGTTCATCGTCGATCAAAACGGCAATATCTCCCAGTTCATCTATGCTGGGGTGACGCGCCAAGGCCTCATCTCGATGATCGATCAAGCCCTCGTAGAAGGGAGCGCATCATGAGTCTCTCCGGTGTCATCGCAGCGATTGCGCTGCTGGTGATTGGATCGGCGTGGGTGCTCCTCCCCTTCCTACGGGGTGGTGTCCTTAAGTCGGAAGCGGAACGGGCGAAGGATCGCGAAGAACTCAGCATCGCCGCCGCCTATGAACGCACGCTGATGACTGTTCGCGATCTGGATGAAGATTTTCAGGTCGGTAAGCTGCCGCAGGAAGTTTATGCCGCCGAACGTGCCCGTTGGGCTGAACATGGCGCGAAACTCCTTCATATGATGGAAGCAGAAACGGCGGCAGAACAGCCTAAAAAGTCGAAACACAACAAGCACAGCCATTCAACCGACGCCGCGGCGAAAACGGTCACCGCGAACACTGCCTCAAGCGGAACCGATGATCCGGTTGAAGCTGCTATCGCCGCCTATGCAAAAGCCCGCGAACGCGCGCGGGACTGATAAGGGAGTTACATTTCATGATCTCCGCAGTACGGCGTTCGTCGCCGCTCCTTTTCGCGGTCGGCGTGCTTGGGCTGGTGCTCGCACTGACCGCTTGTCAGGGTCTCGCTGGGGAACCGCGCATCGTCGGCGAAGCGTCCGATTCAAGCTCATCCTCCTCCAACCTCGATCTGTCGAATGCAGATCAAGACATTGCCGCTGTGATGACGTTGGGCGGCGAAGTATGGGGGAGTGTCTGTGCTGATTGTCACGGGCGCATGGGTGAAGGAACGCAGCGCGGTGCGCCGCTCCCTGACCTGACCAACCTCAGCGACGCGGAAATTTTGGCCGCCGTGACCAACGGCGTGCCCGACAACGGGCGGGGCGAAATGCCCGCCTTCGGGGACGATCTGACCAGCGATCAGCTCAACGCGGCGGCTACTTATGCCCGCATGATGTCGCAAGCCATCACCTCCGGTATGGTCAGTCAACCCATCTCCACCGAAGAAGCATCCGCTTCCGGCGATCTCTCGGCGCCCGTCAGCACTGAAGAAGCCGCTGTCCTCGGTACCGTCAGCGGTACCGTGACGAATGGCACCGGTGGCGCATCCGTGCCTTCCGATCTAACCGTCACGCTGCACATCATCAAGTCGGAAATTGAAGAGGAAACCTTCGATACCGGACTCGACGCCAATAATTCATTCCAGATTGAAGGCGTGCCCTTTGTTGAGGGCTACAGCTATGTGATGACCGTCCCTTACGGCAACATCATGTATGTGAGTGAAATTGCTACCGGCGATCCAGCATCACCGGCCATTACGCTGCCCGTCACCATCTACGAAGAAGGCGCGCCCGCCGACGCAGTGCAGATCACGATGATCAACGCGCAGGTGATGTCGCTCGATAACACCATTCAGGTCGTCGAGATCATCAACTTCGTCAATACGTCCGATCGTGTCTATCTCAATCTCGACACTCCCGAAGGCGCATCCGTCCATGTGAATCTGCCGGGGGGAGCGCAGTTCCTCAGCACCACCAGCAGTCACAACACCCTCTCTGATGACGGTACGCTGATGTTCGACGATCGCCCGCTGCTGCCCAGCCGGTCACTCCTTGTCCATGCGTCATTCGCCATGCCCTACTCCGGGAACGCGGCGATCGAACAGGGCTTCGATTATCCAATCAACGGCCCGGTCAACATCATCGCGGGTACCGATGGGCTGTCCATCAGCGGCGAAGGCTTGACGCAGCTTGATCCGGTCACTTCAAGCGGTCGCACCTTACAAGCATTCGGCGGCACCTTTAACACCACCGCAGGGACACCCTTCCGCTTCACTGTCAGTGGAACGCCGATCGTCACCAATACGACCACCAGTACCGGGACGATCGTCCAATCGTCGCAGGTCAGTCCCATCGCCTACGTGTTGATCGGCGCGGGGGTCAGCGCGCTCGTTTTCGCGGCAGTCTTGGCAATCCGCGACCGTTCAATGAAGTCGGATTCGAACAACAGCGCGCCCGCCGCACCCGCCGACGACAAAACCCGCATTGCCCAGTTGATGGAAGAAATTGCGGAGTTGGACAGCTTGCAAGCAGCGGGCAAAGTCGATGCTCGTGAGTATTCGGAAAAACGCGCTGCGCTCAAGAAAGAGCTGAGTGCGTTGATGAAGTCGCAGTAAACCATACCTCAAGGCATACATGGGGCGGGATCGACCTGCCCCAATAAAAATGAACACACATTTGTAAGGGGGAAGGCTCCACATGAATATCTCGCAGCGGCTTCACCTGCCGCACTCCGGTGCTGCCGATAGCACTTCGGCAGAGAAGAACTCACTCACCACATTGGCACTGCGCCTGCTCAGTTTGGCAGCATTCGCCGGTCTCCTCTTTGGGCTATATTTTGGCCTTTTCGTTGCAGGTACCGACACCATGCAGGGGCACGTCCAGCATATTTTCTACTTCCACGTTGCGGCTTTCAGCGGCGGCGCGGTCGCCTTCTTTGGTGCCGTCGTGGGCGGCATCGTTTATTTGCGCACACGCAAAGCCAGATGGGATATGCTGGCGTTGGCGGGCGTTGAAGTAGGCTTCTTCTTATCGCTGATCACCCTGTTCACGGGTATGGTATGGGCACGTCCGATCTGGAATACATGGTGGACATGGGATCCGCGTTTGACTTCGACAGCGATTATGGTGCTCACCTACGCGGCTTACCTGATGCTGCGCGGTGCGATTGAAAATCCCGACAAGAAGCGCGCGATGGCTGCCGTCTATGGCATTCTCGCGTTTGGTACCGTCGTTTTCACCTACGCTATTATTCGCATCCGCCCGGACACCATTCACCCCACCGTGATCGGCAGCAGCCCTTCCAACGCTGAGGGTGGTTTCGCCATGACCGACTCGATGAAGGCCGCTCTCGGCATCAACAGCGCTATTTGGTGCTGCTTCATCACCCCGGCACTGGTCTGGTGGCGCATCCGGCTGGAAAACCTGCACGAAAAATCCGACCAACTGCGTATTGAAACGCTTTAGGGCTCAAAAGGACTTCTAATCATGCCAAATACTGATGCCTATCTGGCGATGGGGCTGGTGATCGTCATAGGGATTTTGACGAGCTATTCCGTCTCGCTTCTTGTGCGCTTCAATCAAACTCACCAAACCATCCGCGCACTGGAATCGCTCAAAGACGAGCGCTAATCCCAGCTTATCTCCGTCCCAAAAGGCGTTCGCCCCCGCGAGCGCTTTTTGATTTCCCCACCTAGCGCACAACCTAAGCGTTTCCACTTCAGAATCGACGCTCAGTAAGCTCAAGCAAGTAACTCACAAATTGCTTGAACCACGGAGATTGCAGAGGATACAGAGAAAATAAGAGGCAGTTTTCTCTCAGAATCTCTGTGTCCTCAAGTGATCTCAAGTAACCAGCTTGCTTTTGATCTCTCCCCCGCGAACTCCGTTCGCACCCCCTCTTCGAATTCGGCTGAAGGGAGCAAACACTCACATCCGTTTGCTCGCGAAGCAAGACGGGGGTTAGGTGATTCGTAAACAACGTACTTCAGATCACTTCTGTGGTTTGATCGCTCATGCGTGGTTTATTGACCTGTTCACCCGAATCAAAAAGGGGACGCTCTTGCGAGCATCCCCTCTTTTACTATTTTTCGAACACGTGCGGATTAACCGCCGTTATCAACCGCTTCCACGACCGGGCGCGTCAGGCTCGACACGTCGCCGCCAACCGCTACGATGCTGTCATACAGGAACTGCATGACATAGCGCGGGTTGTGAGCGAACAGGCCGGGATCCTTCTGCGAGTACTGGTAGTTGTACGCAGCGCGCAGCAGGTTCGGCGTCCAAGCAACATACTTGTTGGCGTTCGTGGCTTCATCGGGATCCAGCGTACCATTACCGTTGGTGTCGATGAAGAAGTACGGGTACGCAGCCGACGAGTAGACGATGCCCGCGCCAGCCGTGCTGGTGGCGTAAGACTGCATCGCTGCATACAGTGCGTCTTGGAACGACTGGATTTCATCGCGGATCGGCTCTTCAGAGTTGCCGTCGCCATCGTAGTCCACGAGCACCACTTCGTCCTCGTCCGTCATGCGGATAGCGAGAACATCATCCAGCGTTTCAACGTTGTCATGGCAGTCCGCGCACTGTTCGACCTGAACTTCACCCGAATGGATGTTGTGGCAGTCGACGCACGTCGTCATGTCTTCGCCGTCATGCATATTGCGGCCATTGTATTCCTGGCCTTCAAACTGGTACGCGCCCTGAACGTCGCCGCCGAACAGCGTTGCGCCGGCTGCGAAGTAGTGGACGTTGCGGAACGCGAGCTGATCGGAGACTTCATCGTCACCCACACCAGCGCGGCGGATGGCAGCGTTGACGCTGACCGTCGACTCACGGCCTTGGTGGCACGTGATGCACAGGTTAGCAGGATCAGTTTCATCTTCGGGCGCGAAGGAAACCTGCGCACCGCTCGGGAACGTCACCGCGCCGACTTCGTAAATCGTGAAGTCGCTCACGCTGTCGTGGCAGGTCGAGCAAGCCAGCGAGTTGCTCAGCGGCTGGTTGGTCGTCACGCCATTTTCAATATAAACCGGCAGGCCGGTGGCGCTGTGGCAGCGCGCGCACGAACCGGGGACTTCGCCTTCGCTGTCCCAGTGACGGAACGCTTCGGCGGTCGTGTTGAAGTGGCCGGGGTCATTACGGACGATCGGCGGGATTTCCACCGGCGTCTGGAGCGAACCATTCAACGCTTGGATCGAGTCGAACAGCAGGTCAACCATGTACTGCGGGTTGTGTGCGAAACCACCGGGATCCTTGACGGTCACCTGATAGTTGTACGCCGCGCGCAGCAGGTTCGCCGTGAAGGCGTTGTACTTGTTCGGGAACGCAGCTTCGCCCTCATCAACGGCACCATTGGCATTGGTGTCGATGAAGAAGTACGGGTACGACGCTTCAGAGTAGACAATCGGCGTACCGGCGACATCCGTCGCGTACTGCTGAATGACACCGTACAGAACTTCCTGCAAGCCCTGAATTTCCTGCGCAATACCTTCCGTCACATCACCGTCACCGTCGTAGTCCGACAGCGAACCGTTCATGCGGATGAATTGCAGGTCATCAACGGTTTCCACATCTTCGTGGCATTCCGCGCATACATCGACGCGTACTTCCAGCGTGTGCTGGTTGTGGCAGTCGGTGCAGGTGTCCATGCCCTGAACGTGGAAGTTGCGGAGCTGGTAGCGCTGGCCGTCATACTGATACCCACCATTGGCAACCGAGCCGTACAGCGTCGACGCTGCCGCAAAGTAGTGAATATTGATGAAGCCCAAGTCCGCGCTGACGGTATCCGGCGTATCGGTCAGACCGAGTTCATCGATCTTGGCCTGCACGCTCAAACCTGATTCACGACCTTGGTGGCACTGCATGCAGCGCGCGCCCGACGAGTCGTTCTCAACCGTCGCGCCGGACGGGAACGTCACGCTGGTCGCCTGTGCTGCCGTCGGGTTGTGGCAGGCATCGCATGTGACCACTTGGCCGAGAGGTGCAGCAGCGTCAACCGTGCCCGCCGCCGTACCATCACCGCCCATGTAATCGACATAACCACTGGTGGAGTGACAGCGCGCACAGTCAACCGGAATTTCCGCTTCGGTATTCCAGTGATTGAACGCTTCCGCCGTCACATCCGCGTGAGCCGAACTCACCCATGCATCATAGTATACCGAAAGGTACGGCATACCTTCAGCGACCGTTGGCGGCGGGGCCTCGGTCGCATCTTGCGCCATCACGCCTTGCTGCGCGATAAGCAGAAAACCCATAGCGAGGAAAAATGCCCCAACTACGGCCATAACATGATACTTACGCATGTCTGCCTCCTAAAGAGCGCATCCACACAAAACAGGCAATATAGGTGCAATAAATAGCCCTTGCTCCCCTGATGTTTATTGTCGCTGTTCTTAGTGTTGTTGTAGTCAATCGCGAGAATGATTTTTCCTCATCCTCCGGGTTGATGTTATGGATTGTTACGCCCGTTTGAAATCAACTACGCGAAGTGCTCTCCGCGTGAGCAGGCAGGATAAGCGTGAAGGCGGAGTCGATCGACAGCGTTCTACCAGCTTCAAGCGCCGCCTGATATTTCGCCTCCCCTATCAGATCGATCAATTCCCGTTCGATGCGCTGCAAGTGAGCCTGATGCACATCATTGCGCGTTGAGGGGTGGGCACGCACCATGCCGAGAATTTTGACGGCATTTTCGGGTTCGCCTTCGCGATGGAGCAAACGCACCGAGGCGCTCAGCGTTTCAAGGAGCGTGGGGATGGTATTCATCGCCTCGGACAAAGTTTTCGCTTCGATAATGCAGTCACGCGCCTGCGCAAACGCCCGAATTTCGGCCTGCACTTCGATCATCACATTGAGCGCGACGGCGGTTCCGCGTTTGTCGCCAAGCTCACGACAGAGAGCGAGCGCTTCCTGCGCGTAATGGAGCGCCTTTTCGGTGTTTTCCATAGCCAGCGCCGTCGAAGAGAGATCGGTGAGGCACAGGGTGATCCCACGCCGATCGCCAATTTGCCGGTAGATGCCAATACTCTCCTGCAAGTAGCGCTCCGCCTGCTCATAGCGGAGGTGCAAAAATTCGACTTCAGCAAGATTGAGCGTGGTGAGCGCGATGCCGCGCGTATCGAGGATTTGGCGGCGGATGACGAGACTCTGTTCGTAGAGCGAACGGGCATCATCGGTGCTGCCGCGCTGCATAGAAAGCAGCCCCAAGTTATTCAGCGTCACGGCGACGCCGCTGCGATCGCCGATGGCTTGATAATTCTGGAAGGCGCGCTCAAAGTCGGCGCGTGCCGCATCGAACTCACCTTTTTCCAGCGAAATGATCGCGAGGTTGTTGAATGCACTCGCCAAGCCGCGCGAATCGTTCAGTTCACGGTTTAAGCTGAGTACCTGCTCCAAATAGTCTTGCCCCTGAGCGAAATCCCCCTGATAGGTAGCCGCCGTCGAAAGACTGGACAGCACCTGTGAGATCGTGCGTTTATCTCCCGCTGCCTGTGCCGCTTCAAGCGCTTTAAGACCGACTTCCTTCGTGCGCTGGTAATCGCCCTGCCGCCATGACACCCGCGCCAACCCGTTTAACCCTTTCGCCAACAAGCTGAGATCATCGGCGGCGGCAGTGATGCAGGCTTCGTAGAAGCGCACCGAGTCAGCGAACTGGGCACGTTTTTCGGCAAGCTCTCCCCATTCACGATACAGTGCCGCGCGATAGTAGCGGAGTTCGGGATGCTCATCGATGATGGGCAGCGCCCGCTCGATCAAATACTGCGCACGGGGATAATCGGCAGTGACGGCGACCATCCACTGAACGGCTTTTTCGGTGTACACCAGCGTGCGCGGCGCATTCCCAGCGAAATACCAGTGTTCGGCCAGCGCATCGGCATAGGCGGTTTCGCTCCCGTGAATCAATTCCAGCCATTTTCCGGCTTGTGCATGGAGTTCGCGCTGTTCGTCGTCGTTGAGATCGGCGCGCAGGCGTTCACGCAGTTTATCGTGGGCGAACCGCCACACGCCGTCGGCCACATCGAAGACCGCCGCATTCGCGCAGGCCGTCAGCCACGCGTCGAGATCGTAACCAGTTTGATCGCGAAAATAGGCATCCATGATCGGAGCATCGATGCCGCGACCGATGACCGCCGCCAGTTTGAGCGCGTGCTGCGCCCACTCCGGCACACGATTGAGTCGGCGCTGAAGGATCTGCTGGATGCCGCCCGTCAGGATCGAGCTGGGGAGCGCCGTCGCACCGATCGCTTCGAGCGACCCAGCTTCTTCGGCCAGCGTGCGCACAATTTCGACCATGAACAGCGTATTGCCTTCGGTTTCCCGCTTGAGCAAATCGAGCACGTTGGGCAGTTTACCCGCATCCCCCAACATGGCCTGACTGAGCGCTTCAACGGCTTGATCTTCTAGGCGTGCCAAGCGCATCAAGCGAATATCCGGCAGCGTGGTATGCAGATCGGGCATTTCGTCGGCGCGTGAACTGGCTAAGATCAACCATGCGTGATCCGCCGCCGCTTTCAGCACAGGTTTAAGCGGTTCCAAACTTTCACCCGCCCAATGCAGGTCTTCGAGCAGGATCACGACCGGCTGCGACTGGCGCGCCAACACATCGATCACGGTGGCGGCCAAGCGCTGCTGCGCCGGTTTAGCGTCCAGTGTCGGCGCTTCGGGGATTGGGCGGCTAAGCAAGCGGTCGATGTCCGGCACGATGGCTTTGAACACTCCCGCTTCCATATCGCTGAGGTCACCTGCGATCACCAACCGGCGCAGGACATCACGCCAGAGTTGATACGGCAAGCGGCCTTCCGCGACGGCTTGACCGCGCAGTACGAGCGCACCTTCAACAAGCGCGCGAATGCGGATTTCTTCTAACAAGCGTGACTTGCCAACCCCGCTTTCGCCGCTGATCAACCATGCGGAGCCTTTTTGCTCCTTAAGCGCGTCCAGCGCGTCGATGAGCTGTCCCAATTCACCGCTGCGCCCAACAAACGTCGAGGCTTGCAGGAAGCTCTCGCGGATTTCGCTGCTTTCGAGTGGTATTTCGTGCCCGGTCGTTTCGATCAATGCTCGAATCACATCGCCTGCTTTTTGGAAGCGCTGCGTCGGGTCTTTCTCCAGCAGCTTCGCCACCACGCCAACCAGCGAATTGACACTGGGCAAACGCGCCGGGGTCATGCTTTGCTGTGCGCGTAAACGGTCGATCACCCCGGCTGAAAGCTGTGTCGTTGCGTCATCGGCGTCATCGACCACCGTCAATCGATCCGGTGCGGGGCTGATCAGATGGTGTGTGGTCGGATCATCGTCTTGGTGTGCTGCGTCTACTTCCTGCGTGATCTTCTTGATCGCCGTCTCCACTTTGGAGAGATCCGGCTGTTTGTGCAGCACATCATGCATCAACTGACTGATGAGCGGCGATTCAAATGGGTGCGATCCGGTCAGCATCTCATACGCGATCACCCCAACCGCATACAGATCGCTGGCGAAGGTCGGCTTGCTTCCGTTCAACACTTCCGGCGCGATATAGCGGAGCGTGCCGCCGACTTCAACATCCTGCGCTTCCGAAATTGCGAGGCCAAAATCGAGCACCTTGACTTGTCCAATATCGGTGACAAGGACATTGCTCGGCTTCAAATCACGGTGGAGGATGCCGCGCCGGTGCAGGTAGGTCAGCGCTTGCAGCATTTCGATGAGCAGTCGCATACGCTCGTTGAGCGTGCGTTCCCATCCGGCGCGGGTGATGGTCTGGGCGTTTTCGATCAGTGACATGGTGAAATACGGCTGGCGCTCGGCATCGAAACCGTAGTCGCGCACGCCGATGATGTTCGGATGCCGCAGTGTCGCCAGTGTTTGAAATTCGCGCGACAAACTAAGGCGGACATTATCAGCCGCGTTCAATTCCAAGTTCATCGGAGACAGCAGCACCCGCTTCAACGCCACGGCGTCCCCGGTTAGGCGATCGGTCGCGCGGTAGACGGTGCCCATTCCCCCCGCTCCCAACTTTTCGCCCAACTGATAGCGGTTGCCCACGAACTGTGAATTGTCTGAAACTGCGATCATAACGCTCCTGCCAGCGCATCGTAATGTCAAGGTTATTATAGTCCCGGCTGGGTGGAAAAGGAGTGACATTTTCAATTTGTTAAAGCTGCACAAATACTCTTCACAAATGGCTCTTGTGTTTGCCTTGATTTTAAGGAAAAATCGATCTGTAAGTGGACTTGCCGTTCCATGTGGCTGTAAACCCCCGCTTGAACGATTTTCCCACTTACACCGATGTTCTGAATCGAGTGCAAGTGGAGACACAATGTCGCAATTCCAACCCAAACCCCATAAAACCCTGATTCCCACCGATGCCATCGAACAGCGCATTCAAGCGATTGCCGCTCAGATCGACGCTGCATACAACGGGCGCGAACCCGTCGTGCTGCTGTGTGTACTGACGGGCGCCCTGCCGTTCTGCGAAGCGCTTTCGGATGCGCTGACGGTTCCGCACAAGCGCGCGACGGTACGCGTGTCGAGCTATGGAATCGGATCACGGTTGAGTGACGGGGACGTGCGCGTGCTTCAGCCGATCAACGTCTCGCTGCACGGCGCGCATGTGATCATCGTGGAAGACATCATCGACACAGGCTACTCGATGCAAATCGTGCTTGATCTGGTGGAGGATCAACAGCCTGCGACGGTTTCGGTGTGCGCACTGCTGTCCAAGCCATCACGCCGCGTGGTGGATGTCCCTGAAGATTATCTCGGTTTCAGCATTGATGACTATTTTGTGTTCGGCTATGGCATTGATGTGGATCAGCAGTACCGAGAGCTGAATTACATCGGCTATTTTGACTAGCGTACGTTCAGAGGGCGCACCATTGCGCCCTCGTTTCCCCTATCAGGCAAGCGCCGCGACAATCGCGTCCGTCGTCGCGGTGGTAGTGCCTTGGAATGCCGTCTCATACGTAACCGAGCGCACACGCGCGGCTTGATCGGCATAACCAAGATGATTGAGCAGCATGGACGCGCTCAAAATGGCGGCACGCGGGTCAGCGATCCCTTTGCCCGCAATATCGGGCGCGCTGCCGTGTACGGGCTCAAAAACAGCCACCCGCCCTGCCCCCACGTTGGCCGACGATGCCAATCCCAATCCCCCGGTGAGTCCGGCTGCTAAATCGCTCAGAATATCCCCGAACAAATTGGTCGTCACGATTACATCGAAACGGCGCGCATCTTGCGCCATGACAAGCGCCGCCGTATCGACGAGCAGTTCATTCACGGTTAGATCGGGATAGTCGGCGGCAGCGGCGAAAGCGGTGCGGCGGAATAACCCACAGGTTTCTTTGAGCACATTGGCTTTATGGACGATGGTCAGCCCGCGCCGCCGTGATCGCGCTTGTTCACAGGCCACACGCACAATCCGCTCGGAGGCGTGCGCGGTGATCACGCGCTCCAAGATAGCGGTTGCCCCATCTTCCTCTATTCGTTCGCGCCCGCTGTACATGCCTTCGGTATTTTCGCGCACCACCAGCAGATCGATTTCACCTGCTTTGGCGGGGCGCAAATTGGCGAACAGATCGAAGTGCTGGCGAAGCTGCAAAATGGGGCTGCGATAGCCCGCGACCTTGGTCATCGGCGATTGGGTCGCGCCAAACATCACCGCGTCGGAGGCCTCACATAAATGAAGTGTCTCCGCCGGGAGCGCTTCGCCAACCCGCTCGAAGGTACCGAAGCCCGCGTCGGCGTCCTGAAACATGAGCGGCAGTTTCAGCGCGTCGAGGACGCGGCGGGCCGCCGGAATGACTTCCTGCCCGATACCGTCGCCATTGATGAGCGTAATCGTATGGGTCATGCGTTTGTCTGTCCTTCAGCAAAGCGGCGGCGCAGCATAGGAGCCAGCCCACCCGCATCGAGGATCGCCTGCACCGAGGGCGACAGCGGCGGGATGGCGAACGTCTCTCCGCCAGCGATGATGGTGCGCGCTTCGGTGTCGATTGTAAGAATATCGCCCGTTTTCAGGCGCGTATTCAACCCCGAGCACACGATCGGGTGAATGCCCTGATTGATGCAGTTGCGAAAGTATAACCCACTGAACGACGCGGCGATGATCACCCCCACCCCAGACCATTTGAGACACGTCACGGCCTGCTCACGGCTGCTGCCACAGCCCCAATTCACACCCGCAACGATCACATCGCCGGGTTGGGCAGCAGATGCAAAGGTCGGATCGAGGTCTTCAAGGGCATGTGCTTTGATCTGCTCCGGCTGGGTGAGGGTATAGGTATATTTGCCGGGAAAAATCACATCGGTGTTGACATTATCACCGTAAACCCAAACGCGATGGGTGGTGCTCATGCTAAAAATTCCTCCGGGTGCGTGATGCTTCCGGTCAGCGCGGCGGCGGCGGCGACATACGGGTTCGCGAGATAAACGAACGAGTCCGGCGTCCCCATGCGCCCGCGAAAATTGCGACTGCCGGTGCTAATGGTCGCTTCATTGGGAGCCGGGATGCCCATGTGATTACCCATGCACGGGCCGCACCCCGGTGTGCTGATCGCCACACCCGCTTCCACCAAATCGGTGAGAACACCGGTTTGCACCGCTTGAAGCAGTACCTCTCGGCTGGCGGGGATCACGATGGTGCGGACTTTGACCGCGCGCCCCTTCAACACTTTCGCCGCCGCCGCAAGATCGCTGTAGCGCCCGCCTGTACAGGTGCCGATAAAAACCTGCTGTATCGGCTGGCCGAGGGCTTCGCGCAGCGGCACCCCTTGATCCGGTTGGTGTGGCAGCGCGACGAGTGGTTCAAGCGTGCTCACATCAAACACATGATGCTCTGCATAAACGGCATCGGCATCGGGATACAGTGGCGTGTAATCACGCTGAGCGGAAGCATTCGCCCGCCGCAAAGACAAATAATCAAAAATGGCTTGATCGGGCGGGAAATAGGCGTTCATCGCGCCGAATTCGGCCATCATATTCGGAATGACCGGGCGTTCGTCGATCGGCAGTGCGCCGAGTGTATCCCCGTCGAATTCGACAGAGCGATAAGCCGCTCCGGTCACTGTGAGGCGGGCGAGAATGCTGAGCGCGATGTCCTTGGCGGTCACGCCTGCGGGAAGCAATCCGGTAAGCGTGATGCGGATCGCTTCGGGGACACGGAGCCATAGTTCGCCCGTCGCCCACAGCGCCGCAAGTTCCGTCCGCCCAACCCCCATCCCAAACGCGCCGAGCCAGCCAAAATGGGTGGTGTGACTATCCGCGCCGAAGATGGTTTCCCCCGGCAGGACGAGCGCGTTTTCGCTGATCACTTGATGGCAAATGCCGCGCCCTACTTCGAAGAAGTGGCCAATCTGCTGCTGTGCGACCCATGCGCGGATTTCGGCGTGATTCTGGGCATGTTGGGTGGTCGGCGCAGGGGCGGCGTGATCGAGCGTAATGACGACTCGTTCGGGATGGCGAATCGCGTGCGCGCCGATTTGCTCGAAGATGCGGCGGATGGCGGCTGAATTATCATGACTGAAGATCACATCCGGCTGAATGTCGAGCACATCCCCGGCGCGGGCGCTGCTCACCCCCGCAGCACGGGCGAGGGCCTTTTCAGCAAACGTATACGCCATCAGATCACCCCTTCAGCGGCAGCGGCTTCTGCTGCCGCGGCTTCATGCAGCAGTGCATCGACTTCGTGTGCAGCCAGCGGTGTCACATCGGCGCGGGTTTTGATGGTCTGGGTGACGCGCTGCACGGCGTGATCGTCAAGCGTCAGCCCCAATTCGCGAACGCGCTGGCGCACGGCGTTCCATCCCGTCAAGCGATGGCCGATCGCAACTGAACGGCGCACGCCGAAATCATCGGGGTTGAGGGCTTCGTAGGATTCGGGATCGGCCAGCACCGCCTTGGCATGGATACCAGCTTTGTGTATGAAGGCGCTCGCCCCTGTGATGTAGTTATTAAAAGGAATGTCGATGCCGCACAGGTCGGCAATCAGGCGATCCAAGTCCGGCAGCAAATGCAAATGGTACTTGGCGACATACGCCTTGCGGATGGTGTATAAGCGGGCGATCAAACCGCCGAGCGGCGTGATGCCGTTGCGTTCGCCGATGCCGAGAATGGTCGTATCGATGTGGGTGGCCCCGGCTTCAAGAGCGGCACAGGCATTGGCGATGGCACAGCCGCTGTCGTTGTGGCCGTGAAATTCGATGTCAAGTCCGGTGAGCTTCACCAACTGCGCGACGATCGCGGAAACCTGACTGGGCAGCGCCACACCCACTGTATCGGCGACCCCCAAGCGGTTGACCAACCCAAGATCGGCAACGGCGAGATAAACCCGGAACAGATCGGACATTTTGCTGCGGAACGTGTCTTCGGTGCTGAAACGCAGAATCACATCGGGTGCCTGTTCGCGGATGTAGGACAGCACTTCCGCCGCCGCGTCGATGATTTGGCGGATGTTTTTTCCGTGACTGTGCTGCATCAACTGCGGCGAAGTCCCAATCACCACGTCGATCCCGTGTACGCCGGTTTCGAGCGCACGCGCCGCGTCTTCGCGTTTGCAGCGGATATGCGTGAGAATGCGCGTCCGCATCGATTCACGGCGTACAAGGTCGGTGACGGCGCACACGTCGGCGTAGCTCTGCGGCGAAGCGAGCGGCGAAGTCATTTCGATCATCTCCGCGCCGAAGGCGTCGAGCAGACGCACGATCTCCAGCTTTTGCGCGGTCGTAAACGTCGCCGTGCTGAACTGTTCGCCTTCGCGGAGGGTGCTTTCAATGATGTGGAAATCGTCAAAGGGCATTTACACGGCTCCTTGTGAGTCGTCGGGGATCAAGCGTTCGAGCGCGCGGGCTAACACCCGCACCGCACGGAGATATTCATCGAGATTGAGATGCTCGTTAGGCGTGTGATCGAGCGACGAATCGCCGGGGCCATAGGCGATGATGGGACATGACCACACCCGCCCGACGACGTTCATATCGCTGGTGCCGGTTTTGTGAACGAATGCGGGCTGACCGCCTTCAGCACGGATGGCACCGCGCAGCGCACGGCTGAGATCGTTATCGCGGGCGGCGACGAAAGCGCGTTCCTGTCCGTAAGCGGTGACGGTGTGTTCGTCATGCAGCACCGCAGCAACCGTTTCGGGATCGACATCCGGCGGCAGACGAAAGCCGATAGTGGCACTCGACCAACCGTAGACCCCATCGCCGCCGCTTTGAATGCTTTGCAGGGTCACATCAACCCGGTTGAAAATACCGGTGCGGCCTTCATTCAAGCGATCGGCGTAGGCGCGCACACGCTCCCAATAGGCGACGGCATGTTCGGCGGGCGACTCCGCCTGCCCCGCGCTGTGTGCCAAACCGCCCTCCCAGCGCCACTCGATGAGCAAGCGGCCTTTGTAGCCAAGCGTAATCCGATCCCAGCTCGAAGGTTCGCCAATGATGCACCAGTCCGGCTGATAAGTTTTTGCGGCGTGGTGCGCGCCTTTGCTCGACCGGGCTTCTTCTTCGACCGCACCGATCACAATCACGCGCAGATCGGGGTGACGGCGTGCGATCGCCGCCGCTGCCGCGAAGGTACACAGCGAACCTTTCGCATCGACCGATCCGCGCCCGTACAGAGTGCGATCGTCAAGGCGCACCGGGAAATTTCCGCCGAACGTATCGATATGACCGAGCAAAATGGCGGTTTGGGTGCCGTTCCCAATCACCCCAACGGCATTCCCGGCTTCATCAATGAAGGCATCGTCATAGCCGTGTGCGCCCATCCAATCGACCAGAAAGCGCACGGCGTCGGATTCGTGGTGGGAAGGGCTGGCAATGGCGACGAGATCGATCACGAGACGTTCGATCGTTTCATCCGAAAAAATGAGCGAAGCGGATGGCATTATGACGGGATTATGCACGGTCATGGCTCAACACCTCCACGACCGCATCACGCAGGCGGCGGGCTTCGTCTTGGGTCAAAATCAGCGGAGGAAGCAGGCGAAGGACAGTTTTCCCGGCCACCAACGCCAGCACGCCGCGCGCTTGCAGCGCTTGAATGACGGGCGTGACGCGATCGCGCAGTTCGATGCCGATCATCAGGCCAAGGCCGCGCACCTCACGCGCCAGCGGCATCGACGGGAGCGCGGCGCGCAGTTCATCGATCAGCCATGAGCCGATTTCGGCAGCACGCCCCGGCGCTTCGATGTCTCGGAGGGTGGTAAGGGTAGCGATCGCAGCCGCGCAAGCCAGCGGGTTGCCGCCAAAAGTGCTGCCGTGCGTCCCACTTTCGATGGTGCCGAGCGATCCACGCCACGCGACTGCCCCCATCGGCACACCGCCCGCAATCCCCTTGCCAAGCACGATCATGTCCGGCTGAATACCCGCATGTTGGTAGCCGAACCAGCGCCCGGTGCGTCCCAGTCCGGTCTGAATTTCATCGACGATGAGCAGCGCACCGCGTTGATCGCAAAGTTCGCGCAGCCCACGCAGAAATTCGGGATCGGCGGGATAGACGCCGCCTTCGCCCTGCACCGGTTCGATCACGACCGCCGCCGTTTGATCGGTGACGACTTCGGCGGCGGCGCTGAGGTTGTTGTAGGCGATGTGGGTCACACCCTGCGGCGTCCAACCGGCGAATGGCTCGCGATACGCAGGAGTCCACGTCAGCCCGACCGCGCCAAGCGTGCGCCCGTGAAACGAGCGCTTGGCCGCGACGATGTGGGTGCGTCCGGTCAGCAAACGGGCAATTTTGAGCGCGCCTTCGACCGCTTCGGTGCCGCTGTTGCACAGAAAGAAGCGGTCAAAGTTGGTGAGGGTATTCAGAAGTGCGTAGAGCGCCGCGCGCCGCCCGTTGTAGAAAATTTCGGCACAGGTGATCAGCTCATCCGCTTGGCGGCGAATGGCCGCGCTGACGGCGGGGTGCGCGTGACCGAGCAGGGCAACGCCCATCCCGCTGGTCGCATCAAGGTAAGTGCGTCCATCGCTGTCAAAGACGGTACAGCCCGCACCGCGTTCGATCAGGAGTGGGCGTTTGCTGTACGCGCCGGAGGTGTGGCGATCTTCAAGCGCCTGCCAGAGGCCCGTCACCGGAGAGACCGAGAGCATGTCGTTCATGCGCAGAACTCCGTACCCGCGCCGTTCAAGGCCGCGCTGACGGGGTGCGGTGCGCGTCCATCGGCGATGACGACTCGGCGAACGCCCGCTGTCAGGGCTTCGGCGGCACCGATGACTTTGCGTTTCATGCGTCCCTGCGCCCATTCAAGCGCAGTTTCGATCTCATGATGGGCAATACGGGCGATGAAACTGCTTTCATCGGGGAAACGGCGGTAAAGGCCGCGCACACCGCTCAAAATCACGTAATCGTGCGCGCCAAATGCCCCGGCGATCGCCGCGCCTGCTCGATCGCCATCCACGTTCAGCAGACCATCCGCCGAAGCCGCCATCGGCGGAACGACGACGACCGATCCTTCGTGCAAGGCGTTTCGCAGTGCATCGGTATTTACGCCGACAATCGATCCGCTGTAGTCATCGCGCACCATGCGCACACGGCCATCGACAATGGCGCGAATCGCGGCTTTGCGTTCACCAATGAGCGGAACTTGATCGCCAATCAAGCCAACCGCGTGAACGCCGCGATCTAGCAGCGCGTGAACAAGCGAACGGTTGACCTGCTCCGCCGCTTCGACAAACACATCGCGGGTGGCGGCGTCGGTATAACGGGAACTGTGCCCGGTGGGGCTGGTGATCGTGCGCACAGGCAGCCCGCGATCAGCGCAGAGGGCATCCATCACGGCGCTGACGCCATGCACGACGATGAGCGGACGAACGGCGGCTAAGCGCGCCAAATCGTCGGCGCAGCGGGCCATGTCATCGCCCAGCGCGCCGCCAATTTTCACGACCAATACATTTTCAAGGCCGACAGCATTCAATTCGAAAGTGTTCAATTCAAGCGGTGTCACGGATACATCCCCGGAAAGGCTAGACCAGCGGTTTCTTCACATCCCAGCATGAGATTCATGCACTGCACGGCGGAACCCGCCGCCCCTTTGACGAGATTGTCCAGCGCGGCGATGACGATCACATGCTGCGGATCGTCTTCATCGACCGCGAAGCCGATGTCACAGAAATTCGTCCCGGCGACGATGCGCGGTTCCGGGAAGCGGTGCAGGCCGACGCTGCTGCTCACCAAGCGAACGAACGGTTCCTCACGGTAGGCACCGCGATACAGCCGCCATAGGTCTTTTTCGGTTTGCGGCGCGTTCAGGTAAACGTGCGCCAGCAGATGCACGCCGCGCACCATCTCGATCGCGGTCAAGGCGAAATCGACGCGCACGCCATCGCCCAAAATCATGCGAATTTCCGCGCCGTGCCGGTGATTGCTGGCTTTGTAGGTGCGTACGGCTCCGCTGCGCACGGGATGATGCGATCCGTCATTGACACTCGCGCCGCCTTCAGATGAGCCGACTTTGACTTCGGCGCTGACACGATCGACCAGACCAGCACGCACGAGCGGCAGCAGCGCTAAATTGATGACGGTCGCGTTGCAGCCGACGCCGCTGGCATAGTGGGCAGCGCGTAAAGCCTCGCGGTGCACTTCCGGCAGGCCGTAGACGAACCGATCGAGCCATGCGGGGCATGGATGCGGTTCGCCGTACCAGCGTTTGTAATCGGCGGAAGTAGTCAGGCGAAAATCCGCTGAGAGATCGATGATCGTGGGTGTAAGCGCGGCATAGCGATCGATGTCGCGGGCGGCATTCCCATGTGGGAGGGCCAAAAACAGCACATCGCAGGCTTCGAGCGCGTCCGGGTGGATGAACTGGAGTTTGCTTACACCGCGCATATTCGGGTGACGGGTATGGACGTGCTGCCCTGCCCCGTCGCGGCTGGTAATCTGGGTGACTTCGACATGAGGATGGCTGTGCAGCAGGCGCAGCAGTTCGCCCCCCGTGTAGCCGCTCCCCCCAACGATTCCGATCCGGTAGGTCATGCCGTCACCCCGATGCGAACGTTGGCGCGTGCCTGCTCGATGGCGTAAGCGGCGACTTCGGCGGCAATATCGACCCCAGTGGGCGCGCTGCTGTTGCGGAATTCCATCGTGTGATTGATCTCGTTGATGACGAGGCCACCGTCAGGCGTTTCGAATACGTCCATCGCCAGCACGCCGCCGCCAACCGCCCGCGCTGCCCGCAGACAAAGATCGTTGAGTTCGGGCGTCACCGGGCAGTTAGACGCCTGCCCGCCGCGCGCGGTGTTGGTGATCCAGTGGGGTGAGGTGCGGTAGATAGCACAGATCGTGCGCTCGCCGACGACGAAAGCGCGAATATCGCGCCCGGGTTTATCGACGTATTCCTGCGCGTAGTAGACGTGATGCTGGTAATCGCCGAGGGTTTCGCGGTGTTCGATGATGGCTTCGGCGCTGTAGCGATCGGTGACGCGCGCCAGCAGACGCCCCCATGATCCGGTGACGGGTTTGAGGACAGCGGGATAATCTAACTGTTCGATCGCGTCGATGGCACTTTCGGGCGTGAAAGCCAGTCGGGTCGCGGGCTGCGCGACGCCCGCACGCGCCAGCGCGAGGGTCGTCAAGGCTTTGTCGGCACACACCGAAGCGGTCGCGTAGCTGTTGATGGTTGGAATGCCCCATCCGTTGAGGATGGCCTGTGCGTACAATCCGCGTGAGGTGCTGACGCAGCGTTCGAGGATCACGGCATAGGCGGCCCACGGGGTGCCGTTGGGGGCAAGCTGTTCGCCGCCCGCCGTCAAGTCGAAATTGAGATCGCGATCGAGGAGGACATCGGGTGTCACACCGTGCGACTCGAACGCGCCGATGAGCAGTTTTTCTTCTGGTCGGATGTGGGTAACAAGGAGGGCGATGCGCGTCATGGTGAGTTATTCGCCCCAGTCTTCTTCAACTTCGGGCGCCAGCGCGATTTCGATCGGGTTCAGGCTGATAACTTCCAGTTCAGCGCCGCAGTCGGAACAGGCGATCAGTTCGTTTTCCATCACGTTGGTGGGCAGCGTGAGTTCGGCTTCACATTCCGGGCAAATCACAGTACGGGGAGCGGTCATGGTTTTGGGTTTCCTTCTTCCTTCTACAGAACGGCCTTTAAGGCATCGTTGATCAACACGGACAGGACGGAAAATAAAACCGCCGCCCAGAGCAGTTCCTCTGGACGGCGGCGGACGCACACGTAAAGCAGCGCAGCACAACTATCCAGAGGGATTCTCCGGCTTCTTCGACTTCATCTGCTTCTGCTTCAACTCGTACGCTGTGAACATGATTTCCTCAGATTGACTTTCGACTTCCATCCAGACAATAAAAAACCGCCCTTCCGGGCGGTTCGTTTGCGTTGTGTTCATCTCGCGAAAACGAAAAAACCCGGACTATTCGTCGGGGATGTGCTTCTTCGCCTTCTTGAGTGTGGATGTAGCCATGAGTCGTGATTTCTCCTGATGGGTATAGCGTATGAGTTTCTGCGATCTGCCGCAATCGACAAATCTTACGAAGGCTGCCTGTCTAGTTTATACAAGAAGCACCGTTGTAGGCAGAATGACCAAAATTCAAGAATTCCCCGATTTACCACTAAATCACACCGTTTCTGAGCAAAAACGCGCCAATTTGACTCAAAAAGGCATCCAAACCCCGCGTTTTTCGACGTTTTGGCCCCTAATTTCAGAAAAAATCAGAGCAACACAACAAAAAAGAGACCCGATTGCTTGTGCATTTCTCAACATGACGATGTACTGCATGCTTTGTAAACTGGCAACTGTTCATTTCTTCGACCAGGGTAGGTAAAGCATGTCTGCACTTCTGCGTGATTTTCTTGAAATCCCCTACGATCAGCTTGAAGAGCTGAACCTCGAAGCCAAGTCCAAGCGCCTCGCCCGCACGCCGATAGATCAAATCCGTGAAGAGCGGATGAAGTATCTGGCGGATGAAAAGCGGATCAAGGCGGTCACGGTGTGCTTTAGCGACCTTGAAGGCCGTCTGCACATGCTCGACTATGACAAGAAATTCCTGCTCAAGTCGGCGGACAACCTGACCTTCGACGGTTCCTCGGTACGCGGATTCTCGCAGCAGGTTGAATCCGACCTGCGCCTAGGGATCGACTGGTCTGCCTTCTACTGGCTCCCGTCGGACATCTTCACCCCCGGCAAGGTACTGGTCTTCGGTGAAGTGCTGAACCGTGATGGCAGCCCTTACGCCGCCGACATGCGTTCGGTGCTCAAGCGTTTCAGCGAAGAGCAGTTCGCCCAGAACGGCTACACGTTCAACTTCGCCAACGAAATTGAAGGCTTCGTCTTCAAGGGCAAGAATGCCGAACAGGCGTTTGTCGACAGCGGCACGTTCGAATTCGTGACCAGCGGCGGCTACTATCACTCGCTGCCCGGCGACACCCTGCGTTCGTTCATCGACACCGCCGCCGAAGTGCAGCGTGCGATGGGTTTCCAGAACGAAAAGGATCACCCGGAAGTTGCGCCGTCACAGTTCGAAATGAACTACGGCTATGTCGAAACCGTCATCGCTGCCGACCAAGTGCAGTTGTATAAGCTGCTGTGCCGTCAGGTCGCCCAGCGCATGGATTTGACCGCCAGCTTCCTGCCCAAGCCCGTCACCGGCATCAACGGCAGCGGTATGCACACCAACATGTCGGTTTCGCAGAACGGCAAAAATCTGTTCTGGCAGGCCGATGGCGTCGAAAACCTGTCGCCCTTCGCGTGGGATTTCGTCGGGCGCATCCTTGGTCACGGTCTGGATATCTGCCTCGTGCTGAACCCCAGCGTGAACGCATATCGCCGTCTTGACCCGCACTACGAAGCGCCGAACCAGATCAAGGCATCGCCGATTGACCGCGGCAGTATGGTGCGTATCCCGATCGGTAACGAAAAATCGGCCCGTATTGAAGTGCGTTCGATCGCCCCGGATGCGAATCCGTATCTGGCGATGTACACGCTGCTCAATGTCGGCCTGAATGGCAATCTGCCTGCCGCATCCAAGTCGCGCAAGATCGTCACCCTGCCCGACAACATCTACGATGCGATCGACGACTTCAACGCCAGCGCGTTCGTGAAGAAGATCCTCGGCGCAGAAGTGGCAGAAAAGTATGCCGGTTTGAAGCGCGCATCGGCGGATCGCTGCCCGCGTTTGCTCGGCAGCCGCATTAAGCCGTCGGAAATTCAGTTCCCCCACGAAGTGCAGAACCAGTCGCTCTGGAACCAGTTCTAGACGCGATTTTCCACGACCAGCCTATCACGCCGTAATGTAGGGGTGCACCTTAAGGGGTGCGCCCCTATTTTTTGAGCGATTCGCGCACCAGCACACGGTTTGTATTCCAGCCGCTCACCATAAGGGCGCGTGATTCCGGCGGCACAGCATGCCAGTGAACTTCAATCGCCAGCGCTTCACCGGGCAGCAAACAGAAGTGGTTATAGCTGATATACCCATAACCGCCCATCTCCGCTGCTGATTCAGCGTCGCGGGCGTCTTCTAACCAAACCCACAGCGCCGCCTGTTCCCCGGCATTGGTCACAATCACTTTCCAATCGTCAGGCGCATCATCGACGGGGCGCATGGCCGCTTTGAGGCGCACGGGCGGCACATTTAGCAGCGGCGCAAGCGATTCCGTTCGCGTGAACACATACCGCGCGATCGCCGATAATCCTTCTTCCGGCGGAAGTGCATGCAGCGAGAGATCGAGAAAAAACACATCCGTTTCGATGGATGCGAGCGGCAGTTTGATCCGTCCGATACGCTGTGCGCCGCTGGCGGGAACCGTCACTTCCTGCTTGAACTGGGCGATCACCCCTCCATCAATACCGCTGAGGCGGGCGCGCAGCCGCTCCCGGTGATCCGGCGGCGCATTGACGAGATCATTTGCCAACCACACATCGGCTTCAAAAATCGTCTGCCCGTCCCACGCGATGCGAGCGAATTCGGCGGTTAGGCTTAGGGGAGCATAAGCACCAACCGCCGCGTAATAGACCGGCTTGGGGGTGCCTTCATAATCGATCGCACCGGCACTGACCGCCAGCGGATAGGAATCGTTGAAGGGGTAAAGCAGCCCGTCGGAAGCGGCAGTCCATTCCGCGAGCGACGCTCAGACTCAAGGCAAAGCGGAGCCACTCGGCCTGCATCATCTGCGAGGCGCGGATCCGGCGTATCCAGCCCTTCGATTTTCCCGAAAGCATCTGCCAACCCCGCCCACAGATCCCAGCTGCGCGCCGCGATGTTCCCACTGTCGATTATCGGGATCGGCGGGCAGGATTTGACGCGAGTCGATCGTCCATTTCAGCAACCGTCGATGCGCGGTGCTCTTGGCATCAGATTGTAAAAACGGCGGCAGCGTATAGGCCGAAGCACTCATGGGCTTCACGGTCGGCAGCCAACGCCGATCGGGATCAAGCCGCCGAATTACCTCTCCCATCGCCGCGAGCCACGGATGATCTGCCGGAACACCAAGTTCACAGCCGCCCCACAACACCAGCGATGCATGATTGCGTTTGCGCCGGACAACGGCTTCGGACTCCCTCATCATCAGCGCGTGAAAGTCCGGTGCGAGATCCGATCCATTGGCGGCACGCAGTCCGGCCAGCGCGAATTCCTGCCACACCATAATGCCGTATTCATCGGCAAGCTGGTAGAAATCCTCGCGTTCGATCAAGCCATTGCTGGCGACGCGTACCAGATTAACGTTCGCACCGTGCAGAAGTTCGAATAAGTGACGGAGTTTCTCCGGGCGCGGCACGCCATACAGCAGATCGAGCGGCTGCCATGCCCACCCATGAAGTCGAACGGGCTGCCCATTCACGATCAAACTGCCGGGTTCGTCCTCATGAGCGGTTTTCCACTCAAGGCTGCGAAGACCTAGTTTGAACGTGCGCCCATCGAGATAGGTGGGCATATCCGGCATCACCGGATCAGGCTGAAGCAGCGCCACATCAGCAGAATAGAGCAGCGGTTCACCGCTTCCGTTGGGCATCCACAAGCGCGGTTGATCGAGAGTGAGCGCAATTTCGAGGGTTTGCGTACCGGGTGTCAGGTTGAAGCGCACACGCTCATACGCGGCGACATCTACGTCCGATAGGAAGGTGATGACGACCTGCACCGACACCGCTTCGACGGCATCCACCGCCAGCGTAACGGTGATGTCGGCGGTCGTGTGATCGGCGCTCAACTGTGGGCGCAGGAACACCTCGTCAAGGCGGGCCGCATCGGTGAATTCGATGTGTACGTCATCCCATAAGCCAATATGAATCAGGCGCGGTGTCCCGTCCTCGCCTTCATTCAAGTACGGTTTATGGGCGGCATCCGAAGGGTGCGGCGCGGGCGGGATAACAACCGCAATTTCGTTTTCCCCGCCATAGATCAGGCGGTCAGCAACATCGAATTTGGCAGGACTGAACATGCCGCGATGCATGCCTAACAGTTCGCCATTCAGGTAAATATTGGCTTGGTAATCGATTCCTTCGAAGATGAGCTGCGCGCGGGTGCTCATGCGCTCCTCGGCCAGTGTGAAGCTTTTCCGGTACACCCATGTGCGATCAGCGACCCATTCGACGAGCAGGCTGTTACGGCTCACATACGGATCGGGGATTTCGCCTGCACGCAGTAGATCATCATGGACACTTCCCGGCACCGCCGCTTCCATCCATCCATGCGGATCCCGGTTTGGCCGATGTGCCCCGCGCGCACGCCACGCGGTTTCAAAATAACCTTTGAGCTGCCAATCGCCACCGTTGAGGGAAAGACTCGACTGCACACTGCTGCTCCCCGCTGCTTATGCTGCCCGACATGTTTGATCGTAGGACGTGGCGCTCAACTTTGCAACGCATGGCGCTTGCAGAGCCTTTACATGATTCGCTTCTGGGGCAGCCTCGCCTCTCAAGCTTATTGTGGAATACTTCACAAATTTCACAAAAAAGCTGCAAGAGGGGTTTTTCCGGGTTCGATTTGTGCAGGTTTTTACAAGTCTTTATGGAGAATATATTTGCATTCTTCACGAATGCGGTTGCAAAACTCGCATCCTGTTGTATGCTGGAAAATGAGTAAGCTATGAGGACAGGATTGCATTGAGATGGTCTCACTGACACTGCCCCAAGAAGTAGCTTTCGGAGCCGTCATTGGTTTCACTCTAGTCCTTGTTTTAATTGGTGTATTGAAAAAGGTCTTTGAAGGCGACAACGCGACCGGAATTTTCATCGGTGCGATGTTTCTAGCGGGTGTCATGGTTCTGTTCACCCTGCTGTCGGCGCTCAAGTGGCCCGGTCAATCGAACTCCTGCATCAACTCCAACCCGGACGGCTGCTACTGTGAAAATGCGGGCAGCGCAGCCCTTACTCAGCCCGGCCTGATCAAACAGCCCATCAACACCCTTTCGGCGTTTGCCCCCAGCATCGCGGGCTTGCTCATCCTCGGTATGATCGACTCTGATCACCGTGCGGGTAAACGGCGCGAAAACGTCCCGAATTTAATGGTGGGGCGCACGACATTTTCGATTACCTATGGGCTGGTGGTGATCTTTCTTGGCCCCGGCAGCATGTTCTTTCATGCGTCGATCGGGCATTTCTACAGCGAACTCGATCCGTTATCGATGACGCTCTTCACCACCTTTATTATCTTATATGACATTTTCGTGCTCACCGGTATTGCCGATGCGCGCATCCTGCGCGGACGCATGATCGCCACGCCCTTCGATCACTTCCTCGGAATCTGGCTGTTCACCAACTTTATTTTCTATGTGCTCATGGTCGCCTTCCCTGATGGTGGACTGGGCACCGCGATCTTCGGGATCACGGTCGGAATCGCCGTCGTGATGCAGATTTTCATCTTACTCACCCGTGGGAACATCAACCGCGAGTGGGATTTCATGGGCATCGCGCTGCTGTGCTTTTTACTCGCGATCTTCATTTGGCACTGGTCGAAAACCGGTGCGCCCATCTGCCGCCCTGATGACATGATGCAGGGGCATGCCCTGTGGCATGTGCTGGCGATGGCGATGGCTCCATTCTTCATTTTCAAGTATTTCCGTACCGAACGCTGGGGAACCCTTCCACCGCCGACGACACCGACCACCCCGCCGAATCGACCGACCCCAACCCGTTAGCCAAGGGGGATTTATGCTGGATTCTGTGGATCAGCGGCTCGCCGACTGGGTGAAACAGACGGTTGGCAGCAGTGTACAAACGATTTACACCCTGCCGCCTGCCGATGCCGAAGACGAAGGGATTGGGCTGTATTTGCTGTCGTTCGCGCCCATGTCTACTCCACGCAGTGCCGAACGCCCGCCTGTGCAGTTCATGCTGCGCTATTTGATCACATCGTGGTCAAAAGATCCGCTGCGAGCGCATGCACTGATAGGCCAGATCATCGTGGCAGCATTCGACGCAGCGCAGCAGCCCGAAACAGCAGGGTATCAGGTCGAACTGTCGCCGCTGTCGGCAGATTGGTGGCTGGCGCTAGGAATTACGCCGCGCCCGGCCTTCATCCTCAACGTGCCCTATTCAGTGGAGCGAGAAACCCAAGCCCCGCCGCGTGTTCGCCGTCCGCTGGTCGTCCAAGGCGGGAACGCCGCCCAAGTACGGGGTCGTTTACTCGCACCCAACGAACAGCCGATCGCCGGGGCACGAATCGATGTGCCATCCATTCAAAGCTACACCTTCACCGACCACACGGGAGCGTTTCAACTGAACATGCTTCCGCGCCACCAATCGCTTCCAGTGCGTATTCGCGCCAAGGGAAAAACTTTGGTCACTGCGCTTAATACGCTCTCCGATCAACCGATCGTCCTTACGTGGGATCCGCTTCAGGATTAAGGAGAGTTTGGGCTATGCCGCAGTATCTAACACCGGATATTTACGTTGAAGAAGTCTCAGGGGGTGCCCGGCCCATCGAAGCCGTCGGCACCAGCACCGCCGCCTTTGTCGGGGTCGCACCGCGCGCTGATGCGCATGTAAACGAAGCGGTCGCCATCAACAACTGGACAGAGTTCATGCGCGAATTCGTGCCTGAAGACCTGACGACCGCCCAGAGCACCCATCTTTCGAACGCCGTGTACGGCTTTTTCCTGAACGGTGGACGGCGCTGCTATGTCGTCAATTTGGGCGCGGGCACCGATGTCAACAAGGGGTTGGAGCAGTTCGCCGCGATTGATGAAATCGCGATCGTAGCGGCACCCGGTTTCACCGATGCCGCGTCGTATGCGGCGGTCAGCGCCCACTGCGAGAATTTGCAGGATCGCGTGGCTGTACTGGAAGCGCCGGATATTCGCGACATCAATCTGCTGAAATCAGTGGCGACGGAGTCGGCTACGCCCGCCCTGCCCGCTGACGGCGGTGACGCGGGATCAGGCGGTGACAGCGGCAGCAGCGGTTCCAGCCGCCGCCGTGATCGCAGCAGCACAGCCATCACGCCATCAACAGGGGCGCTGGCACAGCCGACGAACGGCGGTTATGCGGCGTATTACTTCCCGTGGATCATCGTGGCCGATCCGCTGGCACCGAATACGCGCGTCGCCGTGCCGCCTTCCGGGCATATCGCGGGCATTTGGGCACGCACCGACTTTGAGCGCGGGGTACACAAAGCCCCGGCGAATGAGTTGGTACGCGGTGCAGTGGGACTCAGCTACCGGCTGACGCGCGATGAGCAGGGTGACCTGAACAAAATCGGCGTCAACTGCATTCGTTTGTTTGCCACCGAAGGCATCCGTGTATGGGGTGCGCGCACGCTGACGAGCAATCCCGAATGGAAGTATTTGAACGTGCGCCGCTTGTTCAACATGGTCAAAGAGTCGATCGCGGAGAATACCCGCTGGATCGTGTTTGAGCCGAACGACATGACGCTGTGGAAGTCGATCCGCCGCGATGTGTCCGCCTTCCTTACCCGCTTATGGCGCGACGGCGCAATCGTCGGCGCGACCCCAGAGCAGGCGTTCTTCGTCAAGTGCGATGCGGAAACCAACCCGCCGGATGTGGTCGATGCAGGGCAGGTCGTGGTGATTATCGGGATCGCGCCCTCAAAACCCGCCGAGTTCGTCATCTTCCGCATCAGCCAGTTCGCTGGCGGCACCTTGACCGAGACATCCGCGCAGTAAGCGCAGAACGGAGACCCTGAACATGACACAGATTTACGATCCCTATCGTACTTTTAACTTCAAGGTGATCATGGGGCAGTCCTCGCAAATCGCCGCACATTTCTACGCGGTGAGCGGGTTGACGGTGACCGTCCCGGCCATCAAGGTGCGCGAAGGCGGCAACCGTGTCACAGTGCCGATCCCCGGCTACCCGGAATATGGCAGCGTGCAGTTGAAGTGGGGGGTCACAACCTCGCACGATCTGTATGACTGGTTCTTGCTGGTGGTCGCGGGGACGCGTTCGCAGGAAGTGCGCCGCAATGTGTCGATCCTGATGCTTGAAAACGACGGCACCACCGAAGCGATGCGCTGGAACCTCGTCGATGCGTGGCCGACTCAATGGGATGGGCCGCCGCTGGATGCCAAAGTGCGCAAACCTTCGCGTTTGAGACGCTCACGCTCGTCTACAGCACACTCAACCGTGACGCGACGCAGGCTCGCTAGCCTGCTCAAGCACGGACGGTAAAGGAGTCGGGCGGTGCAGATCGTGACCATCCTGCTGGGAAGCCTTCTGCACTGGCTGAATCAGGTGCTCGCGCGCTGGTCGCAGCAAACAGCCGCATGGGAACGGCAGCTCATCCACAGAGAACCGCTGAGGCTGCCACCTGCAACGGAGGCCGACGAAGAACCGCCTGCTGCATGGCGCAGGCTCGTCGAGGAGGCGATCCCCGACGAGCCGCCCGCCGCATGGGTGGAACTCGTCGAGCGCTACCGATCCAACGAGACCGAGCACAATGTGTTTTCATATCACGCGCCGGATGCGCCTGCGAACCCGTCACCACAGCAAAAACAGCGCACACTCAACCGCCGTGGCTCATCATCGAAGCGGCAGTCAACGGCGCACAAAGTCGATTACTCGGTGCGCGCTGAGCTGAATACGCTGCGGCACCGATTGTTCCCGCGTCGCGCTGCCGGGGTGATGCCCCATCAGACAGCGGAGCATCCGAGACAGCACCCCGCACCGCACGACTCGACCGCTGTGCATCACACGGATCAGGAAGCGGCGCGGCACGTTGATCCGGAGGTGGAAGCGGCACATCCAATGCACCAGCAGCCCACCGCATCGCCCAACGGGCTGGAGTTTCACGAAACCCGGACAATCCGCACGACCCCGCCGCCGGTCGATCGCAAGGGCGTACGGCAGAGGGAGATCGATCAACCAAATTTTACCGAGCGCCGGTTTATCCTGCGCCCGACGCCGACGCCACCCGCATCGCCTGCGCCTACGAAGGTGGACTCAGCCGAACGGAAGACGCCGCCATCACCACCGACTGCGCCATCCAGATCCTCATCACAAACACTGCCCGCGCATCTGTGGCCGTCACTACCCAAGCAAAGGCCGCCGTCTATGCCGCCGCAGGTATCAGCGGATCAAGCACCCTCCGCGTCTGATCGTGCGTCGGATGTGGGCATAGCGAACGCAGCGGCGGCACAGACAGACACGCCAACCTATTTACCGGCAATGAGGGAGCAGACCCAACGGGCAGCGAGGCCATCCCAATCACCCGCTATGCCGCCGACAGGCGCCAAATCAGCCGCACAAACCGGCGGGCAGACACAAAGCGCTTTCCAACCGGCGGTCACCCCGATCAACCGGGATGATCCCAGTAACCCGTATTCATCCGAGCCGTTTTCGATCGCCCCGTCGCTGTTTCCATCGCTGCCTGACGATTTCACCCGTACGGACGACCATGTGCCGCCTAAGAACACGCAGCGGCTTGAGCGGGAAAGCCGCCAAGCACTTGAACGAGAGCAGCGAGACCGGCGGCGCTAACGTCGCCGCTTTACCGGGCGCGTCCGGTGACGCGTCATCGACAGCGAAAGGATCAGCGCATGGAACGTGCCGCCTTCTTGATCGAAGCGACCAACCAACGGATCGGCTGCATGCTGAACCCGAACAGCCTGATCATGCGGCGCACGGCAGGCGTGAAGCGGCGTGGCGCGGCGAGCGGACTGCTCACCGGGGTTGGCCTGAATCATGACCCGCTGCTGTTCACCGGCGGCGGGCTGACAGAACTGGAACTCGACCTGATCTTCGATGTGTGGTTGGCGGGGTCGTCAGTCACGTCGGATGATGTGCGCGATTTAACCGGGCCGCTGTGGCGGCTTTCGGAAAATTCGAGCACCGCCACCGTCGCGGATTCGTACCGCCAGCCTCCGACGATCCGGTTTATTTGGGGCAAGGCATTCAACATCCTCGGCGTGATCACGGCGATCGCCGAACGGCTGGAGCAGTTCACACCTGATGGCGCACCACAGCGATCGTGGGTGAAACTGCGCTTCGTGCAAATTGACGAGCCGCCCGCCGTGACACCGCCGAATCCGGCGGATGTGACGGGCGTCACGCTCGATGCGCTGGAAGAACCGGTGGGTGAAGCGCTGGGGTTGGACATCAGCGCAGAAGCGAACGCGATTTCGCATGTCGTGCTCGGCGCGGGCGATCCCGAATTCGAAGGCGAGTTCAGCACAGAACGGATCGATCAACTGGCAGCGGAGTATTTTGGCGATAGCGCATTGTGGCGGTGGGTAGCCGCACTGAATGACATTGACGATCCGCTGCATTTGCTGGCCGGAATGGTACTGCGCATTTTGCCCGCAACCCGGATAACCGGATCGGCGTCAGGTTCGACCACGTCCACCGAATCAAGCAGTGAGGAGGCGCTCTGATGCCACCCAGCACGACTGCCTTACCGACGATCACCATTCAAGTAGTCGGTGTACTGATTGAGGCACGCTTTATGCGCGGCTTAATCGGCGTGCAGGTCACGCAGGTGATCAATTTGCCCGCCCAGTGCGAATTGACTTTCAGCGACCCGCCGGGGGCGCTGCCCACACCGACGCCGCTCCTGCCGGGAATTGAAATTCGCGTGCTGATCGACGGATCGGACGTGCCGCTGTTCGTCGGGCAGGTGACCGCCGTCGAGCACGTCTATACCGCCGCGCGCGAGAAACATCTGCGCGTGCGCGCCTACGATCCGCTGCACCGGCTGCGCAAACGCCAAACGGTGCGCGCCTTCAGTGATGTTTCGCTGAGCGATCTTGCTTCGCAGTTCGCGGGGGATGCCGGGTTAAGCGTACAGTCGGAAGCCGACTCCCCTACATGGCATTCGCTCATTCAAACGGAACAATCGGACTATGAATTCCTGATCGCACTGGCGGAACGCTGTGGCTTATACCTCACCGTGCGCGATGGCACGCTGCATCTGATCACGCTGGTGGGAACAGGCGAGGCGCTGCCGCTGAAACTAGGCGAGTCGCTGATGGAAGCGCGTGTGGAAGTCAACGGACACGACAGCGCGCGACAAATCACCGCCGAAGGGTGGAACGCCGGGAATCTTGAACGATTCGACGGGCAAATCGGCAGCGCGCGCAGTGGCCGCAGCATCGAAGCACAGGTGCTGCCTGCTGATGTGGGCGCGAATGAGGATTTTATCCTCGTCAATGAAGCAGCAGGCGATGCCAGCCAGATCGCGCAGTTAGCGCAGGCGGAATTGGATCGACGGATTGCCAATGAAGTCACACTGTGGGGCGTCGCGTCGGGCGATCCAGCGCTGCAACCGGGCGCGATCGTCGATGCGAGTGGGCTTGACCACGAAGTATCGGGGCGCTATGTGCTGACGGAGTGTCGTCACACCGTCGATACGGAAATGGGCTATGTGACCGAGTTTTCGACGCGCGTGGCTGAACCGCCGCGCCGCCCGCGTGCCGCCGTACTCGCCCCGGCGACGGTGAGCGCCATCGAAGACCCAGACTCGCAGGCGCGCGTACGCGTGCGGCTGATCACTTACCAGAACGTCGAAACCGACTGGATGCCAGTGCTGCTGCACGCGTCCGGCGCGAACAAAGGCTTGATCGCCCTGCCCGATTTGGACGATCAAGTAATGGTGCTGTTCGCGGGAGAAGACCCCGCACAAGGGATCGTGCTGGGCGGGGTGTACGGCGGCTGGGGCAGCCGAATCACGCCCCCAGATACCGGGATCGAGAGCGGCCAGCGTCAGCGTTTCACCTTCCTCACCCCCGGCGGGCAGCGGATTCGCATGGATGATTCGGGCGGGCTGGTGCGCGTCGAAAACAACGACGGCAGTTATCTGGAAATGACGCCGACCGCCGTCAAACTGCACAGTCAGCAGGATATGACCGTCGAAGCCCCCGGCAAAAAGCTGGTGATCACGGCATCGATGGTGGACTTCGTACAAGGATGATGAAGGGGATGCACCTATGAAACTGCTCACGGCTCAGGCGATGCTCCCATGCACCCATGAAACGGGCATTACCTCCAATAACCCTTCGCAAAAGTGGGTGACCATACAGCAATCGCCCGTGCTGGTCGAACCTGATCCGGTGGGATGGACGATCAAGGGCTGCTCGAACGTGGTCATGCAGAAACCATGCACGACGACACTGCGTGTGCTAGCGGGCTATTCCACATTCATCAAGGTGAACGGAATGGCCGTCTGCTTAGACACACTGACGGGCATCACCGACGGAACGCCCCCCGGCGCGGCGTACTACAAAGTGCGCCGTCCGGGTCAAGATTTCGTGCAGGGGGGATCATGACCACCACCCCGCGCGTCACTGCGCGCCCTGCTGCTGCCCGTACCGCCGCCCGCTACCGTGCATGGCGATTCATCCATCCCGATTTTCTGGTGGGCGGGGGCGACCCTGACTACCCCATGCTGCTGACCGAACGCGGTGTCCAGCGGCGCGGTCTGCCCGGTTTGCAGTTCTCGCCACGCGGCGGCATTGACATGGTGGACGGCAACGATTCGATCCGTCAGGCGATTCTAATCCTGCTTTCGACGATTCCCGGTGAGCGCGTCATGCGCCCCGATTACGGCTGTCACCTGCACCGGCTGATCTTCTCGCCCAATGACGATACAACCGCCGGGCTGGCGATCCACTATGTGCGCCGTGCGATCGAACGGTGGGAGCCGCGCATCGAAATTATGCGCTTGGATGCGGGCCGCACCGATGAGCGCCCGGAGTATCTCGACATTCTGCTCGTGTACCGCGTGCGCGCCACCCTGCACATCGAGCCGCTGACCTTCTCGTTTAGTCTGGTAGGAGAGCGCCTGTGACGATGTTCCGTTCGCCTAACCTTGACGACCGCAACTTTCAGCAGCTTCTCGAAGCGGTCAAAGACTACATCCGGCAGGACCCCCGCATCGCCCAGCAGTGGACGGACTGGTCGCCGAGCGATCCCGGCGTGATCCTGCTTGAATTGTTCGCCTTCCTCACCGACGTGATGATCTACCGGATCAACCGTCTGCCAGAAAAGGTGTACATCGAACTTCTGCGGATTATCGGCGTGTACCGCTTCCCACCGTCCGCGGCGGCGGCGCGCCTACAGTTCAGCCGCGATACTGCCGACGACAAAGCGATCCAGATCCCCGCCGGGACTCAGATCACGCTGGCGAAATCCGGCGCGAGTGGTGAGCCGCCCATATTCACGACGCTGGTACCGGTCACAATCCCGCCCGGTCAAACGACCGTAGAAGCCGATGCTTACAACGCGCAGCATGTGACCGCAGAACTTGTCGGTCAGGGGAGCGGACGCCCCGGCTTGTCGTTCACCGTCAAGCAGCCTCCCATCCTCGCGCCCATTGACGGCGATTCCAGGCTGATCGTCGGCGTACAGGTGGCACAGGGGGAACAGCTTCCACGCAGCGCGCCCGCGCTCACCTATGATGGCAAATCGTTCCGCTTGTGGCGCGAAGTCGAGAACTTCGCCAACTTGGGCGACGATCGCTATGCGTTCGTGGTCGATCGCGCTTCGGGGCGCATCATCTTCCCGCCCGCCGTCGAACTCGCGGAAACGCGCGCGCAAGATGCCACGGACAGCGGCGCGGTCGCGCTGGGCGAAGTTCCGCCGGTGGGTTCCGAAATCCGCGTGTGGTACTGGCGCGGCGGCGGCGCTGCCGGGAATGTCGCCCAAGGGACGCTGACGCAGCTTAAAACGCCAGTGCGCGGAGTGAAAGTCACCAATTTGCAAGCTGCGATCGGCGGGCGCGATGCCGAAACGATCGAAAATGCCATGCTGCGCGCGCCGTATCACATGTATTCGCTGGAACGCGCCGTGATCGCCCGCGATTTCGAGCAAATCGCCTCGAAGTTCGGCGTGGCACGGGCGCGCGCCTTCACCGCGCTCGATCTGTGGAAGCACGCGCGCCCCGGCACCGTCGAAGTGAGTCTCGTGCCGGAAGTGCCGCCGGAAAAACGCTTACCCGCTCCCGGTGAAGATGTCCCGACCGAGCTTCACGCGCTGCTCACCAACCCACCCGAGGGCCTGCGCGAGACGGTGCAGCAAGAGCTGCGCGAACGCCAGCCGCTCGGCACCACCACGGATGCCAAATGGACACGTTACAAGCGGGTCGATGTCAAAGCGCGGGTAGTCGTCCGCCGCGAAGAAAACCTTGAGGCCGTGAAAGCCCGCGTGCGCGAACGGTTGTACGGGGTGATCAATCCGCTGCCGAACCGCTACAGCCCAACCGGATGGGTATTCGGTCAAGCACTGCGCATTTCGCATGTCTTCGACGCGGGATTGGTGGAACCCGGTGTACGCTGGGTTGATCAAGTGGAACTGACAGTCGGTGAAGCGCCGAACAAAAATGTCCGCACGATCATGGCCGATCCGTTCTACCCGTCTACGCTGTACGCGGGCAGCCTGAACCGCATTTTCCGCACCGGCAACAACGGCGACGGGTGGGAACTGCTGCGCACGCTCCCTGCGGATCAGCAGGTGTTCAACATTCAGGTGAATCCGTTCATGCCCGGTTGGATGGTCGCGATCAGCGGGCGCACCGATGGGCGCTGCTACCTATATTTCTCGTCGGACAGCGGCGAATCATGGCTGACGACCGACGAGCAGCCCATTTATACCGAATTTCCGATCCGTGATGCGGCATGGACGGTGCGCGATGGCAAACCGCTGCTGCTGCTGGCGACTGAACGCGGCCTCTACGAACTCGTTCCCGGTGGCACCTTCCTTGAAATCGCGTTGAACAACTCGACACCGAGACAAGGGTATTGGTCGATCGTGGTGCACCGCTCATCGTTGGGCGAAATGATCGTCGCCGTTGCTGCGCAGAACCAGAAGGGGATTTTCTCGTCCTATTCGAACGGCGCGGCCAATTCGTTCCGCAAGCTGACGGCGAATAACAATCTTGAAAATGTGTTCATTCAAGAACTCGCCATTCAAACCGACGGCGCGCGATCATTTTTGTGGGCGGGCGTCACCGCCGATGGCGGCGTTGATCCCGGTAAAGGTGCCTATCGTTGGGAACTGCGCCCGAATGATAAAGACGACCCGAATGGCTGGCAGCAGTATAAAGACGGTTGGACGGGCGGCACCTGCACCGAACTGGCCGTACAGGGGAACGTGATCCTTGCCTCAACCAACCGTGCGGGTGTACTGCGGCTGAACATGGCGGAACCACCTCCACAGGGTGCGCCGAACACATGGAAACCATCGTGGAAAGTGTCCACGTTGGCGATTGCCGGGCTGCCGCTGCGATCCGATCGTCCGCGCGAGGGGCAAATCGAACTGAGTCAGTTGGATACGGTCGCGACCGCCCGTGATGGCAAGTTCATCCTGACGGGTGGAGATGGCGGTATCTATCGCGCGCCGTTCGCCGCCGTGCCACCGCTGACGGGCACCGATTTCACACTAGTGTCCAAGTCTACCTATGAGAATGAACCGGTCACGCTGCCGCCGCAGTGGTTGTTCGTCTCCGGTCAGCACACGATAGAGGTGATCACCGACGATGAAGCAATCCGAGATTGAACGCCTGCTACCGGGCATTTTCCAGCGCACCAACGCGGAGGGAACGCCTCTCCGCGCGCTGCTGCTGGCGATGGAGTTCTTACACGAGCCGGATGAAGCCATCTTGGAGCACGAAGAGGATTATTTCAGTCCCCTGCGTGCCCCGGCGTCGTTCGTGTCGTTTCTGGCATGGTGGACGGATTTAGATCGCTTCCTCACCGATGTGACCGATCCGCTTACCGGGAAAGAGTACCGGTCACTGCCCAGCGGTGTCGGCCAGCTTCGCGAGCTGATCCTCGCTTCAACCGATCTAGCACGCTGGCGCGGCACCCGTTACGGACTCAACCGGCTGGTGGAGCTGGCGACCGGGATGACGGGTTTTCAGTGGATCGACCAGATTCAGGAGCGCCCGTTTCACTTGAGGGCGATCGCGCCTGCCGCTGCCAAACGGTACGAAACGCTGATCAACGTGATTGTGCGGCTGGAAAAACCCGCCTACATGACGTTCGATGGCGTCGAATTTGCGTGACCAAGGGCGTTGAACGCGCTCGGATGGGCGCGCGCAATGCCAAATTACGCGTACAATGGAGGGTGAGGGACTGCGCGGCTGCCTTTCTTTCACCCTCGTGTGAATTTACCCTATTCGCAATGAACGGAGCCGCTCATGCCACAAGTCTTTGAGATTACGACCGCTCAAAACAGTGTTCGTCTAAAGGAAGATCGCACAGGCGTCGCCTCTTTCACCGTCTCCAACATCAGCGGGCGCAACATTCGTGGACGCATTACCATTACCGCTGACCAACCAGATGCCCAAGCATGGTTGTCGATTGCCGGAGACGTGGAACGCGTTTTCAACGTCGGCGGTGTCGATCAAGTCGATGTGAAAATTGCCGCACCGCTCACCGCGCCGGTTGGGAGCTACACATTCAGCATCAGTGCCGCCGACACCGAACTCACAGATGATACCCGCTACCCCAGCCCAAGTGTGAGCTTCGAGCTACTACCCGTTCAAGAGAAACCGAAGCCAATCAACCCGCTGCTGATCATCATTCCGATTATCGTGGTGCTCGCGATTATCATTGTGCTGGTGATCGTGCTGTCCAATCAGGGCGGCCTGACCGATGAGGAACGCACGCAAACCGTCGTCGCAGCAGAACTGACTGCCGAACTCACCGCGAACGCCGCACGCACGGCGACAGCCGCTTCCTTGTGTGCTGCACAGCAGACAGCCAATGCCGCCGCAACCCAAACAGCCGCCCGATTGACAGCCACCCGTGTAGCGGAAATTGGGACGCAAACCGCCGTTGCCGGGAGCGTCGCCACCATTACCGCGCAGGCGGGAGCCACTGCGACCCAAGGTGCGCTGATGGATGCCTTTGTAGGACGATGGGATCCCAGTCCTGAAAACGGCACTATCAATCGGATCAACATCTCGCGCACGGGAAGCGTCTTCACCGTCACCTACAATACCTGCCAGCCACAGAATACCAGCAGTCTGCAATGCTTGATCACGCCGATTGATCGCACAGTCAGCGGCTCGGCCATCACTTTTGATGGGACGACACTCACGGCCACCGACAGTTTCAATGTGCTGACGATGACACGACAGGGGAGCGCGCTGCGTGTGCGGTTCCGCAACAGCACCTTCTTCTTCGAGCCGTTCTTCATCGGCCCGATCCGCACGCTCATCATCATTGATCCGCCGATCTTCCTAACGCCGATCTTCTCGCCGTTTATCGTGGCACCAACCGCAACACCCTAACTGAAACTCAACTATCCGGATAATCCGTGAACAAACTTTTCGAGATCACCACCCCAGAAAATCACATTCGCCTTGATGGAAGTCGCGCCGGGAGCGCGACTTTCACGCTGGCGAACCTCAGCGGTCACGCGCTGCGTGCGCGTTTGACCGTCAGTGCCGAGCCGCCGATCGCCCAGTCATGGTTGAGCATCAGCGGAGCCAATGAACGCATCATCGATGCGGGTGCCGTCGTCGCCGTGGATGTGCAAGTCAGTGTCCCGGCATCCGCTGCCCCCGGCAGATACGTCTTTTCAGTCAACGCCGCCGATACCGACCGACCAGATGATACCTTCACCCAAAGCCCAAGTGTGAGCTTTGACGTTGAGGCTGTGCGCCCCCCTAAGATCAACCCGCTGCTAATCATCGTCCCGGTGATTGTGGTGATTGCGATCGTGGTGGCGATCGCCCTGCTGTCGTCGCGTGGGCCATCCAACGCGGAACTGACTCAAACGGCGATCGCGGCGGAGCTCACCGCGGCCCCACCGCTCACCCAAGCTGCCGCGCAAACGAATACGCGTGTGGCGGAAATCGCCACGCAAACGGCAGCCGCGCAGCTCACGAACGCGGCGGTACAGACGAGCACCCGCGCCGCCGAGATTGCCACCCAGACCGCGATACCGCAGCTCACCAATGCCGCCGCACAAACCAATACGCGGGCGGCAGAACTGGCAACGCAAACGGCTATCGCGGGCAATATCATTCAACTCACGCAGCAAGCGGCGGCGACACAAACGCAGTCGGCAGTCTTGAATTCGTTTGTCGATACATGGGCACCGACCGGGGCCGGTTCGCCGCTGGGATCGGTGACGGTCACACGCAGCGGAAACGCCCTAACCGTGTCGTATCTCGGCTGTCAGCCGCCGGATACGCCTAATTTTAGCTGTGTGACTCCAGCGGTTCGCCGCACCACGACGAACGTTGTCGTCAGCAGCGGCACACTCACCGCGACCGATAATTTCAATGTGATCGTGATGTCGTTCGAAAATGGGGCGCTGCGTGTTGGGTTCCGGGGGCGTGTCGATACGTTCGCCCGCTGTCGAGCTTCCCCACGGCGACATTCCCGCCGCCCCCACCGCCAACACGACCGGGTGGCGGGACATTCCTGCCGCCGTAAAGGGCAGATGCCGTTTGACGGGTTGATGGAGTGGAGTATCGTTAGAGTCGTTGGGTGCAGATGAGGAATGCTATGGACACCAAGAAGCTCATTCTGATCATCGTCATCGCTCTTGTCGCGGTGATTGCCGTGATCGCGGTCGGCGCGGGCGCTTTGGAAGGCCCACTCGCCGGATTGCGCGGCAGCATCGCTGATCCGTTAGCGACCTTCGCGATGGGACGTGTCACTTCGCCGATGGGTCGGGATGCGCTTCACTCGAATGATGCCGCCTGCCGGATTAATGCCGCCGGGCACTTGACGATTCCGCTGAACGGCTCCTGTCAGTATGTGGTAGATGCGACTCAAGACAATCTGCGCCGCCTGACGTTGAATCTGAACGCGGGGCGCGGCGCGGAGGTCAATTTCACCCAGCGCGAATTCGTCCAAACTGGCGTGCCTTCGACCCAGCAGCGCAGTATCGATCTCAACCAATGTCTGGCACGGACGGAACCGCTTCAGTTGGATATTTTCAAGGGAAACGTAGCGACGATCACCATCGTATGTCACCGGACACAAGACGTGTGCGATACCCCTATCACGTCAGCCGGTGATCCCGAATGTGAGATTCAGCTCGGATCAGCATCCTAATTCACAATGCAGGGCGAGCCGTAGTCGTACGGCTTGCCCTTCCCCGTATTATCCCGCTACGCGCGCCAGTTGAATCAGCTTGATGATGCCGACAATCGAGGTGATGAGCAGCGGTATCCACCAGATACAGCCGCAAACCCCTGCGATCAACCCGGCAATGGCATCGGTGATGCTGACCAGTGGAAGCGGGACAAGCCCGTGTAAAAACCCAACCACAAACGTCATCACAATCGACGACGCGATCATGAGGATCAAGCCGCGCCGTTCCAAAAACTTTTGCTGTGCCAGCACCAGCAGCAGCAAATGGGCAATTTTCAGCGTCATCAACACGCCGAGGATGGCACTCGCTGGCCCCCGGGCAAAAAACCCATATAAGGCGAGATAAACGAACGTCCCGAACGGAATCGCTAGGAACAACGCCACCATCAGCAGCAAAATCCCCAGCAGCACAAAAATCGCGGCGATGCTGCCGCCGATCATGATCAGCGAGACAAGACAAGTGGCGATTCCCTGCACATTCGCCTGCACGCTCTGCGGAATCACCAAACCAAGCGCCGTCCATCCAACCGTCAGCACCAGCGCCGTATCCAAAAAGGCCATATAGAGGATGCCGTATCCGGGCGGTTCTTCCTTACTGATGTCACCTACTTGATTGACGGCGTCACTGTTATCGGGGTCGTTGAAAGCTTCGGTTAAATCAGGGTTATCAAGCGCAGCGATCCCTTCCGCGATGCTGCTGGAAGCAGTATCCGCCGCACTGGAAAGGGCATTGACGATTTGATTGAGGAAGAGTCCTGAGCCGGTTTCGATGAGGAGGGCAATAATGAGCAGCAGGAAGGCGATCCAGAACAACGGTTTGCGCAGCGTGTCGGTGGCAACCACGGGTGTCATGGGTACGGCCTCATACGGCTATACGGATGGGTTAAAAGCAAGTATACCCCGGTGTGTCTATTCGCGCTGACGCAAACGCCTTGCAGGTACGAGTTTACATTTATGGGGCGCATTTAAGGTCGATTTAAGACTATTTGAGATGCCAATAACCACAGCCTTGCCAAGAGAGGATACAGTAAGACCATCGACATCCTGTTGATGCGGAGTTCTGTAATGCTTCAAGTGACCTCAAAGGACGTGACACCCAAAGCGGGCAAGCGCGCCAACCCGAATAAGATCAACCTGTTCGTCGATCTGGCGATTGCGCTGGCATTCGCTGTCGAAATGGAAGTGCATTTCACCGGGCTGCCGATCCATGAACTGCTAGGACTCGCGTTCCTGCTCGCCATCGTCGTCCATCTGATCCTGCATTGGCAGTGGATCGTCAACATCACCAAGACGTTCTTCGCCAAGCTGCTGCACGACTCGCGCTTGAACTATGTGCTGAACGTCGCGCTGTTCATCGATCTGCTGGTGATCATGGTGACGGGGGTTTTAATTTCGCGCACACTGGGCTTCCGCCTCGCGAGTGAAGATCTCACCGGCAGCCTGCTGCAACCGCTGCATCTGTTTTCCAGCCACTTGATCCTGATCCTGACAGGCGTGCATATCGGCCTGCATTGGAAGTGGATTGTCACCAACGGCGGCAAATATCTACTGCGCTTGCCATCCATCGGGCGTAAACCTGCGCAAACCTCCGTTAACACTCAGCACGTCATGAGCCTATAAGCAACCGGGAGATCTCAGCTATGGCCAGCAAAACTGTCAGTAAAGGGAAACCATTCCCGGTTCGCGGCGTCGCCCTCTTCATCGCTCTCGTCGCGGTCAGCGGTATCGCCCTTAAGTTGAGCAACCGTGTCGATAACCCGTTCGAGCAGATCAGCTATGCAAGTACATGGATGCAGGAAGGCGACTCGCTCAACTTATCGACCGGAAGCAGCGAACTTTCCGCCCTGCCTTCTCTGTCCGATCTTTCCGCCAGCGGAACAGATAGCAGCGCGCTCGACACGTCCAGCAGCTTGCCGAGCTTGTCCAGCCTGAGCGAAAGCACAGCAGGCAGTGCAGAACTTTCCGACTTCACCCTGCCCAGTTTGAGCAGCGATGTCAGCGGCGCAGTCGACACCAGCAGCC
>JAXLWG010000028.1:0-66110 GCA_046328615.1 Anaerolineae bacterium | reverse complement strand
AGCCTCATCCGGATATAGGGTAATGAGGGTACGGCAGCCCACATGCTGAAGCTGATAGTCATGCTCTTCCGGCGTGAGGCGCAGATTCAGCGGAACTGCGATGGCTCCCAGCCGAATCAGCGCCCAAACAACTTCGATCGTGGCGCGATCATCGCCGCAGTAGAGGGCAACGCGGTCGCCGCGCCGAATGCCTGCGCGGGCAAATTGCGCCGCGCGCTTGGCGACGATCCAATCCGAAAAACGCTTCGTGTTGACGTGAGTATAGGGCGCACGTATATCGTCTTGCGAGCGCAGGAAATATGTGAAATCGGATGGAACCGCCGCCAGCCAGTCTTTCACCGTGTGTTTCCTTTAAATCAAAAGGGGTAGGCTCACGGACGCCAAGGGAACTTGTCGAATTCCGGCTTACGCTTCTGCACATAAGCGTCGCGGCCTTCCTGTCCCTCTTCGGTCATGTAGAACAGCAGCGTCGCGTCGCCCGCCAACTGCTGCAAACCGGTTTGCCCGTCCACATCGGCATTCATGGAGGCCTTAAGCAGACGAATCGCCAGCGGGCTGTGCTGCATGATCTCGCTGGCCCACTGCACACCCTCTTCTTCAAGCTGTTCCAGCGGAACAACAGTATTGACCAATCCCATTTCAAGCGCTTGCTGGGCGTTATACTGGCGGCACAGATACCAAATTTCGCGCGCCTTCTTTTGACCGACGATGCGTGACAGATAGCTTGATCCATAGCCACCGTCGAAGCTGCCGACGCGCGGCCCGGTTTGCCCGAAGACGGCATTATCCGCCGCAATACTGAGATCGCAGATGACGTGCAGCACATGCCCACCGCCGATCGCATAGCCGGGAACCAGGGCGATCACCACCTTGGGGATGGTGCGGATGATGCGCTGAAGTTGAAGCACGTTCAAGCGATGCACACCGTCTTTCCCCACATAGCCCGCGTCGCCGCGCACTTTTTGATCGCCGCCGCTGCAAAAAGCGTACTTGCCATCTTTGGCGGGGCCGTTGCCCGTGAGCAGGATCACGCCGACTTCGGGATCTTCCCAGACATGCTCGAACGCGTCGATCATCTCGTTGATTGTGTCCGGTCGGAAGGCATTGCGCACATCGGGGCGGTTGAAAGCGATACGGGCGATCCCGTCTGCCTTGTGATAAGTGATGTCTTCGTAGTGCTTGACTTCAACCCAATTCGCAGCAGTGCGAATGGCGCTCGTAGTGGTTGATTCGGTCATTTCAGTACTTCCCTTTCCTTTATGCACCCAGTTCTGTCATTTTCATCAATTCGGCGGCACGGGCGATGATCGCACGCCGCCGTTGATCGTCTTGTTGGTAGTCCGTCGGCACTTCAATGACGCTGGCTTGCTCGGAAGCCAACACATCCGCAGACGCCGGAGCAGGAAATCCGCGCGCGTTCCGGCGTACGGGTGAATTTCAGTCCGTACATCGCCGCCGCATGGGAGAAATCGAGGCCGGCGTGCAGGGTAACCCCTTCGAACGGCGGATCGAGATTTCGGATCGGCAGACGGTAGAAGATGCCGCCGCCGTCATTGTTGATCAGCACGATAGTGATTTTTAGTCCGCAGCGGTTGATCGCCAGCAAGCCGTTCAGGTCGTGATAGAAGGCCAAATCGCCGGTGATCAGCACCAAGGGGCGATCGGGCTGTGCAGCAGCAATGCCCAATGCCGATGAAATCGTCCCGTCGATGCCGCTGGCACCGCGATTACAAAAAACACGCAGGTGCTTTCCATTCGGGCGCGCAAACTGATCGAGGTGGCGCACAGGCAGGCTGTTGGCGATGAAGACGTTCGCGTTGTCCGGCAGCAGGTCGATCGCGTCAGCGACGACCATACCGTCGAAGTAGGCTTCGTTTTTCGCCTCTTCTACAGCGTTCCAAACCGCATGTTCGGCGGCGTGCAGACGATCGATCCAACGCGAGTCACGGTTTTGAAGCGCGGCTTCGCGTTCCTCGTTGAAGTGAAACCCGATATGACGCAGCACCGCACGCGGGTCAGCGATGACAAACTCATCGATTCGATGATTCGGGTCTGTCCACACGCCGTCGCCGCTGATGAGTGCCCGGAATTCGATGCGATCACTGTTCAGCCAATCATCGAGCGGCTGTGACGTGGGCATACCGCCGATTTGCAGCACCACATCGGGGGATTCGATCGTTTTGTCAGCCTGCAAGAACGTGTCATACCCGCCGAACACCCATTCATTCGGTGTGTGAAAGCGAACGTTCGAGAGCGGATCGGCCATCACCGCGAATTGGAGATGTTCGGCTAAGGCGGAGATTTCCGCTGTCAGCAGGTCATCACCCGCGCGCGATCCCATGTAGATCACGCCGCGCCGCGCCCGCCGAACAGCTTCTACGAGAGGAAATACCTGCTCCATGTCCGGGTAGAGTCCGCGTTCAGGCAGCGTGATGTGCGTGAATGGGGCACCTGCCGGGTGTGCGTCCGCCAGTTCGTGCAGATCGGTTTCAACCGGAATCGGTTCCAACGGCTTGCGAAACGGGAAATTCAGATGCACTGCGCCTTTCGGTAGGCCATTAGCCGTCGCATAGGCACGGGCGCCAGTGTGCGCAAACTGCGCACCGTCAGCGCGGCGGGCTGTACTCTGGCAGTGCCACATCGACCGCCCACAGCATATGATCGCCGTACAATTTGACCTGATCGACCGTCTGATTCGCACCGCTGTCGCGGACTTCGGGCGGGCGATCGGCAGTCAGCACCAGCAGCGGCACGCGTGAATAGTGCGCTTCGATGATGGCCGGGAAGAAATTGGCGGTCGCCGTGCCGCTTGAACAGCAAAGCGCGACCGGTTGATCGCTGGCAAGTGCTAACCCAAGCGCGAAAAAGGCGGCGCTGCGCTCATCGATGTGCGAATAGACGCGAATCTCCGGGTGTTCAGCGAAGGCAATCACCAATGGGGTATTGCGCGATCCCGGCGCAAGGCAAACGGATTTCAGGCCGCAGCGCGCCAACTCATCGACAAACAATTTCGCCCAGAGCAGATTGCGATTAGGCGCGTGCATAGGTTTCAGCTCCTAACGCGTCCAGCATTGGCTTGAATTTCCATTCGATCTCATCCCATTCCTTGTCGGGGTCGCTGTCAGCGACGATACCCGCTCCGGCGTACAGGCGCACCCGCTTACCGCTGTTCACCGCCGAGCGAATGGCGACGGCGAACATGCCATCCCCGCGCGAATCGATCCACCCAACCGGGCCAGCGTACCATCCGCGTGTGATCGGCTCCAAACGGGCGATCGTCGCCATTCCGATCGACTGCGGTGTGCCGCCCAAGGCGGGGGTTGGGTGCAGCGCCTGTGTGAGCGTCAGCACATCGGCATCGGCGTTAAGCGCGGCGCGCATGGGCGTATGCAAGTGCTGAATATTCGACAATTTGAGCAGCGACGGCTCCTGTGCGGCCTCTAGATCGCGGGTGTAGGGTGCTAGCCGCTCACGTAGAAAATCGACCACAAACTGATGCTCGGCGCGATCTTTGGCACTTGTCATCAGATCATGAGCAAGCGCCGCGTCGTCCGCTTCGGTGCGCCCGCGACTGCGCGAGCCGGCCAGCGCCGCTGTATCGAGCATACCGCTGTGTACGTGTGCCAGCAGTTCCGGCGATGCGCCGAAAAACGCCCGCCCCGCTCCCGGTTCGATCAAGAAGCGGAAGGTATGCGGGTATTTGAGTCCCATGCGTTCCAATGCCGCCAGCAAATTCGCCGGGGCACTCAAACTCACGTCCGCCGTGCGTGCGAGTACGACCTTTTCGAACTCATGGGCTTTCATGCGGGCAGTCGCGTCGTCGATCATGCGCTGCCATGTACCACGATCCAGCGGATAGTCGAGCGCTTCAATGTGCGCGGTTTTGCGTTCGTTCGCCTGCTGTTCGGCGTACATCATCACCCGCCGCAGCACCGAGTCGAACTCCCATTCAAGCGAATCGAGCGCTGAATCCACATGTTCAAACGGCATCAACTGGCGGTTGATGGTCAGCCATGTTTGAAAACCGCTGTCGGAATGCGTGCGGCTGATTTGATAGCGGGGCAGCACAAAATAAGCGGTAGGGAACGCCGTCCACACATCCGCAGGTACGAAGTCATCACGGAAGGCAAACCCACCGAATACGCGCGGTGTCAGGCTGTCCGGCGCGGTGGAATCGATCGATAGGCCGCTGAACAACGCCGCCAGCTTCTGCCGCACCACTTCAAAACGATCGTGCTCTGAATCCAATTCATGGGGACTCACGTAAACTTCGGCTGCCGCACCGCCCCCCGCGAATTCGGTCGTGACCTGCCCACTTTCCCAGTAGATGCGCGGCGCGATCGGCATGGCTTCAAGGAAAGTCACGAAGGACACATCGGGGAAGGAACGCGTAAAACTGAGCAGCATGCACGGTTCACTTGGCGGCATCGTCATAGGCTTTCCTCACTAAAGCCGACACTGCGCAGCAGCATCGGACGAAGCGCCGACAAAATGCGATTGGGATCGGGCTGGCCTGTATACACCCAGCGGATCACCACCTCGTTGATCGCCCCCATCCACGCATACGCGGCGATATTGGTATCGATCGGGGCAATATCGCCTTCGCGCACCGCTTGATCGAGATAGGTTTTGACCAGCGCGGCGAAACGATCGTAGACCTGCAAACGCTTCTCTTCGAAAGCGCTGCCTAACCCCACCGCTTGAATGAGTAGAATTTTGGCGAACGGGCGATATTTGCCAAACGTGCTCATGAACGCTTCCAGCGCGGCACTCGCGCGGCGCACGGGCGTTTCTTCATGAGCAATAGCTTCAAGGATGCGGCGTTCGAGCAAGTCGGCAAACTTATCGAGCAGCGCCAGAAACAGCTTCTGCTTGTTCGGGAAATGGAAATAGACCGACCCTTTGGAAGTACCCGATGCTTCAACAATTTCGTCTACGCTGGCATCGTGATAGCCTTTATTGGCAAACACATCCATCGCAGCATCAAGGATTTTTCCCCTTGTACCCTCTGGATCACGGGCGGTCGTCTTATCTGGTTTTGCGGGGATCGTCATGGCTTCTCACTTAAACTGACGGGTTGACGGTTGGCCGCTGAAAGCTCGATTGAAACCTTCTAAACCGACTGGTCAGTCTATAGGTAGGATACACCCATCCGGCGAAATTTGCATCCCTTTTGAGGATCTGTTAATTCTTTGTTTCCCTTCCAACGGATGCATCGGAGTTCGTCATGGATCCTCAGTCATTTCTGTTGACCGTCGGTCAGGTAGGCATCGCTCTAGCGGGATTCTCCGCTCTCATCAGCTCGTTTCGACGCAGCGATGTCGCACTGACGGCGACGGAGTTGGCCGGACGCAGCATGATCCTTGAAATGGGGTTGGCAGCGACCTTTTTCGCCCTGATTCCGTTCCCAATCGAGTCAATTCTCGGTTTGCTCGGCTTCAATACCGGGGTATGGCGCATCAGCAGCGCGCTGATCCTCACCTTCTTGCTGGCGTGGGCGGTCTATAACTTCAGCCGTTTCACGCAGATCAGCCAGCGAGAAGGGGCAAACGTCTTCAACATGGTCTATAACGTGCTGTTGGCTATCGTCAGCGCGTTCCTTGCACTCAACATCTTTTTTTATGGCAGCACCTCTTTTTACATGATCGCGCTCATTTGGATGCTGATGGTGGCCGGGGTTCAGTTTTTAGTCTTTGTGTACCGCTATGCCCAGCAGGATAATTGATGGGCAATGATTCACCATCAGGTTAGCGTCAACGGCGTTTCTTATCACTTATTGGATAATGCGCAGGTTGATCGCCCGCTTGTCCTGCTGCACGGGTTCACAGGGAGCACCGACACGTGGAGCGATCAAATGGCCCGCTTCGCCGCGAGCCAGTACGCGATGCGCAGCCAGCGGATCATGGCGATCGATCTGCTTGGGCATGGAAAAACGGAGTCGCCGGACGATCCTGCCCGCTATGCGATTGAAGCCGCCGCTGCTGATCTGATCGCCTTGTTCGATCACTTGAAGTACCCTGAGGTCGATCTACTCGGCTATTCGATGGGTGGACGGCTGGCGCTGTTTACCGCGCTCACCTATCCGGATCGGATCGCGCGGCTCCTCCTCGAATCGGCCAGCCCCGGCATTGCTGACGCCGCCGAACGTACCGAGCGGCTGCGCGCCGATCAAGCGCTGGCGGATCGAATTGAGCGGGAAGGGCTTCCGGCATTTGTCGATTACTGGGAGAATCTGCCGCTGTTCGCCGCGCAGAAACGGCTGCCCGCCGAGGTTCAGGCACAGGTACGCGCAGGCAGGCTGGCAAATAACCCGAAGGGATTAGCCAACAGTCTGCGTGGAATGGGGACGGGGGCGCAGCCGTCTTTGTGGGAAAATTTGTCCGCGCTGGCGCTTACCCGTTCGGCTGATCGTGGGTGAGGATGACACCAAATTCATCCACGTGGCAGACACGATGCTTGAGAAGGGGTTACGTGCAGATCGGGTCGTCATTCCAGAAGCAGGCCATACCCCCCATCTTGAACAACCGCTCCGGTTTCAGGCGGCAGTTCAGGGATTTCTATGAAACAGGGAGCAAAGCAGTCGGTTGCATTACTTTGCTCTCCTGATACACACCCATTTCACCGTGAAGTTGTGGTGCGCGCGGCCTTCCGTTCACGGATGAGGCGTTTGTACTCACCGAGCAGTTCGGCGTCCTGATCTTCGCCCCACAGCATCGGCTCACGGCTCATATGCAGCCCATTTCCGTGACTGACGCTCTTACGCTGGCTTAAACCAACCTCAGTGCCATAGTAAATCACCGGTGGGGCGGGCAGCCGCATCTGCGCGATCGCCGCCTGACGGAGCGCTTCTTTATCGCCATTGGCAATCAGAAGGAAGCGATCCATATCGTGATTATCGAGGAATGTCGGCAGCACAAAATCCGAGGGATAGTAATCGGCATGGAGTTTGAGCACACGATCGGCATCTGCCGGCGTGATCGACTTCCAACCATAGGCTTTACGCAGGGTTTCACTGGCGAAGAAATCGAGGCAGCCGTCAAGGTGCCCTGCATATTGGCGAACTGCATCGGGCGCATCGACCACTTCGCCGAAAATGAAAGCATCGTGCTTCTCATCATGCACTGCTGAGCGGAAGTCTGTCCAGAAGTCGAGCGACGGGCCATTCGCATAATCGAGCCGGTAACCATCGACATCGAATTCGCGGATCCAATGGCGGGCCACGTCAAGCAAATACCGCCGGGCGTGGGCGTTATCCACATTGATCTGCGGCATGGAGCGTACGCCGAAAAATGAGCGATAGCCGAGGGTGCTGTCATCGAAAGTGAACCAGTCACGGTAGGGACTGCGCGCATCGGCGTGGGCCTGCTCGAAAATGGGGTTGGTATGCGACATGTGATTCGCCACCAGATCGAGAATGACACGCAGCCCGCGGCGGTGGGCTTCTTCGACCAGCGCCTTAAGCGCCACATCACCCCCGTAACGCGGATCGGTCATGCAGTAATCGACAATATCATAGCCATGATGGGAGGGAGATACCCATGTTGGGCTGAGCCACAAGGCGGTCGCACCGAGATCGCAGAGGTAGTCCAGTTTGTCTCGTACACCCCATAGGGTGCCGCCGACAACGCCCTCAAGGTCATCGGTTTGCTGCCATGTTTTGCCGTTCCCAGCAAAGAAACGATCCACGAAAATGTGATAAATGATGCTGTCGCGCGCCCACTTTGGCGCTGGCACTGTATCCACGCGATAGCTGAATACCGTCGCGTCCAGCGGATCGCCCACCGGGGCAAGCGGCAGCGGTTCATTCCGGAAAAAGGCTGCCGCCGCTAATTCTGCGGTGCGCTGTACATTCGGGTAATCGGCGAAGATCTCATCCGCGCCATCCGCCCATCCGCTGATGATGTAGCGTACCGTAGTTTGATCGGCTTGCGGTGGAAGCTCGGCGATCCATGTTGCCACATACGACCACGAAAGCGAATCCCACTCGACGGAGACGCGCTGCATCGAAACGACCTGCCCACGAACGGCGTGTCCGCGATTGCCGACCGGTACACTGCCATCGATGGTGTAATAGACTGCCGCTCGGTCGATACCGCTCTCCGCACCCACCCGCGCAAAAAGGGTGACTTGCTGGCCGGGCAGCGGATCGAGCGGGGCGATTCTTCCGGCATGTTGGATGCCTGAGTGCTCTACTTGATGATGTACCAGCTTCAACTGATCGCTGGCAAATGTCCCAAAGATATGATCCATTTGACCTCTACTATCGAAAAAACGTGATCAAAAAACCGCAGGGGAAATGGGTCGCACAGTGCATGCATCCCATTGTCCTCTGCGGTTACCGGTGGACAACCAAGGGTTTAGCCCTTCACCGCCCCAACCGTCAGACCGCCCACGATGTAGCGCTGTAAGCTGAGGTAAAGCAGCACGATCGGCACCGCCGCGATGAGTGCACCCGCCGCGAAGACACCCCAATCGTCCGTGAATTCTGCCGTGACGAAATTGTATAGGCCGACCATCAACGTCCAGTTCTCACGGTCGGTCAAAATGATGCGTGCCAGCAGGAACTCGTTCATGGTGCCGACGAACGCCAGCACACCCACGACCGCCAGAATCGGGCGCACCAGCGGGAAGATCAACTGCCAATAGGTCTGCCAAGGCGTCGCACCATCGACCATCGCGGATTCGTCAATATCGCGCGGAATCGAGTCGAAGAAACCTTTCATCAGCCAGATATTGCCGCTCATCCCGCCGCCGACATAAACGAGGATCAACCCGCCATGCGAATTTAGCGCGAAAAACGGAATGTACTTACCTATCTGGATCAGCATCAGGTAAATGGCGACCATTGCCAAGATGTTTGGGAACACCTGAATGACCAGAATCGACAGGAGCAGGCTGCGACGCCCCCGGAAGCGGAAGCGCGAGAAGGCATACGAACTCAGCGCCGTGAGCATGACGATCAAGAACGTCGAAGTGCCCGCGACCATGATCGAGTTGAACATCCAGCGCCAGAACGGCACCTGCGGATCTTCAAACAAGCGGCGGAAATTAACCAACAGATCATCGATGCTGCGTACATTCTGGGGGATCAACGTTTGGCTGACCATCGATCCTGACGGATTGAACGCCGCCGATGTGATCCAGATGACCGGAAACAGCGCGAAGAGGATGCCGACGATGATGATGAACCAACGGAGAGCCAGTGTCCCCCATTGGATCGGAGCGCGAGGTGGAGTTGGGCGTTGAATGGCAGTTGGTGAGGATTCAACGGCTGTGCTAGACATTTTCGCCAATCTCCTCTAAACGCCGTGTGATGCGGAATTGCAGCAGCGTGATCAGCCCGACAATGAAGAAGATGATGATGGCGATCGCCGCCGCAAAGCCATAGTCACGGGTACCGCCTGCGCCAAACGCGAATCGGAAAGTGTAGCTGATCAGGTTGTCGGTGTGGCCGACCGGCGGCGCGGTTGTCCCGACCATCGGTGGGCCGCCCCCCGTCAGCACTTCGATGAGCAGGAAGTTATTGAAGTTGTATGAGAACGATGCGATCAGCAGCGGGCCAACACTGACCATCAGCAGCGGCAGCGTCAGGTTCCAGAACTTGTCACGCGTGGTCGCCCCGTCCACTTCAGCGGCTTCGTAAATCGATGACGGGATGGATTGCAAGGCACCACTGCAAATGAGCATGAAATACGGATAGGCCAGCCACAAGTTCACCAGCAGAATGCCTATTTTCGCCCAAGCGGGATCGGTGAAGATAGGCGGTGCCCAGCCGAAAAGCCGCTGCATCGTCGTCGCCAAGATGCCAACATTCGGATTGAGCATCCCACGCCAGATCAAGATGCTGATCATGCCGGGAATCGCGTACGGGATGATCAACAGTGAGCGCACGATACGCACACCGCGAAACCCCTTGTTGAGCACGAGCGCCATCATCAGCCCGGCTGCAAACGCAATGACCACCGATAGGAAGGCAAACGCAACCGTCCACAGGAACACACGAACCAGCGGCCCACCGATCAGCGAATCACTGAAAATACGTGCGAAGTTGTTAAACCCCACGGGTACCCAGTAGCCTACTGGCGCGCTCTGACCGTTCGGCGCAATAAAGGATCCCACTGCGCTGTCTGCCCGGTACGGAAGGTTATTCTCCATGTCGGTGAGCACATCCGTCGCGGCATCATAAACCCACCGCTGACGGAATTCCCCGGCGGCGTTGCGCGAGGCAATCCCAACCGTCGTTTCTTCGCTGCCGAAGCTCAATCCCTGCACAGCATTCAACGCGCGGAAACGATCACCGCCAGAGAGCAGCGTATAGCCTTCATAGGTGGAGGGCACGCCGTTGGCATCAAAGGGAGCTTCGCCGGATTGGTTGGGGGTAACGGTTTCAAAAACACCCGTTTGAGTCGCAAAGAAAGCGGTTCCATCTTCCGCGCGCAGCCAGAGCGCGTATTGATCGTCTCCAGTGCGGAAGATATCCCATTGAAAACTAGCCGAGCCTTCGGGGAGATATTTCTCATGAGACATCAGCGCGACCGCTTCGAGTTTGTTGTAGCGGTGGCCGTCGCTGTAGTTCGTAAACGCAATATAGGTGGTGTAGAAGAAGGGATAAATCACCAACAGCAGCATTAGAGCCAATGCGGGTGATATCCAACGAATCGGGTAAAGGCGCGGCACCACGACCACGACGGTCAAGAAGGCCGCCGTTACCAAAATCATGATCCCTAGAAAAACGTTGCCATCCCCGATCACCGAGGCCGCCAGCCAGACGGCACACGCGTCCGCAATGCCCATCAGCACCAGACGCAGGATCATGGTCGGTATAGAGGAGCTGAGAGGCTCAGCAGAGCCTTTGCCCTGTGAGCCTCTCGCCTCGGCGGCTGCCGCACTCATGCGTTAGCTGCCTGATGTAATCGTCAGCACGTTGGTGGTGCTGTCAAAGCTGAACACGGTTTCAGCGCCATCGCTCGGCACGGTGAAGGCAATGTTGGCCCCATCACGTGCGCCTTCGGCGCCATAGTTCACGTCCCACGTCATATTGACGGCGACCTTGCCTTCATAGTCGCCCGCCGGGATTGCGGTCGTTGTGAAAGTGTACACACCGTCACCATCCGTGTCTTGCAGCCACGAGCGCAGGCAGTCCGGTGCCCAGTCGCCCGAGCAGCCGATTTCACTCTGGAAATCGCCCGGCACGTTGGCGATGATGCTGTTCACGCTGTCCGCCACCCAGTGAGTCGCACTGTCATACACAAACGTCACGGGGCCATCTTCAGCGACGACCAGTGCGACGTTCGCGCCGTCACGATCTGCACGTCCACCGTAGTTTTCGTCCCACGTGTTGTTGAGCGCTACTTTGTACTCATAGCTGCCCGCCGGGAGATCGAACGTTCCCATCCAAACATTGCTGTTGGCATTGTAAGCGAGCTGCGCCTGCGCGCAATCCGGTGCCCAGTCGCCCGAGCAGCCGAAGGCACTATCAACCGTGCCGGGGATCGAAACGGCCTGCGGGCCATCTTCGGGCGGCGTATCGCCAACCTGACCTGTCGTCACGGGGGCAGCGCCACCGCTCGCCATCAATTCACGAATCTGCGCAGCGGAGTCGGTGAAGGCCTGCTGTGCATCAAGGTCGCCCTGAATGACAAACTGAATGCCATTCGCCCAAGCGCCCCACACCGACGCCATACCGGGCACGCTGGGCTGCGGAACGGCAACTTCACCCGCATGCAGGAAGGCCTGAAGATCGGGGTCATCCAGCGTTTCCAGCAGCGGCACGAAGGCGGGCGGACGCGGATCGACATCATACAGCGCGCGCATCGAGTCTTCGGTCGCCATGTAATCAAGCAGGAACGATTCGGCCAGCAGTTGGTTCTGGCTGTATGCGCTGATCATGAAGCCCTGACCGCCGACAAACGGGGTGCCGGGGCCACCGGGGCCAGCCGGAATATCGCTGATCGCATAAGAAACACCCGCCTGACGCAGGCGCGGCAGTGCCCACGGGCCGGTCATAATCATCGCGGCCTGCCCTTGTTCGAACATCGTGTGCATGACGTCGTAGTCAACTGCGGGGACGATGTATCCTGCCGTCGCCATATCCTGAATCCACTGAAGCGCGGCGATCGAACCGGGGCTGTCGATCCCGACATCGTTGACATCATAGTTGCCATTGACATCGCGGCCAAACAAATAGCCACCAAAGGCACTCATCAACGGATAGAAGTGATAAGCATCCGTCGTCTGGATCATATAGCCGTACTGAGAACGACCGCTGCTGACCAGTTCTTCAGTGATCGAGCGGACATCATCCCATGTCGCCGGGGCATCCGGCACGAGGTCCGGGTTGCGGAAGAAGGCGAGGTTTTCCGCTGCATACGGCATACCGTAAACTTCGCCGTTGTAGGTAAACAGGGCTACCGATGCCGGTGTGAACTGGTCGGTCTTATCGCCGAGGTCAATCGGAACGACGGAACCGTTCAACACGAGTTCGCCGATCCAGTCGTGCGCGGCGATGATGATGTCCGGGCCTTCGCCTGCGGGGCCAGCAATCGGCAGGTTACCACGAATATCGCCCATCGCGATTTCTTGAACTTCGGCGGTCACGCCGTATTCTTGGCTAAAGGCTTCGAGAATGGGTTGGAGTGCGGGTGTACGGGTCGAGTCTGCCCAAATCAACAGATCGGGCCGATCCTGTGCCATCGCCGGAGCAGTAAGGACGAGACTGAGAATCACCAGTACCGCTGCAAGCACGAATGTGCGTTTCATAGAGGAAATCTCCAGATCACCAAGTACTAATACCCATCAAACTGAGCGCGCTGCGTTATGCGTCCTGAACGCCGCCTCACCCCCTTACGTTATTTAGTTGAACTCCATCACAGGCTGTAAAATACGCCCTGTCACGAAGTGAGCCGATCAATCGTACGCGTCAATCCGACGCGCCTTCCTTGGGAAGCGAAATCTCATTCAACAGCGAATTGCGCAGTTTGGCGAGCAATCCCCGAAGCACTTCCTGTTCATGCGCCGTCAAGACCTCGAAACGCCGCAGAAGTGAGGCTTCGTGCGCGGCAAAGGCTTCTGATCGAACTGCCGATCCTTTCGGCGTCAGGGCGACCCGCTGTGCCCGCCGGTCATTCGGATCACTCACCCGCTGAACCAGCCCTTTAGCTTCCATTTGGTCAATCAAACGCGTGATGGTGCTGCGAGCAACCAGCATCCGCTCTGCGAGACGAATCAGATTCTGACCCTGTGCAGCATCTAGAAGAAAGAGCAGTCGATATTGGGTGGGGCTGAGCTGGAAACTGGTCAGCACCGACGTATCGCCCGCATCAAGAAAAACATAGATATCGTGGAACAACCGGTATTGCTGGTGAGGCAAATTTCCCTCGTCGATTTCAGCCGTGTGAGATGCTGGAAGCGTGGACATTGTTGTCCTTGAAACTGTTGCACTCGCAACGAACTATAGCAAGCGATGAAAGTGGTGTCAAATGACCTAAATCATCTTCCATGGGTGAAGAGTGTGACAAGCCCCATTTATGCCAATGCAAAAACCCACCGCAATGTGTGGAGTCATCACCGCGGGGGTTTAACATGTTGGCCTTTCATACTGACCAAGTGAAGATACGGTTGGGTGAAACAATAGGTGATAGTATACCGCTGAAGAGAGGCTTCGTGTATCAGCAAAACCTCTCCTTCAGCCTTCAACTCCGCTTAATTACCGGCGGCGGGGATAAAATCCCGCGCGCAGCGGAAACCGATATACCGGAATACACTGTCCGGGCTGATATGATCGCGATAGCTTGCGCGCAATTCGGTGGCCGTTGTGGCCGTCCACGCACCGCCGCGCAGTACCCGCTGAAGCTGTTGATTACGGTTAAATTCGCGTCCATCGGTGGGATCATACGGATAGTTCAGGAAGACACTGTCCACCCATTCCGACAGATTTCCAGCCATGTCCATCGCGCCCACCCATGAGCGACCTGCTGGCAGTGATCCTACTTCCCCGGTGGCAGATTTTTCATCCCCGCCGAAGATCGCATTATCAGCCACGAAATCATCGCCCCAAGGATAGAGGAGATTGTCCGGGCCGCGCGCGGCATATTCCCATTCACGCTCGGTAGGCAGGCGTCCACCACGGGCTTCACAGAAATCACGCGCTTCGATAAAGGTCACACGATCGCGTGGACGGTTCGCGCCGACAAATAGGCCGGTCGAGCCATAGGCGGCATTTGTTACTTCGGTCAAATCGATCCAGAAGGGCTGTTCGATGCACTGATCCGAAGTCGGGCGCTCGTCACCGGTTCCATTCAGGAATCCCATCGTAAAGCAGCCTTGAGGAACCAGCATCATCGCGACACCGTCGAAGAGCTGCATATAGGGTGTCCACTCGCTGTTAGCCGTGACCCCGCTTACAGCCAGTGTTTCAGCGCGTTCCTGATCAGTCAGTGTCGGGGTCGCGGTCGGCGTGATGGTGGGCGTCAGCGTGACTGTGGGGGTCGCCGTATTGGTCGGTGTCGCAGTCGGCGTTGGAGTCTCGGTTGGGGTTGCCGTCCACAGCGTCGCCGTTGCCGTAAGGTTGGCAGCATCCTGTGTTTGTGTCAAAAGCACGCGTTCGGTGAGGCGTGCGATAATGGTCGCCGTGCGATCTTCGGTTGGGGTAGCCGTCCACTGCGCCGCCGTTGCCGTGTGTCCCTGTGCAACCAATGTTTCCACCGCCTGATCAACGTTGATCGGCGTAGGAGTCGCTGTGTCCGTCGGGGTGGCGCTGGGCGTCACTGTCACCGTCGGCGTTGGGCTTTCCGTATCGGTGGCCGTTGCAGTCGATGTCATGGTGATGGTTGGCGTCTCGGTGGATGTTGGAAGCTGCGCAATCTGCGTAGAGTTCAGCATCGCAAGCTGTGTCTGCTGCGGAGGAGACAATTCCCCCGCTGCGGATGCCGTACTGTTCATCGCCACAAAGATGAAAATTAGGGCGGCTGCAAGCGCAAAGAATCCCAACCCCCCGACGATGAACGCGCCGCGCGATAAGGTCCGTGCTCGCGTCAATTCCGCCGTATACCCGATGGTGGATTTCACCTCAGGCTTGGGGGTAGGCTCCGCCGATACCGGATCGGCAGGTTTGCTGCCCAACCGCTTTTGGAGCTGTTCAATGGCAGCGTAAAGTTCACCGAGGTTATCGGCGTTGATACCCTGTGCAATATCAACGTATTGGATGTGTTTGAGATGATCGGGAATTTCGATCCGCGCCCGCACCAACATGGGCAGGAGCAGTTTCTTGAGGCGTGTCGCTTCTTTGTACTCAGCCTGACAGTACTCCGACTCGAAGGTCTCTCGAGTCATCATGATCAGGAAAATATCACAGCGGCGTACCTGATCGAGAATCTCCTGCCACCACACTTCACCAGCGTGCAGGGTTTCATCAAACCATACGCTCTCGTAACCGTACACGCGTCGCAACCGATTTGCGAGATCTACACAGAGATTTCGGTCAACACGGCTGTAGCTGATAAAAATCCGCATCGGTACACCTACGAAGTGAAGAGTGTCGTTGATCTCATTAAGGACTATACTACGCGTCTGCGCTTTGCACAAACCTCATACACATCGACCCTCATTACAATATGCGAACTTTCTAATCAGGACAAGTAAGATTTGAGAACATTTGCTTACCTGTCCTTTACAAATGCGTCACCCTTGGCGAATGTCGATCACAATCTTGTTCACGCGGTCGCCGTAACGCGCGTTGAGCGCGAAGGCTTGATCGGCTTGTTCCAATGGAAAATGATGGGAAACCAAGGCGTCGAGATTCAGCGCACCACTTTCCACCAAACGAATCGCACGGGGATAGGTATGTTTCATCCGGCGGCTGAGGACGATGGTGAGTCCCTTGCGGCGTGCCGTCGAATGACGCATGACGATCTGATCATCACTGGGGATGCCGACCAGCACGACGCGTCCGCCCAACCGCGCCATCTCTGCCGCCTGTCCAATCGTTTCGCCGCCCCATGCCGCTTCTATGACAATATCGGCGCCCCGCCCCTGCGTTAATTCAGCAACACGCTTGACCGGATCTGAATCGATATTGAACGCCGCCGTCGCACCCCATTGCAGCGCATTCGCCACACGCCACTCATGTGGATCAAAGGCGTAGATCGCGCCGGCCCCATTCAACCGGGCAAGCTTGATGAGCAATAAGCCAATTGGCCCGCAGCCAATGACGACAACGGTGTTTTGCAGCCGAATTTTCGCCAAATCAACCGCGTGCAGGGCCACACCTAAGGGTTCAAGCAGCGCTGATCCGGCATCACTGATGGTATCCGGCACGGGGAAACAGCCGCGCCCTTCAACGATCATGTGCTGGCACAGCGATCCATCATCGGGGAAAAGGCCGCAGAAATGCAGGCGGCGGCACAAATTCGGATGACCGGCATCGCAAAATTCGCAGTGCCAGCACGGGGTCGCAGGATCGATTGCAACCCGCTGCCCAATACGAAGCGGATGATCGTCACCATCGCGCGCATCATCCCCCACAGCGCGCACAATGCCACCAAATTCATGCCCAAGTATGAGAGGGGCCGCTACATCGGTGCTGCCGATGCGCCCATCAACGTATGAATGTAGATCAGAACCGCAAATTCCGACGGCGGTCACATCGATCAAGACTTGTCCGGGTTTGGGCTGCCCGGGAGAAGGGACTTGTTCCACGCGCAAATCGCGTGCGCCGTAAAGACGTGCTGCCAGCATGATGCTTTGCTCCGCGTTATACTTCGGTAAAACGCCTCTAGAATACAACGGTAGGCTAAGGACCCCCAATATGGCCAAATATTTCATCGGCATAGACGTCAGCACCACCGCGTCGAAAGCACTTGTCATTGACGAACTTGGCAATGTCGTCACCAGCGCGAGCCATTCGCACGAACTTTCCACCCCCCGCCCTCTGTGGTCAGAACAGAACCCGGAGCACTGGTGGCAGGCCACACGGCAGGCGCTCGCAGATGTCCTGCAAAAAATTCCCGCCGCTGAGGTCGGTGCGATTGGACTCACCGGTCAAATGCACGGCATGACCGCCCTTGACGAGCATGGCAGCCCGGTACGTCCGGCGATTCTGTGGAACGATGGTCGCAGCGGCGCACAGTGCGAATCGCTGACGGCAAAAGTGGGCGACAAGCGGTTGTACAGCATTTTGGGCAGCCGTCTTGTCCCCGGCTTCACGTCACCCAAGATCGTGTGGGTGAGGGAAAATGAGCCGGAGGTTTACGCGCGCATCCGTCACATCCTGCTGCCAAAAGACTACATTCGCTATCGCCTGAGCGGCGCTTTCGTCGGGGATGTGGCCGATGGTTCCGGTTTTGCGCTGATGGATATTGGCCGCCGCACATGGTCAGATGAAATCCTTGCCGCCTTCGAGATTCCGCGTGCATGGCTGCCTGATCTGTGCGAATCGCAAGAAGTGTGCGCTCACGTCAGCGAAGAGGCCGCCGCGCTCACCGGACTAAAAGCAGGCACCCCGATCGTTGGCGGTGCGGGCGATCAACCGGCGGCGGGCGTTGGCAACGGGATCGTAAGCAAAGATATGTGCAGCCTGACGGTCGGCACTTCCGGCGTGGCCTTCGCCATCAGCGATCACTACGCGCCTGAACCGGATGGGCGGTTACATACGTTCTGCGGCCCAATCCCGAATACATGGTTTCACATGGGCGTCATGCTGAGCGCGGCAGGTAGTCTGCGCTGGCTGCACGAGGAACTGCTGCCGGGCATGGGTTATGACGAACTTAACCGGCACGCCGAAAGTGTCCCGCGCGGTTCGAATGGGCTCGTGTTCGCACCATACCTCACCGGTGAGCGCAACCCGCACCCCGATCCCTTAGCACGCGGCGCGTTCGTCGGCCTCACGCTGCGCCATGGAATCCCACATCTGATCCGATCGGTGATGGAAGGGGTCGCATTCGGAATGCGCGATCAAATGGAGCTGCTGCGCGCACTCGGCGTGAACCCAACCGAAGCAGTCGTCAGCGGCGGCGCGGCCAACAGCCCGGTGTGGCGGCAGTTGATCACCGACATCATGGGGATTCCTCTGTATACGATCAACACGACCGAAGGGGCGGCGCTCGGCGCGGCGATCCTCGGCGCGGTAGGGATCGGCACTTACCCTGACGTGCCAACGGCATGCGCGGCGATGGTGCGCAAAGTCGAAACCAGCTACCCGGATGCGACGGGCGCGGACGAGTACGCGCGCCTGTACGGGGTTTTCCAGCAAATCTACCCGGCGCTCAAGACCGTTTTTGCCGAGCTATCGGCGTTTGAGCAGTAATTCAAAACAAAGCAAAAGGGGTACATCGCACGATGTACCCCCAAAATCAAGCCTTCGAATGAAACGCCAACTAGATGACGCGCACCATGGTTCCCACATCCGCCCAGTTGAAGAACCACTCCGCCTCAGGAGTAGGCAGGTTCACACAGCCGTGACTCATCGGTCGCCCAAAGCTGTTATGCCAGTACGTCCCATGAATGCCGTAGCCCTGATAAAAATACATGGTATACGGCACCTGCGGCAGAAAATAGCCGGGGCCGACCATATCCGTCGCTTGATATTTCACATAAATCCGGTAGTCGCCCAACACTGTCGGGGAATCAGCCAATCCGGTGCTGACGAGATGCGTCCGTACCAGTTGCCCGTTTTCGTAGGCATAAATGCGCTGCTCGCCCGTCGAAACCACAATCGAGCGGCCCTGTGCTAACGGCGCGGGCGGCACATTGGCAGGAATGTATTCGCCTGCTGCCGGGATCACCAATTCCTGACCTGCATAGATCAGGTCAGGATTGGCAATCTCGTTGAATTGCAAAATGTCATCGAGCGTCACGCCGAACTCCCGCGCGATCAAGGCGAGTTCCTGCCCCGGCTGCACAACGTATAGGGTGCGTGCATCCGGGTTGGCGTTTGCCCCGCTGAGGAGAACCGGCGGTTCCACCTCGAACATGGTCAGTTCGAAAATGCCGTCGGCTAATTCACCCGTTGGATCAGCGCGAAGTCGATCGAGCATCACGGGGATGTCCATCGAACGGCCAATCTGCGGAGGGTTGCCGGGGAGGGCATCAATGTTGACAGTATCCGCCAGTGCGACCAAGCCAAATTGTGCCTGCGCCAAATCAACGCGAAGCCGCGGCGGTATATTCGCATTCGCTGATGCCGCTTTGGCCGCATCAAGGGATGCCTCTACGTCAATCGTCGCCCCAAGGTCGCTGAGTCTCACCTGAAAAGAGCGACCGCCATCGGTCAGTGCGACCTGCGGTTCGGGAAGATTCGCAATCGACGCCCGCGCATCTTCGAGCGTTTGCCCGCCAATATCAAACCCGGCGACGCGTACACCATTAGCGATGCGCTGCGGCGCGACCACCAGCAGGACGATCAGCACCATGAATGCCAATACCGCGCCAAGTCCCAAAATCCCCGTCACGACCGCGACCATCAGCGTGTTGCTGCGACGGGCGACGCGTGCGCGTGCCGCAGATGGCACAGGATTCGGCTGCGCATTTGGCAAATAAGGGGCTTCGATCGGCGCATACGGCTGGCTGTAGCCTGTCCGCGCGGGATGGGTCGGCTGGTAGGGTACCGGCTGTGTCGGTTGATACGACTGCGAATATTGGCGCGCCTGTGTAGACTGCGGTGGATAGCCGCCGCTGGCCCCGGCAGGCATATTGGGGCGGGTGGTACCGTACATCGGCGGGTTTTTCACCGTCGGCATGGCGGCGATTAGGCGCAGTCTGTGTGTAGCCGTTCCCTGCCCGGTTTGGCCATTATCCGGCCCCGGTGGAAGGTACGCATCGTTTGTGTGCGCTGCGGCAGCTTCGGTGCAGGGTCTGTACCGGGTTGCGCATGGTTTCGGGTCGCGGATAGTTCCGCTGACTGTTCTGGTTATTCTGATCGTTCATCAGGCCCACTAACCACCCAACGCTTGAACGTGTTACAGTTTTGTGATCTTATCACGAATTGCAGACCCGTGGCAGGATCGTAACCCCACGCTTACCCTTCGCTGTAAGTTTCTCTATATAAACGCCGCAGGGTGTCAATCGGTTCCCACTGACCGTTCGACGTTTCGTACAGCCAATGCTGCCATCCGTTGCAGGACTGCACCCCCTTCAGCGATGACGCCAAACGGTGGATTGAATGAACCATGCCATTTTCCAAGCAAAGATGGCCGTCATCGAGGACAATCGCCCATACCGCTGGATCATTGAGGCGAAGCCGCTGCCCCACCTGAATCAAACCCTTTTCGATCAGCCGTTTGAAAGCAATGCGTTCGGTTTTAGCGGCAAACTGCATCAAGCGGGGATCATCGATGGGCAGCGGCACAACCGCGTCGATTCGCTTTTGCGCGGCTTCCACATAGACCAATTCCCGTTCAATGCCCACCCAGTGACGGTGCAGCCGCTTGGCGACTGCCGCCGTTGTCCCCGATCCAAGAAACGGATCGAGTACCAAATCGCCGGGGCGGCTGCTGGCAAGCAGGATCCGTTCGAGTAGGGCTTCGGGCTTCTGTGTTGGATGCAGCTTTTTGCCGTCGGCATCACGGAGTCGTTCCGCACCGCCGCACAGCGGAATCGACCAGACCGATCCTAACTGCTTACCCTTGTTGAAGGTCTTCATGCCGTGGTGATCAAAGGTGTACGCGCCCTTTTCGGCTTTCTTGGCCCAAATTACAACTTCGACATCATTTTTTAGGCGCATACCGCGAAAATTGGGCATGGCGTTCGGCTTGTGCCAGATGACGGTATTCAGTATCCAATAGCCGAGATCCTGCATGATGGCCCCAACACGGAAAATGTTGTGATAGGTGCCTGATACCCAGATAGTGCCACTCGGTTTGAGGGCAGCCCGGGCAGCCATGAGCCATGCCTGCGTGAAGGTATCATAAGCGGCATAATCTGCGAACTGATCCCACGCATCATCGACCGCATCGACGCGTGTGAGGTTAGGACGCCACAAATCGCGTTGAAGCTGCAAATTGTAAGGTGGATCGGCGAAGATCACGTCGATGCTGTTTGGCGGAAGAGTCGCCAGCAGCGCACCAGTCTCGCCATGTAATATCCGATCCACCGCAAACGGGAACGCAGAAGGGGTGCTAATCAGAGTCGCTCCGGTTGGTGGGAAGATACACTTCAAAGCGCGTATCTCCCGGCTGCGAAGTCACGCGAATACCCCCCTTATGTTTTTGGGTGACGATCTGCCAGACAATATCCAGCCCCATCCCGGTACCTTTCCCCACTGCTTTGGTTGTGAAGAACGGCTCGAAGATGCGTTCTTGAATGTCGGGCGGAATTCCCGGCCCATTATCGCCAATCTCGACGACCACGCGGTTGAGATCGTGATAGGTACGAATCGTGATCGTCCCACGTCCATCGAGTGCGTCAATCGCGTTGTCGATGATGTTCGTCCACACCTGATTAAGTTCGCTGCCGTACACCGTCACACGCGGCAGATTGGGATCGTAGTCGCGTACCACATGGATGTACTTCAGCTTGTGACCAAGGATCATCAAAGTATTTTCGATCCCGTCATGGATATTCACATCCTGTATCGGGCTTTGATCCATATACGAATACGCTTTGACGGCACGGACGAGTTCGACAATCCGGCTTGAACTGGCGTTCAGCGTGCGGATCAACTCTGAGACGGTCAGCGAATTTTCCAACCACGACAGCGCGGCGGGCAGTGCCTCTGTACCGATCAACTGCTCCAAACGATCGAGTTCCGCCTCCGTCACATTTGCGGCGACCAGCATTGGTGCAATTCCCCATGCGCTTTCGATTCCACGCTCATCCATCCATGTCGCAAGGGCGTCTTCGCGATCGCCGCGTGCTAGAGGGCTGAGATTATTCGGTTTGGCCGCCCGCACGATCCAATCGTCATGCAGCGTGCGCAGCGCACCAAATTGATCCGGCGATAGACCCTGCATAGACAGCTCAAGCAGCGCGGACTGCTGCGCTTCGACTTTGTGCGGCAGTTCTTCTGCTGCACGTAGGCTTGCCGCCGCCGGATTGTTGATCTCATGAGCCATGCCCGCCGAGATTTTGCCGAGCGCCGAAAGCTTTTGATGCTGCTGTACCGACTGTTCTGTGTTGCGCAAGCGCTCCGCCATCGTGCGCAGCAGCAAGGCGATCACCGGGTTCTCTTGTACGCCTTCAAACTGCGAGGCTTCAAAGCGAAGCAGACGGGACGGCTGTGTCGCCCGTGCGGTCGCCGTATGCTCCAACCCGGTCAGCAAAGAAATTTCACCAATGAACGACCCCGGCTGCATGACGGCTAACAGCCGTTCTTCCCCACCAATCTGCTTGACGATTTCGAGTTCGCCGTCCAGCAGGACGAACAAGCCTTTGGGCGGATCGCCTTCGTTGCATAAAATCGCCCCGGAATCGACGTTGTATTCGTAACCGGGAGTCGTAAAACATGCCAGCTCATCATCGTTGAAATCCGCGAAGATGCGTAACTGTCGCAAATCTGTGACCATCGCTGTGCCGTTCTGCTCCGGTATTTTTAGCTCATCGTCTATGGATAATCGTATCGATGCTGCGGCGATGCGCAACCTTTCGCCGGTTATTCAACAGCACGCGCCGCGGATACCCCGGCGACATAGCCGCTTGACCATGCCCACTGAAAATTGTAGCCGCCGATTCGCCCATCCACATCGCAAATTTCGCCGCACAAGTACAACCCCGGCATGATGCGCGATTCCATCGTTTCCACGCGAATTTCGCTGAGCGGAACGCCGCCCGCTGTGACTTCGGCATACGTGAAACCGCGATCACCCGTGATCGGCAGCGGGAGCGCGGTTAGGGTACGCGTCAATGTGCGCCGCGCCTCACGGGTGAGCGTATCGCCCGTCTGTGTCGGATCAAGCCCTGCCTCACCGATTAAGGCACGCGCCAGCCGTTCGGGAATGGAGTCGCTCAAGAAGCGCAGCAGAGTCATTTTGCCGAGATGTTGCAGCTTGGCGTCGATCCTCTCAGGCGTTGAGTCCGGTAACCAGTTCACGGTGAGCTGTGCCGCCGGATCATCGAGTCGCGCCGCCGTCCAGTAACGGCTGATGTCGAGCACCACCGGGCCGGAAATGCCAAAATGCGTACACAGCATCGAATGAGTGAAGGCGCTCAAGGCTTTCCCCTCACCCGATCGGACAGTCAGGGTAACCGTGTGGCTAATGCCGCTGTGCTGAGGAATCCAGTGATCGCGCGGGAGGGTAAGCGGGACGAGCGCCGGAAAAATGCGCGGCGTCAGGTGATGCCCCAACAAGCGGGCGAGCGCGTATCCACCGCCATCTGATCCGCTTTTCGGCAGGCTTTTTCCACCGGTTGCCAGAATCACAGCACGGGCACAGATCGACCCCCATACGCCGCTGAGCCGGAAGGAGTCCCCCTCTTTGACGATCTTTTCGACTCGGTAGGGGTTGCGCACGACGGCACCGGAGTCGCGCACGCCGCGCAGCATCGCTTCAAGGATAGTGTGTGCATCGTCCGTGGTTGGGAACAGTTTGCCGGTTTCCTCTCGCTTCAGCGTCACGCCGAGCTCGCGGAACCCGTCGATGGTTTGCGCCACATCGAAGCGCCGAAGGACTTTCTTGATCGCATTTTGCGATGATCCGGCGTAGACGCGTTCATCGATAACATCATGGGTGACGTTGCAGCGCCCGCCGCCGGATACGAGAATTTTCGCCCCCAACTTGCGCGCACCGTCGAGCAGTATGATCCGGCGGTGCGGTGCCATCCGTGCGGCGATCATGCCCGCCATTAAACCCGCAGCACCCGCCCCAACGATCACTACATCCGCTGCATCCTGTTCCACGTCATCTCCCAAGTCAAGCGTCGCGCCGAGGGTAAGCATACTGGTTCCACGCGTGCCTGTCACGGGCAGGATGATTGCATTTCGCTTCTCGCTCTCCTATACTTGAAATCAGCGAAAAACAAACGCTTCTCCTTGAAATACAGCATGAGCCGGTGACAACATGCAAGACTTGAGCGGTCAGACAGTACGCGGATACGAACTGCGTGAGCGCATCGGAGCCGGTGGCTTTGGCGCAGTCTACCGGGCGTATCAGGCTGGGTTGAACCGCGAAGTCGCCGTCAAGATCATCCTGCCCGAACGTGCCAACAAACCGGAATTCATCAAACGTTTTGAAGCCGAAGCGCGCGTCGTCGCCCAGCTCGATCATCTGCACATCGTTCCGCTGTTCGACTACTGGCGCGAGGATGACGGCACCGCCTATCTCGTCATGCGCTGGCTGCGCGGCGGCAGCCTACGATCGCTCGTTCATACAACGCCGCTCTCACTCGACAGTGCGGTGCGCATCATCGACCAGATTTGTGGTGCGCTCTCGTTTGCCCATCAGCACGGGATCATCCACCGTGACATCAAGCCAGATAACATCCTGCTCGATGAGGATCGAAATGCCTATCTGAGCGATTTCGGCATCGCCAAATCTACCTTTTCAACCACGCCGATCACCTCGACGGACAGCGCACCGGGAACCCCGGCGTATTCCGCGCCGGAGCAGGTCGGCGGCGGCAAAGTCACCCCACAAACCGATCTGTATGCGCTGGGCATCACCTTATACGAATGCTTGATCGGCTCCCATCCGTTTCCGGAATCACCCCTTCAGCACCTTTATGAAAACCTCCCTTCGGTCGCACATCAGCGCCGTGATCTGCCCATTGCCATTGACGAAGTGATTCAGCGTGCGACGATGAAGCGCGCCAGCATGCGGTTCCCCGATGCGCTCAGTTTCTCAACGGCGCTGCGAGCGGTCGTGCGGAGCACGCCTTCGCAGGGGAGCGGCGCTTCGATCGCATCCTCGCATGCTGATGTGCCGGATGGCGAGAAAACGCTCACCGATGCGCGGCATATCGGCTCACGGGTAAACCCCCGATCGACGTTCGAAATCAGTTCATCGCGGCGCGATCTCCCTGTTCAGCAAAGCGCAGTGCTGATCCACGATGCGATGGACATCCCTTCGCGCCCGGAAACACTGATCGGACGCGACAGCCTGCTCAACGAAATCAATGCACTGCTCGACAAAGGGGGGCGGGTGCTGCTTCAGGGACTCGGCGGGATGGGAAAAACCTCGCTCGCGGCGGAAACCGTCGCCCGCCGTGTCGAGTCCAGCGGCGGCCCGATTTTGTGGCTGCGCGCGGCGGGCGATGACGCCTCACAGTGGTTGATCGCACTGGCGCGCCCGTTTGATGGGCATCAAGCGATCGCGCTCGGTAAATCCGAAACACAGGCGCAAAGCATCCGGTCGCTGCTCAAAGATCAAGGCGTAAAGCTGGTCGTCCTCGATGACGCATGGGATGGGCAGGCGCTCAAAATCATCATCGATGCGATGCCGCCCGGCTTGCCCGTACTGGTAACCTCGCGCCAGCGCTTTCCAGTGGGGAAAATCCTTGATGTAGGTGAACTTGATACTGTACAGGCGCTGGAACTGCTTAACTTCCACGCCTCTGAAGTTTTCACGCCCGATGATGCGGATGCGGTCGATCTGTGTGATCGGTTGGGGAATCACCCGTTTACGCTGGAGATTGCCGGAAAAACCCTGCAAGTGGACGGTCTAACGCCTGCCGAGTTGATCGCCCGAATTGCCGATGCGCCGCACTTGATGGAAATGCCGGAAGGGTATGCCGACGCGGGGCGCACGAGCGCGAAGGAATTGATCAACGACAGCGTGATGGTACTGGATGAACCCACACGCGCTGTGTTCCTCGCTTACGGGGCCTTTTTCGTCCCTGAAGTGACCTCGGAACTGCTTGCTGCGGCGATGTCTCAGTCCGTCAAAACGATCGAAGAACTGTTGACCGTGTTAGGGCGGCGCGGTTTGGTACGCCGAAAGCGCGCTGGGTCGCTGACGACCTATGCCGTTCACGATCTGGTGTTCAGCTTCGCGCGCACCGCGCCATCGCTGGCTAAACTCGATGTGATCAATGCCTGCCGTGCCTACAGCGCCCTCCATAAACATGAGTTCGATGCCTTGGATGCCGAGCGTTCGAATATCTTGAAAGCGGCGGAAGCTGCCTATGGGATGGGCGAAAGCGGGGCGACGATCGCCATCATGCGGGCGTTGTGTGTCGATGGCAGCTACTTCAACGCACGTGGGCACGACGCCCTGCTGCTGAGCGTCCTCGATAAGGCGATACAGTCGGCGCGGTTGGCGACCGATATGCAGGGTGAAACGCTGCATTTCTTACTCAGCCGTCGCGGAAACGCTTACTACAACAGCAACGATCTCAAACGCGCACTGGCCGACTATCAGGAAGCGCTCGATCTGGCCAAACTGCTGAAGATGCCGCACCGCGAAGTGATCCTCCGCTGCGTCATCAGCAAAATTTTCAGCGATCAGCAGGCGTTTCAAGATGCTGAACTGGAATTGGGGCAGGCCGGTGAATTAGCCCAAGCCAGCGGCGACGACAGCTTGATCGCCCGTGTACTGGAACAGCGCGGTTATCACTTCGCGCAGGCCAAGCATGATTTTGAAAGCGCACGCGAGATCTACATGCAGCAGGTCGCTTTAGCCCAAAAGCTGAATGACCCTGAACGACTGTTTTTTGCATTGCAAAACCTCTCCGCCGCTGAAAACGAACTGACGGATTTCCGATCTTCTGCCGCACATGCCGACCAAGCCTTAGACATCGCGCGGCGGCAGGATAATCACTTATGGATCGCCTATGCTCTGTTCCCCCTCGCACAGGCTTATCATGGGTTAGGAGAGGAAAATGCGGCATCGGATGCGCTGGCGTCATCGCTTCATTTGCACAAGCAAATCGGCAATCAGCGCATGGTGGAAGAAGTGCAAACTTATATGCAGCAGCATGGCTACGCTATCCCTCATGACCATCCGTGAATCCCTTTTCGACTCAAGGAGTTGTACATGCATCGTTTTGTCCGGTTTGTAACCCTTGCGCTGATTATTCTTGTAACGCTGCTCCTTATTCCGCTCGTGTCCACGATGGCACAGGGGACGACAAGTACACCCCCCGTCTATATCCTCGTGGTTGATGACTTCGGTGGCAATATGCGCCGGTTGGTGAACCGGGTGACCCAGCTCGATACGTATCGAAATGTCCTCACGCCCATCATCACGCAGGCGCGTGATGCCGGACGGCAAACCTATGGCAGCGGTCGTATTCTGAGCAACCTGCGTCGTGATGAGCTGCCTACGCCTGTCCCAACCAGCGCCGCGGGCTCAACGGCAACCCCTATCCCACCGATTCGCCCAATTCGTGTGAGTAATCTCCGCGCACAGGCGGCACGGGCCGGGCTAATGATCAATAACATCCTGCGCACTGAGAACTTCGTCACGGGAAACCGCACCTTGGATCAGGATAACTGCACGATTATTCCTGAAGGCGAAAGCGCATTTACGACCGGCGGGGCAAGTGCCTTTACGACCGGAGGAGCCAGCGCATTCACAACCGGCGGCGCGAGCGGGTTCACCACAGGGGGTGCAGGGGGATTCACGACCGGCGGGGCGGGTTTCAGCACGCAACCGCACGGTGTACGCGTGCAGGCGCTCTTGAACGAACTGCTGACGCAGCACGGAAACGGCGCGAATATCATCATTCAGCCCATCGATATTGAAGGATTCTCGACCAGCGTGATCCTCGACCGCATTCAAACCGCGATCGGACAAATCGCCGTGCGTTCGCCGGGAGCTTCGATCGTGATCAACATGAGCTTCGCCGTCGTCCCATGTACATCGCTCGGTACGCTGGCGGCCTATGACGCGATGATGAGCCAGCTTGACCCGTCAATCGCCGGGGATATGGCGGCGCTGCAATCGTTCTTCGACGAAATGACCGCTTCCGGCGTATACACCGCTCAGCCGAGCACTAACGATCCGTTGAGCAGTTTCATTCGCTCCAACTGCGACGCCAATCAGCGGCGCTGCCAATACGCCAACGTGAATACGATCATCCCGGTGGCTGCTTCCGGCAACGATGCGGCGCATTATCCGTACTATCCGGCGGCGTGGTCAAGCGTCGTCGCCGTCAGTGCCAGCGCGGATGCCGAAGCGTTCGTCTCCAATTCCGCTCTCGCGGCCTATTCGAACTGGGGAGGCGTCATGATGCCGGGAACATGGGTCACGGCGACGGGGAGCGTCGAAATTGGGACGTCGTTCGCGGCACCGCGCTACAGTTTCCTGATGGCGATGGGGCTAGCAGGGGCGTCCAATGATGTCTGTAACAGCGGATCGGCACTCGTGCCCGCCCTACCCAATATTTGGGGCTTAAACCCGCCGACGATACCGGCAAACGTCAATCACCCAATTTGCGGTTAGGCATACACTTGGAATCAAAACCGGGGAGTGTGAAGCTCCCCGGTTTCGTTTTGTACTGAGAGGTGCTTACGGCAGTGTGATCACCGCGCGCGACACCGACGAACCATCGTCCGCACGCATGCTGCTGATCGAGCTGCTGTGGAACAGGGTCAATAGGCGGCGGATTTCTTCAGGGTTGTTTTCACCGCCCGAACGGGTTCCGGCGAAATCGGCAATGGGCAGCAGCGGTTCACCGGCCAGATACAGCACCTGTGTCGCATTCGGCAGCACGTAGGCCGACGCTTCGACATAGCGCGGATCGGTTTCCAAACTGCCTGCCGGGTTGAGGGCATTTTCGACCACTGCGGGCGTGCCAATAGCGAACACCGCAGCATTAGAGCCAAACGCTACCTGAACCGGGAACGGTGTGCCACTGTTTTGCAGTGTCACCGTGACCATGTCACCCCCACCGACGCGTGTGGTATCGATCGTCATTTCGGACGGGTTGTTATCCACCGCGTTCTGAAGCACCGTTTGCAGTGTCATCACCACATGTGCGGCTTTTTCGGCATCAGTCGCTTCGACAAGGAAACCAAAGTCGAACGGTAAACCGCTGATTTGGCTGAACGCCTCATCGGTTGTCGGGAAACGGTCATTCAGCGACGCGACCAGCGCATAGTCGCCCGTCATCCAGCTCAGAATGTCATCCTGCACATTCAATCCGCCAAGTGCCGCGCCCACGAACGCCATGCCAAACTGAATCTGCGCGCCGGGGTCAGCATTCGCATCGCTTTGCGCGGACATCTGTTCGCTCATCGCTTGGAGCATCGACATCGCATTTTCAAACGAGCCGCCCAGATCAGTCCCATGAATGACCAGCGGTGTATCGGCAGCGATGTACTGCGCGAACGCCGGATCAACCGACGGCATGGACTGGAGATTCACACCCGCCGCTTCAAGCGCCGAGGTATCGCCCAACTGCTGAACAACGTCAATTGCCAGCGTCTGTTCATCAAGCGCCGTCGCGCCGATGATCGTTTGTCCCACCATATCGAGATACGGCTGCATCATCGCCATATCCATCGCATTGCGGTTCCCACGACGGCGGCCTTCAGCCTGCGCGTTCTGCATGGCATAGGTCATGAAGCTCGGGGTATCCACATAGACCGCCACGTTATACGAGTCCGCAGGCAGGTCAGCCAAACCGGTCTGAAAACCTGCATTATCTGCCAGTGTTGCCGAGGGCATACCATCGAGCGGCAGCACCAAATCGCTGGAGCTGATGAACATGACATCATTGAACACGACGAAATACGCGAACATATCGCCCGTGTGGAATTCATAGCCGGTGTAGCCATCCCCCGTGAGCGTCTGTTCGCTTACATCCGCATTCTGGGAAACTTGCGGCACCACCACATCATCCATAAATGCGCGAGCCGCGTCACTATCGGTGACCGACAGCGCCAACAGATACGCGCCAGAGTCGTTCGATTCGTCGTTATCGGCCAGCAAACTCATATTGACCGCGCCCATCGCCGCCGTATCACCCAGCCATGAACGCACCGTATTTTGGAAGGTGCCGCCTTCTACCACGCTTCCCACGACGTAATCGAGCGCATCTTGCAGCCGAACCGGCAGGTTGGCTCCTGTGATTTGGCTCAAACGCTGCGCCAAAGTATCGAGACCGTTTAGGAATGCATCATCCGTCCGCAGACTCAAAAACATTCCAGTATCAGACGGATAGTAGCGCGCCAGTGCGGCAACCTCTTCGGCGGGCATCGTCGTATCTTGCGCAAACACAGTCACGGGCAGTACGAGCAGCGCTGCCGCCATGACCAATACAAATGCAAAACCGCGCTTGAACATTGTCTGAACTCCTTTTTCTGACAGTTCACAATCCTGTACGTAAAGGAGCGCAGCACGTTGCGCGGTTTTTGCAGTTGTTTACACTTCGATAACAGTTGCCGTTCAGAAAAAGCGCTTATCCGCTCAACGGAATCACACTGCCGACCAGACAAATCACCCCAACCAGCAGCAGTCCCAGCGCGATCAGCCCGGAACCTTGCAGCACACGCAGGCGATTCTGACCGAGGAAGAATCCGCCCATGGTGACCGACAGCAGCCCAATCACCATCAACGCGGTGACGCGGTTGGGCAAAGGCGCATTCGGATCGGCCATTTGCAGCGGCGGTGGTGGCGGCAGCATCGCGACAGTTGGCGTGAAATCGTATAGGCGATCGAATTCGTTGGGGCGGGCCACAGTCGCACGAATGCGCCAATCGCCAATTTCGCTCAGATTCGCGCCGGACGCGGTATAGACACCGTTGCCCTGTGAATCCATGCGCAGTTCGCTGTCACCCCCTATCCCTTGAGTCGCTGTGCTGCGGAAGCGCAGACGAATGCGCGTAACAGCGGTCACAGGTTCCCCATCTTCGGTCTTGAGTGTGAGGGTGAAGGTGTTGACGCCCACATAGCCCGGCGTAATCACCATGGTTCCTGTGATCCCGGTTTGCGTGATGGTTTGTTCAATCGGATTCGGTGGAATTTGCGCCGCCGCAATCGCCGCGCGGGTATCCGCCACCGTCCGCGCAGGCGCGATCGAGGTCATCGCGCCAACGATCGCCAGAATTGCGACCGTTAAAGCGATTTCAGCGGTCACTAATCCGCGTAACCGACCCGTCCACACCGTGACTCCCGCGCGCAGTCGCGCGTGGGTGAGGGTCAAATTGATCGCCGCTAGAATCAGCAGCGGGGCAAATAAGCCCAGCTTGATCAACAGCAAAGTTCCATAGCGCGTCGAAAGCAGATTTTCGGGCAGGTTTACCTGCTGCCACGTCGCAAACAGGCCGGTGATCACAAGTGCCACCACCGCGACCCGCGCGAAGTTCGAGAAATGCCCAACCAAGGTTGCCAGCAGTGCGCTTGGGTTTTCAATGCGCCGACGTACTGCCCCGATCACGCTGAAAAACTGGATCAACCCGCCAATCCACAAAGTGGTGGCGGTGAAGTGCAGCCAATCTGACGCGATGGCTGCTGGCTGATCGGTTGGAACGCCGCTCGCATGGCTAAACAGACTGGTCGTGAGTGCCGACGCCGCGCCGAGCAGCAAAACAATCCATAAATACCAACGATCACGACTTGCATAGGCAAGCGCACCACCCATCGCGATCCAGAAGGCAATCCGCAGCATCCACAAGTGACCGAAGCGCGTTTGACTAACCAGTTGATTGACCTGTACGGCATTGAAAGCCTGCGAAATGGGCAGCCCGGTCGCCAGTGCAACCTGCATACGCAGCACGAAGATGCCAACCAATCCGAGCGCCAGCCACCCCAGCACGATAAGTACGCTCATGCGCCGCTCAATTTTGCCGCTGTTTTCGGGACGTGTGCCCTCGATACTCGGTTCCCACACGAACAACCAGAAGCCTACGCTCCCGATGATGAGTGCGTGAATAAACAGATTCGCCCACCGAATCACCGCATCCGTCGCGGGGATGGATTCATCGACCACCTGATCGACCGACATGCTGGCGGTGGTCAGCCCAATCGTGATCGGATACGACCCTAGAGTCGGGTGCCCATCGGCGGCGCTGAGCGCACGCCATTCGACGGAATAGACACCGTCGGGCAGGCTCGGCGGGGTGATCCACATCACTGTCGGATCAGCCGGATCGATAAACGTTTCCCCAATGTCGATCAGGTTGCCGCTGGCATTTGCCAAATTGATCCGGCTGTACATCGGCTCGAGGGGCTCACTGAAACGCAGCCGAATTTCGCCGGGGGAGCCATCCAGAATGGCGTTATAGCCGGGGGTGGCTTCTATCAGCGTCGCATGTGCAAAGACAGGCAGCACACTCAGTAGGATCACGCTCAGCAGAAGAGTGATTTTCCATAAACGAGACATGATCACCCTCCCGCGCTGATCACGAGCGGCACAATCCAACCACCCGGTTCACTGCTGCCGGGGTTGATTGTGTACTGCGCATCAACACTGTGCAGCAGAGTTTCAACCGCTGCCCCGGCGGTAAATTCAATATCGACATTTTCACCCGGTGCCACTGTGAAATTCTCCATGAGGGAGGGGTCTGGGGTCGCGCTGCCCTCCGCCGAAACCGTGTTGAGTACCGTAAACGATTGGCCGTCGATGGTAAAAGTGAACGGGTGATAGCTGGCATTCAGGATGTGCAGCCGCACCACATCGCCTTCACGTACCCGAATCGGATCGCTGGAAGGATAGGCTTTACCATTGAGTGTGAAGAAATTGCTCTCTTCATCTGGTGAAGTCGGTTCGGGGTTCGGCACGTACGTCACCCCATCCACAACGCGCCATTCATGCGCAATCAGCGGGACATCGACCACATTCACGCCGTTTGAAGAAGCGTCACGCGGTCGTACGACCACCATCCCGGCGAACCCAAGGCTCGTTTGAATGCCGTTGTTCGGCGTCGCCATATAGGGGAACGCGCCAACGGTAGTCGCATCAAACTCGTAATAGCGCGCTTCGCCGGGGGCGATCGGATTCTCAAGAGACGAGGCGACGTTTTCCGTCCCTGTCGCGATTGTGGCGATTGCGTTCAATCCACGCCATTGCACACTCGTGGACTGGTCAAGTGCGTTGGTCAGCGCAATGCGTGCATGCTGTCCCTGATAAAGGCTGATCACCGGAGCGGGTACCATCCCGTTGAACGTATAGGCGGTCACCTGTGTGTCGTCTGCGATCGTCCATCGCACGACCCGCGCGAACAGTTCGTAAGTGCGCAGGGAGTCGCCAACCTCTACATAGGGCATACGTTCGCCACCGCGCCGCACCTGTGCATTGGAGTAATCCGATGACAGAGCATCGCCAAACGCGAGCGGAGGCAGAATAGATCGCGCGAGTGTTGGCACCGCGATCTGATAATCATAATTTTCGTTAATGAGTGAAGGAACACTGGGCACAAACGCGCCCGATCCCCCTGCACTAGCCGCACCAGAACCCGCCTGCACGTAGCTCTGGGTTGGTAGTGCTGAAGCGGTACCGAAAGGCACGCTAGCGGTCGAAAAGGCGAAAATCAGCATAAGGTACGCGCCAACGGCGATCATCGCCAACACCGCCGTGCCGATCAAACGTCTAGCAGGAATCATAGGATCTTACTTTGCCATTCTAAAGGTCGTAAGATCACGCTTGCCATGTCGATACTCATCGTGAGCAAGCGTGATCAGCATCTAAGATGTTACGGTTTTAGCCCAGTGATCACGGCGACTCAGCCGCCGCTGCTTTGTCCTGTGCGAAGGGATTCGATCTGGGCCTGTAAATCTTGAATCATTTGCAGAAGTTCCGCACTACTGGGGGATGCGACCGGGAACTGCAAGTCCGACGCCGGTTCAACCGTATCGAAATAACCATCTGCCGATGAGAACACTTCATCAACCGCTGTCCCGTTGATGTCCCCCGTCACTTCAAACGTGTAATCACCCGGCAGCGTCGGGATAATCGTCGCGATGTAATACCCCGGATTCTCTTCATCAGGAAGCAGATCAAGGGTGGTAGAGGCATCGCCAAAGACGATCGTCACTTGAAGTGTGGCTCCTTCAACCGGTTCTCCGTCCGCGCCATCAGTTCCCGCGGTGTGAACGATGAAGACAGGGCCGTTGAGCTGACCGACGAGAGCAGGTTCCACCCGCCAGCCAAACTCGACCACCAAATCGCCAAGTTCGCGTTCTTCATGGGCGGCGGCGGGGAGTACAAGCAGGATCAGCGTCGCAAAAACCGTGATGAGGAGTACAACGACATTACGCTTCGACATCTTGAACGTTATTCCTTATGACTAGGGTTTCGAAAGCGTCCGACCAGCCTCCCTCTGTTCGGAACGTCACAAAAGTACCTTAAATATGTGATAAACGCCATGCTATTTGTAAATAAAGATCAGTCGCGCGCCTCTCTTGCTTACATTACGCTTAAGCTACGGACTAACTTAACCAAGGGGCGGGGCCATGACGTCTATCACGGATGAGCGTCAAAAGAAGACCATTCATCGCTTACATCGTTTACAGGGACAGTTGATCGCGCTCGAACGCCGTGTGGAAGAGGGGGCAACCGTCGAAGAAACGGTGGTGCAAGCGCGCGCAATCGAAAAAGGGGTCGCCAGTTTAATCGTGTATGTGGTAGACAGTTTCGTCGAGCAGTCCCGTAACACCATGGTGCATGATCCCGAACAGGCGGTACGCGATATTCAACGCCTTATTGAGCTGATTCATCAGTAGCTTCAGGGGTCACTTCGGTAGCCGAGGCATTTCCCAGCAGACGATCCATTTCCGCCCATTGTTCGGTCACTTGCCGGTTATGCTCACGTTGGGCTTCCGTCCATGACAGCTTAATATAGCGCAGGATCGCGTTGACCTGTGCGTCACTGACTCCATCGGTGAACCCGGGCATGACATATTGGTCGAGCGGGTTTTGGATGCCCTCGCGAATCACACGGATTAGGAGTTGATCAGGGTGCTGCCAAGTATGCCCCGTCGAATCATGCGGCGGCACCGTGTGCATCCCTAGATTGAGCGTTTGCGGAACCGTGACTGCGAGCTGCCCTTCAAGGTTATAGCCATGACAGTGCGCGCACAGCAGATTGTACTGGGTCTCACCTTCCGCCAGCTCGGGATCGGTGAAGCGCGAAGGGGTACGTTCAGCGGCGGGTATCAAGGTGATGTCGAGAGGGGGCGAAGCCTGTGTACAACCCGCGATCACCAGCACAGCGGCGCACCAAATAGACGATAGAGCGACGGCGACCCTTCTTGAGTGCATCTGGACTATCCTCTTCCTTAAACAATTCTTGGTATGTAGGTATTATAGTGAAAGTCATGCCACCCTTAAGTGATCGATTACAGCGTCACAGGTGTGATATTTATCACATATAGAGTTGTCACATGAAAAGCGCGGGGCTGACCGCGCTTTTCTATCTACAGACAGTAAGGACAATACCGTATGGTGCAAAAAAGTGAATTTCGTGTCGCTGATGCCTATCACTACTCGCATACAGGGCCAGTCCGCTGGATCGCCTCACACGTTTGGCGGCACAAGGGGTTTTTAATCCTCGGCCTCAGCCTGTACGGCATTTCCTACGTCTCGTTTTCGCTTTCACGCGGGGTATTGATCGGGAAAGCCGCCGACGAAATCATTAATCCCACTGGGCCGAACGGGCTTCTCTACGTCGCTCTGGCGATTCTAGGGCTGCTGCTGCTGGATGGTGCCTCTCAGCTCATCGCTTCATTATCGATCGAAACGGTCGCGCAGCGGTTGGAGCATGACTCCCGCGAAGAGCTCTATGGCAGTTTGCTTGGGAAGAGCCAAACCTTCCACGATCGTCAGCGTGTTGGCGACATCATGGCGCGCGCGACGGACGACATGCAGCAGTTGAATATGATGGTCAACCCGGGCTTCAGCTTCATCCTCGATACGGTATTGGGCATTGCCGTCCCGATGATGTTTCTCGCTTCGATTCGGATCGAACTGCTGCTGGTGCCTGCCCTGTTCGTCCTTAGCTATATTGTGACCGTTCGCGCCTATGCGCGCCGCCTAAACCCGATTGTCGAAAGCCAGCGCGAGAAGTTCGGCGTCATGAACGCCGCGCTCGAAGAAACCATCAGCGGGATCGAGATCGTCAAAGCCAGCGCCCGCGAGGCGTTTGAGCGCGACAAGTTCCGTCTGAACGCCCGCGAGTTTCGCAAATACTTTGTGCTTCAGGGTTACACGGAAGCAGGGTATCTGCCGCTGCTGTTCTACGGGATCGCGCTGGCGCTCACGTTCCTCCACGGGACACTGCTTTATCGGCAGGGCATCATCGGCATCGCAGACATCATCTCGGTGATGGCGTTGATGGGCGTGCTGCGCTTCCCGGTATTCATTTCGATCTTCTCGTTCTCATTGATGAGCATCGGTAGAGCCAGCGCCGAACGCATTCTCGGTATCATCAAGCAGGAAACCGAACTGGACGAAAATGCGCAGGGGTACAGTGCGCCGATCGTCGGCAAGATCGAGTTTCAGAATGTCAGCTTTGGCTTCGAAGATGATGGGCTGCTCGAAAACATCAGCTTTACCGTCGAACCGGGAACCACTGTCGCCATCGTCGGCATGACGGGCAGCGGCAAGAGTACGCTCACCGAGCTGATCAACCGGACGTATGATGTCAGCACCGGGAGCATTTTGATCGACGGCGTGGATGTGCGCGACTGGAACCTGACTTCGCTTCGCTCGCAGATCTCAAAGATTGAGCAGGATGTGTTCTTGTTCTCGCGCAGTGTATCGGAGAACATCGCCTTCGGTGCGCCAGATACGCCGCAGGATCAGATCGAACATGCGGCAAAAGAAGCACAGGCGCATGATTTCATCCTGTCATTCTCCGATGGCTATCAAACAAAAGTGGGAGAACGCGGAGTCACGCTGTCCGGTGGTCAGCGCCAGCGCATCGCGCTCGCCCGCGCCTTCTTGAGCGATCCGCGCATCCTCATCCTTGATGACAGCACCAGCGCGATTGACAGTGCCACCGAAGATGAGATCCAGAAAGCCATCCGCCGCGCGCTGCACGGACGTACGACACTCCTGATCACCCACCGCCTCAGTCAAATCCGCTGGGCGGATACCATCCTTGTGCTGGACAAGGGCCGCATGATCGCGTGCGGATCGCACGAGGATCTGCTGCGCACATCGGTCGAATATCGCCGCATTTTCGCCCGTTATGATGTGGCGCTTCCGCCTCTGCAACCGGCAGCACAATAGCGCAAGAGGAGACTTCTGTTTATGGGCTTCATCATGGACGGCCTCGACGCAGAGGCTTACGATCGCAACTATCAAGACAGCGACCTTGTCAAACGGATTGTGAGCTACTTCCGCCCCGAACTGCCGCGTATGATCGCGGTAGGGGTGGCGGTCACACTCAACACCTTGATGTACACCGCGCTGCCGATCTACATTTCGAAGACACTCGATACGCTGACACCGCAAACGCCTAACGAACAGTTGTGGACGATCACGTTCGTCGTCGCGTTACTCGGTTCACTGGGTTGGCTGTTCAATGCCATTCGGCAGCGCTTCTCTTCTGAAGCGATCGGCAACGTCGTCCTGCGCCTGCGCGAAGATGCCTTCGATGCGGTCGTGAAGCGCGATCTCTCGTTTTATGACCAGATTCCGAGCGGGAAGATCGTCAGCCGTGTCACCTCCGATACGCAGGCATTCGCACAGGTCGTCTCGCTCACCATTGAGCTGGTCGGGCAGGTCTTGATCGTGGTCTTCCTGATCGGCTACCTGTTCACGGTCGATCTCAAACTCACGCTGCTCACGCTGGCGATCGCGCCGTTCGTCATCTTCACAGCACTGGCCTTCCGCAAGATCGCCCGCCAAACGGTCACTGCATCGCGCCGTGTGCGCGCCGTCGTGAGCGCGCACGTACAGGAAACCGTCGCAGGGATTCGCGTGGCAAAAACCTTCCGGCAGGAAGAAAACATCTTCGCCGAATTCCTCGATGTCAACAAGCAGAGCTACCGCGTCAATCTGCGCGCAGGCTACACGTTCAGCAGCATTTTTCCGATTCTCAACATCATCGCAGGGTTAGGAACCGCGGCGCTCGTGTATTTCGGGGGTCGCGCCGCCCTGACGGGCGAACTGACGCCGGGAAACTGGTACTTATTCATTCAGGGGTTGGCACTGTTCTGGTTCCCGCTGACCAGCATTGCTTCATTCTGGAGTCAGTTCCAGATTGGATTGGCAGCAGGGGAGCGCGTCTTCGGCTTGATCGACGCCGAACCGCGCGTGATACAGACCGCGCACGATCACATCTCGACCTTACGCGGTGAGATCGAGTTTTCGCATCTCGACTTCGAGTACAACCCGAATGAACCCGTGCTGCGCGACTTTTCGCTGCATATTCGCCCCGGCGAAACGCTGGCGCTCGTCGGGCATACCGGATCGGGCAAGTCGAGCATTGCCAAGTTGATCGCCCGTTTCTATGAATATCAGGGTGGGGTGCTCAAGATCGATGGGATCGATATTCGCACGCTCGATCTGCACGACTATCATCTGCATTTGGGAGTCGTGACACAGACACCATTCCTTTTCGACGGAACGGTACGCGAAAACATCCGCTATGGCAAGCCGGATGCCACCGACGAAGAAGTGATGACGGTCGCTCGTCAGGTTGGCGGCGGCGACTGGATTACCGGGCTGCCCGGTGGACTGGATACCGAAGTCGGGGAACGCGGCAGCAACCTCTCGATGGGACAGCGGCAGTTGGTCGCGCTGGCCCGTGTGCTGCTGCAAAACCCGTCGATCATCATCCTTGATGAAGCGACCGCCAGCGTCGATCCGCTCACCGAGACGCTGATTCAAGAAGGCTTGGATGTCGTGCTCAAGGGGCGAACGAGCATCGTCATCGCCCACCGCCTCAGCACCATCAAGAATGCGAACCGCATCATCGTGCTGCAAAACGGGAAGATTATCGAGGAAGGCACACACGAAAGTCTGCTGCGCGGCGGCGGGCACTATGCCGAGCTGTATAACACGTACTTCCGGCACCAGAGCCTTGAATACATTGAAAGCATGAAGGAATTGGCAGGGGACTAGACACCTGACTTACGCAGCGGTGCATTTCTGCTATAAAGGATAGAGATGCACCGCCGTTTCGGGATTAGAGGAGTCGCGCATGTCCGCCTTTGAGTTCAACCCGGATCAAGTCGCCTATGCTGAAGCCCATGGCTGGCGTGCCTACTACGATCGTGATTGGTTCACCCTGCTGCGCCTGATCGTCTCACTATGTCAGGCGCAGTTTCGTATTCCGTTTCCGGTATCGCTGCTGGCAGCCTACTACGTCACCCGCGCATCGATCGCGTGGGTACCCCTCGACCATGATGCAGCGGTGGTGCGCGGCTTTTATACGCGCTTTTACCGGCTGGCACGCCGCTATTCCGGCCTCACGTTTGATCCGGAAATCGCCGGGGCGCTCGAACTGGAGTACAACGACATCCACCGCCGCTTAGTCGGTCAGGCGGATAAAACCACGTTCATCGACACCATGACGCGGCTGCACAGCCATCTATTCGGCATTTCGCCAGAGCAGGCACGCGAATCGGCGGAACTGCGCGTCGCCGCCAACAACACGGTTGATACGATCACTGGAAAAACGTCCACCGATCCCGAAGCCGACTGGCGCAAGCTGGAAGATCAACTGCGCGCCTGCTATAGGTCGCTTCAGAACGCGGGCTTTAAGGAGGCCGCTGCGGTCTCCAGCGCCCGCTGAATTTGCTCCACCGTCGCCTTAACACCGCCGCCTTGCACGAAACCCGGCTGTCCGCCGCCGCGACCGCCGAACGTTTCCAGAGCGGCTTTGAGGATCGGGTTCAAGTTTTGCGGTAGATCGGCACTGCGGGCGAGGAACAACTGCGCTTTTTCGCCGCTTGTCCCCACCAGCGCGATCGTCCCCGGCGTTTCGATGAGCAAACTGGCTAACAGTTTGACCTCATCCAGTGCCCGCTGATCGAAGGCTTTGACGATCAACCGCACACCGTTCACTGACTCGGTCTGCGCAATTGTTTGAGCAGCTTCAAGCTGAATAAGCTGCGTCGTCGCCGCTTTGAGCGCCCGCTGCGCGCTTTGCAGATCGTCGCGCAGCCGCGCGATCGCATCCGGGACTTCAGCACTGCCACAGGTGAAATCGGCGGCAAGCTGTGCGACGATGGCGTGCTTTTCCCGGTAATCACGCAGCGCACGCGCGCCGCACCGGAATTCCACCCGCCCTTTGTCGCCCTTCTTTTCCACTTTGACAATCTTGATCAAACCAATTTCGCCCGTGCGCGCCACGTGGGTACCACCGCAAGCCGTCGCGTCAAAATCCCCGATGAAGACGACGCGCAAGCCATCGGTGTGAATTTGCTCCGGAAGTTTGCGCATACGCACGCCGTGCTTCTCCAACTCCGACGGATCAATGAGGCGTGCGGTCACCGGGATATTGCGGATGACCATTGCATTCGCTAACGCTTCGACCTGCGCCAGCGTGTTTTCATCGCTGATCACCTTGTCGAGGTCGATCGTTAAGGTTTCACCGCTCAGGTGAAAACCAACCGTCCCCGCCCCCGCCGCCTGAATGAACGACTGCGAGAGAATATGCTGTCCGGTGTGCTGCTGCATGTGATCAAAGCGCCGCTGCCAGTCGATCGCGCAGTGAACGGCTGCTTCGCCAGTCTGGATCGGTTCCGCCAACACGTGATACACCGCTTCATCGCGGCTAAAGACATCGACCACGCGCACACCATCGATGGTACCGGTGTCGTTCGGTTGGCCGCCGCCGGTGGGGTAGAAATAGGTGCGATCAAGGGCAATCGCGAGGGTGCCTTCGTATTCCTGCTGGTCAAGAATGTGGGCGTCGAATTCGGTGGTATACGAATCGTTGTAATAGAGCCGTTCAGTTTTTACGTCAGCCATAAAAGACTCTGTTTTATGCGGGCATTATCGTACAATCAGGCGGATGTTATCATGAAAGTGAGAGAAAGAACAACGCATGACGATCCCGGATACAACGCTCGTTATCGGTCATCGCAACCCAGATATGGATGCCGTCGCCTCGGCGATCGGTTACGCTTGGTTTTTAAATCAAATGGGGGGGGGATATACCGCAGGTCGTACGGGGCAGGTCAACGCCCAAACCGAATTCGCGCTCAAACGCTTTAACGTTGATGCGCCCATTCTCATCACCGATGTACGCGCCCGTGTCGGCGATGCAGTCGAACGTGTACCCGCCCTGCATGTAGGTCAAACCATCCTTGAAGCATGCCAGAGCATCGCCCGCACTCGCCGCGCCGCGCCGCTGTTGGATGCGGAAAGTAAGCCGGTGGGGCTGCTGAGCGGAGCAGGCTTGTTCGCCAATCTGGTCGATGCGTTGAGTTCTGCATCGGTGCTGGCGCTTGCCAAAGAATTTGATCGACCCGCTAACAGCGCGGTCGATGACAGTTCGGTGATCCTGAACGAGGAAGAATTCATTCAGGACGTGATCAATCAAGTCCTGCGTTCCGATCAGGATGATTTCCTCGTCATCGATGGCAACGGGCAGTACATTGGGCTATCGCGCAAATCGCATCTTCTATCACCCCACCGCCGTAAGGTCGTGATGGTCGACCATAACGAACTGGGGCAGGCCGTCCCCGGTCTTGAAGAGGCCGAAGTCGTGGAAGTCCTCGATCACCACCGCTTGAATACCGTCCCGACCAGCATTCCGATCCGTTTCACGATCGACACGGTGGGAAGCTGCTCTACGCTCGTCACCGAACGCAGCCTTGATCGCACGCTGGTGTTCCCACCGGGAATCGCCGGGATTCTGCTGTGCGGAATTTTGTCGGATACGCTGATTTTCCGCTCACCAACGACGACATCCCGCGATCAAGCGGCGGCGGCGCAGCTTGGACGGATGGCAGGGTTGTATCCGGCAGGCGCAAAGCAGGAAGAAATAGATGCAGCACTGACGGAGCTGGGTCAGGCGTTGCTGGCTTCAGGCGCGGGGTTGGGCACCCGTCCGGCGACTGAAATCGTGAACACGGACATCAAGTTCTATGAAGTTGGGAATTTGAAGGCGGGCATCGCGCAGGTGGAAGTGACCAATTTCCGCGAAATCGAGAACCGCGCTGCCGATCTGAATACGGCGCTGACAGAACTCATGGATACGCAAAAATTGGCGCTGGCACTCCTGATGATCACCGATGTGGTGCGCGGCAGCAGCCGGTTGATGGTCGTCGGCCAGCCACGCGTGATCACGGCGCTGCCGTATGCGCGCATCTCCGATAACGAACTGGACGCACCGGGAGTAATGTCCCGTAAGAAGCAGCTTCTTCCCGTGGTGTTGGCCGCCCTCTCGCAGGTGGTCTAGCGGCGCGTCCGTTTGAAGCACAAAAGTATCGCAGATAGGGGTTTGAAGACCAAACCCCTATGCAGGGCTTACGTGGATGCGCGTTCCACTTTCAGGAGCAAAATCCCAAGCGGCGGAAGCGTCAGCGTGATTGAATGCGGCAGCCCGTGCGCGGGGGATGCTTCGGTTTGCACGCCGCCGCTGTTGCCCACGTTGCCACCGCCATAATGTGACGAATCACTGTTCAGCAGTTCAACATAGCGCCCGGCTTCCGGCACGCCGATCCGGTAACCTGAACGGACAACCGGCGTAAAGTTTGCTACCACCACCACGAAATCAGACGGATCATCGGCATAGCGTATGTAGGCAAAGATGCTGTTATCGGCGTCGTCGGCATTGATCCAGCGGAAGCCGCTCGGATCAAAATCATGCTGGAACAGCGCGGGCTGCCCCTGATACACATGATTCAGATCGCGCATCCAGCGCTGCAAGCCTTGATGCGTGTCATAGCCCAGCAAATCCCAATCCAGTCCGCGCGCTTCACTCCATTCACGCCACTGACCAAATTCCTGCCCCATGAAAAGCAGTTTCTTGCCGGGGTGTGTCCACTGATACCCGTATAAGACACGCAGTGTCGCAAATTTTTGCCACCAATCGCCGGGGATTTTGTTGATCAGTGATCCCTTGCCGTGTACGACTTCATCATGGCTCAGCGACAGCACAAAGTTCTCATTGAAGGCGTAGATCAGCGAGAACGTCAGTTTGTTGTGATGATAGCGGCGATAGACCGGATCTTTCTCGACATATTCGAGCGTATCATGCATCCAACCCATGTTCCACTTGTAGGTAAAGCCCAACCCGCCGATATACACCGGGCGAGAGACCATCGCCCACGCGGTCGATTCTTCGGCAATCGTCATCGCGCCGGGGGCTTCTTGATGAATAATCACGTTCGCTTCACGCACGAATGACACGGCTTCCAAGTTTTCGTTGCCGCCATATTCATTCGGAAGCCATTCCCCGGCTTTACGCGAAAAATCGAGGTACAGCATCGAAGACACGGCATCCACGCGCAGCCCATCAATGTGATATTTCTTGAGCCAGAACAGCGCATTGGCGATCAAGAAATTGCGAACTTCATTGCGCCCAAAATTGAAGATCAGCGTGCCCCAGTCGGGATGTTCCCCCTTGCGGGCGTCGGCATGTTCGTACAAGTGTGTTCCGTCAAAGAAGGCGAGCGCGTGCCCGTCTTTCGGGAAGTGCGCGGGCACCCAGTCGAGGATCACGCCAATCCCATTTTGGTGACACTGATCGACGAAGTACATGAAATCGGCGGGTGACCCGTAGCGGCTTGTCGGCGCGAAATACCCGGTCACCTGATACCCCCACGACGCATCAAAGGGGTGTTCCGCGACCGGCAGCAGTTCAATGTGGGTGTAACCCATATCCTTGATGTAGGGGACGAGCTGCTCGGCGAGTTCGCGGTAGCTCATCCAGCGATTATCCACACCACGCTTCCACGAGCCGAGATGCGCCTCATAAATCGACATCGGCTGATCGAGTTCGTTTTTGCTGGCGGCGCGCGCCGTCATCCATTCGCCATCTTGCCATGTGTAGCTATCGAGATTCGTCACGATCGAGGCGTTATTCGGGCGAACTTCACTTGTAAAGGCATACGGATCGGATTTGTCGGCACGATAGCCCATATGCATCGATCGCACACGATAGCGATACAGCGCGCCTTCTTTCACACCGGGGATAAACAGTTCCCAGATCCCGGTGGTATCGTGCTTCATCATCGGATGAAAGCGCCCATCCCATCCGTTGAAATCCCCGATCACGCTGACGCTGAAAGCATTCGGTGCCCATACCGCGAATCGTGTACCTTCCACCCCGTTGATTGAGGTCAGGTGCGCACCCATATAATCGTAGGCGTTTAGATGTTTCCCGGAGCGGAAAAGATACTCATCGAGTTCGCCCATCACCGGCTTGAACGCATAGGCATCGAAGATCGTGCGTGTAACGCCCGCCGCCGTCCGTTCTTCCAGTTGATAACGCAGCCCTGCAAACGGCTCGCTGACAACAGCCTCATAAATGCCTTCGTCGCGGACACGCTTCATCGGGACGCGCGTTTTCGACTCGCCAACCAGTGCCGCCAACCCGACCGCCGAAGGGCGGAACGCGCGAATGACGACCCGACCGTCTCCTAAATCATGTGCGCCGAGAATATCGAACGGCGCTCCGTGATCCCCTGCAACCAACGCACTCACTGCTGGAGTTGGAATACTGGCAAAAGCAGAATCAGCCATCGTGCTCTTCTTCTACAGGTATTGAACATGAATACAGAGTCGCCCTCGCATTATAGCGAGAACGTGCGCCCTATCATAATTCGCGCAGACACTCGCACAGGAGTTTCACGGCGGGTTCGATGTCCGAATCCGGCAGATAAGCGAAACACAGCCGAAGATGTGAATCGTCATTACCATCAGCAAACGACGCCGAACCGGGGAAGAAATCGACTCCCCGCGCTTGTGCCAGTGTGTACAGCTTTTCAACCGAAAGTCCCGCCGCCAGTTCCCCCCATACGAAATAGCCGCCCCCCGGTGCATTCCAGTTGAGCGATTGCGGCGCATAGCGATCCAACGCAGCGACCATGAGATCATGCTTCTTCGCATAGAACCGGCGCGCGAACTCGACTTGATCGGCGAATTCGCCTGATTCGAGATAAGACGCGACGATTTCGGTGGTGAACATACTCGCGCCGCCATCGCCTTTCGCGGTTTTGATCGTGCGGATGTTTTCCGGCGCGGCCAACACCCATCCAACGCGCAGCCCCGGCATCACCAGCTTCGAAAACGACGCGACGGTCACAACATGCCCGCCCTCATCAAACGATTGGATCAGCGGTGGCGGTGGTTCGCCAAAATACAACGGCTGGTAGGTCGCATCCTCTAAAACGGTGAAGCCGTAACGCGCCGCCAGCGCGATCAAGCCGCGCCGGTTGGCGACGCTGGCGCAAATTCCGGTTGGGTTGTGAAAAACGGGGATGGTGTACACCACTTTGACGCGTCCACCGTACTGCCGCACTATCGTTTCCAGCGCGTTAAGATCAATGCCTTCGCTGCCCATCGGCACGCCGACGATCTCGACACGGCACGCTTGAATCACGGTGACGGCGTAGTAAAAAGTCGGGCTTTCGACGATCACCACATCACCGGGAGCAGTCAGCGCGCGGCAGGTGATGTCGATACTTTGCAGCGCGCCCGTTGTCACAATTATCTGCGAGGGATCGACCGCCAGATGGTAAATTCCCGTCAAAAACTGCGCGATCTGCGCGCGGGCGTGTGCAGTTCCCGCCGCATCCCCGGCGTATTGCAGCCCGGTGCCCTGCATCAAAATCGCCTGCGCGAACTGGCTCAACCGCTCACGCGGGACAAGCGATAAATCGGGATAGCCCGTTTTCAAATCATACACTCGACGATCAGCCATATCAGTCCTTGCCCCCCTAGGTGAAGAAATAGGAAGTATAGCGCGTGACAGCTCATCCTTGTCTGGTATGATTGCCTACGGTTTCATACAAAAGGTGATTGAGATCGTCATGACAACAAGCGAACCATCCAAAACAGCCTCACAGGAAACCGCCGCATCGCCCCAAACTGCTCAAAACGCTGCCGCACAGGCTGATTCCATCACACCCACTCGCAAACTCTCGGACTACACGTTTAGCCCGCTTCCCATTGGGCGGGGGCAACCGCTCCCACTCGGCGCGACCCCCGTTCCTAACGGTGTCAATTTCGCGGTGTTCTCGAAGAATGCCGAGGGCGCGGTGCTCGTCTTGTACCGCAAAGGCGAACCCAATCCGTTCGCGGAAATCCGTTTTCCTGACCTATTCCGCGTCGGCAAGATTTTCTGCATGACCGTGTACGATCTGAACCCGCGTACCATCGAGTATGGGCTGCGCTTATTCGGCCCATGGAATCCAGTACAGGGGCACCGCTTCAACCCGGATCAAGTCCTCATCGATCCATACGCGGATGGAATCACCGGGCGCGGAGTGTGGCGTGAGCGCGGGACTCTGTTCACCAGCGGTAACGATTTTCCCTATCGCGGGCGCATCCCCACCCATCATGATTTCGACTGGCAGGGCGATCGTCCGCTGTATCTGCCCTCCGAAGACCTGCTGATCTACGAACTGCATGTACGCGGATTCACGGCGCATCCGTCATCGGGCGTGCGTCACCCCGGCACTTATGGGGCCTTGGTTGAGAAAATCCCCTATTTGAAGTCGATCGGCGTGAATGCGGTCGAGCTCATGCCCGTTTATGATTTCGACGAGTTCGAACATGCCTCCACGCTCCCGCCGCCGGATGCGCGCGTCAATTACTGGGGATACAGCACGGTCAACTTCTTCTCACCGAAGGCTGGCTACGCGGCAGGCGGCGCCACCGAAGGTGAGGTCGATGAATTCAAGTACATGGTGCGCGAACTGCACCGTGCAGGCATCGAAGTCATTCTTGATGTGGTATTCAACCACACCGCCGAAGGCAATGAGCACGGCCCCTCGATCTCGTTCAAGGGCGTCGATAACCAGACCTACTACATGCTCACGCCGGAGGGCTACTACTACAATTTCAGCGGCACCGGCAATACCTTCAACTGTAACCAGCCCTCGGTGATCCAGTTCATCATCGATGCGCTGCGCCACTGGGTGATCGAGTATCACGTAGACGGGTTCCGCTTCGATTTAGCCACCATTCTTTCACGCCGCGAAGATGGCGCGCCGCTGGCCGATCCGCCGCTGCTGAAAATGATCGCCCATGATTCTGTGTTGGGGCGCACCAAACTGATCGCCGAGCCGTGGGACGCGGGCGGGTTGTATTATGTCGGCGGATTCCCGGATTACGGACGTTGGGCGGAATGGAACGGCAAGTATCGCGATACCCTGCGCAAATTCGTGCGCAGCGATGCCGGACAAGTACCGGAAATGATGCAGCGCATCATGGGATCGCGCGATCTGTACCCGACACGCGGCCCGATCGCGTCAATCAATTTTGTCATCGCGCATGACGGCTTCACGCTGCACGATCTGTTCAGCTACAACGACAAGCACAACGACGCCAACGGCGAAGGCAACCGCGATGGTGCCAACGACAACAATAGTTGGAACTGCGGCGCGGAAGGGGAAACCGATGATCCCGAAGTGCTGCGCTTGCGCCATCGCATGATGAAAAACGCGGTCACGATCCTGCTCGTCAGTCAGGGTGTCCCCATGATCATGATGGGCGATGAAGCAGGGCGTACACAGGGCGGCAACAATAACGCCTACTGTCAGGACAACGCGATCAGTTGGTATGACTGGACGTTTGTGGAGAAAAATCAGGAGATTTTCCGCTTCCACAAAAACATGATCGCATTCCGTCACCGCCACCCGGTGCTGCGGCACGGCTATCACCTGCGCGGCGAAGATTATCAGAACGCGGGCATTCCCGATATTTCGTGGTTCGATGTCGATCTAGCGCCGGATACCCCCGTGAGCGAACGGCTCACGCTCGCCTTTTTGCTCAGCGGCAAGCATGCGAAAGGCGGTCTTGCCAACGACGACGACCTTTTCGTCGCCATGAACATGCACTGGGAAGATCAGTATTTCTCGCTGCCGCACCTGCCCGGAAAACGTTGGCATGTCTTCGTCAATACGGGCGTCGATGCGCCGTATGACATCTGCGAACCGGGGCAGGAAGTCGTACTTAGCGATCAAGACAACTTGATGCTCACCTCGCGGTCGGTCGTGATTTTGGTCTCGCGCCCATACGATCGGCCTGCTGCCCAAGCGGACACCGGCCCGCTGCGGCTGCCGAAAATCCGCAAAGGATAAAACGCTCGAAGCAAAGGGCACTCCGTGTGCCCTTTGCTTGCCACGCTCACTCGATAGGGATCTTCAACAGGCGCAGTTTGTCCGGGTTGGCGATCGAAAGCAGACGATAGATGTGCTCGTCGTCCATTTCGGCCATCAGCACATTGATGATCTGCCCGTTCAAACGGGTGATCAGCGCGGGCTGGTGGTTGACCTGCTGAAATTCATACGTGACACCCCAGTCCCTCCCTATTTTTGCCAGCCCAAGCATAAACCGCGCGATCGCTTCCGCACCGCGAATTGGGCGCACGGCTGCCGCTGCCTTACCGCCGCCATCCGACCACGTCACCGCATCTTCAGCCAGCAGGTTGGTGAGCGCCTGCACATCGCCGCTGCTGACCGCCATCATAAAGCGGGTAAACAGCTTCTGCTGCGCTTCCGGTGAGGACGAGAAGCGGGGACGATGTTCACGAAGATGCGTTTTCGCCCGGTGAAACAACTGGCGGCAGGCAGCTTCGTCTTTGTCCAGCATGGCGCCAATCTCGCCGTAATCGTAGTCGAACACTTCGCGCAGCAGAAACACAGCGCGTTCCGCCGGGGAAAGCTGCTCCAGCAGAATCAGAAAGGCGAGCGACAACGAGTCCATGTCTCCGTCTTCGGTATGGATCGGGCTGGGCGCGGCGTCCGGGGTCGGGATCGGTTCGGGAAGCCAAATGCCGGGGTAGACTTCGCGCTGTGCCCGCGCCGTCTTCAGTTGATCGAGACACATCCGCGTCACCATCTTGGCAAGGTACGCTTTCGGCGCACGGATGTCCTCCGCATCAACGTCACGCGTGCGGAGATACGCTTCCTGAAGCACGTCCTCGGCTTCCATCGCCGTCCCCAGCATCCGGTAGGCGATCCCGAACAAGTACGGGCGATACGCTTCAATATCCATGCCGTTCCTGCTCCCCTCTTAGCGTGCCTGTACGCGGGCCGCCGCTGTTGGTGCTGCTTTGTTCGCCTTCAGGCGGGGGTAATAGTATATTCCCGGCAGCAGGCGTTCCAAACGCAGCCCCAAGCGCGTGTATTGGCAGATCATCTCTTTCATCAATGCGCCGCGCCACCCGGTGACGACTTGTTCGACGGGCGCATCATCAGTGTTCACCTTTTGCAGCAGACCATCCCGACGACCTAGGCTCACGCACACCGCCGCAAACGCCATCTGGAACGGTTTCAGGGATTGATTCTTCGCCAAGCGCGCCGCGTTTTCTCCGGCTGCGCTGCCCATCGGCATCGCGGTCGCACAGGCCATGCGCAGCGGAAACGGATGCGACACCGGCACAGCAGAATCACCCGCCGCCAAGATTGATGGATGCGATACCGATCGCAGGTAGGCATCGGTGAGGATCTGCCCGCGCTCATTGACGGCGATTCCGCTGTCGTGCGCCAACGTGGGCACGCGGAAGGCACCCGCCCACACACAAACCTGATAAGCAAAGCTTCCGCGACTTGTGTTCACTGCGTCCGCCGTAATCCGCTCGATCGTCGTATGCTCGTGCAGGTCGATCCCCAACCATGCGAACGACTGGCGCACATGAGTCCGCCCCTTTTCGGACAGGTTGGCACCAATCGGCCCTTCGGTAAGCAGACTCACACGCAGCCGTGGATAAGCTTCGGCGATTTCTGCTGCCGCCTCAATCCCGGTGAGGCCGCCGCCGCACACGATCACCCGGTCGCCTGCGGCGGCATTTTTCAGCCGATCAAACAGGCGCAGCGCGTCTGTCCCAGTCAGCACATCGGCATAGTCGCGTGCTCCCGGTACCTGATCGCGGTCGATCGTGCTGCCGAGCGCATAAATCAGCGTATCATAGCCGATCGTCTGGGTGCCGGGTTCGCTCTCCACCTGCACCTGCTGCGCATCAGGATCGATGCGAGTCACGCTGCCTTGAACAAATTCAATCCCCTTTCCGCGCAGCAAATGCTGCAACCGGAGCCGCTTGACCGGACGCCCCGCCGCGATCTGATGCAGGCAGATCCGTTCGACAAACTGATCGACCGGGTTGATGATCCAGATCCGCGCCGCCGCTTTCGAAGTGCGCCCCGCTGCATTCAACGCCGCCATCACGCCCGCATACCCACCGCCGATCACCACGATCTCATGTCGCTGGTTCATATCGTCTTTCCTCTTGCGGCTAACCACCGCCTCATGTTCATGACTCCTGAAGAAAAGACGAGCAGCCTACCCCGTTTTGTGACACGACCCTGTCATAACCGCTCAGCAATCGAAGCAAAACCCAGACGGCAATTTGCACAACCTTGAAATGAATAATCTTTTGCAGTTTTACCTATATCACTTTCGAAAATTTTGTATAATTTGGCACAAACCGAAGAATGCTTGACAAGTCACGGGAGTCATGAAAGATTATGAACAAGGACATAGATGACATTGATCGTCAGATCCTCACTGCACTTCAGCAGGATGGTGCGATCACCAATGCCGAACTTGCCCGCCGAATCTCTCTATCGCCGCCCGCTGTGCATGCGCGCATCAAGGCGCTGGAAGATGAAGGCTACATCAAGCAGTATGTCGCGGTGCTGAACCGGGAGAAACTCGGTTATGACATGCTGTGTTTGGTGGGGGTAACGCTGCAAATGCACCAACCGGAGCAGATCGACCGTTTTCACGAAGAAGTGCGGCGGATGCCCGAAGTATTGGAATGTCATTTCTTGACGGGCGACTTTGATTATTTGCTCAAAGTCGTGGTGCGCAATCGAAAAGAATTGGAACGTCTGCTCATGGACAGGCTGACTCGGATTCCCGGTGTGTCACGGGTGTCTACCAGTCTGGTACTGGGCGAAATCAAAAATTCGTTGGCTTTGCCACTGGATCAACCAAACACGGAATGATTGCTCTCAGTTCGGAAATGAGCTATCTCAAGCGGTCGGTGATGCGCGATCTGCTCGCGCTCGCCACCGCGCCGGGGATTTTGTCACTCGCGGGCGGCCTGCCCGCGACCGAAGCCCTTCCCTTTGAACAGTACCAGCGCTGCCTGAATACCGTCATGGAGCGCGAAGGCGCACGGCTTATGCAGTACAGTCCGCAGCACCCCGCCCTGCGCGCGTGGATCGCGGAGCGGATGCGCGGGCGCGGCGTAGACTGCACGCCGGATCAAGTCTTCATCACCAGCGGCGCGCAGCAGGGACTCGCCATTCTCTCGCGGCTGCTGCTTGATCCCGGCCAAACGGCGGTGATCGAAGCCGCCACTTTTACCGGTATTCAGCAGATCACCGCCGGGCGCGGCGCGCAGGTCGTCACCATCCCAACCGATCTGAACACAGGCGCGGATGTGGACGCGCTTGAAGCCGCGTTCAAAGCACACCGCCCCCGTTTTGCCGTCATCATCCCGGATTTTCACAACCCGCTTGGCGTCAGTCTGTCGCTCGAAAAACGTCAGCGCATCGCCGAACTCGCCGCATCCTACGAAATCCCCGTCATCGAAGACGATCCGTATTCGTCGCTGCGCTTTGAAGGCGAACCGCTGCCCCCCATCAAAGCCTTTGATCGCGACGGTTTTGTGTTTTACCTCGGCTCGTTCTCGAAAATGCTGGCGCCGTCTGTCCGGCTCGGCTGGATCGTCGCCCCAACACAGTTGATCCCGAAAATCACTGTCCTGCGCGAATCGATGGATCTCGAATCGTCGATTCTGACGCAGAGCGCCGTTTACGAATTCGTCTCGGAGGGGCTACTTGAGCCTCATCTGAGCCGCTTGAACGCACTCAATCACGCGCGGCGCGATGCGCTGCTCACCGCGCTGGAGGCTTCATTTGGCGGCTTCGCTTCATGGACGAAACCGCAGGGCGGGCTGTTCGTCTGGCTCACACTGCCGCCGCACGTCGATACATGGACGGCCTTTGAGCCGTGCGCTGAGCAAAAAGTGATTTATATCCCCGGTTCAGCGTTTGCCGTGAACGGAGAGTTCCGCAACGCGATGCGCCTGAACTTCAGCAGTGTCTCGTCCGAAAATATTCGTCTTGCCGTCGAACGGCTGGCGGGCGTCTTTCTGCCCGCAGTAGAAAGGACTTAGCGTGGACTCTGTTTTGAAATCCCGCCCGATGACCGAAGAAGCCGACTTTTTGCGGATCAAGGCCATCGATCACATTCACCTGTATGTGGGGAACGCTAAACAGGCGATGTACTACTGGTGGAAGGGGTTCGGCTTCAAACCCGTCGCCTATTCGGGATTGGAAACGGGCAACCGCCGTTACGCCTCCTATGTCCTCGAAAGCGGCAAGATTCGCCTCGTTATTTCCGCACCCTACCAGCCGGACGACGACATGGCAATCCATCACAAACTGCACGGTGATGGGGCTAAAGTAGTCGCCCTCACCGTCGATGATGTGGCGCAGGCGTTTGAAGCGACCACCGCACGCGGCGCACGTCCCGCATGGGAGCCGCGCGAAGAGTCCGACGCGTTCGGCACCTTCCGCACCTCCGCCATTTACACCTATGGCGAAACGCTGCACGTATTTGTCGATCGGGACGATTACAAAGGCCCGTTCGCACCCGGCTATAAGGCGATCGATTACGCGGCAGAATCGGCGGGGTTGGTCGCGGTCGATCACGTCGTCGGCAATGTCGAACTCGGCGCGATGGACGAGTGGGTGCGCTTCTATCACGATGTGATGGGCTTCCGCCAACTGCTTCACTTTGACGATCAAGACATCAGCACTGAATACTCGGCGCTCATGTCGAAAGTGATGCAGAACGGCAACGGGCGCGTCAAATTCCCCATCAACGAGCCCGCCGATGGCAAGAAGAAGAGCCAGATCGAAGAATACCTCGACTACTACAAGACTCCCGGCGTGCAGCATCTTGCGCTGCAAACCGGCGACATCCTCAAAACGGTGCGCGAACTCAAAGCGCGCGGCATCGAATTCCTGCGTGTGCCCGACGAATATTATGATCTGCTGCCCGAACGCGTCGGCAAGATCAACGAAGATCTCAAGCAGATCCGCGATCTCGGCATTCTGGTCGATCGCGACGACGAGGGCTATCTGCTGCAAGTTTTCTCCAAGCCGCTGCAAGACCGCCCGACCATGTTCATCGAAGTGATCGAACGTCACGGCAGTCAGGGATTCGGCAAAGGGAATTTCAAAGCACTGTTCGAAGCGATCGAGCTTGAGCAGGAACGCCGGGGGAACCTGTAGCCGATCATGCCCCGTCTGCCCCGCCCACCCGTCACCAGCCTGCGTGATTTCTACGCCTTCGAAGCGCATGTCAAAACCGCCAATGCCAATCGCGGGCGCAGCGTGCCGCCGGAATGGTACGAATTCCCGGTGTTCTATTTCTCCAACACCAGCACGATCTACGGGGATGGCGACACCATCCCCTATCCCGTGTACTCCAACGCACTTGACTACGAATTGGAGATCGCCGCGGTGATTGGCAAGGAAGGCATCAACATTTCGCCCGACGACGCCGAGCAGCACATCGCCGGGTTGGTCATCTTCAATGACTGGTCAGCGCGTGATATTCAGGCGAAAGAAATGCGCGTCGGTCTTGGCCCCGCCAAAGGCAAAGATTTCGCGTCATCGCTCAGCAGCCTGATGGTCACCCTCGATGAGCTTGCCGATCGCCGCACCGATCGCCCCGGCGTCTACGACCTGACCATGATCGCCCGCGTCAACGGGATCGAGCGTTCACGCGGCAGCATGCGCGATTTGCATTTTTCGTTCGGTCAGATGATCGCCCGTGCCTCGGAAGGTGTGCCGCTTCGTCCCGGTGATGTGATCGGCTCTGGCACGGTCGGCACGGGCTGTCTGCTCGAACTCACGCGCGGCGAGGGGCCGTATTTGCAGCCCGGCGATGTGGTCGAACTCGAAATCGACCGCCTCGGCACGCTCACCAATCAAATTGGACAGAAACCCGTACGCTAGGCTTTTCTTTGCGCCTCCCGCATTTGGTGGCTTTGTGTTGACTCTTTTGTGGTTCATGGTGATGAAAAAAGGTTGATTGTATGCCGTTTTATCACAAATTAGGCGACATTCCCCATAAGCGACACACCCAGTTCCGCAAGCCCGATGGCGGCCTGTACCGTGAAGAAGTCATGGGACTGGAAGGCTTTTCCGGCATTCAATCGCTGCTCTATCACCACTTTCTGCCGCCGCGCGTCGTGCATGCCGAGGACTGCGGGCCAGCCGTGCCCGAAACTGTCGAGTTTGGCGCGCTTCGTCACCGCGCCTGTTCGACAGGCCTCATGCCCACCGGTGGCGATCCGGTGTCTGCGCGCCGTGTGATTCTCGCCAACAGTGATGTGACGCTCGGCATCGCCCGCCCCACCCGCGGCATGGACGCGTTCTATCGCAATGCGCAGGCCTATGAAGTCTGGTTCGTCCATGAAGGGAACGGGCTACTGCATTCACAGTTTGGCAAGCTGGCTTACCAACCCGGCGATTACATCGTCATCCCTTACGGCACGACATGGCAGATGACGCTAGACACACCCGAAGGCCGCTTCTTTGTCATCGAATCGCCATCGCAGATCGAGCCGCCCAAGCGCTACCGCAACGCCTACGGTCAGCTCCTCGAAAATGCGCCTTACTGTGAGCGCGATATTCGCGTTCCGACCGATCTGCACCCGCACACCGAGCGCGGCGAATTCGAAGTCCGCATCAAGGCGCGCGACCGCATCACCAAACATGTCCTCGATCATCACCCGTTTGATGTCGTCGGCTGGGATGGCTGCCTCTACCCTTGGATTTTCAGCATCCACGACTTCGAACCGATCACCGGGCGCATCCATCAGCCGCCGCCCGTTCACCAAACCTTCGAGGGCTGGAATTTTGTGATCTGCTCATTCGTGCCGCGCCTATTCGACTATCACCCGCAGGCGATTCCTGCGCCTTACAACCATTCCAACGTCAACAGTGACGAAGTGATTTACTACTGCGATGGTAATTTTATGTCACGTAAGGGCATCGAGCGTTATGATGTGACCCTGCATCCGAGCGGTTTACCGCACGGCCCGCAGCCCGGCGCATCCGAAGCGTCCATCGGTGCCAAAGCGACGGAAGAACTCGCCGTTATGGTCGATACCTTCCATCCGCTCCACCTGACGCCTGATGCGCTGGACATCGAAAAACCCGCTTACATGGCCTCTTGGTTGGAAGGAAATGGAGAGTAGCCGCACCTTCGGCGCATACATCATGGAGATCACCCCGTCGTCGCTTCCTTGGCAGTCCGTCTATAAGATTCTGGTCGGTTCCGTCGTGCCGCGTCCGATTGGCTGGATTTCGACGCTCAGCCCGTCCGGTCAGCGCAATCTGGCACCCTATTCATTCTTCAACGTCGCCGGGGCTAACCCGCCGCATGTCCTGTTCTGCCCGATGATCCGGGCAAAGGACGGTGCGGAGAAAGACTCGCTGCGCAATGTGCGCGACACGGGCGAATTCGTCGTCAACATCGTCAGCGGGGACTTGATCGAAGCGATGAATCTCACCTCTGGGGAATATTCCGACGATGTCGATGAATTTACGCTCGCCAAGCTGACGCCCGTCCCTTCTGTGACCGTCAAGCCGCCGCGCGTCGCCGAAAGCCCCATCCACTATGAGTGCAAGCTGGTGCAGATCGTGACACTAGGCGATCAACCGGGCGCGGGCAGCGTCGTCATCGGGCGCGTCGAACACATCCACGTCGCTGATGAGTACCTGATCGGCGGCGACAAAATCGATATTCCGAAGTTGAACACGGTCGGTCGTTTGGCAGGAAATGCCTATTCGCGCGTCAACGACTTCTTCGATCTCGAACGACCGCAGGTGTAATCCATTGTTGGGGTCACAGGAGCACAGCGGTGTTCTGCCGGGCATCGCTGTGCAGCCCTGTATTGAAATGTGAAGGAGCACCAACGCATGAAAACACGCCGTCCATTTGTCGAGTTCTCGCCGGAGGCGCACGAAACATGGCGCATCATGGCGCATAACCAGTGGGAACAGGTCGAACGTCACGCCTCGCGCTTGTGGCTGGATGGAATGCCCGCACTGAATGTCACGCGTGATCGCATCCCCAATTTCGCCGTGATGGACGGCGTGTTATCGGATCTCGTCGGCTGGGATCTCGTCAGCACCGATATTCAGTATTCCAACGATCAGGATTGGTTCGTGGCGATGGCGCAGCGCGAATTTCTCATCACCGAGTACATCCGTGATCGCAAGGACATCGACTATACGCCGCTGCCGGACATCTTCCATGATTCCTTCGGGCATCTGCCCTTCATGGCGAATCGCGCCTTCGCGGATTACTGCCAGCGCTTCGGCCAAACCGCGCTGATGCATCCCGATTCGCAGCGCTACTCGATCAAGACGATGTGGTGGTACACGGTCGAATTCGGGCTGGTCAAAGAGCGCGGGGAACTAAAAGCACTCGGCGCAGGGTTGATTTCGTCGCGCGCGGAGATGGCGCGCGCCTTCGATGGCTCGGTCGAACTACTGCCCTTTGAATTGACCGCCTTTGAGACGATCGCCGCCAGCCCGCACGCCTATCACCCGCAGTTCTTCGTCCTCGACTCGATGGATCAGCTCTACGACGCGCTCGAACAGTGGCACAAAGCCCATCCCGTCCCCGAAACCGCGTAACACCGTCATACGCGATAAGTACCGCAGCATGCTGCACCCCTGATCCCGTCTCCGTTTCGGAGAGGGGCGGGGGTGAGGTTTCTTCTACCCCTTCGGCGGCCCCTGCCGGAGAATCGTTTCCGCTGCCTCAGCCGACACATCATAGGCCGTTTCGATCCACCACGTGACTCCGGCATCCCGCCACGCCGCCATTTTTTCCCGCCGCTCGGATTGCGCTAGCGGACTGGTTTTCTCCTGCACGACAATATCAAAGGGTGTCGTCAGCGTACGATTCGCCTCGACCAATACTTTGACCGTCGCGCACATCCGCCGGGGTGATCGGTTCGCCTTTTCCATCGGTACTCATCTTTTCAAGGATCACGCCATCACATTTGAGTGTTCGCTCCATCGACTTCATGCGCGGCCACACGCCAACCGTCCACAGCGGAATGCGCGGCTGCTGCACGGGCTTGGGCGGATAGTGCATCTCGTCAAGTTGCGTCAGCTTCAGGTGATAGTGCTTACCGTCGTAGTCGAACAGCTCGCGCTGATACAGCAGCGTCAGAATATCGATCGTCTCGTCGAGCATTTCGGCGCGCGCTTTGGTGTCGGTGATTTCGTCGGGAAAGGCTTGCCAGCCCATCCACACCGCGCCAGTCGCCAACCCTAAGATCAGCCGCCCGTCGCTGAGTCGATCCAGTGCAAGCGATTGGCTGGCCAGCCGCCACGGTCGATACAACGGCACCGGCGTGATGAGCGTCCCCAACCGAATTCGTTGTGTCACCATCGCTGCCGCCGCCAACCCGATCAGGGGGTCTTCGCACCAAATCGCATCACCGATGAAGCAGCCATCCCAGCCGTGTTCCTCTGCAATCTGGCATAACTGCGCCATCTCACGCGCCGAGCCATAAGGAAGGGCAATCCCGAATTTCATCATGAGGCTTTCTGCTCCTGCGTACTTCGCTTCATGCAAGATTACCCTGTCGTCGCGCTGCCATTACTCATGGGTTTCGGGTTGCAGTTCTTCCTCGACGGGGACGCGTTTTCGCCCCTGCCGCATTTCGTTGATCAGCGCCCAGCCGACCAATCCTACGCCAAGCAGCAGCGGCAGCAGCCATACGTTCAGTTCAATCAGCGCGTCAGCAATTTTGATCCCAATGTAACCGACTACTCCAATCACCATAAGCTTCAGCGCCGCCAGCAGGGCACGCTTCTCGTACAGACAGATCAAGACCCACACCGTCACCAGCGGAAAACGATATACAACCCCGGCGAATACGGATCATAAACCCGCGCTTCAAAAGCGACGCCCCCCGCGCACGCTGCAAAAAACGCGTTGAGCTGATTCATTGGGCGTACCCACCACACCAAGGAACGCAATCCGCCGAACGGGGGACGCATCCCTACACCATAGAGCACTCCGACCCGCAGCAGCACCGCGATTCCCGCAACCACACTGGCATACGCGCCCAACCGGTCATCGATCTGTGCGTAGGGAACTTGGTACAGATCGGGGAAGAAGCCCAACATCGTGATCCCCGCGAACAGCGTCGGCACAATCCCCGATTTGCGTCCGCCGATCCACAGCCCTACGGCGATATTCGCCGCCAGCCCCACGACTAGCAGTAAGTCAAGCGTTTGCTGCGTCATCGCATGGAAAATCAGCGACAGACTCACCGCGCCCAGCAGATTCGGCGGGATCATCAGCCACCATTTTCGGTAGCGGATCATCGCCACCACTGAAATGATCCACAGCCCGACTGCCGTTTCCGTCGTCGGCTTAACCAACGTCAGCGCCAACGCCAGCACAATCCCCGTCAGCGCCGCGAATTCGCCAGCCGCCGCCAGCCGTTTGCCACCGCGCGCTTCCAGCGCATACCCGCCAATCGTGATCCCCACCATCAGCACCATCAATAGCACATGGGCATTGAGCGCGAACAACCATGCGCATTGCAGCACCACAAATCCAATTTGCAGCACTGCCAGCGGTATCCAGTAACCCGCTTTCGTCCGTGCGATCGCCTCTCCGCACAAGGTTAAGCCGATCACCGCCGTGATAATCGCATCGGCAGGCGTGAAAAACACCATCGCCAGCCCCGCCAGCCACATAATCCAGCCCGCGCTGTACATCATCCAGCCGGAGACGCGCGGCATGTCCATCAGCATACGCCCTGCCACAAACCACCCCGCGCTGATCACGACGAGGATCATCCCCTGTTCGCTGATCGGCCTGCCGGTGTAGTCGAGCATCAGCAGCACCCACAACCCTCCCAGCCACGTCGAAACCAGCAGGAACAGATTGCGCATATTCTGGTGAACGAACGGGCTGATCATCGGGTTGAACAGCCGCTCGACCAGATCATCCCATGTGGGGTGGCGATCGGTAATCACCAACACCGCCGTGACGCCGGTCGCCAGCACCGTGAGCAGCAGACTGATCGGCAGCCACAAACGTGTCGTCAGCGTGAACGTGAGACCGAACGCCAGCAGCATGTATCCGGCGGCGAAAAACGGCATTCGTATCGCCGGGCGTCGATTCGCCAATCCATGCCCAATCAGCAGGTACACCAGCGCCAAAAGCTGCCATTCGATCCCCATCAGCGGCAGCGACCACAGATCCGCGCGCAAGAGTACCAGCAGCAGCGCATACGGCAGCGGCAGCACCCATAGCGCCGTGTGCAGCAGCGCGGGCAGCCGGTACAACAGCCCCGCCGTAATCCACACGCCGCAGATGACCATCAACGTGATCGTCATGACGACAGGCGGCGCGCTGCCGAGGTTGCGTGCCGTCCACAGCAAAATGATCACGCTCAAGCCTAGCGCGAGGTCGGCCAGTGCCCAGCGGGTGATCGCCTCATAGACCGTCGCTTCGCCCTTACGCTTGCCTTTGTTGATCGTGCTCCACACCCGCTCGATCAACAGCGCGCCCACCGCCACCAGCGACACCCACAAGCCAAACGATCCGGTATCGCCCAGCCAGTCGATGTAAAACAGCATCCACCCGCCCGCGATCATCCATACGCCGCCATGTGCCGCGATCATCGTCCGCCGTGCGCCGATCCACAGCACGAGCGCCCCCGCCGTAATCAGGGTGAGTGATGAGCTGAGCGGGCTGACATGCGCATTTTCGCGCAGGAATAAACTCAGCCCGACGGCAAACGCGATCAACAGTGGGCTGCTGGCACGATACACCTTGATCCACGTCGCATCGCGGACATAGCGCGGCGCGGCTTCCCACCACAGCGCCGCTAACCCAAGCGACAGCGGCGCGATCCACTGCGGTTCGATCCACAGCCCACCGAGTACCGCCCATAATGCGTTGGCCTGCGTCACGATCACCAGCGGATACAGGAGCGCGAATTTCACACGATGGCCGGTATACGTCACGATCGCCGCCACCAGCACCGATCCGATCGTCCAAAAGGCGCTTTCGCCACCGGGGATGAGGCTGCTTTTGCCGGAAAGATGCAGCAGTGCGACCGTCAGCAGCCATGCCCCCGTCGCCAAAATGCCGCGCGGCACCAGCACCGCCCGCAGATAGCGCATCGCCAATGCACCGATCGTGTAAAACAACAGCGGCGCGATCAGCGACATACCAAGGTGAATGAGGAAATACTCGGATTGGGTGTCACGCATCAGAAACGCCGTCGAGCCGACGATCAGCGCGATCCCGGCATACAGCGTCCATTGAAGCCGATCGCTTGGAAAGATTCCGAAAGATGAAACGGTCGTTTTGGCGTGCATAAGCCCTCGCTTTGTCGATATGCCATCAGCGTAGGCCAGCTTGCTCAATTTTCCGCCGCACACGGGTCATGGTGCATCCGTGACAACCGCCCATTTCTGCGCGTGACTCATAAAATGAACCACGGCGATCACATCTGTGATCTCGGAGAAGTAGTTTGCATTTGCGAATGTTCGTAGGGACGACGCCTGCGTCGTCCGGTTTTCAAGGAACGGACGAGGCGGGCTACGCCCTATACCAAACGCGATTTAATTACCGGTGATCACTTCTGTGGTTGTGTAATTCGGTAATCTGCTGAAGAGGGATCTGTACCGAGAAGGTGCTGCCCTGTCCCGGGGTGCTTTGCAGATAAATATCCCCACCATGCAAGCGCACAAGCTGGCGGGCAATGTCCAATCCCAGCCCAACACCAATGCGGCGGCTGTCCAACTGGACGAACGGCACGAACACCAATTCCTGCTGTTCGGGCGGAATACCGATTCCCGTATCGCGCACGTCGATTGACAGGGCATCGGTGCGGTGAGAGGTGCGGATCACAATTTCTCCGGCGGTCGTGTATTTGCCCGCGTTCGTCACCAAATTGGCGATCACCTGCCGCAAACGCACTTTATCCGCCTCGATGGTCGGCAGTGTCGGATCGAGTTCGACGCGCAGTGCGACCCCGGCAGGCATCGTCGGGCGCTGTTCTTCCGCCACCGCCGCGCAGATCGCATTGACATCACACGATTCGCGGTTAAGCGTAACCTTCCCGGTGTTCAGGTGTGCGCTGTCGAGCAGATCGCTCACCAACCGGTTGAGCTGCGTCCCTTCGTCGATGATCTGCCCCAGATAGTGCTGCTGCGTTTCGGTGAATTCGCCGCGTTTGAGCAGTTTGGCGAAACCGAGGATCGAATTCAACGGCGTGCGCAGTTCATGGCTTACCCGTGCTAAAAACTGCTGGCTTTGCACGCGCATCTGCTCCGCCACATACGCGGAGTTGATCTCGACGGCGAGGTGATTGAGAAATTGCAGCGTTTGAAACACGAACGCACCCAGCAGAATGTTGTAGCTCACCAGAATGTGATTCGGCGGGTGTACCTGCCGCAAAACCGGCAGCGCTTCATAAAGCAGGCTGATCCAGAACGTCGCGATACACGCCCCTTGAATCCATACTCGCCGCCGTCCGGTGAACAGCATCCCGGCGAACGTGTACGGGATAATGAAGGCCAGCGCGGTCACCGCCCCCAACCCGCTGATGATCATCCCCTGAATGAGCAGCAGCGCGAGGATGCTCGACAGCCAAATCAGCGCCCATTCGGTGAAGAAGCCGAATAAATACACCAGCGCGATGCACATCGCCAGCGCGCCGTAGAGATGCTGGTAGGGGAGCTGTTGGTACGCTGCGACCGCCCACAGGAGCAGCTCGCCCAGCACCAACTGCCAGCCGCGCGCGCGCCAATACACGTTGATCTTTTGCGCGGCCTGCCGCTGCACCGGCTCCGGCAGCAAGTTATCACTATCCACCCAAGGCCCGTTTAAGAGTTTCTGCCACATGATCCGGATCCAATGGCTTCGCTAAATAATCGATCACCACACCGCCAAACCGTTCACGGTCAATCGCTTCGGCGTAGGCCGACACGATGATCGCAGGTGCCGGGTGTATCTGGTGCAGCGCTTCCGCCAGCGCACCGCCATCCGTGTCCGGCAGATCGAGATCAAGGATGTACAGCGTGGGCTGCTCCTTGGCGGCGATCGCCCGGGCTTCCGCGCCGTTCCCCGCCGTCAGCAGGCGATACTCGGTCAAATCACTCACGATCGCGCTCATCAGCAGCCGCGCAGGGGGATGATCTTCGACATACAGGATCGTCGGCATCAGGTTACACCGCTTGATGATAATGATCGTTCAAATACAGCACCTTGATCGGCGTGCCTTCCGTTGGCAGCGCCTTGCCTTCCAAGTCATTGCGATGCGCCTTCGTTTTCCCGATAATCTGTTTTCCATCCGGTGAAGTGAAACAATAATCGATACTCAGCCGCCATAGACGGTATTTTGCACCGACATCGATCAAACGCGCTTTCGTGATTTCTCCCCGAAGCACCTGCCCCTTCACCAGGTTGATGAAGTCGCCAACTTCGCCACAGAATCAAGCACAAAAGTGTCAGGCTTTCGATCTGGAAAAACATGTGCCGCGATCTTCGGTAAAATCAGCATGAGGATGAATTGAAGGCCGAACAGCACGGTCGTTTGCGGCCAATAATCTGGATCGCGCAGAAAGGGTTTGTCGTTTCTTAAACGATAATTTTGTTGCAGGCATGCCCCGGCAAAGACACTCGCCTTAGGATTCATTACTGTCCGCATTATGGTCGTCTCTGCGACACCCCAAACCTTCTAACCCTAACGCCTTCCAGATGCAGGCCTCTCTAGGGTAACCGCCGCCGAATCACACAGGCATGGCGATCATTGTTCAAATACACTACTTTGATCGGTGTTCCTTCTGGCGGAGGGCTACCGTCCCGGCAAATCGGGGCGCAGAGATCGTCGCTGATCCTGCACACTTAATCCCATTCGGCTCGATGAACAGGTAGGAAACATGCAGTTCAATGAGGGTTCTAAACGCGCCTCGTCCGCGTAAAGCTTTTTGCACACTTCCGCATTAACGATCGTTCCATCAAGGATGTGCCCCTTTCGGCATAACCCCTGTGCGTAGTCGCCATCCCTTGCACGAGCAGCACGGCGATGCCAGGGGACGCTGTATACGCCAACAGGTAAAGAAATGGCGATCAGATCGCAGGTTGCAGCGATCCAATATCACCAACGAGAGGATAAAGAGAACGAAAAACATCAGTACGGGTACATAGCCGACAAGAGCGAAGGCGTTTGCGGAATTGTCTTTATTCAAGTAGGGACGTTTCTGCGTACCGTAGACGAACGCATCTGATCCGGGGTGGCACACAAAATACGGGCGATCGTTCTCAACAGCCATTACCATCTCCCGTCTAATGGTCACACTGGTGCATGACGATCATTATTCAAATACACCACTTTGATCGGCGTTCCGGACGGCGGCGGAGGAGTACCGCGCAAATCATTTCGAACGATTTTGGCCTGGCCATAGCAGGGAGTGCCGCCCCAAGGATCGACGAAAGCGTAGAATCCTGAGCTCGAGTGGTTGCCCCGTACCACTGACTGTTTCAATTCCGCACCGGAGATTTCCCTTCAAGGACGCGCCCTTTCACAGACAACTGATAGTTGTTCCGGGGCCGTAACAAGCTGCACGACAACGAGCACCGCTACGAGCATAACGACGATTAACAATTGGCGATTGCTATGGTCAGACGCTCCGATGGGCGAGGTGTAGGTTTGCCAAGTAATGCTCGCCATCCACGCCGCTAATAACAAGAAAGCCAATGCGAGTGCAATCGTCGCCGGTAAGGTACTGGAATTGAGATACGGCCGTTCCTGCATGCCGTATACAAAAGACTCGGATTCACGATGGCACACGAAATAAGGGGGAGCATTGTCAGCAGGCATTTTCGTTTTCCTCAACGATGGGATTGATTATTCCTTCAGCCCGTCGATCAACCCATCGAGCCGTTCGGCTTCCAGTACAATCTGCTGCAAAAACTCGGCATCCGCTTCCCCCAGCGATCCATTCCGCTCCAACCGGTTTTGCAGCAATCGCGTCAGCCCAATCAGCGCATGCAGGGGAGTCCGTAACTCGTGCCGCAGTGCCGCGCCCGGTTTCGGCAGTTCGCGGAGCTGTTGCGCAGCCTTGATCGCCGCCTCGCGCGTTTCGACACCCAGTTTGGTGTAGATATTCGAAATGTGGTTGCGCACCGTCCCATGTGCTACCCCAAGCATCTCAGCGATCTCAGGATTGGCGTGTCCTTCCGCCGCCAAGCGCAAAATCGCCCGCTCACGCGGCGTCAGGCTGAACTTCTGCCGCGAGCTTGCTAAGTTCGCCGCCGCTGATGGCGATAGAAACGTGCGCCCCTGCATCACCGCGCGAATGCCCTCTGCAATACGCAGTGAGAAATCATCGCTTTTGACGACATAGCCGCCTGCACCCGCCCGCAGCAGTTCTTCGATCCACACCGGATCATCAAAAGCGGTTAGGATCAAAATTGCCATGTGCGCGAACCGCGCTTTCAAGTCGCGCACCGCCGAAACCGGCTCGAACGTTTGCCCGGTGTAGGCGAGATCCAGCACCAGCACATCCGGCGGGCGGCTGTTGACGAGCGTCATCATCTGCGCGGCATCGCCCGTCTCCCAGATCAGCCGGAGATCGAGTTCGCGCGCCAATTCCTGCCGTAGAATTTTCAAAATCAGGGGGTGATCGTCCATCAAGGCAACACGAATCATGAGCCGTCACTTCCGCGTGGGCAGAGTACATCTCTTAAATTGTATGCCATTGAGCGGGATGTACATCCCATAATGCGAGGGGTATCGCGTTCAGACTATCCGCGCAGCAGCCCCACCCAGAAGCCAACACCCCATGACAAGTGGATCGTCGCAAACACGAGCGGCATCCGCCACAGCAGCCCCAGATCACGGGTGCCCGCCGCCTTGATCGTGAAGATCAACGCCAGCGCCAAATACGCTGCGATTCCGAGCAGCCACAAGGCGAAAAACCACACGCTGATCAGCGACAGCACGGCCCCGCCGATCAAGCCGACCACGAACGCGGGCGCGACCAATTGGCGCGGGCGCAGCGAACCGGGATGTAACCGCAGCGTTTCCGTTTTACCAATGCCATAGCGATAATACTGTTTCGCCAGCGCGCCGAGCGTCTGCCGCCCGTAGTACTGGGATTGAATTTTCGGGGTGAAATACAGCTTGCCGCCCGCCTTGCGAATACGAACGTTTAACTCGTAGTCCTCATTGATGACGAGCGCTTCGTCATAGCCCTTCACGGTCGCAAACAGCGATTTCGGCCACGCGCCCATATACACTGTGTCGGTGAACTGCGCTTTCTGGCTCACGTGGAAAGCCGATGGCACCGCGAATGACGATTTTCCGGCGGCGGCGATCGCTTTGCCCATCGGCGTGATCCCGACCGGATTCATCGGCCCGCCGACGTTCTGTGCACCCGTTTCCGCCAACGCGCTCACGCATTCGCGCACATAATCCGGCGCGATGATGGTATGCCCATCGACGCGGATCAGAATGTCGCCTTTTGCCGCCTCGATCGCCTGATTCATCCCTGCCGACTGGATGCGCGCCGGGTTATCGAGGATCGTCACCCGGTGATCGACATCCAGCGCACGCACGATCTCGCGCGTGCGGTCGTCGCTCATTCCGTCGGCGATCAGCACTTCGATCCGGTCTGCGGGATAATCCTGTGCCAGCACCGCCCCCAAACTGCGCTCGATAAACGATTCTTCATTGCGAACGGGCATGATCACGCTGACGAGCGGGTCCACCATCAGTCATCACCTTGTTGAAGAGCGGGTTACTTTCTGTAGTCACCCATCGGCGTGTTGTATGGAGCAGACTGCCATTTCATCGTCCACGCCATATCACCACGCCGAGGAAAAACCTACCGTTGCGATGATTTATCAAATCGCCTTTGCGATGCCTAAAACATTCCAAGTGGTTTCGTCCGGCGGCCTTTCGCCATCCGGGAACGAACACAGTGTCACCAGTTCCAGCCCATTCTTTTCGAGGAAATAGGCCAGTTCTTGTGCGAAGAAATAGCGCACTGTATGCGTTTCCTGCGCTTCACCCGCCATTCGGTCATTCTCGAAGCGCCAAATGTGATAGTCGATGAGGCACGTCTGATTGAAGGTATCCAGTT
>JAXLWG010000027.1:0-67452 GCA_046328615.1 Anaerolineae bacterium | reverse complement strand
GGCACAACCGCCGGTATTCTGACCGGTCACGTTCGTCAGCCCATGCTTCTGGAACCACCCACTCATCTCCGCATTGCAGACGACATGCGCCCCCGTCCGTTTAGCGATCGGCAGCGCGTCTGCCACATGATCACCGTGCGCGTGACTAAGGAGGATGAATTCCGGGTTCAGCGACTCTGGTGCGGTGGCAGCCAGCGGGTTTCCAGTCAAAAACGGATCGAACAAAACGGAATGTCCGTCAATTTCCATCAAAAAAGTGGAGTGGGCAAGCCACGTAAAGGAGACACTCATGATAAAACTCCAGTAGAAATGGTTAAACTCAGCGAAGGAACACCCGTATGATCCGAATTATAGACCACTACTTCGCTAATAGGAGCGGAATTCCGTATACGTCCCATTAAGGTTTCAGCTAATGGGCGTGCTACGGCTTTGTCGCACGCTTCTCAGTGACCGGCATGGTGATCGTAAAGGTCGATCCCATCCCAATTCCGGGACTGGACGCCCATACACGACAGCCGTGTGCTTCGACCAGCGCACGAGCAATGCTCAAGCCGATCCCTAACCCTCCTACCGTGCGCGTCATGTGATCTTCCACTTGGTAGAACTTCTCGAATATCCGCTCAAGCTGATCGCGCGGAATGCCGATTCCATTGTCGGTGACGGTGACCCACACTTCACGCGGGGAATGCAGTTCAGCGCGCAAGGTGATTTGCCCGCCCGTGTTGGTGAAGCGAACGGCATTGTTCAGCAAATTGGTGAGGGCCATCCCCATCCGCACCCGGTCGATGCGGACATAAATATTCGGCAGCGTGATCAGGCTGAAGCGGTGTCCTTTGGCTTCGCCCAAAATCGCCGGTTCGCGCAGCAGATCGCTCAGAAAGTCATCCAAATTGACGGTATCAAGCTGAAGATCGAGCTGCTTTTGCTCCAAGTAGCGTAGGTTTGTCAGGTCTTCGATGATGCGGCGAAGTTGAAGGGCGCTTTCGACGACTTTCCCGGCATTTTCGCTGACCGTCGCGTCCTGTGCCTCTTGTAGAAAACTGGCGTATCCCAAGATAACGCTCAACGGGGTGCGCAGTTCGTGACTGGCGATGGCGATGAATTCGTTCTTCATCTCGTCTAAACGGCTGAGGGATTCCTCGTTGGCTTTTTGCAGCGCCGTCACCAACGGCGCGGTTTCGATGGCAACCGCTGCTTGGGCCGCGAGGATGCCCGATACATCTCATCGTCGTCATTCATGCCGCGCTGCGCTTATTGATGGCTTCCAGTACGCCAATGACGCGGTCTTTCGAAATGAGCGGTACGCCGAGAATGCTGCGCGTATGGAAATCGTTCTTTTCGTCTACCCCTTTATAGTGACGGGGTTCAAGCTGGGTATTTTCGACTTTGAGCGGTTTGCCTTCGCGAAAAATTGATCCGGCAATGCTGCCTTCGAGCGGTACCGAAGAACCGATTAGGTTTTGCGGGCCTGCGGTCGTCGCGGCGAAGCGAAGATCACCACTCTTTTGATCCCACAGCAGCACAGAGGCCGCTTCCGCGCCAGTAATGTCGGCGGCAGTTTCCATGATCGTCACCAAGAGGGGTTTCAGCTTCAGTGACGAATTTAGAGCAGTGTTGATCCGTGCCAATTTATCGAGAATGGCGACACGGCGTTGGAGTTCGGACTGTGGAACCTGCATAGCGGCCATCACCCTTAAGATGAACTTCTTTGAGTTTAACCTTGTTCACGCCATACGCAATAAGACGCTCATAAACAAACGGCATGTTAAAGCGAACGAATGAGCACCGGGTGATTTTATGGAGGCAGCGATGACCACAAAGCTGTTCACCGTTCTATGTCTAAGAATAGCGCACTCTGCAAACCGCGCATCCCAATAACATGGTGCTTGCTGGAAGCGAATGCTTTTTGATCGACTCTTTTCATCTTTGGAGGGTTCTTGTATTTCAGTAGTAGTAGGGCTGTTCAAATTGTTCAAAACTCGTCGAACATTTGTGCATTACGGCGTTTATATCGCAAGTTTATGAGAAATTATCCCCCATTGATCCAATTTTTCCCAAAAATCTGGGTTAAGCGCACACATTTTCTAGAAAAGTTTTGAACAATTACTCCTTTAGTACCTGTTCAAAACTCGGCAAAGTTTTGAACAATTTGTGGGATAACGATCGCGCATTTTGGATAACGCCTCTTAACCGTGTGGGTAAAGGAAAATAATGACCGCTAATCTTACAAAGTTTTGAACAAGTTTTGAACAATTTAGCACATTTGTCCACGAGTTTTGAACAAGTTTTGAACAGGTTTGGAGAGTTTTGAACAAGTTTTGAACAAGTTTTGAACAGGTTCATACACGCTGAAAGAATACTCCGTGTAATCTTGGATTAAATTGGGTTAAAAACGCGTTAAGGGGGTTGGGATAAGCCGTAATACATCTGAAGAAAAATTCATACCATTTAACCGGGTTTCATGCTATTCTTGGCCCTGTAGCTGAACACATCGAAGCCGGAGTTTTACAATGATTACCTTGATGCGCTGGCGTGTTGAGGGGCGTGTGATTGAGATTCACTTTGAAAATCACTTTACGCTCGACGACCTGAACAACGCCATGAAACTCACAGCGCAAATGATCGCCCAAAGTGGAAAAGCGCCGTCCGTCCATATCCTCATGTATTCCCCGAAAGATACGGTCTACAGCAAGAATCTGCTCAATATAGCCGCGCTGCGCGATGCACTGAGCAAACACAGCACTACTGAGGATGTTCCTTTGGGATGGACGCTGGCAGTCGCCGAAGCACCGAATCAGGCGATTTGGTTTAGCTCCAGCGTGGTGGCTCAACTATTTGGTTTGCAATTTCTGGTGATTCCGGGGCATCCTGAAGACGGAATGGCCTATCTGTACCGCGTGGTTCGGTCGCTGCCGGTCGGCGCAAAGCCGCTTGCGCCTGTGATCATGAGCCAAGAGGCCGCCTGCGATTGACCCGCTCGCGCAAGGCGTTCGGTTTGCCGGACGCCTTGCGCGGGGGCATGAATTAGCGCGTCACGCTCATCGGCATGATCACGCTGATGAAATCCTGCCGGTTTTCCGGGCGGATGACGCCGGGATGGGCCGATCCGTTGCTTTCGATGATGACGCGCTCTTCTCCCACGACATTGAGCACATCGATCAAATAGCGAATATTGAACGCGACTTCGAGTTCGTTGCCTTCGACAGCGGCATCGACAAAGCCTTCGTTTTCGCCGCGCTCGGCGCTCTTGCCGACGATCATCACTTCGCCGGGTTCGCCTTGGCTGCGCGGCGGCTTGACCAGAATGCGCGCGCTGTAGGCGTTATCACGGGCGAAAATTTCCGCGCGCTTGCATGCGCGCAGCAGATCGCTGGTGTAGACGGTCATTGATGTGCTGTAGGCCTTCGGGATGATGGCGCCGAAATCTGGGAATTTGCCTTGCAGCAGCGATGACGACACGACCGTGTTTTCAATGAAGAACATGACCTGATCGCGCTGACCGGGCAGGCAAATGCCGACTTCTTTTTCTTCATCGACGATGATGCGGGCGACTTCTGCCAGCGCACGCGCCGGGATGACGATGTCGCGCATTTTATTGAAACGCTCGTGCAGGCGGGTGGTGCGCACGGCGAGCCGGTAACCGTCCGCCGCCGCCAACGTCATCACATCATCTTCCAAGCGAACCAGAATCCCAGTGAGGATCGGGCGGCTTTCTTCTTTGGCCGACGCGAACACCGTCTGGGTGATCATTTCCTTGAGCACTTTGCCTTGCAGCACAATATCAGGGTTGCCGTCTTCGGGGACGGGTGGGAATTCCGACCCGGCGATGCCTTTGATCAAGGCTTTGGTCATGCCGCAGCGCACATCGGCACTGTGGGTAGAGTCATCGATGACCATATCGACCTTTTCGGGCGACAGGTTGTTGACGAGTTCCTGAAACGTCTTCGCGGGCAGCGTGATCGAGCCTGCACGATCGACCTTTGCGCCGATATAGGTCACGATGCTCAATTCAAGATTGGTCGCCGCGATCTTGAGCCGTGAATCGTCCGTCGCCAGCAGCACATTTGCTAGAACGGGCAGCGGATTGCGCGTATCCACTACGCGGCTGACGATCCCTAATCCCTTCGCCAGTTGATCCTGTAAAATTGAGACACGCATAATCTGACTGCTGCTCCTCGACGTTGGATGACAACACTTTGTTGAACAAGTTTTCGACTGGATAATGAACGATTGTAGCGTGAATCGTTAAAAATTTGTACGTCAAAAGCCCGTTGGCGATCGAGTAGAATTCGGTTGGTATCTATTTAGCTTAGCTCATGAGGGGTGGCATCGACCATGACCCAATCGTCATTCCAGACAGATCCCGAACGCCTGATAGCGCATATTCAGGTGCTCGCTCAACAGATCGGCCCGCGCCCACCGGGGAGCGCCAAAGAACACCGCGCATTGGAGTATGTGTGCGACCGCTTGCAGACGCTCGGCATCACCGATGTGCGTGAGCAGATGTTCAAGTCGCCGCCCTCGAATCAACCGGCGGTGCTGCCCTATGTGGGACTTGGACTGGTTTCGCTGCTGCTGATGCGGGCTCAAAATGGGCTGCGCTGGTTGGGCGGCATCGGCTTGATCGGCGCGCTTTTGGGGCTGCGCAACGCGCTGCTGAAGAAACCGTCGCCCTTCTACCCGCTGATCGCCACCGCCGAAAGTCACAACCTCATCGCCCGCATTGAACCGCACGGCGATCTCACGGGTTTTGTCATTTTCACCGCACACCTCGACACGACCGAACACAATACCGGCGCGGACGATAACGCGTCAGGGGTGGCGGTGCTGCTAGAACTGGCGGCGGATTTGCAGGCGAACCCGCTGGAACACACCGAAGTCGTGCTGCTCTTCACGGGCGGATCGACGGCGGGCGCGTCCGGCATTCACGCGTACATCGATCAATACGCGCCGCCGAAGGATTTCACCACCTTCATCAACGTGATTCATGTGGGAGGGCGCGAGTCGTCGCTGTCGTATCTATCGAGCGCCGGTATTCCGGCCTTTGCCGAAGTGCATCCCGCGCCGCGCATCACCGCGCTGGTGAACCGGCTGGCGAACCGCCATCCCGAATACGGCGTGTATCCGCGCACGGCGACGAATATCGATGAAATGGGGGCGCTGCGTGCGCGCGGCTTCGAGGCGATCACGCTGGCGGGGATTCCGCGCGGCGGGAACACGCCCACCAGCATCGATCACCTATCGCCGGAAGTCATGCAGCGGGCGCTCCGCTTTGTGAAGTTGATTTTGGCTGATTTGGACGTGGAATAATCCTCACGCGCGGGCGATAGGCCGGGAACGCGTAGGGGCAGGTTTCAGACGACCTGCCCCGCTCCCTCAAATATCCTGTTTTTCACCCTGCGCTGAGCTGCCCCATTAGTGGGTCAGTACGCGGGCCGTCTCGTAATCCCAGAAAATGTTGACGGGCGATCCCACTTCATAGTACGTATCGGAACGCAGACCGAAGTTCTGTTCGCGCATGACGACCTTCTGGCCGTTGCCAAAGCGGATCGTATAGCGCGTGTCGGTTCCAATGTAGTTGGCATATTCAACCGTCCCCTTGACCAGCACAATATCGGGGTCGGCGGTCAGTTTTTCGGCATAGGCGCGCGCGTCTTCGCTGCTGCCGTCGTCCTTCTTCACACGGCCTTCCGCGACGAAGATGTTGATCTTCTCCGGGCGGATGGCGACGGTCACGTCTTGGTCGGGCGTCAGGTTATCTTCGCCGTGGCTTGCCTGAATCAGCGTTGACTCATCAAGACGAATGAAGGCGCAGGCTCCTTCGCGCTTTTCAACCTTGCCGGTCAGGAAGTTGGTTTCACCGATGAAGTCAGCGACGAAGCGGCTGTTCGGCGTTTCGTAGATTTCTTCCGGCGATCCCACTTGCAGCACCTTGCCAAGGTTCATGACGGCGATCCGGTCGCTCATCGTCAGGGCTTCTTCCTGATCGTGCGTCACGTAAATGAAGGTGATGCCAAGATCTTTCTGCATCGAGATCAATTCGTACTGCATGTCCTTGCGGAGCTTCAAGTCCAGCGCGCCCAGCGGCTCATCAAGCAGGAGCACAGCGGGGCGCTTCACCAACGCACGCGCCAGCGCGATACGCTGCTGCTGACCGCCCGAAAACTGGCGCGGCTTGCGGTTGAACTGCGTCGGCACCATGCGCACCATTTCCAGCGCTTCCCCGGCGCGTTTAATCGCTTCCGCGCGCGGTACGCCTTCCATCTCCAAGCCGAACATGACGTTTTGGATCGCCGTCATGTGCGGGAACAGGGCATAGTCCTGAAACACCGTGTTCACCGGGCGGTGGAACGCGGGCACATTGTGGACGGGCTTGCCGCGCAGCAGGATTTCCCCGCTGGATGTATCTTCAAACCCGGCGATCATGCGGAGCGTCGTTGTTTTGCCGCAGCCGGAAGGGCCAAGCATCGAGAAAAACTCGCCTCGGTAAATCGTCAGCGAGACGTTATCTACTGCGCGTGTGTGGTACTCGCTGCCGCGCCCCGCGAATTCCTTGACGACATTCCGAAGTTCAATATCGACCTGCTGCTGCGACATGTGCCTCTGCTCCTGCAATCTACAATCTTAGGGCGACGCTCTGTGCGTCGCCCTTTTGATGACAAGCTTACGTGGGTTGGTTTAGCGCGAAACGGCGACTTTCACAATATCCCATGCATCGTTGTAGAACGTTTCCGCATCCGGAGCGGCCTGAATGAAGAACAGGCGCGAGCGGGTTTCTTCGCTCGGGTAGATGCCGGGGTTCTCCAGCAGCGCCGGGTCAATCAGCGCGTTCAGAATATCCTGATTCAGCGGTGACCCGTAAGCGGTGTAGTTGCTGATGTCCGCGCCGGCGATCGGGCTGAGGATGTAGTCGATGAACGCGTGTGCCAGCGCCGGATTCGGGGCACCCGCCGGAATGGCGAGGTTGTCCGTCCACAACTGCGCGCCCTCTTCGGGAATTGCGTAGCCGTAGTCTTCGCACGCACAGTCGGCGATCAACTGGAAGATGTCGCCGCTGTATTCAACCGTGATGTCCACTTCGCCCTGTTCCAAACGCACCTGCCCGTCGTCTGCGGCAATGGCGACGACGTTGCCGCCGTTCTGGATCAAGTAGTCGCGGGCCTGTTCAATTTCCGCCGGGTCTTGGCTGTTCGGGTCGAAACCCTCTAGGCTGAGGGCGTTCCCCAACATACCGCGCGGGTCTTCCAGCCATGCAACCGGGCCATCATAGGCGAACAACTGCGCCCAGCTCGTGATCGGTTCACCGGTCTTGGTGATGTTATAGCCGAAACCGATCGTCCCCCACTGGTAGGGCAGGCTGTACGTGTTACCGGGGTCAAACGGCGGGTCAATGAACGTTTCTGCCACATTGGCGATGTTCGGGATCAACGAGTGATCAAGCGGTTCCAGCAAACCGAGGTCGGCCATCTGCGTGACCATGAAGTCGGTGGGGACGATGATGTCATAGCCGGGGTTGCCTTGGCTCAGACGTGCCAGCAGCGCTTCGTTGCTTTCATACACGTCATAGATCACCGACACGCCGCACGCGGCTTCAAAATTGGCGATGGTGTTTTCGGCGACATAGGTCGTCCAGTTATACACACTCAGCGTTTGACCCTGAAATCCATCCGGGCACACCCAAGGCTCGTATGCAGCAGGTGTCGCGTCCTGTGCCGCGACTGGCAGCACCAATGCCAGCGCGAAAAGTGCGACGAGCGCCACCAAGAAACCTTTACGCATTCAGTCCTCCCAACACAGCTAAAAAGGATGTCTCATGTACAGCGCCCCTACTTATACCCCACTTTGGGGCGGGGTCAATCCACGAGTTCATTAAATTTGGCAGTCGCTTTTTCCATGTTTCGACCATAAACCCGCGCAAATAGAGATCTTTTTGTGCGCACTTGTACACTGCGCGTGTTTTTTATGTTCCCCAACAAAATGGAGAGATCTCGTCGCATGAATTCTCGTATTCTAGCGCTTGAGTTTGTTGAGTTCCACTTCTGGGTTTGGGGGGAAAGGGATGTTCAACGATGAAATCGGTTGACTATATACAAGCACAACCGGGGTCGGATCGCCATGAGGTGTTTGAGGCCTTAAAAAGCCACGTGGAAAAGGCGAAACAGACCATTCTGATCGTCAACCATTTCACGGAGTCAGGGACGTGAAGATACGGACAAAGACGATATTCCGCTGCTTGAGGCGATCGCCCGTGAAGTATTACACCCTGATCAAGGGCCAGCGGTGAGGATGCGATTAACTACAGCCGTATTATTCAGGTCGCAGATTCAGGCTTCCGCTCAAACAAACCGGCAAATCATGCGTATCACCGGCATTTTCACCATATGCTCGATCATAACGCGGTACAACTGATCGATGTGAAACGCCCGATCACCTTCACGATCATCGATAATCAGATCCTCCTTCTGCAAATCGATCACCTGATCACAAAATACGGGACGACCCGCACGGATCTGCACGGCATCCTCATCATCAACGATGAGAGTAAGCAAATCCCGCTTTACTTCGGCAGTCTGTTCTCTGATCGAATGTCTTGAGCGCGTTGAAGAGGGAAGATTTGTTGGATAAAGATAAGCTAGAACCGCCTTTCCCCGAAGTAAATCATGACCGCGCGATCAATCGGCAGTCATGCAGCATTTTGCAGGCGTTGGTACGACTGCGCACCCTCACCGAACAGACGGACACGATGCGGCGGGGTTCGATTACCTGTCGGATCAACTTCAAACGCTGCCTTTCCGCGTCGAAGAATATGGTTGACCGTCCCGGTCAGCCGCCCGCTTTGTCGCGTCTGTAGCTTGCCGAAACAGGCATCCCCGGTCGATGAACAGGTGATCTGTATTGTCGCATGGATGTGGTGGATGGCGATCCGGCGCTGTTCGATACGCGCATTGACGGCGATCTGGTGCGCGGGCGCGGAGTGTTCGATATGAAATTCGCGCCCGCGCTCTACATTGAAGTGCTGCGGAGTGCTGGCTCAATCGCGCGGCGGTCTGCCGAATATCGCGTTGATGGCTGTGGGCGATGAGAGCGGCGGGGTATACAGCAGCCGCTATTTGCTCAACACCGTGCGCGATCTGCATGGCGCAGTGGCGATCTTGCCCGACGGCGGCACGAATTGGCACATTGTGCGCGAATCCAAGGGGCTGCTGCATCTGGCGATCGATATTCACGGGGTTTCCGGCCATGCTTCGCGTCCGTGGAAGGGGATCAACGCGATCGATCGGACGGCACAGATCGTTCAAGCCATCCGCCACCATTACCCGGAGCCAAGCGCGGCAACATGGGATACAACGGTGACGTTCTCACAGATCGAGAGTGGCAGCCCAAGTGAACGCAACAAGATCCCCGGCACCGCGATGTTGTTTTTGGACGTTCGCTATCCCAATGAGGTGCCGCCGGAGACGATCATCAGCCGGATTGAGCGCACCGCGCGCACGGTCGATCCCGGTGCCGCCGTGCGCCGCGTGGTGACGAAAGCTCCATTTCTGCTGACCCAAGCACCGCTGATCGAGCGTTGGAAGGCGTTGATTCAAGGAAAACAGACCGACGCGATCTATATTCAAGAAGAAGGCACCGCCGATCATGTCTACTTCGCGGAACACGGCATCCCGGCGATTGTCACCGCCCCGCGCGGCGGCGATGCACACAGCGATAGCGAATGGATCGACCTCAACTCGATGATGGAATACGGCGAGGTGCTGTACACGTTTCTCGCTCAAAACGCGAAATGAAAAATGCCGGGATGTCCCGGCATTTTTTGTTTAGGGCTTGATTCGAATTAGATACGGACGGCGTTCCGTCCCTGAATAGCCAGCACGATGCCGATGAGCACGGTCGAGATGATCAAGATGATCGTGCTGATGGCGTTGATTTCCGGCGTGACGCTCAGCTTGAGCAGACCATAGACGAACAGCGGCAGCGTCGTCGTACCCACACCGCTGACGAAGAAGGTGATCACGAAGTCGTCGAGCGACAGCGTGAACGCCAGCAGCGCCCCGGCGATCACACCGGGGAGGATCAGCGGGAAGGTCACGCGCCAGAACGTGCGCCACTCGTTCGCGCCGAGGTCGCGGGCGGCCTCTTCAAGGCGTGGATTCATATCCGCTAAACGCGCCCTGACGACGATGGCGACATATGAGATATTGAACGCCACGTGCCCGATGATGATCGACCCGAAGCCGAGCTGCGCATTCATCCCCAACGATCCATTCAAGAAGCTGAAGATCACGTTGAAGAAAATGAGCAGTGAAATCCCCTGCGTGATTTCCGGGATGACGACCGGGAGGAACAGCAGCCCGTCGAGGATGCGTTTGCCGGGGAAATTGCCGCGTACTAAGCTGAGCGCGACCATCGTGCCGATCGTCGTGGCGATCATGGTGGCGAAGAAGGCGACGAAGATACTGTTGCGGAAGGAGGTGAGCATTAGGTCGGTACTGAAGCGCGCTTCGGTGCCGACGATGTTGCTGAAAACGTTCTGATACCACTCGAAGGTGAAACCGCGCCATGTGGCGACGGTGCGCGAATTGTTGAAGGAGAACAGCACCAGCAGGACGATCGGTGCCCACAAGAAGAAGTAGCTCACGATTGGGTTGAAGAAGAATCCGATCTTGCCAACCCGCCGCACGAGCATATCGCGCTGAATTTTGCCCTTGTCGAATTCGACTTCGCTGGGGCGGCGCGCAGGAGAAACAGCCATTTGGGTCATCGATCAGTGCCTCACTCAGCCGGACGGCGGCGGCTCATGGCCGCACCGCGTGCGCTCACGAATACATAGCCAATCAGCGAAATCATGACCAAGAGCATCATGATCATGGAGGCGGCAGACCCGCGCGGCCAGTTGCCCGTGCCACGGAACTGCTGCGTGATCAGGTTGCCAATCATCAAGCCTTCGGTGCCGCCGAGGATGTCGGGCGTGATGAACGCGCCGATCGTCGGGATGAGCACGAGGATTGACCCCGCGATGACACCGGGCAGCGTCAGCGGCAGCACGATGCGTAAGAACGCACGGATGTCGTTCGCGCCGAGGTCATTGGCGGCTTCGACGAGGCGGAATTCGAACCGCTCCACCGAGGCATAGATCGGCAGCACCATGAACGGCAGATAGCTGTAGGTGAGGCCGAGCAGCACCGCGAACTGCGTGTTGATGAACGTAATCGGTTCGGTGATGAGGCCCAAATTTATCAGTGTGGTGTTGATGGGGCCATCGGCACCGAGCATCACTTTGATGGCGTAGGTGCGAACGAGGAAGTTCGTCCAGAAGGGGAGAATGACCAGAAATAGGGAGAGATTCTGCATGATGCGGCTTTTGCGGGTGGCGATGAAGAATGCCAGCGGGTAGCCCAACAGCAGACAGATGATCGTGGTCACGACCGCAATGCCGATGCTGCTCCAGTACACATCGATATACGGAAACCTGAGAATATCGACGTAGTTTTGAATCGTCACGGGGGTCGTATACTGCACACCGCGTGTGCCGCGTGTGAGCAAACTGATGCCGAAGACGATCAGCAGCGGGAGAATGAAGAACACACCAAGCCATATCATCGCAGGGAGCGCCAGCGCAAGACCACGCCGCTTTTCTCTGACCGTAAATGATGAGCTGGCGGCGGTACCGAGTCCAGCAGCCATGCCACCCCTCGTATCGATAGGAACGTATGTATCGTTCGTATGGAAAACGGCGCAATTATAGTGCCAATTGAACAAAGGGGGTAACCAGATTTTTGCGCGGATTTTTGGGCAAAGTCACCCCCATGTGGATCGCCGTGTGCGCAGCTCACTTTTTGCAACTTTGTTCCACGTGAAGCGTATAGAATAAATCGCTATCAATGTGAAGAGGGGGGAGATGCTTCGATTGATAAAACGGGAGTTTGAAGTGGAGGTTACGCCGGAGGTGGCATGGCGGCACCTTGCGCAGATTGAGCGCTGGCCGTCGTGGGCAAAGCACATCCGCAAGGTGGAGCTGACTCCTTCCGGCGCGCTTACGTCCGAATCGAGCGGCCATTTCTTGCTGAAAAATGGCATTCGTTCAACTTTCCGTGTCGTTCAGTTGAGCGTGGGTCATGGCTGGAAGTGGGTGGGGCCGTTCCTGTGGCTGACGGTGCATTACGATCACCTATTTGAGCCGGTCGGCCAGCAGCGAACCCGGCTTACGTGGATGGTCGATGCAGAGGGGCCGGGAGTTGGACTTGTCGGGCGGCTCTATGCCGTCATCTACAATCGCAACCTTGATACCGCCATTCCTAACCTGATCCGTGAGATGAACACCAGCAAAGCGGCTTAAGGGGCGATTTCTCACAGACAATGAACCTTGAAGGGGTTCAAAACGAGTTAAAATTGTACCGCGCGGACGACGGAGTCTCGCAGCCGCGCTTGTTATAGGTGTTACAACGCACAAAGGGAATTGACGATGGATCCGTATTTGCAAATCGCACTGCGCGATATTTTCCTTATTCTGCACATCCTGTCCGTGGTGATGTGGTTAGGCGGTTTTGTGGCAAGCTTCGCCCTGCGCGGGCTGCTTCGCTCCAGCAGTGAACTTCAGCAGCAAATTACGCTGAAGCTGGCGCTCCTGCGCATTGGCGGAATCGGCGGCGCGATTGGCGGGATGGGCATTTTGATCACCGGTTTTGGGCTGATCGGCGTCGATCGGTTTGGCTTCCTTGGCCTGATGGGGACGACTCCCACATGGCTGTTCATCAAGCAAATCGTCTACATCATCGCGTTCGTGCTGGCGATGGCGCTGATCAATCCGCAGTCGCGCAAAGTAGGCGCGGCGCTGGCGGCAGCGGTGCGCAGCGGCGATCTTTCCGAGGTGCGTGCGCTCGAACCTCGCTTGACGATGCTGACCATGATCAGCAACCTGCTGGTGGTCATCAACATCATCCTCGCCGTCTGGAAACCTGCATAAATCGATCACGGGGGAGAGCTGCACGGCTTTCCCCTATCGCGCAGATTGGCAATTTGACTAGACTCCTAAGAAGGCTATTCGAACTTACTATAAGGAGTCTCTGTGATGCCTCGTTACACAAAACCTATTCTTTTGATCCTCAGCTTACTGGTGCTGCTGTCCGGGGCGGTGTTTTCAGCGTCCGCCGCGCAGCAGCCCTGCACGCTCGACATGGAACCGATCGTCAATGCGCTGTCACACGCGCGCGATGCCGCCGCGAATGGTGAATTGTCGGACATGCAGGTGTTTTTAGAGGGTGCACAAACCGCGTTAGACGATCTGCGGGTGGCATGTGAGACTGCCAGCCCGACGCCCAGCACTACGGGGGAGGTCACGATCATCGAGGACAGCGGCCTTGAATTAGGGCTGATCTTCACGGGCGAGGATGACGCTTACACGATCCACTACCCCGACGACTGGGACGCCGTCGCGCAGTCGTTCAGCAATGGCGGCCAGCAGGCCACAGGCGCAAACTTCGGCCCGCAGGTCGATCCAAACCCGCTGCCGAACAACATCGAAGCGATCTCGTTTGCGATTGGCGAACCGCTGGCTGTGGGCCGCTTCATCGGGTTGATGGATATGGATCAGTTGGAAACGCTGCCATTCGAGGGGCTGAATACCTTCGAACAGCTCTTGAGCGCGTTTGAGCCCCCCTCGAACGAGATCACCGTCAATAACCGTGTCGTCGATCGAATTCGTATCAATGACCTTGATGGGGTGCGGGTGTCGCTCGACTTGGGATTCAGCGAACAAACCCTCTCGGCGATCATTTATATCCTTGAACTGACGCCGGGTGAGGTTTACGGGGCCTTTGGGGTGATCAGCTACCCGGAGGACACGGCGGCGCGGATTGAAGTCCTGAATGCGATGCTGTACACCTTCGAGATGCAGTCGGGGAAATAAAACCGGGGATCTGCGGCATTTGCAGGAAATAAACAGGGGCGAGCCAATGTCGGCTCGCCCCTGATGCCATTTCAAACTTTAGTAGCTGTAGGTCGAGAACAGGGTCGTCGCTGCGCCTTCAACCGTATAGGCGTAGGAGGTGCCGCGCGTGCAGCCCGTCCAGATCAACATGTACGTCTTATCAGCCATTGGCGCGGTGAGCTGCATCCGGCCATCGGCCATTGGGCCGACATGTACACCCGCAACGCTCAGCGAGCCGCCTGCTTCAACCGAACCCAGATCGGTGCCAATGGGCGAGAACAGGTGAACACCCGTGCCTTCGCAGTAGACCACAACCGGCGCGGCGGGTTCAGGGTTGATACGGCCATCAAGCGCCAGCGGTGAGCCGTTGGTCGTCGAGATACGCAGGGTATAGGGACCGGTCGCGCTGCCGAAACCATCGGCGCGGAAGGTGTAGGTGCCGGTGACCGGCGCGCTGAACGAAAGACGTGAACTGTAGAAACTATTGCAGTGCACTTCGCTGTAATTGTCATCATTGTAGAAATCGGCATTGGCGGTGCTGCTGGGATCACTGCCGGGGAAGTAGGCACTCAACACCGGGTCAAGCGGGCGGTTACCGGGAGCGACTTCTTCACAGGTCAACGATGCAGTGACCTGTTCACCCGCAATCAGATCGACCGTATAGAGATCATACTGTGCACCGCTGAGGATATTGCCGGTAAAAGAAGTAGTGAAGGCGAAAACGGGTAGAACGGCGATGAGCGCCAACAGCACGCCCCCAATGAGAACCACAAAATGCATCTTCCGATTCATACTGTCCCCCAAACTCATTTCGAACTTCATTACTGGCTGACTTTCAGTATATACATGTTTTTCTGGTTGTATGTATATCGGCTTATGCATAAGCTGTAAAAAAGTATAACAATTTGCGTTTCATGCATTTTAAGGGGTGTAGATCGGCGTGCGCGGCAGGTCGATGCAGCGGTTTGGTATAATGGGACACTCACGTTGGGATATGAGGTGGAAATTCGCCTATGTATATCCGCAGGAACTACTCCGATCCGTTCTTTAGCAACCGACGACGGCGGCGCGGATCGTTCCGATTGATCCTGATTTTTGCGTTGTTGATTGCCGGGTTCCTCTGGTTCGTAGACAGCAATTTCAGCCGGTTACAAACAGTAGCGCTGGCCGCGGTCGGGCAGGCCCCGCCGCCGACTCCGTTCGCCAGCGAATTCGCGACACAGGGCATGGCCGCTTACAGTGCCGGAAATATGGCGGAAGCCGCGCGCTTGTATGCGCGTGCCGTTGCCCAACAGCCGAATAATGTCGATTACTTGTATGAGTATGGCCGCACGCTGTTGGAATTGGGGGCAGAAGATACCGACCTATACCAGCAGGTGATTGATCTGGGTGAGCGGGCGATCGAGGCTTCACCGCGCGATCCGCGTGGCTACGCGCTCAAAACCCGCGCGATGGACTTGAACGGCGACAGCGCGAACGCGATCCCGGTCGGTCAGCAGGGGTTGAGCATCGACCCGAATTTCGCGCCGCTGCACTACGCGCTGAGTGATGCCTACCGCAGCATTGACCGCTACGATGTGGCGATCGATCAAGCTGAGCGGGCGATCGAACTCGATCCGTATGATTCGACAGCCCGGCGTGTGTATGCCTACGCGCTGATCTGGGTCGGCCAGCGCGACGAAGCGATCAGCCAGTTGGAGCGGGCGGTCGCCCTTTCTCCGAACAATACCGGCCCCTATTTCGAGCTGGCGCTGTTGTATCTAAACAATAACGAACCGGAATTGGCGATCGCTACCTACGAGCAAATTCTATCGATGCAGCCGGAAAACGCGCGTGCTTATCTCCGTCTATGTGAGGCGTATAATCAGGCGGGTGAAATCCGCCGCGCCATTGGTTACTGTCAGGACTCGCTGGCGATCAACGATCAGAACGGCGATGCATGGGCGAGTTACGGGCATGTGCAGTACCGCAACCGAAACTATGAAGGGGCGATCGATTCGTTTCTGCGCTGTGTAAACCTGCAAAGCGATGATATTCGCTGTTGGTATCTGCGCGGGCTGTCACACTACTACTTGGGCCAGTGTGAAGATGCATGGAACACGCTCACTGAAGCGATCGATCGATTAGGGACGAACGATCCCACCAACCCGGTTTACCAATCGATTCTGTCGGGCTTCGACTTGATCACTCAGTCATGCAGCGGGTATCAGGGAATGGCAGTGCCCACCTCGCCGCCACCGACCTCAATTCCGCCGACTCCGATCGGCAGTTAGGCACGGATACGCGCTATGTATTTGCGAACTCCAAAACGGTATCGCCCCGGCTATCGTGAACGCCGGCTGCTGAATCTGCGCTGGCTGTGGCTGTGGATCGTGACCCCGATCGCTGTTTATGTGGGGATCAACGTCTACAACGACCGCAGCCGCCTTGCGCCGCCTGTGCAGCACGTCATCGAGCAGGCGATTCAAAATGTGCAGGGCGGCGTGGCGACGATGAGCGCCCCGACGCCGATGCCAACAGAAAATCCGGCGAACCGGCTGTCTCGCGCCGACGAATCATGGACGACCGGGGCGATTGGACGGGCGATTGAGGATTACCAGTCGGCAGCGCCATCGACGCCGAACATCGCGCTGGTGTTCACGCGAATCGCGCTCGGCTACGTGATCGAAGGGAACAATGCAGCGGCGATCGATGCTTCGGCGGACGCGGTGACGGCTGATCCGTATGATCCGGATGCATGGTCAGTGCGGGCGCTGGCGCTGGCGCGCAACGATGAGCCGAGCCAAGGGATTGCGGCGGCGCTGCAAGCGCTCTCTCTGCGACAAGGCGATCCGCAGGCGCTGGCGTTTCTGGCGGAGGCGTATCGACTGGATGACCGCATCAGCCTTGCGCAGGAAACGGCGGATCGCGCCATCGATGCCGATCCCAACCGCTATGAAGGCTACTACGTGCGTGGGCTGATCAATTACTACAATGTCGGCGATTTCACCGCCGCGCGCGAAGATTTTGCGACAGCCAGCGATCTTGCCCCGAACATGCCGCACATTGCCGTCGAACGGGCGACGGTTGAATGGCAGTTCGACAACACCGACGTGAGTATGGACATTCTCTCGAATGTGGTAGAGCTCGATCCCGAAAACCTTGACGCGCTCTACTCGCTTGGCTACTTCTACTACCAAACGTACGGCGATTCCGATCAATCGCTGGAATACTTAGGGCGGTGCCTCGCCGCGTCGCCGGAATATATCCCGTGTCTGTCGTATCAGGCGGTGGTGCAGGCGAATATCGGGCGCATCACCGATGCGATGGATACCTATCGCACACTGATGAGCACCGGTACCGCCAATCCGCGTTACTACTTGCGCGCCGGGGCGCTGTTCGCTGACAGCGGCGACTGTGCGACGGCGCTGCCGTGGCTGCGGCGTGGCTATGAACTGGAGCAGCGTGCCGACGAACCCAGTGTAGACCGACTGGCGACATTCGAGAGCTACCTGAACGACTGCCAACCGGGTTCCGTGATCATCTCGCCAGAGGCGACGGCGGAAGCCCCTCAGTAAGCAGGTATAACAAAAGGGACGCACAGAGCGTCCCTTTTGTTGATACAGACAACAGGGTTTTGTTACGGTGCGGGCGTTCCGGCATCAGGGAGTGCTGCGCCGTTCCACACAATATCGAAGTTCGCGCCAAGCGATTCTGCGGGCACCCAGATGTAGCGGGCGGCGCAGGTGATGAACAGGTGATAGAAGCCATCCTGCGCGCCAATCACCCACCACGATTCACCCACCGGGAGAATCATCGCCGGGGACATTTGGGCGTCGAGCGACGGCGCATAGTAGGCGGGGGTGCTGAACAGCACGCGCGCTTGCACGGCACCCGCCGGGAGCGGATACGGGCAGTCGGTTGCAGGGGAAGAGCAGTTGGTGCCTAAATCATCGGGCAGATCGACTTGGGCGAACCAATACTTATCATCGGGTTTGCCGCTGACAACGGCGGTGATGTCGCCCGAAATTGGTTCATCGAACGTGTAGGTGACCGGCAGCCCCTGCGGGAAGGCCCCATAGTACGTGGGCAGGTCGAACGGAATCGAGTCGTAAAACACGCCGTCCACCAGAATGTTGACGTAGCGGGTATACGGGCCACCGCGTTTGGCCATCGTCACTGTATCTGAATTGCGCGCAGGTGTCACATAAAATTCACCGAAGAAGGATACCGTGCAGCCCTCCCGTACGAAGTCAATGGAACTGCCGCAGCCAACCGCCCGGTCGTTCGGTTTGCAGCGTGACTGCGGAGCTGCTTCAACGGGAGCCAGTGCAGCCAGCAGCACCAGCATCGACAATACGGTCACAGCGATGAATCGAAAACGCATCGTTCTTACCCCCCAAGTTGTAGGTGCCTATGCAATAGGTAATTTGTCACGGAGTGATACCTACCACTATAGTCGAGGGAATTAAAACAAGCAATAGGGCTATACCCCATTTCATTAACGAATTTCGATCGTTTGTAAGGTCATATAATCGCTGCCGTTCACGGGCAGCCGTGCCGAGCCATCGTTTGCGTCATACCAGCCGACGATCAGCGTGTACGTCCCCGGCGGAAGATCAGCCGGAAGCGCCAGCCCATGCTGATCGCGGATCGTCTCACCCGGCGGCCAATCGGTCGTGATCAGCGACCCGCCGACCGGTTCACTGTCGCGCTGGGCGACCAGTACCCCATCGGCGTTGAGGAGCTGCACGAACACTTTATAACGCCGATCCAGCGGTTGTTCCGCGTTCACTGTTTGCCAGTCGAAGCGCAGCCGGATCACATCGCCCGGTGCGAAAGCCGTTCCACTGAGCGCACAAGCGCGCAGCGCGATCAAATCGCCAAATTGAATCGACTCAGGACACGCGGCAGGCAGATCGCCACCGGTCACATAGCGCGTCAAGCGCACAACGCCGAACCACTGGTTATCGATTTCGTAGGCGTCGCGATCCAGCGTGCCTTCGACGATTTGCGCCGGATCGCGTTCCCGATCGCCCCAGAACACCGCGAAAACCCGTCGATCCGCAGAGAGGATCTCGGCGCGCAATACCTGCTCGGTCGCCGTCATGTCGGCATTCAAGCCCACCGGCAGCGGATAAACCGTCGCGCTGCCGTGATAGTAGTAGTCGAACACTTCGACCTGATTCGGCGCGTCCAAGACGATCACATCGTTCGCGCCCGCCTGCGCCTCGATGGTTTGGGCGATGGTTCGGTAATCGGCGCGTTGGTAAGCCGGATCGCTGTATAGAGGCGCGATCCCGTCGATCAAGTTGACGAGCATCCATGCGGAAGCGGCGAGGGCGAGGAGAGAGGTTCCGCCCCCCCCGTAGACAGGGAGGGAGAGAACTGCGCGGCGAGGGGAAGGCCGCTCGAAGAGCGGACGGGGGAGGGGGTAATCTTGAGCTTTGTAATCACCCACACACCGCGCGCCAGCCACACCGCTGCACCGATCTGCGCCGGGAGCAGAAATTTCAGGTTGCTTTCGCGCGCCAAGCCGAGCGCCAGAAACAACACCGAGGGAATCGCCGCCAGCAGAACGGGAGCCAGCCAGCGTAGATCGCGCCCGCCTGCCTGTGTTGAGGCACGTACTGGTGCGCCACGTACGGGCGCAATCAACCCGGCGATCGCCAGCAGGAACGGGATCGCCATCGTCACATCGCCCGCAGTGAGGCCAAGCGTCAGCCAGCGCACGATGATCGAGAGGGCGGTTTGCGTATCGTAGCCGCCGCCCGCCTGTCCCCATCCGCCGATCTGGTGAAGTGCGGTCGGAATCCACGGGGCGAAGACGATCAGTGCCAGCAGGTTGGCGCTGATGTACATCGCCCAAACCCGTAGGGGCGCAGCATGCTGCGCCCTTGCTTCCGGGTCGCGCTGATTCATCGGCGCACCCACCAGCAAAATCGCCACAAACGCTGCCCCCTGCGCGATCATCACCAGCGGGAAGGCGTACTGCGTCCATAAGCCCGCCGCATTGATCAGGCCGAGCGCCGCCGCGCGTTTCCACGAGGGCCGCTCGATCAGCGCCAGCAGCATCCACGCGCCCGCCGCGCTCCACAGCGCCAGCAGCGCATACATGCGCGCTTCCTGCGCATAGTAGAGGCTGAAGGTGTTCAGCGCGACGAAGGCCGCCGCCAGCACTGCCGCCCAGCGCGCCATCGCGATCCGCCGCGCAAGGGCATAGGTCAGCGCGACCGTGAGCAGGCTGGCGAAGGCCGACAAACTGCGCAGAGCGAATTCGGTTTCGCCCGCCAGCGCCCGCCAGATCGCCAGCGTCCAGTAATACAACGGCGGGTGAATATCCTGCCCCGCGTTCGTGGCAATATCCGCGAACGATCGCGTCGCCTGCACATAACTGCTGCCCTCATCGCCCCATAACGACTGCGCTCCCAGTAAGTGAACGCGGAGCGCGAAAGCGAGCAGCAAAACTGCCGCCAAGCCAAACAATAACATCCACCGCTGAGAGCGCAAAGAAGAAGACGTGGTCTCTATCATGTTGGTTTGCGCCTTTTCGCAAGTCGACTCCATACGGCGATGACGAGCCCGATCCCGACGAACATCACCGGTACGCCGATTATCAGGGCAGCGCGGAAAAGATTGTCTACCGTGTGATCGATCACCTGCACCGATTCGACCATGATCGGACTGTCGTAGCTGTTGATCGTCACCGTGGCCGACGTGCGCACAAAACCGAGCGGGATCGTCACGTAGGGCTGATCGTGGGGGAATACCACCGCCGTTCTGACGCCGTTGACGCTCACCAGCGCCGACCCGGTATCCTCGCTGCTGGAGAGCCGGAATCGGACATCCGTCCCGCTCACCGGGTAGCTGCTGTACAGCCCGCCCGTGATCGCCATCGCATAGCCGTAGGGCATGTGCGGATCATTGACCCGTTCGACGCCGATCGAATTCATGATACCCAGATCATCCGGCGGATGCATGCCGCGATACAACATGGGCGTGTGAGTGTGAATATAGTCGCGCATGGCGTCATAAACGGGCAGCGGCGTGAAATCCGGCTCCACCATGCGGAAGTAATACCACGATTGGTTGCGCTCGTATTCCGCAGGACGCTTGAAGAACCAGTAGAACATCACGCCGATGTACGGGTAATTCTCTTCAGTCAGTTGGTAGGCCTGCGGCATGTAGCGCGCCGCTTCCTCCTGCGTGACGACGCCGTAACCTTCGCGGTTTTGCACGTCCGGCGGCACCTCTGGCGAGTCGATCGGATTCCATGCCGCCTCGCTCAACCAAATGGCTTTATCGGCGTCGCCGTTGGCGACCATCACATCGCGCACATAACGGTGATGTGTGAACGTGATCGTCGTTGGGCGTGTGCGCTGATCGGTCGCGGCGCTGAAGAATCCGTACGCTTGCGCCGACAGCACGTCGAAGCACTCGCCCGCGCCCGCATCATACATGCGCTGCAAAAAGATCAAGTCGTTCAGGTCGCGCCCGCTTAGTTCGAGCGTGGGAGCCAGTGCGCCCGTCACCACGATGATCGACGGATCGACTTCCTTCAAGGCGCGATACGTCCGGCACAGCATATCGGTATAGGCCGCCGGATCGACGGTTTGATTGCCCCATTCCGGGTAAATGTTCGGCTCGTTCCACACCTGATACACGTGAATGCGCCCGTAATAGCGCTCGGCGACGGCGGTCGCGTAGTTGACGAAATCTTGCACATCGTCAGGCGGTGCGAAATCGCCAATATCGGGGTTGGCATGCGTCCACGCGGGCGGGTTGTCGAGCCGCGCCATGATCTGCACGTTGTATTGTTGAGCCAGATCGACGATGTTGTCGTATTTATCCCATGCGCTGATCGGCCCGCCGGTCACTTCGAGGTTGCGGCGATCTTCAAAATCGCCGCGCCCGTGGATTTCAATATCCGCCCAGCTAAACTGCTGGCGTATCCACCCGAATCCTGCATCGTGGATCATTTGGAGGCTGCGTTCGCGCTTGGCGACTTCGGCCTCCTGCTCCAGAAAGGTATTGATCCCATACGGGGTGATATACGGGCCGACGAGTGTGTTTCGCAACGTGGTATCTATCGCCAAATTCAGCGGTGGGCGGGTCAAATTGCTGCCCAGTTCGATCATGCCGCGTATTTGCCCCAACGGGCTTTCTTCGCCCGTCAGGTTGAACATCGTCTGCCATGCCAGCCCGTGCGCCCGCAGATCAAGGCCGAGCAGAACCGCGAGAATCAGGCAGAGGGCGATTCCCGTAATCGCCCGCCGCAGTGTGGTTGAGAGTCGTCGTGTCATCATGGCCGCCCATTATAGCGTTGTTTGCTCCCCAGATGGGACACGGCGGCGAGTCGATTGGGTCCTAAGGGACACGCACGGTATACACGATGCTTCCTTGTCCATCTAAACCGGAGAGGCGAACCTGGATTTCATCGGCGGTATCTCCGCGCGTCAAATTGATGTCGTAGCGCTCATCGGTTCCCCATTTGGGAGTTCCCCCCGATCCAGACATGTTCACACCGCTAATGAACGGCCTACTGTTCCCTTGCCGGTCAACCAACAGCAAATCATGATCCGTGTTCAGCAGGACGAAATAGGCATTTTCCGGACCAGCCAGCAGAAGCTGCCCCGGCAGCGGCGTTTCGATGACCGTGTTGTCCGGCTCAACAGTGAGCAGTGTGTCACTCACGGAATGAAAAACCCCCTGTGAATCTCGTGTCTGCCTGCGAAAGAAAATGAACTGGTTTTCGCCCATGCTGAACAGATCACCGCCCGGTGCAGCGCTTGGATCTGAAAAACTATACCCTTGTACATCGACTAGCCCGGTATCGATGTGAAAGACGCGGCGATCGATCGCTCCCCAGTCAGCAGTCACCGCATGCCGATAGATTATTTCATGGGTTGTGGTATCCAACAGTGCCGCTTCAAAGGTGGGAGGTGTGTAATCAGGGGCCTCCGTTGAGTGGCGACAGGTATCATAGCTGTAGCGCAGATCGTCATTGATGAGATCAACACAGCCGTTGTGATCAATGATGAGCGTGGCGTAGCGTTGAGATGGATCGAGATCGTTCAGGCGTTCCACTTCCCCTTCATACCAGACATCCCGCTCACCGGTCGTCAAATTCATCCGCACCAGATCACGGGAGTAGGTTCGAATGTGGCGCACCGGCTCTTCATCGAGGACACGGTATTGGATCGGCATAAACAGGTAATCCCCATAGGGATCATCACTCAGCGGTTCGCCCACCACGCAAATGCCTGTGATGTCAAAAGCCTCCCGGTCGCCGGTCGCCTCCACGATCCAATTCAGGCTACAGCCGCCATCCTCTGTTGAATCTACCCAAGCGGCCCGGCCCGGATCGTGGTAAGTGGTAAAATCTGGGTTGGGGGGGAGCGGGGAAACCTGTGTATATTTCAACAGCGTTGCTAGGTAAGTCAGGCTGTTTGGCTCGGTCACATCGGCTAATGATACCCACAGCCACGGAGCGCTGTCAGGCGTATAGGCTTCATAGATGAGCAGTGTTGTATTTCCGTACCAACGGATATCTCGACCGTCATAGTGATGATCCCCCGTGTCGCTGAGGGGGATCAACTGATCGTGTTGAAAATCGTAACCAAAGTAATCGCTGTACCCAACCAAAACGGCGTAGCGCTGATCAGGGGAGATAGCAATGTTTTCGACATACTGCCCTACCTGTACTTCGCGGCGTTCCCCGGTGGTTCGATTGCACAGGATGAGCGGCGTTGCAAACAGAGGCTCGATGTAGTCAATCGACCAGTCGTCGGTTTCCCCGACATGGGGATAGGGAAGGTAGCCGCAGCGCGGTTCCTCGGTTGGGATCGGCGTGGGCGAGGCGTAAATGTAAGTGGGGGTATACGGGGGAATCCATTCGACATGCACGACTTCAATCCCCGGCGCGAACAGAGACTCCGGCGATAGCGGAGTGACTTCCTGCCCCACTGCCGATCCGGTCGCGATCATGATAACCAGGATCAGACTGACGAGAGTGTACGGCGTGAGTCCGTTTGTTTTCAAACTGCTCCTCCTCAGTTAGGATTTTCTCTTGATCGTAGTGTAGGCGTGGAATCGCCCCTACGATTAAAGAACAGGCATACCAGAGGGCAGCGGCAGGCAATCCACGCAAATGCGTTCTACCCGGCATAGAGTCGTATCCCCCGACTGACTGATCCATCGGCGCAAAGCGGGCGTACAATAGAGGGGAATCGTAATGCACGCCACCAGAGGAGATCATCCCTATGTTCAGCGGCAGAAACGGAAACAAGGACATTCGCGATCGGGTCGAGGAAATCGCTGACGACATCGGCGGCGATTTGAAGGATTTCAGCAAAGACCTTGGGCGCGAAGCGCGTGCCAGCGCCGAAGACATCAAGCGGAATGTCGTCAAACAGCTTTACGACACCGCTCACAGCATGCGCCATGAAGCCCGCCAGCGCGGCGCGAGCGGCGATACGCTCAAGAGCATTGACGGAATGGCGAAGGGGATGGAACGCGCAGCGACCTATCTGAAGCGTCATTCGGTGGAAGATATGGGCGACGACATCGGGAAAGCGGCGGAAAAGACCGTCAAGCGCAACCCGATGCAGATTCTATTGATCGTGTTTGCCATCGGGCTGGTGATCGGCCTGATCATGCGCGGTAACGACAGCCAGCAGCCCCAGCAGTAGCGGTCAAAGGCACGGCTTCGATCCTGATTTAGGAGGAGATGCCGTGCTTTTTGATTCCCGTGATAGGATAAAACCAACAATAATGACGATCGGCTATCAAGGGGGCTTCGATGCTTTTTCGCCGCAGGATGTACCTGATCATCGCCACACTGTCATTCAGTTTGAGTGTTCTCAGTCCGATTTCGGCGCAGCAAACCCCTCAACCTCTGCCCACCGCCGAACCCCCGCTCACCCATGAGGATGAAGCGGCGATTGACTATACCGAACTGCATCCGCGCCGCTTGAAAGACGGAGGATTCATCCTTGGCGATCCGGCGGCACCCCTGACCATCATTGTCTTTGTCGATTGGGCATGCCCCGCCTGCCAGAACTATTACCCCGATCTTCAGCGGTTCGTACGCGAACAGGTGGCAGCCGGTGAGGCACAGTTTGAAGTGCGCATGTTTCCCACCGCAGGCGGTGAAATGACGGTCTTTGCCGGGATGATCGCGGAATGTATGGATGAAGCGCAGCCGGGAGCGTTCTGGCAGGCGTATGATGCCTATTTTGATCTTGCCGCACGTGACGAATTTTTCGCGGAAGATGGGATTCGCAGTGTCGTCACCGCGCTTGATCTGGACTATGGCCGCATGCTGACGTGTGGTGCAAATGCCGATCAGGTAACGACCGATGTAAACTACGGGCGTGCGCTGGGGGTCACCGGGACACCCGCGGTGATGGCTCGCCTTGGCGATCAGGATCCCGAATGGATCAGAGTCGGGAATCACGTCTATGACTCCGGGTATGTGCCCTACGAAATCTTGAGCGCGCTGGTCGATTTCATCCTCCTGCCGCCGAATGTGTGATGTGCAACAACGCGGCGCGATCCTGCGTATCTAGCACATACACGATGATCCGCAGGGGGACAGCCAAGCTATGTCAGAACAAGAACTTTATGATATTGCGCGGCATCAGATCGACCGCCGCCGCCGCCGGTATTGGCTCTTAGGCATCAATGCGATGCTTTGGTTGGCATTTATCGCCTTGAGGGTGGGCTTTCCGGAGGTGATCCAACCGCGAATCGGTACGGTGATCATTATCATCTGGATGGGGCTGCTAGGGCTGCACGGCATATCCATCCTGCTGGCGCTGGGACGCGAGGAGGCGATTGAAGGCCAAGTCGAACACTTGCGGCGCGCGATCCACGACGAGAAACCGAAGCGGCTTGAACTCGGCGCAGACGGCGAACTGGTCGAAGTGACCAGCGAACGGGTCGAAGTGACCGACGATGAGGCCGATCAAAAGAGAAAGCGCGTGACGAGATAGCCCGCGCACCCATGCAAGGCGGATCGCGCACGCATCTTCCACCCCCTTCTATGAATCGGCTACAATAAGGGCCGGGTCTCATCTGAGCACCCCGGCCTTTTTGATTGCATACGCAGGACTCGTCATGGTCAAATTCATGATCATTTTCAAAACACCGAACGATCCCGCTGCGTTCGGTGATCGCTATGCCGATTTTCTGGCGTTGATCGAGCGGATGCCGGAAGTCGCGCGCCGTCAGGTCGTCGATATTCTCGGCTCACCGCTGGGGACAACGAATTTTCACCGCATTCTTGAAGTTTATTTTGCCGACCAAGACGCGCTCAACCGATCGCTGATGTCGGCGGCAGGGCAGGAAGCCGGAAGCGAAATTGGCAAGTTCGCCCCCGGTTCCGTCGATCTGCTCATCGCGGAAGTGTATGAAGAACAGGGCGGCAGCACGCCACAGGGAGCCTCGTAACGTGGAAGAACTGAAGAAACGTATCGTCGCGGAAGGCCGCAATTTGGGCAGCGGCATTCTGAAGATCGACAGCCTGCTCAACCATCAAATTTACCCCGATATGATGATGCGCATGGGGCAGGAATTGGCAGCGCGCTTCAACGGCGTGAAAGTGACGCGCATCCTCACCGTCGAAATTTCAGGGATTGCCCCGGCGGTGATGACCGGGTTGGCGATGGGCGTGCCGGTGGTGTATGCGCGCAAAGTCAAGCCGATCACGATGGCTGGCCCGGTCTTCCTCGAAACCGCGCCGAGCCATACCAAAGGCATGGACGTGAACCTGCTGGTGAGCGCGGAATTTCTGCCGCCGGATGAAGATGTGCTGATCATCGACGACTTTTTGGCGACCGGGAAAACCCTGCTTGCCTTGGGGCGAATGGTGGACAGCGCACGGTCACGGATCGCCGGAGTGGGTGTGGTGGTCGAAAAGACGTTTGAAGGCGGGCGCGAAAAAGTGCTGCGCGCTGGCTACAACGTGCCGATTCAGGCGCTGGCGACGATCAGCTACATGGAAGATCGCAAAGACGGAAAGATCGAGTTTGCAGAGTAAACCGTGCAGCGTGGCGTCTAGCAGGAGAAACGATGGCAACGCTCCATTTGATGGTGGGACTTCCTTGCTCTGGAAAGAGCACGCTTGCCCGGAAACTTGAGCGTGAGCAATCGGCACTTCGACTGGTGCCCGATGAATGGCATGTCCAACTCTTCGGTCAAGATGCCGAGGAACCAGAACATGATGCGCGGCACATGCTCATTGAAGCGATGCTCTGGAACATTGCCAGCCGCACGCTTGAACTGGGCACGAATGTGATCCTCGACTATGGCTTCTGGGCACGAGAGGAGCGTGAAGACTACCGGTTACGAGCCAAGCAGCTTGGGGCCAGCAGTGAAGTCCACTTTCTCGATGTACCGGAGGATGAGCTGATGCGTCGGCTTGCGGTGCGCAATGCGCAGCCGTCGCAGACCAGTTTCTATATTCCCGAAGCGATGATGAAGCCTTGGATCGCGTTCTTCCAACGTCCGACGCCCGACGAACTTGAGCGCCGGGAATAGACACAGGGAAGTCGTACTGCAATTCGATCGCCGGAATGGATGCACGCACGCTGACGGTGCGCTGTCAGCGTGTCTTTTAAGGAGTAGGGAATAACTGTGACTGATCCCCGCGCTGGCGGTATTGTCATTTTCGATTATGGTTCCCAATACACCCAATTAATCGCCCGCCGTGTGCGTGAATTGGGCGTGTATGCCGAAGTGCTGGCCTATGACGCGCCGCCGGAACGGATCGCCCTTCATGCGCCGCGCGGAGTCATCCTCTCCGGCGGCCCGCATTCGATCTACGAACCGGATGCCCCGCAGATGCCATCCGCGATCGTGGCGAGCGATCTGCCGGTGCTGGGCGTGTGCTACGGCATGCAGGCGCTGGCTTATGCGTTGGGTGGGGTGGTCGCCGCCGGGACGACGCGTGAATTCGGTTCCGCACACATCGAGCGCGCCGCCGGACTGGCTGAAAACCCGCTGTTTGCTGATTTGCCCGACCGAATGGCGGTCTGGATGTCGCACGGCGACCGGATCGAACAGCCGCCGCCGGGATTCGTCGGGTTAGCGATCTCCGACGGATCGCCTTACGCGGCGATGGGCAATATCGCGGCGCGCCGCTACGGGGTGCAGTTTCACCCGGAAGTGGTGCATACGCCGATGGGATCGCGCCTTTTGTCGAATTTCCTGTTTCGTATCTGCGGCTGCGAAGCGAACTGGTCGCCCGCCTCGTTCATCGATGATGCGGTGAAGACCATTCAAGAGCGTGTCGGTTCGGAACGGGTTCTGCTTGCGCTCAGCGGCGGCGTCGATTCGGCGGTCGCGTCCGCGCTGCTGCACAAAGCGATCGGCGATCAACTGACATGTGTGTTCGTCAACACTGGAATGCTGCGGCTCGGTGAACCCGAACAGGTGGTGACCGTTTTCCGTGATCAGCAGCACATGCGCTTGATCCCGGTCGATGCGACCGAACAGTTTCTCGATGCGTTGAGCGGTGTCACCGAGCCGGAACGCAAGCGGACGATCATCGGCGGTCTGTTCATCGATGTATTCAGCCAGCAGGCGCGCGAATTGAGCCATCAAGGGGTGAAATTTCTCGCGCAGGGCACAATTTACCCCGATGTGATCGAAAGCGGCGCGAGCAGCAAGACCGCCAAGACGATCAAGAAGCATCACAATGTCGGCGGGCTGCCGCCTGACCTGCACTTCGAGTTGATCGAGCCGCTGCGCGACCTATTCAAAGATGAAGTGCGCGCGGTGGGTACCGCGCTGGATCTGCCGGACTCGATCGTATGGCGGCAGCCGTTCCCCGGACCCGGTTTAGCCGTGCGCTGCCTCGGTGAGATCACATGGGAGCGTTTGGAAACGCTGCGCGCCGCTGATGCGATCTTCACGTCGGCGCTGGCGGATGCCGGGTTACTGCGACACAGCGACGACGCAGAGCGGGGGACGAGCGGCACCAGTCAGGCATTCGCCGTGCTGCTGCCCGTGAAAAGTGTCGGCGTGATGGGCGATAACCGCACCTATGAAGAAGTGATCGCCCTGCGTGCCGTCACCACCGACGACTTCATGACCGCCGATTGGGCGCGTTTGCCGTTCGATCTGCTGGCGAAGGTGAGCAGCCGAATCGTCAACGAAGTGCGCGGCGTCAACCGCGTGGTGTATGATGTGACCAGCAAGCCACCGGGAACGATTGAGTGGGAGTGACATCATTTCTACGCGCAAACACGACCGATTCGGCACCCTCACGCTTAACACGCAGCGCCATCAAATGGAGGCCCTGACCCCTTGGGCAGGGCAAGCCATCAAACTTTTCTTGGATGCCACCGTCGATCCGGATCTCGGCTTGGCGCTTCAAGGTGCCGAACAACTGTGGGATGATCAAGAGGCTTGGAATCAGCGCATTTTGGATTTCTGCGTTCAGGCGCTCTTGAACACGGCGAACACGGCATGGTTGGAGGATGACGAACCGGCGCTAACGCCCGGTGATTTCAAGTCGCGCATCAAGCTACTTTCCATCCAGATCGGCACTGCCGGTGAGTTCTCGTTCGTTTATGATGATGGGCAGATTTTCCTTGGGCACGCGGTTGTCGTCACGGGGAACGTGAGCAGCGGCCCCAAGCGTGCCGATCTTTGGGGATAACCCCGGCGGCTTATTTCTAGGAGCGCGCGCGTATGTACCATACCTATCGCATCAAAATTGGCACGATCAGCGCGTTGATCGTAAGCGATGAGCCTAATGTGTCGGGTATCTTCGATGATGCCGCCATTCAGGGGATTTTCCCTGCGGTGCCGCCGGATGTGCTGAAGGAACTGCCGCATCAGGTGCAGGCGCGCGGTTTCGGGCGTAATTTGCTCTACCTTGAAGGCGACGGGCGCACCGTACTGATCGATACCGGCGAAGGGATACTCAAACCGCAGCGACCGGGGCAGGGAATCGCGGCACTGCAAGCGGCGGGTGTCGATCTAGCGGCGGTGCAAACGGTGGTGATCACCCATTTGCACGGCGATCATTTTGGTGGATTGGTCGATCCAAACGGGCAGCCGAATTTTCCCAATGCCAGTATCCTAATCGCCGCTGATGAGTGGCAGTATTGGATGTTCAGCCCGCAGGTGCCGCCGGAACGTGCCGCCATCGTCCGCCCGCTGATGGAACGCTTTCAACCATCCATCCGCTTGATTGATGCGAACGACTGGATCACGCCGGAAATTGGTGCGGTCGCGCTGCCGGGGCATACACCGGGGCATATGGGCATCCTTGTTAGCTCGGAGGGTGAAATGCTGTTCCACGTCGTAGACTCGCTGCACATGCCCATGCAAATTTTGCACCCCGATATTTCGCCCCGGTTCGATTTGAATCTCATGCAGGCGGTTGAAACGCGGCGTAAAGCGCTGGCCCGCGCCGCCGATGAAAATCTGCTGTTAATGGGGTATCATTTGCCGTTCCCCGGGTTGGGCTATGTGACCCGCGAGACCGATCTGGTTGAGGGGACATCAGGCGCGGATGCCGACGCTTTTGTATGGGAACCGCTGTCGTAATACGGCACGACAATCTAAGTGGCCGAAAATATGAGATGGTCTCATGAAGCCGCCTACTAATGATTGAAATTGCACAGCATTTTAGGTTTAATTGAGATCGTCCTGCGCACGATGATCTTGCGCTGTCTCCGTCAGGCGCTCCATTTTATCTTTTGGGACTAGATCTAGGGAGCAAGTAGTCTATGACCGGGCAGCGTGATTGGCGCACGCTTGTTGTGTTTGACCCAAGCACCGATTCAGCCGCTGCCAACGCCCTCTTCGACCGTTTAGATACCGCCGCACTTCATCCTGTACGGGCGCATTCCTGCAATGAATTGTATCGCTTACTGCCGCATTACCGGCCCGATGTGATTTTGTTGGCCGGTCGTATGCAGGATACGGACTGTGTCGGTTTGCTGTTGGAATGGCGAACGCCCTCCCATGCGTTACTCCGGACTCCGGTATTGGTGTTCGGCACACGCCTGAATGAGGCTTCTCAGGACGCGCTGCTGCATGCAGGCGCGTATGATGTGTTCGATCCGCAAGAGATGACCGCTTTGCGGCTAAAATTCCTGATCGAACGCGCCGCGACGACTCCGCAGCGTGCCAGTCTCCCTCCAATGCCGCCGCTGCCCTCCAAACAGATCCCTTCGACTGAGCCACGGCGCGCCCTAGATGCGTATCATCTGAAAGCCGTCATCTTCGATTATGACGTGGTCACCGGCTATGTCGAACGGAGCGGCGCACTGGAAGCACTGACAGGCTATACCCTTGAGGAAAGCCAACCGACTCGTGATTGGTGGAATCACCTGATTCATCCGGATGATTACGACCGGATGATGGCGGAATATGACTCGTATTACGACGAGTCCAAAAAAGGGGCGAATCTACATCCCGCCGAATACCGAATCCTTCGTAAAGATGGCAGTGTCGCCACAGTCTGGTCACAGTCGCTTCTGCTGCGTGATGCGCGCGGAACGGTGATCCGCGTGCTGGGCAGCACGATTGACATCAGCGAACGCAAAGCGTTTGAAGCGGTCAATCGAAGTTGGCAGCAGCGCTATCAACTGGCGGCGCAGGCCGTACAGGCCATCATCTATGATTACGATACGATCTCCGGGCGGGTGGAACGTACGGGCAATGTCACGGAAATGACCGGGTACACGCCGGAAGAAGTCGAACCGACTGCCGAATGGTGGCATGCGCTCGTTTATCCGCCCGATTTGGAACGATTGCGCCCGATTGAACTGCATTGGTTTGATGATCCCAAGGCTGCTATGCAGTCCGGCGAATACCGGATTCGTCACAAAGATGGGCGGCTGATCGATGTGTGGGATCGCAGCATCTTGATCCGCGATGTGGAGGGCCGGGTGATTCGCATGGTCGGGAGCACGCTCGACATCACCGCCCGCAAACAAGCCGAACGCGCCGAGCGCGATCAGCGCCAGTTCGCTGAAGCGATGGCGAATATCGCGCTGATGCTGAACAGCACGCTTGACCTTAAAGATGTGCTGCACCTAATCCTCAACACCATCCCACAGGTGATCCCGCACGATGCCGCTTATTTCCTGCTCAAGGATCATGAAATTCTGCGGCTGACGGGAACGCGCGGATTCGCTGAACTCAAACTGCCCACACTGGTCGATCAAATGCAGGAGCGGGCGGCGGTCATTGAAGAGAACCCGGTCTTTAACCAGATGCAGGCACATACGGAACCGGTCGTGCTTGAAGACACCCAAGTGACTGGCGGGCTGCTCATCCCCGCTCATGCGTCTCCGCTGCATGGCTACCTTGGCATGCCGTTGGTGTTTGGCAACGAAATGTTGGGCATCCTCAGCCTGAACAGCTTGGAGAAGGGCTTTTTCACGCCCGAACATACCGCCCGGATACAGGTGTTCGCCGCGCAGGCGGCGTGTGCCATTCACAACGCGCAGTTGATTGAGCGCGTGCAGGAACTCGCCACCATTCAAGAACGAACACGCATCGCCCGCGATTTGCACGATTCGATCAGTCAGCTCTTGTTCAGCGCGTCGTTGATGTCGGAATCGGTCGTGCGCTCGTCCACTGGATTTCCCCAGATCAGCAGCAGCGCGGCACAGCTTTTACGGCTCAACCGGGCGGCGCTGGCGGAAATGCGCAAGTTGGTGGTGGAAATGCGCTATTCTGATTCATCACAGTTCAATTTGTCAGAGATGTTGAATCAGTTGGCGAACGCGGCGATGGGACACACCGATCTCGATGTGCAGGTGAAAATTGAAGGGGAAGGCAGCCTGCCGCCGAATGTGCGTATGACGTTCTACCGCATCGCACAGGAAGCGCTCAACAACGTGATCAAACATGCCCATGCGACGCTGGCAACCCTTCATTTGCAGTTTACTTCCACCCAATGCGTCTTGACTATTCGTGATTTCGGGCGCGGTTTTGATACGACGGTGATCAAGTGGAGCAGCACCGGTCTCAGCAATATTCGCGATCGCGCGCACAGCATCGGCGCGGAATGCGAAATTCAGAGCGAAATTGGCAGCGGTACTCAGATCATCGTGCGATGGTCTGAGTAAGCGGTAGCTGTGCCGCTGCCTTTTCCCCTCTATTCGGATTCCGAATGCGTCTTGTGTCTGAATTCGACCGTGCGCTTTACCAGCTCCTTAAGCACCTCTTGATCCACATCTGCCAAGCGGTTGATGTAGAGACAGCCTTTTCCCGTCTTGTGCTTGCCCAACCGCCCAAGCAGCTCGTCTAGGTCGTCAATGCCGCTGGAGATGTAGACGGTCAAGTTTTGTTTGCGCGGCGAAAAGGCCACCAGCGAGGAGTCGCCTTCGCGCCCGCTTTCGTACTTGTAATGGTAGCTGCCGAACCCGACGATCGAAGGCCCCCACATCCGCGCGTCGAAGCCCGTGACGCCCTGCATCAACTGGAGAAGCGCATACGCATCTTTGCGCTTTCCTTCATCCTCAACTGTGTCTAAAAACGCTTGCACACTTTGATCGGTTTCTTGGGTCTTGTTATCAGAAGCCATCTTGATTCCCCCATCTATTAGAAACATGCGTTCGGAATGAGCATAGCATAATTTTGAGCTTTAGAACCCCTGTTTGCATGGGGTAGGAGCATCCTCCTAAGAGTTGGGTGGACATACCGTGCCGAAATCCTCATTCGCTATACTCTGCGATGGCATGGGTTGAACGAAATGAGCAGCAGGCCATGAAACCAATGGGATTTGATTTTCGCACGCGGCGATCGATGGTGGTGGGGCGGCGCGGCATGGTCGCCACCAGCAACCCGCTCGCCTCACAGGCCGGGTTAGCGGTGCTGCGGCAGGGCGGCAATGCTGCCGATGCCGCGATCGCCGCCGCCGCTGTGCTGAATGTGACCGAAGCCGCCTCGACCGGGATCGGCGGGGACTGTTTCGCGTTGTTTTTTGAAGCCAAAACAGGGACGGTTTCTGCCCTCAACGGCAGCGGACGCGCGCCCGCCGCGCTCAGCGGAGAGATGCTCCGCGCGCAGGGCTGGCGCGATATTCCGCCGCGCTCCGTCCATGCGATCACGGTGCCGGGGGCGGTCGCTGGATGGGCGGACTTGATTGAGCGGTTCGGATCAATGCCGCTGTCCGTCATCCTCGCCGATGCGATTCACTATGCGCGCGACGGCTTCCCGGTGCATCCGGTCTATGGGGCGGCATGGCAGCGGAGTGAAGCCTTTCTCGCGCGGGCACCCAACGCCGCCGATTATCTCCCCAATGGGCGCGCCCCGGAGATCGGCCAGATCGTGCGGCTGCCGGGATTAGCCGCTACCCTCACGGCGATCGCGGAAGGCGGTAAAGCGGCTTTCTACGGCGGCGCGGTGGCTGAAGCGCTGGTTGAAACCGTGCGGTCGCTTGGCGGAACGATGACGCTCGAAGATTTGAAGCAGCATACTTCGACATGGGAAACGCCGATCCGCGTGAACTATCGCGGCATTGATGTGTACGAATGCCCGCCGAATGGTCAGGGCTTGGCGGCGCTGCAAACCTTGAGCCTGCTGAACGGTTACGACATCGGCGCGCGGGCATGGGATGACCCCGACCGCCTGCACCTGATGATCGAGGCGATGCGCTTGGCGTTCGCTGATGCGCGCCAGCACATCGCTGATTCGACGGTGCGACCTGCGCCGCTCGACGGACTGTTGAGCGAAAGCTATGCCGTCGAACGCCGCCGCTTGATCGACCCGAACGCTGCCATGCAGCCGCCCGCCTATGGCTCACCGCTGGGCGGATCGAACACCGTGTATTTATCGGTGGTCGATGGACAGGGCAATGCCTGCTCGTTCATCAACAGTCTGTATATGGGCTTCGGCAGCGGAATCGCCGTCAAGGGGGCGGGCTTCTTCCTGCAAAATCGCGGCGCGTGCTTCACGCTCCAGCCGGGGCACGCCAACGAGATTGCTCCGCGCAAACGTCCGTATCACACAATTATCCCCGGCATGGCGCTCAAGCAGGGCGCGCTGTGGTCGTCGTTCGGCGTGATGGGCGGTTTCATGCAGCCGCAGGGACATGTGCAGGTGATCAGCGCGATGGTGGATGACGATCTCAACCCGCAGGAAGCGCTCGATCGCCCGCGCTGGATGGTCGATGCGCTCGATATTCCGCCTGTGCAGGAAGGTGATAGCCTTCCGCCCGTGGTGATCGCGCTCGAAGAAGGGATTCCGGTCGGCACGATGGCGAAACTGGCCGATAAAGGCCACGTCGTGCGTCCGGTGTCGGGCTATCTGCGCGGTATGTTCGGTGACGGGCAGATCATCCGTCGGGATGCCGACAGCGGTGCCCTGTTCGGCGGCAGCGATCCGCGCAAGGACGGCCTCACCGCCGCGTTTTAATGGTCACGCGGAGATCACAGAGATTCTGAGAGAATTTCCTCTTATTATCTCTGTGTTCTCCATGTAAGCGACTGAAAAATCTAACGCAAAGGCGCAAAGAGGCGAAGAAAGAAGGTTTTCCCTTAGCGTCTTTGCGTTGACTCTTTTTCTGTTTTCTTTGACGATACATGTCCTCACTAGCGACGCCTGGTATCGCTAAGTGAGGCATGTATCCGTCTGAGGTTAATTACTGTCAGGACAAGGTTTCCCTTAGCGTCTTTGCGTTGACTCTTTTCTGTTTTCTTTTCGCGTTTACTTCTACCGCAGTCCCGCTCCGGCGCGGCGCAGCGGCACCGCACAGTTGATCCCGCCTACCTGACACTGAAGCACCAGTGTTCCCTGTTGGACGATCAAAATGCGCGGCGCACCGCTTCCGAACACGATGCTGATGATCGGCGTGGGAGGAAGGCGTGTTGCTGTGCGGCTGGGCGTTGCACTCGGCGCGCTGGTTACAGTGGCGACTCGCGTATCGGTTGGAAACGGTGTATTGGTGACGAACGGGGCGAGGGTCACGAAACGGACGCTGCCATCGCCGGTTGGGGCGGGGGTGCGCGTTGCACCTCACCGATGAGCAGGGTATTGCTGCTGCCGTCCTGAATGCCGCTGGTCGGCGTGTTCGTGGCGGTGCTGAAGGGCGCGAGGGTCACGAAACGGACGCTGCCATCGCCGGTTGGGGTGGCGGTGCGCGTCACCTCACCGATGAGGAGGGTATTGCTGCTGCCGTCTTGAATACCGCTGGTTGGCGTGTGTGGCGTGCCCGTGGCGGTAGTGAAGGGGCAGGGTCACGAAGCGGACGCTGCCATCGCCGGTTGGGGTGGCGGTGCGCGTCACCTCACCGATGAGAATGGTATTGCTGCTGCCGTCCTGAATGCCGCTGGTTGGTGTGTTCGTTGCAGTGCTGAAGGGGGCAAGGGTCACGAAGCGGACACTGCCATCGCCGGTTGAGGTGGCGGTGCGCGTCACCTCACTGATCAGAATGGTATTGCTGCTGCCATCTTGAATGCCGTTGGTCGGCGTGCCCGTGGCGGTGCTGAACGGGGCGAGGGTCACGAAGCGGACGCTGCCATCGCCAGTTGAGGTGGCGGTGCGCGTCACCTCACCGATGAGGAGGGTATTGCTGCTGCCGTCTTGAATACCGCTGGTTGGCGTGGGTGGCGTGCCCGTGGCGGTAGTGAAGGGGGCGAGGGTCACGAAGCGGACGCTGCCATCGCCGGTTGGGGCGGCGGTGCGCGTCACCTCACCGATGAGGAGGGTATTGCTGCTGCCATCCTGAATGCCGCTGGTTGGCGTGGCAGCGGGCGGTGTGTGCGTCGCGGTGCTGAACGGGGCGAGGGTCACAAAACCAGCACTGGTATCGGCGGTTGGGCGCGGGGGCCGCGTCCCTTGACCGACGACGATCGTATTGCTGGTGCCATCTCCAAGCAAGGCAGTGGACGTGGCGTTTTCCGGCAGCGGTACCGGGGTGTTGGTCAATTCACTACTGGTGATCGTGGTCGGCACCAGAGTCGGGTTTTGAGGCGGTTCGCTGGTGGGGGGTTCAATAGTTGGCTGCTCGACAGTCGGCTGTTCGATCGGCGGCTGCTCAAGCGGCGGTTGCTCAAGTGGCGCATCCACAATCACCAGTTGATCGCCGCTCAACAGATCGGGCTGTTGTTCAGCATCGACCCCGGTCGCGATCACCCCGCCGGGATGCGTATATAGTGCGAACTGCCCATCGGCGGTGACGACCGCTTGATCGGCCAGTGGACTCCACGAACCGTTGGCCTGCTGCTGAAACATTCCAAGCGGGGTAAAGGCTGCTAGGGGGCGCCGCAGCGGGACAATCACCGTGATAGGCTGATCTGCTTGAACACCGTCTACTTGCAGCAGCGAACACCACCAGAAATCGCCGTACTGCGGCGGCGGATTGAAATCGGTGGACAGCAGTCGCACCCCGACCGGTACCGCAAGCGCATCATCGGGCGCGGCGGCCTGCACTCCCATCCCATCGACGAGTGTGAAACCGGATTGCTCAAGGGTGATTTGTGCATCTGCGACGAGGGAGGGAATCACCGGCGGCTGTTCGAAGAAGTTTTCGACCTGCTGCTCACCCGTCTCGTCGATCCACTGTGCGTAAAATTCCAGTTCGGCATCAAGCGGCTGGGTGACGGTGAACGAAAATGGCGACAGCGGCGCATCCGCTGCCACGCGCGAAATTTGCCAGATCAGCGTGAGCTGACCGGCACGGCTGCGGCGGATCACGTCGAACTGCACCTGAGGCGGGACGATCATTTCGACCAGTTCGGCACTGGCGGGCAGTGTGATCTCGACGCTTAGGTTCGCCAGCGCCGCGTTATCCGTCGATTTCAGCAGCGAAGCCGTGTAGCGTACGCCTGTGGGAATTTCCAGCCCGCGCAAAAACACTTCCGGGGCAATCAACCCTGAGTCTGCTTGCCCCCATGCGCTGCCTGATACGACCCAAAGCGCTGCGAGTATGAGCAATCCAATGCGATACAGTCGTGTCACCGGCTCTCCCCCCTTCGAAGTCGTGACCATAGATGCGTTTAGTTTGTGGAGAACCTCACCAGTTCTTGAACCACCTGATCGAAATCCAGTGATTCGCCCTGTTTCATCTGATCCGCCAGTTCTTGATCGCCCAGAATCAACCCCAAATCGATCACGACGCTTTCGGCGGCGGCGCGGCCTTCAGCATTCAGGGCGGGCTGCTTCAGCACCATGCCGATCAGCGCGGCGGCGCGCGGTGCTCGACTCTCCACCGCCAGCAGGCGCGCAATTCCCGCCATCATCGCCAGCGCCGAGGGTTTCGCCTTGATTTCGGTCATCATTGAAAGGGCTTCACGGTAGCGTGCCCATGCTTCATCGTGATTGTCCCGCAGGCGTGCGACATCACCCAGCCCGTTAAGGGCATAGGCGATCAGATAGCGTTCGCCAAGCTCCAGCGCGGTATCGAGACTCTCTTGATAGTATGCCTCAGCTTCAGGAAATACGCCGAGCGTCAGCGTCAGGGCACCCAAATTCGACAGCGCCCATGCGATAATCCGCCGGTGACCGATCTCGCGTGCGATGCGGAGCGCTTCGTCTAACCGCTGGCGCGCTTCGACATAGCGGCGCATTTGCAGGGCGATGCTGCCCAAATTGCTGTGCAGGTTGGCGACAAGCCGCTGATTCCCATTGGCGATCGCCAGCGCAAGGCTTTCTTCAAAATAGGCGCGGGCTTGGTCGTATTTGCCCAACGTCGCCGCCACGATGCCGAGATTGTTGAGCGTTTGGTGTAGATTGCGATCCGGCGTGCCGATCTCACGCCCGATCTTCAAGCTCTCTTGAAAATGCTTGAGCGCCATTGAGAAATCGCCGAGCATCTGCGCGACTAACCCAAGGTTGTTGTGCGATTCCGCGATGCCGTAAGGGTTGCCGAGTTCGGTATAAATCGTCAGGGCTTCGAGCGCGTGCCGCTGCGCGATCTCGTTATCGCCCAGCCAGCGCGCCACACTGCTGAGGGTGCCCAGCGCCCATGCGATCCCCACCGCATCGCCCAGCTTGCGGAAAATCAACTCGCTGTCGCTGGCATACTGCCACGCTTCCTGATAATTGCCGACCCGCCACGCCGTTTGCGATAGATTGCCGAGCGCGTTGGCGATCCCGTCGAGATCATCGGAATCGCGATTGAGGGCAAGCTGACTTTCAAAGTGATGGCGCGAGTCGGTGTAATTCCCGGTGCCAGAATAGGCACCCCCCAGCGCGGCGTGCAGCCGGGCCAACCATTTGCGTTCGATCAACGATTCCGATTCGGTGATGCTGTGGGTACGCCGCACTTCAGCCACGAGCGCCATCGCCTGTTCACCGAACTGCTGCGCCTGCCGGTAAGCGCCGGTTTGCAGCGCGTGCTGGCACGCCAGCGCAAGGTATTGGCGTTCGCGATCGGTATCGCCTGCTGCACCCCAGTGAAAGGCCAGCAGGGCGGCCTGTTCCGGCGGGGCACCGCTTTCCTGATAGCACTGCTCTAAGGCAAGCGCCGCTTTGTGATGCAGCACGGGAAACTGCTCATTTTCGATCTGATGCAGCACGCCTTCGCGCAGTTTGTCATGGGCGAAACGCCATAACCCTTCCTGTGCTTCAAGCACGGCTGCGTCGGCACACACGGCGAACCACGCATCGAGATCGGTATCCGGGGCGGCCAGCCGCATGACTGCCGGATCGATTTGACGGCCCAGTACGGCGGCCAGTTGAAGCATCGGTTGGGCGGATTCGGGCAGGCGGTTCAGCCGTCGATAGACGATCTGCTTCACACCGCCGCTGAATACGCTGTGTGGCAGTGTCGCGCCGCCAATTTGATCCAGACTGGAGACTTCTTCGCCCAGTGTGCGGATCACTTCGACCACGAAGAAGGCGTTGCCTTCGGTTTCGCGCTCCAAAAAGTCGATGACCTGCGTTTCCCGCGCCTGTGATCCGAGAATCGACACGCACAGATCGGTGATGCCGTGCTTATCCAACCGCTCCAGCTTGATCAACTGCATATCGGGAAACTGTTCGGGCAGATCGGGCGTTTCGTCGTCGCGGTAGGTGCCAATGATGAGCACATTCATCGAACTGGCGAGTTTGCTCACCCCTGCCAGTAAGGCGAGGCTTTCCGCGCTGGCCCACTGCAAGTCTTCCAACAGCAGCACGCTCAACCCCGCCAAGCGCAGCAGGTCGATCACGGTTTCGAGCAGACGCGACTTAATCACCTCCGGGTCGCCGTTCACCGGCGAAACAGGGGTGATTTCGCGGCGCAGCAGCGCTCCTGCGTCCGGGATCAGGGTATGCAGCACGCCCGCGGCGGCATCGCTCAACTGATCGGGATCGACCATTAGGCAGAGGCGGCGCAGCGCTTCACTCCAAAACTGGTATGGCCCGCTGAGTTCCGTGACCGCCTGAGCCGATGCCACCAGCGCACCGCTCACCAGTGCTAACGTGCGCAGTTCTGACACCAGTCGAGATTTGCCCACGCCGCTTTCACCGCCGATCAACCATGCCGATCCGCGTCCGCGTACCGCATCGCTGAGCGCTTCGGAAAGGCGTGTCATTTCCGGTTCGCGACCGACAAACGTCGCCGATTGGAGGAAACTCTCGCGTACCGCCACCGGATCGACCGGGATAGGCAACCCGAACGCCTCGAACAAGCGCCGGTTGATTTCGGCGGCACTTCCCATCGCCTGACGTTCGGCGCGGGTTTTGGCGAGGAGTTTACTCAGCCACGGGCGCGCCGGTTCGGGCAGCAGCGATAGGTCGGGCTGGCGGTGGATCACATCGCTGATCAACGCGCCGACGTTGTTGGCGTTAAACGGATGTTTCCCGGCAAAAATCTCGTATGCCATCACGCCGACCGCATACAGATCGGCCTGTTGGCTGACGCGATCGCCCTTAAATAGTTCGGGGGCCATATACGCCAGCGTCCCGGCAGTGAGATCATCAAGGCTTTTGGTGCTGCTTTCGGTGATCACGGCCAGCCCGAAATCGACCAAGCGCACGGTTTCATCACCATCGACCAGTACATTCATCGGTTTCAAGTCACGGTGAAGCACGCCGCGCCGGTGCAGATAGGCTAAGGCCTGTAAAAGCTGGCTGATCAGGCGGATTTTGACCTCAATCGACTGGCTGCGCGCGTAGCTCACGACATCCTGTGCGCCGTGGATCAATTTCATGGTATAGAAGGGCTGACGCAGCGGGTCGAAGCCGTAATCCAATACACTGATGATATTCGGGTGGCGCAGCGAAGCCAGCATACGGAATTCGCGCAGCAGGGCCAAGCGCAGATCGTCGTTGCTGTAGGCGTTCGACCCGACGATCACACGTTTTAATGCGATATCCTGCCCGGTCAGACGGTCATGTGCGCGGTAAATCAAACCCATTGCCCCTGCGCCGAGCTGGTCGAGAATCTGGTATCGGTTGCCGAGAAGGACAGGGGGGGAGTCGGGAAAGGCCATAAAAGATGTCCGGTTTGGGTCCTGAACTAACATTTTTATTCTAATCGAGTCATGGCAGTGTTACAAACCTTTTAGCCGATTGAAATATCATCTGCCTTGTCAGACCATGATACAATGAAACCATATCGTCCGTTTGAACTCTTGGTAGAAAAAAGCTCATGGCTCATCCTTCAGCCCCTGTCTTTTTGAGCGCCCGTGCACAGCGGCTGCGCCAGCAGGGTTATAAGCTCACCCATGCGCGGCTGACGGTGCTCCGCGTGCTAGAGCAGTGTGGTGGGCATATCACGAGCGCCGAATTGGTCGACCGCGTTGGCCTTATTGACGAAAGCGTGGGCCGTGCAAGTGTCTTCCGCGCGCTCGATCTGTTCACCCGCTTATCGCTGGTGCGCCCAACCTACATCGGCACCAGTTCCACCCCAACCTATGTTCTGCTGCCCGATGGACACCATCACCACATCATTTGCACCCGATGCAGCAAAGTCATCGAGTTTGAAGACTGTGGGCTTGCGCCGCTGAAGCAGAACTTGGAAGAGCGGCTGCACGTCCAATTGAGCGGGCACCTGCTGGAATTTTACGGTCTGTGCCCGGAATGTATGCGCCTGCCCGTCGATGACGACGCGACTGTCGATCACGACGCCTAACCCACTCGATCAACGCTATGCACATTGCTTTTAATGCATGGTTCTGGGATCGCCCGTTTTCTGGAAGCGGGCAGTATCTCCGTCATTTAGTCACGCATCTTCGCAAACTCTCGCCCGATCTCAAAATGACGCTCGTCACGCCGCCGGGGTTGACGCCGGAAGGCGTGCCGCCCAACGTGGAGGTGTTCCCCACGCAGGGATCGCGCTCGAACCTCGGCAAAGTGTGGTTTGAACAGCGCACCTTCCCCGCGGCGGTGGGCAAGCTCAAGGCGGATATTGCCCATGTGCCGTATTGGGGATCGCCGCTCAGTTCACCCGTCCCGCTGATCACGTCGGTGTTGGATGTGATCCCGCTGGCGATGCCGGAATATACGCCAACATGGCAAACCAAGGTGTACACATCGCTGGTGACGGCGTCGGCGCGCGGTTCCACTCATGTGATCACCATCAGTCAGGCGGCGAAAGACGACATTGTGAAATATCTGCATCTGCCCGCCGATCAGATCACGGTGACGCATTTAGCGGCGGACGAAGCTTTTCATCCCCGTCTTGGCGCGGAACATGATGCCGAAGTAAAGGCCAAATACAACCTGCCCGATCAATTTGTGCTCTACCTCGGCGCATTCGATGTACGGAAGCAGGTGCGCAGTTTGCTGGCTGCCTACAGCTATGTCGCCAAAGCCGAAGGCGACGAATACCCGCTCGTCATTGCCGGACGTGAGCCGGATTGGAACGATCCGCTGTTCCCAGATGTGCGCGGCTACGCGAAAGAATTGGGGATCGAAGCGAATATTCAGTGGATCGGCGCGCCGGATGATCGCGAAAAACCGTCGATCTATCGGCTGGCGCGCCTGTTCGTGTTCCCCAGCATTTACGAAGGGTTTGGGCTGCCCGTGCTTGAAGCGATGGCGTGCGGCACGCCGGTCATCGCGCAGGACGCGCCGGGGATCAGCGAGATCGTCGGCGATGCCGCTTATCTGGTGCGCATGGGCGATCTGCGCGGCATGGGCGGCGCGATGCTCGCTCTGCTGGGGCAAGACCCGCTCCGTGAAACGCAGATTTCGCGCGGGTTAGGGCAGGCAACGCGCTTTAGCTGGCGTAAGACCGCCCGCGATACCCTCGCCGTCTATGAGCAGGTGATCGCTGCATCGCGCTAGCGGCTTACCGCGAACCCATCAACCGGTCGCGCAGCCGATCGGGTAAGCGGCGAATCACGGTATCAGCGATGCGCGCGTCCATGCCGACGGTGTAGCGTGTGCGCGGACGCGCCGCCAAAATCGCCCGCTCGATCACCTGCGCGACGGCATCGGCGGGCGATCCGCCTGTTCCCCCGGAGGCCGCCCGCGTCTCTGTTTGCCTGATCTCAGTCCCATACAAGTCCATCACCTGCGGCGGCATGCGCGTCAGCATGGCAGCGAACATCTGCGCGCCCGTTTCCCAGATCGGCGTGGCGATTTCACCCGGTTCGATGGCGACGACTTCCATCCCCCAAGGCGCGAGTTCCAACCGCAGCGTATCGGTGAGCGCTTCGAAGGCGAACTTCGACGCATGATAGGCACCGAGCATCTTCCCTGCCACCCGCCCGCCGATCGACGTGACATTGATGATCCGTCCGCGTGCGGCGCGCAGGTAGGGTATAAATGCCTGCGTCACGGCGAGCTGCGCCGTCAGATTGACTTCGATCTGCTTACGGAAATCGTCGATCGGGAGGAATTCCAGCGGCGACGCCACCGCGACCCCGGCATTGTTGATCAGCGCATCCAGCCCACGATCCCCAACGTAGGCTCGCACCGTTTCAACGGCGGCGGCGATCTGCTCTACGTGGGTCACATCGAGCAAAATGGGTCGAATCGACGACTGATCGGCGCGCAGTGAGTCGCCATCTTCTAATTTGCGCACCCCTGCGAACACCGTGTGACCCGCTTTCGCCAGTCGAAGCGCGGTCGCCCGTCCAATGCCTTTTGCTGCCCCGGTCAAGACAATCGTCTTTCCCTGCATGTCCTCTGCTCCTATGCCCTTGATGCGGTGCGCATCGCGCTGTTTTTCGTGCTATAGTGACAGCCTAAACGATGGAGCGTACTCCAGAGTCAAGAGGGGGAACGGATACTCATGAAAATCTCAGAAGTGGCGAAACGGGCGGGGATTTCGATCGATACACTGCGTTATTATGAAAAGATTGGGCTGATCGATCGCACGCATTATGTGCGGCGCGCCAACAACTACCGCGATTATGCCGAGTCGGTGTTGACGCGCTTGGAATTGATTAAGCAGGGGCAGACGGCGGGCTTCACGCTGGCCGAAATCGCGATGGCGGCGACAGCATGGGAAGCCAACGCGATCCCGGCCAGCAGCAAAATCGAATTTTTCACGCAAAAGCTGACCGAAATTGATGCGCAGATCGAACGGCTGAACCGTATCCGCGCTTACATACAGGGGAAAATCGAAATGTTCCGCGAGGAGCAGGCGGCCTGCACACCCGCAGCAGAAGCGGCGGCGGCTACCACTGAGACAATCGGGGGATAGGCCGCCGTTTGCTTCATTTTCAGCCTATTTCCCGGCGATCAAGGCTTCCAGTTTTTCCCAATCTTCGGTGCGGCAGATGCTACGCGAGAGATAGGCCGATTTCCACGTGCCCGCCTGCCGGTAGTAAAGCCGGTTGTTCTCAATCTTCAAATCCGCCGCGCCGGTATAGGTAAAGGTGCGCTTGATGATCCCGAACAGGCCGCTCAGCGTGATCGTGCCGCTTTCCATGCCGTGATCGATGGTCGCGACGGGCATGTAATAGAAATACGCGCCTAACAGCATCCCGGTGACACCCAACACGAGCTGCGAAGACGAATCCGACCCCCGGTTGAGGCGGGTGTAGGCCAGCAGCAGCTGCAACGCTCCCATGAGCAGCAGCGCGATTCCATAGTAGGCACGGTAGCGAAACACGATCTTCATGGCAGCAGCCTTTCTGCAATGGTGCTCAACGACGCTGAGAGGTTCAGGCGTTTTCCTGCTCGCTCATCCACTTGGTACGGTTGGCGGCACGGGCGATCTTACCGCTGCTGGTCTTGATCAACCACTTGGAGTCGACTAAACGCACATAGCTCACCGTGACGGTGCTGCGCTGTGCCACCGCCTGCCGAATATGCTGGCCGATCAGTTGGTGCGCGTCGGGATCATCGTCATCGACTTCCGCGACCACCGCGATCAATTCGGTGCCTTCTTTGGCATCCGGCACGCCGAACGCGACCGCGCGCCCCGGATGTACGCCCTGCACCGTATTGACGATCGCCTCAATATCCTGCGGGTAAACATTTTTGCCCGCGTTGATGATCAAATCTTTGGATCGCCCTACGACGTACACTTCGCCATCGGCGATGTAACCGCGATCGCCGGTCAAATACCAGCCATCACGGAACGGCTGCAAATCGGGGCGCTTGTAGTAGCCGCTCAGCATGCAGTCGCTTTTGACGACCAGTTCCCCGACCTGTCGTTCGGGCAGCGGATTTCCTTGATCATCCAAGGCGCGGCACGCGCTGTGCTGGATCGGCAGGCCGCACGACACGCGGATCGACGCATGCGGGTGATCGGCGGGCACGGGCAGCGCGCTGAGCTGGCTTTCCAGTGCCACGCGATCGACGCAATCGAGCGTCGGCGCGTGTCCCGGCGGCGTCTGCGTGACGGCGAAGGTGTTTTCCGCCATCGCATAGCTGACGGCCAGCATCTCCGGCTTGACGCCCAACCCGGCGAACCGCTCCGCGAATTGAGCGTGACTTTCGGCGTACACCGGCTCCGAGCAGTTGATGAATAGGCGCATACTTGCCACCGACAAACCTTCCAGATCGCGCTGGCGGATGCGGCGGGCGCAGTGGTTATAGGCGAAGTTCGGCAGCCAGCACAGCGTCCCCTGATACGCGTGGATGGCGCGGAACAGCATAATGGGCGATTTCGCCCACTCGAACGGCGACATGAGCACCAGCGGCACGCCTTGAATCAGCGGCATCAAGAAGCCTGCGATCAGCCCCATGTCGTGATACAGCGGCAGCCAGCTCACGATCACGTCGGAGGCGGTCAGCGCGATCGCCTCGCTGTAACTGGCGATCTGGTTGAGCAGCGCGCGGTGCGACAGGGCAACGCCTTTTTGCAGTCCGGTCGTCCCGCTGGAATGCTGAAGGAATGCGATTGCATCCGGTTCTGGCGTATGCGGCTCAAACGGCGCGGCGGTCGCCGTCATCGGCGCGATCAAGCCCATCAAATGCGTCGATCCATAGACCGGGCAGGGCACGCGGGCGGCCAGCGTCGGCGCGAAATCGTCGGTCGTCAGCACGCAGCGCACACCCGAAAACGACACCAGCTCGGCGAGGTTCGCCATGTAAATATCGGGGTCAAGCTTTTCGGTGAGCGTCGGGAACATCGACGGGATCGCGCCGATCAGCAGCGCGCCCCAGAAGATGTAAATGCTTTCGAGGTTCTGCGTGTGGGCGATGATGACCAGATCGCCCGCCGTGATGCCCGCGCCGCGCAGTGCCGCCCCATAGCCAATCGCGGTACGGCGAAACTCGGCGCGGGTGACGGTGATAGGCGGCTGATCGACGCTCAGGTAAATCACGGCAGGCTGATCGGCTGCATGGATCAGCGTGGCGGCATCCAGCATCGTGTGAAAGTCATGTCGGTTGGAAAGGGTGAGCATACAGCCAGCCGCGCTTAGTGGAGATCGCGCATCACGCGGGCGACGATCTGGTTGAGGGTGTCCATTTTGGCAACCGTCAGGTCGGGATCTGGGATGTAGACGCCGAATTCGCTTTCGACATACACGCCCAGTTCAGCCAGCGCGAACGAGTCCATCAAGCCGTTGGTGACGATGCCGTAATCATCGGCGAGGTTGAATTTTTCGTCGCGGATCAGTTCTTTCTTGATGAACGCCCGCAGTTTTTCGCGAACGACTTTTTCATCCATCGGGGATTTTCCTCCGTGCAGATCATGCGGTATCGCGCGCCACTATAAAGGATTTGACCGCGCGGCGCAATTCCGGGGGGGAGGAAGACTTAACGCAAATACGCAATGAAGCAAAGGCGCAAAGGGAAAACCTTCTTTCTTTGCGTCTTCGCGTTGACTCTTTTTTCGTTTTTTTCGATCAGTTCCTTCGGCACGGCGATCGCCAGCGCTTCACCGACGTTGCGCGCCTGACCAGCTTTATCCCCTCCGGAATATCTGGCAGCCGCTTCTTCATCTTGGGGATCATCGCCAACCGTTTGAAGCCCATCTTCGACGCCTCGAACAGCCGCGCCGAAAGCTGCGCCACTGGGCGCAGTTCACCCGCCAGCCCAATTTCACCGATGAACGTCATATCGTTGTGGAGCGGTTGTAGTAGCTCGACGCCATCGCCATCGCCATCGCCGTGCTGCTCGCCGGTTCGTCGATTTTCGCCGCCGACGACGTTGACGAAAATATCCTGCTCATGCAGCTTGAGTCCGAAACGTTTGGTCAGCACTGCGCTGATCAGCAGTACGCGGTTGAGATCGACCCCATTGGGGGTGCGGCGCGGGTTGCCGAATCAGAAGTGGGACTGGTGAGCGCCTGAATTTCCACCAACAGCGGACGCGTCCCTTCCATCGCCGTGGCGATCGCTGTACCGGGGGCGTTCAACACCCGTTCACCGATGAAGATTTCTGCTGCCTGGCACTTCAACCATACCCACGCCGCTCATCTCGAACACGCCGACTTCGCTGGTCGCGCCGAAGCGATTTTTCACACTGCGCAGCAGACGATAGGCTTGATACGGATCGCCTTCGAGGTACAGCACCGTATCGACAATGTGTTCCAGCACACGCGGCCCCGCGATCGCGCCTTCTTTGGTCACATGGCCGATCAAGAACACGCTGATCCCGCTCGTCTTGGCGAGCATTTGCAGTCGCGAGGCGCATTCGCGCACCTGCGACACGCTCCCCGGCGACGATTCGCTTTCTTCGGTGTAGATCGTCTGGATCGAGTCGATCACCAGCACGGTTGGATCGACCTCGTTGACCTGTTCGAGAATGTCGGACAAGCGCGTTTCGGTGAGCAGGAACAGATTTTCCGATTGCAAGCCCATCCGGTCGGCGCGCATCTTAATCTGCCGGGTGCTCTCTTCGCCGCTGACGTACAGCACCCGCCCAACGTTGTTCGCAATGAGTGCAGCGGTTTGCAGAATAATGGTACTTTTACCGATCCCCGGCTCGCCGCCGATCAGCGTAATGCTCCCCGGCACCAGCCCACCACCGAGCACCCGGTTGAATTCGCCAATGGGCACATAGTAGCGGCGCATTTCTTCCATGCTGATCTCGTTGAGCCGCTGCGGTCGGCTGGAAGGCAGCACGATCCGCGTCCGTTCGCCACCTGCGGCACGCGCACCCGGCTTGACCACCTCGGTGACTTCCTCGACCATGGTATTGAATTCGCCGCACGAGGGGCAGCGTCCCATATAGCGGGGCGACTGCCGCCCGCAGTTTTGACACACGTAGCGAGACTGCGTTTTCGCCATGCTTCGCCCGATCGGTTTATGAACAAGTGGTCTAAAAGTATAGCACAAACGGGGAATTTAGGGGAGAATGCGGAACGGCTTTTCGCCGTCCCTTTTTAGCCGATCACTCTGTCCAGCGCGTTGAGCAGCCCGGATTGGATGCGCTCGAGCGACCACCCGCGACGGTTCCGCTGGTAGAAAATCGCCCGCCCATCAAGCATGAGGAACAGCATATCCGTCAGGTAGTCGAGATCCGGCGGGTCTGCCTTCGGGCCAAAATCGACGCGCCCCAGCAGTCCGCGAATAGTCTGGTGCCACCAGCCATGCGCGGGATGTGCCAGCCCAACATCGACACTCCCCAGAAAATCGAGATTGCGAAACACGAACGCCGACACTTCGATCACATACCAGCGCAGCATGACGACCGGATCGGGATTGGTGCGCAGCATGGCGAAGGTGCGCTCTTGAAGCTGCCGCTGATCCTCGTCGATCAGCGATTCGCACAACTGCGCTTTGTTGGGGAAATGGCGGTACAGCGTCCCTTTGCCCACCCCGGCGGCTTCGGCCACCGCGCTCATCGGGACGGCCTCGACACCCTTTTCGGCGAACAGACGGCGCGCCGTTTCGAGCAGCAGTTCGCGGTTGCGCACCGCATCAGAGCGGCTTGCGGCTTGCCCATCTTGTACAATCAGCAGGTCGTCCATCATAGGGTTTACAGTTGGTGGTCTGATTTCGATTCGTTCATATGGTTGATCAAATTGTAACATAGGCGCTCTCAGAAAATGAACAAAAAAGCGATAAAAGTGTCTAAAAGCTCTGCGAAACGGTACGGTTTACCCTTTATCGCGCTGGCGCTCCTCGCGTTGGCGGCGCTGGCTTGCGATATGCAGTACATCCCGCCCGATGGCGGTTCAAGCGGATCGTCAGGCGGCGCGCCGGTCAATGCCGATGAAGTTGGGCGCGTAGTCAGCGTGATCGATGGCGATACGATCGATGTGGACATCAACGGCAGCGTCGAACGTATCCGCTATGTGGGCGTCAACACCCCGGAGCGCGATGAGCCGTGCTATCAAGAAGCCAAGCAGGCGAACGCGGCGATGGTGCAGGGGCAAACGGTTTCGCTCGTGCGCGATGTCAGCGAAACCGATCGCTATGACCGGCTGCTGCGCTTCGTGTATGTGGGGAGTACGTTCGTCAATGCCGAACTGGTGCGCAGCGGGTGGGCGGAAGCCGTCCTCTATGAGCCGGACGACGCGCATCACGACGAATTCGTCTCGCTGGAATCGGCGGCGGCCAATGCTAACCTCGGCTGTCACGCAACCGGCATCTTCGACGATGGCAGCAGTACGCGATAACGCAGAAGGACGAAAAACTTAACGCAAAGACGCAATGAAGCGAAGACGCAAAGAAAGCGTGTTTTCCTCAGCGTCTTTCATCCTTGGCGTCTTTGCGTTGACTCTTTTGTGCTTTCCTTATCCTTATGCCCGTCCGTAGACTTCGAGGCTGACGCCGTGCAGCGTGCGCGCTTGATCCGACGACAAGAAGTAGATTGTGTTGGCGATGTCGTCCACCGTCACCCACTTCGAGAAATCGGCGTTGGGCATATCTTTCCGGTTCGGCGGCGTGTCGATGATGCTGGGCATGATGCCGTTGACGTTGATACCCTTGTCGCGCACTTCCAAGGATAGGCTTTCCATGATCGACTGGGCGGCGGCTTTGGTCGCATTGTAGGCCGACGATTTTGCGCTCCCTTTGATCGCGGCGCGTGACAGGATGATCACGACTTTTCCCGCCACCGCCTGATCGAGCATATGCTGGACGACGCGCCCGACGAGCGTATAGATCGGGCGGACGTTTAGGTTCAACTGCTGCTCGAATACGTCCATGTTCATCGCCGTCACCGGATCGCCATACGCGAACCCACCGATCGTGTGCGCGATCACGTCGATTTGCCCGAAGCGCGCCCGCACCGCCGTGATCATGCCATCGACCGCCGCGCCGTCGAGCGCATCGACCTGCGCCGGGTGGACTTGCACCTCCGGGTAGGCGGCGGCCAGTTCCGCTATGAAACCGTCCAACCGCGCTGGATCGCGATCGACCAGCACCAGATTCGCGCCTTCTTTGGCGAACCTGTGCGCCACCGCCCGCCCCACATTTCCCGTCCCGCCCGTGATCAGGACGGTCTTGCCTGCCATTTCACCCGCCATAGAAGTTCTCCCCCCAGAATGAACACTCAAGCGCAGAGATGCAAAGGAATGAAGAGATCAACACTCTCAGTAGGGACGACACATGCGTCGTCCGCCGCTCGAAAAACGGACGAGGCGTGCTGACCCATAATCATTTCCGTAGCTGTGAATCAAAAGACGCAAAGAGTGTCCGTTTCCTTCCCCTTGCGTCTTTGAGGTCTTACGTTGAGTTGTGGAGAGTGCTGCGTTGGTTTGTTTACGCACGCCCGAGGAACGAGCCGTCGCGCGTATCGACCTTGATCTTCTCGCCCACGTTGACGAACATCGGCACTTTCACGCTCAAGCCGGTGTCGGTCTTGATCTTCTTCGTGACGGAGCCAGCGGTATCACCGACCACCGCGACTTCCGCTTCCACGACTTCGTACACGACGGTGACCGGGAACACGTAGTCGATCGGGCGGCCTTCGTACACGCGCAGTTCCAGCGACATCCCGTCTTTCAGGAAATACTGGTCATCACCGAACAGCGCCACGTCGGCTTCATACTGATCGAAGGTGCTGTTGTTCATGAAGTGGAACGTATCGCCATCGCGGTACAGATACTGCACTTCTTCCGATTCGACGTAGACGTTATCCATGCCTTCGTCCGCCGAGAAAATCTTTTTGCTGATCTTGCCGGTCGCAATATTCAGCAGCGAAGTTTGCATAGTCGCGGTACCACGACCCGGTTTATTGTATTCAGTGGAAAGGACACGCCACAGCGAGCCGTCAAGTTTGACGGTTGTCCCTTTCTTCAAGTCGCCTGCTGGGATCATCGCAGTTTTATTCCTCATATCGATCTGTCTAAGGGAAGTACGAACGCATTATAGCAGACTTGGCAATGGTTTCCAGACTTCGCAGTCGGGATCGCCAATTCTTACGACAATCCGATAATCGCCCCAATCGACCCATGATGCACTGTACTGCTCGACCCGTATGCGGATGGTTTCGGCTTCTTCGCGGATAAATCGTTCGGCGTGGGCGTCGGACGCGCGGAAACGAGGCGATAACGCGGCGCGCAGTTGACCCAGTCCATCAAGAGGGAAGTTCAACGTGCTGCCCCCCACGGGCGATCGACTGCTGAGGGCGTTTAGTGAGTAATGGAGGGTGCGTTCGATGACTTTGCGCGCCCCGGCTTCGTCAAAGACCGGAAGCGCCTGCCGGTACCGGTGCGGACGCCAAATCCACGCCGCCCGTACCCCAAACCCCAGCCGCCGCAGCGCTGTGTCGATGATCAGATCGTCTTCCAGTGTGGCGGTGCTGACGTGACCGCTGCGCACTGCCTCGCGGAGCGGCGCGCACAACCCGAACGGCAGCAGGCTCATCTTGCCCCAAAACCCCTGCACGCGGTCGGTCGTGATCTTCCACCAGAAGCGGCTGTCACGCCCAAAGGCGGTGTTGAGCAGATCGATCACGTCGGAGGGAATAGCCGCGCCGGGGACGGGCGAATGCTGCCAGTAGGTATACGGGCTGACCGCCGCTGGATGCCCCTTGCGGCTGAATTTCCGGCTTAAGCGCACCAGATACGGCAGCAGCCCGCGCCCCCACACCGCATCATGCGCGGGCATGATCAGCCAGCCCGTCGATCCTGCGGCCTGTTCTCGCTCCCCGGCTTCCAGTGCCGCCAGAATACGCGCCCAACGATCGGTCATCGCCATCCGCTGCCAGCGATCCGGCGTATCCCATCCCAATTCACGTGGGGTATCGCCGCCTAACATGGAGACGGGCGCATTGACGATCCCATACTCCACCGGGCAGCGGGCGATGGGCTGCACAAACGCGGTCAAACTGTCGATCGTTTGAGGGCTGTCGCACACAAACAGGATACGATCGCGCTCATCTAAGGCGGTGATTCGTGAGGTGAGCGCGAAATCGAAAACCGCCCGCGCCCGTGAATCGGTTGGGCGCGGGCGGTACATCATTTCAGCGAGGAGAAAACGAGTCATGGCGCGCAGGCCATCGGTTATAAGTTTGGCGGCGGCGCGGTGACCATCCACGCAATTGTCACGGCGATCAACAGCGCAAACGCGGCAGGCGCAAGCAGGGTCATAATCCGCCGTTCTTGACGCTGCTCCGGTTCGGGCGCGGTCTGCACACTGCCCACGGCAATGCGATCGCCGAGGTACTGCGCTGCAAACGCGGCAAAGCACGCAGCCAGCAGTCCCACAATCAGCACCCCCGGCAGGTTGCGCGCATCATAAACCGGCCACACGAGCCACTGACCGGTAAACGGCAGGGTGACCAGCATGCCCACCAGTGCGCCGATCCCGCTCATCCACCATGACGCGGGCGCTTTGCGGATCGCGAAACTCAGCGCATAGGACACATCGACCCCCACGCAGATCACCCGCGTGATCAGCGCAGCGAACGGCGTAAGTTCGACCGTGTACTGTAAAAGCGACAGCAGCAGCACACGGATGCCGAGTGTCACCAATCCGATGAACGTCGCCGCCCCAACTCTGCGCGTGGTGCGAATGCCCATTGTCGCGAAGAATGTCCCGAACATCACCAGCGTGGTCGTCAGTATCCATTCGGGGCGCGATTGCAGGTTCGCCACCGACGCCGCGCTCAGGTTTTCGATCCCATCCCATTCGGTTGTGAGCAGAATCAGGATCAAGCCGCTCATGAACGCGAAGGTGATCAGCACCAGGAGGTCTTTCGCCGTCAGCTTGAAAATGCTCGACCACGGGCGCGGCGGCATCGTTGAGAGGATCAGCAGCGGCGCGAGGAACATCGAGCCGAGCGAACTCCACAGCAGGACGATGTGCGGCACGCTCCATGCGCCAATTTCCACCCCGTACAGCGAATGCCAAATCGGGTCGGCAGGCACGCTGAATAACTGGAACGCCCCGACCAGAATCAGCAGCCCGACGATCGGATTGGCGCGGAACCGCTGTTGAAGCGTCCCTTTGCCGCTGCGCATCAACATGAGCAGACCGAGAAACGCCACCAAGCTGATCGCACCCAAAAAGGTGTAGATCAGAATGTGCGGCGGCCAGAAGAAATCTTCCCCGAACGGCACGCCGTATTTGTGATGCCAAACATCATCCCATGCCGATCCGATCACATTGCTGAACGCGGCAACCGTGATCAGTACGCCGAGCAGCAGCCGTCCTTGGGCGGGCAGTGCGTTCGCCTGTGACACCGTCCGGCCTTTGGGCAGCGGACGCACCAACAGATGCCACCCCGCCACAAAAACCGCCCCCAGTACGGCGAACAGGACAACGATCCCGGCGATGAACAGCGGCATTTTATCCGCCGTGGGAACCCCGCCCCACAGCGAATACGCCAGTGTGATGCCAACGGCCATGATCAGAATGAATGGGAGAGCGAACTTCGACTGAGCGGGCGGCGATGTCTCATGCCCGCTGAGGGACTGCGTATGTGTCACCATAGAACCAGCACCTTTTGACCAAACTGAAATGATGGGATCCTGAGCATCATTTTAGGGAGGAAATCTATCCCCCTTTGGCGTAATCATGACATTAGCAAGGCTTAACGTCAATCGTCGATCATGCCTTATTCGAGGTCAAGCCATAAGAAATGTGCATAAAATTATGAAAAACGTCTGAAAAATCATTTGCGCGCCTTCATGAATTCAAATTCGACCTATAATGATCGATAGTGTGGGGGAATTGAAGAAGACCAGCGGAACCACGATGCCGACGATCACAATCGACACTGCTTTGTTCGAGCGGCTCTCTGCAGAAGCCGAACGCAGTGGACAGCCGCTCGAAAACTACGTGACGCGGCTGCTTGAATTGGTAGGCGCAAGCAGTACCGATCAACTGCCTATGCTGACGCAGGTCGCGTCCGACTATGTGTATTCGGCGGTCATGTACAGTGACCGCACGTATAAAACCGAGTGGATCGGCGGCGCGTTCGAGGCGATTACCGGTTACACGTTGGATGAAATCAACCGTCTGCCTCAGCGATGGGGAAGCCTCATTCACCCCGATGATGCACAGGCTATCGCAACCGCTTTGGATTGGCGGCAAACGCACGACTGGGACACGGTCGAATATCGGATCATCACGGCAAACGGCGACATCCGTTGGCTGCGCGATCATTACCGGGTACTGCGCCGTGACCCGGTCACTCAGGCCGTTTATGGCATTGGTGGGGTACAGGACATCACCGAAAGCAAGCTCACCCATGCGCAAATGCTTGCTCAAAAACATCAAATGGAGATCGTGCTGCGCAACGTCGCTGATCCCGTGTTGATGTCGGATGTGGATGGAAAAATCCTCTATGTCAATCCTGCATGGGAGCGCACGACCGGTTATTCCAGCGAAGACGCCATCGGCACCAAAATATTCGAAGGTGGGGATACTCCCGCCGAAACCCTCACCGAACTATGGCAAACAATCCGCAGCGGCAGAACATGGGTGGGGCTGCTGAGTAACCGGCGCAAAACCGGCGAGACTTATCTTGCCGCTTCTACGATCGTCCCCGTGAAAAATGGGGCCAATGAAGTTCTGCATTTCGTCGAAGTTCACCGTGACGTGACCGAAGAACGGCGCATCGCTCAAATGCGCGAAGCCTTCATCGCCAACGCCGCCCATGACCTCGCCAACCCGATCGCCGTGCTGGAAACCAGCCTCTATTTGCTCAAACGCCAGCCGGATCAACTGGAACGGCGGCTGCCCACCTTTGAACAGCAGATTAAGCATTTGCATTCGCTGGTACGCGATCTGCTCACCGTGTCGCGCCTTGACCGGCGAATTATGCAGCCGCGTTACGAGCCGTGTGATTTGAATCAGATCGTCCAATCCGTCGTGGAGGCGGAGCAGGTGTTGGCGCACGAAACGCAGATCGAACTGACGTTTACGCCTGATAAGGCGATGCCCGTCTTGGTTTCTGATGACGATCATCTGCGGCGCGTGCTGGTGAACTTGATCTCGAACGCGATCCAGTACACCCGCCTCGGTGGATGGGTGCATGTGGAGACGCATCAGGACGGGGGCAGCGCGATCATCATGGTGCGCGACAACGGAATCGGTATCCCGCCGGAGGATGTGCCCAACATCTTCGAACGCTTCTTCCGCAGTGACAATGCGCGCAGCCTCGTCACCGACAGCACTGGATTAGGCCTCTCGATCGTCAAAGAGTTGATCGAGCTGCATCACGGATCGATCCACGCTGAAAGCGTCGTCGGGGAAGGCACCACCATGATTGTGCGTCTCCCGCTCGAACCGTCCCGCTTGAACGGGCGCTAAAGCGTCAGCAATCCATACGCCGCCGCGAGCAACTGTACTGGGTGAATGCTGTGCGCCCCCGTCGCGTGCGTGATCTGCCACCGGCACGTTTCGCTGTCGCAGATCGAGGGCTTGTCCACCCCGGCGGCCCGCACCTGATCGAACAGCGGCTTTCCCACGTCCATCGCAATCGGATATTTCTCGCGCTTCATGCCATACGTCCCGGCGATCCCGCAGCACGCCGCATCCGCGAGCGTCACGCGCAGGCCGGGGATCAGATCGAACAGGTCAAGCGCGGGCTGTCCCATATGATGCGCTTTTTGCTGGCACGGCGCGTGATAGATCAGATCGTTGACCGGCAGCGGCTTAAAATCGGTCTTGAGTTCGCCTTTGCGATAGAGCATGAGCAGAAATTCGCTGATATCGTAGGTATTCTCCGCCACGCGATCGCGTTCCGGGTGATCAACCTGCAAAATTTCGCGATAGTCGGATTTCAGGCTCAGCGTGCAGGAGGTAGACGCGCCGACGACGGGTATGCCCTGTTTGGCGTAGGGCGAGAGCTTGTCGAGGTTGTAGCAGGCATTCGACCGCGCCGCGTCGAATTCGGCGTTCGACTGCATCGGCAGCCCGCAGCACGTTTGCTCCGGCAGTATCACATCGAATCCATTGTGGGCCAGCACCATGACCGCCGCTTTGCTGGTCGCGGTGTCGAAGTAATTGCCCGCACAAGCGTGGAAATAGGCGATCTGCCCGCGATACGGGGCTTGCGCTTCGGGCTTGTGCCGCTTAAACCATGTGCGGAACGGGGTGAACGTCCATTTGGGGACGGGCGCATCGCGGTGAATGCCGATCACCTTTTCGACCACCACGCGCGCAGGGCGAATCGACGCGCCGAAGTTGAGCACGGGCGCGAAGCGATAGCCGAGCTTGCCCATCAATTCCGAGCGACCGAGGATGCGGTTACGCAGGGGAATCTTGCCATCGTAGAGTTTTTCGCGCGCGCGGGCGTTCATCTCCATGATCTTGACGCCGTGCGGGCACACCATCGTGCAGATACCGCAGCCGGAGCAGTAATCGACGCTGGCATCGGGCGAGTCATCGCCGCGTTCGCCGTTCATGCGGAAGCGCTGCGCCTGCGGGCCGACCGTTTTCGGGCCGGGGAACAGATCCGTCACCGGCATGACCGGGCACGCCGAGGTGCAGATGTTGCATTTGACACACAAATCCGCCGTGAATTCGACGTGTTCGTAATTCACGGGAATATCCATAGGGGAAATCGTAGAGTCGGACATACGCGGGTATCGTTTCCATCCGTTGCGCGGACGATTTGTTTGCAGGGGGATTATAGCGTGTTGCGTGAGCAATTTACCCCGTCGATCGGCGGATTTCCCCAGCCAGTCGAACGCGACGCGCCACGCTACCACACAGAATCCTAGGATGAATGTAGAATCAATCCACTCATGAACTTCCGAAAAGGAACACAGATCATTTAGTATTGCCGAATGGGAAAGCGACAGATCGACCTCAGAGAAGCAGAAATCGCGCAGTTTCGACAGGTGGAAGCCCAAACGCGGGATGGCGATGAGTTGAGGCGCCCACAAGCCATTCGGTTATATGGGAGCGGTGTCCGTTTAGCAGAGATCATGGACTTGGTAGGTGTGGGAGCAAGCAGCATCCGCCAATGGGCGATGATCTATCGCGCCGAGAGGATAGCCGGATTGCGGTCGAAATGGCAGGGGAATAATGCCAACAAATTGACGGCAGAGCAACGGGGGTTGGTGAAAAGCCGTCTGCACCAGTATCGTCCGGTTGATCTACATCTGAGTGAAGGGATGTACTGGACGGTGAGCGACTTGCGGGTTGCTGTTGAGCAATGGTTTGGCGTGGTGTACCGGGACGAGACCAGCTACCAAAGGCGACTGCACCAGAGCGGATTGAGCTACCAACGCACCGCCAAAGTCTATCGCAGCAAGCCCAGCGCGGCGGATGAGGGACAATTTGAAGCGGAGTTGGAAAAAAAGACCGATTTTCTGCAAAACCATCCAGACGGAGAGGTCATCGCGCTGGGCGAGATGAGCTTGTATTCTCAGGCAACCACGACGCGGGTTTGGTCGCTCAAAGGGGAAACTTCGTTGGTGTGGGGCAGTCCCCAACGTGACCATACCCACTTCTACGGAGCGCTGAACCTACGCTCAGGGCATGAGTTCGCGCTGCCCTCCCCTGAAATGAGCAGTCAGACGACGGCTGACTTTCTGCGTGACTTGCTCGTCTGCTACCCGACGCAACCGATCTTACTGCTTTGGGATCGTGCTCACTGGCACAAAGGTGAGTCAGTCAAAGCACTGTTGGCGCACAATCCGCGCTTGAACGCCCGAAGCAGCCGTTCAGCACGCCGATCCTGCACTGGTTCGGCAGCGCATTGAGTGATCGGATTCAAGGGGTGCTGCGCGATCGGGGGGCGTTCATCCGCCAATGGATGCAGCCCGCCGCGCTCGATGTGCTGCTCAGTGAGCATTTCAGCGGGCGCGCGCCGCAGGTAGAGGTGGTGTTCCGTCTGCTCAACCTTGAACTATGGGCGCGTAAGTTTGTGTGTTGAGGGCGGTATCAAAGCGGTGATTGTGGGCTAAGACATTCGGAAAGTCGCGATCTGTCGATTGGTTGTGTCCTCGCCAAGAGTGTGGGGACACTATCGCGTTCTAGGAGGGTATTGATTATGTAGATTTTGGGTGAGCGCGGATGAAGTCTTAGCACCCGCCATTTCAGAAACAGCAAACTCTATGGTGGTATAGACTAAGCGTTATTAGATGAATTGGTAATAGTCCTAGAGTGCAATATGTCTATTGACCAAGATTTATCACTTATGCCAATGACCATTGTGTTCAGGAAAATTGTCTTTTATTGACTGATAGAAGTCATCTTCAACAGTCAGCTTAATAGAAAACGATTGTAACGGTAGCCCAGCATTTTCTAGTGTCTCCCAAACTTTCTTTGCAACTGCACGTAGCGTTTCCGGGTTGATTTGGTCTACCCCCGATAAAATAAAGTAGCGGTTTCCCAAGCAGTCATGAGATCGAAGGCGTGGCGCAGCGGATCGGCTGCACCCAGCGGTAATTTCTGAGTACGCCGATACACCAGCACGATCGGAGTGTTGTTCTTGTCCGCTTCGGTCACCGCATCGTGAAATTCCCACTCGGTGCCGGTGTAGGGGGTGCCATCCGCTTTGACATAGGGGGCTCCCTAGTCGTGACCACAGTATGACAATCACCACGTCGCATTCGGATGGCTTGGGCAACCCAAAATCGATGGCGGCTTGCGGGGACGGGCAGTGTCACGCTGCCGCCCGGCTGATCCCAAGCCACAATTTCGATGGTCAGTTTGCCGCGCAGAAACGGATCGTAGGGCAGCCGCTCCAAAACCTTGAGCGCGATCGCCCGCAACATCACCGAGAGACGAAAGAAAGATGCGAATATGCAGCGGATCTGTGGTCGCCATTCGTTTGTTGCTTCGACTGTATTTCGTTTTGCCGGGACAACGTAAATTCAGTATGGATCAAGTTGCGAAGAGGCACACGGATCCCGAGATAATCTCCCGCTTTGTCATCGACTTGTCTTATTTTGTCAGAAGCTCTCACGATCTTTCGCTCGAAAGGGTGTGCGTAGGCATATCGTCATATACGGACTTCACAGACATGTTTCATACTGAATGTGTCATAGTCGCATGAGAAGGATTGATAGATGTCACGACGACGATTAGGAACCCTCCTCTTCATTGGATTTGCCAGCCTGTTACTTTTGACACAAACCGCTTTCGCAGCAGGTGCTGTTACCATCAATACCCTTGCCTTCGTAGATGGCAGCGGCTGTCAGTATGTGTTCATCTCTGTTTCGGTGGCGGGTGTCGCTCCCGGTGATCCCCCACTGCACATTGAAATTTACAAAAACGGATCGAGTATCGTCAGTCAGGATGTCGGCTTAGTGGCTTCCTTTTCACAGGGCTTTGTCGCTGACGCCGTCAATGGCGACGTGATCACCGCGACCGCCAGCATGGGATCGACCGCCAATGCAGGGCCGCTGGTCTGTGGCGGCGGTGGATCGACCGGTACAGGGAGCAGTTCGAGCAGCTCCGGCGGCGGGCCGAACGATGGCCGCCTCAACTGGACGGCGGACGAGTATTACGCGCTGTACTGTGCCTACGATCAACTGGAAGTGTGGCGCGGTGTGCCATCGGGCCTCATGCTGGCGTCCTTCTCAATGGCCAATCTGCTGGCGCTGCCGGCGGGTGGCAGTACCGAAGCGGGCGGCGTCACGATGACGCGCTTGAATGAGGACATGTTCCAAGCCGCAGGATCGAATGGCAACACTGCGCCGTCGGGCGGCTACAAGCAGTTCAGCATGGCGGCGTGCATCAGCGCGAACGGCGGCGAACCGGCTCAATCCTCGTCCCATCCCGCCTCAAGCGGCTCCAGCAGCAGTGCGGATTACTGCACAACGCCGGCAGGTCTCGCAGATTTGAATTGTTATGGGGAAGACCTCACCACCTACTGCTCGTTGAACAATTATCCGCTGCCGCTCTGCACCTCCTACATTCCGGGGGATACGCTGACGGAAACCGTCAACAACGTCATTAGATGCATGTTCGCAACCTTCACGCCGTGGCTGACCGGGATGGCGTTCCTCGGTCTGCGCCGAATCACGCGCAAGCAGGTATTGTGAGAAGCGGGTGTAGAATATAGGAAGTTGAATTAACCCCACTATGGAGTCGCACTATGTACCGCCGTCGTTCAGGCATCACGCGCTTCACAGTTCCTTTAACGGTTAGCCTCATCGCGTTGTTCGGTGCATTCGTCGTTCAGGTGCAGGCGGAGTTCGGCACGAACTGGACGGGATCGTTCTACAACACGGTCGATCTCTCCGGGCCGGTGCTGTTCATGGAAGCATTCCCTTATGGCCTCAATGTCAACTGGGGCAGCGGCAGCCCGGCTCCCGGCGTGATCAATGGGGACAACTGGTCGGCGCGGTTCGACTCGGTGCAGACGTTTGACGCAGGGCTTTATCATTTTGTCGTCGCGTCGGATGATGGGGTGCGCATCTTCATTGATGATGTCCTCGCGCTCGATCGGTTTGTGGGCCGCACTCTGACGACCGATGAATTTTATCAGACGATGACGGCTGGCCCTCACACGCTGCGGGTCGAATATCTCGAAGTGATCGACCAAGCGGCGCTTCAGTTTCAGTGGTTTTTGACCTCGGCAGATGGCGGTACCCCGAGTCCCGTCATCGGCATTGTCGATCCCGGTGACGGACGTATCGGTTATACGCCGGACGAGTACTATGAAGTGTACTGCGCGCACGATCAGCTTGAGGTGTGGCGCGGAGTGCCAATCGGTGTGCATCTGGCGACCTACAGCCTAAGCGATTTGCTGTCCTTTGCGGTAGGGGACAGCCTCACCGACGAGGCTGGGATGACGATCGAGCGGCTGAACGACGCCATTTATCAGGTGAGCGGCACCAATGGCAATCTTGCCCCGGCGGGCGGCTACAAGCAGTTCAGTATGGCCGACTGTCTGGTACGGAATGGCGGGGCGCCCGCTGAGGAAACACCGACTGCGTAGGGCTTAAACGCATGAACCACGGAGGACGCAGAGATTTTCACTCTGCGTCCTCCGTGGTCTAAATTCTTGGCGGGCTTACTTGCGCTTGGTGCGCAGGCGCAGGGCGTACAGCGCGAAGGCGAACAGGATCGCGCCCATCAGGATAATGCTCGACATACCGCGCAGGACGATTTGCAGATCCCAGCCCTGATTCAACGTGGTGCGCGTCGCTTCGAGCACATACGTGATCGGGTTGTATTCGGCGGCGGTGCGGATCCAACCGCTCAGCAAGTTGATCGGCACGAACGTCGCGGTGATGAACGAGAGCGGGAAGAACAGGAAGCTGCCGCCCTGTGTCGCCGCCGCGTTGCCCGTCAGCAGGGCGATTGCGACCGTGAACCCGGCGAAGGCCGTCCCCAACAGCAGCGCGAAGCCGATCAGCACCAGCAGGCCGCCGATCCCGGTTGCAGGCTGGAAACCCATCAACAGCGCCACAGACACGACAATCGCCGTTTGGATGACGAGCAACACCGCCCCGGCGATCATGTGGCCGAGCAGCAGTGCCGCGCGGCTGATCGGGGTCAGCATCAGCTTATCGAAGTAGCCGTTTTCAATATCGCGGACGATGCCCTGACCGGCAGCGCCCGAACCGCTCAACGCCGCGCTGATCACCGAGAGCGGCAGGATGAAGCCGAGATAGCTCTGTCCGGCCAAACCGGGCAGGAAGCTCGACGCATTGCCGAGCGTGCCGGTGTACACGAACAGGAAGAATACGCTGATGACGATACCCGGCAGGATCGCCGCCGGAACGCGGAACGCGGTCTTGAGGCTGCGAGCGGTCATCATCGTCACTTGCAGCGGGAACGGCATGCGGGACGGGCGATTGATTTTCGCTGCCTCGCGGATCATTTCTGGATTGGTGGTCGTAATCGTCGCCATGAGGTGTTCGTTTCCCTTTACAGTCGATTTTCGGTCGTTGAATTCGGTTAGTTGGTCTTCTCAGCCTGCGCGGCCTGCTTGCGATTGCGGCGGCGGAACGACTTCGCGACCGGGCCTTTGGCATCGTCTTTTTCGAAGCGCTGGCCGGTCACTTGCAGGAACACGTCGTCGAGCGTCGGCTGCGTCAGCGTGAGGGCGGTCGGGTTCAGACCGGCGGCGCTGAGGCGGTTGACGACTGCCGGGACGATTTCGGCGGCCTTCGGACGATACAGGCGCACCGTGTTGCGGTCGATCTGCGACCGATCCACCATCTCACGCAGTTCATCTTCAGCGCGCATGGCCGTATCCTGCGAGTCGAACGTCACGTTGATCGATTCGCCGCCCAGTGCCGCTTTGAGTTCATCCGGCTTGCCTTCCACCTGAATTTGACCCTGATCGATGATGGCAATCCGGTCAGCCAGTTCGTCGGCTTCTTCAAGGTACTGGGTGGTGAGGAAGATCGTCATGCCGTATTCGCGGTTCAGGCGGCGGACTTCATTCCACACGTCGCGGCGGCTGGCGGGGTCGAGTCCCGTCGTCGGCTCGTCGAGGAACAGGATCTGCGGGCGGTGTACCAGTGCCAGCGCCAGATCGAGACGGCGGCGCATCCCACCGGAATACTTACCGACGCGGCGTTCCATCACATTCGCTTCGTCAAGCTTGACGATTTCGAGCAGTTCCTTCGCACGACTCATCGCGTCGCTGCGGCTCATGCCGAACAACTGCCCCTGAATGGTCAGCAGCTCCGTCGACTTCATGAGCGGATCGAGGCCGATTTCCTGAAGCGCGACCCCGGCGATCCGGCGCACATCGGCAGCCTGATGCACCACATCGAACCCACCGACCGTCCCCACACCTTCGGTCGGCAGCGAAAGGGTAGTCAGCATCGATACGGTCGTGCTCTTACCGGCACCGTTCGGGCCTAAAAAGCCGAACACTTCACCGCTGGTGACCTTGAACGACACGCCTTTGACGGCGGTCACATCTTCGCCGAAACGCTTGACCAGCTTCTCTGCGATAATTTCCCCGTTACCCATGACAATACTCTCCCTGCATCCTCGGACTACATTGCTCTCGTAGATTGTTAAGACTCAACTCGTGTGAACGACTGCCGCTCTACCTGCCTGCGTCAATCCGCGTAGTGCGGATTTTTTGCGATCCCTGCGGCGAAAGCCGCGTTGAGCGTCGTCAGCGCCCGCGATATTTGCTCGCGGTCGTCTTCGGTCAGCCCTTCAAGGAGCGTCGCGATCTGGTCGATCATGTGCGTTTGCACGACGCCGTAGGTGTCGCGCCCTGCCTCCGTGATCTCGATCCAGACTACTCGCCGATCCTGCTCATCGCGTCTGCGTGTGACCCATCCGCGTTCTTCCAGCGTGCTCACCGTGTTCGACATGGTGGGCAGGGTCACCTGCATCTGCTTCGCCAATTCCGACAGCGTTTCTGGCCGGTCGTGCAGGATACGCATCACCACGATGTGGGAGGTGCCAACCTGCGCGGAGCCGATTCGCATCTGCGCGCTCATCACCCGCATGAGGACCGGAATAATATCCAGCGTCAGTGAGGCGATCGTTCGGTTTTCAAGGTGCGTCATGCGCGCTGCTTCGTTCTGCTAATGGTTAGCTGTTGAAATGATATGAGAAAACGGGTTTTTGCGTCAATGGGTTTAAATAAGAACTGGCTAAGCAGTCCGTGAACCCATTCTAAGGTTTGCGTTGGCTTCGCCTTATGATCGATTCGACGGACAGCCTTCTAGCACGGCCTTATGATCGATTCGACGGACGGAATCCGCAAGGGGTACAATCAGCGCCAAATCGTCCGCGTGCCGGGTGCGTGCTGCCGCTGAACGCTCCACGGTTGTTCGTTTGGAACGGGATTTTGACTTATGGAACTGACCGCGAATCAATTTAGTCACAGCGCCGTGATCGCGCTGGAGGACATTCACCTGCAAACCGCGCTGGAACGCGGGACGGGCAACAGCAACAGCCGTCGAATCGGCGTGATGAGCGAACTGCCGCATGCGCAGGCGCTCCGCCAGCAGGGGCGTGCTGCCCGCCTGCGCGCCATGAACGAACTGCCCGAACTCCTTGAACAAGTCGAAGCCAACCTCACCGCACGCGGCGGGCATGTTTTGTGGGCGCAAAACGCCGAAGAAGCCAACCAGCATGTGATCGACATCTGCCAGCGGTTGAATCTGAAAAAAGGCGTCAAAAGCAAGAGCATGGCGACCGAGGAAATCGGCCTGCAAGATGCCTTCGCCAAGCACGGGATCGAGATGATTGAGACCGACTTGGGCGAATACATCGTGCAGATCAGCGAGAGTCACCCGTCGCACATCATCATGCCCGTCATGCACATGATGAAAGAGCAGATCCGCGATCTGTTCATGGATAAGCTCAACATGCCCTACACGGATCAAGCCAGCGAGATGACGGCGTTCATCCGCGCACACCTGCGCCAGAAGTATCTGGAAGCCGATTTCGGCATGAGCGGCGGCAATTTCTTGATCGCGGAAACCGGCAGCGTCGTCATCGTCACCAACGAGGGCAACGGGCGGCTTTCGACCAGCGTGCCGCGCGTGCATATCGCCGTCGTCGGCATCGAAAAAGTCATCCCCACGTGGGAAGACTTCGCCACCTTGATCCAGATGCTCCCCCGCGCCGCGACCGGGCAGCGCTTGTCCGTCTACGTCAACGCTTTCCACGGCCCTGCCCGTCCCGGTGAGCCGGATGGCCCCGAAGAATTTTATCTGGTGCTGCTCGACAACGGGCGCAGCGGTATCTATACCAGTGAATATGCCGAAGCGCTCGCCTGCATCCGCTGCGGTGCGTGCCTGAATGCCTGCCCGGTTTATCAGAATGTCGGTGGACACACGTACGGATGGGTGTACCCCGGCCCGATCGGATCGATCATCACGCCGCTGCTGAAAGGCAAAGAAAACGCCGCGCCGCTCCCGTTCGCGTCGAGTCTGTGCGGGGCGTGCAAATCCGCCTGCCCGGTGGACATCAACATTCCCGATATGCTGCTCAGGCTGCGCCGCGATCTGGAACCGGTGCAAGATCCGCTGCTCAAAGCCGGGATGAAGGGCTTCGGATTTGCCTTCAGCCATCCGCTGCTGTATGAAGCGGGCGGCAAGGCTGCCGCAGTGGCGACCAGCGCGATCACTAGCAAGGGCGGTGAAAACGAAGGCGTCAAGGACGGCCAGAAGATCAGCCATCTGCCGCTGCCCTTCATCGGTAACTGGACGGAAAACCGCGACTTCCCGCCGCTGGCGACCGAGTCGTTCCACGATTGGTGGCGCAAAAACCGGACGTAAACCATGACCGACACGCACGAGATCGACGTACAGCGCGGATACGATCAACTGGCGGAGGCTTACGCCGAACACATCGCCGGGGAGCTGGCGCACAAGCCGTTCGATCGCAAAATGCTCGAGTGGCTGATCGAAAAAGTCGGCGGTTTGGGTGCAATCTGCGATATGGGCTGCGGGCCGGGGCATGTCGCCCGCTATTTAGCCGATCACGGCGCGCAGGCGGAAGGAATCGACTTGTCATCCGGCATGATCGAACAGGCGCGGCGGCTCAACCCGCATCTCACCTTCCGGCAGGGCGATATGACCGCGCTGACCGCCATCCCTGATCAATCCTACGGCGGTATCGCAGCCGCTTATGCGATCGTCAACATTCCCCCGGATCGGCTGCCGCTGATTTTCGCGGAATTCCGGCGCATTTTACGGCCCGGCGGCACCGCGCTGATCAGTTTTCATACCGGCGATGAAGTCCGTCACATCACCGATCTTTGGGGTGTGCCTTCCGTGCTGGATTTCTATTTTTATAAGCGCGAGACGATCAAAACGCTGCTGACCGGGGCAGGGCTGCGGCTCGATGAATGCATCGAGCGCGATCCGTATCCTGAAATAGAATCACAGACCGTCCGCACCTATCTCTTTTGTCATCGTGATGCGGAGTAGACCTTAACCGATGAAACCGCTCGAACGGCTGCTTGAAGCGGTGCTGTGGAACAGCCGCTACCTGATCATCATCCCGGTTATCGCCAGCCTGTTGATCTCGATTGGCGTGCTGGTGGTCACCACTGCCGATGTGCTGCATGTGATCGGCAGCATTTTCAGCTATTTGGGTTCCAATTTGGACACTTATGCCCGCGATGCGCTGCGCGGCGACGTGATCTCTGAAGTGGTGGGCGTGATGGACGGCTATCTGCTTGCCGCGATTCTGCTGATCTTCACGCTTGGGCTGTACGAACTGTTTGTGAATCAGATCGACGCGGCGGAAGGATCAGTGTTCGCGGGGCGTGTGCTGCTCATCACCAGCCTCGACGATCTGAAAGACCGGTTGGCGAAAGTCATCCTCGTGATTTTGATCGTCAAATTCTTTCAATCAGCGCTCAATCTCAAATACGAAACGGTGCCTGATCTGCTGCTGTTGGCGACGGGTGTCCTTTTCATCGGTGGCACACTCTATTTGACGAGCGCGAAACCGGGCAAAAAGACGACTAAATCTGATACGGACGAGCACGCTTAAAGCGCGTCCATTCGATCGACAGGAAAAAACATGTCTTCACGTGATGCGATTCTGAACAAGCTCCGCGCGGCCCGCCGCCCCTTTGAGGATGCACCGCCGCGCCCGAAGTCGTATCTGGAGGTGACCGTCCAAGACGATCTCTCCACCGACGCGCTGATCGAGCGCTTTTCGGTGGAACTCACCCGCCTCATGGGGACGCCCGTCATCGTGAACGGCGATGCCGAAGCCCGCGACAAGGTGATCGAACTGCTGCAAAAGCACAACGCCGCTCGCATCATCGCATGGGAGTTTCAACACATTCCGGTGGAAGGGCTGGAAGCGGCGGTCAAAGCGGCGGGGATCGAAATCCTGCACCCCGACACGCACGACGAATTCCGCGCCGAAACCCTCTCGGCAGCGGAGTCGGCACAGGTCGGCTTGATCGGCGCGGATGCGGTCGCCGCAACCACCGCCACGCTGATCGTCTCCACTGCGCCGGGGAAAGGCCGCATCCCGACC
>JAXLWG010000026.1:0-71868 GCA_046328615.1 Anaerolineae bacterium | reverse complement strand
TTGAAGCCCAGTTCGCCTTCCAGCACTTCGCTGATCAGATAGTGCTGTTCATGCATATGCAGCCCGCCCCAGCTTGAATAGGACGGCATGACGCTCATCGCGCCCGCTTCGACAGCGGCGATGTAGGGCGGCAGGAAGGTATTCCGCACGAAGGCTTCGTCGCCGATCGTCACGCCCCGGTCATTGTGATTTTCGCCAAACGGCGACGTATTCCACTCGGTGCCGCCGTCACCCAGATAATGCTTCGGCGTCGCCAACACGCTGCCGGGTGTCCCCAGTCCATCGCCTTGCAGCCCATGAATGAACGCCGTGCTGAGTTCCGTCACGAGTTCCGTGTTTTCACCATAGGCTTCGTAGGTGCGGCCCCAGCGAATATCCTGCACGACCGCCAGCACAGGCGCGTAATCCCAGTAAATCCCGGTCGCGATCATTTCCTGCGCGGTGATCTGCGCGATCTGCTGTACCAGTTCCAGGTTGCGAGTCGCGCCTAAACCCACGTTATGCGGGAAAATCACCGCGCCGTAGACATTGTTGTGACCGTGAACGGCATCTACGCCGTAGATGATCGGAATACCCAAACGGCTGGCGAGTGCGCCTTCCTGAAAACTGCGCACCATGTCCGCCCATGCTTCGGGTGTATTCGGGTTAGGATAGCCGCCGCCGCCGCTTAGCACGCCGCCGATGAACAAATTTGTCACATCGGCGGGGGTGAGGCTGTTCTTTTCGATCAGCGTCATCTGGCCGATCTTCTCTTCAAGCGTCATGCGCGCCAGTAAATCTTCGACGCGCTCTTCCACGGGTAGATCAGGGTTGCGGTAGGGTTCATCTTGTGCCAGCACCGTCTGATGCATAGACATCAGCGCGGTAAAGGCGACCAACAGCCCAAAAACGATCCACGACCTGCGAATGCGAACCATGTATGTACCTTTCAAACAAGTGTTATATACAGACTTCTGCACTATCCGGAACCCTCAGCGCGCCTATGCAGTGGGGCGGTGCGGGTTCCTAAAACCTTCAAAAGTGCTGGAGTTATTGCCAGCGTCTTTGAAAGCAATGCAGTCTACAACCCATAGCCAAACGGGAACAGCGGGCCGTCTGGGTGTGCTTTCAGCGCCTTCAGCGGTACTTGATCGATGCTGCGCGGCCAGTCGTGCGGCAGTTTGCCCGTGAAGGGCACATCCCCGAACAGCACATCGGCCACCCCTTGCGCTTCCGTTCCCGGCTGCCACGCGACGACGAACGCATCCGCGAGGCCGATTTCCTCGCTCACGAGCAGCGGTCTGCCGCACAGCAGCACCACGATCAGGCGGTCGCAGGCCGCGCGCATCCGGCGCACAACCGCGGCGTCTTCTTCCGTCAAGGTCAGCGTACCGTTATCGCCTATCCCTTCGGAATAGGGCGTTTCCCCGATCACGACGATGCCATAAGGAGCGATTTCGCTGTCGAAGTGGGCATTCGCGTCGTATTCAACATCGACGGTGCCTGCGACTTGGCGAATGCCGGATAGGATGGAGGTGCCCATCGTCGTCGCCCCAAGATCGCCCTGCCACGATACCGACCAGCCGCCGCACTGCATCCCGATGTCATCGACGCCGCGCCCTGCGATGCGAACATAACTGTCTTTGGGCAGCGGCAGTGTTTGCCGTTCATTTTTGAGCAGCACGAGCGATTTTTGCACGGCTTCGCGGGCGATGGCGCGGTGTTCTGCCGATCCAATGCTGGGCAGCAGGTCTTCACGCCCAAAAGGCTGATCGAACACCCCCAGCCATGCCTTGACGCGCAGAATCCGCGTCACCGCATCATCAATGCGAGACATCGGCACCTGCCCGGCTTGTACCGCCGCCGTCAGCAGTTCGATGAACTCCTTATAGTCGTAGGGCACCATCACCATATCGATCCCGGCATTGATGGCGGTGATAATGGCGCGGCTGTAATCTTTGTCAATCTGGTTCACCGCCATCCAGTCGGAAATGACGAAACCGTTGAAGCCAAGCTCACCCTTCAACACCTCGGTGATCAGATAATGATGGGCGTGCATTTTCGTGCCGTTCCAACTGGAGAACGACACCATGACATTCTGCGCTCCGGCTTCAATCGCCGCCTTGTAGGGCGCTAGATGTATCGCGCGCAGCTCCGCTTCATCAAGCTGCGAGTCCCCTTGGTCGATCTTGTAGCTGTCGCCCGGTGCCTGCGATAACCCGGCCAACCACTCAAAGGTGAGCGAGGTACCCCACTTCGTGCCGCCATCGGCGACGAAGTGTTTGATAGAAGCCAGTGTGCGCGGATCGCCATCCTGTAAGCCGTGAACATACGCCGTGCCCATTTCAGCCACAAGGGCTGTGTCTTGGCCGAAACCTTCGTAGGTGCGGCCCCAGCGGATGTCCTGCGGCACCGAAATGGCGGGTGCGAAATTGAAATGCACATTGGTCGCCATCATTTCGCGCGCTGTCGCCCGGGCAATCCGTTCGACGAGCTTTGCGTCACGGGTGGCCCCTAAAGCAATGTTGTGCGGAAACAGCACGGTTCCGACTACATTGCTGTGACCGTGTACCGCGTCTGATCCGTAGATCAGGGGAATGCGCAAACGCGTTTGCTGGGCGGCTTCCTGAAATTCACGCACCATCGCCGCCCAGTGGGCGGGGGTATTCGGGGTGGGGTTGCCGCCGCCGCCGCTCAACACCGAGCCGATCGCATAGGCGATGACATCAGCGCCGGACAAGCTGCCTTTCTCGACCTGTGTCATCTGGCCGATTTTTTCCGCGAGTGTCATTTGCTGAACGAGCTTTTCCGGCTCAACAGAAATGGCCTGCGCAGAAAGAGGGCTGGACTGCATAAAAACTCCTCACGTAACAAGCGGCGACTGCCGCACAAAACAGATCCTTATATCCATATGCCTGAAAAGGTGAGAGCGCTCCCATGCATTCCCAGAAAAAACGGCGGGCAGGCTACCCGCCGCTTCGTCTCTATTTTACACCGATTTTAGTCGCCGCTGTTCACGATAACTTTGTCTGGTGATTCGGCTCCATGGGCTCCGTGATGCGCTTGATCGCTGATCGCTCGATGCGTGCCATTCGGGGAAGTATGGGGGCGGTGGGTTTCGATCAAATCGCGCATCGTTCCTAACGGGTCTTTTTCATACGCGCCGGTATCACCAATCAGCGCGTTCAGCTTATGCCAATACGTATCCGCATCGAAATCATCCGACCACGTATCCAACTTGATGATATGGGGATGCAGGGTATCACTGGGATTTTCTGACGGATCCCACAATTCCTCGTGCATCTTTTCGCCGGGACGAATGCCGGTGAACTCGATCGGAATATCGATATACGGACGCAGCCCGCGCAGGCGGATCATCCGCTCTGCCAGTTCGACGACGCGCACCACTTCACCCATCTTCAGGATGAAAATGTCGTCGTCATGGGTCAAACATGCGGCGTGAATGATCAGGTTGACCGCTTCAGGGATGCTCATGAAGTAACGCGTCATCTCTGGGTGAGTCACCGTAACCGGGCCACCATTTTCGATCTGTTGGTTGAACGTCGGGACGACACTGCCTCGACTGCCCAACACGTTACCAAAACGCACCGAGGTAAACAAAGTCTTGCACGACGCTTGGCAGGCGAGTGTATGCAGCAGCAGTTCACAGAGCCGTTTGCTTGCCCCCATGACGCTGGATGGGTTGACTGCTTTGTCCGTCGAGATCAAGACAAACCGTTCGACGCCGTAATCGCGCGCCAGTTCCGCGACGTTGCGCGTCCCTTGTACGTTTACTCGAATCGCTTCTGTGGGGAAGTATTCCAGCATAGGGACATGTTTGTAGGCGGCGGCATGAAACACCAGCGCGGGGCGGTGGTCGGCATACAGTTTTTCTAAGCGTTCGCGCTGCGTAATATCCAGCAGCACAGCCACCAACTCGATCTTCGGGTGTTTGGCGCGCAGTTCAATCGAGAGATCGTGCAGCCCGCTCTCGTTGTTATCCACCAGCAAAACCTTGGTGGGGGTATATTCCAGTATTTGACGGCTGAGTTCAGAGCCAATCGAACCGGCGGCTCCTGTAACCAGCACCACCCGCGAGATCACCGGGGTTAGATCGACGGCTTCGTGGCGGCTGATGCGATTGCGGCCAATCAAATCTTCGGGCTGAATATCGCGCAGCATCGGCGCGCGGTCTTTCGAGTCGATATGCCCATAGAAATCCGGCACGATCTTGATGCGCGCTTTGGTCTTTTCGCATTCCGTCAGAATATCGCGGAAATCGGGGCCGCTGACGTTGTGCATGGCGACGATGATCAGGTCGATCTGGCGTTCGCTGGCAATGCGGACAATATCGCCGCGTGTGCCTAACACCCGGCATCCTTCGATGATCATGCCCTGTTTGTCCGCGTCATCGTCAATGAAGCCGAGAATCTCATGCTTCTGATCGTTCAGCCGGTAGCGAATGCGCATAGCGATCGACTGACCGGCTTCTCCGGCACCAATAATCAAAACGCGCGAAATTCCGCGTGGGAATTCGCGATTCCACACAGCGCGCCAGCGCCACTTAATTCCGTAGATGAGGCGGGAGCGGTAGCGTGCGGCGACGAACCCCACCAGCGCAAAAATATGCCCGAAAACGATCACGCTGAGAGAAATTGGACGGGGGTTGATCAGGCTGTCACTGACGAGGGCGACGCTGAGGGTAGCCATGACCGCGCTGACAATGACGATGACTTCATGGCCGCTGCTTCGTGACCAAATCCGGCGGTATACGCCGAACAGATACATGAAGCCAATCATCCAACAGGTGATGAAGGCAATGAAGTAAATGCCGGAAAACAGATCTCGCTCGGCCAGCAGGGCGCGCCCTAGCAGTGCAGCCAAAAAAGATACCCACAGAATCGCGACATCAAGCGCCGCAGCTTTGATGAATCTCCGGTAGTAACCGGTGCTCATGCTGGACATACGTTTCATCAAGTTCAATGCGATTTCCTTACTGATAGACCAATCGCTGCGCCGTGGTTGTCACATAAGCTTTATTGATCAAGCGGCAGCTCAAATTGAGAGCCAGAGCCTGCGTCAATGGGATGTGAGAGAAGTCCGGCTGGGATGAACATCACAATGGGCAATACACCTTGTAGCCCCGAAGGGGGATCGGTTCCATTGCGAATCGAATGGTCACAGTGTGGACTGAAAAACTCGTTGGAAACTGCTTTGTAAATGCACTTCATCACGGTGGCCGCGTGACTTACGACTTTCGTAAACGGTTCCACCTGCGCTTTCGCACGAAGTTTCATGCGGCATTGTAGAGAGCGATGCTGCTGATCTGAACGAACTCTCGCATGCCAAACTTCGGCAGCGATGGCGGGTGAACACTGGCTGTCTGCACTGGGCGCAACTTGAAACCATTGCAGCACTGGATTCAGTCCAATGAGGACCGCCACTGTGATAAGCCACGCTTTTACACGCAGCCCATGAAGGGAATCCGCTCGAGACATAGCAGGTTAATGGCTCCTAACCTGATCAAACAAAAGACTGTGTCTTTGCTTGACAACTGCTGCGATGCTGCGGTTTACACAGGATGGAAAGTAGAGACTTAAGAGAACCTTGTGGTAAGAGCTTACACAACTATTTTCACATCCCTAAACCCATTGTAAAGGACGTTGTAGTAGGTGGCAAGTCATATAACGTAAACTTTTGTGCCACTTTTTGAGCAAAACTCATGATTCTAAAGAGAGTTGTGTAGTTTTTTACAATCGATCGAAAGCGTTTGTCAAAACCACAAAATGAACTTTCGCGCTCAAACTGTGTCATAGAACTTGATACAATGGGCAGTCCGGTGGGGCCGCACAGTGCGATCCCTTTCCGGTGCAGTTCAGGACGGCGTATATGCCGGAGAAAACTTATGATCGACCTCACTCGTGAGCAGCGCAAACAAAAGACGGTCGTTGTCATCCCTGCGTTCAACGAAGAACGTTTTATTGGCAGCGTGGTACTAAAAGCACGCCAATATGTCGATACCGTGATCGTCGTGGACGATGGTTCGGCGGATTCGACGCGTGACATTGCGTTGGCTGCCGGGGCGGTTGTCGTACCGCTCGACCAAAACGGTGGCAAAGGACTGGCGCTCAATTCCGGCTTTCGTAAGGCTCGCGAATATGACCCGGCAGTGGTTGTGACGTTGGATGGCGATTGGCAGCATATGCCCGAACAAATCGATCAAGTGGCCGAACCCGTGCTCAATGGCGATGCGGATATTGTCGTTGGGTCGCGCTATCTGCAAAGCGACAGCGATGTACCGGTCGCGCGTGTGTTAGGGCACTGGGGCTTTACCACACTGACGAATGTCCTGTCCGGGGTCAGCCTGACCGACTCGCAGAGCGGCTACCGGGCTTTTTCACCGCGTGCGGTACAGGAACTTTCCTTCAGTTCGAAAAGTTTTTCCGTTGAATCGGAAATGCAGTTCCTCGCCCGCGATCATCATTACAAAGTCGTCGAAGTGCCCATCATCATTCGCTATGACGATAAGCCGAAACGGTCGGTCATCAAGCACGGTTTCAACGTGCTGGATGGGCTGCTGTATCTGGTAGTGCAGCATCGACCGCTGCTGTTCTTCTCGGTTCCCGGCATCGCCGCCATGTTGATCGCGCTGTTTCTTGGCTTGCAGGTCGTGCAGAGCTACGCCGTTTCGCAAACGCTTGCCATCGGTACAGGTCTGCTCGTCGTGCTGTTCTTCCTGACGGGATTGTTTTTCGTCTTCACCGGCTTCATCCTGTGGTCACTGCGCGCCCTGCTCGATCGTTTTCCAAATCGACCATAATCGCCCATGTGGCCACCTGTGAACCGTTTATGGTTGTGCTATAGTTCCGTCGTCATGAACCCAAAATCAGGATGATGGATGCAGCAAACGCACCCTTGGAAGCAGCATACCGATGCGCTTCTTCCGGTGATCACACAGCCGCATTTCGGCGTGATCAGCGATTTCGATGGCACACTCAGCCCGTTTGTTGGCGAACCACAGTCGGCGGCGATTCTTCCGGCCTGTGCTGCCGCGCTCGACGCGCTGCGAGAGCGGGGTGTGCCGCTCGCGCTCGTATCCGGGCGCGCAGTGCTCGACTTGCAACCGCGCTTTCCACGTCCCGGTGTGATCTATTACGGCAATCACGGCATGGATTATTGGCATGAGGGCAAAGCCCGCATCGCTGAAGCCGCTGAAGTCTGGGAAGCGCCGCTTCAACTACTGCTGGCGCAGTTGGGCGAACCGCTGATTCCCGGCGTGACCGTCGAAAATAAGCAGGTGACCGCGTCCGTTCATTATCGCGCTGCCGTCAACCCGGCGCAGGCGCGGCTGGCGCTGCAAGAAATCCTGCTGCCGCTTTGCCAGCGATTTGGATTTCGCTTAAGCGAAGACCTCTATGTTTGGGAAATAAAGCCCCCCGTCGCCCTCGACAAAGGGACGGCCCTCACCGCCATCATCAAAGCGCAGGGGTTAGAGTCGGTTTTGTTCTTAGGCGATGACTTGACCGATTTTGCTGCCATGCAGCAGCTTCGCCGCCTGCGGGCTGAATCGATTGTGCGAGGGCTGTCTATTGGGGTGATTCACCCGACCAGCCCTCCGGAACTGTTCGACCTGAGCGACCTGACGACGAACAACGTAGACGACACCGCACTCCTGCTCCAATGGATCGCACAGCAGCTCCCCTAGCGTGCCGCCTGTAACGCGACACATTTCGCCTGTGATTCTGTGAAAGGAGTAGGGATGGCAGCGCAGCAGCCCACCCACGTGATTCTCGTTTCCAACCGGGGGCCTTTTTCCTTTTCGATGCGCGAGGGCAAACCGCACGCCGAACGCGGCGCAGGGGGATTAGTCACCGCCATCAGCGCAGTGGCGCGCACCCAACCGATCCTCTGGATTTCGTGTGCGCTCAACAAAAATGATCGCGAATGGCTGGCCGCTGTCGGTGATGGGGTGCAAACGCAGGAGGATATGCAGATCCGCCTCATTAACCCGGAGGCCGCGCACTACCACGCTTATTACAACATCATCAGCAATCCGCTGCTTTGGTTCGTGCAGCACCAACTCCACGATACGCCGCGCTCGCCCATTATCGATGAACGTGTCTGGCGCGCGTGGGATGGCTATCGTGCCATCAACCGCCAGCTTGCCGAAGCGGCGGCTGCCAGCATTCGCGAACTCGAGGGCCCGGTGGTGGTGATGCCGCAGGACTATCATCTCTACCTGTTTCCGCGCTACCTCCGTGAACTGCTTGCCGATCGTCCCGACGTGCAAATCCAATCGTTTTTGCATATCCCGTTCCCCGGCCCGGACGCATGGCGCGTTCTGCCGATGGCGATTCGCCGTGAATTACTTGAAGGCATGCTCCATGCCGATCGCCTCGGCTTTCAAACCGAACGCGATACCCATCGTTTTCTGCAAACCGTAGTCGATAATCTTCCCGCAGTGCGCGTCGTCGCGCCTTGGCGCACCTTGCGCTGGGGAAATCGTATCGTTCACGCCGCCCCATACCCGATCTCCATCGATCCGGTTGTACTGAACGATCGCTTGATGACGAGCGAAGTTCAAGCGACGGTGCGCCAGCTTCGCGCACGCTATGGCGAACGGAAGCTGGTGCTGCGCATTGACCGCGTGGAGCCGAGCAAAAACGTACTGCGCGGATTCATCGCCTTCCGCAATTTTCTGATGGCCTATCCGGAATATCAGCAGCAGGTAGAAATGTTAGCCCTGCTCGTGCCCTCGCGGACGGAAGTGGTCGAATACCGCACCTATTTGCGTGACATTATGGCGTGGGTTGGGGAGATCAACGCGACCTTGGGTACCAGCGATTGGGAACCGATCCGGGTGATGCTGGGCAACAACTATGATCGCGCGCTGGCGGCGCTCAGCCTGTATGATGTGCTGCTCGTCAATCCGCTGGCGGATGGGATGAATTTGGTGGCGAAAGAAGGCGCTGCTCTGAACCGGCGCGACGGCGTGCTGATCCTGTCTGAAGAAGCCGGGGTTGCCGAGGAATTTGCCGATCACACGCTGATGGTGTCCCCTTATGATGTCTACGGCACGCGTGAGGCGATCCATCAAGCCCTGACCATGCCCACCGAGGAGCGCCGTGCACGTGCAGCCACGCTCGCCCGGCAGGTACAGGAACACGACATTCACCGCTGGTTCGCGCGCCAGCTTGAAGATAGCGAGCGCGATCGGGCTCAGAATCAACCGCGATGATCAGGCAATCCCGGCGTAGTCGTCTCCTGCACCCTCTTTGCGGTGGGTGATCAGGTGTGAGATGAGCAGGGCGATCCCCGCCGCCGCGATTAGGATCACGCCCGTCCACATTGCCGCGTTCAAGTCGCGTTCGATCACGTTGTAAATCAGCAGGGGCAGCGTTTGTGTGCGCCCCTGCAAACTCCCCGCGAACAAAATCGTCGCGCCGAATTCGCCGAGCGCGCGCGCCCAACTGAGGATCAATCCCGCCGACAGCGCCCGAAAGGACAGCGGCAGCGTCACCCGCCGGAACAACGCCCAACCATCCGCGCCATCGACGCGCGCCGCATCTTCGATTTCCTTGGCAATACTCTGAAAACCGATCTGCGCGGCGCGGATGAAAAACGGCGCGGCGACGAAACACTGCGCCATGATCACAGCGTACACTGTGAACGGCAGCGTGATTCCGAGCATGTTCAGCGTGCCGCCCAGCAGCCCACGCCGCCCAAACGTGACGAGCAGCGCCAGCCCTGCGACCGCAGGCGGCAGCACGATCGGCAGTTCGATGGCGGTGTTCAACAGCCGTTTGAATGGAAACCGCCAGCGGGCGAACGCATACGCCAGCGGAGTGCCGAACAGCAGCGTCAAGCCTGCCGAAATGCCGGTTGTGATCGCGCTCAGGGTCAGAGCTTCAGGAATGCCCGATGCAGCGATGTCGAGCGCCTGTGCGTTCGAGAGCGCGCGCACCAGCAGCCCGACCATCGGCAGCAGCAAAAAGATCAGCGCGAACGCCGCCAGTCCGCTCATGACGACGGCGTTCACGCTGAATCGGCGCGGTTTTTGTGCACTCCGATCAGGCGGGGCAGGCATCGAGTTCGGAATCGACGGCGGGGGTGGCGTCAAGGGCAGCTTCCGGTTCTGGTGTCCATTCGGTGTCTGCGCTTTGCGGCAGGCACACCGGGATAAAGTTCGCGTCCACAAGGATTTGCTGACCGGCGGACGACAGAATCAGGTCGATGAAAGCGATCGCCAAGTCCTGCTGTGTACTGTCATCCAGCACGGCGATCGGGTAGCTGGCGATAGTATTATACGCGTCCGGGATGTCGAGATACCCAACGCTGTCCCGAATATCTTCGGTGATGTCAGAGAAATACACCAGCCCCGCATCCGCTTCACCGAGTGCGACTTTCGCCGCCACCTGCCGCACATTCGCTTCTTCCGAAACCACATTGGCGCGGAATCCCGTCACGAATGCATCCCCGTAAGTCGCGTCCGCCGCCATCTGTTCGAGCATCGTTTCGGTATAGTCGCGCACGGGCACGCCGTCCGCCGCGATCACGAGCTGCACGCCGGGCGTGGCGAGATCCGCGAGGGTAGTTAGTCCCGCCGGGTTGTCCGCCGGGTAGATGACGACCAGCCGGTTATGGGCGAACACGATTGAATCGCCGGAAATGCGCTCGGCATCGATCACGACATTCATCTGCCGCTGGTTGGCGCTGGCGAAAATGTCGGCGGGGGCGCCTTCGCTTAACTGCGCGGCGAGATCCGACGACGATGCGAAGTTGAATTCGACCGTCACGCCGGGATGATCGGCTTCAAACACGGTCGCTATCTGCCCAAACACATTGGTCAGCGATGACGCGGCATACACCGTTAGGGTTTGGCTGTCTTGTGCGGTGACGACAGCCGGAATCAAGGCAAGGGTGAGGACAAGAAGAAAGAAGATCAGTTTGCGCATGGACTTTGGCTCCGTGAAGGGTTCATCAATCGCGTGGAGTAAATTCCACGCGGGCGATCCAATCCAGAATGGTGTTCAACTGACTGATTTCAAATTCGAGGATGACATATTCCATTCCCGGTGCCGCGCCTTGATCGCGCTGGCGAACAAGCGCATCGCGTTTGGCGGTACACGCGATCGCCTGTGCCCGCACGATCGCATGCGTCGGGCGGTTCAGCGCGCGGGCGATGAACAGGCGGCTTAAAAACTCGACCCGCACGCGGCGCACGCTCGCGGAGGGCTCCGGCTCGTCCAGCCAGCGTTCGAACTGAGTGCGGCCTTCATCGGTCAGCGTGTAGGCGGTGCGCGTCGGCGCTGTTTCACTGGTGTACTGCTCCCCTGCGATCCAGCATTGGCGTTCCAACCGCTTCAGCACCGCGTAAATTTGGCTCGTACTCATGTGCCAAACGCGCCCCAGTTGATCCGGTGCGGCAAAGCAGTTGATCAGCTCGTAGCCGTGGCAGGGGCGCACGGCCAGCAAGCCCATCACAACAAAGTCGGGGGTAAGTGTCTCCATACCCCTATTCTAGGATGGAATAGGTCAGTTGTAAAGGTTCTTATGAATAAAAGATAAACCCCCCGTTCCCTATTGACTTCACAAGCATTAATCTGATACGTTACCTCTAAGCAGTTCAATCGATTATGCGACGAAAGTGAGTACGGAATGATTTCTTTAGGGTGTGGCGAGACGGCAACAAAAGTCCCGGTGTTAAGCCCTGAACACTCACGTTCCGTCGCCCGTTTTTTTCAAGTCTTGGCAGACCCGACGCGCGTGCGGGTGTTGAAAGCATTGGCCGATGCCGAGTGGTGCGTGAGCGATCTCACACAGGCACTAGGCATGGATCAGCCTGCGGTTTCACATCAGCTCAAGTATTTGCGCGAATTAGGGCTTGTCCGCTGGACAAAGACAGGGCGGCACGTGTATTACTCGCTGGCGGAGTCCCCGCTGCGTGAGATCCTGATGAAGACCATTCAGGATCTGGAGTACCGCTAAACTGGCGGTACAAGCAGCAGCTTCGTCTGCTATTTCTTGGGGGTAGGCGGCGCGGGTGGGCGTCGAATACCTCCAAGACGCGGACGGGTTACAGCGGAGGCTGCCGCAGGCGTACTGGTCGCTCGTTCCAAATGCGGAATACTGACCACGAACGTCGTTCCCATCCCCAACTCACTTGTCACTTCAATACTTCCCGCATGTGCTTCGGCAATCCACTTGGCAATCGACAACCCCAAACCAGCCCCTTCCCCTTTGCGCACCCGTGAGGGTTCCGCTTGGTAGAACCGATCGAAGATGCGCTTCAGATCGTCCGCCGAGATGCCAATCCCGGTATCGATCACCTCAACTTGCGCATCCGTGGGGGTGCGCCGCAAATTCAGCGTGATCTTGCCTCCATCGGGCGTGAATTTGATCGCGTTGCTCACTAAATTCAGCAGCAGTTGTTTCAAGCGGTCGCTGTCGCCGCTGATGCGCACCGGCTCGAAATCTTGAATGGTGACCTCTAAATCATGATCTTTCGCCAGCACCCGCGCCTCGCGGTAGACCTCGCTCACCACCGTATCGAGATCGATCACGCGCATATCCAACTTCAGCCCGCCGAAATCGGCCTTTGCCAGCAGCAGCAAATCGTTGACCATCCGTGACATGCGATCGACTTCGCTTTCGATCGCTTCCATCGACATATCATCCATGCCGTAGCGCTTGATCAGGTCAAGATGCCCGCGAATAGCCGTCAGCGGTGTGCGCAGTTCGTGAGACACATCGGCGACGAAGCGCTGCTGCACGCTGAACAGCCGCTCCAAGCGTTCCATCATCTGGTTGAAAACGGATGTCAGCCGCCCCAGCTCATCATGCGGGCCTTTCCATTCCAGCCGCGTTTTCAAGTCGTCGGTCGCGACGATTCCCGCCGCCGTCCGCGTGATCGTTTCGATCGGGGCCAGCGCACGGTTGCTTAAGCCCATCCCCAGCGCGATTGACCCGACCAGCGCGACCCCCATACTGATCACCATGATCGCCAGCAGAGCGCGGCTCGCTTGGTTGACGGTCACGAACGGCGCGGCGGTCTGGATCACGATCGGGCGGTCATCCCACACGAGCACCGGACGCGTCAAAACGCGCCAATCCTCGCCGTTCAGCCGCACCACATTGAATTGATCGGCGGGGGCGGCATCCGGAGTGCGAAACTCCAGCGATCCTATCAATGCCGCCGGATCAAGCGGCTGTTGATAATTCGGTAGGTTGCTTGATGTACCCGCAAGCTGCGGCTCGCCATTCATCTCCCAAACTTCCACCACTACGCCGGATGCCCGGAAGAGATCCAATTCCGGCAGGCTGAGGTGCAGCGAGGGATTGCCGAATTCCGGCAGCATGAACGGTCGGCTGTTTTCGATCACCTGATCGGCGGTCTGTGTGAGCGTGGTATCGACGCTGTTGACAAGCGTCCAGCGCGTCACGTTATACAGAATCGTGCCGAACAAAATGATGATTACCGCCAGCAGACCGGAATACCACAGGATCAAACGGTAACGAATGGCCATCAGGGATGCGCTCGATGAGCTTGAGAGCTCAAGTTAAGGACGCTGGGAGGACAAACACCGCCGCGCCACACCCTGCACACGGCGGTTTGGTGATCGATTAGGCGCTATTCTTCTTCGCGCAGCACATAGCCAACGCCGCGCACGGTATGCACCAGTCGGGGTTCGTTGGTCTGTTCGGTTTTCTGGCGCAGGTAGCGCACGTACACTTCGATGATGTTGCTTTCTCCACCGAAGTCGTACCCCCATACGCGGTCGAAAATCACGTCGCGCGTTAGCACTTGGCGCGGATTGCGCATGAACAGCTCCAGCAGTTCATATTCCTTCGCCGTCAGGTCAATCGCGCGCTCACCGCGATAGGCGCGGTGCGTTCCGGTATCCAGCGACAAATCGCTGAAACGCAGAATTTCCGGGCGTGAAGACGGCGTGCTGCGGCGGAACAACGCGCGCACGCGTGCCATCAATTCATCGACCGAAAACGGCTTGATCAGATAATCATCGGCGCCTGCATCCAAACCGGCGACGCGATCTTTCGTTTCGTCCTTAGCGGTCAGCATCAAAATCGGGACGTTGCTGGCGGCACGCAGCCGCTTGCAAACTTCCAGCCCATCCAGCCCCGGAAGCATCCAGTCCAGCACGACCAGATCGGGCGGATTGTCGCGCGCAATGCTCAACCCATTTTGCCCGTCCCGTGCCACACTGACTCGATAGCCTTCATAGATCAGGGCGCGCTCGATGAACTGCGCAATTCGCGCTTCGTCTTCGATTAGTAGAATTCGTTCACCTGCCATCATCGCGTTCCCTAGTGTGCTTATCCACGTTCATTTCCGTAATTATGCAGCAAAAGCTGAAAAATGAGAAATCTAACGATGGGCGTTTCATGAGAAATACTAGAATCCCACTTCCCATACTTCACCGGCCAGCCCATCGACCGGGTTAATGAGCGTATGCCGCCCGCTCGCCACATCGACGATCACCAGCGCTCCGCGATCGATGCTGCCGGGCGCGCGCTGGAAACCCACCAAATAGCGGCCATCGCGCGAAAACTGCGGCGATCCGATCCCCGCATCGATGCGGTTGACTTCGTTGATCGTGCCATTCGCCATCGTAATATCGACGACCCGCAGCGCCGCAGTGGGATCGTCGGACTGGGCGAGCAGCGCGCGCATCACGCCGTTGTTGATCTCCACATCGGCCCGCACGATCCAATTCGGCTCCAGTGATGCGGCCAGCGTCGGCTGCGTGTCCGTGCCGATGAATCCGTAAATGTAATACCCCGGCGCGATCTGCGGGGCGTTGGCGTCCGCATGCGCCACGATCCGGCCATCCCGCAGCCAGCGGGCGTTCGCCGTGCGTGGATCGTTTGCATCGAATGGGGCAGTCAGGTAAAGCTGTACAGTCGCCAAGTCCACCACGCCGAGCGCGAACCCGCCGCCCGCCGTATCACCGCTGACCGGATCGATACTCGTTTCAAGCAGCAGTTGATCGCCCAAGGGGGAGAAGCGCGGATGCCCGAACGATCGCCGGAATCCATCGACCACATCATTCGGGATCACGCGCGTGACCGTCGTCGCTGAAGGATCGGCTTGATCGAGTTCCAAAATCGAGATGCCAAGCTGTTCATCGCGATACGCCAGCCGTTCACCATCGCCGCTCAGGTCGAAATCGGCGGGCGCGAAGCTGGTCAGGTCTTGCAGCGAAATCGGGTAGCCAATATCCGAACGCTGCATCCAAATTTGCCCATCGCTGGCGTAATAGATCGCCCGTCCATCCGGCGAGGCGGCATATTCGCTCACATCCACGTCGGCGTAGGTCAAGCGCTGCGGCGGTCGGCTGTCCGGTGGGAGCCGCCACACCTGCGCCACGCCGAAACCATCTTGGGCCAAAAAAAATAGAGCGGCGGGCAAATTCATGCCCACCGCTGTTCCAACTGGCTGCGAAGTCGGTGCTGCTGGCGGTGTCCCATTGGGCGCGGGGAGCGTGCTGAGCACCTGCGGCGTATTTTCCTGTCCCGGCGGTGGTGCGGGTGTCGGGCGAAGTTCCGGCGGTACGATTGGCCCCCAGTCATACGCCACCGCATTATCGACGGGCAGCGGATAGCCGAATCCCGTGGCCGGATCAAAGACCGCCAGCACCCCGGCTTGGAATGCGATCATCAGCGATCCACCCGGAACCCATCGCAGCCCGGTCAGTTCGATCGGCGTGGTGCCGATCGTCGTCAACTGCTGCGCGCCGCGCTCCAAGCGCAGCAGAATCCCATACCCTTCAGGGATCGCCGTGTCATTCTGTGCCCGCCCGAAGAAATCGAGCGTATCATTGGCCGTCAGCGTGGGCAGGCGATACTGCACCCCCGCATCCAGCAGATCGGTTTGCTGGTTCGCCAGCTCCAAATTCATGATTTTGAGGCCGCCCTCTGCTGGAGCGAACACGATCTCGCTGGGGCTAACCCACGTCGTGCCGTACGACGAGACGATAATGCTCGTCAGCGTCAATTGATCGCCTTCGCGCCGGTATACCCACCAGATGTTATCGCTCGTCTGCCCGGCCAAATAGCGCCCGGTCGGTGACCAAGTGAGATCGACAAATACCCCATCGGTAAAGGCCTGAAAACTCGGTGTGGCTTGGCTCAAATAGGCGACGCGCATCCCGTCGAGCGTCGTATAGGCGATCGCTGTGCCGGGGATTTCGCTCGTCGTCGGTGAAAAGGCGATCGAGCGCCCTTGTCCGCGAAAAGCGGGTAGGCTGGCGGTCGCGTCTTCCAGCGGCAGCGGCACCCCGTTCGGGATGCTGGTATCGAGCAGGAACAACCCCGCTTCGGTGCGGTAGGCCAGCCGTGTACCGCGATCTTCCACGCCGAAATCGACCACGAATTCGCCGGGGGCGTTGACCTGCGTCACGCCGGACGCGCCCACACCATAGCGCAAAATCGAGCCATCATTCAGCAGCACATACAGATCCGCTGGAAGATCGAGCGCTTCATTTTGGGCCGCGGTGGGTTTGGCTGCCCCTGCAATCCCAGTGATAAGGATGCAGGTGATCGTCCACATCAGCAGCAGTCGGCGTTTCATCATGCGTGATCCCTCCACATCCGAAGCACCCTTCGAGCATCGCCCGTGCTAAAGTTATAAACCTGAGTATAGCACGGCATACAGGAGGTGCATTTCATGACGGAACTTTCATCCCCGGATACGGCGGCACCCGTCCCTTATATGGCGGGCGCGGCACCGTATTTTTATCTCGGTACAGGATCGCTCGCCCGCGTGGGCTGCTTGATCACCCATGGACTGCTGGCATCTCCGGCGGAACCGCGCTGGTTGGGTCAGCATCTCGCCGGGGTGGGATTCACCGTGTGCGGCGTGCGCCTCGCGGGTCACGGCACCGATCCGCAGACGGCGGCACACATCGATTGGGAAGATTGGGTCGCCAGCGCCATCGATGGCTATCATCTGCTCAAATCGGTCTGCGACAAAATCGTCGTCATCGGGCACTCGATGGGCGGCACCGTCGCGCTGATGTTGGCGAGCGATGCGCGTTTTCCGGTGGATGCGCTGGTCGCGTTGGCGGCACCCGTCCGCATTGACGACGATATGGCGCGCCATGCCCATCTACTTAAGGAACAGATCCCCTTCACCGATCAAACCGATCGCTCGGAATTTGTCGAGGTGGTCAAGGCGGGACAGGCCAAGCGCGGCGAACCGGTCGTCGGGCGCGTTCGCTATGATCAATGGGCGACACATGCCGTTGGCGAGTTGGTGGAAATGGCCGATGTAGTGTATACGCGCCTGCCGCTGATCACCGCGCCTACGCTGTTGATCTACGCGGCGAACGATACCACCGTCCCGTTGATCAACCGCGATCGCATAGTGGAACGGATCGGCGCGCGCACGGTCGAGCAGCACACGCTGGAGCGTACCGGCCACATTATCCCGCAGGATGTGGAAGCCGAAGACAGCTTCCGCTTGGTCGAAACCTTCCTGCGCCGCCAATTCGATTCTAGGGCGGGCGTGTGATCGTCGTCCCCGTACAGCCGCCGTTCGATTTTTCGATCACCCTGCGTGCCGCACCGTTCTATTCGGTGCTGGGTCGTGTACATGGCGATCGTTATCGCCGGTTATTTCGGGCGGGCGGCGGCTTCGCCTTGATCGAATTCACGCAGGCACCCGGTGATCCACCCGCGATCGCCGCGCACCTGATCGCTTCACGCGGGCGCATTGACGAAGCGGCGCTGTGGGCGGATGTGCGTCACGTCATCAACGGGGAAGCCGAACGCCAGCCGTTCTACCGCTATGTCGATCAATCCGGAAACGAAGCGCTCGCGCTCACCGTGCGCCGCCTGCACGGGCTGCACAGCTTCCGCTTTGAAAGCCTGTTCGATACCCTCATGATCACCCAAGTCGAGCAGCAGATCAGCTTGCGGGCGGCGCAGCTTGCCGAACGCTGGCTGTGTGCGTGGGGCGGCGACTCGCTGGAACACGGCGGCCATACTTATTACACGCTGCCATCACCGGAACGACTCGCCGCCGCTAGTGTGGACGACTTGATTCCGACCAAGATCACCTTTGGACGGATGGCGCGCATCATTGAATTGGCGCGCAAAGTGGTTGTTGGGGAGTTCAACGCGGCGGCTTTGCGTGACGCGCCGTTCGACGTGATCTATCCTGCTGTGATGGCACTCAAGGGCGTTGGGCACTGGACGGCAGCATGGGCGCTGATCCGTGCGACCGGTCGCTATATCTATTTGGGGCGGGCGGATGTGGCGCTGCGGGCGGCGGTGAACACGTACTATTTCGGTCAAACCGGGCGTGTCGATCCAGATGTGATGGATCGTCTGTTCGCGTCCTTCGGGGATTTCGCCGGGCACGCCAGCTACTACACCATCATGCGCTATGCGCTGGAGAAATATTCTCCGCTCACCGATCCGCTCTGAATGAATCCGCGCCTTTGCTGAAAAGGGCAAAACGAAAAAGAGTCAACGCAAAGACGCAAAGGGTGAAAGGCGACAAGGAAAAGATTCTTTCTTTGCGTCTTCGCCTCTTTGCGCCTTTGCGTTAAGTATTTCACGTTTACGGCCCCAGCAGTTCGATTCCGGCGGCGGCTTGACCCGTTGCCTGCACAGGTGTACTGCCGATCAGCAGGGTATACGTCCCCGAATCGGGCAGCACATAATCGAGGATCAGCGGTGCGGTACCGCCCGATCCATTGTCATCGCCGATCAGCGGCGTGCCGGACGGATCGAGCAGTACAAGGATCGGATCGGTTTGTTCACCCTGCCGCCCGATCACGAGCGCGGTCAACACCTGACCGGCTTGCCCGTCGAAGGGCACCGCCGTCGTCGTGCCATAGGCTACATCTACAAAGATCGGCGTTCCCGGCTGAATCGCGTCCGCATCGGTGCGCGTTTGCTCCACCAGCCGCAAATAGTCTGCGTAATCGGCAGCGCTTTCGCTCACATGATTTAGATCGGCATTTGCATAGGCGCGCAGCAGGTAGTACACCCCATCGGTCGAAGTCAATTCAATCGCGCGGTTCAAATCGTCCAGCGCATCCTGTGGATGCTGCTCGCTCATGGAAAGCTGTGCCCGCGAGAAATAGGCATCGGCGGACGGATTGATCTCGATCGCCGTTGTGTAATCGGCCAGCGCCGCTTCTACATCGCCTTGATCGGCTTTCATCTGCCCACGCAGGCTGTAAAGCTGACCGAGAAATACGGTGTCGTCAGGGGCGGTAACCGCGATCGCTGCATCAATATCCGCCCTCGCGCGGTCGGTTTCATTGGTGTTCAAGTAGCCCAACCCGCGCAGCAGATACGCTCGGTCGTGGGTCGGGTTGAACAGCAGGTCAAGGCTGGCGTTGAGGATGGTCGCCGTATAGTCGCCTGATTGGAAGGCGGCGCTGGTGCGATCGAACACCTCTGGCAGCAGATACGGGGATACAAGCGTAGTCGCGCTCTGCTGCAATCCGGTCGTCGGCGGGGCAGTCGTCGTGTCTTGCGCGAAGACGGCGCTTAGACTGGTGATCATGATCGCTGCTGTCGTTGCGATTGCTTTGAGGGTTCGTTTCATCCCGCGCATGTGCTGTCCCTACTGACCGCCCGTGTTCGATGCTTTTACTCTACCGGTTTTCGGGGCAGCATGAAAGCAGTATTCTTCCGCCGCTCATATGATCGTGCTTAAGCGATCTCGTACTCGCGGTAAAAAATGCCGAGAGCGGCTTTGGCCCGGCTGCGGGGAACCAGATACGTCCCAGTCGTCCAGCCTTCATTGGGGACGCGCTTATACTCGAACGCGTCGGGATCGCGGCTCAGTTCGCTTTCGATCCACTGTACCAGTTTGCGGCGGCTCATGATCACCAGCAGGCCATCCGCATACACATGCGCATAGAAATCCGCGCTGGTTGACCACGGCCCGCCGGAAGTGTTCTTTTCTAAGCTGGAGTGGCGTTCGATCGCAAGGTTAGGGGTGTTGTCGCGGGTGTAACGGGGTTCGCTTTTGACTTCGACGTACTGCACGGTGCCATCGCGCCTTGAGATGACCAGATCGCCGCGATAGAAGAAACGCGGATCGTCTTGGAGGTCGGTGGCGTCGTTTACGTCTTCGCGTCGCGCCAACCATGCCCGCACCTTTTCCACCAGCGCATATGATTCGCGCTGTTTGCGGGGGAAGTTATACGCCGCCATGTTTCACCGTAGAGTCTAGCGGTTCGGCGGGCGCTCATTCTGTGCTACACCTCCTGCCGAACCTGAATATTCCGGAATGCCAGCACTTCGATCGCTGGCGTGCGGTCGCCGTTGCAGCTAATGCGCCGGGGCGCCGCCTTATAGATCAGATCATAACCGTAATTCAGGTAAAGTTCCTTAACACGCTCCGTCGCCTGATTCGAGATGATCACCGGGCCGTCATGTTTCGCCAGCCATGCCGCCAGCCGTACTTGATCATCCCAGCTAAAGCCAAACTTGGAATAGTGGACGAACGGCACATCATAGGGCGGGTCGGCATACACGAAATCGCCGGGTTGCAGCGGCACGCTTTCAAAATCGCCGCTGGTAAACGTCCAGCGCCCCAGCAGCCGCTGGTAATCGTAGAAGTCCGGTAGATACGTGATCTTCTTGTATTTGCCGAACGGGACGTTGAATTCGCCTTTGCGATTGAACCGACACAATCCATTATACCCTGTTCGGTTCAAAAAGTAGAACAATTGGGCGGATTCTGCGTTCGTGTCGTCGCTGCTGCGGATCAGGTCGTTGAAGCGGTCGCGGTGACGATAGTACACCTCTGGGTCGTTCGCGGCATTCAGCGGAAACGCCAAGCCCTGCTGCACCTGCTGGTAAAAATTGATCACATGCTTATTCATGTCGTTGAGCAGGGCATTTTCCGGGGTAAGCCCAAGAGGCAGCGCCAGCCCGCCGCAGAACGGCTCGACATAGCGGCGATCGCGGAAGGGTTCCCAGTACGCGCGCACATCGTTGACCAACCAGCGCTTACCGCCCGCCCATTTCAGCGGCGGTTTTAAAGGTGATTTTAACGCGGCATGATCAACGCTTGGCGCGGCGGTGGCTGTTTGGGGCGGGCTGATTTCGGGCGCGATCACTACAGCGGGCGGAACCTCGGTCAGTACCATCAGATCTGATCACTCTGGTTAAGAGAAGATGATCTTTTCATTCTACCGATCCGATGATCCCGGCGCAATCGAACACCAGATTAAGATCGCGGTGGGCGGAAAATGAGAGCTACGTCATCAATTTGTCGTACAGCAGTTCGACGCTCAATTCGGGCAGCACCGTTTCCTTGCTTTGTACGGTGAGTGCCGCCGCGGTCGCGCCGAGCCGCATCGCTTCATCCACATCGACTTCGTTCAGCAGGCCGAAGATCACCGCGCCTGTGAACGCATCCCCGCCGCCGGTCGGATCGACGACCTGTGTTCGCAGCGCACCAATGTAGCCGCTCCCGCTTGAATCGGCATAGGCCAGCCCTGCATCGCCCATCGTGACGACTGCGATTTTCGTGCCGACCTGTACCAGCATGCGCGCCGCGTCCAAGGCGGTTTCACGATCGCGTGCTGGGTTGGTGAGGCTGCATAAACTTGCCGTTTCACCCGCATTCGGAGTGATCAAATACAGACGATCGAGATAATCGCACAGTTTTCCGGCAAGCTGCGGCGTTGTCGGGTCGGCAGCGATGCGCACGCCGTACTGTTCAGCCAGTTCAAATACCGTTGTCAGCGCTTCTTCGTTCAAGTTCGCGTCGATGACGATCATCTCTGCATGCTCGAACAAGTCGCGATTTTTCATCAAGTAGGCGCGGTTGACCGAGTTCAGCACATCGAAGTCATGCACCGACACCCACGTATCCCATGTGCTGCCATTCGGCTTCAGCAGGGTGACATACGTGCCGGTACGCGCACCGCGTACGACCCGCACCCGCGAAATATCCATGCCGCCCGCCGCACATTGGTTGAGCACACGCTTCCCCTGTGTATCCCGCCCAATCGCCGTGAGCAGGATCGTCTTTACGTCCAAGCGCGCCAAGTTTTCGCCGATATTGCGTGCCACGCCGCCGACACTGTGCCGAATCACGGCGGGGTTTGATTGCTCCCATATCAGCGTTTCCCCGGTGCGGGCTTTGATGTCCAAACCCGCCGATCCAATCACCAATACGTGCCCATCGCCCATGATCCTGCCCCCTACTGCTCAGAAATTCCGTGACTCACGAAGCAAGTGTTTTGTTGACACTGTACCACAGCCGAAGCAGTAACCCGAAATACCACCGAAAAAACCAAGATTGACAACGTGTTGTCAATATGATACGCTGTTGAACATGGATCCGATCAAAAAACCAAACGACGCTTGGACAAGATTTGCGATGAGCATTTTTAGGCTTAACGGCCTCATCATGCACGCAGGTGAAAGCATTAGCCAACCGTTCGGCCAAAGCAGCGCCCGCTGGCAAGTCCTCGGTCGCGCTGTTGAGCCGCAAACGGTGGCCCAGATGGCTCGCGACGCTGGTTACGCCCGTCAGGGCGTCCAGCGGGTGGCGGATACGCTCGCCGAGGAGGGACTAGTCGTATATAAGGATCATCCATCTGATCGGCGTACCAAGATCGTAGAGATCACCCCGAAAGGATTGGAGATTCTGGCGGCGATGTATGAGCGGCAGACGGCTTGGGCGCAACAGATCGTCGCACAGCTTGGTGCCGATCAACTGGCCAGTCTTGCCGACGCACTTGAGATAGCAGGTAACGCGATTGCCGCAGCCGATGTCGATTCAGATGACCTAACCAGTAACCAAGGGAGTGCAACATGAACCGATATATTGTTCTCTATCTTGCGCCCAAAAATGTGAGTGAGCGGTTTGCTCAAGCCACACCAGAGGAGGCTCAACATGGCCTTAAGCTGTGGATTGACTGGAACACGAAGCTTGGGTCATCTCTCCTCGATCTGGGCAAACCGCTTGGTCATGCGATGCGGGTGACTCCAACAAGTGTAGGCAGCGCCGACAGCAACATTATCGGTATGTCTATCCTCCAAGCGGAGTCGATGGATAGTGCTTTGGAGATGGTCAAAGATCACCACCATTTGCACTGGGATGTTGGCTGCGAGATTCTTTTGCTGGAAGAATTGCCAATCCCAGAGCTTCAGGCCTAACTGCTCGTCTTGAAGAACGGCTGCTGCGCCAAGTCAAAGGGTGGATGACGGCGATCAGGCGATCCGCAGCAAAAAGCGCCGGGAGAAGTCCCCCGGCGCTCCACAACACTACTCAAACCAAGCGTGCAAGGTGTGATAGCGGCGGGCAAACACTTTGCCCCCCGGGTGTGGCGTTGTATCGGATGGGCTGCTTAGGCGCAGCCGCAGCCGTTCCATACCCGGTTCGCCAGCATCGCGCCACGCTTGCAGCTTTTCCTGCACGGTGATGAATGCGTCGGCTGATCCGAAGCAGCGCGCGGCTCCCCCTTCGTTGAAGGGGATGAAGCACGCACTCCCCGGCATGATCAGCGCGAAGCCTGCCCCCCGAATTCCATATGGAGCGGCGTCATCATCGACGACGTAATAAGCCAGCGCATGTTCCGGTGATGCGTTGAGCGTGAGATGGGGTAGGAACCCCCCGATCAGCCGCCCGAAGCGCATTGGCATATCGAGATAATTGAGTTCGGCGTAGTCCTGCATCAGATATTGAAGCGCCGCGCCGTCGAGCCGGTGCTTCTCCGTCGTAACGAGTTCCAGCATGGTGCCGCCGACATAGGTGCTCAAGCCGGGGCCAGCGTCCAACCCGCGCAGACGGACGAACCAGCAGGGCAGGTTATCATGGCTGACGAGCGAACCCGCTGCATCAAATTGGAATGCCGCGCTGATCTGCAAGGCATCCAACCAAATCGGCGTGACGAGACGGCCATTTCGCTTGAGCTGGCGTTCCCATGCCGGTGGCACATCCCACACACTCGCGGTCGCGATGATGCGATCGTAGCTGGCGCGCGGCGCGTAACCCGCAGCGCCATCCCCCTGCACAATCGTGACATCACCGTTCATTTGCACGCCTTGTAGGCTGCGCTGTGCCCGTTCTATCAAGTCGTAATCGAGTTCTAACGAGGTGACGCGCCCAGTGTTGCCGACAAGATACCGAATCAACGCGGCGTTGTAGCCTGTCGCGGTGCCAATCTCCAGAACATTCATGCCCGGCTGCACTTGGAGCTGTTCGAGCATCTGCGCGATGATTGACGGCTGGCTGACCGAACTGATGATGTTGCCGGTACGGTCGCGCTTGATCGGAATCGCGTCGTTCGCATACGCTTCTTCGAGCGAGACTTCCGGAATGAATTCATGACGTGGAATAGCCAAAAATGCCTGTTCGACACGGGGATCATGCAGATCGTCCTGTGCCTTGATCGTTTCGACCAGCTTCACCGCAAGGGTGTGGGCATGACCGGGGATCGTCAAATGTGAGCCGCCTTTGAGACCACAAGAAATCGAATGAACGGGCACGGGCGAATCCCGGCCCGGTCGATCTATCTTAGCAGGAAAGCGGCGTTTCGCATGCTTCAGGTCTGCGCATACCACGCACGCCGCTTTTTCAGCGACACGCCGCCGTCCTCATCTTCGCGCCGCGCGGTGCGTACCCGCCCACGCTCGTCGATGTGTACCTGACCGGCTTTTTGCAGCCGCGCGAATTCCTCCGGCGTGATCACCGGGGCTGGTTCACCGCCGAGCCGTTCCAACCGTTCTTCGTAGCTGTCGGTTGGCGTGCTGTTCGCCGTCGAGGCTGCTGGCTCTACCGGTGCAGCGGGTGCTTCTGCTGCGGGAAGGTCAGTGGGCTGGAAATCCTCAACCGGGGCATCACCGCCGGGCACCATGCCGCTGCCTGCGTCATCCATGGGGAGATTTGTCCGTTCATCCGTCATTTTTGTTCGTCCTGATGTTCTTCCGCTTCCAGTTCCAACCCGGCAGCATGCAGCATGTCTTTCATCGACAAGGGGGTATCATCGTCTTCAGCTTGCAGCGTCGCTTCAAGCGCCGCTTCTTGTTGATACGCGCCGCCGCACACAAGACAGTGCGGGTCGCGTGGAATCGTCGTCCAAACCGCGCTGTACGGCGGAGTCACATGTCCTTCTAGAATTTCGAGTGCTGTATTCGCGAGGATCACAGTATTTCCCGGCATGGTTCGGTGTACGGGCGTCCCGCTCAACAGCTCGTTAAGCGCCATATCCGCCTGCGTCCCGGCGATGCGTGCGACATGCAGCCATAGGCCGGGTTCAGCCTCCAAAGTGCCTTCTTTGCCGATCATACCATAGTCCAGTTCACCAGATTCGTTGGTCTTGATCGTCCCTAAATCTTCTCTGAGCTGCGAGGCCCAGCAGGCATAGCAGCAGCCGTCATACGGATGGATGATCACCACGTCGCCGCCTTCGCCGCGCTCATAGACGCCTGCGTATACCGCCGTCAGGTGTCGATCCAAACACGCCTCATTCAGGATGTACTTGGACGGTTCATTATCGATCCCGCTCACCACTAAATCGACACCGTTCAGCGCGTCCATGTGGCCTTCCAACCGTCCGATCCGCACTTCCACCTGAGCTTTCGGATTACGATGCATGATCAAGTCTGCGACAGCCTGAGCTTTCGGCTGGCCGAGATAACGCGCATCCGCGACGTGGCGCGGTAGGTTGGTCGGCTCCAGAATGTCGTCATCGATCAAGACGAAACTGCCCACGCCGCTCATCGCCAGCGTGAGCGCTACATACCCACCGCCCGATCCCAACCCGATCACGGCGACTTTTTTGCTCGCCAGCAGCGCAAGGTTGCTCGCGCCGATCAGTCGTTCCACGCGATCCCAACTCATGATTGATCCTTTGGCGTGTCTTCCGGTGCCGTTTCCGTCGCATCCTTCAAGGGTTCGTCGGGTGATTCCTGAGTCACAGGAGCCGCCGCTTCACTCACTTCAACCCCATCCACAGATGATTCAACGGGGGCGGCTTCGCTGATCGCAGGGGACGCCGTTTCGCTTTTTGCCTCACTTGCCGAAGGCGTATCCGAAGGCGTATCGCCCTCGACTGCCAGCGGGGCGGCGGCACTCTGTGCTTCAATGGGTGGAATCTCAGCCGCAGGCGGCATCTGCACATCGATGGGCAGATGATGGTCGGCGGCGATCGTCTTGACGAAATCGATCAACCAGTGATCAGCGTCCCATGTGCTCGGCTGCGCTTCGACCGGTTTGCTCTGCGCCCATGCCCGCTCGAAGATCGCAAACAGGTCTTCATCGCCGCTCATGGGAATGAACGGCGCGATCCGCGCGCTTGGGGGTGCTGCCGGGTAATCGGGCGGGGTGACCAGCAGCAGCATATGTTCCCAATCTGCGCGCGCCGCCAGCAGACACACTTCCAGCGGCGGTTTCTGATCGCTGTCCCATAGGGTGAGCGACAAGAACAATCCGTGTTCCTTCAAGCGGCGGCATTCCAAATCGAACCGTGCTTCGTCTGTCAGGTGCCACGGCTCGGCGGGCATTGCGGGCAGCGAGTCGCTTGGATAAATGGCCGGGTTGATGGGCAGGAACCCGCGCGATTTCAGGTCGATATACCACCAATCCACACGCATGGTCGCGCCGTCCCCCAGTGGAAACGTTTGGTAATTCACGCTGACCGTTTGATCCTGCTCGATGGTCGCGGTTCCCAGTGTGACGATCGGCGCGATCATGAAGTGCAGCTTATTGTCTTCATCGCTGATCCATTCGAGCGCGGTGGCCAAGTCGCCGCCGCTGGGGTGAATCATCATCCCCGGCTGCTTATGCCAGTCGCCAAGGTGCATAAGCGGCACATTCCACTTGGCTTGCAGCGGGTTATCGAGCTTCAGCGCCGCGCGGTAGCCGCGCCAGTTTTCGCGCCACCAATACAGAATTTCGTCCTGTCGCTCGTCGCCCTGCTGAAACGTTGCGTAATGGCGAATCGCGCTGGCATCCGGGGCGATCGTATCCAGCACATACAGCGTTTGCGTGCTGCTGTGCGCGTTATGCACGACCAATCCTACGAGCGCTTCGCCTGTCTCGTCCTCTAGATACGATTTCGCCGCCTCAATCATCTTGTCGATCACGCGTTGTGAAACGACGAGATCCGGGACGGTGGTTTTTCTGCCGATGATACGACCGATCATCTTGCCATGACTCCCTTAGCGGTTGTCGCTGTGATTGCAGCGCTTTTAACGACGGCGCTTGTTAACGACGGCGTGGTGGCAGCGGCGTATTCGGATCAACCCGCTCTTCGATTCCCGGCCATTCGCCTGTCGTCTTCCATGTGTAATAGGCATATAACCACTGCACCGCCCACGCTGCAACCGTCACCGCGGTCGAAGTCGCCGGATTCCAGCCGTAATATTCACCATCGCGCGGGTTGAACAAGCATAACTGCCCGTCTTCGTACTGGTGCTTTTTGCTGATGATGGTGGGATGCAGCACGTAGGCTTCGGCGGCGCGGTTCGGGTAATCATGGGGATAAAGAATCTTGATCGTATGTGCCCGTTCGTCGTCGGGCAGCGTTGATAGGTTCACCTCCACATCGCCGACCCAGTACAACGGATCGCGATCATTTTTCGGCGGTTTCAGCCGGAAGGTATCGCCAAATGTCAATCGCATAATCTCAAATTCCTGACGCATACGCATTGAGACTTGCGAGTGTGTACCCCACCATGCAGCCATGGCTGTCTTGTCTCCTCAAATTTCAGTAGACGGTTGATGTTCCGTGATGTGTCCACACTCTTGATTCTACCATTCCCATGGCCCAAACGAGGGTAAGATGCGCCCCACAAACTAGGGGTGCTGATCCACAGCTCATGTGGGGGTGCAGGTTGTTCATTTGCTATACGCGAAACCTGCGGTCTTTGTTGCGTCTTTTACAGGTTTTGTATCCATGTGCAAATCGCTTCATCTGTCGCCGTTGGGTAGGTGAAGCCATACGCCTGTGCCCGTTTGCGCGGCACGGCGGCGAAAATCTGCGCACAGATGAGTTATGGGGCGTTTCCTGTTTTGTCCATAAGCGCAAGCCTCTTTCGCTAAAGGGTGACAATCTTCATGCCCAAAAGACGAAATATTTACACTCCTTGAAAACCTTTGTGCAAAAATGCACAAAGAAAAGGCTATAATCTTTGTATAAAAGCGATTAAAGCCCTGTGAAATACGGCCCATTTCGCTTGACGGGTGAGGGGTTTCTGTCGTACAATGACGACAGTTGAATGTTGAAATTAATTTAAATCCCCTTGCCTTGATTGGAGCCGCGAATTTTTCTAAGCGGCAGCATTAATGATGACAGGTGGGAGCAGCCATGTACGAACAAGATATGAATCTCTATCGCCAACACTACGAAGATCTGCTGCGCGAAGCAGAAGAAGCCCGTGCCGCACAAGAAGCCCTCGGTGATCGCCGTTTTAACCCGACCCTCGCATGGATGGGGCGGCGGATGGTGACGCTGGGTAAGGGCTTGATCAAGATGTCGGGCGACAATGTATCCAATGACGGCCAAAACGAAAACGCCGAACAGACGTGGACGTACGAGCCGGACATCAACCTGAACTAACGGTAACCCTGAATGGACGATGACGCAGCCGCACCGGCGGCATCTCAGCCCGCTGAGCAGCTCACGATCACCTCATTGGAGACTCTCAAAGTCTTCTCAGATCCGTTAAGACAGCACATCATCGAGGCGCTGTTTGACGGTTACAAGACCGTCAAACAGATCGCTTCGGAGCTGGAACTTCCCCCTACCAAGCTCTACTACCATATCAATTTGCTGGAAGAACACGGCCTTATACGCGTGGTTGATACGCGCATCGTGTCCGGCATCATCGAAAAACAATATGGCATCGCGGCCCGCAATTTCACCATCAGTCGCTCGCTGCTGACCCCCGGCCAGAAAGAAGGGCAGACGGGTGGATTTGATGCTGCCATGCAGGCGACGATCGAACGCACGCAGGATGAAATCCGCAAAGGGGTGCAGAGCGGGACGATCGACATTTCGCAGGATGCGCCGCCGCATCGCAAAGTCTTGATCGGGCGCGGACGCAATCACATGAGCAAGGCGCACGCTGAAGCCTTCTATGCCCGCTTGATCGACTTGATGGCCGAATTTGAAGCCCTTCACGATGAAGCGATGGGTGAGGATGACGATCCGCAGGCGTTCGCCCTGATCTTTGCCCTATACCCGCTGGCGAAATACAAAGACAACCCCACCAACTCTCCTTCAGAAAAAGGATCTTCCCCTACTTAAACCCACCCGTGTATCTGTCTCTATATGACATTTGGCTGCGGAAAGTGCGTCAAAGTGCACTAGAACGTAAATACCCCATCCCGTATGATGAGGTCAAGTTTTCAAATTCGTCATACGCCGTTGAAGATGCAGCGAAAGACACGCATCCTCGGCCAATAATGGGGGAAATCACATGTCTGTTCAGCACGAAATTAAAACTCAGAATGGAACCGTCGTGCAGGACCCGCCGCTGGCGCGCTTCCTGTTCAGCGATAAGCGGATGGGTGTTGTGTGGTTGGTCGTGCGGGTGCTGCTTGGTCTGTCGTGGTTAGACGCTGCTTCACACAAACTCAGCAGCCCGGCGTGGATGGAAACCGGTGAGGCCCTGCGCGGTTTCTGGCAAAGCGCGGTTGCCCTGCCTGAAGGTGGACGCCCGCCGATCGCCTATGACTGGTATCGTGGTTTCATTCAAAGCTTGCTCGATGCACAGGCCTATACGTGGTTCGCGAAGCTCGTCGCCGTCGGTGAACTCATGATCGGTATCGCCTTGATTATCGGTGCGTTCGTCGGAATCGCGGCTTTCTTCGGCGCGCTCATGAACTGGAACTTCATCATGGCGGGGTCGGCCAGCACCAACGGTTTCCTCGGTCTAGCGGCTATCCTGCTCGTGCTTGCGTGGAAGGTTGCGGGTTACATCGGTGCCGATTACTTCCTGCTGCCCGCCTTGGGAACCCCGTGGAATCGTCCGAAGACCGATACACCGAATGAAGAAGTAGAGGCGCGGTCACCTCAGCGAACCGCCAGCTAACGACAAAAAAACAGCGGCTCTCCAGCCGATACCCCGGGGGGAATGTAAGACAAAACGAGCGGATCAGATGATCCGCTCGTTTTGATTCACGCGAAAAAGGGAGCGTCCTGTTTAGCCGGGTGCGAGTGTGGCCGTTGGGCCAGCAGGCAGAGTCGGTTGGGCGTTGAAGTTTTCTTCACTGCCCGCGCCGGTCGTCGGCAGCGCGCCAAGCGAGGCGGCATCCGGCGTATTCGTGAACGGTGACTGACCCGGCAGGGCCGAATTGCCCTGCGCGGCACCGCTGCCGTTCGGTGCGGTGATGTCCTCAACACAGCGGAAGCCAATCCACGACTGCGGATCATTCGGTGCCCAGTATTGACGCTGCACGGTGCGGGCGAAGAACGGTGCGTTGCTCCATGCACCACCGCGCACGACCTTGTCCGATCCGGTCACTGGCCCTTGCGGATTCGGTGAACTGGCATCCGGCTGACCGTAATAGCTCAAGCCGTACCAGTCGTTCACCCATTCCGCCATATTTCCCGCTTGATTGATCGTCCCGTATGGGCTGGCGACCGACCCATAATCGGTCACCGGGACGCGTGCGTTCGTGCTGCGGCTGGTCGCGGCATTGTCGGCGTTCCAGTCGTTGCCCCATGGGTAGACGAATCCGGTATCACCGCGTGCTGCACGTTCCCATTCGGCTTCCGTCGGCAGGCGGCGCCCAAGGGCTTGGCAGTAGGCCTGCGCCCCATACCATGTCACATTGGCGACAGGGTAGTTGAGCAAAGTCGGCACGACGCTGTAGTTCGCTGTATCGAACAGGATTTCCGCAACATCGGCGGCTTCGATGTTCGTCCGGGCACACGGCTGGCCAGAGCACCCGTTGCGGTGACTGCCGGGGCCAAGATAATTCAGGAACGCGACGTACTGCGCGTAGGTGACTTCCGTCGTTTCGATGCGGAAGCCGTTCAAGGTGACGCTGTGCTGCGGCTGCGAGTCCTGCCCCCAGTCAAGCTGGCAGGTACCCGCCGCGCCGCCATATCCGGCGACGCAGGCATCCACTGCCGCGACCACTTCGGCAGCCGTCGTTCCCATCGTAAAGGTGCCGCCCGTGACTTCAACTGTATCGCTTGCCACGGCCAGCAGTGGCTGAGCCACCCCGCCGCTCGTCGTCTGATTCTGTACCGTATTCGTTTGCCCGCCGCTGGGGTTGGCCGACTGTGCGCCCACACCGGATGTTGTCGCCGTTGGGGCAAGCGTTTGCAGTGTCGGATTCAACGTCGGGGAGGCCGTAGGAGCCTCTACGATCAGCGGAGTTTCGACAGTCGGGCTGGCCGTTGGCGCTGTTGTTGGGGTCAACGTGGGGGTAACCGGCAGTGGGGTGTTCGTGATAACCCAAGGCGTTTGGGTGGCCTGTGCTGCCGCAATTGCTGCCGGGTCAATCATGATCGCTCCGAATGCCAGAGCGCCCACGAACAGCACCGCAGAACACATGAAACCGATAATCACGCCGCTCACGACCCACAGCCACGCAGCGCCGCTGGAGCGCCGGCGTCCTAGTGAACCGTATCGAGACATACATATCTCCTTCAACCATGCGCCGAATAGTCTAAACGAAAGACCCCACCTGTACAACGGTGGGGTCTTCCAATAAGAAGGGTGGAACGATAAGAGCTTGCTACTGCTGGTCGGTGATTTCCCTACGATTAACCTACAACTGGTTAATCACGTTGGAGAAGATGTTGCCGACTGCTGGGCCGAGAAGCGCCAAGATCACGATCACTGCGATCGCGACAAACATTAGGATCAATGCGTATTCGACTAGACCTTGGGCTTTCTTTTCGGCAAGCGCTGCGTTCCAGATGGCGTGAACTGCTTGAAGCAGCTCCGTCAAGCGGTGCATTAGCATAAGACCTCCGAACCGATAAGATGAAATATTGAAGTCCCGCATGACACGACTTGCTAGTCTAACTATAGCATGAATTTTGTCGATCTGCGATTCATCACCTTAATTTACGTTTTTTGAAAAAGAATAAGCATTAAGGCTGTTTGTACGAACATGTGTGTGATATTTGTCACCTTATAGACATGACATTTGGTGTGGATTCTCAACGAAATTGATAAATCCATGCAATGTCCATGAAAGGATGACAATTGAAAGATGAATCCGCTACAATGGAACATAATCATGGCCTTTTTATTGGGTGCGTGGTCTGGAATCCTAAATCGTGGTCAGTTTGAGTGTCCCCAAAACCTCCGCTTCATCCGGTGAAGACGGCATACGTCCCGTTAACCTCCGTACGGATCTGGCACCGCTGGCTGACCTGATCGAAATTGCCTTTGCTGAGTCAATGGACTCGAATGGGCGTGCTGCGGTGCGTGAAATGCGCGCGCTCAGCCACATGGGTGGGCTCACGCCGCTTATCAGTTTCAACAACGATGTCATTCACGGCATGGGTATGGGCTATGTTTGGATTGCCGATGGAAAACTGGTCGGTAATGTCAGCATCTACCCGGCCTCGCTTCCGCCCGGCGGATCGCGCTGGTATGGCGGTTCCGTCTGGTTGATCGCCAATGTAGCCACCCACCCAGATTATCGCGGGCGGGGCATTGCGCGGCGGCTCATGGAAACCAGCATGAAGTCGATTCGCGCACGCGGCACTGCACATCATCGCTCGGTCGCCCTGCTTCAAGTTGAAGCGAACAACCCCCCGGCCCGTGCGCTATACCAATCGCTGGGCTTCATTGAAGAACGGACGTGGAATCATTGGCGGCGCAGCAGTCTGGCGCGCGTCAACGCCACCCCCGCTGATCCCGACCTGTACATTACACAGCGCCGTTTGACCGAATGGCAGCATGAATATGCGCTTGCGCTCAAGGCACGTCCGCCTGAACGCGGTGGAGTCGGCTGGCTGCGGCCAACCTTTCCCGGCTTGTTCCGTCCCTCGCTGCTGCGGCAGCTCAACGATTTTATCAATCTGCGCTCCATCGAGCGGTTGATTCTGCGCTCTCCACAGGGTGAACTGCGCGCGTCGCTGTGGATCGAAAACGCGCTTGCGGCCAGCAGCACCAACCTCACCCTCATCGTCGATCCTGCCGATGTAGGCTTGTATGACGAAGCGTTGATCGCTTATGCGGTGCGCCGGTTCGGATCACGCGGTGCGCTCGGTATCGAACACCCCGCCGATGAGTCGGTCACCAACGCGCTGCTCCTGCGCTATCACTTTCAAGTGCAGCGAACCTTCGTCAACATGCGCTGGAACGCGTGAAGAGAATTGACCTCCATTCATACGGTTTGGAGGGTACCCAAAATCAGCAGCCGAATTGAAGTAGAGGAGTCTTGATCCCAGATGATTGATTTGGCGATCCTTGTTATTTTGGCGTTGATCAACGGCGTATTCGTGATCACCGAAACAGCGGTCGTCGCTTCGCGCAAGGCGCGGCTTGCCCAACGCATCGATGAGGGGGATGCCCGCGCCGAAAAAGCCCTCCGTTTGGTGGCCGAACCGGCGCGCTTGTTTTCGACCGTGCAAATTGCCATCACCCTCATCGGACAGGTGAGCGGGGCATTTGCCGGGGCGCGTGTTGCCGAAGATTTAGCACGCTTTCTAGAGGATCTCCAGTCTCCATTAACGCCCATTGCTGTCCCGCTGAGTTTTCTCGTCGTCGTGTTGATAACGACTTATATCACGCTGATCATCGGTGAACTGGTGCCCAAAGCGCTCGCCATGCGCTCACCAGAACGGATCGCCTCCTCGATGGCCCCTGCGATGGATACGCTGTCGCGCAGCGTCTCGCCTATTGTCCGTTTTCTAACGGCCTCGACGAATTTCGTGCTGCGTTTATTGGGGGTGCATCCCAGCACTGAGCCGGAAGTCACGGAAGAAGAAATCGTCGCGATGGTGCAGCACGGGGTCAATGCGGGTGTCTTTGAAGATCGGGAAGGCAGCATGATCGAAGGCGTATTCCGTTTAGCCGATCGGCGTGTGAACCAGTTGATGACCCCACGCACCGAAGTCATCTGGCTCAATCTAAGCGACGAACCCGAACACAATCAGCAAAAGGTGGCGAACAGCCGCTTTTCCCGCTTCCCCGTCTGCGATCACGATTTGGATCACGTCGTTGGCATTGTCAGTGCCAAGGATTTGCTCGTTCGCCAGTTCGGCGGCCAGCCGTTCGATCTGCGGGCGGCCATGCGCGAACCCCTGTTTGTGCCGGACAGTATGGCTGCCTCGACGCTGCTCGATCGCTTCCGCGAAACCAAACGACACAGCGCGCTCGTGATCGGGGAATATGGCGGCCTTGAAGGGATGATCACGATTCAGGATATTCTTGAAGACATCGTCGGAGAGATCGAGAATCCATCCGTCATTCGCCGCGAAGATGGCTCTTATCTGATCGATGGGATGATCCCGATCGACGATTTCATCGAGGTGATCGAGGTGGACGATCTCCCCGGTATGCACGAGGAATACGAAACGCTGGCCGGGTTTATCCTCACCCAGCGGGGAAATATCCCCAAAGAAGGCGAGGTGTTCACATGGCAGCAGTTTCGCTTTGAAATTATCGACATGGATGGCAACCGTGTCGATAAGGTTCTCGTGACGGTCGGTAAATCAGCGCCGCCGCATGAAGAATAGTTTACAAATGTGTGCTTGAATCGAGACTGGGAGAAGGGATGTGGGAACATGGCAGAACCGATCTTAATCGTAGACGACGAACAGCACATCATCGATCTAGCCCGGATGTACCTCGAAAAAGAAGGCTTTAAGATTTCCACCGCCACCAACGGGGTATCGGCGCTGCAAAAAATTCTGCACGATAAGCCCTCGCTCGTCGTGCTTGATCTGATGCTGCCGGAAATGGACGGGTGGGAAGTCTGCCGCCGCGTGCGCGCCGAAAGTGATGTACCCATCATCATGCTGACCGCCCGCACCGAGGACATTGACCGCATCGTGGGGCTGGAATTGGGCGCGGACGATTACCTGACCAAGCCGTTTAACCCGCGTGAATTGGTGGCGCGCGTCAAAGCGATTCTGCGCCGTACCGAAAAACGGTCGGTTGAAACCCCGACCGACAAAGTGATCACGATTGAGAATTTGGCTATCTATCCCGAACGCCGTTTGGTGACGGTCGATGGCGTGCCTGTGAGCCTGCGCGTCAAGGAATTCGATCTCCTTGTCACGCTGGCAGAGAATAAAGGAATGGTCTTTACCCGCGAAAAACTCCTCGATGTGGTGTGGGGCTATGATTTCGCGGGCGAAACGCGCACCGTCGATGTTCACGTTGCGCACATCCGCCACAAGCTCAAAGGAATGCGCCCGACGATTGACACGGTGTGGGGGGTAGGCTACCGACTGGATACCTGATGTTCGCTTCTCTTCGCCCTCGACTATTCATTTCGTACGTCATTCTGCTCCTGCTGACGTTGGGGATCATCGCCGGGGCATTCGTGTTTATCCTCAATACGCGTTCCGCGCCGCTGGAGCCTACCTATCAGCGCTTAGCCTCGGTCGCCTTCAGCACCAATCTCAGCGATCTGATGGCGAACAGTGCCTCATCGCGAAGCGCGCTGCGCAACCTGCTCAACCCGAACGCGCGCTTGCAAGGGCTGTTTGAAGGCCTAAATCAAGCCGCTGCCGAACGGGATGTACGGATTCTGCTGGTCAACGTGCGCGAAAACACCGTCGTTTTCGATAGTTCGGGCGCTTACCTTGAAGATGCAGCCTTTGACGGCATCTCCGAACCGTACTCGATTCCGGCGGCCATCACACGCGGTTATCAAAATCAGTTCGGCTTGATCGACGCCGTGCGTGGTCAGTTCACCAGCCCGGATGGTTCCCGGTGGCTCTACGTTGGCTTGGAAGCGCTCCAGCAGAATACCAACATCAGCGCCCTCCTGTTTGCCGATCCACTGCCGCAGCAGTCCTTACAGGATGCATTGAGCGAATTTGGCACCGAACTCCTACCCATCCTCTTGCAGGCGGGCGCGACCAGTTTGATCGTCGCTGTCCTCCTTGCCGGGGTGATCAGCCGCAGTGTGGCTGAACCTCTGCAAACCGTCGCCAATGCTGCCGCTAGTATCGCGGCGGGCAACCTCAACGAACGCGTTCCCATTCGCGGCCCCAGAGAAGTTCGCGACGTTGGGCAGGCCTTCAACCTGATGAGCGAAAAAGTGCAGGTCGGCCAGCGCTCCCAGCAGGATTTCTTGGCGAACGTCTCCCACGATCTCAAAACGCCGCTGACCTCCATTCAAGGCTATTCGCAGGCGATCATGGATGGCGTTGGCGATCCGATCGATTCGGCACGCATCATCTACGACGAAGCCGGACGCCTGAACCGTATGGTGGTCGAACTCACCGATTTGGCCCGCTTGGAAGCCGGGCGCTTGTCGATGAAGATGGCTCCCGTCGATATGGGACAGCTCGCCGCCGCCATTGGTCACCGCCTAACGATCGTCGCCCGCGAAAAAGGTATTCGCGTCAATGTTGAGGCTACCTCTATGCCGCCCATCGCCGGGGATGGTGATCGACTGGCACAGGTGCTCACCAACTTGATCAGCAATGCCATCAATTACACCCCCAACGGCGGTGAGGTGTTTGTGCGGACGACCGCCCGTAACGGCGGGGTCGAAGTCTCTGTGCAGGATAGCGGCATCGGTATTTCTCCATCGGAACTACCGCGCATTTTTGAACGCTTCTATCAAGTCGATAAAGCGCGCGGCCCGCGTCGTGGCACCGGTTTGGGGTTAGCGATTGTCAGCGAAATCATTCAAGCACACGGCGGACGTATTTCTGTGGCCAGCGAAGGCGAGGGGAAGGGTTCAACCTTTACCATCTGGATTCCATCGCCGCACTTAAGCACGGTCATTCGGAAGCGTTAGCGGGTATTAGCGATTTGAGTCGCAAAGTGGCTACAATAAGGGCTATCGTGGGAAACAAACGTACGCAGGTAGCCTGTCATGCAGTGGGAATTCACACCGTACGCAGTGCCTTTGTTGATGTGCCTCATTCTGTTGAGCGGCCTTTTTACGGTCAGTTGGCAGCGCCGCGCAACACCGGGGGCGATTCCGCTGTTGGGAATTGTGGTGACGGTTGGCGCTTATGTGGTGGGGTATGCGCTGGAAGTGGGCAGCGCGACCCCTGAGCAAGTGCTCACCAGCCTCAAGATCGAATACTTGAGCGTATTTGCGCCGGGTCTGCTGCTGATGGTGGTGGTACATTACGCCGCCGACCGCAGCATCCTGAACACCATCAACCTGACGGTGCTCTTCAGTATCGCTATTGCGACCATCATTCTGGCCTTCACCAATGAATATCATGGCCTGATCTGGAATATCACCGAGCTGAATCGCGAAAGCGGCTTTACGCGGACGATCTTCACTTCCGGCCCGTGGTACTGGGTGAGCTTGATCTACACGCGCGGCCTCATCGGCGTTTGCCTGCTCATTTTGATCTACGCCTACCGCCGTTTGAAGGCCAGCGTCTACCGCCGCCAAATCTCCACCATGATCGCGGCACTGTCCCTTCCCTTTGTCGCCACGCTGCTCTATATCGCCAACGTATTCCCCCCCGGCTTCGATATTGTCCCCTATGCGCTGACGATGGCGACTTTGGTGATGGCGTGGGCGATCTTCCGCTTCCGCCTGCTCGATGTCATGCCGATCGCACGGGAAGCCATTTTGCAGAGTATGAGCGAAGCCGTATTCGTGCTCGATACCGAAAGCCGCCTGATTTACCTGAACAATGCCGCCCAGAGCACCAGCGGCTTTAATGCCAATACGGTGATCGGCAGCCCTGCTGCGGAAGTGTTCGCACAGTGGTCTGAATTGGCGAAGCAGTACCAGCGAAACGAGCGGCGGCAGGTGGAGATCACCGCCGTGGTACAGGGGCAGGAGCGTCACTTCAACCTCGATCATGTGCCGCTGATGGGCAAAAATCGGACGAAGGGCGGTCGCTTGCTGGTTCTGACCGATATTACCCAGCGTGTGAAAGCCGAACAGGCGCTCAAAGAAGCCTACAATGAGCGCGAAAAGCTGGTACAAGACCTCGAAGCGTTTACGCATATGGTGGCCCACGACCTGAAAAACCCGCTGTCTACCGTCATTGGCTTAAGCGACATTCTGCAAACCGATTTTACCGAACTCCCTCCGGACGAGGTGCGCAGCTATCTCAACAGCATCCACAAGAGCGGCAAGAAGGCCGATACCATCATTGATGCGCTGTTGGTGTTGGCGCGCATCCGGTCAGGGGTGTCGGTCGAGATTGGGACGCTTGATATGGGGCGAATCGTCACCGATGTGCAGCACCGCTTAGAAATGATGATTGGCGACATCAAGGCCACCGTGATCAAGCCGGAGACATGGGCGGCGGCGCGCGGCTATGGCCCGTGGGTCGAAGAGATTTGGATCAACTATTTCACCAACGCACTTAAATATGGGGGACAGCCGCCGATCGTTGAGTTTGGCAGCACTCCGCAGCCCGATGGTTCGGTGCGCTTCTGGGTAAAAGATAACGGCCCCGGTTTGACCGAAGAACAAATTGGCCGCCTCTTTACACCTTTCTCGCGTCTCACTCAGCGCAGTGTTGAAGGGTATGGTTTGGGCTTGACGGTTGTTCAGCGCATCGCCGAACACCTGCATGGCACGGTCGGCGTTGAAAGCGAAGTTGGGAAGGGCAGCACGTTCTATTTCACCCTGCCCGGTGTGCCCACCATACCGCCCAAAACCACCTGAACGAACGCGCCGAAAGAGGGGCAAACGCATTCAACAAGGAATGGGATCGATGAAACGGATTTTCTTGGGTTTGTTATTGGGTTTCACCTGCTGTCTGTCATCGATCCGCGCCGCCGCACAGGAAACTACCCCCGAACCGACCGCAGAACCTCGCCCGGACATCAGCGCACTTTTCACCGAGCCGGGAACCTTCAATATTCGTCAACCCATCGCGGGGCGCGATCGCACCTACGCGATTTCGCTGCCCGCCGCTTATTTCGCGCCCGATGCGGCGAGTACATTCTTTCCGCTTCTGCTGGTACTCCACGGCGCTACCGATACCGGTGAGCATTGGGCGCGTGTGACCAACTTCACCGATCTTGCCGAAGAAGCCGGATTCATTGTCGTCTATCCCGATGGCTTGAATGGCGTTTGGAATGATGGGCGTACCGGTGATCCGCGCATCGATCCTGCGATCGATGACTTGTCGTTCCTCAATGGCGTGATTGACACCTTGATCGAAGGGTTCCGTGTCGATACGACACGCATCTACGTGACCGGTTATTCGATGGGCGGGTTCATGGCCATTCGTTTGGCCTGCCGCCTGCCGGATCGGATCGCTGCGGTGGCAGCCGTCGCCGCAGCACTGCCGCAGTATCTCGTTGGGGAATGCGCCGGGACAACTCCCATGCCGTTCATGCTCATCCATGGGACGAACGATACCACCATTCCATGGATCGGCCTGACCACGCGCGACGGATCTGGCTTTCTTTCAGCATCAGAGACGGTGAATTTCTTCGTCCAACGCGACGAATGTGCGCCGTCGCAGAGCATCCAAGAAGCTCCGGATGCCGATCCTAGTGATGGGACGCGTGTGTTGATCTCGACCTATGAAAACTGTTCCGGGGGCGCGCATGTGGCGCTGGTAGGGGTCTATCTGGGAGGGCACACATGGCCGGGACATCCGTTCACCAGCCTTGGCGATCCCGGTGTCACCAGCATGGATGTTGATGCGACCCGTTTGGTTTGGGCCTTCCTCAGTGCCCATCACCGCGAGTAACCAACCAACATTTCCATAGAGATTCGTAGGGATGACGCCTGCGTCGTCCTCAGCAGCCATAATCAGGAAAGAAAATAGGGCGCAGCCTAGCTTTGAAGGGTAGACTGCGCCCGTTTTTTAGAGGATTGGAAACGAGGCGGTTGAGTCGTGAACCAACCGCCCGATCATTGCCTTACTGCGCAGCGGTCGCTTCGGCGGTTGCCTCAGCCGTCGCGTCAGCTGTTGCTTCGACCGTCGCTTCCACGGCGGCTTCTGTAGGCACTGTTGTAGCCTCGACCGTCGCTTCAGCCGTGACTTCCAACGTGATTTCCGGGACGACGATCGTCGGCGGGGCCACCGTCGGGATCGGCGTAGGGGTCGCTGGGAGCGACTGGGGCGACAGGTTCAGCACGGGCAGGCGGCTGAACGTGGCTAAAATCGTCGCGTAGGCCGCATACGTCTGCTGCGTGGTGTCAATCGTCGGCGACACACTCGTCGCCACCGAGCCGAACGCATCGGCGACTTCGCCAGTCGCTTCCGGCGTTGCTTCGGCGGCAGCGGCGGCCTGTTCCGCGATTTGTTCCGGCACCGTCTGAACGGTGTTCAGGTCAACATTGCGCGCCGGGAAATACAGGTCGGCGGTGTGCAGTGCGCCTTCATCGTTGAGCAGTACCATCGCGCCGCTTTGCGGTTCGCCGTCCACGTTCGAGAAGGTATAGGCGACCGAGAACCCGCTCAAATCGCCGTGGGTGACTGCTTCGGTGCTCAACACGGTGATATTCGGGCGCACCGACTGCGCATACGCGGCGGCGGCGGTTTCATCGGCAATTGTCTGGCCGGAAACGTTGGTTAAGCGCAGCGCTTCGCCATTCGCTCCGGTGATCGAAGCCAAACGACCGGGCGCTTCGTCCGCCAAAGTCCAGTTCGACGGGTAGCGGATGATGGTGCGGTACTGAGCATCGTAATAGCCCAGCCATTCAAACGGCGTATTGAGGAACTGCTTGAACGGGATGAACCGATCCGGCAGCACGCTCATCATATACGTGATCACATCCGCCGCGTTGTTCGGGGCTAGCACACGTGTATTGTAAATCCAGTCGCCATCGGTATAGGAAATCTGGCGCGCCACATACTGCTGACTCTGGTAAGTGACCACGAAGTCGATCAGCAGACGGTCGCCTTCCATACGGCGGTTGGTTTCTGTCCAGTTGCTAAAATTTGCCCAGCTTTGGCGCAGTACGCCTTGCGTGAAGTAATCCGACAGTCCGGCGGTCGTGATCCCGTTCGAGGGCTGCACCGAAACATCGATTACGCTCTGCTGGGTCGTATTGACCATATTTGCCCCGGCCTGCCCGCTGTTGCTGTTGGGACTCACGCTGTCCCAGCCAGTCGGCTGCGAGACGGCAAATAAGCCGCCGGGATGTAAGTAAACCTGATCAAGCGAAATATTCGAGAAATCGGTGATGGGCGGCGGGAAAGTCGGGGTGACCGCCTGAGTAGGTTCTGCCGTCGCGGTCGCGCTGGTCGAATTGCGGAACAGCGGCAGAATAGCACCCGCGATCAGAACCACTGCCATGAATACGCCAAGTATGATACTGGCACGTCGTGCTTGATTCTCTTGCATGGAAACGGAACTCCGGTGGAAACCCAGTGGAAAAGTGCCTAAATCCGCGCAATCATACCGTAAAAGCCGAGGGTTGTGTATGGCTCGGTCTGCGCTACGGCGTACAATCAAACAAAAGCTCAAAAGGTCGTCAAAGGACTGCATGCGAATGGATGTGTTCGAAACAAACCTTGATTCGCAGGGCGACGCGTTCGCCCGGAATGCCGCTTACCACTGTGCGCTGGCCGCCGAACTGCGTGAGCGGGTCAATGGAGCGCGTCAGGGTGGGGGGGCGAAATACCAGCAGCGTCACCGTGAACAGGGGAAGCTGTTCGTGCGCGATCGTATCGACGGCCTGCTCGATCCCGGCGCGCCGTTTCTCGAATTTTCGCCATTGGCGGCAGCAGGTGTTTACGACGACGACACGCCTGCCGCCGGGATCATCACCGGTATTGGACGCGTGAACGGCGTCGAATGTGTGATCGTCGCCAATGATGCGACCGTCAAGGGCGGCACCTATTACCCCCTCACCGTGAAAAAACATCTCCGCGCCCAGCAGATCGCGCTCGACAATCATCTTCCGTGCATGTATCTGGTGGACAGCGGCGGCGCGTTCCTGCCCATGCAGGATGAAGTGTTTCCCGATTCCGACGACTTCGGGCGGATTTTCTACAACCAAGCCCTCATGAGCGCCGCCCGCATTCCGCAGATCAGCGCGGTGATGGGAAGCTGTACGGCGGGCGGTGCTTACGTACCTGCCATGAGCGACGAAACCGTCATCGTCAACGGCACGGGCACGATATTTCTCGGTGGGCCGCCGCTCGTCAAAGCAGCGACGGGGGAAGAAGTCACCGCTGAAGAATTGGGCGGTGCCTATGTTCACACGCACAAAAGCGGCGTTGCTGATCATTTTGCCGATGATGATGCGCATGCGCTCGCCATTCTGCGCGAGATTGTCGGTTCGCTCAACCGTCCCAAGCAGTTTCATGTCGAACTGCGCACGCCCGAAAACCCGCTGTACGATCCGGCGGAGATCTACGGCATTTTGCCCACCAGCTTCCGCGAAACCTACGATGCCCGCGAACTGATCGCCCGTATCGTCGATGGCAGCCGCTTCCGCGAATTCAAAGCCAATTACGGCACCACGCTCGTGACGGGGTTCGCCCACATCGAAGGCTTTCCGGTCGGCATCATCGCCAACAACGGCGTGTTGTTCAGCGAAAGTGCGCTCAAAGGCGCGCATTTCGTCGAGCTGTGTTCATCGCGCGGGATTCCGCTGCTGTTTTTGCAGAACATCACCGGGTTTATGGTCGGCAAAGCCTATGAGACGGGCGGTATCGCCAAAGATGGCGCGAAGATGGTGCATGCCGTCGCCAATGCCGCTGTGCCCAAGCTCACGGTTGTGATCGGGGGGAGTTTTGGCGCGGGCAACTATGGCATGTGCGGACGTGCTTATCATCCGCGCTTCTTGTGGATGTACCCGAATGCGCGCATCAGTGTCATGGGCGGCGAACAAGCGGCCAACGTGCTGCTGACCATCAAGCGCGATCAACTGGCGCGCGAAGGCAAACCCGATCTGTCCACCGAGGAGCAGTCGGCGTTCAAACAGCCGATCCTCGACAAATACGAGCGCGAAGGCAGCCCTTACTACTCGACCGCGCGCCTGTGGGATGACGGTATTCTCGATCCGCTGGATACGCGCCGCGTGTTAGGGCTGGCGTTGGCGGTTGTGTGCGCCGCGCCCGTCCGTGATACGCAGTACGGCGTGTTTCGGATGTAGCACATGGCGGCTCAGGGCGTGCGCGGGGAAATCCCGCCGATCAGGAAGAGGGCGTAATCGCCCGTCGTGCGCCCTGCGCGGCTGCCCATCAAGAGCGAATGCAGATCGAGATCGCCGACTTCGATCCGGTATCCGGCATCAAACCGCCCGCCGAGCAGTGTGAGCGGTGTACTTTGCACGCCTACCCCTTCAGCCGAAGGTACCGAGTCGCAGCCGCGCCGCCCGGCATCATCACACGTCCAGTCGGCGGCGTCCAAATCCTCGACGATCACCGGATCGAGCCGTTCGGCAGGGTTGGCGCGCACCATGTAGGTGAACAGTGCATGATCGCGTGCGGCCAGCGGCCCATTCCGCACGTCGAACGCATCCGTGTTCGATTCCGGATCGATCCGGAATCCGTCGATCATGACGAAAAACGAGCCTGAAGTATCGTTGAGCGCGCCAAACAGGATCGTCGTTTCACCGAGCGAAGCCCCTGCATCGACTTCCAACGTAGAAACGTGAAGGTTCTCCGCGAGGGTGAGCATCCCTTCGTTGGGAATCGCGCTTGGTACCGTCAGCGAGACGCCCTCCGCCGGATCGCTGGCAATGCACGGCTCGACATCGCCTTCGCGCGACGATTCCACCTTGATCACCGGCTCAAGCCCGTCTGCGCCGAAAATGCGGATGCGGTAGAACTGGAGATCGGTGGGCTGTTGAAAGCGCATCCATGCTAGCGTATCGGCTTCCGCGTCATTGCAGCGGAACGTCACCGCGCCATATGGCGATTCCGTCTGTACCTCTCCCACTGAATCGACTCGCAGGGTATACGATCCGGAGGTCGTTCCGCTCTCAATGCCCACCCGCGCCGCGACGATGATGTATGACCCGGCGGCAGGGGCGGTGTAGTTGAGGGTCACCGCGCCATCGACCACGCCGTCAGCGCTGCGATCGGCAAGGTTCAAATCGGGCGTGAGGATGCCGATCAGCGGTGCCAGTCCATCGGAAGCACTCATCACCACGCGAATCGGCTGACTTGCCGCGAGATCGATCTGCCACCAATCGAACGGCCCTTGGTCGTCGATCGTGTCGCTCTGCGGTTCTCCAAGATAAATCGGCAGACTGAGCGGCGTTTCCTGTGCCCACGTCACTTTTTGCGCGGCAGCCAGCAGCACGATCACAGCGATCAAGATCAGTCGGGTCAATTTCACGATCGATGCTCCCCAAGGCGCGAAAAAACACCTGTCGATCATAAGCGGCGATCAAGCCGCACGCAATCGATCTGGGAATCAAAACGGGGGACGCCATCGCATCCCCCGCTTGAAAACTGGTATAAAACGGGTCGTCGAACTACTTGATTTCGACGACGGCGCCTTCGGCTTCCAGAATGCCCTTGGCTTCGTTGGCCTTGTCCTTGCTGACGGCTTCGATGACCGTAGCAGGCGCGGCTTCAACGAGGTCCTTGGCTTCCTTCAGGCCGAGGTTGGTGACCTGACGGACGGCCTTAATGACGTTGATCTTCTTGGGGCCAACGTCCTTGAGGATGACGTTGAATTCCGTCTGTTCTTCAACCGGTTCAGCCGGGGCCGCCGGGGCACCCGCGCCCGCACCGGGGGCCGCCATCATCATCATGCCGCCACCGCTGGCCGCCGTCACACCCCACGCCTCTTCAAGGCGCTTCTTGAGTTCCGACGCTTCCATAATGGTGAGGGCGCTGAGATCCTGTACCAGTTTATCCAGATCTGCCATGAGATTGGTTTCCTTTCGTGTTCGTGTGTTGGTTTACTTAGCTTATTTTGATGAAACAGAAACGTGTCGGACGATCCCACCACTTAAGCGGCGGCTTCTTCCGGCTTGTTCTTGTCTTCCAACGCTTGCAGCACGTTGACGATTTGCGAAGTCGCGGCTTGCAGCAGACCGGCCAGTTGGCTGGCGGGCATGACAACCAAACCTGCGAGCTGCGCACGAATCTCTTCCATCGTCGGCAGGTTGGCAACCGCGTCGATGTCTTTGGCACCGAACACCGAATTGCCGATCACGCCACCCTTGATGCTGAAGAAATCCGCATTGGTCTTCTGCCATTCCTGCACGGCCTTCGCGACCGCGGGCAGATTTCCATTTCCGAAGACGACCCCAGTCGGCCCTTCGAGCAGCTTCGTTGGCACCACCCAACCATTCTGTTCCAGCGCAATGCGGAACAGCGTGTTCTTGGTGACGCTGTACGTCCCGCCCGACGGCGCGCGCAGTTTATTGCGCAGGTCGTTCACCTTGGCGACGGTCAAGCCCTTGTATTCCGCCACGATGAAGCCATCCGTCTTGCTCAGGATTCGGCTGTATTCGGCGACGAGTTCTTCTTTGCGCTCCCGTGTAATGGCCAAGCGCCCTCCTCCTTTCCGTAAAAGCTCGGAAAAAACAAAACGACTCTTGCCGCGTGGCGGGGGTCGTCTAATCAGCATAAGCAGTGATCAGGCTGAACCCCTCACCTCGGCAGGATGATTAAGCGCCAAATGTGTTTGGCGGCCCCTGCGGTCTGCGGTAGGTGTTTTGCAGTTACAAGCGCGTTATTGTAGCGGAGTTCGCCCATCGATCAAGGGCGAAGCGCGCTATGGGCTGCTTTCTGCGGTTGCCTCCGGGCTGTACGGCTCAATCCAATAGCTGTTGGCATCCCCCTCCGCCGTGTAGCCGATCTGACCGAAGATGCGAATTGGCACCCATGTGAAGCCATCGCCGCAGGTGGGATCAGCGATCACATCGAATTCGCTGCCGCCGGGCAGTTGGCTGACGATCAGTGCGTTGAGGCTGGGTGCGGCGCGCAGTCGGTTATTTACTTCACCGGGGACGACGCGCCCGTGCATTCCATTGACCAAGCGCGTAGGCAGGGCATTCGGGCAGGAAATTGGGGTAGGCGAGGCGGTCTCTACACTCGCTGGAGTGTTTGTTGCTGTCCCCGGCAGCCCTCCCGCTGACGGCAGCACATTGAAGACGATGACGAGCGAAATCACCATCATCGCGATCAACGCGAGAACGCCGCCGAGGATCGTGCGGTTGATGGTGCGGCCCATGAGTTGACGCATGAGCGCCGCGCACGTCGGTTTCGAAACTGCCATCCGTGCGGATACGATGCGCTTGTAGATACGATAGACTGTGCAAACGCGGTGGCAGCTCATCTTCACGCGGCATGGGCGTAGAGTCGATCAGGATGGGCAGGATTTGCTTGCCGTGTCGCATGGCCAATTCGATCTCGTTGCGCACCGGGTCTTCCGGGTTGTCGAGTCGTCGGCCTATCTGGTTGCCAATGGTCAGCCACGAAGGGCCAATGATGACCAGCATAATATCGGACTGAAGCACGGACACTTCAATCGCTGCGCGGAAATCACGCCCGCCGGGGATGCTGTCGATGTCCTTGAACAGGTTTTTTCGACCCACCGATTTCGCCAACCGCTCATACAACCGGGTGGTGAAGTCGGCACTGTCACTGCGGCGATACGAGAGAAAAATGCGTTTCATAAACAAACGTCCGGTGACCTCCATCGCTGAAGGATGAATGGGTCTACCATAGCATGTCTGGTATGAAAATCCTAATCTGCTCTTGGTAAACCGCGCGATTCAGTCGGATGTGGCATAGGACTCTAGCACAGGGTCACAAGCCCAAATTTTCCACCAGAGCACCCATCCCAGCCGCCCATCATCAAGGCGTACTTGACACCAATCAATCCAATTGTTCCAATAAGCGTCATAAACGGAAGCACTGTCTTCCGCCAGCGTGAATACGCGTCCATTTTGAGCGATCCACGCCACCACACTGCCGCCATTCGGCTGTTCCATGACCGTCAAGTTTTCGCCCAGATCGAGACGCACGCCGTTCAAGCGCATCGGGGTTCCTGCGGTGCCGCAGGAAACGTTGGCGGGATGCCGTACCGCTCCGTTTGCGGGCGTTCCCGATGTTGAACCGCCACCGCCGCTGGTCGGCTGCACGGCAGCCAAAGGCGGGATCGTTGCCGGGGTGGGGATCAGGCCCCCTTCGTTCAACCCGACGACGGTGGAGGAAATCCACGCGTCGCCGCCAGCCCGATCCACCAGATACCAAGTGCCATCCCAAGTGAGGGCTATGACGGTAAACCGATCGCCATAGCTGACCGTATCGACAAGCGAATATCCGGTACCGGGGCCGCTGCGCAGATTGGCGGATGCGACACTTACGGTGATGTGAAATGTCGTCGATCCCGATGTCGTCGGGCGCGGCGTGCGGGTTGGCGTGCGGCTAGGTGTCCGGGTAGGCGTCCGCGTCGGAGTAACCTGTGCGCGTTCGGTGCGGGTCGCAGCGGCATTGCGGGTCGCGTTGTTGTCCGCCAAAATTTGAGCGATCCGCGTTTGCGTTTGGCGTGCATTCGCTGTAGCGGTGCGGGCGGCACGGGTATCCTGCACTGCGTAGGTTTGGGATGCATGTGCATACAGTGTCGAACGCGCTGCTTGAGTATCCTGCGGCGCGGCCATCTGTGTGGCGATCGTAAAAGCAGTCGAACGCGCTAACAGGGTATCCTGTGGGGCGGCGGTTTGCGATGCTTGGGCGAACAGTGTCGATCGCGCCGATTCGGTCAACCGCGCGACCGATGTTTGTGCCGCCTGCACACTCCTTGTGGAGGCCCCTGACTGCGTACTCTGTGCGCTTGCCGTTTGCGTACGCTCCTGCATGGTCGTCGCACGCGCTTGATCGGCCTGCGTGCCCAGCGCCACCATGGTCTGCGTTTGCTGAGCGGCGAGCGTGTTTTGTGCGACTGCCGTTTGCGCCAACAGCGTTTGCACTTGGTACGCCGTCGCTTCCGCGTTGACGACACCGGTTTGCGTGCCATAAAACGCCGTCTGCGAGGCGTAGAGCGCCGCCGCTACTTCGGTGATGTTCGGCGTTTGGGTCACTCGCGGATCTGGCGTTGCGGATGCCTCCGTTGGAGTCGAGCTTTCGATCGGTACGGTCGGAGAACCCACAGACACCACCGCCGTCGTTGCGGAGGGCGATCCAACCGGTAGATTACGACTGTTCCACCAAAGAAACCCCACACTAAGCGCGATGACGATGAGCAGCAGCGCGAACACAATCCGCATCCACGGCACCCCAATCACGCTGATCAGGCGGCTGATGTCGCGGTCGAATGCTTTTGCCGCTTTGGAGAGGTCGCTTTTGTCCTCTTTGGAGATCGCGCTAGAAATCGGTGTAGGCGCCGGGTGAATCTTGAGTCCGTTGATGTAGACGAGCTGCTGAATAGAGGGGGGCAGCGTTTCAGGGCGCGGGACTTCTGCCCCATCGACATACAACGGGATGATGCGTTTGCGATGCACCAGTGCGAATTCGATCTCGCGCCGCACCGCATCATCAGGCAGCCATATCCGTCGCTGCCCCTTGTCATCGGTGACGTTTTCCCATTTCGGGCCAATCACCACCAGCACGATGTTGGCATGAAACAACCATGCCTCAATCTGGGCGCGAAAGTCCTTCGCGAGGGGAATATTGTTCGTGTCGATGAAAATACTGCGGCGGCCATAAACGCGCGCCAGTCGTTCGTAAATCTGGAGCGTCGTTTCAGAAGCATCATTGCGGCGGTAGGAAATAAAAATGCGTGGCATGGAAACACAGGTTCAAAGATCAACATTTGCCGGACAGTATAGCATGAGGTCGTCCGGCAAATGCAGGGCTTTCACAGTGTTATTTATCCTGTTTGTCTGCCAGCCTCAGCGCCGCTTGCAAACGAAGCTGCTGCATGGTCGTCGTCAGGTCGCCGCGCGTACGCTCTAAGACACCGCGCACCACATCGGTGCGGCGGCGCAGATCGCCCGTGATTGCGTCGGGGAAGTCGAATGTCACCAGTTGATCGTACACCGAGTCCATCCATGTGAGCAGGCGTTCAGCTTCCGCGACATTTTCCGGCGCACCGCCATCTTCGCGGCGCAGAATGTCGAGGATGAAGCGGCGCAGCTCGGTCGCCGCTTCCGCTAACCCATTGACGTATACATCGCCTGATACATCGAGTTCTTCGGGCGTGGGCAGCGCTTGATCGCGGATGATCGCATACGTGGCGAAGGCTTCCACCACTTCTTTGAGCGCGTCACTGGTATAGCCGCTGTGCAGCAGATCGGGATAACCGGCGACTCCGGCGCGCAGTTCATCTGCGGCTGTTTTGGCTTTCGCCAGCTTTGCCTGTGCGTCATCCCATTCACGGCGGTGCACCGCGCGGATCGACTCGGCGCAGAAGCGGATCAATTCACGGGAGCGGGCGATCGCGGCATCGCGGGCGGTATTTTTGGCAAGAAATGCCGCGCGAACGCGATCCGAAATGTCGAAAAGCACATCAGGGCTGCTCGTCATTGGGACGCCGCTCCTCGCCTTCGCCGGGGTTATCCGACGGCTTGATGGTGCCAAACAGTTGATCGGCAAGCGTAGGGCCAACCGACTGCACCTTGATTTCGCCGTACTTTTCTTCGAAGCGGGCGAGATTGGTTTGCAGCGCCTGCATCAGCAGTTTGGCATTCGCGGGGGTCATCACCACCCGCTGCGCCACCCGTGCCCGCTGATCCCCCGGCATAATTTGCAGGAAATCGAACACGATTTCGCTGGTCGTTTGGGCGATGATCGCGGCGTTGGCGTAGGTTGCCTGTAAATTTGGGGGAAGTTCCAGCCGGAGCGGCTGGCGTGCGGGTGGTGAGCCTTGAGGAGGCAGTTGAGTCATGGTCAGTTGGTCTTTCCATTGGGACGGGTCACTATAAGGGCGCAGTCATGCGCCCTTATCACATACCCCTTGATTGTACCAACTGCCACGCATGGCTGAAACCATCTGCGTGGGGAAGCCCTTTAGAACGGGATCTGATCGAAATCTTCGCCGCCCTGATTGTAGCCGCCTTGTCCGCTTGGGGCTCCGCCTTCCGCGCCGTCGCGGCTGCCGAGCAGTTGGAAATTGTCAGCCCGCAGTTCAAGCGAGGCCTGCGGCTGATTATTTTTATCCATATAGGCGTTCACTTCGACGGTGCCAACGACCAGAATTTGCGTTCCCTTGCGCACATACGAGTTCGCGACTTCGGCCAGCTTATTCCAGCACGAAACGCGCACCCACAAGGTTTTTTCCTGCCGCTGATCGCCAGAGCCGAAACGACGGGTCACCGCAACGCTGAAATCGCAGACCGCCGCGCCATTTGGCGTATATTTCATCGTGGGGTCACGCCCGACATTCCCCACAATGGTGAAATTTTGATATCCAGCCATTGGATGCCCCCTTTAAGAATACCGGTCTATTGTACCACAAAATCCCACATTATACTCATAAAAGCGAACGTCTTTTCTAAGTTTTTACAACAACCCCTCGATTTAAGGTGGCGGCTTGAAATCGCTATGCCGTCCCCTGAAATCGAGCCTACCTAGTTCTTCAGCGCGTCGAGCGCCTTCTGCATCGTCTCGCGCACAAGTCCGGGGTTCGCTTTGCCGCCTGTGGCCGCCATCACCTTGCCGACCAGCGGGCCAAACACCTTGTCTTTCCCGCCGAGATATTCCTGCACGAGCTTATCGTTCTCTTTGATCACCTGTGCCACTGCCGATTCGATCGCGCCGGTATCGCTGACCTGCGCCAACCCCTTCGATTCGACGACTTGCTTGGGATCAGCGCCGCTTTCCCACATCTCGACCAGCACGGTTTGGGCGGTGTTCTTGTTGATCGTCCCATCGTCGATCATTTTGAGCAGTGTCGCCATGTACGCCGCCGGGACACGTGCTGCCACCGTTTCGCGATCGGCTCCATCGCGGTTGACGATGCTGAACAGGTTGCCGAGAATCCAGTTGGCGGCGGTTTTCGGGTTCGCGCCGCCCGCCAGCACATCTTCGTAGTAGTGCGCCACCGATTGATCCGCAACCAGCACCGACGCATCGTAGGCCGTCAAACCCAGTTCGCTGATGAAGCGTTCTTTCTTCGCGTCGGGCAGTTCGGGCAGGCGGGCGCGCACCGCTTCCACCCACTCGCGGCTCACCTCAACAATCGGCAGATCCGGTTCGGGGAAGTAGCGATATTCTTCGGCGCTCTCTTTGTAGCGCTGCACGACCGTCCGCTGTTTGGCTTCATCCCATCCCATCGTGGCTTGGCGCACGCCTTCGCCATTTTCCCACGCTTTGATCTGGCGGGCGACTTCGTATTCGATGGCGCGGAACACACTGCGGATGCTGTTCAGGTTTTTCACTTCGGTGCGCGTGCGGTAGCCGGTATCGTCCTTGTGCATCACGCTGATGTTCGGCTCCACGCGCATGACACCTTTGCTCATGTCGCCATCGTTCACGCCGATATACTGCAAAATGGCGCGCAGTTTGCGGGCGAAGGCTTCGGCGGCTTCCGCGCTGTGAATATCCGGCTCGGTGACGATTTCGAGCAGCGGCACGCCCGCGCGGTTGTAATCGACCAAGCTGCCGCCGCCTTCGTGGATCAACTTGCCCGTGTCCTCTTCAAGGTGAGCACGGCGCACGCGAATCCGCTGCGTTGTCCCGTCCGGCAGATCGATGTCTAGGTAGCCGCGCACCGACAGCGGGCGGTCATACTGGCTGATCTGGTAGCCCTTGGGCAAATCCGGGTAGAAATAGCTTTTGCGGGCGAACTGATTTACAGGTGGAATTTCGCAGTTGAGCGCCAAGCCGACCATCATCGCCCATTCGAGCGCTTCTTTGTTGATTACGGGCAGCGTGCCGGGAAAACCCAGCGTGACCGCATCGACCGCGCTGTTGGCCTCAGCGCTCACACTGTCCACGACGGGCGCAGGGCTGAACATCTTGCTTTTCGTCATCAGTTCGGCGTGGATTTCCAAGCCGATCACCGGAGTCCATTCACTCATCGTTGATCTCGCTCAAGATTGGTTGATTTAGTGATGGGAGTATAACGCAGATTGAGAGTAGGAGGGCGTTCCTTCCCTGACCCTTCAGCGCAGTACGACAACGGCGAGCGGTGCGTAACGGGGATCGTTTTCGAGCTGCCCGCGCAGACTGTCTCGCACCGTATCGGGTTTTGCAGCCTCAATCGCGGCGGCGCAGAGTTCGGCGGCGCGCTGCACATCGCCACCCAGAAAAATCATCAACCCACGCCGAAACACGATCATCGCATCGCCGGGGATCAGCGTTTCCGCTGCTTCTAAATCGACTTCAGCCTCCGCGTACAAGCCAAGCTGTTCGAACATTCCGGCGCGCCGAATCAAAAGCTGTCCGCGCAGATTGCCGATGAACCCGACCGCTTTTTCGGGCGCATCCTGTGTCGATTCTTCCAGCGTATCCAGTGCCGAGCAGTAGTAATCGAGCGCGACGCGGTGATCGCCTTTGAGCGCGTGAAAATCGCCGTTCCATTCCAGCCAGCGCCATGATTTTGGTAGTTCAAACAGGAGATTGATCGCGGTGGCGGTATCGCCGCGCTGGTAAAGCTGTTCCAGCAGCAGATCGATCAAGCGCGGATCGCGCCCGATGGCGTCCGCTTTCGCGTAGGTGTCTCTTAACAGTTGAAAGGCCGCTTCCGGGCTGCCGAGCTTCAAATGAAGTTGGTAACGCTGGATCACGTCCTCGAAAAGGTGGGTAGTTAGGGTATCCAAATCAGCCACGGCGGATCGCAGCAGCGCTTCACCCTCAGAATCGCGCAGTGCTGTACGCAGAATGATCCCCACACGCATCCGACGGGCGGTATCATCGGCGGGCTGCGCTTCGATCTGCTCGTCGAGCGCGTCCAGCGCGTCCGCCAGCTCACCTGCACGGAGGAATGCTTCCGCCCGTTCCATCGGACTGAATCCCGCCATCGTCTAGTCTCCTCCTACCCCTATTTGACGCCGGGGCAGAATTTAACAAATCCGCGCGCTAAACCAAAACATGCGAAAGGCGCAGTTTCCTGCGCCTCCGACAAAGTGTTTTCTCAATAAGTTTTTTCTAAAAATGAACGGCACTCCTGTTTTAGCCGTGCCGCTGCATAAAGCGCGCTAATCGCTCCGATGCCTCTTCGATGTCCCCCGTTTGATGCCGCTGATTAAGCGTCAAAGGTGTCGTCACGGGGTGCTGGTTGCGGTACGCTGCTCGGATTGGTAAGTTTCCATTTGCATTCGATAGCACGGGCAGTGCGAGATATATCCGTACGTACACAAAAGATTGCCTGCGTCCGGTGTGCACGAGATTTCCGGTGTCAGCACAACCGGGGCAGTGGGGTTCCCCTGCTCAACGGGCAGCCTAGAGATCACGAGCACCGAAACGAGCAGGATCAACAGCCCAAACAGCAAACAACCGACAGATCGTTTCATGATCGCGTTTCCTTGAAGCCTTCAGCGGTTCAAGTCTACAGCGATTATAACCCCATCCGCCGTTTACCCGTGCCGCTGCATAAAGCGCCCTAACCGCTCCAATGCCTCTTCAATGTCCTCGTAGCTGGCCGTATAGGCCGCGCGCACATGCCCTGTGCCGCTGCGCCCGAAAGCACTTCCCGGCACGACGGCGACTTTCTCTTCACGCAGCAGCGTTTCGCAGAATTGATCGTCGCTCATCCCTGTGATGCTGATCGACGGGAACGCATAGAACGCGCCGCGCGGCTCGAAACAGGTCAGCCCCAACGAGTTGAACCCATCCACGATCAAGCGGCGGCGGCGGTCATACTGCCCGCGCATGTACATCACATCTGCTTCGCCCTGTTCCAGCGCTTGAATGGCGGCATACTGTCCCATCGTCGGCGCGGACATGATCAAATACTGGTGCAGTTTGAGCATCGCTTCCATGATCGGTGCCGGGGCAGTCGCATAGCCAATGCGCCAACCCGTCATCGCATACGATTTGCTCATGCCGCTCAACAAGATCGTGCGCTCACGCATCCCCGGCAGCGCCGCGAAACAAGTGTGCGCCCAACCGTATACCAAACGCTCGTAAATCTCATCGCTGATGACGACGAGATCGTGTTTTTCGGCCACAGCGGCGACTTCGCGCATGTGTTCCAGCGACAGGATCGCGCCGGTTGGGTTGTTCGGGTAGCTGATCAGAATGGCTTTCGTCTTAGACGTGATCGCCGCTTCCAGTTCCGCACCCGTCACCTGAAAATCGTTCTCGACTGATGCATCGACAATCACCGGGACGCCGCCCGCCATCTCGACGGCGGCGGTGTTCGCCACGAAACACGGCTGCACCACCAGCACCTCATCACCGGGATCAAGGATTGCCTTCAGCGCCACCCACAGCGCCTCACTGACGCCCACCGTGATCATGACTTCAGTCGATGGGTTGTAGCTCACGCCGTACAGCCGTTCCACGTAGCAGGCGACGGCTTGGCGAAGTTCCATCATGCCCGCATTCGACGTGTAGCCCGTCATTCCGGCTTGCAGCGATTCGATCCCCTTCTGGCTGATGTGCGACGGCGTGTTGAAATCCGGTTCGCCAATGCCAAGGGAGATCACATCGTCCATCGTGGCGATGATGTCAAAAAACCGGCGAATGCCGGAGGGTTTCATCTGCTGGACTTGCTGTGCGACGAACGAACGCATGAGAATTCCCCGATTAAGTGATCATCCGGCAGCAGCGTCCGCATCGTGTGACGCGGTGTACTGCTCCATTCATAAGCAACGTTGGCAATTATGCACTAAATTTGCCCCCGGCTCATAGGGCATTTATGGCGAAAACTGGCGCGGCTTCTCCGTCACAGTGTAGGAAATCCGTCGGACAGTCAGCGCAGCGCGAACGTGATACAATAAAGTCAGTACACGGTGTGAAGCAGGATATACGACGGATGAATCTACAGAATGTGATCGACAACAATACACTGGTCATTCTGGGCATTTGTGGCTTCCTGACCGTGTGTTTTGGTCTGCTGGTGCTGGGTTTCACCACCATCTTTCGGTTCACGGGGCGCAACTTCATGGGATTTCTTTCCATGTTGGTGCGCAATCAAAAAGCAGTGGACGAGAAAGACAGTCTTGTCGGAACGGTAAAGAAACCGAATTTGCGCCGTATCGCCGACGAGGATGACTTCAATGCAGCACTCGCCAAGCATCTGGTGACCGATCCGACGACGGGGCAACCACCCGCGCAGGGGCAGGTTATTTCATCTTCTCCGGCAGCACAGGCCGCCTCGACGCCCTACAATGCGCCGCTGACAGGCGCACCCAAAACACCGACCGTCATGCCCGGGTATCTTCCCGGTACCGGACAAGCGATCAATCCGCCGCCAGCCGCACCCCGAACCCCGGCCCCGCGCCCTGCGGCCCCTTCACAGAATACACCCCCACCACAGGCCCCCAGCGACTTTGGATGGGAAAACCCTTCGCTGCGCACGCCTAATCTTCAGGATCGGCGGCGCGAGGAACAAGAACGCGATGAAGAAGACAATCTTCTCGGCGGGTTGATGCCTTAAGCGATCGTACGGGCGAGGTACGCCTCGCCCGCTTTTTCAGGCTTTGCAGAGATTTCTACTTACCCCACCAGCCCTTGCAGCACACTGGCGATCGTTTGGCGCACTTCCAATCGATGTTCTGCCTCATAGACGAACGACTGCGCAGGTGTGGTGGGCGGCGATCCATCATCGTGGTAGTACAAGTCAAATGATTTGCGGATCAACTTGACATAGGCTTCGGCATCATAGAACGGTGCGGCGAAGGGCAGCCGCTTCAGCCCAACCTGAATGATCAGCCGGGGTGACTCCTCCTCAGTCGCAGGTTCGGCCATTCCCCATACCCCCATCAACGTGAGCGTCTTGTAGCCTAAATACCCCGATGGGCGGTACCAGATCATCACCCCGACCCAAGGATGCGGTATCAGGCCATCGCGGGCAGCAGGCCCCGCTGAAAGCAGCGGCGAGAACGAACGCCGACGCACATCGTCGAGCGCGCCGTAAGCGTTCAAACCATCAAGCACCGCCGCCAGCGATTTCTGCGCATCGCGCAGTGGGGCGGTCTGTTGGGCGATCTGCCGCTCACGACGGGACTCCGCCAATAAGGCAAGCAGATCGGTACGCGACCGTTTGGAGTTGGGTGGCATATCTGCACAATTCCCCTATACTGGGAACTTGATTTGGTTCTCAATTGTACCGGTATTTACCATAGGATAGGCGCAGCATGGCATACTATCAGTATCCGCTCCAAATTCGCTTCAAGTTGGTCGCGCTCTCGCCTCAGATGATCGTGACCGATGCATCAGGCCGCCAGATCGCGTATGTTCACCAGAAGGTATGGAATCTGCGCGAAGACATCCGTATTTACACCGATCAAAGCCGCCAAACGGAAGTTTTCCGTATCAACGCCGACCGGATCATGGATTTCAACGCGAAGTACAATTTCACCGAATCGGCCACAGGCCGCCCGCTCGGCTATGTGCAGCCGAAGGGCCTGCGCTCCATTTGGCGCGCAACCTATTTGATCTATGCGCCCGATGGTACGCCGCAGCATCACATCCGCGAGGATAATCCGTGGATCAAGGTGTTGGATGCGCTGGTGAGCGAAATCTCGATCCTGAATCTGTTCACGGGTTATTTCCTGAATCCGGCGTATACCGTCTATCGCGGCAGCGATCGCGAGGACATCAGCCAGCCGATGCTGCTGAAGAAGATGCGGCCTTCTTCGAAGGGCATTTCAGCATCCATCAGGTCGCGGAAATGTCGCCAGATGAGGAAATGCGTCTGCTGCTTGGCACCATGCTCATGATTCAGTTCATGCGCCGTCGTGGGTAAGCGATAAAGCTAACCGGTCTATTCAGAAGTTTCGCAAAGGGCGTTCCACTGAACGCCCTTTGCCATAAAGATATCGCGGGCACAAAAGCAGGACTCTATGTCAAAAATCGAAGGATTGGGCGAAAAGTCGAGCGCATGGCTGCATGAGATCGACATTCACTCGTTGGAGGAAATCCGCGCCTTGGGTGTCGTTGAGGTCTATCGCCGCTTGAAAGCCCGTTTCCCGCGCGAAATCACCCTGAACATGCTGTGGGGATTGGAAAGCGCGCTCACCGGCATCCCGTGGAACAAAATCCCCGATGAAGTGAAGGCCGATCTGCGCGCTCAAGTTGAGTAAGGATATTTGCGGATCGCTGAACTACAGCGGGTAAATGTTTGATCCCCAGCGCGGCAGCAGCCGCCACCAATAACAGTGCGATGAGCAGCGCAGGCAGGAAATTCGCCATTCAGGGCCGCGGGGGTCAAGCAGGATGAGAGACAGCCCGATCAACATGAGTCCGCCCACGCCCGTCATCTCGTTGATCATCGCCGCGCTCATAAACTGGCCGAGGACGCTCCCCAACCTGGCCAGCCCCCCTGCCGACGAGGATCGTGATCAGGGTGAAGCTCACCCCTGCGCCGAAACTCGCCGCAAACGCGACCGCCGCGAACCCATCCAGCACGCTCTTGATCGCCAACTGCTGAAAGCCAATCGCCAGCCCCATCCCGTCCTGCATCGAGCCGACAAACGTCAGCGGGCCAATGCAGAACAGCAGGCTGGCTGTTACGAACCCGGTGATGAAGCGGGCGCGGGCGGGTTGGTCGGTGTCTGCTAGGGGAGAACCATCAGCGAGGGCTTTTCCGGCGAACCGCTGTTGCAGCCACCCGCCAAACCGCTGGAGCGCGCCATCAAGGTCGAGAATCTCTCCGATAATCACGCCGGTCACGAGGCTGAGCAGGGGGACGATGATATTGCCGGATTTTCCGGCGTTGCTGATGCCGACGAAAATGGTCACCAACCCCAGCCCGGTGACGACGCTCGTTTGAATTTTCTCCGACAGCCGGTTGCCAATCAGCAGCCCAATGAGGCTGCCAACCGCCACGGTGAACATATTGAGAAGTGTGCCGCCCAAGGGTGTCGTTACTCCACGAAGCATTCACGATATGCGGCACAGTGTAACGTCTTGCTAGCGCCGCTGACCAGATCCGCTGATAGGCGTAGACTGTTCAATGGGGGTGTCAGGAAGAGCGGCAGGTCGCAGTTCTCCATCGTCGGCCAATTCCAGCCGCTTCGGTTTGCTATAGGAATCTTCCGCTGTGCCATACGCACTGCGCAGCCGCGCGACTTCCTTTTCGATATCATGTTCGCGGCTTTCGGCCATCGCCAGCAGCATCGAATGAAAGACGAAAACCCCACCCCAGCCGAAAAATACGGCAGCGGCGAGCGTCGAATGCACACTATCGCCCAAGAAAATCAACCCGGCCAGCGTGAAGATCAGCACGGTCAAATTAATACTCCACAAAATCCAGCGGCGGTTGCGCCGGTTGACGCGCTGCTGGGCAATATCGTACAAATCACGATCCATCGTCAAGGCCTCACAGGAAATACTTTCAGATACGCTGTAATCCTTCTACGTAGGTCTATGCGGTTGGGTTTCGAATGGGCGGGAATTTGGGCGTATCGCCATACGCCCAAATTTTTCACATGAGTGTGGGGATTAGCGAATCCGTCGATCGCCGCCGCCGCTGCCGAGCTTAGGCGGTTTGGGTGGGGTGCCATCGCTGCCATTTTTTCCATTTCCATCGGAAGTTTTCTTGATGGCATACAGCGGGCGCCCGCTGATTTCACCCTCGATGGCTTTGTAGAATTCTTCGTCATAGGTGCGCGTTTTGACGACCACCGGCATGGGGACGGCATGCCCCATGATGATCGCCTGCTGCTTGGTATCCAAACGGGCAAGCACTTCACGCAGCCCGGCTGCGCCGCTAATCCCGGTGAGCACCGCTTGAATATCGCGCTCGTTATCAAGCAGGGCGGTGATGCGCGTCCCGATCTGGCTCATCACTTCTTCGTCGATCCCGCTTGGGCGCTGATCGACGATCATCAGCGTGACTTTGTATTTGCGCAGTTCGCGGGCGATCACGCCGAAAATCGTTTGAGAGGCGATGCGCGGATCGAGGAATTTGTGGGCTTCCTCAATCACGATCAGCAGTTGGTTCGGTTCTAAGCCGGTATCCCCAAGTGCGCGCTCAACCTTATCGACATAATGTTCGTGGATACGGCGCGTCAGGTAGTTGGCGACGAGGATATACGCTTCCAGCGAATTGCCATAGCGCCCGAACTCCAGTACGACGCTTTTCCCCTGTTCGATCAGCGTGATGATGTTCTTGACGCTGTCGCCGGTCGATTCCGGCACGAGAAATTCCCATTTGCGGAAACGCTGAATACGCCGCTGTAAACCGGCCAGCGTACCGGCGCGTACCGGGGTGGTCGCTTCGATCTCGTCAAAGTCGTCGTTGGTCGCGTCGATCAGCTTGGTGACCCAACCAGCCTTCCACTTGTTGCGCAGGGTGCGCGCCCCGTCGAGCATGGCATCGGTGAATCCCATCGTCTCGCGCAGCATTTCAAGGTCTTCGGGATCGATGTCCTCATAGCCCAACTTGATCTCGAAGTCGAGCCGCGCTCCACGCTTACGGGAGGACTCGCCGTCCAGCGTGCAGATGCTCACGCGATCTTGCAAAAGCTGCTTCAGCCCTTTCGACTGGTAGCCGCGTTCATCGGGAACCGCCCACCCATAGTCGTTGTGCATGTCGAAGATCAACGCGCTGGCTTGGTTGCGCGCGATGATCCCGGCCAGCATCAAACGGGTGAGGAAGCTCTTACCGGTGCCGCTCTTGCCAAAAATGCCGATCGAGCGTTCGACCAGCCGTTTCAGGTTCAGGTTGATCTGCGTCTGATCCAGTTCAAGTGGGGTACCGACGTTAAAGTGAAGCTCGTCTTCAGTGCCAAAGACCGCATTCACGTCTTCGACGGTCGCATTCATCACATTGGTGAAGTGACCGGGAATCGTCTTGACGGGCTTCGGTTTTCCTTCAGCCTCGTCAATCACCAGCATCGGTTGGGCATGGATTTTGCCGAATGCCGCTGTGCCCTTGTAAATATCGCGCAGAAACGGATCGCTGATGTCCGGCGGGGTCGATTGAATTTCCGGATTGGTGTTATCCAACACAATGTCGGTGATCATGCAGAAAAAGCGTTTGTTATCGCCATGTACGACGATGTAACGTCCGACGGCGAGTTCTTCGATGCTCTGGTCAGCCTCAACCTTGATGACCAGTCCTTTACTAAGCGATCCGCCGACCACCACGCCGAGCTTGCGTGCTTCCTGCACGCCAAACACGCCGGGGTCATTGAACATTTGTGCGAAACTTCGCTTATCGTTTGGCAGACTCATAGAGCACTTGCTCCCAAAATCGCTTGCTAAATCTTGCGGATCGGGTAGTTGAAATTATAGCACATATTTTCGAAATTTTGTTCGACTCATCCCCCTCACATGATGGGGTGGTATTCTCATCGCAGATTTCTCTATTAAGGAATGATACAACATGCTTCGCAAACTTGCCGTATGGACGGTGCTTTTGGGGCTGCTGCTCATGCTTCCGCTGGCCCTTCACGCGCAAACCGCCGAGTCCACGCCGGAGTCTGTGCCGGGATGCGCCGCACCGGGCATCCGTTACATGATGGGGCAGGTGATCCCGCGCGTGTTACAGATCGATGGGCAGGATCGTGATTATCTCGTGTATGTGTCTACCCGCTACGACCCGACCCAACCGACGCCGCTCGTCTTCAACCTGCACGGGTTCGCATCGAACCCGCAGCAGGAAATGGATGCCTCGCGTATGAATATACCCGCTGAAATCGAGAATTTCATCGCCGTTTATCCGCAGGGGACGGGCTTTCCGCTGCGCTGGTCGGCTTATCTAACGGGCCGGTTCGCGTCGACGAACGATCATCCGGTCGATGATGTAGGGTTCATCAGCGCATTGATCGATTCGCTGGAAAGTGAATACTGCATCGACCCGGCGCGCATTTATGTCACCGGACTGTCCAACGGCGGCGGCATGACCCATCGACTTGCCTGCGAACTGGCGGATCGCATTGCTGCGATCGGGACGGTGGCAGGTGCGTATCCGCCGCTGGATATGGCCTGCAATCCCTCGCGCCCCGTGCCTGTGATCGCGTTTCACGGGGATGCCGATCCGATTGTGCCGTACTTAGGCAGCGAGCCTGATTTTCCACCGGTTCAAGAATGGGCGGCGGCGTGGGCATCACGGAACGGCTGCGATGCCGAACCGGAAGTGCTGCCGCCACAGGGTTCGGTGACCGGCGTTCACTATGGAAACTGTGATGCGAATGCAGATGTGATTCTGTATACGGTGGGTGGAGGTGGGCACACATGGCCGGGCGGCAATCCATTCCCCGCCTTCATCGCCGGGGCGACTTCAGAGGATATTGACGCCACGCGCGTGATGTGGGATTTCTTCGCCGCCCACCCGATGCAATAAGGGAGACATAAACGCGTGTTGTGAGGGGCTTGAACCACCAAGCCCCTTGGCCTATGGTTTGATCAGCGCCAGCACATGACTCAAACGCTTTAAGTCATTCGAAAGCAGCATGGCAAGCTGTCGTCCACAGCGCACCCGAAACTCGTACTGCTCATTTTCGGGATAGGCATAGCAGGCGTAGTTCAGTGCCGCCGCGATCAATTCGTCGCTGGGGACTTCCTTCGCGCCAAGCACAAGCCGGAAAAAATCATAGCGCCGCGTGAACTCGTAGACTTCTTCCGCGGTACACAGCTCCACTTGACTCAAACTGAGCGGCGGGCGCGGCGGTAGGCTTTGCACCATCGCTCCATTGAATTTGAAACCGATGTTGACGACGCAGATTTCAACCGGCACCATCCGGTTTTCACGCTGATCGATGAGCGCGATGTTATCGACGGTGCTCGCCATCACCAATTCGCGGGCCAGCGCATCATCGTCGATGCGGATCGCGTAGATCAAGCCAATCGCGACGACCGATTCATCTTCTGTCAGCGGCACTTTGACGAACGAACCGAACGTGTGCTTTTCATCGATCTTGCTGCTGCGGGTGCCGCAGTCGAACCCGGTGGTACTGGCGCGCAGTACCCGTCCCACAATATGCCGCGTATCCTGTATGACCATTGCTGATGCGCTCCCTCTCTCTCACCCGGTGATCGTGCCGCTGCGTTAGCGCAGCCGGTGCTGAGTCCGATCCCCACGTGCGAGGCTTTTACTTTGCAGCTTGCTGGATGACTCCGGCTCCATACTTTGACTGAGCATGTTGATGCGAATGAGTTCTTCCAACTGCTGCTTTTCAACGCTGCTCACATAGGCCAGTTCATCGGCACGTGTGAGCGCATACGGATAATGTTTGCGCCCCTGTATGGCGCATTGATTCAAGAGCAGCGTGTGTAAGGCATCGACGGCCTGTTTATCCCGCGCTACCCACATGGGAATATCGACGCGAATGATGTTCTGCCGCCGGTCGGACGACACATTCACGTAGAAAAAGGCAATTTCAAAATCGGCACCGCTGCGATCCCGGTACTCTTTGTTCTGCGGTGAGTTCTGGGTCAGGATCGCGGAACGCTCCCCTTCGCCCAGCACATGCGACAGCAGCATCGCATCGCTGAGGCCTTCAAATTCGCCGTTTGTGCGCAGCACCGCATCGTTGATCTGTTCCGGGGGTAGGCTGAGCAAATGCAGCAGACTGATGATGTAGGTACTGCGCGGCACATCGAGATAGCCGGCCAGCACGGCGCCTGCATCGCTCAATTTCTGCATCGCTTCTATATAGTCTTTTTCAATGTCCGGCGCGCCTTCGATCTCCGCGCCGCCAAAAAACTTAAGCAGCCCGCCGTCGTGCAGTGTGACGATTGGCTTGGCTTCGGCCCGGTTTTCCCATGCGCTTTTCGCCAGCCACTGCATTTCCGCCAGTGAACGGCGTGCGCTGACCGTCTGGTTGGTGATCATGCGTCCGTCGCGATCCAGCAGCATTTTATCACTGTAGTACAACTCAGGATGGGTCATCTGTGACGGAATACGCGGCTGTCCGTGAAAATAAGTGAAGACGCCGATGTTGATTAGGTAATAAAGGGCGGGCGCATGCGGGTCGGGGAAAATTTGGCTGCCGTCGGCAGCGATGAGAGTCGCTTGTTCGGGCGATTCTGGTGCACCCTTGACCCCACAGACGACTTCATCATAGGGGCGGGGAGCAGGGGCGGCACCGCGATAGCCGCTGACGGAGGATTTTCGTACCTGTTCGATCCGCTCGTGGATAGGGTCTAGATCGGTGCACGCATAAAACATGTCGAGGGCGTGCTGCAAACGAGCGCTGGCAGTATCCCCTTTATGTTTGAGATAGCTTCCCATCGTCTGGACTTGATCCAGCACTTTGCTAAATTCGAGCGACACCCTATCTCCTGTGTGCGGCCAACCAATTCTTAACGAATGCGCTAGCCAACCTAAATATTTCTCTAACTTAATTAAGACTAGCACTATCGTTCTAACTCGTCAAGTAGGGGTGACTCCATGCTTAACGGATTTCTACACGATTCTTAAAGTTGTGAGGTTTGCACGAAATAAACCCTTAAACCGCGTAGCGCTTCTGATAGAATGGCGCTTATAATACGGATAGAGAGAAAAATATTACAGGCGCGCCGCTAATCGCTGCCATTCTTGTTTGATGAACCGTTGGTCACTTTAGACACACGAGTATGGTACGATGGCATCAAACCCGGTTGTCCTGACACCCTATCAGGCCGCGCACGTGCAAGAACTCATCTTTGCGGGTGACGGCGTCCGCCTCGCGGGGCAAATTGATTACCCCGCCCATCAAGCTCCTCAAATGGGCTTTCCCCTTCTTTTTGTGCTGCCACAGGCCACTTGCAGCGCACGCGAACAGTATGATGAATTTGCGGCGGTTGCACTGGATCGTGGCTATGCCGTCTTTCGCTGGGATAAGCGTGGGACGGGACGCAGCGGTTGGAGCGGTACCGGTTCTGCCGTGCAGGATACGGTCAATGCTTACGATGCGGCGGTGCGAATGCCCAATGTGAACCGCTCGCAGGTCGTAATCATGGCAGTGGGTGCCGGAACTTCCCTCTTGGGAAGTTGTTACGGCTTGTTCGCGCGGGTGCAGCAGCCCATGGGCGTGCTGCTGATCGCCAACATGCTGGACGAGCAGGAGATCACGGCGATCAACGCACGCGTGCAAATCGTCAACGGTGCGAACGACTGGACGCCTGCCGAACAGTACGCCGAAGCAGCGGCAGTCGCACATCAGGCGATGTACCGCCACGGTGCCGATTTCTATATCGCTCCAGATTCAGATCGCATGTTAATGACGGACAAAAATGGCGTTACGCATCTGCATGCGGGCGCTCGAAAGGTGATCAGCAGTTGGCTGCATACCCTGCTGCGCCCTTCGCGGTTCGTTTAGACGGTCACGCCGCGCTCGTCACCGGGGCGGGCGCGGGAGTGGGAGAAGCCATCGCCAGAGCATTGGCCGCAGCCGGGGCAGCGGTCGTCGTCAACGACTTGAACCCTGATCGCGCGGATAACGTCACTGACGCCATCACCGCAGACGGCGGACGCGCGATCGCATGGCAGGCGGATGTTTCAAACCGTTTTCAAGTAGGCTCGATGATTGAAGCTGGACGCGATGCGTTCGGCAGCCTTACGATTCTCGTCAATGCGGCGGGGGTTTATAAAACCGGCGAGCTTTCCAAATTGGATGAATGGGAATGGGCGCGCATTGTCGATGTCAACATGACGGGCGCGTTCTACTGCACACAGCTCCTCAGCCGGGTGATGAAGGATGAGGGCGGCGGGGTCATCATCAACCTTGCCTCGAACCTCGGCACTGCGCACACCTTGAATGAGTCTATCGGCGGCATCGGCTACGCGGCGACCAAAGCCGGACTGCTTGGCTTAACACGCCAATCGGCGCGAGAACTTGCGCCATACAACATTCGCGTCAATGCGGTGTGCCCCGCGCAGATCGAAGGCGATGACCGCTCATCTGACTCCGCCGAGAGGTTGCCCGCTGCGCCGTCATGGGGTGGCGGGGAGGTCGCGGCAGCGGTACTGTTCCTTGCCAGCGATGCCGCTCGTTTCATCACCGGGCAGGTGATCAATGTGGATGGCGGCGATTCACTGATCCAGAGAAAGTGATCGGCTGCGACCATGTGATGTATTTCTACATTTTCATATGGCTTCATAGAGCGTATTTTCAAAAGTACGCTCTATGAAGCCGACTGTGTGCGAGTGATTACGCGATACCTGAATCGACCATTGTGGCTTCCGAGATATGGAATGGGCCGCGCGCTGTGATCAGTCCCCATAATACGCCGTATACGGCAAAGATCGCTGCACCAACAACAGCCAGTGTCATCGGCGAACTGCCCGCTTGCAGCGCAAGCCCGAAGAGCAGAGTTGAGATCCTGGATCCGAGTGTACTAAGCCCGCCATTGACGGATGATACTCGCCCCCTGCAAACTGATCGGTAAGCCGCAGATCTGGAGCAGTACGCTGCTCACCGCCCAGACTACCCGCCGCCGAAATGTGCGTAAAGCATCCGGCGCGAAGAATGCCAGCCATAAAGGTATCGTTCCAACCGGCATAGGCGATTATCACATAGCCAATGCCTGCCAACAAGAATGAGAGCCAGATCGCATTGCGCAGCTTTTTGATGTCGTTTTTGGCAACGACGGGCACTACAAACGAACCAATCAGCACACCCATCCCACGCCCGGCGTAAAGAATCCCGATTCCACATCGCCCGCGTGGAAAACCTGTGTTCCCAACACACCAGCAGAACCACTAATTTTGGCTCCAAAACCCCAACCCAACTCGATTCCCACCAGCGCCAGTAAAAGACGCGGCAGATACTCGCGCAGATAGCGTACCCTCGATGAAACTTTGAACGGGGTCATCTGTGTGCTGGTCGTCTTGGGACTGGGCACCTTTTTCGATCAGGCGATCAGTCCGGCAGCAATCAAGAATGACAGTGCATTGATGACAAATGCCACGTCGCGGCCCAAAAGTGTCGAGACAATCCCGCCCAACGCTGAACCGACCAACAACATGACTCCCATGCCGCACCGCTCAGCGCATTGGCGGATAACAACTCGCTGCGCGTCACAATGTTGGGGATACTGGCCGAACTCGCCGGGTTGAAAAACGAGGCTGAGACCACCAGCAAAATATCATATTGGCGCATACAGCAACCAGACGGCGTCTTCCGTTTTGACGAGGATGAAGAGTAGGACGACTACTGCCGAGAAAAGGTTCGCGAGGATCATCAACTTACGCCGATCGAAACGATCCGCCATTGGCCCGGCGATAGGGATCAGGAAGAACATCGACCAGGCTTGCCAGCAGAACAAAGCTCGCCCGAGACCGCTGCGCGTAAGCTGCCAGACCAAACCCAGTACCGCTACACTGTTGAACCAGTCGCCCGCCGCCGAGATAAGCTGTGCTGTCCACAGTGTCCGAAAGCGTGGATCTTGTCTGAGAAGCTGCCAGTAGCCAACAGGCTGATCTGGATCATTAGCTGGATTGCGCGCTACCGACATAAGCCGGTGGTCCCCATTTATGACTCCATAACACGCTGTATTAAACCAATATTAAGCGCGCTTTCAATTTCGTTCGCCAGAACGAATAATACCAAAATTGCTTGAATACTAAGCGTAATCTTTGCAGTGATCTTTGCGCCTTTGCTTATTGGCGCCAGGTCGTTTCTTTAACCCGTTATCGCTTCTTTGACGGCAGTCACCACGACTTCCGGCGTTTCCCATTGGGGATAATGCCCCACATCAGCGAGCTTGAGATAGGTTGCATCCGGTCGGTGTTTGACAACTTCATCGCCGATCTTCGGCACACTGACCGGATCGCGCTGGCCCCAAATCACGGTGAGCCGTGCGGGGTGCGCCGCGAGGGCGTTCAACCATGCTTCTTCGTGGATTTTGCGCTCATTCAGGTAGCGGATCAGGCGGTGATAAATGCGGTTCCCTTCGTTCGTGGTGACCAGCGACCAGAAATCTTTCAGCTCATTCTGCGGCGGACGCTGCACAAACAAACTGCTGAACTGGCGCGAAAACGCACGGAAGCCGATCAAGTTCAGCCCGCTCACGACTTTCCCGGCAATGGGATGTAACAGCAAGCGCTGCGTGATCAGCGGTTGGTAGTATTCCAGCAGCAGACTCCCGTTCATCAGGATCAAACGCGAAAACTGCTTATCCGCCCGGTTGAGGTCACGGCGCAGCAGCTCCAGCGCGACGGAATCGCCCATATCGTGCGACAGCAGCGCGCAGTGCAGCACGCCGTAATGCGCCATCACCGCCTCAGCAATATCGGCCTGCTCGAACAGGGAATAGTCGTGCGTGCGCGGCTTGTCGCTGAAGCCGTAACCGAGCATATCAAACACGATCACGCGGTACTGATCCGCCAGCAGGGGAGTGATGCGCGCAAAATCATAGCTGGCGGTTGGAAACCCATGCAGGGTGAGCAGCACTGAAGTGCTCGATGCATTCCCATACACGGCGGTAAAAATCTTGTGGCCTTTGAAGTCGATGAAAGTGCCGTTGGCCTGCCACTCTTGAAGCGTATACACGATGGCTGCCTCTTTTTTATCAATAGGTTTCTCAGACGGAAATCGCATCTCCTGATTATAATGGTCAGCGTCTCAACGTCATCAACCGGGTGCCTTATGCGTGGAGTCTGTCGGGGTTTTCGAGCGATTATTCGATCGATCAGGTGGGTAGGGCTGCTGCTGATCGTTTGCCTGCTGCGGATGGATTTATCTCCTGTGGCGGGGCAATCCCAATGCGATTCGGTCACGTCGATCCGGTTCCCTGTCGATACCGGGACGTTTCAGATCATGCAGGATTTCGGCGCGCCCAGTCCACGCCATCAAGGGCGCTACCATACAGGCGAAGACTGGTATGGCGGGCGTGGTACCAGCATCGGCCAAACCGTCTATGCGATCGCCAATGGGCGTGTGACCTTTTCCTCGCCGGGGGCATGGGGCCGCGATGGCGGTGTGATCATCATCGAACACACTTTCCCAGATGGTACGGTCGCCTACAGCATGTACGGGCACATTGCCGAAGGGAACGGGATCGGGTTTCCGCCCGTGCTCTCCTGCGTCCGCGAGGGCGATCCGCTGGCTGTGATACAGGATATTCGCCCCGCGCCCCATGTGCATTTTGAGATTCGCACCAATAACCCGGACGTTCCCGGCGCGGGGTATGTCTGGGATTTTCCCACGTTGGGCGGCTGGCGGCGGCCTTCGAAGTTCATCCTCAACTGGCAGTTGTGGCTGAGCCGCGCGCACCGCTGGCATCTCGATCTCGCTGACGAGGCAGGGCCGATCTCACCCCCGGTCAGCTTTAACGACAACAGCTTGATTTATCTTGATGCCGATCGCGTCAGCCGGGTGAGCAGCGATGGGCGTGTGCTGTGGCGCGTGAACCTCGATCAGCCTGCGGTGGGCGTGATTCCGTATCAGGATGCGGTGGCCGTCCTCTATGCAAGCGGAAGCCTTCGCCAGATTTACGCCGATGGCAGTTTAGGCGAACAGTGGAACCTCGGTTTGACGTTTGACGGCGCGCCTGTGATCGCCCGTGATCTAGTCCTGCTGCATACTGCCGATCGGCAGGTGGTGGCGCTCGATTCGAACGCGCATACGATCTTCTGGCGCATCGCGGACATGCCGCCCATCGAGCGCGCCGCAGCAGGGGCTTCAGCAATCGGGCTGATCACGGCGGATAACCACTTGTTCACGCTCAGCTATGCCGGGGAGATCGTCGATCAAGCAGTGCTGCGCGAACCGGGCGCACTCATCGCCGATGCTGACGATCAAGGAGGGCTGCTCGCCTTCACGCGTGGGGGTTTCTGGCGCATTAGCCCCACCGGTGAGTGGGCGCTGCCGCTGACCGACACCCCATTCGGCGGCGAATCGGCAGCGATTGAACGGGAAGCCGATGGCCGCGTGTATGGATTCGATGGTTTCACGCTGCGCGCCTACCAGCCCGATTTATCGGTGCGCTGGACGGTTGATCTGCCGGGGGTGCAGGGGCAAACCCAGCTTGAAAGCACGGGCGATTTTGTCATTTTGACCAGCAGTTACGGGACGATCGCCGCCGTGCGTGCCGCTGATGGGGCCGTCTGCAACGCGGGGCGCATTTTCGGCGATCGGCGCTCACAGTTGTGGAGTGCGCTCGGCAGTGATGGACTCTTGCGGGTTTTCACGGCGGATCAGATTATTGGGTTAGATTGGCAGCGTTTCCTGCTCGGCTGTGCAGGCTGAGGCATACGAACGAGCGGCACAAAGTTTTCGACGAAACACGACGCATATGGAAGGACTTGATCCATGTTCAATGTACATCCCCAAGCTGACGAATACGCGCCCTACTATGGCAACTATATCCGGCGTGTGCCGCAGGGAGCCGATCTATTTGCCCTGTTGGAGCGGCAGCCCGCCGATCTGCGGTCGCTGCTGAAGAATGTGACCGACCGGCAGGCAGGCGTACGCCCCGCTCCGGGGGAATGGAGCATCAAAGAAGTCATCGGCCACATGTGTGACGCCGAGCGCATTTTTGCCTACCGTGCCTTGTCCATCTCACGCGGCGATAAGTCAGCGTTTCCGGGGTTTGAGCAGGACGATTACGTCAAGGCGACGAACTTCAATGCGCGGGCGCTGGCTGATCTGATCGATGAATTTTTGTACCAGCGGCGGGCGAATGTGCTCTACTTCCGGGGCATCAGCGAGGCGGAGCTGAATCAGCGCGGCACGGCCAGCGACAAGACGTTTAGCACACGAGCGCTGCTTTACGCGATGGCGGGGCATGCGGATCACCACTTTGAGAGCTTACGGGTGGATTATCGCGTGGACGACGAGGAATAGAGCGCCAGCGAGGGGTGGCGTTCACTGCCACCCCTCGCGGTTTTGGATCACACGGAACCGGGTGTAAAGGTCAACCGCGTTTCGTAGTGCTCTACGAGTGCGGGGGCGGCGTAAAAGGGCGTTAGGATCGCACGCCACGGTGCCAAGCGATCGGAATTGCGGAAGCCAACCATGTGATCGTCCAGCGTGCGCCACTGCACCAGCAGGAGATACTTGGTACCGTCTTCCACACACTGCTTGACTTCATGACCGAGATAGCCCTCACTCGCCATGATGTAAGGGGCGGCCTGACGCATCGCCGCTTCGAATTCACGCTGCTTGCCGTCGAAAACCGTCAGGTGAGCCACTTCAAGAACCATCGTCATTGGAACCTACTCCAGCATCCGGTGATGTTTGAGCCAATACAGTAACACGTCGTGCGGCAGGGCGAACAGCGTATTGCCGTCGCGCCCGACCGTTGTCATGGCGGCGATCATGGCGTTGAGAATCGCTTCTTCGATCGCTTCGACGGCGGCTTGAAACAACAGATCGGTGACCGGGCTGCCTTCAGGGACGCGCTGCACGGTTTCGATCGCCCCATCATTGCGGTGTGCGTAGCGATTCGTGCTGGAGAAGGCGATGCAAAAATCACCGCTCTGGTCGTGGCTCACGGTTCCCGTCCGCGCTAACCCGAACGCCGCGCGCATCGCCATCCGGCTGAGCTGGCGGGCATCCAGCGGGGCATCGGTACCGATCACCATCATGATGGAGCCGCCTTTTTCGACCGCATCGCCGGGGGCTGTGCCGCGCAGATCGACATAGCTTTGCTGCGATCCTTCTCCTGCTATCGGCAGGTATTCTTTCAGCAAATGCTGGCCGAGCGGTACGCCGAGAAAATTGAGTTCAGCCCGCGCGCCGTAATTGGTCTGTACGAGCGCGCCGACGGTGTAGCCCTGCGGGATCACACGTGAACTGGTGCCGATGCCGCCTTTGAAACCGAACGCCGCCGTGCCTGTCCCCGCGCCGACACAGCCTTCTTCGACCGCGCCACCGCGCGCCCGTTCGATCGCCTGTTTGACATGCGATTCATCGATGTGACGCCCGCGTGTGTCGTTGAGGAAGCCGTCATAGCATTCACCGACCACCGGATTTACGGTGCCAAGCGTCAAGCCGATTTGCGGATTGTGATCCAGCATGTAGCCGATCAGTCCGTCGGCGGCGCGGTCGATCGCCAGTGTGTTCGTCAGAATGATCGGCGTTTCGATTTGGCCTCGTGTGCGAATCTGCTCAAAGCCGGTGGCTTTGCCGAACCCGTTGATGCTGCACACGCCGCCCGCTACTTTTTGCTGATATAAGTTCCCCTCGTGCGGAAGGATCGCCGTGACCCCGGTGCGGATGGGGCCAACCCCCTGCACGAGCTTGCCATCCCCTTCATGGCGCGTGACCTGACCCACGCGCACGCCTGCAACATCCGTAATCGCGTTGAGCGTCCCGGTCGGCAGCCGCCCCGGATGCACGCCTAAATCGCGCAGACGCATACCCCATAATCCTTTTTGTTGAACATAAAAAAGAGGGGGAAACTGCCCGCAAGCCGTTTCCCCCTATCACCATACCTGTTTTTGCGCCCTCTGACGAGTGCCAAGACTCAGACCGTGTTTTTCACGATGGGTTGGGCGAATTCCCATAAATTGCCTTCGGGATCGCGGAAGTAGATGCAGCGAATGCCCCATGCCTGATCGATTGGCCCACTCGTAAAGACGACGCCTTTTTCCTTCAGCGTCTCATAGATCGCATCGACATTTTCAACGCGGGTGCAAAGCAGCGCGCGCTGGAGCTTGCCATTCATGGGTTCGAAATCCGCCAGCCCCACGCCGACCATCGGCCCAGAGGCGGTGATTTCTTGAAGGGCGAAATCTTGATCCTGCATTTTGAAGGCGACGAAGCCCGATTCCAGTTGGGCAACCGGCAGTCCGATCACATCCCGGTAAAACGTCAGGCATTTCTGAAAATCCTGTACGAACAGTACGACAGCGGTGATATGACGAAACATCTGCATTTCCTCGCTCATGGGTGCGGATGATGCAGACATCATCCGCGAAAGGGGCAGGATA
>JAXLWG010000025.1:0-72510 GCA_046328615.1 Anaerolineae bacterium | reverse complement strand
CGATCGTTTCGTTCGGGGAATGCATACTGCGCAGGGGAATTTCCAGCAGCGCGGTTGGGACGCCTTGCAGCGCCACCTGAATCGCCCATGCGTCGGTGCCGCTTGCACCGGGGATAATATCGTCTTGCAGTTTTATTTCGGCGCGTTTGGCGGTCTCGCGAATTTTGTCGTACAGGCGCGGGTGGAAATTTGGCCCCACGCCGATTCCCGGCCCACCGCCCAGTTCACTGGCGGCGTCAGCATCGACACCGGGCTGCGGTGCGAACGTCACATCGAGCGCGATCGCCACATCTGGCCCAATGAAATTGGCCGCCGTGCGTGCCCCGTTCAACCCCACTTCTTCTTGTACCGTCGCCGTCGCGTACACATCCCATGAGTGGGAAAGCCGCTGAAGCTCGTGCAGGCAGGCGGTTACTGCTGCGACACAGGCGCGGTCATCCATCGCTTTTCCGGCGACGCGCGTCCCGTTGAGTTCAACCATCGGCACATCGACCGTGATCAAATCGCCAATTTGCACCAGATCCGCGACTTCGGCAGCAGGCAGCCCCAAATCGATCACCAGTTCATCGAAGCTGGGATAGCGCGTGCGGTCTTTGGCCTTGAGCAGATGCGGCGGCACGCTGGCGACGATTCCCGGCAGCGGACGCTTGCCATGTACCATCACCGTTTGGGTGATGAGCAGCCGGTTATCCACCCCGCCGATGTTGTGGACATACACAAACCCATCGACGACATCGCGCACCATCATGCCGATCTCATCCATGTGGGCGGCCAGCATGATCTTACGGGGCGTTTCGGTGGGCTGGGTGGCGCGCTTGATGCCGATCAAACTGCCGAGTTTGTCCTGCTGGAACTCATCGACGAGTCCGCTCCATGCCACCCGAAGCAGTGCGCGCACTGCTTCTTCATGCCCACTGGGGGCATGCGCTTCCACAAGGCTCTTTAAATGGGCTTTCACATCAAATGGCATTCGCAGCGCCTCCTAAGCAGCGTCTTTGGAGGCGTTATTCTACCCCTCAACGCTCCATTTGACACGTTGAGGGGTGAGGATTTAGAAGGCGTGGTTAGCTGACGATGCGGGTGGGCAGCGGTTCGCCGTTCTGCGGGGCTTGGTAGCTGGGCTGCATGGTATCTTTGCGTACCCACAACGTTTGGCAGGCGAGGATGACCTTATAGTAGGTTTCACTCTCATCCTGACCGATGACAATATACGTGCCGGGGTTCAAAACCACGCCGGGGGCCACCTGACCGGGCGCATAGTAAGCCTGCGCGCCGAGCGGGGCTTCACCGACGACCGATCCCGCCGGAATGGAGAGATCACAGGCCGTTCCGCTGGGGGCACCATTAAAGAGAATATTCCCCGTGTCACAGCCATCGACGACCAACGCCCACGAATAGAGAACCGTACCGACAGGGCGTTCCAAGGTGAAGTCGAGGCGCATTTCTTGACCTGCCGGAATCGGGTACGTGCCGGGGTTGGGGACCGCGCCATAGGTGAAGTTGTCGAAGATATTCCAACTGCTCAGCCCGTTAACGGAAATCGACGCCTGTTCATTCATGTAAACGAGGCCACCGACGGTCACGACGGTGCGCACGAAATACGTCCCGCCATCCAGATTGGCGCGTTCGACGGTCATCCCGAAGTTACCGCTGTTGCATCCCAAGGTATTGACGGATACCACTTGGAAAGTTTCCCCTACCGCGGCGGCAGTGAGCACGCCGCCCCACAGTGCAGCAACAAAAATACTCAGCAGTAGTATGCGTACAATGGATTTTCGAATCATGGAGCTTTCCCCTGATATGCTGACATCGATCGAATGGATGAATTTTTCCGCATATACAGAGTAGACTATATATAAAGTTTGCACAATGCTAAAGTAGTAGAAAACCGATCAAAAAGCGGTGAAAGTTCGTTTACAACTTTCACCGCTTAAATGGATTTTGAGGCGAATTCCAGTGATCAGCCGCCCGGTGGGATCACGGTATCGGTAAGGGTTGGCGTTGGAGTTTCCGTCGGGGTTTCGGTGGGAAGCGAGGTTGCCGTTGGAGGGATCTGCGTCGCCGTGGGCGTGATCGGCGTCGATGTCGGCATTGGGATCGTCGTATTGGTCGCCGTCGGCGGCAGGGGTGTCGCCGTGGGTGTGATCGGCGTTAGTGTCGGCGCGAGGGTCGGCTGCTGCGGGAAGAAGGTCGTCGCCGTTGGGAAGAACAGCGTTGGCACAATCGGCGATGGCAGGAATTGTCCCGGTGTTGCGAAAAGCGGCTGTGTGATAGTGGGCAGCACCAGCGGCGTATTCGACGCAAAACCCGGCGGGAAAGTTGAAGTGGGGATGAACTGCTGGTCAAGCGTTGCGGTGGGCGTGCGCTGCGCATTTTGACGCGGCGCGGTACCCCACAGCAGGAAGCCCAGACAGTAGAGCGGCAGCGTTCCCAGAATCACGGCAAACAGCACAATGCGCAGGTTGCGCTGGCTGCGATTCGCGGTATTGAGTAAATCCATCGTCATCCCTCATAGTGAGGCGTTAGGTATTTCATCATACCACAACCCCACCGCTTACATCGCGTCGCTGATACAGGTTTCCATCAATGAAGCCGCGTTTGCGGTAGTAATCCCGCGTGCCAACTGCACTGATCACGGCTAGTGTAGCGTATCCGTGCGTCTGGGCAAGTGCAGCCGCATGGTCAATCAATGCGCGGCCCAATCCCGCGTGCTGCGCGGCCCCGGCATGCTGTTCGCCAATTTCGACCGACTGCCCATAGACGTGTACCTCGCGGATCACCGCCGCATTCGTGAGTGCTTCCACCAGCGGCGGATTTTCTCGGTTCGGCAGCGACAGCCGTAGAAACGCCGCGATCGCGCGATCTGGCGCGATGAACTGCAAGAAAATTTCGCGTCCCCACGAGGTTGTATACTCGAACGCATCCAGCGTCAGTTGATCGGCCTGCACCGGGCGAAATTTCACCTCACGCGCGCGAATATCACGCGAAATGCCGCCGCGCTGGTGCAGTGCATTTTCCACCAACTGCCGAAAATTGGTGATCTGGTTTCCCGCCACAATATCGCCGCCGGGAATGTCGCGGATCACCCGTGTTAGGCGGCAGTATTCCGGCGTCGCTTCGAAGCAGTCCACCAGCAGATCGAGCAGTTCCTCATGCGTGTATGGCTGCCATCGCCCTGCTTGATACTCCTTCATCAACGCCGCGCTTTCGATCAGCGAACACGGGTAAATCTTCAATTCATCCGGTCGAAAGTCAGGATCATCGAACAGGCGGCGGTAGTCCTCCCGATCCTGCGCCGGGGACGATCCGTACAGGTTGGGCATCCAGTGTGCATGGATTTTGAAGCCGCCCGCGCGCAGCAGCCGTACTGCCCGCCGCGTCGCCGCCACGGTGTGACCGCGCCGGTTCAGCCGCAGCACTTCGTCGTTCAAACTTTGAAAGCCAATTTGCACTTTAGTGCAGCCCAAGCGCCGAATCCGCCGCACTTCGTCCTCGCTGATGTGATCCGGGCGGGTTTCGATCACCAGCCCAACGCAGCGGCACGGCGCGGTTTCGTTTTCACGGTGCGCGGCTTCCAGCTCATCCCATGTGGCGAATTCCGTCACCGGGGAACGCTTACCCACCTCAGCCGTCAGTGCCGCAGCGCGTGATCGCTGCATTTCCTGATCGTATACGCGCTGCACGGCTTGATTGTACGTCTGCACCATCTCCGTGCCGTGAATGACGACATTCGCATGATTGGTTTCCGGGTGAAGCTGCGATGCCGCCCGCACCGCCTCGTTGACCTCGCGGCGGCGATCGTCGCGGCGGCCAAAATCGTGCAGCGCGTCAAAAATGCGCTTGATGAACCAGATTTGGTAAGTTTCCGGGTAAAAGCTCCACGTGCCGCCCAACACAATCACTTCGATCTTGTCGGTGGGGTGGCCGATGTTGTCGTAGGCCTGCAGGCGCGTGTACGTTTGCAGATACGGATCGAAGCTGTTTTGTTCGGCGCGCTGTGCTCCCGGCTCATCGCTGAGGTAGCTTTTGGGCATCCGCACATCATTCGGGCAAAAGATGCATTCGCCGGGGCAGGGAAACGGCTTCGTCAGCACCGTGACGGGCGTCACACCGGAGATCGTGCGGACGGGTTTCATGCGCAGCCGCTCGATCACCGCCGCGTCGAAGGGCGGAAGCTCGCCCGCCGCGCTGAATTCCCGGTACGCGCGGATCAGCTCGTCGCGCCCGTAATTGATCCCCGTGCGCTTGGCGACCGTGCGCACCAGCTTATCGATCGCATCTTTGTTCAGGTCGCTGGTGATCACCGGTTGCAAAATGTCGAGCAGCCCGCTTTTGTGCGCTTGAATATCCAGCTTGCGTTTGTGGGACATGTATTTCCAAAGAACTATCGGTCAACTGTCAGCCTTTCATTGTACTGTGTGGAACCGCAATTCGGGCTATCATCCTAGTGAACCTATTCAACGAGAGGAGTTTTTCTTGATGCGCCGATACCCCCTGTTGATCGCTGCCCTTCTGCTCCTATGTGCCGTTCCCGTGTTCGCTCAATCCTCGTGGATCGATGATCTAGGCGGCACGCCTTGCCCGAATGACAGTGCTTTTACCTGCATCACCATCACAGCCCCCCTTGATTACACCCAACCGGAGAACGGTCAAACGCTTGACGTAACTTTCGCTGTGCTGCCTGCCGCTGGCGAATCGCGCGGGATGTTTGTCACCGTGACCGGCGGCCCCGGCACATCGGGGATCGCGCTGGCGGATAACTACGCCAGTTATTTTGATGATCCAACCCTCCAGAATTACGACATCGTCTTTTTCGATCAGCGCGGCATTGGCTTAAGCGGCGGTTTGGACTGCCCCAACGCCTACGCCGCCTATATACAGCTTGATGCAAGTCCCACGACGCCTGAAGGGGAAGCCGCCTACACCGAAGGCATGCGCACCTTCGCGCAAGATTGCCAAGCCGAGATGAACGCGCCCGATTTGCTGCCGTATCTGGCGACAACTCAGGCCGTTAACGATCTGGAACAGTTCCGGCAGGCGGCGGGCAGCCCGTTGATCCTGCTGTACGGCGAAAGCTATGGGACGCAGTACGTCCAAACCTATGCAGCCAAATACCCGGATTCCCTCAGCGGTGTGATCTTGGACGGCGTGGTCGATCTAACGCTTGAAGGCCCCGATTTTTATGTGCAGCAGGCACAGGCGTTCAGCGATGTGCTGACGCGCTCACTTGAAGCCTGCGATGCCGATCCGGTTTGCTCGGCAGACATGGGCGGCAGCGCGGTGCAAGTCTACGACGATCTCGCGGCGGAACTTGGAACCTCCGGCGTACCGGTCGCCTTCCCGCTCCCGGATGGTTCGACCGAAGACCGGCGCTTCACCCTTTCCATGCTTGAACTGGATGCGGCTGGCGCTGCCTACGGGCGCGGCGGACGTGCCGCCTTTTTGCGTGAACTCGCGGCGGCTGCCCATGGGGATTTGCTTCCGCTGATGCGCGATTTCTATGTCAATGCCACGCTTGATCCGCTGACACTCGAACCGGTGACCGATCCGACCTACTACAGCAGCATGTACTACGCCATCGAGTGCAGCGATTACAACTACTTCAGCGGCACGCCCGACGAACGCGCCGCCGCTTATATCCGTTCCGGCGATGCGGTCGATGCGTCCATCCCGCGCCTGAGCAGCATCTACTACGGCGATATGCCGTGCGTGTTCTGGGACAGCGCTACCCCGTCGGCTGAACGCCCCGCACCCTTCACCGGCGGCGATTATGTGACGTTCGTGCTCAACAGCAGCACCGATCCGGCCACGCCGACCAGCAACGGTTACGCGGTCTATGATCGCTTACAGTCCGCCGGGAAAGACGCCTATATGATCACGATGGAAGGTGGGCCTCACGTCCTTTATGGTCGTCATGACACCTGTCCTGATGTCGCCGTCAATGCATGGATGAATGACGGCGTTCTGCCGTCGATTCGTGAATTTGTCTGCCCCGGCAGTGTGATTGGCGATTACACGCCGTTGAGCGCCTCCACCATCGACGCGTACGCGCACCCACTCGACGCGCTCCTTGCGGTCGATACGGAAATTCTCAATCTGCCGGAATACTCGATCTGGTACGGGCCGGATGATCTCAGCATTGGCTGCCCGTTCGGGGGTTCGCTCGTCTACAGCATCACGGAGGATGGCGAGTTGTGGACGCTGACCGACTGTGCGTTCATCGACGGTTTTGCGCTCACCGGCACGATGGCGGGGGTGTATGAGGTGGGTGGTGTCTACGATGTGATCGTCAATGGAAACGCAGAAGATCATATCGTCTATACGGTCGATACCGCGACCGGTATGTACGCCCTCAGCGGCACCTATCATGGCGAAACACTGGCCACGCCGCGACTGCTGTACTAGCCGCCAATTTACACTGAGAGGGACGCATCGAAAGGCGTCCCTCTTGCTGCTTACACGCCCAAGGTCTTGAGATATTCCCGGTTGCGCTTGGCGCTCTGCCTTGGGGCGTCGAGATCATCGGTGAGCACATCCTGCTCGACGACCGCCCAACCGTTATAGCCTAGTCGATCGAGCGCGCGCAGGATGCCGGAGAAGTTCACCACCCCTTTACCCAATTCGCAGAACACACCCGCCGCGACCGCCGCGAAATAATCGATCTTTTCATCCAACGCCAGCTTGCGAATGCCGCCATCACAGTCCTTGAAGTGTAGATAGCGCACCCGTTCGCCATATTCTTCAATTGCTTTAAGCGAACTGCCGCCCGCATATTCGTAATGACCGGTATCCAAACACAGCCCCACCAGCGCGTGATCGGTGCGATCCATCAAGCTGCGCACTTCTTCGGGGGTTTCGACGTATCCCGCGCAGTGATGGTGAAACACGACTTTCAATCCGTAAGTATCGTATACCTTGCGGGCGACGCGGTTCACCCCGGCGGCGTACGTCTCCCATTGATCGCGGTTGAGGAACGACCCAACCCGCCGCCCAGCCCGCTGAATCAACTCCGGCACGGTGCCATTATCGTCTGTCAGTATCAGCGAATCGGCTTTTAACGCGGCGAGCAGTTTACTAACTTGCATCGCATGTTCTTCCCCGGCATCCAACGCGGCGGGATCGACGAATGGAATCGGCACAAACGCCGATAGCAATCGCATTCCGCGCCGTGCAAGTTCGCCGCCCAATACTTCCGGATCAGTGGGGAGGTAACCCCATGGGCCGAGTTCGGTGCCTTCATAACCGGTGTCCCGAATTTCATCGAGCACCCGTGTGTAGAGATATTTGGCTTCAATGTCTTTGAACTCGTAGATCCCCCACGAGACGGGAGCATTGCCGAGGCGGATTGGCATGCGGATCAGTCCTGTCGAAATACGCGGCTCATGAAACCTAACGCGTAAAATCTTTGTAAACTCGCCTCCATTATAGTTCACGATGGCGGCGATGAGGGATACGATAACGCTGTCAACTTGCGTTCTGCTTCAGGGGTTTTTGCCTATGATGTATGATCCCGGCGCACACACGCCGATCGCGCACCTCGATCTCTCGCTGCACAGTCTCGCCAGCTTTGCGCGTGACTGGCTAAAGCCGCTGGTCGTGGTGACCGTTATCGTCCTCTTCATGAACCTGTTTTTCCCTCGCTATGCGGTGCATGGGCGCAGCATGGAGCCGAATTTGCACGAAAGCGACCGGCTGTTCGTGACCAATATCGATCTGCTCAACCGCCCCTTGGAACGCGGCGAACTGGTGATCCTCTCCTCACCCTATGATGGCGAAACGATCGTCAAGCGGGTGATTGGTCTGCCGGGGGAAACCATCACCGTTCGCGGCGGCACGGTCTATATCAATGGTGAAGCGCTGCACGAAAGCTATATTGCGGATGCCCCGCGCTATTCCGGTGAGTGGGTCGTTGGCCCGGATCAGCTCTTCATCCTTGGTGATAACCGTAACAACAGTCTCGATTCTGCTGACTATGGCCCGGTTGAGATGTCGCGCATCAGCGGTGTGGTGCGGCTGCGCTTCCTCCCGCTCGACCATCTGAGCCTCTTCGATCTACCGGACTACAACAACTAACCTCACCCCCTACCCCTTTATCGCAGCACGCCCCGGTCATCAAAATGCCCAACTCTTTTCGGGCAGTGCTGCGATACGGGCGGATCTTTTTCGGTTATTTTGCATGAACGTTCACAAATTCGCTCTCTTAGACGAGCGGCGTTCGCTCAATCACGCTAGAATAGGGGGGATCGTATTCCACCCACACCTTTGATTTTACAGAGCACAATCGCGGCAGTGGATGGGGTGCGTAAACAAATGGTGGTTACATTTACAACGGAGATAGTTTCATGAAACACTTTAAACTCGTTGCACTGCTGCTCATCGTTGTGTTGGCGCTCGGCGTCAGCGCGGTGATGGCACAGGATACCCCCAGCGGCGAACTCGAAATCTTCTCGTGGTGGACGGGTGGCGGTGAAGCAGCCGGTTTGGAAGCTTTGATCGCGCGCTTCAGCGAACTTTATCCGGATGTTCAGGTCGTCAACTCGGCAGTGGCAGGCGGTTCGGGCGTTAATGCTCGCGCAGTCCTCACCACCCGTATGCTCGGTGGAGATCCGCCAGACACGTTCCAGGTGCACGCGGGTCAGGAACTCAATGCCGTGTGGGTGGCCGCCGGTTTGATGCAGCCCCTGAATGATATTTACGCAGCCAATGGCTGGATGGATCAGTTCCCGCAGGGTCTGTTGGATCTGATCAGCGATGCCGAAGGCAACATTTACGTCGTGCCGGTCAATATTCACCGCTCGAACGTGATGTGGTACAACCCCGCCAAGCTCGCCGAGTGGGGTATCACTGTCCCGACGACATGGGACGAATTCTTTGCTGCATGCGAAGTCACGATGGCCGCCGGTGTTCCGGCGATGGCTATCGGTGAAAACTGGACGCAGGTTCACCTGTGGGAAAGCATCGCCCTCGGTGTGCTTGGCGCGGATGCTTACAATGGTCTGTGGAATGGCGCGACGAGCTGGACGAGCCCCGAAGTCATCAGCACGTTTGAAACGCTGGGACGCGTCTATGACTGCGCGAATACCGACCGTGACTCCCTGACGTGGCAGGATGCCGCGCAGCGCGTGGTCAACGGCGAAGCCGCCTTCAACATCATGGGCGACTGGGCAGCCGGTTACTTCCTGACCGACCTCGCCCTGACCCCGAACGAAGGCTTCGGTTGGGCACCCAGCCCCGGCACCGGTGGCAACTTCATGATGCTGTCTGACACGTTCGGTCTCCCGGTCGGTGCGCCGAATCCGGGTGCCGTCACCGCGTGGCTGAGCTTCATCGGCAGCGCCGAAGCGCAGGACATTTTCAACCCCATCAAGGGTTCGCTCCCGGCCAACACCACCGCCGATATTGGCAACTCCTCCCTGTACAACGCCTACTTCCAGAGCGCGTATCAGGACTGGACGAGCAATGCGATCGTCGGCAGCTTGGTGCATGGTTTGGTTGCGCCGCCTGCATTCAGCAATGCCTTCGCCGGTTTGATCGCCAGCTATGCGGGCGATCGTGATGCGCAGAGCGCCGCGGCCAACGCCGCCCTGCTCGCCATCCAGACGGGCATGGCGGGCTAAGCCATCGCCGTGCAGGGCAGCGTTCATCATGGCCGCTGCCCTCTGTAAAACCCGTCGTAATGACTCGATATCCTGCGGGGGGCTGTCTCTCCGCAGGATTTTTCTTAATTAGGAGCGGATCATGCGTGGCTCAAAAGATCGGATAATCGCCATCGCCATGCTGTCACCGTCGATCATCTTGCTGGCGATTTTCGTCTACGTGTTCATCGCTTCTACCGCGTACACATCCTTGACGAACCTCACCGGCCAGATGCAGCTTGGCGGACAATCGCCTGCTTTCGTCGGTATGCAAAACTACATTAGCTTTCTAACCTCTCCCCTCGATTCACGCTTTCGCATTGGCTTCATCAACACTATTTTCTTCACCTTCCTGTTCATCGGAGTGTGTTTGGGGATAGGGCTGCTGCTGGCGATCCTGCTGGATCAGAAAATTCGCGGGGAAAGTTTTTTTCGCACCATCTTTCTGTTCCCCATGGCGCTGTCGTTTGTCGTCACAGGCGTGGTTTGGCGTTGGCTGTTCAATGTTAACGCGGGCTTGAATGCCCTCCCCACGCTGATCGGGCTTCCTGCGGGGACATTTGAGTGGCACACCAGCCGGTTGGAGATCCTTCAGTTCAATTGGCAGGATTTCCCCACCATCATCGCTGTTGGCATTGGCCTGCTGGTGATTCTCCCGGCGTTCTACTTTGCCATTGTGCGCCGCTCCCGTCCGGCAATCTTCATCATCGCGATCGGGATGCTCGTCAACCTCTATCTGATCTTTGGCGCGACGCCGTCGCTGTGGGCGGCACTGCCGCGCGCAGAAGTGCATGGCTTCAACTTAGCGCTCATCGCAGTGGTGATCGCGGCAGGCTGGCAGATGTCGGGGTATACCATGGCGATGTATCTCGCCGGGCTGCGCGGGGTTGCTGAAGAACTGCGCGAGGCCGCACGCGTCGATGGATGCAGTGAACTTGGCGTGTACCGCCGCATCGTGCTGCCCCTGCTGGCACCAATCACCCTGAGCGCGATGATCGTCCTCGGTCATATTTCGCTCAAGATCTTCGACCTGATTTACGTCATGGGCGGCGGCGATTTGCTGCAAATTGATGTGCCGGGGATGTTCATGTGGTACGAAACCTATCGCGGCTTCCAACCGGCGCGCGGCGCGGCGGTCGCGATGATCATGCTCGTATTGGTGGCGGTCGTCATTGTCCCCTACCTGTATGCTAATCTGCGGAGTGAGGTGAAAAAATGACCACGCAAACCGCGCCCGCTGTTCCTCCGGTGGTGCTCCCGTCTCCAAAGTCGGGGATTCCGGTGAGTCACACCGTCAACCGCGTCGTGATCTATATTGTCCTGATCATGTTCTCGCTGGCTTTTCTGCTGCCCGTGCTGCTGGTGATCCTCACCAGCCTGAAAAGTACTGCCGAAGTGGACATCAACCGCATGTGGGAACTTCCCCGGCAGTTGAGCTTCGAGAGCTTTGGACAGGCCCTTGATGTGCTCCGCGTGGGTTTGACGAACAGCTTTGCGCTCGTCGTCCCTGCCACCTTGATTTCCGCCATCATGGGGTCAATCAACGGCTACGTCCTCTCAAAGTGGAAGTTTCCGGGCGCGAATATCTTGTTCCCGCTGATGCTGTTCGGTATGTTCATCCCCTATCAGGCGGTGATCATTCCGCTCGTGCAGTTCCTGCGCACTATTCACTTGTACAACACGCTGCCCGGTTTGATCATGTGTCACGTCGTGTACGGTCTGCCGATCACGACGCTGATTTTCCGCAACTATTACAGCGAAGTTCCGGACGAAATGCTCGAAGCCGGGGCGATCGACGGCGCGGGCTTCTTCGGATTGTACTGGAATATCGTGCTGCCCATTTCGCTGCCGGGGTTTGTCGTCGTGGCGATCTGGCAGTTCACGCAGATTTGGAACGAATTCCTGTTCAGTGTGACGATCGCGCAGGGCACGCCGACTGTGACAGTCGCGCTGCAAAATATCGCGGGCAGTCAAATTATCCAGTGGAACGTGCAAATGGCGAGTGCGTTCTTGGCTGCCATCCCGACGCTCGTGGTGTACATCCTGCTGGGCCGCTACTTCATTCGCGGGCTGCTGGCGGGGAGCATTAAGGGGTAATTGCGTTTCGCTGCTCCATAGGGGTTTGGCCTTCAGGTCGCAAACCCCTTTATATAACTGAAAACTGCGCTCAAAAGGACTACGGCTGTGGACGCGCTATCCACCACTAATCTCAGTATTCTTTTCAAAGCGTTTGAACATTCCCAGTCACAGGTGCAGCATCTTCGAGAACGGGTAATGTCCATTCACACTTGGATTGGCAGCATTCTGTCGGCATTCATTGGCTTGGTTGCGGCATTTAATCCTCAACAGCTTTCAACGACAACGGCTAGCACACGGCTTCTTCTAAGCATCACGATTGCAAGTCTTTGGGCGTTTGCTTGGCTGACCGAACTACTCTCATTTAGGGCTCGTGTTAAAGAACAGCAGGCCAGTGTAAAAATCATCCGCTTATTACATCTTTTCGATCCCGATTACTTTGGCATTCACAGTGCAGTGTTTGATGAGCAAGAATGGACAGGATGGACGCGGAATCCACTCCGAATCATAGGAGTTTCTCCCTCGACAGCAGTTTTGACAGTTCTATCAGTGGTAGCAGTTATATTCGTCTGGTTGGCTTGAAATAACTCGTGATGGGGTTTTACCCCATCACACTGAATCGACGGCTACAGCGGCTTGCGCGCCCACGCGATCCAATTGCCACGTCGCCCAAATCCCCCATCCGGGGCGCGCCCTGGCAGGTACGCATACAGCTTGAGGATCTCGTATTCGCGCAGCATATCACGTACCTCGGCTTCATCGGTGAAGTGGTGCGGCAAAAACGCATCCTCAAGCGGATCGGGCGATGGGCTGTCATCGACGAACGTATTCGGTTCCAGTTCGGTGAGCTTTCCTTCGGTGGCCTGATGGCGCGTTTCTTGATAACTCAGCGTTTCTTTATGCAGAAAATCGACCAGCAGCTTACCACCCGGCTTCAGCACCCGCCGAATCTCCGCCAGTGTCTTTTCAATATCAGCACGCCGGTAATGTGAAATCGTGGAGGTTGACAATACGCCGTCGAAGGTTTTGTCCCCCCAAGGCAGCGCGGACATTTCGCCAACGTGCCCGTCAAATTCAAGCTGATGAGCCGCGCACACCTCACGCGTCGTTTGGATACCGGTAGGAGATAGATCCACCCCCGACATCCGAAAGCCGCGTTTCGCCAAGTAGATCACATGCCGCCCAACGCCCGATCCCACATCTAAGAGGCGTGCCCCGGCTGGCAGTGTATCTGCCCACTCAACGACCGAGTCGTTCGGGGCGGCCTGTGTTTGATAGCGCGGTGGGAAAGCGCCATGTTGATACAGCGTTTCCCAACCGCCATTCCGATCTACGTTTGAAGAATCCGCTGAAGAATCCGCCATGTGATCCCTCCTGAGGGGATAGAGAATTCATAAGTTAATCGCCCTCTGCCGTGCTGTCATTGGCACGATTGCCTAAGGCGCGATCCCAGAACGCATTGACTCGATCAGCGTATGTTTGTTCTCCGGCAACCCACACGTAATCGCCGTGATGCGCGCCGGGGATTTCCCATAGATCGATGCTGCTTGGCTCAGGCGATGCTGCGACCATCGCCCGTGCTCCGGTAATGCCCGGCTCATCCGTCCCGTAGATCAGCAGCACCGGGCGCGGTGCGATCTGACGAATCGACTCGATGGGGGTCAGCGACTCGACATCCACCCCTGTGATCACGCGGTAGCCGAGTTTTGCGCCCAACCGGAAGAGATCGCCAATGACCGGCACGCGCCCATCCCACAGGGCTGATGTATTCGTGTTGACTTCATCCCAAAAATCATGATAGCCGCCCTGCGCCACCACTGCCGCGATCTGTGGATAGCGTGCTGCCGCCATGATCGCCGTCGATCCGCCTGCGGAAAATCCGTGAATGCCGATCCGAGTCATATCGAGGTCGCCGCGCGTCTCCAAATAGGCCAGTGCATCCCCTACCTGCTCGACTTCCAAATATCCGAGTGAGTTGACCAGCCCCGCTGCACAGGTACGCGACGGGTAGGCGAAAATGTTGTACCCCGCTGCTTGAAACAAGCGCAGTTCATGCAGTCGATCCGCTTGTCCTGCTGCGCCCGTTGGCACCGCGATGATGGTTCCTTTCGCCGCGGTTTCACCGCCTGCGGCGGGGATAAAGTAGGCGTGCAGTTCTCCATTTATCGAAGGCGCGGGGATAGTCACCGCTTGATAGGCTAACGTATAAGCATTGGGATCACCCGCGCCGCCGCAAGCCGGGGCCGTCAATGTGGCGATGAAGACCCCACCCGCCGCGATGGGAAGCGCGATCAAAACCGCCAAGATCGCGACGACTGCCCCACGCAGAACAAACATCAGGCGAATTGAATGAATCTGGCGCATCGACGTACCTCTGTTTTCCGCTATGATTGGGCTTTCCCAAGTCCAAGCAAATCGTCGAAACGGCTGGAGCCTATCGTATGACAAATCCCAAACAGCTCCTCGATCAACTGGAAATTCTGCCCAAGAAGAGTCTAGGGCAGAATTTCATTCATGACCCCAATGTTCTTGAAAAAATCGTGACAATTGCGGACTTAGGCCGCGACGATACGGTTCTGGAGATCGGCCCCGGCACGGGCGCGCTTACCGAACATCTTGCACCTTTGGCCCGTGAAGTGATCGCCGTCGAAATCGACGAACGGATGGAGCCAATTTTGCAGGCGCGCTTTTCGCCGACCTCGAATGTGCGGGTGGTCTTCGCGGACATCCTTCAAACCAACCTGCGCGAATTGGTACCGTCGAATTACGTCGTCGTCGCCAATTTGCCCTATTACATCACCAGCGCCATCCTTCGTCACCTGCTGGAAACCGATCATCGCGCCAAACGGCTGATCCTTACCGTGCAGTTAGAAGTGGCGGAACGCTTGATCGCTAAACCGGGCGATATGAGTTTGCTCAGCGTCAGTGTGCAGTACTACGCCAAGCCGAAGATTGCCGCGCGCATCAATAAAGCGGTGTTCTACCCGCGCCCGGATGTAGACAGCGCGGTCGTCCGGCTTGACACTTACGACAAGCCGCCTGTTGAAGTGCCAAGCGATGAAGCCTTTTTCCGTATCGTGCGGGCGGGGTTTGCTCAAAAGCGCAAGCAGTTGAAAAACTCGCTGGGCGACACGCTCCCCATGAGTCACGATGCCGCCGCCGCACGCATCGAACAGGCGGGGATCGATCCCCGGCGGCGCGCTGAAACGCTGACGCTCCAAGAATGGGCGGCGCTGTCGCGCTCCTTCGCACAGGGCAGCTAGCGCTTGATGCCAACGGCTAAGACGATCGACGTGCAACGGATCGCCCCACTTTCGCGTATAATAAAGCTGACTGGAAGAGGGAAATAAACATCATGCGCCTACGTATTCGACGCCGCAATTTCGCTTGGTTAGGCATTCTGGCCGCCATGATCGGCGTGGCTGCACTGTCCGGGGCTGCCAGTGCCCCCGTGATTGTCACGCTGGCCGCGCTGTTTGGCGTGGCAATGCTCGCGTCGATTTTTGATCTGCAAGTTCAGCCGGATCAGTTGGTCGATCGGTCGCGTTCATCGCTCACGGCGATGCGTATGAGCACTGAAGCCCGTGAAGCATCGGAGCGTGCGCGCCGCCGAGGTGGACTGAGCGATCCCGGATTGATCCTGCTCGATGTTGGCTTGTTCACGTCGCAAGCGGGGCGGTCGGGGATGGATCTGCGCCGTACCCGCGATGTGTCGCTGGATGAAGATGGCGTTCGCCCCTTCATTCAACTTCATGTGAGCCCGCGCAACGCCGATAAACAGGCGCGCATCCGCTTTGAAATGCTCGATCAGAATGGCGATGCTCAGTATGTTCATGAGATGCGGACGTATTTGCGCGATGGTGAAATGAATATCCTCCCGGATCATCATCTGCCGCTTGGGGCGAATGGTCGTCTGCTCCCCGGCGATTGGGATCTGCGCGTTTATGTCGATGGCAACCTGCTGGCCGCACACAACTTTTCGCTCATCCCGTCGATGCAAGATCGCTTCGGGCGGCTTCAGCGTTCCGCCAGTGCCGCTGCTGATCCCGCCGTCGATCGTCGCCCGGTGCAAACTGCTGCACCCGTACCGCAGAACCACCTGCAAACCGACGATCGCCCCGTACAAACGGATGATCAACCTCTGTCGTTAGAAGATCTTCTCCGCAGTCGGGGACAGAACGGCAGCCAGAAATGAATGGGCGTTACGGTCAAATTGCGCTTGGCATCGTCCTGCTGATGGTCGGCATGCTGGCGCTGCTCAACAGCGCCGAATTTGCCGGGATTTTGCTCATGTCCGGGCTGATTCTGTTTGCCATCCAATACGGCAGAAGCTCGGCGCGCCTTCCATCCTCCAATGCGCCTTACCGATCACGTTCGCGCGAACGGGATCGGCGTGATGCAAACCGCCGCGCGGAAGCGGCTGTGAACGAAGCACTGCGTGAAGCGGAGTATCGCCGCCGTGAAGCGCGTGAATCCCGTGCACCCCGCCCGTCGCCGCCGTCGGTCGCCTATGATCTGCGAGACTCGGCACCCCGCGCCCCGCGTCCTGCTGAAGCCGCGGCGAGCAGCGATGGTATTTATCGCCATGCGCTGACCGCCGCCCGCCGTGCCGGGATCGACCCTGATCAAACCTATGTGCTGCCCACGGATATTGGCGTCATGGTTTTTGAAGACGATCAGCCGCCCGTGATCCAGCGTACCACCTCGCTTGACGATCGCGCCGATTACATTCAGCCCTTCATTCAGCTTCGCTTGCCCACCGATGCGGCGGGGCGGGTGAAATTCGAACTGGTGGATGACCAAGGCCAACGCCGCTTCGTCTACGAAGATTCCTACCGTCTATCCAGCGGCGTGAACTTGCTGTCACCTTCCGCACGGCTGCGCGTCAAGGATGTGCAGGATCGCACGGCAGCATGGCAGCTTCGCGTCTACGCGGAAGGCACCCTGATTGCCGAGCATGAAATTCGCTGGGAGATCGGGACTACCGGCGTCGTGCGCCGCCATTTGATGGAAGATGGGGAACTCAGTACGGAGCTGAACACCGAAATGCGCGCCATGATCGCACAAAAACGGCTTGAATCGGTTAGCCTTGATGATTTGATGGCATTTCAAGAGGAAGACGATCAACCACAGCAGCACGCACGGCGCTAAGCAGCAGGAACGATAACGCGATCAACCGGCAGTGATGTAAAAGCATCCTGTCGATTCATTTTCTAGGGGTCAAAATCGTGAAACAGTCGCTTGCTGTGGGGTTAGACGGCAGCGATAAGGAGCTGTTTCAAGACGGCGAGTAAATCCTGCATTTTCCCGGTTTTGCGCAGTGCGGCATCCGCGCCTGATCGCTCACGCAGTTCATCCAGCGCGTAGCGAACACCACTTGTATACAAAATCACAGGAATATTGCGCAGTGCCGGGTCTTTCTTCAAAGTCGCACAGAAATCCGCGCCACTCATACCGGGCATCATATCGTCTAGGATGATCGCGTCCGGGCGCGATTGACGAATGATGGCGATGGCTTGTATGGCGTTCGAAGCAGTGAGAGGTTGATAACCACTTCGCTGGAGCGATGTCGCCATCAGGAGCTGGAACGCTTCCTCATCATCGACAATGAGAACTTTGTTGGACATGACTTACCTAACCCCGGTGCGTATAGAATCACGTACCCATAAATCATGCCACATAGGTTGTGTTTTGGTAAGGATTAGATTTCAGAAATAGCCCTATTGGGCTATCTCTTATGCAAATTTCATAAGCTTGTCACACACGAGACGCGTGTAATCGCTGGTCGATAGGGCATTTTCGCTATGTATATCAGAAGTGTAACATCCTTCGCTCAACACCGACCGCACCGCATTGAGGATGGCGTCCGCTGCATCGACCCGACCCCAGTGATAACGCAGCAGCATCGACACGCTGAGGATCGTCGCCGTCGGGTTGGCGATGCCCATCCCTGCGATGTCTGGCGCGCATCCGTGTACAGGCTCGGCGATCGCCACCCCATCTCCCATATTGAGCGATGGTGCCAGTCCTAACCCACCGCCCCATGCCGCCGCCATATCGCTCAGAATGTCGCCGTACATGTTCGAGGTGAGGATCATATCGAAGCGAGTCGGATCTTTGACCATCCAATATGCGGCGGTATCGACCAGCATTTCGTCAGTCTGAACTTCCGGGTAGTGCTGGGCGATCTCAAGCGCAATGCGACGGAACAACCCATCGGTTTGTACCAATACACTGGCTTTATGCACGATCGTGATGCGTTTGCGATCCGACCGCACTGCCATTTCATACGCTTTGCGGGCAATTCGCTCAGTCGCGGAAGCGGTGATGCGCTTTTCGCCGATGCTGGTGCGCCCATTGTCTTCCGTATGCTCGTGTTGAACATACAGGTCTTCGGTGTTTTCGCGTACGACGATCAAATCTACGCCGGACTTGGCCGTGGGAACGGGCAAATACCGGGTAGGCCGCACGCTGGCATACGTTTCAAGCTCGCGCCGCAGACGGACGATCGGAACAAAATACCCCTCGACTGGGTACGACGGCGATGCCGCAGCACCAAACAGCACCGCGCCGCATGACTTGGCGAGTTGCAGCGTTTCATCTGGTAAAGGGGAACCCGTGCGCTTGAAGGTGTCCCATCCCGCTTCCGCTGTGAACGTCGTCACATCTGGTGCGACAACTTTCAAGACTTCGACAGCCGCCGGAACGACCTCGTGACCAATTCCATCTGCTTCAATGACGCATAGTTTTAACATTGGTTTACCCCCTCGCTATCCCGCGTTGCCGAAACAACTGCGTCGATCTACAAAAAAACGGGGTAAAAAAGTCTTGTTTGCGCGGAATGCGTAAACCAATGGGGCCAGTTGGAAGGCTGACTAGTTTGACGGTAAGTATCCGTCATCCTTCGCCTTTTGTCGAGTAATCACTTGTGGAAGCTGCACAAGCTTGCGACACCTTAAGGCAGTTCGTCGAGTCCGAAACTATCCTCCATAAAAATTGCATGGCTGTCGATCACGGCTTCGTCTGCTTGCGGGCTGACTGGCACATACGAGTCGTCTGAGTTCAGCACCCAACGGTTCACGTTATCGCGGATCTGTGTTCCCAAAATCCGCAGCAGTTGATGCTGCAAACGTACGTCCATCACCGGGAACACGACTTCGACGCGGTTATACAAATTTCGCCGCATCAAGTCGGCGCTGCCGAGATAAATACGGCGTTCGGGCGGCGCGTTTTGGAAGTAGAAAATGCGTGAGTGTTCGAGATACCGCCCCACAATGCTGGAAACGCGGATATTTTCGCTCATTCCCGGCAAACCGGGCCGCAGGCAGCAGATTCCACGCACCAGCAGATCGATCTGAACCCCGGCTTGTGAAGCCTGATACAGTTTGCGGATCATCTCGTCTTCTTCAAGCTGATTCATCTTGAAGATCAGTCGGGCAGGCTTGCCCTCCCGTGCGGCGGCGATTTCTTGATCGATCAGCTCAATCAACCCCGGATGCAAAAATTCCGGAGCGACCAGCAGGCGGTTATAGGTTGTCCCCGGTGCGAAGCCGGTCAGCCGGTTGAACAGTCGTGTCGCATCATCGGCGATTTCGCGGTTGCAGGTGAACAATCCCAGATCGGTATACAGTCGCGCCGTCGAGCTGTTGTAATTCCCGGTGCCTAGATGCACATAGCGGCGCACGCCGTCCGCTTCTTTGCGCACCACCAGCGCGATCTTGGCATGCGTTTTGACCGGTAATTCTTCCACACCATAGGTCACATGCACGCCGATGTCGTCCAGCGCGCGCGCCCATTCTAAGTTATTTTCTTCGTCAAACCGTGCCTTCAATTCCACCAGCACGGCGACTTGCTTATCGTTCTCCCGTGCTTCCATTAAGGCCTGCACGATGGGCGAATTGCGCCCCACCCGGTACAACGTCGCCTTGATCGCCAGCACATCGGGATCATGCGCTGCATCACGGAAGAACCGTTCAACGGGCTGAAAACTATCATACGGGTGATGCACCAGCACATCGCGGCGGCGGATGGTCGCGAAAATATCGTCGTCGTCGTGGAATCCCCGTACCGGACGCGGTATATAGGGCGTCTGCTTCAAATCACTGCGATCCACCCCCATCAACTGCATGAGGCTGCTGGCACCCAACGCGCCATTGACCTTATACACATCCCGGTCAGGATCAATTTCAAGTCGTGCCAACAGGGTTTCGAGGATCGTTTTGCTGATGGTATTCGGAATGCTTAACCGCACCACCTGCCCGAACTGGCGCTCACGCATCGCCTGTTCGATGTACTGATCCATCGCCTGCTCGTCGTCTTCTTGTTCGTGCTCAAAGTCGATGTCCGCGTTCCGTGTCAACCGGAAGGGGGTTTGCTCAACCACTTCCATGCCGGGGAATAACTGTGCGAGGTTCGCGCCGATCAAATCTTCCAACCACACATACGTATAGTGAGCGCGATCATAATCCTCAGCATCGACGCCATCGTAGCGCCGCAGGATTGGTTCCATGTTCAGCAGGCGCGGCATCATATCCGGCATCTTCAGCCGCACAAACTCCGATTCCGTCTCTTTTTTGTTCCGGTGACGCAAGCTCACCGCGAGATTTAGACTCAGGTTAGAGATGAACGGGAACGGACGCACATGATCGACCGCCAGCGGCGTCAAAACCGGGAAAATCTCTTCTTGGAAGTATTTGCTGGCGGCGTGCTGCCATGAGGGAGGCAGATCGCGCACCGAACCGACGAACACCCCTGCATCTGCCAGTTGTTTGAGCAAATCTGCCAGCAAATCACGCTGCCGCTGCATCATCGCTAAAGTGCGTTCGCGGATCTCGGAGATTAGGGTGGCATGGGGAATTCCATCGGGGCGCGTGCTGGCGGACGCACCATGTTTGAGTTTCATGATCACTGCCGCCACACGCACCATGAAGAACTCATCCAGATTGCTGCTAACGATGGCGAGGAACTTAATCCGCTCCAGCACTGGAAGGCTTTCGTCTTCTGCTTCTGCCAACACCCTGCGATTGAAGTCAATCCAGCTCAATTCGCGGTTGATATAATTGGTCATGTCGAGCGGCGGCAGAGGCAGTTCAGTGTCGTTGGCGTTCATTTTGGAATGACCCATGCGCATACGAAAAAAGTTCCTCACATCTTAGTGCGAAAGGGAACTGAAAGTAAAGACCCCCGTGAGCCTAAACCAATTAGTGAAGGTTCACATGACATATAGTGGAAGAAGATGGGCAGCCAAGGCTTTGACCGGCATAGGTTTTTGGAGTAAAGTGCGCCGCATGACACAACAACCTTTTTATCAAACGTGGGGCATGGTGGGACATGAATGGGCGGTAGAGGCGCTGCGTAAAGCCATCCGCAACCGTCGTGCGCGCCATGCTTACCTTATCGTCGGTGCCGAGGGACTCGGCAAAGAGACGCTGGCGCGCGGTTTTGCGATGGCGCTTCAATGTCAGCATGCCGATCCTGAACAGCGCCCATGCGGCGAGTGTTCCGCTTGTCATCGCATCATGACCGGCAACTTTGCCGATGTGTTCTACACCGTCCGCGATACGCAAACGCTCAAAATCGATGAGATTCGCCGCGTGGCATCCCAAATTGCCATGAAACCGTACGAAGGCCGCTATCGCATCGCCATTTTTCGGGATTTTGATACCGCGTGGGGAGTGGGGCAGGATTCGCTGCTCAAAACATTGGAAGAACCGGCTGAAACCGGCGTCCTTATCTTGTTGGCGCGCTCGCTCGATCCTATTTTGCCGACCATCACCAGCCGCAGCCAGATCATCCGTCTGCGCCCGGTCGCCCAGCACACCATCCAGCAGATGCTCTTGGATCGTGGGGCGGACGATACACAGGCTGCACTGTTTTCTGCACTCAGCGGTGGGCGGGTAGGCTGGGCGATCAACGCCCTCAACGACCCGACGCTGCTGGAATCGCGCGATCAAGCGCTTGATATGCTTGAAGGGTTGCTTATAGGCACACGCGCCAAGCGTTTCTCCGCTGCCGAAGATTTGGCGAAGGATAAAGAAGCGCTCCGCCCGCTGTTGGAATTGTGGCTCTCCTATTGGCGTGATCTTGTGCTGGTGAGCGAGAACGCGCAAACCCCGCTCACGAATATTGATCGCACACAGCGCCTCCGCCGCATGGCCGACGCGCTTACGCCTGAACAGGCGCTTGCCGCACTGCAAGCCACTACTCACCTACTTGATGTATTGGACACCAACGCCGGGGCACGCCTCGCGCTCGAAGTCATGTTCCTTGACTATCCGACCATGACCGCCCAACCCGCCTGAGTAAACAGCTTGCTTTTGACCTCTCCGAATTCGGAGAGGGGAGCAAACACGCACACCCGTTTTTGCACACGCCCCTTCCCGAATTCGGGAAGGGGAAGGCTCGCGAAGCGAGACGGGGGTTAGGTGATTTGTAAGCAACTTACTTCAGATCACAGAGAAGACAAGAGAAAACCCTCTGTGATCTCCGTGCTTTCTGGGGTTACGCCTCATTGAATACGAATTTGGTCGCCGTATTCGGATAGCTTTTTTCCAGCCATGCCAGCGCGCTCGATGGTTTCAGCACCAGCAGCATATTCTTGCGCATCTCATCCGGTGTTTGTGGAAAAGCGGGATATTTGCGCGTCAGGTCAGCGGCAAGGGTTTCGAGCAGCGCTTGTTCCCCCAGCTCCGATCCGAATTTGTATTCCCGCACCGTCCCTTCGACGATGACCACATCATCGCCGCTTTCCAAGTGCATCACCACCTGCGGATTCGCCGCCAGATTGCGTGCTTTTACCGCCTGCCGATCCGAGCCGAAGTACAGCGCTCCATCATGCCACGCACCCCATACCGGCGCGGCATGCGGACGCCCATCCGGTCGTGTCGAGCAGATCCAGTAATTTTTCGACTGCTTCAACTGTTCATCTGCCCATGACCATTCCATCAGCCCTTCGTCGGCCTTGGAAATGCCGTAACCCGCCGCCATATTCGGGCGCATACGCTGGGGTAAGTTCATCAGATCACCTGTCCCGTCCTATAAGACATCGTGAGGATTTATGTGTATAGGGACGCTAACTGTGAAGTAGGCGTTTCCACGCCCTATCACGTCGAATATCGTGCCGCCCGTTCCTTTAATAGACGAGGCGCATCCTCCGGCGGTGTCAGCGATCCGATACTCAGCGACCCATCCTCGGCGGTGTTATGGAAATCCGACCCGCCCGTCATCAGGAGATTGTGTTGTGCCGCCAGCCCGCGTAGATCCAACCGGGTGCGCTCATCGCTTGAGGGATGGACGACTTCTACGCCATCCAACCCCACCGCCGCCAACCGCTTGATCATCGCGTGGTAATCCTTCAGCTTCGCGGGATGTGCCAGCACCGCCGCACCGCCGGACTCGTGGATCAGCGCGATTGCCCCTTCTGGCGATAACCGCTCGCGGGCGACATAACCGGGTGCCCCCGGATTGAGATACCGGTTGAACGCATCCGGGATGCTGTCGGCATACCCCTTTTCGATCATGGCGCGGGCGACATGGGGACGGCCAATCGCCCCGCGCCGTTTGCCACTCCCGGCGGCGATTTCCAACACCCGCTCAAATGTGATCTCCATGCCTAACCCATTCAGCTTTTCGACCATTTTGCGGGCGCGCTCGGCGCGATCTTGTCGAAATTTCGACAGCCGCGTTTGCAGTGCCGTATTGTCGATGTGCAGGTAGTACCCCAACATGTGAACATCGCCGTCCACATCTTCCGCACTCAATTCAATTCCGGGGATGACAATTGGGTTGGCAAGTTCGGGGTGATCGGCGGAAACTTGGGCCGCCGCTTGGGCTTCCGTGACCCCGTCGGTCGTATCATGATCAGTGATAGCGAGGTAGTTCAGTCGGCGGTCACGGGCTAACCGCACCACTTCCATCGGGGAAAATTGGCCGTCGGAGGCCGTTGTGTGAACATGCAGATCGATTCGTATCGGGTGTGTCATTTGCTTTCATTCCGGTGAATCCGTTTCCTATAAACCTATGATCATAACGCAAATAAAAAGGCAGGTGAGAACGGTGTCTCGCCTGCCTTTTCAAGATATTCAGTTTTTGGGGGTCTAGGTCGTGGTGGGGCGCGGTTCTACGATGAAACGCACTGCCGTCCGTTCCTGCCCTTCAATATCGACTTCGGTGAAGTACGGGGTGCACACAATATCGATCTCGTCGCCGGTCAAGTAACCGCGTGCAATCGCAAGGGCCTTGACGGCTTGATTCACCGCGCCCGCGCCAATCGCCTGTACTTCCGCATAACGGTGCTCACGGATCACAGCGGCAATCGCGCCCGCGACAGCAGTGGAACGAGACTTGGCCGATACTTTGATTACGTCGGCACGGGTGCTAACTTCGTCTGCGGTCACAGAGTCGGGGTCGGTATAGAATGTAGTAGTGCGGTCGTCGTCGAAGCGGTCAGTCATTTAGTGTCCTTTGCCTGTCTATTTCTTTGCACCAGTGAAGCGACGCGAGATGCGTTTTGCACTTAACTATCACTTTAATGGTTGTGAAGAACGTGAGGATGGGTAATATGACCTATTTTATTGTGCCCCACTGACACCAATCTTTTATTCACCCTTTATTGATTATGGAATATACGAACGGTATAAGGCGCGTCGATTGTCGTTTTCGAAACTGTCAGGGCGATATCCCAATGTTAAAAAGTTCAAAAATTCACAATCAAAATCGGTATCCCAAATCTTAAATCCCAAGCGCCGCCGTTTATCCCAATTCTCCGCTGAGACGAGACTTAACCATTCGATGACTCTTACAGCAAAATTGCCCATCAAATCCCAACCTTAAAACGGTCGCTGGCAATAGATTTCCCAAATCGAATCACGCGAAAATTTTAAGGTTTCTTAGGTAAGAATCCGTTGTCAATGCGCCGGAATCGGCTATACTGGAATGTACACTACAGCTATACAAGTCCACGTTTCGCATGGTCAACGCGCACCGCGCTGACCCCAACGAAAACGCATCGAACGACAAATGAATAGGTAGTGTGGGGGAGAAATGCAAATTTACTCCCGATGCCATTTTTATTCGTAGGAGCCGGATGCCGTAGGGCGCACCCGGTTGAGCCGCACACTAGGACAATGATGTGAACCCGCAAGACGCATGGGAAACCGCTTATCACCAACTTGAACTTCAGTTGGATCGCGCCGCGTTCGATACGTGGCTGCGCGACGCGGTGTTTCTCCGTGCCGAAAGCGATGTATTCGTGGTGGGTGTACGTAACAGCTATGCCCGCGACATGCTCCAGCACCGCCTGTATCGCGGCATTCGCCGCGTGCTAAGTGATGTGTGTCAGCGCCCCATTGAACTTCAATTCGAGGTGTTTCACGCCCTGAAAACTGAAGGTAGTGGTGGCGATGATGACATGCCGCTCTTTCGCTTATTAGCACAGCAGGAACAGAGCACCGCTCCTGTTCCGCTGCACCAGCAGATCGCTCGCCCGCAGCGCTCTGATCTGCCTGAAAGCGAACTGAACCCGCGCTATACGTTTGATCGCTTTGTGGTTGGCACGGAAAATGAGATGGTGTTCCAGGCTGCGCTTGCCGTCACCGAACGCCCTGCCACTGCTTACAACCCCTTTTTTATTTATGGTGACGTTGGGCTGGGGAAAACCCACCTGCTGCAGGCGGTTGCCCACGCCTGCCTCTCGCGCAGTTTGCGGACGATCTACATTCCGTCGGAGGTCTTCACCAACGACCTGATCGACTCGATCCGTCAGCGTTCGACCGCTATGTTTCGCGAAAAATACCGTTCGGCAGATGTCTTGTTGATTGATGACATTCAGTTTATTGCCGGAAAAGACAGTACGCAGGAAGAGTTCTTTCACACCTTCAATTCGCTTTACTTGAACGGCAAGCAGATTGTGATCGCTTCCGACCGTCACCCGCGCGAACTTGAAACGCTGGAAGCGCGCCTGCGCTCGCGTTTCGAAGGCGGCTTGGTGATGGATGTGCAGCCGCCGAGTCAGGAAACGCGCATTGCCATTCTCAAGTCATGGGCGCGTGAACGGAATGTCACCCTCGATCCGCGCACCTATGAACTGATCGCCACGCGTACGCATATGAATGTGCGCGAATTGGAAGGGCTGTTCAACCAGATGGTTGCCGCCGCCCATCTATCGCCGCGCACGCCCGTTCGTGTCGAAGCCGCGCAGGAAATGATCGACAATTATCGCCGCCCGCGCACCTATGTGACCATGCGCCGCGTGGTCGAAGCGGTGGCCGATCATCATAACCTGCTGGCCGATGACCTGATTGGCCCGCGCCGCGATGGGCACATCAACAATGCCCGCCAGATCGCCATGTATCTCGCCCGCGAAATGACCGGCGCCTCCTTGCAGCAAATCGGCGATGCCTTCGGTCGCAAACACAGCACCGTCCTGCATGGCTGCAATAAAGTCACCGAAGATATTCAGGCCGATCTCGTCACCCGCGCTACTGTCGAAGAAATTCGCAAACGCCTGCAATCCGGCGAATAACCAACCCCTCGATCGTCAAAGGGTTTGGTTGATGAACCAGCCAAACCCCTGTATTCACTCAAGCCGCCCACTGCAATTCAGACGTTGCCTCCTTGCGCCTTTGCGTTGAGCCTTCTATCTTCTCCTTTTTATATCCCACACTCTCATGCAAAGGATGCCTCTCATGCTCGATACACTCATCATTGGGGCTGGCGCTGCCGGTCTCGCCGCCGCCGATCATCTCCGTAAGGCGGGAAAATCGGCCCTCATCCTCGAAGCCCGCGATCGGATTGGTGGGCGCATCCACACCGACACCACCTTCGCCAACTACCCGCTTGAGCTCGGCGCGGAGTTCATTCATGGTGAAACCGCCGCTACATGGGAATATGTGCGCGCCTTCGGCATGGAAACCATTGAAGTCCCGCGCTATGCCAAACTGCGCTGGGGCATGCCCGCCCGTCTCATCGAGGATCTGCCCGATGCGCAGCGAACGCTGATCCGCGATCTGTTTGATACCTACAATCGCCTTCCTGAATACGAATCGACTTATGCCGACTGTGATGCCTCGCTCGCCGATTACTTCCGCGCCAAGGGTTTTTCTGGTGATGCCCTCGACATTGCCGATGTGTTGTTCGCGCAAACGTGCTGTGCCCGCTTGGAGCAGTTGAGCTGTGCTGATTTCATCCGTGAGATGAAAGCCGATCATGCCGGGCATCGCGATTTTCGCCTCAAGGACGGTTACAAACCGCTCCTCGATCAAATCGCCGCGCCGCTGGATATTCGCCTCAACGTGATCGTCCGCCGTATCGATTGGGCCGCTAGTCAGGTGACGGTCACCGCCGAATCGGGCGAATCCTTCACCGCGCGCCGCTGCATCATCACCCTGCCTATTGGCGTGCTCCAGCGAAATACCGTCCAGTTCGATCCGCCCCTCAGCCCACACAAACGCGATGCCATTCGTGCCTACTATCTCGGCGCAGCTTCCAAATTTGTCGTCAAGGCCGCGCGCCGCGCATGGGATGCCGATCTGATCTTTATGGCCTATACGGGCGATTCGGTGCGCTGGTGGACACCCGGCTATGGGCGCGGCGAGTCTGCCGACCCGCTCATCACCTTGTTCGTCACCGCCGACAAAGCCGATCGATTCGAAAACTTTGGCGATCCCACCACCGCTTTAGCGCTGGCGAATCTCAATCAAATGCTAGGCGAGTCGGTGGAAGTAGTCAGCACGAAATACGTACGTTGGGCCAGCGATCCGTTTGCATGGGGCGGTTATGCCAGTTTGCCCGCCGGAACGGCGTGGGCACGCCCCGCGCTGGCCGAACCCGAATCCGACCGGCTCTTCTTCGCCGGTGAGTCCACTGCCTATGAGACCAATCCGCAAACCGTCCACGGCGCGATAGAATCGGGGTGGCGCGCCGCCCGTGAAGTGATCGCGTCGCTGTGAAGCCCACCGCATCACATCCCCTGAACAACCCGCCGACCCCTTCGGCGATGAAAGGAATCTCATGGAAAGCAAAACGAAGAACCGCAAGACACGTCAGGAAGTCGCCCGGATGGCGGAGCGGGCGTTTGGCGGACTCACCCTCGCAGCGGGTGACGATGCTGTGACGGAACTCAAAGAAGGCTGGTTTAACGCCGCCTATAACGTCCGGCTCTCCGATGGCCGCGAAGTAATCCTCAAGATTGCGCCGCCCAAGGATGCGGAAGTCATGACGTATGAACAAGACCTCATGACCACCGAAGTTTCCTCGATGCGGCTTGTCGCTCAAAACCCGGCGATCCCGGTGCCGCAAATCTATGCTTTCGATACCGCTAGGGATTTGTGCGACTCCGATTACTTTTTCATGGAAAAGCTGAGCGGGAACAACTTGGAACACGTCAAAGAGGTACTCCCACCCGCCGAGAAAACGGTTATCGACCGGCAGATCGGCGCGATCATCCGTGAGATCAACGGGTTTACCGGCACCTACTTCGGCTACGATGGAAACCCTGCCCTTCGCGGAGACACATGGCAAGAAGCGTTCATCAAAATCGTGGAGTCGGTGCTGGAAGATGGGGTGAGAAAAAACGCCGACTATTTCGGCTTCAGCGTTGAGACCATCCGCGCTGCCATTCACAAACACGCCGCTTCCCTTGCTTCGGTGACCGAACCCCGACTCGTCCATTGGGACGCATGGTATCTCAATTTCTTCGTCAACGAGGGGAAAGTGAGCGGCATCATCGATTTTGAGCGCGCGCTCTGGGCCGATCCCCTGATGGAGGCGCAGTTCCGCTCGCTGGCGTTTGAAGGAGTGTCTGAAAGCATGCGGGCGTACGGAAAAACCACCTTCACCCACGACGAAGACGTGCGCTGCCATCTCTACACGCTGCACCTCGCCCTCGTCATGAAAACAGAAGGCTACTACCGCAATTACGACACCGATGAAGTCAGCAATATTGCGGGGATGCTGCTCGTTCCCGCCTTGCAGTGGCTTCAGGAGAATTGATCGTCAATGTCTCGTTTATCAAATGTCGAGCGCCTAGGCACGGAGAAGATCGGTAAACTCCTGCTGGAAATGTCATCGCAAACCACACTCTCGCTGCTCGTCTATGCCATTTACAGCATCACGGATACCTACTTCCTGTCGGTGGGGATCAATTCGCTGGCGGCAGCCGGGGCATCGATCACCGCGCCAGTGCTGATTGCGCTCGGCGGAGTGACGACCACCGTGGGATCGGGCGGGGCTTCGGTGGTGTCACGGGCGCTAGGAGAGGGCAACCCGGAGAAAGCCTCCCGGACGGTTGCCAATACCTTCCTGATCTTCTGGGCGGCGGCCATTCTGATCACCGTGTTCGGCGTGCTCTTCATCCGACCGATCGTTTACCTGCTCGGCGCTACGGATAGCGTCGCCCCTTATGCGATCGAATACGGACGGATTATTTTCTTGGGAGCCATTACCAGCACCGGCTATTCAGCCATCGTCCGCGCCGACGGCAATATCCGTTTTTCGACCGCGATGTGGATTATCCCTGTAACGACCAATATCGCCTTGTGCTGGCTGTTCATCATCGTTTTGAAGACGGGCGTATCTGGGGCGGGGTGGGCGACCGTACTGGGGCAGTCGATCTCCGCAGGTATGAGCATCTATTTCTTCTTTTTCAGGAAAAACCGCTCCTACCAGATTAAGGCGGCGTATTTCAAGCCGGATTGGCCGATTATTGGCGAGGTTATCCTGATTGGCTTCCCTTCGCTGATCAAAAGCCTGAGCGCAAGTTTAGTGGTGATCGTCACCAATAATCTGTTGAAGGTGATGGGGGGTGACAGCGCCTTAGGCGTGTTTGCGATTGTCAACCGGCTCTATTCCAGCTTGAACACACCGCAAACCGGCATGGTTCAAGGGATGCAGCCTATTGCTGGCTATAACTTCGGCCAGAAAAAGTTCGATCGCGTCCGAAAAACCATCACCTATTCGCTTGGCTCATCCGCCGTTTATGGGCTTTTCGTGTTCAGCCTGTGTATGCTCATCCCCGCCGCCCTGATTGGATTTCTCTCCAAGGAGCCTGCGATTATCACCGAAGGCCAGCCCGCGCTTCGATTGATGGCGTTTGCCTGTCCGTTGGGGGGAATCTCGGTGATGATTGCCGCCTATTTCCAATCAGCCGGTAGAGCAAGGGAAGCGCTGCTCATCACCTTGGGTGGAGTCATCTTCGTTAAGCTCCCCGTGCTGTTGATCGCGTCCGGCCTTTTTTCGCTAACGGGGATTTGGATTTCGGAAGCTGTATCGGAATTCATCCTCTGCACCCTCTCCCTGTTCATGCTGCGGCGGCATCAGGCGAAAGTGGCGTTCATGGAGCAGATTGCCTATCACCCGACGACCGCCTAAACGTCGAGATCCGTATAGCACAATCACTCACAAGTGTTTGCACCACGGAGATCACAGAGAAAGCTCTCTCTCAGACTCTCTGTGATCTCCGTGTTCTCTGTGGTTGAAACTTTGCTTGGGATCTGTTACGTCCGTTTGAGCTGCTGCTGCACGAACACGAGGAACGGCATCGCCAACTTGGTCGGATCGACGCGCCGTGCCGCCAGCAGTGCATCATTGGCGGTCTCAAAGTCGTGATGCAGACGCTCTAATTCGCGGCTTTGATGGGGTGACGGTTCATTCTGAAACAGCGTGACGATCGTCGTATGCCGACCGGGGGCGAACAGCAGCCACTGCTTGATCCCGATCTTCTCCACACGCCGGTCGATCAGCTTTTTGCTGTCCATCAGCAGCGAAAAATCGTTCAGGGTGGGGGCGATCCGCGAGGGCGGCACATCGAACTGACCGAGCGTTTCGACGAACATCCCGCTCTTGTGATGGTAAATCACCAGACCAATCGCTTTGCCCATGTGCGACGCACGGATAGCGATGGTTTCGTTCGGCTTGCCGCCAAGACTGTTGGCTTCATCGCCAGCACTCAGCGCGGCCTCCAAGAACGACAGTTGATCGCTGTAGTGGGCGTAGATGGCATGAAATTGTTCACGACTGAGTGTGCCATCGGCAAATTCGGCCAGAACAGTCTGAATCTTCGTTTGAATCTGGGTTTTTAGCGCTTCTGTCTTTGACCGGGCTGTGGCATCCATTGATTATTCTCGTGGGTTAGACTGACCACTGGTTGCGAACTTTTCTTGATCTTATCACAGCCCGCGCGTTTGGTTCGCGGAGAAGAATAAACCTATTTTTTCCGCCCGAACATTTTCTTGATCCGTGCGAAGAATCCCGGCTTCTTTCCGCCCATTGCAGCTTTATCCATTGGGTCGGGGACAAATTCCCCGCGATCCGCGCTGTCCTGCTCAATCTGCCATGTCTCAAGGGTGCCATGCTTCCCAGAGCTGCTTGTGCGGCCTTGATCCTGCTTGACTCGTTTTTGCTGGTTATAAAACTCTTCAGGATTGACACCCATGATGAACTCCCTGTGATTTAGACACCCCTTCGATGTTACGACAGAACCCACGCCAACGCAAAAATTTCTCGCTTGCGTTCCCGGTCATATGAGCCGCGATTCACAGGTTTGGGAACTTCTATAACATGACCATCGTCTTGCCATCAGAACGTTCTAAGACTGTTTGACTCAAAACCAATCAACCGACCACTCGTTTGTTGAGGAGAACGACTGATGAAACGCTTGACCGTCTTTCTATTGACACTGCTGACACTGGTGCTGCTCACAGCCACCGCATCCGCGCAGGTTGTGCCATGTGTCCCGCCGCCTCCCTGCCAACCAGACGGGCCGTGCCCGATGGTTCCCGAATGCATTCCGCCGCGTCCTTGGGGCGTTTCCACCAATCCTGAATGGCTGAAGATCGATCATCACCGCGTCAATGTGGAAATCGAAAATCAGATCGCCCGCACCTCGATTGACATGGAGTTCGAGAACGATGGGTTTGGGCTGGCGGAAGGCACCTTCGTCTTCCCGATCCCGCTCGGTGCATCGGTCGAAGAACTGGTGATGTACATCAATGGCACCCCCATCGAAGCACAAATCCTTGAAGCCGATCAAGCGCGCGGCATCTATAACGAAATCGTCCGCCAGTATCGCGATCCGGCGTTACTGGAATATGTCGGTCAGCAGGCGATTCAGGCGAACGTGTTCCCCATCCCTCCGGGCGAATCCCGCCGCATTACCATCACCTATTCGCAGATTTTGGAAGCCGATAACGGCCTCATCCACTATGTTTATCCGCTCGCCATTACCGAGTTGATGACCTATCGCCCCGTCGAAGAGATGAGCGTTCATGTCAACGTGAACGGGCAGGATCAAATCAGCTCCATCTACTCGCCCTCGCACGACATCGTCATCAACCGCGACAGCGGGAACACCGGCTTTGAAGTCGGCTACGAACAGAGCTACTTCGTCCCGGATCAAAGCTTCGAACTGTACTACGGCCTCGAAACCGGCGCGATCAATGTGAACATGCTCACCTACCGCGAAAGCGCGGATGGCAGCGGTTACTTCATGCTGCTCGTGCAGCCGCCGCTGTCGCTGCCACAGGATCAGATCATCCCGCGTGACGTCATCATCGTGCTTGACCAAAGCGGCAGCATGGACGGCGAAAAGTGGGATCAAGCCCGCGAAGCCGCCGCCTATGTCCTCGATCATCTGAACGAACGCGATCGCTTCAATGTCGTCCTTTTCAGCACAGGATGGCGTGTCTTCAGCAATGAACTCGAAGCCCCATCGCAGGCCGCCGATGCCGTCGATTGGATCAACAGTGAATACGCCGATGGTGGCACCAACATTGATGGTGCGCTGGCGACCGCGCTCGATATGGTCGATTCCGAACGCCAAACGACCATCCTGTTCCTCACCGACGGTCTGCCGACCGAAGGCGAAGTCGATACACAGGCCATCCTTGACAATGTCGATGCCGAAGCCCATCGCAACGTTCACATCTTCGCCTTCGGCGTTGGCGATGATGTCGATACCGTCCTGCTCGACTCACTGGTGCGTGATCATCGTGGAACCTCCTCGTATGTTCGCCCAACCGAGCGCGTTGACGAAGTCGTTGCCAGCCTGTACAACAAGATCAGTGCTCCCGTCCTCACCGATGTGCAGTTGGAAGTCGATGGCGTCACCGTTGAAGATTTGTATCCCCAGACGCCGCTGCCGGATCTGTTCGCGGGTGAGCAGTTGACCCTCGTCGGGCGCTATCGTGGCTCGGCAGACAATGTGACCCTGCGCCTGAGCGGTGTTGTCAATGGCGAAGATCAAACCTTCGTCTATGACGGGATGAGCTTCCGCGATCACGCCGGCGGCGAATCGTTCATTCCGCGCTTGTGGGCCACCCGCCGCATTGGTGATCTGCTCAACAGCATCCGCCTGAACGGGGAAAACCCCGAAGTCGTGGACAGCATCATCAGCCTCAGCATCCGCTATGGCATCATCACGCCCTACACCAGCTTCCTCATCGACGAAAACGACATTCTCTCGCAGACAGCGCGCAGCGAAGCCGCCCAGACCTTCAGCGGCACCGCCGGTCGTTTAGCCGGGGAATCCAGTGGAGCAGGTGCCGTCGCTGCTGCCGATCAGTTTGGTCAGATGCAGTCCGCCAATGCCGCACCCGCACCCGTGCTCATGCCGACGCTGACCGCGCAGACGGGCGGTTTCGGTGGGGCGCTGCCGTCCTCGGCACCAATGGATCTGCAAGACGGTTCGCAGGGCATTGTGGATAGTCGATCCATCACCGAAAATCCCATCCAGACCGTGGGTGATAAGACATTCATCCAGCAGAACGGCGTGTGGACGGATACCACCTTCCAGCCGGACACCATGACGACGACCAAAGTCGCCTTCCTCAGCGATGAGTACTTCGCGCTGATCGACCAGAATCCCGTGTTTGCGGAATACTTCGCCGTCGGTGATCGCCTCATCGTCGTGGTGGATAACATCGCCTACGAAGTTACCAACGAATCCAGCTAACCACGCTCAACCCGAATGGGGCACACAACGGTGTGCTCCATTCCTCCCTTTCACCCATGATACGCTGAACATTGACATCACAATGCTATTGCTTGATTATTCAATAATTCGCTATGTAAAGTGAATATCGACATACGAATCCATGACCTTAGTCATTGAATTGCCCTGTAAAATCGGCAAAGGAGGGGGTGGGGATAAAATACAAGTGCTGCGGGAGGTTACACCATGATACAGTGCCGATCAGCACGGCCTATAGCAATTGCCTATGCGACACGGGCAGGATCGACCAGAGAAGTTGCGCACTATATAGGAAATATCTTCCTTCAACACGGAAAAAGAGTCGATGTTTTAGACGTAAAAGCGGTCAAGCACCCGGAGCAGTACGCCGCGCTCGTGCTTGGCACCAATATCCGCGCCGGACAAGTGATGCCCGAAATCCTCCGCTTCGCTCAACACAACGCCGCTTGGATGGTTTCTCTCCCCAAAGCCTATTTCGTCGTGTGCGGCACGCTGCGCACTGACACGCCGGATACCCGTGCGATCGTTGAAGCCTACCTTGAACCCCTCGTGCGCATCAGTCCGCCGCTGTCGAAAGGCTTGTTTGCTGGGCGCATCGATCCGCAGACGATGGATCTCCCGTGGCGCTTGATCCTCAAGAGCATCACCGAAGGCTCAATGACTCCCGGTGATTTCCGCCGCTGGGATCTAATTCGGGCCTGGGCCGAATCCGTCATCAAGCTGTTGGAACAAGGCCCCGCATTGGCGGGCACCGCCAGCCAAACAGCGTCCGTATAGCTGCCAAAACTTAGGGTCAATCGCGCCTTGCAGTGTTCTTAAACCACAAGCTGCGGTAGATTAGGTCGCTGTATACTCCTTTTCTGTATTGAGTGGACTCGATGACCAACCCTCACCCAACGGCTGCTCAGCCCGATGAGAGCGAAACCCTATGGATCGTGCCCGGTGAAGCCCGCTACGCCGAACAACAGCAGGCGCTCATGGAGCGGGTCTACAATGTGAAATTTGAAGAACCCGATTCCGAAGTTTTCAATGCCGACATGTTCCGCCATCATCTGAGCCTGTTTCCCGAAGGCCAGTATGTCGCGCTGCATGGCGATCAGGTCGTCGGTTTCACCGTCGGCATGCTGCTTGACTTTGATCCGGCTCACCCGTTCATTGAGCCGTGGTTCACTACCATCAGCGATGGTTGGCTGCGCCGCCACAACACCGCCGCTGAATGGATGTACGGCGTCGAAAGCTGTGTCGATTGGGAATACCAGTCGCGCGGTGTCGGCAGCGCCCTGATGGATGCGCGCTTCAATGCGGCGCGGGCGCTCAACTTGCGTGGGATGGTGGCAGGCAGTGCGTGGATCAGTTTCCGCGAGAACAAAGAGCGCTATGGCGATATTGAACCCGAAGACTATCTGCGCCGCGTGATTGCCGGGACACTGTTCGATACCAACCTCACCAAGCAGATCAAGAAGGGTTTCAAACCCCTCGCCGTGATTCCCGACTACCTCCGCGACAACGACTCGATGGGGTGGGGGTCGGTCATCATCTGGGAAAACCCGGACTATGATCCCGCCAAAGGACGCGGCACGGTCGAACGACGCCCTGTTCCTATCACGCTCCGCCCGAAGAAAACGCGCGGCTAGCCGTCGATCTCCGACTCGCGCCGTTGGCCGTAATCCCTATGATTGACGTTGAGCGCACGACACATGCGCCGCGCTACTCATCATCAACGGGGGATTGCTCAATCATGGATATTCGCGCCGCAGGGACAGGATTTTTAGGAACAGGGGCAAGTATGCTGGCAGATTTAACGCTGCTGGCGTATGTACTGCTGATTGTGCCGGGTTTGCTGGTCGGCTTCTTTTTCGCCCGCCGCAAACGTTTTGAACCTCATCATAAACTGACGATGACGACCATCACGCTGGTGAACTGGGTGATTATCCTGTTCGTGATGGTTGTTTCGTATACGCGCAATGTTGCCCCGCAGATCCCGGCAGGGCTGTCGCAGGTCGCCTATCTACTGCCCACGCTTCATCTGATTACCGGCGCCATCGCGCAGATCCTCGCGACGTATCTCGTCATCCTCATGTGGTACGAAAAAGCCCTCTTTGGCTGGCTGCGCACGCAGAAGATCAAGACGCCGATGCGTATCACCCTCACCCTCTGGTTGATCACGGCGGTGCTGGGGGTGATCATCTATTTCACATGGTATGTGGCTGCGCCCACGTCGCCCACCGTGCCCGATACGACCACCGAAGCGACCGAAGTACCTGCCCCTGTCACCACACCGGAGGCAAGCGGCGGCTAGTCGAGGTTAACGCGTGAAAATACCGGCGCCGTGATGCCCATTCTCACGGCGTCTCTCACCTGAATCGCGACATCGGCAGCCGCCTGCGCTATGATCCGGGCTTGCAAACCTAAAGATAAGCGAAGGAACAAGCAGTATGCTGCGGATGGATCATATCGTCATCGCCGTCGGCTATGACATCGAGCAGGCGATGGGGCATTTTCGTGCATTAGGGTTCACCGTCGTTTACGGCGGCGTTCATGCCAGCGGCGCGACCCATAATGCGCTGATCTTGGTTTCCCGATCTGCCTTCATCGAACTTTTGGCGCTCACCGGGAATGATGCCAAGTCCGGAGTGGTCGATTTCGCGCCGATGGTGCGTCAGTCGATGGTGCCGGGGCACAACGCCTTCGTTGGCTATGCTCTTCGCTCCGATGATCTCGACGCCGATAGTGCAGCACTGCGGGCGCGCGGCGATCAAGTCAGCGAACCGATGGAAAGCGGGCGGCTCCGCCCCGATGGCGTACGGTTGGCATGGAAAAACGCGCTCGTCAACGAAAGCTACGCCCCCTTTCTCATTCAATACCTTTCTCCGCCCGATGCGCAGCGCCTCCCTGCCGATCCGCTCGCCATCAAGCATCGCAACGGTGTGACAAGCCTCTGCGCGGTCGATATTGCGGCGCAGCGCGTCACCCTACAGGCGGCGAACCCCGTCGTGTTTGACGCCACCCACACCTTCGGCATTCAGTTCGAAATCACCGACTCCTGTATGTAAATTTTCGGTAACTGTTAAGACTCTCCCCTATTGCGATTGTGGTTGGATGTGTCAGAATTAAACCAATTGGCAAAATGGGCACACGGCGCGCCCCTCAGCAAACGTCACAGAGAGGACGGTTCTTCGTGGATTTACTAGAGTATCAGGGCAAACAATATTTTGCCCGTTACGGGCTGCCGGTATCACCCGGGGATGTCGCGGATACGGTTGATCAAGCGGTTGCCGTCGCCGAAAGAAATCGGTGAGTTCCCTGTCGTCCTGAAGGCTCAGAGCCTGCAAATCTGGCAGGCGCGGTAAACGGGGGGGCATTCAATTTGCCAATACCCTTGAGGAAGTCCGCCAGCACGCCGCAACATTCTCGGCCTCACCATCTGGGATCGCACCCACACCAACGGGTATCCGGTGCGCCGCCTGTGGATCGAAAAAGCCTCGGACATCAAGCACGAATACTATGCTTCGTTCACGCTCGATCGCAGCGCCAAACAGTATCTTGGCATGCTCTCCGCGCGCGGCGGGGTCGATATTGAACAGGTCGCGAAGGAAGCGCCGGAAGCGATCGCGCGTTTGTATGTCAACCCGGTGGATGGCTTGACCCGTGCCGCCGCTGAAGGTGGGTACGCCGTGCTGAACTGGCTCCCGAAGCATTCGAAGGGGCAGTTGAAACCCTCCTCAAGCTTTACGAAGTGTTCGAAAAGGGCGACTGCGACCTCGCGGAGATCAATCCGCTCGTCCTGACGCCGGATAACCGCGTCCATGCGCTGGATGCCAAAGTGACGCTTGAAGACAACGCCGAATACAAACATCCCGAATGGGAAGCCTTCAAAGGTGTGACTGAACTCGACGGGCGCGATGGCTGGCCGCCGAAAGAGGCTTGCAGTACATCGGCCTCGACGGTTCCGTCGGCATTATCGCCAACGGTGCGGGCTTGGCGATGAGCACACTCGATACCGTCAAGCAGGTCGGCGGCAGCGCAGCCAGCTTCCTTGATATTGGCGGTGGTGCCAGCGCGGATACCGTGACGGCGGCGCTCGAAGTGCATCAGCACCGACCCGAACGTCAAAGCGATCCTGATCAACATTTTCGGCGGGGTCACGTGGGGCGATAAAGTCGCTGAAGGCATCGTCGAAGCCCTCGGACGCGTGCAGCTTCCCGCGCCGCTCGTCATTCGTATTGACGGCACCCGCGCAGCCGAAGGACGGGCAATTCTGCAAGGTCATCTGAACGAACGGGTGATGATGGCGCGCACGATGGTCGAAGCGGCACGCAAAGCGGTTGAACTGGCAGGTCAGGCAGCGTCTGACACGACGGCGAAGGAATAGACTCATGTCGATTTGGGTAGATGAAAACACAAAAGTTGTCGTACAGGGTCTTACGGGCAGTCAGGGACGTTATTACGGCCTGCTGAATCGCTCACAGGGCACTCAAGTCGTCGCCGGAACGAACCCGAAGAAAGCCGGGGAAAACGTCGAAGGCATTCCGATCTATGCGTCCGTCAAAGATGCGGTCGAAAAAGCGGGTGCGAACGCCTCGTTCGTCATTGTCCCGGCGGCGGGCGCGGCCAATGCCATCCTTGAAGCGGCGGCAGGCGGGTCGGCTTGATTGTGCGTCACCGAACACATCCCGGTACGAAGAAGCGCGCGTCTATAACCTGCTCAAGCGCGATTATCAAACGTCCGCTTGATCGGCCCTAACTGTTCCGGCATTCTCAGCCCCGGCAAGTGCAATATCGGCTTCACCCCTGCTCAGGTGAGCATGCCCGGTTCGGTCGGCATTGTCAGCCGCAGCGGCACCCTCGCGTACCAGTCCGTGTTTGAACTGACCGAAAAAGGCATCGGGCAAAGTACCTGCGTCGGCATTGGTGGTGATCCGGTTCCCGGCACGTCGTTCATCGACTGCCTTGACGCATTCTTCAACGACCCCGGCACCGAAGGCGTCATCCTGATCGGTGAAATCGGCGGGACGGCGGAAGAAGAAGCGGCGGACTTCATGAAGAATCACCCGAAGAAGAAGCCGGTCGTCGCGTATATCGCTGGCGTCACCGCTCCCCCCGGTAAAAAGATGGGGCACGCGGGGGCGATTGTCAGCGGCAACAAAGGCACCGCGCAGGGCAAAATGGCCGCGCTCGAAGCGGCAGGTGCGCTCGTCGCCCCGAACCCGACCGAACTCGGCAACCTGATGGCGAAAGCCCTCGGTCGCGAATAATGTAGGAAGTGAAAGAAAGACGCTAAAGAGCAAGGCGCAAAGAAAGAGTTTTCTTTGCACCTTTCACCCATAGCGTCTTCCCGTTCGGCTCTGTTTAGCGGTTGTCTTTTCGCATTTTACTTATTAACAGAAATCCCCGTCGTTGGCGCTCCGTCCATGACATTCATCACAACTTTAAAAGGCTTTTGAACACCGCTTCGTATACGCTCTACACTAAAAATGAGCATTGATCCTCTCTTCATAGCCTCTAAAGGAGGAATTGATAATGGCCCCTGCTCCAGCATTTTTGGAAACGGAATATGTAACGCTTCAATACTTGCCGGACAAACAATGTCTTTACCATGTCGCGCAAACCTACCCGAATGATCAGCAGTTCAAAAATGCGCTGAACGCGGGGGCAGCGGCGCTCGAAAAATACAAAATCAACAAGTGGGTATCGGACGATCGCAAACTCGGCCCCATGTCGCCTGATCTGCTGCAATGGGGCGCCACCGAGTTTAACCCGCGCGCGATCGCCGCCGGTTGGCGATTTTGGGCAAACGTGGTGCCGGAACAGGTCGCCACGGCGACGGACACCTTTGCGATCATGGAGACGCTGTTTGAATTCGGCCTCCGTATGATGGTGTTTACCAATACGCAGGAAGCCTTCGAGTGGATCGATAAGGTGGATGTCCCTCACGTGAGCGTATGACGGAGTGACCTCTGGTTTTCCGCAGATACACAAAGGCGCAAGGATGAGAGCCGCACGGGAAAACGCTCTTTCTTTGTGTCTTTGCCTCTTTGCGCCTTTGCGTTAAGTCCTTATTCCTCCACATTCCACTCAGCGGGCATAGCCCCGGCCAATTCCTCCAGCAGCGCCACCAACTGATGCATTTTTTCCTGACCAAGCTGCGCGGCATACTCGGCTTCAATTTCCTGCTTGCCCCGCTCAATGTCGTCCATGAGCTGGTAGCCCTTCTCCGTCACCTTGATGAGCGAGGCGCGCCCATCTGTCGGATCAGGTGTGGAGACCAGATACCCTTTCTCCACTAAATCGCCCACCAGCCGCCCCATATACTGCTTGGTTGTACCAATGCTTTCCGCCAGTGACACAATTCGCGATCCTTCCGGCGCGATGCACGCGAAAATTGGCACATGCGCCGCTGTGACACCCTCGTGCCCCGCCGCATCGAATTTCTGCGCCGCCCGTTCGTTGTACTGGCGGTACACTTGCAGCAGCAGCCGCCCCAATAGGTGAATCCCGCTCCCTTGCAGCGACCGTGCGAACGCCTTGTGATCGCGTTTCTCGCTCATCACATACCCTTCAAACCCTTCAACACGCATGCTCTATTTTAAGCCTTCGATAAGGAGTAGACAACATGGTTGACTATGTAGACAATCAGGGTTACTATATAGACAACTTGAGTGTCTATTTCGTTGTGGAGGAACTCATGCTCACCGTAACCGCCATACAAACCGGAATCACCCGTGTGACGCCCGCATTTCAGCGCGGCAATGCCGATCGCAGCCTGCCTGCTGCCTTGTTCGCCAGCCTCCGCGATCAGCCGTCTATCGATTTGCCCATCTACGCATGGTTGATTGAGCATGACGAAGGCTTGATCGTGGTGGATACAGGCGACAGCCCGGATACCCACCGGACACCTGTTGCCGAAATGATCATCAAACCGGAAGAGAGTCTCGCCGCCCAGCTTGAGGCGCGCGGCATTCGTCCCCGCGATATTGCCGCGCTGGTGTTGACCCACCTGCACAGCGATCACTTGGGCGGGATTGGCCCATTTCGCGGTGTGGAAACTTACGTCAGCGACTACGATCACGCCGTGCTGAGTAATCCGTTTCGGCGATGGGTCTCCGCACAAGCAAACCCGATCCCCGCATGGCTGAAAACCAACCCCGTCAATTTCACCAATGGCGCCTTCGGTGCTTTCGCGCAGAGCGCGAAGATCACCCGTCGCGAGGATGTGATCGCCGTGCCCACGCCGGGGCATACCGCCGGGCATCAATCCGTGATTGTGCTAGACGGCGATCTGCAAATTTTTATCGCAGGGGATGTGACGTATTCGCAGGAATCGCTGCTGAACCGGAAACTGGAGGGCTTAAGTTTCGCCAAACCCGCGCACCTGCCCACCCTTGAACGGGTGCTGCGCCATGTGACACAGCACCCCACGGTTTATTTGCCTTCGCACGACTGGGAATCGGGCGCGCGGTTGGCAGGGCGGCAAATCGTCGGTGAAGGCGCAATGGTGACAAACTAACCGCCCATGAAATTGCTGAGACGGGTTACGGGACTTCCCAACCGCCCGCGACGGGCATCACATGCCCGGTGATGAACGAGGCTTGATCGGACAGCAGGAACGCGATTGCGCTAGCAAGTTCCGGCGGCTCCCCGATGCGGCCAATCGGATGGAACGTAGACATATACGCCTCGGCTTCCGGTGTACCGCCAGAGAAGCGGTTGTACATCGGCGTGCGCACCGATCCGGGGCACACCACGTTCACGCGGATGTTCTGCTTGGCATATTCCAGCGCGGTCGTCTTGGTCAAGCCGATCACGCCTGCTTTCGAGGCGGTATAGGCGGGCAGTCCGGGGAACGCGATCACGCCGATCACCGACGCCACATTGACGATCGCCCCGCCGCCGTTCTTCAGCATTTCGGGAATGGCATACTTCATGCAGTACCATGTCCCGGTGATGTTCGTATTGATGACCGCGAACCAGTTTTCTTCGGTGCATTCGACCGTATTGGCAACGCTGCCTTCCAACCCGGCGCTCTGAACCAAACAATCCAGCCGCCCGAACGTATCCACGACATACTGGATCAACGCTTTGATCGAATCCCGGTCAAGCAGATCGACGGGATGATAAACCACCTTCCCTCCGCGTGAACTGATCAGATCGACCGTTTTTTGTCCATTTTCAGGGCTGCGCCCCGCCACGATCACCTGCGCGCCTTCATCTGCGAGCAGTGCGGCGGTCGCTTCGCCAATTCCGAGGGTGCCGCCGACGACTAATGCTACTTTGTTTGCAAACTGCGCCATCGATTCGTCCTTTTGATTGGAATGCGAGCCATGCACCGAATATACCTTAAGTCGATCTTACCGTCGTAAGGGCATCACTAGCACAATTCCTACTCAAATTCATGAAATCTCTTACGACGGAGCGATGACATTCTACGCAGGGCCTATAAACATGGCGCACACACAGATCCTCTCAATGGGTGCTGGTTATCCGGTAAAATGATTTTCAGTATTCGCGTATGAGTTGGGGACTTCCTGATGAATAAATCGTTACGCGCCCGTCTGATCGTCGTGTGGTTTGTCTTGCTCTTATCCGGGATGAGCCTTGTTTTGGCGCAGTCTGCCGGTTCCCCCGGCCTCGGTGATTCGCTTTATCCGAACTTCGGCAACGGCGGCTATGACGTGGAGCACTACGACCTTCGCCTCAATGTCGATCCCGAAAATAATACGCTCACGGGCACCGCGACCATTACCGCGACCGCTACCCAAGACCTGAGCAGCTTCAATCTCGATTTCATTGGCTTCGATATTGCATCAATCACGGTCGATGACGGCCATGCCAACGGCAGCCGTTCCGGGCAGGAACTCACGGTGACGAACTTTGCCACCCTCACTGCGGGGACGCCGTTTACCGTCGTGGTCGAGTACAGTGGTTCGCCGGAGGCGATGACCAGCGTGGCCCTTCCCGTACCAACCGGTTGGATTCCCTACCGCACTGGCACCTTTGTTTTAAGTGAACCGGATGGTTCAGCGAATTTCTTCCCCAGCAACGATCACCCGCTCGACAAAGCGACCTATCATCTGGAAGTGACCGTCCCAGAACCTTACCGCGTCGCCATGAATGGCGTTGTCAGCGACATCCTCGATAATCAGGATGGAACTTTCACTACCATTAGCGATGTCAATGCGCCGATGGCGACCTACCTTCTAACCATCAATATCGCTCTGTTTGAGGAAGTCGATCCGGTCGGGACGAGCGGCGTTCCCATTCGCAATTACTTCGAAAAAGGCGTACCGGAATGGGCGCGCGCCACCTTCGATCGTCAGGACGAAATGATCAGCTACTTCTCAACCCTGTTTGGCCCCTATCCGTTCGACGTGTACGGTGCCGTCGTACTGAATACCGACACCGGTTCCGCGCTGGAAAACCAAACGCTCTCCTTGTTTGGCATGGATTCGTTCGATCAATCTGACTTTAACTACAGCGAATCGGTCGTCGCCCACGAACTTTCGCACCAGTGGTTTGGCGACAGCGTCAGCGTTGCCGATTGGCGCGACATTTGGCTGAACGAAGGCTGGGCCACCTATGCCGAAGGCTTGTGGGTCGCGCACACACAGGGCGACGAGGCTTTTGACCAATGGGTACGCGATCAATATTCCAACATGGTAGGCGAATCGATGTTTGCACCCGGAAACCCGCCTGCCGACAACCTGTTCGACTGGAGCGTCTATGTGCGCGGCGGGCTGACTCTTCACGCCCTCCGTCTGCGCGTCGGCGATGAGGCCTTCTTCCAAATCGCGCAGGAATGGACACAGCGCTACGCCTACGGCAACGCGACCACGCAGGACTTCATTGCGTTGGCCGAAGAGATCAGCGGCAAGCCGGTGCAGGACTTGATGGACGAATGGTTGTATAACCCCGGTATTCCGTCCATTCCGGAAATGGGGCTGTCGTCGTAGTCATTGCCTTCGTTGAGCATAGGCGGCTCTTGAAGCCGCCACTACAAAATAAGGTCTAGTCATGACGCAACATGAGTCGCTCTACCACCTCTCGCCCGTCTGGTCGCACATGACCACCATGCAGCCCGTGCGCGGCGAAGGGATCTACCTCTACGACGCCGCTGGGACGCGCTACATTGATTTCACCAGCGGCATCGGCGTGACGAATACCGGCCACTGTCATCCAAGCGTCGTTAAGGCGATACAGGATCAGGCGGCGCTGCTGCTGCACGGGCAGATGAATATCGTCGTTCCGCCCACTGTCGCCGAACTGGGACGTTTGCTCGACAGCGTTACACCTGAAGGCATTGACTGCTTCTTTTTCTCCAACAGCGGCGCGGAAGCGACCGAAGCCGCTGTCAAATTAGCACGTCAGGCAACGCGCCGCCCCAACCTGATCGTGTTTCAGGGAAGTTTCCACGGGCGCACCGCGCAAACGATGGCGATGACCACCAGCAAGACCGTCTATCGCTCGTTCTATGCGCCCGCTCCATCCGGCATTTTCGTGACGCCGTTCCCCTATACCTACCAGTACGCCGTCAAGTACGGTTGGGACGAAGCCACCACCATCGAATACTGCCTCGATCAACTCCATAAGCTGCTCAAAGCGCAAACTGCCCCCGAAGAAACCGCCGCGATCGTTATGGAACCGGTGTTGGGCGAAGGCGGCTATGTGCCCGCGCCCGCGCGCTTTGTGCAGGAAATCCGCGCGCTGTGCAGTGAGTATGGCATCCTCTTTATCGCCGACGAAGTACAGACCGGTTTCGGTCGTACGGGCAGCATGTTCGCCATCGAAGACTCCGGTGTGACCCCGGACATCATGATCATGGCGAAGGGCTTGGGCAGTGGCATCCCCATCAGCGGGATCGGCGCCAGCCGAGCCTTGATGGAAAAGTGGCAAACCGGATCGCATGGCGGGACGTATGGCGGGAATGCCCTCGCAGCGGCGGCGGCTTGTGCCACCATTCACGTCATGCAAGACGAAGATTTGCCGGGGAATGCTGCCCGCATGGGCGAGCGCTTGATGGATGGCCTCAGCGAACTGCAAAGCCGTCACCCGGTGATCGGTGATGTGCGCGGGCGCGGCTTGATGGTCGGCGTCGAATTTATGCAGGGCAAGGAAGCCGACAAAGCGACGACCAAAGCGGTGCAAAAGGCCTGTATGGACAGCAACCTGCTGTTGCTCACCTGCGGCACTTACGAAAACGTCATCCGCTGGATTCCGCCGCTGGTCGTCAATGAGTCACAAATTGATGAAGCGTTGAGCATCTTTTCTGGTGCGCTGGAGTCCACCGCGCCGTAAATATGCTAACATGATAGGGATAAGCTGAGTGTGGTTTCGGGGGAGCAAATCCCATGCAAGCCGATTATGTGCTGGATTACGATTTCATCTCGACCGCCCGTGAGCGGCAGTTGTATCTGCTGGCGCGTATTCAGGCGGCCCCGCCTGCGGGAAATGCGCGGCGGCCACCGCTCAATCTGAGCGTCGTTTTGGATCGGTCAGGCTCGATGGCAGGGGATAAGCTCGATTATGTCAAACGGGCCGCGCAGTTCCTTGTGCAGCATTTGACCTCTGTCGATACCTTCAGTTTGGTCACCTATGATACACAGGTCACGGTCGATATTCCGCCGGGGCACGTGATCTACAAAGATCAACTGATGCAGGCCATCGCCAAAATCCGCTCTGGGAGTTCGACCAACCTCAGCGGCGGGTGGCTGCAAGGCTGCGGCTTGGTCGAAGCGAATCAAGCGGAGGGGCAGATCAACCGTGTCCTGCTGCTCAGCGATGGCTTGGCGAATGTTGGTGTCACCGATCCCGATCGGTTGGCGGCGATGGCACGCGCTAAGCGCGATCAAGGCGTGACGACCACGACGATGGGCGTCGGCATGGGCTTCAACGAAGACCTCATGCGTGCCATGTCCAATGAAGGCGGCGGCGCTTTCTACTTCATCGATAACCCGGATCAGGCTGCGCACATTTTCCGCGAGGAACTGCGCGACCTGCTGAACGTCGTCGGCCAAAACTTGACCATTACCCTCACCACCAGCGGTGAAGTGAAGTGGGTGAGTCAGTTCAACAGCTACCCGACCAACCAACATGGGCGCGTCGTCAGCTTCCGCATGGGCGACCTGTTCGCGGAAGAAGTCAAAATGCTGCTGCTCGAACTCCACATCCCTGCACTAGAGACGATGGGCAAAATCGAAGTCGCGCGCTTGCAGTTTGATTACGACGAATTGACCGACACTGCCGCTGTCCATCGCAAGACCGAACTGCCGATCTTCGTCAACATGGTGCCGGAAAGCGATTTCACCAGTCACAAACCCAATGACGAAGTGATGAAGATGGTGCTGCTTCTGCAAGCCGCCCGCGCCCGTGAAACCGCTGTGCGCTATGCCGATCAACGCCAGTGGACACAGGCGGCGGGTGCGCTCCGTACGGCAGCCGAAGCGATCGCATCCAGCCCCTACGGCGATCTCCCCGATCTTCAGCAGCAGCACAACATGCTGCAAGAAGAAGCCGTCGATATGGAGTTGGGTGCGCAGCGCTACGACGAATATGCGCGCAAAACGCACACCACCAAGATCGAGTATTTCAGCGAAACCCGCCCGCTGCGCGCCAGTGAAGCCGCCAGCCTCCATGATCGCATGAAAACGAGCCGCATCGCCGCCGAGCGCGTCGGCGCGGTGCCCAACGTCGTCAAGTATCGCCGCGAGCTTTACAAGCTCGACAAGGATTTAGTCCGTATCGGGCGCGGCAGCGATAACGACATTGTCGTCGATGACCCCACCGTCAGCGATCACCACTGTCAGATCATTCGCATTGATGGGCAGTTGTTTTTAGAAGATCTCGGCAGCAAGAACGGCACCTATGCCAACAGCGGGCGCGTAGAAGGACGATTCCGCCTGAGCGCAGGCGATGTGATGACGGTCGGATCGTGGTTTTTCATGTTTGATGTCTAGCGCGAAGCACGCACTGAAGGAAACGATACATGGCACGAATGGGTGAAGTCGATATTGAGGAATACAACCAGCTTCGCATGCACGTCGCGGAGCTGGAAGCGAAAGTGACCATGCTGATGGGGCACTTAGGCTTGACGTATACGCCGCCGACTGCCGCTGGCATGGAAGATGTCCGCAAACTGGCGATGTCCGGCAATTTGATCGGCGCGATCGCCGAATACCGCAAGCAGACGGGCGCATCGCTGCAAGAGGCGAAAGCCTTCGTCGAACGCATGATGAAGCCGAACAGTTAGCATCATCTGTAGGGGCGTTCGACTGAACGCCCTCTACGGCAACCCCTCTATAAACCGCCGTAGATCCTCAGGAATCTCGATCCCCGCCGCTTGGTAGACACCCCCGATCGTCAAGGTCAGTGTCGCTTTGGCGAGTGCATCCGTCGGCATGTGCATATCGGTGCTCAGCCACCATTCCAATACCCCATAAATCGCTCCACCGACATACGCGGCGATCAGCGGTGAGGGGACATCCGCCGAACCACTTAGCTTTCGCAGCACGGCCAACCGCTGTAGGCCCACCTCGGCCACGATCTGCCGCAGCCGCATCGAAAAGGCCGCCACCCCATGCGGGCCAAGCATGACTCGATAAAAGGACACGTTCGCCGCCACATGATCGAACACCAGTTGAAGGTGACGCTCCGGGATGTCCGCCGTCAGGTGATTGAGCCGGAGCGGTTCAAACTGCGCGATCAATTCGTCGTAGGCATCCTCGCTGCTGTGGATGAGCAGATCGAGCTTATCCCGGTAATGCAAATACAGCGTCCCGCGATTCAGATCGGCACGGTCGGTGATCTCCTGCACCGTGATCGCATCAAACCCCTTTTCCAGAATCAGCGCCATCAGGGCGTCGCGCAGCGCTCGCCGCGTCCGCACCGCACGTCGATCCAGTTTTCGCTCAAGTTTGCCCATATTTTCTCAACACCTGTTGACTATCCAACACTCCGCCGCAGTCCGCGATTGACACGCTTCTGCGTCACTCTATGATCGAAGTATATCAACACCATGTTGAGAAACGCACATGCTGTTGATGAACTTTCTCCGGATAGGAGGTATGGTCATGAACAAGAACGATGTCATTTTCCAGCGCCAAAGTGAAACCCTCCGTTTCAAGAACGGCGATATGGATTTTATGCTCAACTGGGCGATTGGTATTGGCCAAATCATCGGTCTATCGACGGCGCAGGTCTTTCACGCCGTCAGCGGACTCAAGGACGGGGATGCGCGCGGCTGGCGCAGCGGTTTTTACCGGCAGGCACAGGTGCAAGGGGCATGTGCCCGTCAGTACGCCGATGAAGGAAATACGGCTGCGGCGGGGCAGGCTTACCTCGGCGCAGCGTATGCGATTCGTGCCGTGCTTCAATACACCTCACCGTCATCGTCTGATTTCGCCCTCAGGATCAGCGAAATGGAATCGGCCTTCGCTCAGGGGATTCACGCGCTCGGCGTGCCGCTCCGTCCCATCGATGTGCCCTTCGAGGACTTCTCCTTGTGCGGCTATTTTCTGGAACACGATGCACAACCCCGCCCAACCGTCGTCATGATCGGCGGCGGCGATACTTTCCGCGAAGATCTTTTCTATTTCGCGGGCTATCCCGGTTGGATGCGCGGCTATAACGTGATCATGGTCGATTTGCCCGGTCAAGGGAAATTACCGGCCTGCGGTGCCCACTTCCGCCCCGATATGGCGGCACCCATTCATGCCATCCTTGACTGGCTTCAAGCAAATGCCGCCCTTCCACCACAGCAGATCGCGCTCTACGGCGTAAGCGGCGGCGGCTACTTCAGCGCGCTCGCGGCCCATGACCCGCGTGTGAAAGCTTGGATCGCGGCTACTCCGATCTACGATATTGGAGAGGTTTTTCGCCATGAAGCGGGCGGCGCGCTCAAAACTCCCGGTTGGCTGCTGAATACGGCAATGCGGGTGATCGGCAGCCTCAACGGAGAGCGCACAGATCAATCTCGATAAATATGCGTGGCAGTATGGCGTTGCCGATTTCAAGGCGGCTGTGGAAGGAACCCTCGCGCAGGCGAACATCGTCGATTTCCAAGCGATCACCTGTCCGTCGCTCTTTCTCGTCAGCGATGGCGAGGGCGCGGAGTTGAAGCGGCAGTCTCAAGTGTTGTACGAGGATTTCACCAAACGCAGTATTCCGGTCAAACTACGCAGTTTCAGCATCGATGAAGGTGCCGATGCTCACTGCGAACTGAACAACCTGCGCCTCGCCCATCACATCATCTTCGATTGGCTGGACGGTCAGTTCCAGCATGACTCCGGCGATCTGCGGCTGCGCTGCTAGGAAAAGAGAAGCGGGTCTCAGACCCGCCCCTACAAGTACCCCTTCACGATCTCGACCAATTCCCGCGCGCGGTGAACGAACGTGTGCTCCTTAAGCACCCGTGCGCGGGCGGCTTCCCCGGCGGCGCGCCGTTCAGCGTCGTGCGCCAGCAGATACCGGTACCGATCCGCTGCTTCTTCGGCGCTCGTCACCACGAAGATTTCTTTCCCCGGCTCAAACCAGTTTTCGACGCCGAGGTATGGATTGGCGACCATGCAGCAGCCCATACTCGCCAGCTCAAACGGGCGCGAGGACGATGACGCATACACATTTGCATGCGCCGCCCGCGTGATCACGAGGTTGAGTTTGCTCCGGCAGGCGTATTCGCGCAGCTTGCTGAAGCTGAGATAGGGGAGGGTGCGCGCGCGTCCAATATCACCGAGTTTGGTCCCGCGCAGTGCGAAGGCCGCGTCCGGCATCGCCTGACTCGGCTGTGTGATCATCGCGTCGATCCACTCCGCGCGGTATTCGCGTCCGTGCCCGTAGAAAAACACATCGAGATCCTGCGCGGGCACCTCGACCGGGCTGAATACATCGGGATCAGCGCCGTAGTACAGCGTATGCACCGCGTTGACTCCCATCGTCTTGAGCGTTTCCGCGCCGCCTTTGCTGTTGCTGATGAACGCCGTGTATTCGCCCACGTCCGCACCTTGATAAATGCGGAATCCGCTGGCGAACCCCTGCATACTCGGCAGGCTGGCAGGCACATCGCCGTCATAATACAAAATTGGCTTGCGGTGCTTGGCGATCAGCGATGCCGCGACGCCCTTCAACTGGTTCAGCGGCGCGGTCAGGACGATCACCGCGTCGATGTCCGGTTCTTTCGTCAGCAGCCGATCCAAATGGCGTTCCCACAGCGGCGCGATCAGCGTTTGCGCCGCCGTTCGCACCATCTGATCCGATCGCGACTCCCCTTCGTTAGGGACTTCTGCGGCGGGTGGCGTTGGTTTGGAAGGCGCGACTCGGCGCAGTGTATCGCGCGCCGCTTTGAACGCGTCGCCCTGCCATTTGGCCGGGTTGGCGGCGGCACGCCACCACAGCGTTTCGATCGCAGGCCCTTGATACGGCGTGGCGATCACATCCACGCCGATTTCATACAACCCTTTGAGAAGCTGCCACCATGCGGGCGTCGCGCTGAAGGGCTGCGTCAGATCGAGGGAGGAGACGAGAAATAGCAGCTTCATAGGCTTCAGTCGATGTATCCCAGCGCGCGCAGTTGATCCATCACTTCTTCACTCACTTCGGTCGTGTCGCTTTCAAGGTGAACCCCGTTCACAAGCGGCGTGATCCGCCGTTTCAGCGAGTCGATCACCGCCGTGTACATCGCATCATTGACCAAATTGTGTGCTTCGGTCGGGTCATTCGCCACCTGATACAGCGCCTCAACCCGTTCCCCGCGCAGCATCAGCTTGTAATCGCCATCGTAGACCGTGCGCCGCGTATCGAGCAGACTCAGCTTTTCGATCACCGCCGGCGAGCGGTGTTTCAGCACATTGAGGAAGGTGGTCGGCGGCACGGCTTCGCTGAAGGGCACTGTCTCGACTTCTTTTCGCTGTTCGATTACGTTGAGCAGCGATAGCCCGCGTACATTGGCATTGGGATCAGCGGGATCAAGCGGCGTTTCCGCGTGTGCCAAATCGAGCAGGGTATGGAACAACCGCCGCGTGCTGATGTTCGCGCTCACTTTCCCCGCGGGTTGATCGGGGAGGTGCATTGTCATCGGCACATGCACCAATTCTTGATGTACCGAGAATCCATGCCCGAAGTAATCGTGTTCGCCGTGCATTTCACCGTGATCGGCGGCGACGACCACCACCGTGTTATCCAGCGCCCCGCTCGTCTTCAAAAAGTCGAGCAGTCGCCCTAAATGCGCATCCTGATTCGCGATTTCGGCTTCATAGAAGGCCTCCAGCACGTGATGCTGCCAATCCTCCAGCGGCGTCTCGCGCGGGCTGGCCCATCCTGCACCGTCGGCGTTGATGCCGCGCATAAAACCATACGCACGGCTGTCACGGCGCAGTTCCGGCGCAATCTTATCGATCGCGTCCTGCGGCGGGTGATAGGGCAAATGCGCACCCATCAGGTTGACGAAGGCGAACATTGGGCGTTCGCGCCCTCCTGCATGATACGCCTGCCAGTAGTCGATCAAGTCATTGATCGAATCCTGCGTATGCCCTTTGAAATGGATCTGTTCGGCCCAAATCGGTACAAACAGCGGATTCAGCGCCAGCCGGAACATCGTATCGCTTTGCGCGAACATGTTGCCAATGCGCCGCGCGTGGGGGCGGAACCACTCCGTGAAATCGCGGCGAATTTTGCTGCGTTTGGGGCGCTTGGCAATCTCCGGGCGGTTCGGGATCGCGGTCGCGTAGTTGTAGAACGCATCAAAACCGCGCTGCAAGCCGTTATCCAGTGCGCCGACCAGCGGATTATTGCAGAATGCCGTCGTGTGATAGCCTGCTGCCGTCAGAATTTCCGCGAGGGTGGGGAAAGCGCCGCTCAAAACGCCGTTGGCTTGGGTTAAGCCATGTGCGCCGGGGTACAACCCGGTGAACAGCGATCCGTGCGCCGGGATCGTCCACTGCGCCGGGGCGACCGCGCGCTCAAACAAGAGATGATCGGCGGCGAACGCATCGAAGTGAGGCGACGCCGGACGGGGGTTTCCATAGATTGATAGGCGATCACGCCGCAGCGTGTCAAGGATGATCAGGAGCAGATTCGGACGAGAATCGTGCATGAAAAGTCCTGTAAACAAGAGAGGAGACAGACGACATTGTATCACCGTGCCGGGGGTGTCCATAGTCCCAAGCAACCGGTGAGACTCCGCCCCGTGTTTCAGCCCAAAAGCATTAATGCCACGTAAAGCAGCGCACCATTCATGTGCTAAAATCGTTTCTATATCAAGCGAATAACTATTCTGTTACGTGCATATCGGTTCTATTATGGGAATACGCTTTGATGGCTCCGCGCATCTCAGCACGAGGAAAGAAGGTAGGATGCAAAACGTTCGGATTGCGGTCGTGCAGTCCACATGGAACGGCAGTTGTGAGGCCATGATGGCGCAGTACCGCGCGCTGCTGGCTGGCGTACACGCGCAGATCATCTGCTTGCCAGAATTTTCACTGCTGCCCTACTTTCCCTCTTCGCGTGACCGTGATGGATTCCGCTGGGCTGAACCGCTGACGGACGGACGTGCTGGCCGCTTCTTCGCCGCCTTGGCTCAAGAGCAGAACGCCTATGTGATCGGCAGTTTCTTCGAAACGGCGGCACCGGATGTCTACTTCGATACGGCGGTGATCTACGCGCCGCAGGGTTCGCGGGTGGGCTGCACACGCAAGGTTCATATCCCATCGGGAGAAGGTTACAACGAAACGGATTTTTTCGGCGGTGGCAGCGATTACCCGGTGCATGATCTGGGCCTAATCAAAGTTGCTGCGCCCACCTGTTACGATCAATGGTTTCCGGAGATGGCGCGCATCTGTGCGCTAAACGGCGCGGAATTCGTTTTTTACCCGACGGCTATCGGTTCAGAACCGACCGATCCTTCTATCGACACAGCCGATGCATGGCAAACCGTGATGCGCGGTCATGCCATCGCAAATGGCTTGTATATTGCGGCGGCGAACCGTGTGGGCGTGGAGCCTCCGGTGACCTTTTACGGCAGTAGTTTCATTTGCGATCCGATGGGGCGCATTCTGGCACAGGCGGGGCGAAACACGACGGAAGTCATCACCGCCGAATTGGATGCGCGTTTGTTTGATCATTGGCGTGCCCTATTTCCGCTGCTGCGTCAGCGGCGGCCCGGCACCTATGGGCGTTTAATAGAATCGGTTGAGGCTGAGCCCTAGGGTGTGTCGCTGAAAGGCGATCAGCCTGACTGCACTGAAAAGAATTTGGGAGTGAGATGGACGATGGGTATTCAGTTATCGTGGTTGAACGATGAGCGCCGCATTTTCATCATCACCGTGGTTGGGCGCTGGCACTGGCATGATATTGAGCCGGTGATAGCCGAAGTTCAGAAGATCGGAACCTCGCACGAAAATCCGTTTGATTTAATCGTGGATGGCCGCCAAAGCACTTTGTATGAACCCAATCTGGTCGATTTTTTGCGCAATCGTGTGAAGTCGCGGGTGCCTCGCTCAGCGCGCCGCCTGTTAATTCTGGTTGGGTTGGATGACTTCACCAAAGTTTTATGGCGCGGTGTCACCCAAATGCCCTTTGCGCATCATCTTCAGGCGCATTTTTTCGATACAGTGGACGAGGCGGTTCATTTTGCTCAACAGTATACTGAGGTAACGAATCCTCAGGGTACTGGAGAAGCAAAGGACGATGCCTGATCTGCTGGTGATCGGCGGTGGCCCCGCCGGTGTGACTGCCGCGCTGCGTGCCCGCGAACTGGGGGCGAGTGTGGTTCTGGTCGAACGGGGCGCACTGGGCGGGACATGTACCAATGATGGCTGTGTTCCCACCCGCGTTTTGGCGAAAGCCGCCCGCTTGGTGCGCGATGCCGCGCAGTTTTCCACTTATGGATTAGACTCGCTGCCGCCAACACTGGACTTCAATCGTCTGATCGCCCGTACACAGCATGTCGTCTACGAGGTGCAGGAAAAGAAACAGTTGATCGCCCATCTGCGCGATGTGGGTGTGGAAACACTCCACAACAGCGGGGATGCGGTGTTTGTCGATGCGCACACCGTACAGGTCGGCGGTCAGCAGTTGCAGGCCGATCATCTCTTGATCGCGATTGGCGGCCATGCGCGCCATCTCGATTTTCCCGGCGCTGAGCATGCCCTCACCCACAGCGATGTATGGGCGCTCAAAGCCCTGCCCGCCCGGATGATCATCGTCGGCAGCGGCGCAACGGGCTGTCAAGTCGCTTCTGTGATGAATGCGTTTGGCTCACATATCACCCTCATGGACATCGCACCGCGCATCCTCCCAACCGAAGACCAAGCGGTCAGTGAGGCCATCGCAGAGGCTGTGCGCCGCAACGGGATCGATCTCCTCCCCGCGATTCAATCCGTCGAACGCATCGATAAAATGGCAGACGGATCGCTTCGCCTCACCATCCAACAGCATGATCAATCACGCACGTTCGAAACCGATGCCGTCCTGATGTCGGTGGGCTGGCCCAGCAATGCCGATACACTTAATCTCGCTGCCGCCGGGGTCAAACGGCGCGGCGCATACATTGAAGTGGACGATCACCTGCGGACGAGTGTCCCCCACATCTACGCTATTGGCGATGTGAATGGGCGCATGATGTTGGTGCAAAGCGCCCACTATCAGGCGCGCTTAGCGGTCGAAAATGCGCTGCTCGGTGCTGATAAGATCGATGAAAATGTGCTTGTCCCGCATGGCGGCTTTACCGATCCGGAATATGGCAGCGTTGGCTTGACCGAAGAAGCCGCACGGCGCGATCACGACATCGCGGTTGCCGTCGTACCGTATGAGGGCATGGATCGCGCCGTGATTGATGATCGCAAAGAAGGCTTCTGCAAGCTGATTGTTGATCGCGAACGGCGGCTGATCCTCGGCGCGCATGTGGTTGGCGAACAGGCGATCGAGATCGTGCAAATCGTCGCGGCGGCGATGGCCGGGGATATGTTGATCGAAAAGCTGGCGGCGCTCGAATTCGCCTATCCGACCTTCTCGGCAATTATCGGTGTAGCCGCCCGCCAGATCGCCGGGGAACTGCGCGTTTTGCCCATTTTGCCCCGTTGGAGCGAACTCACTGGGCGGCATAACGCCGAATGGGAACGACGCGAATAACCGTTTGTCGCGTAATGCTAAAAAACACGTCCCCAATTGGGGACGTGTTCGCTCATTATTCGCTTGGGGTATTGCGGGGGCGCTGAGGACTGCGGCGCTGCTGCGGCGGGGACGCACTTCTGCGCTCGCCGGAGCGTTCGCCGGAATTGGGTCGCCCACCCGTGCGGCTTTGAGACTGTCCACCGGGCCGCCCGTTGGATCGCCCATAAGAAGCACCCTCCGCCGAACCCGCAGCGGTACGTTCACCCGAATACCCATTCGCACGCGGATTTCCTGTGCGCGGGCCTCGCTGCTGGTTGCGCTGGGGGCGCGGCTCCAGCATCGTGCTGGGAGCGCTGACCATCCCGGTACTCACATAGGGGTGATCTTCGATGATCGGCACGCGCAGCCGGATCAGCTTTTCGATGTCCCGCAGATAAGCGCGTTCTTCGGTGTCGCAGAACGAATAGGCGATGCCCGATGCACCCGCTCGCGCCGTCCGCCCGATCCGGTGGACATAGCTTTCCGGTTCGTTGGGCAGATCGTAGTTGATGACGTGCGTCACATCGTCAATGTCGATCCCGCGTGCGGCGATATCGGTCGCCACCAGCACACGCGTTGCGCCGCTCTTGAAGTTCGCCAGCGCCCGTTCCCGTGCGCTCTGCGACTTGTTCCCATGAATGGCTTCCGCGTGGATATGCGACCGTTCAAGCTGTTCGGCCAATTTGTTCGCGCCGTGCTTGGTGCGTGTGAAGACCAGCACCCGCCGGATCGCCTTGTCGTTCAACAGATGTTCCAGCAGCGCGCGCTTCTGGTTCTTTTCCACGAAAAACACCGACTGCGCGATCTTCTCGACGGTCGTCGCCTGCGGGGTGACTTCCACCCGCACCGGCTTGAACATCATCTGTGCGGCAAGGTCTTGAATATCTTGCGGCATTGTTGCGCTGAACAGCAGCGTTTGCCGTTTGGTCGGCAGCGCGGCGATAACCTTGCGCACATCATGGATAAAGCCCATGTCCAGCATCCGGTCGGCTTCGTCCAGCACAAAAATTTCAATCGTGTGTAGTTTGACGATTCCCTGCTGCATCAAATCCAGCAGTCGTCCGGGGGTTGCGACGAGGATGTCTGTACCGCGACGGTACGCATCCACCTGCGGCTGCTGCCCCACACCGCCAAAAATCACCATCGACTTAAGGCGTGTATACCGCCCATAGGTCGTAAAGTTCTCGTGAATTTGGGTCGCAAGTTCGCGCGTCGGGGAAAGTACCAGCACGCGCGTTACGCGATGGTTATAGCCGCTCGGTGTTTCGATCAACCGCTGTAAAATCGGCAGCGCGAACGCGGCAGTTTTGCCGGTTCCGGTCTGTGCGCATCCGATCATGTTTTTGCCCGCCAGAACGTGCGGAATAGCCTGTGCCTGAATGGGCGTAGGCGAGGAGTAACCTTCTTCACGCACGGCGTCAAGAAGGGGATCGATCAACTGTAGATCTTTGAAATGCATGCAACCTCAAAGGGGAATGGGAGTAAGAAGGGTGTGGAAACACCCTTCATCAAAAACAGTATAGCATGGTTTTGTTAAATGTGCGTCGGAGCGGTTAGAACCACCCGTACAGGTTGTAAATCCGCTGCCGCTGGTAGCCCAACGTGCGGGCGATGCTTAGGCTGGCGGTGTTCTGCGCATTGCAGTTCCAATACGTCTGTAACCCACGCCGCTCACATTCCAGCACCAGATGCGCCGAAACGCAGGTTGCATAGCCTTTGCCCCGGTGCGAAGGGCGAGTGGTCACCCCCACTTCGATCAGATTCCCGACGCGCAGCCCCGCGAACGCCTCTGAAACGATCCCGTGTTCGTTCAGCAGCGCGAATCCGACCCCATTGGCAAGTGTTTCCGCTTCGCTCCCGTATAAGCTGATGTGAAAGTCATAGTCCGCCGACTGGCGCAGCAGTTCCTCATCAAAGGGGCGTAATTGCAGCCCCGCGGGCACCGTCAGATCGAAGGCGAGCGGTGTATCGGCGGCGCGTTCAGTGCAGTCGTAGACAGCGCCGCGATACAGCGGATCGGGAAACAAATCGGCCAGCGGGTGCTGTGCGTCCCAGTAGCCGAACAGCAGTTCCGCTGTATCCTGCCGCAGCAGACGGACGATCTCCTCTAAACGGTCGGCATCAAACCGCCCACCGAGATAGATCGTGCCGTAGACGTTTTCTTGCAGCACACCCCATGAAGGGCGGTCGGGATCGTCCGTCAGCAGGCGACCGGGAAATGCGCCATTCAGCACACCATCAAAGCGAAGCTGCGCAGGTTGGTCGGACGGGAACAGATCACGTAAAGCGGGCGTGATGTGTTCTGGTGTCAGCGTCAGCATCCTTGATCACCACACCCATCGCATTAAGGTTCCACCTGTGGATAGCTGACCGGCGGGTATCCATACTGGGCTTCCCATTCACTGCGCAGTATGCTCATCGCGTGAACGTCATAGTACACCCCATCGCGGTAGACCCACGCCCGCAGCGTTCCATCCAGCTTGAACCCTGCTTTTTCATACGAGCGAATGCCACCGGGATTGTAGGCCATCACTTCCAGCCGCACGGCGTGCATATTCATTTCGAGAAACGCGTATTTGAGCATCACGCGAATCGCATCGGTGCCGTACCCCTGCCCACGATCGGCAGGTAAGCCGATTCCGATGAAAAACGAGCAGTGCCGCGCCTGCCAAAAAATATCCTTGATGACCAACAGGCCGATCAGCCGATCTTCCACCAGTGTCTTGATGCTGAATGGAATTTCCGTTTCGCCGCGCTCCATTTCGGAGAACCAGCTTTGCATCCCTTCCACCGAGGACGGGTACACAAGGCTGCGGCGCAGCAGCCGCTGATACTCCAAATCATGCGTCCACGCCGCGAAGTCCGCAACATCGTTGTGGGAGGGTTTGCACAGCGTGACCAGATCACCGCGCAGGAGTTCGCTTCCCATGAAAGGGGGCATCGAGAACCTTTCTGAACCATCACTGAAAATCATCTTATCGCAAACAGGCGAACAGGGAAAGTCATTGGGAATCGGTGGCGCAGGTGTAGGCTGTGCCAACCCATGATAGACTTCTTCCGGTAGCCAGCAGCTTTTCTACACCTATATGACGACAGTCGAGCGAACATGACGACGAACCAGCCCAAGTCGCGCCCCTTGCGGGTGCTGTATCTTATCGACAGCTTTCAGATGGGCGGGGCAGAGCGCATCACCGCCGCATTCCTGCCGCATTTCGATCCGGCACAGGTAGAGCCGATTTTGTGTACGCTCAATTTGCGCAAGGAAAGTCCGCTGATCGAACAGGTGCGCGCCTTCCCTCGCTTCAACCTGCGTGCCAAGCGACTGCTCGATCCGCTGGCCTTTGCGCGGCTGATCGGGGTACTGCGACGGGAGCGAATCGACCTGATTCACGCGCAGTTGCAGGACGCAACTGTGTTTGCCACCCTCGCTCACGTGATCACCCGCATTCCGGTCGTGATCACGCGGCATGTGATGGTCGATGACGAAACCAACTGGCGGCGGTCACGGCGCAGCCAGCTTGAGCGGTGGGCCGTGCGCACCAGTGCCGCCCGCGTGATCAGTGTGTCGAAGGCGGCGGGTGAACGCTACCGGGAGATGGTTGGTCTGCCCGCGGAGCGCTTCGAGACGATCTATAACGGGATCGATCTGGAGCGGTTCGGCGGGGGCGAAAAGGCCGCCGATTTGAGAGCGCGATTAGGGCTGCCGACCGGGGTTCCATTGGTGACGATGGTCGGGGTGCTGCGCGCGGGCAAGGGGCAGGATGTCTGCATTGAGGCCGCCCGCAGCTTGCCCGGTGTCCATTTTGCGCTGGTGGGCGACGGCGAACTGCGGACTGACCTTGAGGCACAGGCCGCCGACTTACGCGATCGGGTGCATTTCCTCGGTCAGCGGATGGACATTCCCGATATTCTGCGCGCATCGGATGGTTTTGTGCTGCCAAGCGATAACGAAGCCCTGCCGACCGTCGTTATCGAGGCCGGGGCGGCGGGCTTACCCGTGATCGCCTCGCAGGTGGGAGGAATCCCGGAAATCATCGAGGAGGGGGTGAGCGGGCTGCTGATTCCCGTGCGCCGCCCTGATCTGCTGGCCGAGAAAATTCGCTGGGTGCTGGATCACCCGGACGAGGGGAAACGGCTGGGGGAAACCGCCAGCCAGCGCATCCGCTCCATTTTCAGCCTGCCAGCCCAAACAGCGGCGCTAACCCATCTCTACCGGCAGGTGACTAAGCGTTGATGAGCACAGCTCATCGATTGCTCAGCGAATGGATCGTGTCGAGGGATCGAAAACTCGTTACTATCGGGGCGGTATGCGTTGTTTTCATGTAGAGCAAAAGGATTTGCCAGTGGAATACCGTCGTTTGGGAAAATCAGGTTTACAGGTGAGCGCGCTGTCGTTTGGCGCATGGGTGACGTTTGGCAATCAGCTCAATGTCGATCAAGCCCTTGAATTGATGACGGCGGCCTATGATGCGGGCTGCAATTTCTTCGATAACGCCGAAGCCTATGCCGCTGGCAAAGCGGAAACGATCATGGGTGAAGCGCTTCAGAAAGCCGGTTGGCGGCGTGACAGCTACATCGTATCGAGCAAAGTCATGTTCGGCTCGCTCGATGATCCGTCGCCCATTCAGCGCGGGCTGTCGCGCAAACATATTTATGAAGCAGCGTATCAGGCGATGAAGCGGCTTCAGGTCGAATATCTCGATCTGTACTTCTGCCACCGCCCCGATCCGTCCGTCCCGATCGAAGAAACCGTGCGTGCGATGACCGAACTCATCCAGCGCGGCGATGTGCTGTATTGGGGCACCAGCGAATGGTCAGCGCAGCAGATCATGGAAGCCTACGCTGTCGCCCGTCAGTACGATTTAATCCCGCCGACGATGGAACAGCCGCAGTATCACATGTTCCACCGCTACCGCGTGGAAGTGGAATATTCGCGCCTTTACAACGTCGATACCGTGGGCTTGGGCACGACGATTTGGTCGCCGCTGGCGAGCGGGATGCTCACCGGCAAGTATAACAATGGGATTCCGGCGGACAGCCGCGTGAATCTGCCCGGCTACGAATGGCTGAAGGAAATCCTTGAAGGGCCGGAAGGTCAGGGAATCCTTGCCAAGCTGCCGCAGCTTCAGAAGATCGCCGATGATCTGGGAACGACGATGGCGAAACTCGCGCTGGCATGGTGTGTGAAGAATCCGAACGTCAGCACCGTGATCACGGGAGCGTCGAAAGTCGGGCAGGTGCGCGAAAACTTCGATGCTTTGAAGGTCGTGCCGCTGCTCACCGATGAGGTGATGGCGCGTATTGAAGGCGTGCTGGGCAACAAAGAAGACCGGGTCTACGGCAGCTAAACCACGACGTTCAAAATCAAATTATTGCCGGGATAACACCCCCACGATGATTCGCATCGTGGGGGTGACGGCAAAACCCCAGAGGCTGCCCTGTTAGCGCTACGAGAGAAACGATTTCTGTGAAGGGAATGCTTGCTATGCAAGTTCGCACGCTAATCAATTTGCACTGTGATATTGCGGAAGGGCCGCTGTGGGACGAGCGCGAGCAGATCCTGTACTGGGTGGATATTCTGGCGGGGCACATTCACCGCTTCGACCCGCGCGACGAATCGCTGCATACCTACACACTAGGGCAGCCGGTCGGCACGTTCGCGCTGCGCGAAAAAGGCGGCATGATCACGGCGCTGGCCAGCGGTTTCGCCACTTTTGACCCGTCGAGCGGTGTGGTTCAGCCGATCGCAAACCCGGAAGCCGCAATTTCCGGCAACCGTTACAACGATGGCAAGGCCTGCCCGAAAGGGTATTTTTGGGCCGGGACGATGGCGTACTCGCTGGCGCGCCACGCGGGCAGCTTATACCGCCTGAAACCCGATGGCAGCACGACAAAAATCATGGGCGATGTGACGATTTCGAATGGGATGGGATGGTCGCCCGATCACAAGACGATGTACTACGCCGACACGATCCCCGGCATTCTCTACGCCTTCGACTATGAGGCTTCGACCGGGGATGTCGCCAACCGCCGGGTGATCTGGAATATCCCATCAGATGAGTTTGGCTCCCCTGATGGCCTCACCGTGGATGCCGAAGGGATGCTGTGGATTGCCTTCTATAACGGGTCGTGCGTGCGCCGCTGGAATCCAAACACCGGGGAAGTTCTGCAAACGATTGACCTCCCCACACGCCAGATCACAAGCTGCACGTTTGGGGGGCCGAACCTGAACACGTTGTATATCACTTCGGCTTCTGAACACATGACCCCTGAACAGAAGGCAGAGCATCCGCTGGCGGGCGCGCTGTTCGCGGTTGATCTCCCTGTTCAGGGACTGCCGATGTTCCGTTTTAACGGATAACGGCGACCGGTTGCTCGGTAGGCTGCGCATGCAAACGACTGTGTGCGCGCACATCGGGATCATCAACCGCTTCATCGATCACCTCCAGCAGCATGCGGAGATGTTGATCGTAGCTGAACTGCCCTTTGGTGATAGCGCGGGCGGTTTGACCGATTTCGCGCATCGCATCGGCCTGCGCGGGATCGAGCACGGTGCGCAGGATTTCGACATAGCTTTCTGGCGTGCCGCTGACGATAAAGCCCGTTTTGCCGTGTTCGATCAGGTCACGCACGCCGAAACTTTCGCTGACGATGACCGGTTTGCCCAGCAGCATCGCATTCAAATACGACTGCTGCCCGGCAGACCGGCTCATGCCGCGTTTCATAGGGATGATCACTGCGGCGGCAGTGCGCATCAAGCGCACAAACTCGCTGTGTGGAACGTCCCGTACCGAGAGATTGAGCGGCAGATCAGTTCGATTTTTCAGGCGATTGGTTGCAATGATGAACTGCTGATCGGGCATGCGGCGCGCCGCTTCGACCAGCGGTTCATAATCCCGCTGAGAATTCCCCCCGGCGAAAATGTGGCCTTCGATAGGCGGTTCCGGTGGGGCAATATCGGCCTCGGTGAAGGTGTAGAAGTAGTTGCAGCGGCGCAGTTTTTTCGGCGCGATGCCCCAGACACGGGGCATTTCCTCTAGCTCTTCACTTGACCACACCGCATAACGGTGAATTCCTCGATCCGCCAATTGCAGAACAAGCCGCTCGATCACATGGCGCAGCCCGTGATTTGGGTTATACATGGCTCCCGCCAAGATCACCACCGGTCGCCAACGCGCAGGCAGCATCCCAAACAGCATCGAAGCGATCAGATCGGGGTACAGCTTGCCAGACGAGCAGTTTAGCAGCAAAACCGACTCACGGCGGGCTGATACTACGACTTCAACCAGCCAGCGAAGTTCATCGACTAAAGTATGAGAGGGATCGGGCGGAATGTAAGGCAGTTTTAGGACATGAACGCGGGTTTCCCACTGCGCATTGTCCCCGTAGTGAAAAGTGGTTCCCACAGGAGGATGTTGTGAGCTCAACGGAGTATGGAATCCTTATTTTCAATCATTACAGGTGTCCTTCTCTCATTGTAACCCGGTAGCCAATTGAATAGTGAGCCGCTAATAGATATTTCACGGGATTCGGGAACGATATTCCAGCAAAAAGAGCGTTTATTCGATTAGAATGGATTTCTGGTCACAACGCCATAAAGAGAATCCTTGCGAATATTCCCCATTCCTTAGAAGGTTTCATTGATGATTCTGGGGAACCACATCATCCTTGGAAGGGCCGTAAAGGCGATAAATCACCCTAGATAGAGTTCACTGCACCAAAGGAGTCACTGTGGCGCGGTTTCGAGTCCTGCTGATCGTTTTACTTCTCTGGCTGACGTTCCTATTCAACATTGAACGCCCCCAATTCTTCGGGATGGAAAGTATCGATCTGGCGTCATTCGTCTATGTGCTGGCGGCCATCATCGGAGGGGTACTGGTGTTTCTCCCGGATGTCAGCCGTGCGCGCAGCGAGTGGATCATTGTCGCCGTGCTGTTGACTTACGGTCTTATCAAAGCCACGACGCTTGAAACAGACACGAAACACGCAACGGTTTACATCATCGTCGCTGAAGCATTGGTGCTGGTCGTGACTGCTATCCTCTCGCGGTTAGTCTCTCGCTCCCTCGCCAATGTCGAAAAAGTGGTCGAAAATGTGGTACAGCTTCCGGAATCGGCGCGTGTGTTGAACGCCGTGGATGGCGAAGAAAAGATCAACAACGAGCTTTTCCGCGCCCGACGCTTTGACCGCCCCGTGACTTTGCTGGTGATCGAAGTCCCGGAAGTCAAAGTGCTTGATCAGCAGCTTGCCCCCCGCTTCAACCTTGAGCTGTACCTACGCCAACGCTATCTGCAAAACCGTGTTGCTCATGTGATCGGCTCCAGCGTTTACCGTAGCGATATTGTGGTGAATTATCAGGATATGCTGGTCATTTGCCTGCCGGAAACCGACGCGGCGCAGGGGCGTGAATTTGCCACGCAAATTTACCAGATGATCAAGATGCGCGTGTATATCCGTGCGCAGATTGGGCTGGCGACCTTCCCCAGTGACGCGCTGATTTCGCAGGATTTGATTGAGGCCGCGCTGCAAAACCCGATCGATTTCGGGGACGACGGGCCGCGATCGACCAAAGAAATTCGTCTGCAAAAACGCGCGGCGGGTGAAGAGATCAAAGAGAAAAAGAACCGCGCCATCACGCTGAACGCGCTGTGGACGTGGTTTGTCGAAGTGTTCCCGGCGAACGATGCGTTTGAAAAGTTCGATGATCTGGGACTGGGCGAAGAATCGGAAGCGTGGGTGTTCTATGCCAACCCGGAAAGCGCAGCGGCGCGCAGCCTCTATAACGGCGTCAAGCGCTGGATCGATCTGAGCCTCGCTATGCTGATTCTGCCGTTCGCGCTGCCCGTGATGGGAATCGTCGCGCTCCTAATCTATCTGTACGATCGCGGGCCGATTTTCTTCGTTCAAGAACGCACGGGGATGGGCGGCAAGCGCTTCAAGATGTACAAGTTCCGCACGATGGTGGTGGATGCCGAGAAAATGCTCGTCAAATTGGCAGATCAGGGCTTGGCGAAACTGGACTCGAACGGCAAGCTTGCCGAGCCGCTCAAACTGGCCCGCGATCCGCGCATCACGCCGATTGGCCGCATTCTCCGCAAAACCAGCCTCGACGAACTGCCCCAGCTTCTCAACGTGCTGCGCGGCGATATGAGCATTGTTGGGCCGCGCCCGACCAGTTGGGGCTTGAGCAGCTATACCCTGCTGCAAACCGAGCGCCTGAGCGTTCGCCCCGGCATCACCGGGCTGTGGCAGGTATGCAGCCGCGGAACGACCGATTTCAACCTGTGGCTGAAGTGGGACATCCTGTACATCGACAAGATGAGCTTCACGCTCGACTTCCAAATCATGCTGCGGACATTCACGCAAGTGCTGACATCCCGGAAGGGGGCAAGGTAAGTGCTGCTGACGCTGCTGTTTCTTGTCAGCGTGGTGGTGCTGGTCTGGACGTACTTCGGTTATCCGGCCCTGATGGCACTGCGCGCACGCTTCCAATCGATCCCGATTCAAAAAGATGAGCAGTACCGCCCTTCGGTGACGCTGCTCATCCCCGCTTACAACGAAGCCGATGTGATCCGCCGCAAACTGGAGAACAGTGTGAAACTGGTCTACCCGGCGGACAAACTCGAAATTCTGGTGATCGACGACGGCAGCAGTGATGGCACCGCCGAGATTGTCCGCGAGTATGTGCCGCGTGGGGTTAAACTGCATCAGCAGCCGGTGCGGCAGGGCAAAATGGCGGGTGTCAACGCCGGTTTTGAACGGGCCAGCGGCGAGATCGTGATCCTCAGTGATGCATCGCCTGACTATGAGCCTCACGCGATCGAAAAGCTGGTGCGCTCGTTTGCCGATCCGTCGGTGGGCGTGGTGGTTGGCAAGCTGGCCGTATGGGATGCGCAAAACGCAGTCGCCAAGCCCGCCGGGTTCTACTGGAAATACGAGGCGGCGCTGCGCAAATGGGAAACCCAAACCGGCAGCACCGTCGCGGTACACGGGAACATGTTCGCCATTCGCCGCGCGCTGCATCGTCCGCTGCGCAACGCGACCATCAATGATGAATTCACGCTGGCGATTGATGTGATGCGGCAGGGGTATCGCGTCGTCTATGAGCCGGAGGCGATCAGCTACGATGATGCGAGCGCCAGCATGGGCGATGAGTTCAAGCGGCGTGCGCGCATCAACGCGGGGCGCTATCAAGGCGTGGCCTCAGCAAGTTATTTGACCGTGCCGAACGCCGATGTCGTGTTCCGCTTCGTTTCCCACAAGCTGATGCGATCATTCGCGCCGATTTTCATGCTGCTGGCGCTGATCACGAATGTCCTGCAAGTCCTGCTCGATGGCGGATGGAGTTGGTGGCTGCTGCTGGCTGCACAGATCGTGTTCTACGGCTTGGCTGCGGTCGGCTGGAAACTTGAACAAGCGGGCAAGCGGTCGCGCATCGCCAGTATTCCGTATTTCTTCGTCAGCACCAATTTGGCGGCACTCGTCGGGCTGTGGCGTTGGATCACACGGACGCAAAAAGTCACGTGGCAAAAGCGCAGCGCGGAAAAAGCCTAACATGAGTCAATCATCGCTCACTCGCAAAGTTGCATCCAGCGCGTTTTGGACGTATTTCAGCTATGTGCTGAGCAAATCCGCCGCGTTTTTGACGACGATGGTGCTCACGCGCCTGCTGACACAGGCCGAATTCGGCATCGTCGGGTTCGCGCTCACCACCATGAGCTTCATCGACACCATCCGCGATATTGGCTTGAGCGTGGTGCTGGTGCGCCGCCGCGACGATGTCGAAGCGGCAGCGGACACGGTGTTTTGGAGCACGCTGGTGAGCAACGTGATTTTGTGGGCGGTGCTCTCGCTGGCCTCCCCGCTGATCGCGGACTTCTTCCACGAGCCGCAGATCATCCAAATCCTGCCTATCATCAGCTTCACCTTCATCCTCAGCAGCCTTGGCAGCACCCATGATGCCCTACTCCAGCGCGATATGGGCTTTGGCAAGCGCTTTGTCCCCACGTTCGGCGCAAGCATCATCAAAAGTTTGGTCAGCATTGGTCTCGCGCTGGCGGGATTGGGTGTGTGGGGTTTGGTATGGGGTCAGCTTGCCAGCCGTGCGGCCTTCACCGTGTTGGCATGGCGCGCGGTGCCGTCCTACCGCCCGCGCCGCCGGTTTAGCTGGCCGATCTTGCGCACGATGATGGGCGACGGGCTGAAAATCTCGTTCGACAGCTTCCTTGGCGCAGTGCAGGCCAATATCGATTATGTGTTCATCGGTCACTTTCTGGGCGATGTCTCGCTGGGGCTGTACACCGTCGCCTTCCGCGTCCCTGAATTGATCGTGATCAACCTCGCGGTGATGGTGGGCAGTGTGCTTTACCCTGCCTACGCTTCGGTACAGCACGATATGGATCGTCTGCGAGAAGCGATGCTGTCCGCGCTGCGCTACATCTCGATCATCACCGTGCCGATCGGCGTAGGACTGGCGCTGGTCGCGCCGCAGTTCGTCGAGGTCGCGTTCGGCGCTGAATGGCGCGAATCGGCCCCGATCATGTCGATGCTGTGCCTGTACGGGGTGCTGCTGACGATCTCATGGAATATCGGCGATGTGTACAAGGCGATCGGCAAAGCGGATATTCTGTGGAAAACCGCGCTGATCGAACTATTGCTGGTGATTCCGACGTTGTATTTCTTTGCACAGCAAAGCGCGGCGGCGGTCGGCTTCGGGCAGGTGATCGTGGCCTTCGTCGTCAGCCTGCTGCGTTTGTGCATTGCCATTTACCTGCTGAAGGTGCCGGTGGGCACCGTGTTCATGCAGTTCATCCCGGCCTTCGCTGGCGCGGCGGCAATGACGCTCGTCGTGAGTGCGGCTGCCGCCGGAATGGCTCATTGGAGCAGTTTGCTGACGCTCCTCAGCTTGTGTGTGCTTGGCGCTTCAACGTACATCGCGGTTTTGTACGTCTTTGAACGTCCGTTGTTTGTCAAAGCAGCGGGAGAGGCGCAGCGGCGTTTCGGGCATTTGCTCCCGGCTTTGCTGCGTAAAGTACCGTAACGTAGCGCCAAGGTCAGTCATCGCACTATTATCATCATTGAGGCGAACTGGCGCTCCGATTTCCCCGCATAAGGGAAACCGCTTGTCTCGTTGACCTAAGTGAAAGAAAGAAACATGGAGTTACGCGCGTATCTACAAATCCTCCTCAAGAACTGGTGGATCATCCTGCCGCTGACGCTGATCTCGGTTACCGCCGCTCTGCTGTTCAGCTATCAGCAGCCGCTGGTTTTTGAAACCAACGCCACCTACATCACCCGACTAGACCGCGCTCTGTCCACTGTCGATCAGACACTCTACGGTCTGGACACGCTGACGGCCCGCGATCGCATCTTCACGACCTATTGTGAAGTGATCACCAGCGATTCTGTCCGTGAACAAGCGCTGGTGCTGCTGGGTGTTGATCCTGCCGCCGCCGATTTCAGCAAGTATTCGGTTCAGTGCAGTGTGCTGCCGAACTCGAACGTGTTGTCCGTGCGCGTGCAGGGGTTATCACCCGCTCTGCTAACCCGCTTCGCTGAAGCGATCGGTTACGCGGGGATGGCGCGCGTCAACCAACTGTATACCTTCTTCCCGCTGGATACGTTGGATGCCGTCGTACTGAATCCCGATCCGGTATCGCCCAACCATACCCGCGATGCGCTGCTGGGCGGCGTGCTGGGCGTGATGGTCGGCGTGACGCTTGCCGTGCTGCGCGAATACCTGCGCACACCGGTCGAAACGATGGAAGAAATCTCGATCCGCAGCGCCGAGATCGGTGCCTACAATGCGCGCTATTTCGAAAAGCGGTTGATCGAAGAAATTCACCGCAGTCGGCTGCGTCTGCGCCCCATGTGCGTAGCGCTGTTAGAGCTGGAACAGAACGAAGATTTCGCGCTCATCCCGCTCGATGCGCAGAACGGCATTCTGCGTAACGCATGGCTGGGCAGCAAACGCTGTCCGAACCGTTCATGATCGCCTACATGGGACGGCGTGTTTTCGCCATTCTGCTGCCCGAAACCCCGGCAGCCGACGCGAACGCGATCGCCGCGCAGCTTTACGAGCTGATGCGTACCAATGTATTTCGTTTCAACGCGTATGTCGCCACCTTCGATCCCAAGATCGGCTTGATCGAGAGCAGCGGCGGCTTGCTGACCGCTCAGGAAGTGATGGTGCGTGCATCGGAAGCGCTGAAACGTGCCGGAAACAACGTTCCGCTGCGAATTGAACTGATGCGCACCACGCCGACCGCCTTCGACACGGGCGATTTCTCCGCGATTGCGGTGAGCGACAATGGCACCGCCGCCAGCTCCGAACGGAATGCACAGTCGGGAGGCAGTTAGGCCATGAGCGCGCACCTTGACGCACGGATCGGTGCGCAGCCGCCGCTCGAAACGGGTGGCGCGAAGTTTGGCCCGCTGACCCGGCTCCGAGCACGCATATCAGCGGCCTCGCGCCAGCATCATATCGCGCTCAACATCGCGCTGATTCTGACCGGCTTTGTGCTAATTTTGGGCGGCAATTTCTTGATCGCCCATTATGGCCTTGGCTTATACGTGATCGGCGGGTTCGCGGCAGTGGTCTTTGGTTCGCTGATCGTGCTGCGCCCACCGGTCGGCGTGTATTTGCTGACGGTGTTCATTTACCTGAACCTTTCCAACGTGCTGGAAGTCGCCCTCCACATTCCCAGCATCAACAAGCCGGTCGTCGCGCTGGTGGTGATCGCCGTGCTTGCCAACCGCGTCTTCCTCAATCACCGACCGATTGTTGTGACCCGGTTGATCGGCGCGATTGCGCTGTACGGGATCGTGCTGCTGGTATCGGGGTTTTTGGCACCCTACAAAGACCCGGCGATCAATTACATCATAGACTGGGTGAAGGACATCGCGATCCTAATCATCATCGTGCAAATGAGCGATGATGAATCGACGTGGAAGCGAATGGTGTGGCTGCTGATCATCTGCGCCGGGATCGAAGGGATGCTCTCCAGCTATCAAGTGCTGACGGGCAATTATTCGAACCAGTTTTTCGGGCTGGCGAACACATCCATCAACCAAATCACCGAAAACTATGACGGGACACGCGTCCTTGGCATGGTCAGCGACCCGAACTATTACGGGCAAATTCTGCTGATGGTGTTTCCGATGGCGGCCTACCGCGCTTTTGTCGAGCGCAACCCCCTGCTCCGGTTAGTGGCGATCGCCTCGTCCGGTTTCATCATCACCACGGTGATTTTCACGTATTCGCGCGGCGCGTTCATGGCGCTGTTGATCGTTTCCGCCTTGATGATCATCGAACGCCGCTTCAAACTCTTCAATGTGATCGCCATTCTGACGGTGACGCTGTTCGTGCTGATGCCCTTCATGCCAGCAGGGTATTTAGAGCGCTTGACTACGCTGGAATACATCTTTCAGGGGGGTGACGCGCTGCAAAGCGAAGACTCGCTGAAAGGGCGTTCGAGCGAAGCGATGGTCGCCGTCAGTATGTTCCTCGATCATCCGTTGTTCGGGATCGGCATCGCCAACTACGAGTCGAACTATCTGGATTACTCGGTGCAGTTCGGCATCGACCGCCGCCTCGAAAATCGCGAAGCGCACAGTTTGTATTTGGAAGCGCTGGCCGAAACAGGAATCATCGGCGTTTTCGTGCTAGGCATTGTATTCGTGGTCGCGTTCACCGGGCTGCAATCGGCAAAAGCAAAGCTGCGCAGTATTCATCGCGAAGATTTGGTGCCGTATGTGGTCGGTGCTCAGTTAGGGCTGCTGTCCTACCTGACGACGAGCTTGTTTTTGCACAATGCGTACAGCCGTTATCTGTGGCAGATCATCGCCGTGTGCGCGGGAGCGATTGTGCTGGCAGATGCACTGGTGCTCCGTGCGCGTGCGCGGGAACGCGTTGAAAACACGACCTTGTCGCACGAACCGATGACCGTTCTCGGCGTTCCGATCGCGTCCGCATCGCAAGCAGCACGTTCCGCCCAATCCGGCGGTACATCGCCAGCGCTGCGCGATGGTTCCGCCTCCACGCTCATTGACTTTGACCTATGAAAACCAAGACGTTTTCGCTCATCTCTTGGACACGTATACCCATAGGATATTCCATGTACCGATCCGTATCATTGGTGAAACGCCTCGTCTTCATCACCGCTGCGCTGCTGCTGACCGTTGTCAGTGCCCATGCGCAGGAAACCACGCCTGATCCCGCTGCCACCGCCGAGTCGTCCATTTCCGGGACGGCAGCGGTGACCGTTTCCTCCGAACCGTGCCCGACACCGGATGCAGCGGTCAGCGCGTCCGTATTCGATCCGGCCTTCGTCGCGCCCACGCTTCCGACGGGCTGCGTCCCCTCGGCGTTTTCGTGGGAAGCCCCGCCGACCAGCATCCCCTCCAGCACGGTCATCACGCAGAATATCCCGCTGGCATCGCTGAATGTAGGCGATTTCACGCTGTTCAACCCGCAGGGATCGGCACAGTTCCGCTTTACCCTGCCGGATAACTGGGCGGTCTACGACGGCACCAACACCTTCGCGCTGAACCTGCGCTTCTTCCAGAACCTCAGTGCCGATCAGACCGCCAACGGCAGCGGCGATCTATACGTGTATCTGGATAACCAACTGCTCACATTGATTGCGATCGATACCAGCACCGGCGATGCGGAACAGAATTTCACCGTTCAGCTTCCCTACAGCCTGCTGTCCGATCCGACTCGCCCGACGCATCTAATTCGCTTGAATCTGGACACGTTCGAAAACTGCGTCAACGACATCAGCTCGCGGCTTCAGGTGAACAGCGCCAATTCGTCGCTGAATTTCCAGTATGTCGAAACCTCACCGCTGCTCGATTTGGGCCAGTATCCGCGCCCACTTTACAACAATGAGCTGCCCGCATCGCCTGCCACCGTGCTGATCGTGATGCCCAGCACGCCCACCGTCAATGATTGGGAAACGGCGGCCAGCCTCGCCGCCGGGATGGGGATGTACACCGGCAGCAATTCGATCGTGCGCGTCGTCCGCGATGCCGACTTGACCGCTGCCGATCGTCAGAGCAGCAGTTTGATCCTCGTCGGCCAGCCGGAGGCCAACACGCTTACGGCGGCGCTGTATCGCGCTGGCTTGCTCCCCACCCGCTTTGAAAACGGTCAAATCACGCTCGATACAACGGCGGTTCCGGCGGAAAACGGCGTGCTTCAGTTGATTCAGCACCCGGAAAATGCCAGCCGTGCGATCCTCGTCGTCACCGGGCAGAGCGATCAGGCGCTCAAGAAGGCGGCGCAAGCGCTGTCTGATCCGGCGCTGCGCCTTGGCATGCGTGGGACGCTCAGCTTGATCGAATCGGTGCAGCCGACTGCTTCTCAGCCGACCGATGTGATCACCGGGACGAGCTTCACGTTCGCCGATTTGGGCTATACCGCCGATGCGCTGCGCACGAGCGGCTTGGGACGCAATTATCTCGACGTGCAGTTCACGGTGCCAGCGGGCTACCTCGTCGGGCCGAACGCCGCCGCCACGCTGTACATCCGCTTTGCCGATATGCTCGGCCAAAGCGCGTCGGTGCTGACGGTTTACCTGAACGATACGCCGATCCAGAGCACGTACCTGAATACCTCGATCCAGCAGACCATCGGCAGCGCGGCGGATGGCGTATATACGCTGCACGCCAGCATTCCGCCGGAAGCCGTGCGCCCCGGCGAACGAAATGTGCTGTCCTTCCGCCTTGATGTGCAGGGTGATTGGGGCTGCTACCCGCCCACCAGCGACAGCCTGTGGTTCAGCGTTGATCCGACCAGCAGTGTAGTGATGCCGCCTGCCGGGGTGATCGCCGCCGGGTTAACGTCACTGGTGAGCCGTTTCCCGGTGCCATTCAATGATCATGGCGATTTGAGCAATGTGTGGTTCTCGCTGCCCACCACGCCGAGTGCGGAAGAACTTCAGCAGTTCATCGACTATGCGCGCAGCCTTGGCGCTGCTGCCCCATTGGGTCAGGTGTTCGCGCCGCACGTCAGCTTCGGCGAGTTGCCCGCTGAAGCGACTTCGGGGGGCTATCACTTGATTGTGTGGGGGCTGCCGAGCACCAATCCGGTCTTCGCCCGCTTGAACGCGAATTTGCCGCAGCCGTTCGTTGATGGGACGGACACCATCCAGCAGGTGATCGATAACGTGGTGTATCAACTGCCGCCGAACATCGCGCTGGGGATTTTGCAGGTGCTGCCGGTGCCTTGGAGCCCTGAGCACACCGCATTGGTGATCACAGGGACGAACCCGCAGGCGGAACTCACCGCCGGGGCGCTGCTCGTCCGCCGCACGGTGCCGGGTGTGACGCCGGAGCCTGTGCAGTTGGACGGGAATGTGGTGTTCAGCCGGGGCAGTGAAACGACGGCGATCAACACGCTGCTCATCGCTGAACAGCAGAGCGCGGCACTATCCGCCCTGTCGGCTTTGAGCACACAGCAGGCCGAAGCCTTCGCCACCTCGACCCAGAGCGCCGCCGAAGCAGCAGCGCAGACGGCGATCGCCCTGCTGCCCACGGCTACGCCAACCGCCACCCTCGACTCGATCACGGTGACGCCGGTTTCGACGTTGGTGCCGACTTCGACGCTTCAGGAAAATGTGCAGCCGCAGATCGTCGCCACACTGTTTGAGCCGACGGCCACGCCCGTCACACCGACACCCTTCCCAACGATCCCGC
>JAXLWG010000024.1:0-81334 GCA_046328615.1 Anaerolineae bacterium | reverse complement strand
CATCCATTGGCGGATGAACGCCGCCGGATCGCGCAGCACCCCTTGAATCCGATCGCTCAATGCGCCGCCGAACCAGTGCAGGATCGGCGTGCTGAACGGCTGCTTGGGGCGTTCGAGCGCGAATTCCGGCAGATACGGGCGCATCGCCTCGCGCAGCACATATTTACTGCTCTTCATGCGGATCGTCCCCGGCACCCGCGCCGCAAACGCGATCAAGTCGGGATCGAAGAACGGCACGCGCGCTTCCAAGGAGTACGCCATCGTCACCTTGTCGCCATGCAGCAGCGCGTTCCCGTGCAGCCATGTATTCGCGACGATCGCCTGTGCGAAATCGTCGGGATTATCGCGTTGGCTGTCCGCCAAAATCGACGCGAATGTGCGCTCTTTATGCTGTGCCGACTGCCACGCCTCGATCAAGCGCGGGCTGTACAGCTTGCGCCGCAGTGTATCGCTGAACACCAGCCCGTCGAAGCTCTGCAAGCGGCGGATCGCCTCGTCACGCGGGGCGGCGACCGCTCGCCAGCGTGGGAGATAGGTCGGCAGTGCGCCGATATAACGGTAGCGCTTGAACGAAGGGTACAGCGGCTCGACGGCATCGATCAAACGGGCGAAAGGCCGCGCCCATGATCCATAGCGCGCCTGCTGCGCCAACAGCGCCGGGATCGCCCGGTGATTCGGGTAGCCGCCGAACAATTCATCGCCGCCCAGTCCGGTGAGCACGACTTTCACCTGCGCGCCGGTTAATTCCGACAGCAGCAGCAGCGACACCGCGCTCGAATTGGCGTTCGGCTCGTCGTGGTGATAGACGTAGCGCTCAAAGCCTTTCCACCAGTCATCGGCGGTGATGATCCGCTCATGGTGATCGGTGCCAAAATGCGCGGCGATTCGGCGGGCGTGGTGCAGTTCGTTATCAGGTGTATCGGCGTCATAGCCGATCGTGTAAGTTTTGACGCGATCGCCGACTTCGCGCGAGGTGCCTGCGAACCGCGACATGATCCCCAACACCGCCGCCGAGTCGATCCCGCCGCTCAAAAACAGGCCAAGTGGCACATCGGATCGCAAATGCAGCCGGATCGACTCGTCGAGTCGTTCGCGCGCCTCCGCGATCAGGGAGACTTCGTCGGTCATGGGTAGGGGTGCAGCATGCTGCGCCCCGGTAAAAAAAGGGAATTTCCAATAGCGTTCGGTGCGCACTGCCCCGTTTTCCGCGATCAGCACATGACCGGGCATCAGGCGGGTGATTCCCTCGAACAGCGTTTCTTCGCCGATCATGTAGCCGAAGCTGAGGTAGGTATCGAGTACGGCGGCGTTCATCGACGCCGGGACGCCAGCCGCGATCATCGCTTTGACTTCGCTGGAGAACCACAGGAATCCGTCGCGCTGGTGCACATACAGCGGCTTGATGCCGATATGATCGACCGCCAGCACCAACCGCTGATGCCGGGTATCCCACAGCGCGAAGGCGTACATCCCGCGCATCAAGCGGAACATCCCGTCAATGCCATACTGCTCGTACAGGTGGATGACGGTTTCACCGTCGCCCTCGGTGTCCGGGGCGTGACCCTGCTCGATCAGGAGTTGGCGCAGTTCGCGATAATTGTAGATTTCGCCGTTGAACACCATCGCGATCGAGCGATCTTCGTTGTACAGCGGTTGATCGCTGCCATCGACATCGATGATCGATAGGCGGCGCATTCCTAAGGCGGCATTGTGGCCGGGATCATCATAGTAGCCGTCGCCGTCGGGCCCACGATGGGCGATCGCATCGCACATGCGGCGAATGGCGGGGAAGTCGGCGCGTCCGCGCCCGGTGAGGTCAAGCTGTCCGGCAATGCCGCACATAAAGTCCGTCTCCCATTTCAGAAGGAATTCAGCATACGCCAGAACAGAGTGCATGAACAGATACGGTTATCCGGCTTTGCTTCGGCGCTGCCAATGTGAACATAGACAGGAGAATGGCGATCCACGTTCCAACCCCAAGCCCCGGCAGCCCTGATTTTACCCGACGCAAATTTGCCCAAACGCGTACAGGTAGGTGCGGATTTCTCCCTGATGTAACGCAGTGATGAGCACGTAGGTCGGGCCGCAGTCCGCCCGCACGCCCTCCAGTATTGTGATCGGTGTGGACGAAGGCGAATCGAGCGGAATCGCACGGATCGATTCGGAATAGCCCGTTTTGGGGTCTGTTTCGAAGTAAAAAATAAGGGCGCCATCGTCGGTGATGAAGGGGCTGTTGTAGAACCAACCGGAGGAAAAATCCACGGCGTCTGCCGGTGGGATCACCGCCGTTTGGCGAAAGGTCTCCAAATCGATGCTGACGATCCCGACGGTGCGGATTGGCAGCCCGTCGCCAAGCATCACCCGCAGTGCGTGATCGTCTTGATCCCAGTAGGTTCCCGTGATTTCGCCGTACACTTCACTGTAGTCCGAGTACGGCGGCGGCAGCAAAGGATACAGATCACGCAGCAGGGCGATCTGCTTCAGCGTGCGGCGGTGGAGGTCAATCCGCCACAGCCCTGCGGCGGTTCCATCGGGCATGATCTGCTGCGTAGAGACGAAGAGCTGATCGCCCGTCGAGGATACCGCTTCCAGCGTGACTTGATTCATGGGAACGGGCGGGAAGATGCCGCACAAGTCCGTCCGCGTATAGGTTTGGGCATGCACCGAATAGGCGATCAGAAACGGCGTTGCTTCATCAACCGCTCGGTATCCGGCGCTCAGGAAATAAACGGTCGCCCCTGATGCACTCCAGCGTGCCGCGCTGTCAACCCGATGATCGCCTTCCAGCAGCGTGAACTGTTCGCTTGTGCGATCGAAGACTTGGAGCGCGGCATTGTACCTAGTGCCTTCAATGAGCAGGATCGCGCTGCTATCCGGTGACCAACGCAGCCGCCATACCTCGTACGGGGCGTGAAAACAGCGGGTAATTTTCGTTTCACGTGCATACAGGCAGAGCTCACGTCCATCGACGACCCACGCGATCGCGCTGTCATCGGGAGAAAGTTCGTAGTTATCTCCAAATGCTGACCCATATGAACCCACAGGTCGCACGGAGAGAACCTCCCACGAGTCGGGATCAGTCTGTGCGGCAAACGAAAGAACGGCTAGTAGAAAGATCGTCACGACATTCATACTCGCTCACTTTCGCTAACTGAGCTGTTTGATTAGGCGATGATACAGGGATGGTTGTTCGACTCTGCTTTGGCACTGATGATGTGAAGATAGACAGGGAATCGGCGCGGGCGGTTGCGATTAGGGAGAACGAGATAGCACCACCTGTATTTGGCGGCAGAGGTACGGAATTCTATTGATGGTTGCTTCTGCCTCAGAAGGTGAATAACTGTCATACTGAATCCGGTTTGGCAGTTCAATGCTTGTCCTATTGACAGACCAAACGGACGAAGGAGGAACACCGCAACTGTAGTGGGGAATCGCACTATAGCCAAAATGCAATACAAACAAGGTGCTTTCGATAGAGGGTTGAACGGGATTCCATTCCCTTTCAATCATGGGGATCACATTAGGCTCGGTCAGCCATACATCACCGTATGATATTCGGGTCATGATTTCTATTTTGCCAACCGTATTTCCATTTTCTGGGAAGAAATCCACATAACCGTATGAAGAATCACGTAAAATCCATTGCGGACTGTCTTGACTCCACTGCCATCGCAGCGTTTGATTACCTTGTCCCAGATTGACTTCAGTGATATTTGCCACCCATGGGCTTGCCTCCAATCGTGCGGTTGCTTCGTCAGCAGGCATCCCCACATAAATCGCCAGTACACACGGCGGTGACTCGCAGTCGTTGAAGAGATCGTACAATGCCAGCACATCGGCGGGCGGCACATATGGCTGTGCGCGGATCGCGCCGATAATCAGCATGAACAGGGCCGTTAGCCCGAAACTGAGCTTGAAAAGCAGGCTTGCCAACCGCTGCATTAGGGCCTCTGTTGTTCGTAGGGACGCCGCCCTCAATTCCCTGCATACCGATTAAACAGGCGGCGGCACAAATACGGCATCGTGTTGATTGTTGGCTGTACTGCCCACAGCAGAGTCGGCGTCGTGGCATCGCGATCGGGCAGTTCGATTCCCATCCCGTTGATGTCCCACAGCGAAGCATATCCCGTCGAGCAGGAAAAATCCGGCAGCAGTGTCACCCCCGGCGCGATCAGGTAGCTCGTCAGCGAGGGGAAGTAGCCGTTGAACTCATCTTTGAACACTGCGATCGGATGGGGCAGCGCCAGCCACAGATCGCCGTAGCTTAGGCGAATACGGGTGTGAATGCCGGTGATCGGGAATTCCGCTTGAAACAGGGCGACATCGAGCATCCCATCGCGCGCGCGGCGTTCCAGCCAACCGGGAGCCGCCGCACTCCAGCGCCAACTGATCCACGCGTGCCGTCCATCGGTCATGCTCTCCTGCCATACCAATTCCACCCACGGGTGAGCGCGCAGCCGCGCCATCGCTTCACCGGCGGGCGTCCCGATCGAGATTCCCAGCAGGCACGGCGGCGAGTCACAGTCGCTTAAAAACGCGGTCAAGGCACGGGCGTCGGCGGGCGGCACATACGGCTGCGCGCAGATTGCGCCGATCAGCAGCGCGAACAGACCGCAAAAGGAGACCATGAGTTTGAGAAGAACGGAAATCAAAGGCTTCCTTTTCAACGAAACTCAGCCGCGCCTTTCTCCGTAGGTTTTACGGCGTCAGCAGCACCTTCCCGCCGCTCATATTCGACTGGTACAGATCGATCGCCTTACCGAATTCCTCCAGCTTGAGCAGATCGCGCACATGCGGACGAAACTCGAAGGCGTGTGCCAGCACATCCGACCACGCGGCGGCGACTTTATCGGGATGTTTCGGCAGCCATGTCGAAAGCCAGAAGCCATCGACGTGCTTATCGCGGAAAATCAACTGATCGACCCCGACTTGACTCGGCGTGCCGTCCAGCCCACCGTACACGATGATCCGCGCGCCGTTGGGCATCGCCCGCAACACCCGATCGGTCATCGCGCCGCCGACCGCATCGAACGCCAGCCGCGCATCGAGCTTGCGCGCCAGTTCACGCAGTTCACCGTCGAAGCCGTCCGCGCTGCTGTCGAGCGCATAGTCTGCGCCCTGCGCCTTCAGTTGATCGACCAATGCCGCCCGCCGCACCACATTGATCACCTTCAAGCCGCGTCGCCCTGCCATCACGCACAGCGCGTGACCGAGTGCACTCGCTGCCGCCGTTTGGATCACGGCTTTTGTCCCGCTGTCGATGGCAATATCGATCAGCGCCCACACCGTGATCGGGTTGACGATCAACATGCAGGCGTATTCGTCGGTGATATGCTCATCGACGGGGAGGCAGTTCGTCGCGGGCACCACCATATATTCCGCATAGGTGCCGTGCCCACTCCCGGCGAAACAGGCCACGCGCCGCCCCATCCACTCCTGCTGATCGAGCGCGCTCCCGGCGGCGATCACCCGTCCGCCGCCCTCGAATCCCGGCACGACCGGCAGCGTTTTGCGAATGCCATAGTGTCCCTGTAGAAAGCTGAGATCAGAGGGGTTGATCGGCGCGGCGCTGATTTTGATGAGCACATCACGTTCGCCAAGCGCGGGCAGGGGGACTTCGCCAATCTGCCAGCCATCCAGTGCATAGCGATTGAGCACGACCGCGCGTGTATGAGTGGGGAGAGGGGACATGGGGCTTATCCTTCGCTGATCGACGGATTCGATCGGTGTTTTTGATCCTTTACAACACCATTCTACGCCGGGGGATCGTCCTGTACCACACACGCGGACATAAGGACGCGAAGAACCGCACGAATTTAGGGAAAGGCGTACCTAGACTATTCGGCGCGGACGGATCACGCTGTACCACACCGCCGCGCCAAGCAGCCCCACCGCGATCAGCGCCCATAAGCCCGCCCAAAAAGCACCGGGGAGAAACGGTGCGATCTCGGCGCTGAACTGAGCGGCATCGTTGCGTACGTTGCCAAGCATCGCATCCGAGTGGTTGAAGACATTGACCAGATCAAGGACGGCATTGAGGCCGGTGAGCATCGCCAATGCGTTCAGCAGAATCAGCGTCACATCCGATGAGGCTTTCGCGCTCAACACGATCAGCACCAATCCCATCCCCACGCCGACCAAAAACGCGGTCGAAAGGAAGGTGGTGAACAGCAGCGAAAAGCCGATCATCCATACGCCCAGCACTCCGGCGATCACGCGGCTGTGCGGAATCGTATTCGCCAGATAAAACAGCACCGCGCCGAACAGTGCCGCGCCGAGATACCCGCCCGGCAGGATCAACCAGCGGCTGCCGCCCGCTGTCAGCGCCACGCCCGCACCGTTGGCATACACTTCGAACCGTTCGAAATGCCCACCGCTGATCAGCGTGGCGAGGCCGTGTCCGCTTTCGTGAACGAACGTCACGAACAGGCGGAACGGATACAGCGCGAAGTCGAGCGCTTGCACGTTCCACAGAATCAGCACCAGAACAAACGCAATCACCGAGGCCAGCAGTGCGCGGCGCCGGTGGGTGATGGGCTGGATCAGGGTGGTCATGAGGTTCTGATGTATCCCCTCAGGTGGGCTAAATCGAAAGGGCGAGAAAGCACACTCAGCCCGATTCTACGGAGATCGCAGAGAGGAAATTGCCCGACTCTCTCTGTGATCTCCGTGTCCTCTGGGGGTGGCTGTTTGTTTAGGCAGGGCGACGGCGTCCCTGAAGGAAGTTGATCACCACGACGACCAGCACCGCGCCGATCGTGCCGAAAATGAACTGCGCCAGCAGGCCGCCGCCGCCGAACAGGAATCCGCCGACGAAACCACCCGCGAGGCCAAGCAGGACATCTTGAATCAAACCGCTGCCGCGCCCGTTGACCAGTTTCCCTGCCAGCCAGCCGGAGAATGCCCACAGCAGTACGGGCAGGAACAGCGCGAATGCGATCTTCGTGATCAGCGAGAGCACGAACAGCACCGCGATCAGAAGCAGAATGAGCAGAATGATGGACATTATCGGTTCACCTTTGCCGATCCCAATCGGCGTGCTTTGCTTGTGTTCGATATTCTCATATACGCAGGAGGGGCGGCGGGGTTGCGGCAGCCCCTTTGAATCACACGACTTTTATGGCTTTTTTATCGACTTCAACGCGTCAGCGACCCGATCAGCAGTTCCAGCGCCAGCTTGGGCGCGATCTGCCCGGTTTTCATGCGCACATCGTAATCATGCAGGGTGCGGAAAATCTTCTCTAGCTGCGTCAGATCGAACGCGCGCGACTGCTTGGCGAACTTATCCGCCGCATACGACGATCGCACGCCGATCACGTCTCCGAGGGTATTGGTGTAGCCGCCGCTCGTCAGGTGCTCTTTGGTCAGCAGCAGCAGGCGGAACTGGCGCACGATCATGCCGTAGATATTGAGCGGTTCTTCCTGCTGATCGTAGAGGCGGTTGAGCGCTTGGAGTGCCGCGCCGCCGCGCCCTTCGGCCAGCGCATCTGTGAGTTGAAACACCGTCGCTTCCGCGACATACGGCGTGAGCAGTTCGACATCGCTTTCGCGGATCGGGCGTTCGCCATCGACAAATGCGACCAACTTGACCAGTTCGTTATCCGCGCGGCGCAGATCCGCCCCGGTGACGCTGGCGAGTGCGGCGGCAGCCTGTATCTCGATCGGCGCGTTGTACTGTTCTTGCGCCCGCTTCACAATCCACTGGGTCGTATCTTTCGGCACATCGAACGACTTTTCAAAGCCGTTCGCGTCCTCGCGCGCGGCCTTGACGACTTTGTGCGTGTCCGCCAGCTTTTCGCGTTCCCAAAACACGACGCGCGCCCATTCCGGCAGTGTTGGCAGATCACGCGCCAACCGCTCGGCGGCTTTTTTGCCGGTTTCGCCCGCGCCTTTGCGGATGATCCACGACAGCATCCCTTTGACGATCACCAGCCGCTTATCGGCCAGAAAGGGATAGGCCATCGCCGCACCGAGCACTTCCGCCGCCTCAACCGATTCGCCGTCAAATTCAGCCGTGTTGAGATCGGCATTCGGCGTGTCGCCCATGCGCGCGCGCATTTTGGTGACTTCTTCCTCAATCCGCAGATCGTCGTCACCGTGAAAGATGTAGTAGGTGGGGGTCGTTTTGCTCATGGCTCAATTATAACACGCCGGAACGATTGTTCGACCACTACTCGCCGTCCGGTTGCCCGATCTTCGGACTTCGCATACAGTGAACACCATCCCGTACCCATTTGGAGTCGAGGTTACGATGACAAACAACACCTCTGCGTCGCGGGCTGCTGAAGTCCTTGAACAAACGATGCTCCCCGGCGAACGGGTCGTGTGGAGCGGCGCGCCGCGTGCCTCGCTGATCTATTCCGTCAACAATCCCGATCTGCTCAAGATGTTCGGGATGCTGCTGCTGCTCGGCGCGATAGGGCTGGTACTCGCCGTCGCCATGAATCTACTTCTGGCCGGGAATACGCGCGACCGGGCTTCTGACAACCTCCTCGATACCTTGATGAACCTGATGGATGCGACAGGCATGGCGGCGATGAGTGCGACTCAATGCCTGCTGATCGTGATGGGCTTTGGCGGGGCGGTATTGGTGGCATGGACGATGGTGCGTGCCTATCAGCGTGACCGGGCGACCCTCTACGCCGTCACGGATCGGCGTGTGCTGATCGTTCGCACCTCGCCCTTCGATACGATCCACGCCTATGACAAGCAGGATGTAAGCCGAGTCAACTTAAGCAGCCCAGAAACCCTGCGTTTCACGGTGAAGAAAGCCCTGTATGCGCACAAAGTGCGGCGCGGCATCGATGACGGGTTTTACCGGCTGGCAGACGCCGAGTTTGTCGGTGCTGCGATTGAACGCGCGCTCGATCTGCGTGTGAAGGGCCTGCGCGTCTCAAAAGCGGACGCACAGCCCAAACAACCGAAAGCGCGGCTCACCGTCACAACCCGCGACGGAAAAAAGCACAGAATGCGTACGGTGCTCGCTGATCTGGAGCGCCAAGGATACAGCTACGCGCAGATCAGCGATTTCACGAATGGCAGACTTTCACTCGACGATCTATGGGCGCAGGGGCCAGAAAACAAGACCGGAGCGTAAAGCTATTCCTCAAAGCGCGGGCGCTCTTGTTCTTCGGGCACACGCTTCAAATAGGGTGCCATGCGGTAGCGTTCCTCTTGATAGTAATCGTATAGGCTGTTCAACCGGGTGCGGATCGCCGTAATCCCGCAGCGCCGCAGCCACTCGAACGGGCCTGCGGGCGTATTCGCCCCCAACTTGATCGCGGTATCAAGCAGACGCTCATCTTCCACCACCCGATCGCCCATCGCAAACGCCGCTTCATTGATGATCTGGCACAGCACGCGCGACAAAATATGCCCCGGCACATGATTCACCCACACGACCGCCAACCCCATGTGATTCATGAACGCTTCCGCCCGCTGCCGATCCATCATCGACACGCGCCGCCCTGCCGAGAGGGTGATCGCTTTCGCCGTGTCCATCAGCAGCCCGTCATAGGCGATCACATCTTCGACGGTGTTCGACACGTGGAGATCGCCAAAATTCAGTCCATCGACCAGTTCTTCGGTGCGCATGGGTGCATTCGGCGGGCTGCCCGCATCCACCCGATCATCGACCAACGAGTAGCCGGACGCGTAAGCTCGCTTCACCAGCGGACTCCAGCCGCGAAACAGGGCGTAGATTTTCTCTTTTCCCGGTTTGACCGGGGGGACGGTTGGCAGCGCGAACGGCGATTCTTCGTGGCCGTAGCCGTAAAATCCGCGCCCGGTCTTGCGTCCCAGCCATCCATTGTGGATCGCCTGCGCTTGCAGCAAACTGGGACGGTAGCGCGGCTCGTTGAACGTCTGCTCGTAGATGTTCTGTGCCGCGCTCAGGCTCACGTCGATTCCCATCAAGTCCATCATGCGGAACGGCCCCATCTTGAAGCCGCCCGCCAATTCTAGGATCGTGTCCACCTGCTGCGGGGTCGCCACGCCATCGCTGACGATGCGCAGACTTTCCAGCGTGTACGCCTGCACCACCCGGTTGACCAGAAAACCGGGCATATCCGGCATACTGACCGGCGTCTTGCCCATCTGCCGCGCCAATTGCAGGATCGCGTCGCGCGTTTGGCGGCTCGTCTTGGCGGTCGTGATCACCTCCACCAGCGTCACCAGCGGCGCGGGATTGAAAAAATGCATGCCGATCACGCGCTCCGGGTTTTGCACCACCGACGCGATCACCGTGACGGGAATCGTGTTGGTATTGGTGGCGAAAATGCACCCCGGCGAACACGTCACCGCCAGTTCGCGGAACACCTGCTGTTTGACCGCACGATCTTCAATCGCCGCCTCGATCACGACTTCACGATCCGCCAGCGCGCTGTTCTGATTCGTCAGCGTGAGCAGCCGAATCGCATCCCGCTTCCCGGCGCGGTTCAGGTGACCGTCGATGAACGTGCGGGCTTTGGTCAGCTTGTCGGGGATCAAATCGACAAGGCATACTTCAAATCCGGCAGTGAGCGCGCACACCGCGATCCCCGATCCCATGGTTCCCGCGCCTACGATGCCAAGTTTCATGGTCGCTCCAACCAACGTACTCTTTGCGCCTGATAATCGTCAGGCAGAGGGCGTTTTCCACCGCTCAATGGCTCTAGTATAGTAGATCAACACTTTCAGGAGGATTTTGGATGTCTGATTGGTTCGCCGCCCGCCTTCGTTTTGCCCGCCCCACCGATCAACTCGAAAAAGTCGTCGCTTTTTATCGCGATGGGGTGGGGCTGCCGGTGATCGGCCACTTTGAAAATCATGCTGGGTATGATGGCGTGATCCTCGGTATGCCGGACGACACCGCCCAGTTGGAATTCACCCATCACCGTGACGGGAGCCCATGTCCCGCACCGACGCATGACAACCTGCTCGTGTTTTACTTCCCAGATCATACGGCGATCGATGCGATTGCGGGGCGCTTGGCGGCGATGGGATACGATCCGGTGCCGCCGGAAAATCCGTACTGGGAAAGCAAGAGCCTCACCATCGCCGATCCCGACGGTTGGCGCATCGTGCTGTTTGACATGACCACAGGCGGATCGTAGGGACGCGCAACGGCGTGTCCGCCGCTGTCACTGAAAGCAGCTTCTCAGGTTAGAATGTTATCAATGTTGATGCGCTGCCGGATCATGCCCCATGACCAAGATTTTCGTCTCCTACCGCCAAGCCGATAACGCCGATTTCGTCTACCGTATCCGCGATTGGCTGATCAATCGCTACGGGGCAGATAATGTCTTTATCGACTTCGATGGGCTGCCGCCGTTCGTCGTCTTTGAGGATGTGATCCGCGAACGGATTGCTGAAAGCGATGCTGTACTGGTGATCATCGGCGCGCGCTGGTTGGAACTGCTGAATCAGAAAGCAGCTAGCGCCGACGATGATTACGTGAAAATCGAAGTGGAAGCCGCTATCGCGCGGGAATCGGAAGGGTTAATCATCGCCCCCGTGCTGATCAAAGGCGCAAGTATGCCTACTGCTGCCGATTTGCCGGAAGGTATGCGCCGCCTTTGCAAGATCAACGCGGCTCGCTTAACCGATGGCGGCAAAGCCTTTGAAGGCGAGATCAAGGCATTGATGGAGGCAATTGACGCGGTACGGGCGCGAAAGAAACCCAGTACAATGCCGCCTACCGTGCATACATCCAAATCTGGTGATAACCGCATAGTGGACGAATATCTCAGCCGGGGCAACGAATGCTACGGCCTAGCTGATTATGATGGTGCCCGATTCGCGATATAACACGGACGCTATTCGCCTAGATCCCCAATGCGCCCTTGTCTACGCTGAGCGCGGTCTAACTGTTTCGCAAGCATGATTTTGATGGGCGATTAGCGATGTACACGTAATCCATTCGCCTCAGCTGAATGAGTTTTTGCCTATTCCGGTCGTGGTGCGGTCTATGCGGCGAAAGGCGAATACGTGCTGGCTATTGCTGATTACCGCCACTACATTGACATGCACGGGCCCGGTGACTGGCTCTCAAAAGAGCATACAGGAGTATGAGGAAAAACTAAAAGGCAATCAGTAGCCACAAACGCACAGGGAATTTTCAACATCCTCTTTGCGCCTTCCATCCTTTGCGCCTTTGCGTTGACTCTTTTGCACTTCCCCCTCCCTCGTAACATTGCGTTACAATCGGCATCCACTAGTAGATGCCTACGGAGGGGTTGGTTATGGGAACCTTATTTAAGGGCGGGACGGTCGTTACCGCAAGCGATATGTTCAAGGCCGATGTGCTGGTCGAAGGGGAAGTGATCACCCTGATCGGGGCGGCCATCGATCCGCATGGGCATCAGGTGATCGACTGCGCGGGGAAGTACCTCATGCCCGGTGGGATCGACGTGCATACCCACCTCGATCTGCCCTTCGGCGGCACCTTCAGCAACGACGATTTCGATGTGGGACACAAAGCGGCGGCATTCGGTGGAACCACCATGCACATCGACTTCGTGATTCAGCAGAAGGGCAAGTCGCTGCATGATGGGTTAGCGGTGTGGCGCGAAAAATCCAAGCCAGCACAGATCGACTACGGGTTCCACATGGCGATCACTGATCTCACCGACGCCGTGATGGAAGAAATCCCGACGATGGTCGATGAAGGCATCACCAGCCTCAAGCTGTTCATGGCGTACAAGAACGTCTTCCAGATCGACGACGCCACGCTGTTCAAGGCGATGCGCAAAGCCGCCGACAACGGCATGATCGTCATGGTACACGCCGAAAATGGCGACGTAGAAGCCCAGCTCACGCCCGCGCTGCTGGCCGCTGGCAAAACCGATCCGGTCTATCACGCGTCATCGCGCCCGCCGGAAATCGAAGGTGAAGCAACCAACCGCGCCGTCGTCATGAGCGGCTTGACCGGTTGTTCGCTCTACGTCGTCCATATGACCTGCGAACCCTCTGTGCAGGCGCTGACTCGCGGACGCGCGCTCGGCTACCCGGTGATGGGCGAAACCTGCGTGCAGTATTTCTTCCTCACGGTTGAGGATCACCTCGCGCAGCCCGATTTCCATGGCTCCAAGTTCGTCTGCTCACCGCCGATCCGCAGCAAGCACGATCAGGAAGTGCTGTGGCGCGCCGTCAAAGATGGGACGCTGCAAGTCATCAGCACCGATCACTGCGATTTCTGGTTTGACGGTGGCAAAGGCCCGTGGCAGGAATGGGCGAAGGCGCACAACGGTGGTAATTGGGCTGCCTATGAAGCGCAGGACGCCTCCTATCGCCGCCCCGGTAAAGAACTTGGCCTCGGCAACTTCGCCAAGATTCCGAATGGTCTGCCCGCCATCGAAGATCGCATGATGATGATCTGGCATGCGGGCGTCAACGGCGGCAAGATCAGTCCGCAGCGCTTTGTCGAGCTCAACTGTACCAACCCGGCGCGCATCTTCGGTATGTACCCGAAGAAGGGCACGCTCGCCGTGGGCGCGGACGCCGATATTCTCGTGTGGGACCCGAACAAGGAACACACCATCAGCGCCAGCACACACCACATGCGCGTCGATTACAACCTGTTCGAGGGCACGACCGTACGCGGTGTTCCGGTGATGGTCTTCCAGCGTGGCAAGAAATTGGTCGATGGCGATCAGTGGTTCGGCACCAACGGCGGCGGTCAGTTTGTGCGCCGTCAGCCGCACGCCCCCGTCCTGTAACCTCCTATTGCGAGGGCGCATCTGCGGATCGCGATGCGCTCCTCTCAAAGGCTTTTGTACGGCTCCCCTTCCTGAATTCAGGAAGGGGAAGTCGTCCTCACAAAACCTCGATCGCCCATCCCGTTCACGCGTCACAATTCGATTTTGCGAAACATAGGATCTATACAGCATTGTTGAGTTCCGGTTATCCTCTGAACATAAACACCAGTAAGGGAGAACCAGATCGATGGACAAGCGCGTCAAATTCGACTTTGAAGTGGACTTTTCGAACGGCGGTGGTATTCAGGGACAGGATTTTCGCCTCGACATCGTGGGTGAAGATATTTCTGATGAAGCGCTCGCCCGCTACATCGTCGCCGATCTGCGCCTTCTGATGGTGTACGAGGTTCGCATCCTCAACAAGCAGATCCTCACCGAAGCCCATAAGCGCGGCACAGGCGAACCGGCTTCACGCCGCTATGTCGATCTCAGCCATGTGATCGAAGATGGACTGGTGACTTACAAAGGACTGCCGCCGCCCATCATCTGCGATTATCTCAGCCGTGAAGACTCGCGATCCCGCTATGCCGAAGGCACCGAATTTCAGATCGGCAAGCTGGAAATGGTCTCGAATACGGGCACGTACATCGACTGCCCGTTCCACCGCTACGCCGATGGGCACGATCTGTCCGAAGTGACGCTCGAACACTTTGCCGATCTCCCCGGTGTGCTCATCCGTGCCAATTTTCATAACGGGTTAGCCGTCGATGTTGAGGCTTTTCGCGGGAAAGTCAGCGCGGGGCAGGCCGTCCTCGTGCATACCGGTTGGGCAGAACACTGGAACACACCCGCCTACTACGAGAACCACCCTTTTCTAACCGAAGCCGCCGCTCTTTATTTGGTCGATCAAGGAGTCGCGCTTGTTGGGATCGACTCGCACAATATCGACGATACGCGTACGAATACCCGTCCTGTGCATTCGACGCTGCTGCGCCATGAAATTTTGATCGCCGAGCATCTGTGCAACCTCGAAAACGTGCCGCAAACCGGCTTTACTTTCAGTGCGGTGCCGCCGAAATTCAAGGGGATGGGGACTTTCCCGGTGCGCGCCTTTGCCCGCCTCTCCACCGTCACGCCCTAGCCACACGCCACCGTAAACACCTGAAAAACGCGTGTAACATGATACCCCTACGAAACCGTAGGGGTGTTCAATTGAACGCTCAACCGACTGCCCAGTCGCCCTTTCCTAGAATGAGCCTTTTTCACATTCCATGCCCTCCCACATTGCAGATTTCGGCGGGTGTCTGTTATCGTAATGGAAACATCCCGCCATTTTCGGGTCATTTAGAAGGATTTCATCATGGTGCATATCTCAATCGATACCCTAACCGAAGTCACGCTGATCGTCCTCGAAAAACAGGGATATCCCACTGATGAAGCGCAGACTATCTTGGAAGTGCTGCTCTATGCCCAGTTACGCGGTAACAATCAGGGCATCGTCAAGCTGATCGGCGCGGGCATGCCGCGCGATCCCAACTGCACACCGATGCGCATCGTCCGTGAAACCAAACTCTCTGCCCTCATCGACGGCGGTCGCCATGCCGGGATGGTCGCCATGCGCCACGCGCTCGATGTGGCGATCGGCAAGGCGCGCGATCACGGTTTCGCCATCGTCGGCACCCACAATACCAACACGTCAACCGGTGCGATCGGCTACTATGCGCAGGTCGCCGCACAAACGGGCATGATCGGAGTCGTGTTCGCCGGTTCGGGGGAATATGTCGCCATGCACGGCTCCTATCAGCCGATGCTCGGCACCAATCCGCTTGCGATCGCCATTCCAACGGGCGGCAGACCGGTCGTATTCGACATGGCAACGTCTGCGATCGCCCGCTTCGGAATTGTCGAAGCGAAGGCTTCCGGGCGTCCCATTCCGGCAGATGTCGCCTATGACTCCCACGGAAATCCCACCACCGATGCGGCGGCGGCGCTCACGGGCGCAATTCGCACGTTTGGCGGCTATAAAGGTGCGGGGCTCTCCTTCATCGTCGAAATCCTCACCGGGGCACTGGTTGAAACCAGCCGCACCGAGGACGGACACAAGCTTGATTGGGGCACCCTGAGCATGGTCATCGATCCTGAACTGCTCACCGATCGGGGATCGTTTGAGAATCGCGTGGGAGAGTTGATCGCCCGTGTCAAGAACAGTCTGCGCCTCCCTGATGTAGATGACATCCTCATTCCCGGTGAACGGGGCAACCGCATTTTGGAAAAGATCATTCGTGAGGACGAAATCGAAATCGATGATGCGCTCTGGGAAGCGCTGGTGAAGCAAACGGCCTAAATCGAACCATGCAGACGCCGAACAACCCTTTTAGCGAATTTCTCGCCAGCATCACCCATGAGTTTCGCACGCCGCTTTCCGGCATGAAGGCGACGATCGAGCTTTTGCAGCGTGACGCCCATTACCTTTCGCCCGCAGAGCTGGATGAGCTGCTCGGCTCGCTGCACTTGAGCGTTTCCAGCTTGCAAACGCTGGTCGATAATCTGCTCGAAACCGCCAAGATCGACAGCGGGCATTTTGTGCTGCGCCGCCGCACCGCGTCGTTCAATGCCGTGCTGGTCGAAGCCCTTCACATCATGCAGCCGTTGATCGACCGCCGCGATCAAACCTTGACCCTCAGCGAACCCTTCAGCCTGCCGCCGCTCCTGCTCGATCCGGTACGCATGGTGCAGGTGATCGTCAATCTGCTGTCGAACGCCAGCGCCTACAGCCCACTCGGTGAAAGCATCGATTTGACTGTGCGGCTGGAAAACGCTGCGCTTTGGTTCGACATCGCCGATCGCGGCAGCGGCATTGAGCCGGAAGCGCGGGATTATCTGTTTCAGCGCTTTGTGCGCGCCAATTCCGATGGCCAGAATGATGGCGGCGTTGGGTTGGGCTTATCGGTGGTCAAGGCCATTATCGAAGGGCATGGGGGGCAGATCAGGGTAGAATCCCGTCCCGGCAGCGGATCGATCTTTTCGTTCCGTCTGCCTATCGAAACCACTGAACTTGGGAGCACTTCCCCATGAAAGTCCTCATCGTAGACGACGATTTGGTGTTAGCGGACGTGATCGCCTTCACCATGCGCCGTGCGGGTTTTGAAGTCACGCTGGCACACGACGGGCGCACGGCATTGGATCGCTGGCAGGCTGAAGGGCCGGATCTGATCATTCTCGATCTGAAACTTCCGCGCATGGATGGGTTGAGCGTGTGCCGCCACATTCGCGCGCATAGCAGCATCCCGATCATCATGCTGAGTGTGCGCAGCGATGACGGCGATATTGTCGAAGGGTTGAACCTTGGCGCGGATGACTACATCACCAAACCCTTTAGCCCCGCTCAGTTGGTCGCCCGCTGTCAGTCGGTGCTGCGCCGCGCTGGAATGCAGTTTGCTCCCAGTCGCATCAACTCCGGCCCGCTCACCCTTGATCCGACCCGCCGCGAAGTGGTGATTGCTGCCTACCCGAACGGCAAACCGATTCGCTTGACGCAATTGGAATACCGCCTGCTCGAAGCGCTGGTCATGAATCCCGGTCAGGTGCTGCGCGCCGAACTGCTGATCGACAAAGTGTGGAGTCCGGGTGGGGGTGACAAAGTGATGCTGAAGCAGTTAGTCCATCGTCTGCGCCGCAAAATTGAGATCAACGACAGCCAGCCCGACGCTCAACCTTTGATCGAAACCGTACCGGGGATCGGCTATGCCTTCCTCGCCCCGCCTGATGATGCTGCCGAATAACCGATGACAAAACCCGCGCGCCCCCCTTTTCCTTTTCTCTCCTTGACCGGCTTGACCATTGATGAAGGGCTGGCTCGCCGCCTGCCGCGCCGAGTCGCTTACTATCATGTCGCGCTGCCGCTGGCACAAGATGGCACGGCGATCACGGTCGTTATGGCGCAGATCAACAACCCTTACGTGATCGGGATGCTTTCCGCGCTGCTTAATGCCGAAATCGTCCCCGTGCGCGGCGATGCCGCCGAGATCCGCGCCGTGCTGGATCGCGTCTATCCGCCCGACGACTCCGTCAGCGGGACGCGCATCCTCAGCAGCGGCGCGCCTGATCTCACTGCGCTTGCCGGAACGCTGCTCGGCGGCACCATCACCGCGCTCGATGGCGCGACCACACCACAGGAAAGCGTGATTTCATTGGCGAACACGGGTGAGTATGAACTCACCGTGATGGGCATGCCGCCGGTTCCGTTGATCGAGCCGCTGCTGCGCGGTATTTCAACTCCGCTCTGGCTGTCGCGTTCTATCCCCGGCGCACCGCCTATCGCTCCGATGCGTCGCATTCTCGGATTGGTGCGCGGCGGCCCGCCCGATAACATCATGCTCGACTGGGCTTTACGTTTGGCCCGCGCAGGGGAAGCCGCTGTGACTCTGCTGGCCGTCGCCCGCTCCGAACATTTCCCTGTGCGCGGTATTGGCAGGCTCGTCCCCTCTACTGCCGATTCAACTGCACAGGGCAGCGCTCCTGAGCAATCGTCGGCGCATATCGCCCGTCTCACCACCCACATCGCCGATCAGCGTGTGCCGGGAGCGCTCAAACTGCGGCAGGGCGACCCCATTACCCAAATCGTCCGCGAAACCACCGAACACAATTATGATGTGATCGTCACCGCCGCCGAAGCCTACGGCAGTTTCATCCAGCGCATGATCGCCGCGCTCGATTCCGCTCACAGCCGTGCTGCCGCGCCGTGCAGTTTGCTCGTCGTCCGCCCTGCATAAAACCCTCACCATTCGCGGGGTGGGCTGCTACTCCCGGCGGAGGCTGAGAAGCTGACCGCCCACCAGCAGCGTAACCTGATCGCCCGTTTGCCCAACCCCCTGAAAGGGGCGGGGGATGTACTCGAAGGCGGCGACCGACGTGGGCCGCGAGTCCGCCGTGAACGGAGTACCGCTCAGCGGAAGCGGGGTGCTCCACAGCGATCCGTTCCCTTCCACGCCATTTCCCCATACCAGCGCCGATCGATCGGGCAGGATTTGCACCAGTGATGGGATGAGATCGGTGGGCATGGCGGTTTCATCCGCTGCACTGCTGAAATCAAGCAGCGGGGTCACCGCCCGGCTGGCGAACTCGTACTGGTAGACATTCCCCATCGCGGGGCGGCCCGGATTGCCACCTGTGCTGATGAGTAACCCGCTTTCATCAGGCAGCCACGCGACCCCTGCCGGATTCATCGGCTCGTTCAGGTAGGTGGGCATCCCCGCCTGTAAATCGGTGATGCCAACGAGGGTTTCAACGGTGCCCGCCTGTAGATCGAAGCGCAGCACCGCGTAATTCGCGCGCTCCAATGGGCGGTACACCGCGGCCATCCAGCGTCCGCTTGGCGAGACGGCCAGCACGCCATTAAAGCCTGTCAGCCCGTCCAGATTGATGATGCTGCCCACATCGCGCGCGTTCGTGCTGAAGGACATGACGGGTTCCGGTGTGCCGCCCGCTTCAATGTCGAGGCGGTAGAGGCTGGTGGGCGCGTTGTCGGATCCGCCGTAAGCGGTGCGGAAGAAGTAGATGGTGCTGCCAAACCACACTGGGCTGTAATCCAAGTTCACGCTCGTCAGACCCTGATCGTGCAGCCGGGATATATCGAAGAAACGGCCTTCAAACCCATCATCGGTATAGTTGAGCAGCCGGTTCGCCTGCGTATCGATCACCCAGAGATCACTGTCCGTCATGAAAATGAAGGCGTCCTCATGGAATGCCAGATAGCGACTGTCTGGCGACCAAGCGATATTGGTGTTGAGAATTCGTGTTCGCGCCGGGAAGCAGCTCGGCGCGGCTTCCAGATCGGCTGTCGTGTAGATACACAGCCCATCGTTCCCCCTGTATGAAACCAGTCGTGTCCCGTCCGGCGAAAGTACGCCGCCTTGCAGCATGAGTCCCGATGGGAGCTGCGCCGCATTCACGAGAGTTAGTCCGTGGAAGTCGGGCGCGGACGGCAGAGTGTTAAACCCGAATGTCAACAAGGGCAGGTGTGTGGGTGTAGGCTCCGCGCCATCGCTCACAAACTGAATCGAGTTGAGAAGGGAGAGGAACGCCGCCGAGTCATAGTCCCCAATGGATGCGATCCCCAAAATGACCACGATCGTATCCGGGTCATCGATGACAGCGCCAAACTGAAGCAGGTTATCGGCAGAATTCTCGGAAAGGTTATAGATCCCGTTCCGCCCGTCAATCACAATATGCGATGCGACTGAATTGCTTGTGTCGTCAAGGGCATCCCGAATCATGGCATTTTGGCGGGTCGTCGCCGCATCAAGCATCAAAATCGCCCCGGCAATCAGCGGTGTGTCGGGTGATGCTGGGGCATCCGCGCTCAAGCGGCTGCCGGTCAAGGATTGGTAGGGCGAGGCGATGAGCGATTGGAGCACTGCCAGCGCGTCCGAGTTTGAGGCAAAGAACACACCGAACGGATCGGGGGTGAGTTGAACCCCCTCCGGCAGGATGAGCTGAATCGGCCCCATTTCGGTGGGTTCGCCTTGCGCGTTGACAGCGGTTTGTACGGAAACCGCCGCCATCCCTAGAAAGACCAACAAAAGCAGAAAGCGTCGCATCGGCGGATTGTCCTTTCATGGCTGAAATTAAGGGATCGTATAAAGTCATTATGAGGATTTCGAGCGGCAGCGCAACTACGCGGAGTGGGGAGGCTCATGTGATCAAATGGTCTTAAAACCAAGGTTCACTTGCGCGAGAAACCCGCCCAAGACGAATGTTGCATCATATGACGATTGCGTTATATTCAACCTGTGGAAGTTACATTTTAATGGAGGATTCCAATGAAGAAACTGCTTCTAAGTATATTCGTACTGAGCATTCTTTCTGTGCTAGCGATCGCCCCGATCGCCGCACAGGATGGTGGGCCGCTGGTGATTGAAAGCTGGCGAAACGACGACTTGACGATTTGGCAGGATGTCATCATCCCCGCCTTTAACGCACAGTATCCCGACATTCAGGTCGTCTTCAACCCCACGCCCCCCGCCGACTACAATGGTATCCTCAACAGCCGCCTTGAAGCCGGAACTGCCGGTGACCTGATCACCTGCCGTCCGTTCGATGCCTCGCTCCAGTTGTTCCAGTCGGGCTATCTGTCCTCGCTGAACGACCTGCCCGGCATGGAAAACTTCAGCGATGTGGCGAAGAGCGCGTGGATCACCGACGATGGGTCGGATGTCTTCTGCGTGCCGATGGCGTCGGTCATTCACGGCTTCTTCTATAATGCCGACGCGTTTGCCGCGCTTGGCTTGGAAGAACCCACAACGGTCGAGCAGTTCTACGCCGTCCTCGATGCGATCAAGGCGGATGGCACCTATGCACCGCTGGTGATGGGCACCGCCGACCAGTGGGAAAGCGCGACGATGGGTTGGGAAAACATCGGCCCGAACTACTGGGGCGGTGAAGAAGGCCGTCTGGGTCTGATCAACGGTACGGCGAAGCTGAACGAAGGCGGCTTCCTCGCGGCGTTCGAAGAACTGGCCCGCTGGCAGCCTTACCTGATCGACGGCTATCAGGCCCTCAGCTACCCGGATGCGCAGAGCGCCTTCACGCTCGGCCTCGGTGCGATTTACCCGACCGGTTCGTGGGAAATCACCGGCTTTGAAGCCAACTCTGACTTCAACCTCGGCATCTTCCCGCCGCCCGTCGTCAATGAAGGCGATACCTGCTACATCAGCGACCACACCGACATCGCCATCGGCATGAACGCCGCGCTCACGGGCGATCGCGCTGCCGCCGCCCAGACGTTCCTGAGCTGGGTTGCCTCGCAGGAATTCGCGCAGCTTTACGCCAACGCGCTCCCCGGCTTCTTCCCGCTGGCGAACGTGGATGTGACGCTCGATGATCCGCTGGCGCAGGAATTCCTGAGCTGGCGCGGTCAGTGCCAGAGCACGATCCGTGCTTCCTACCAAATTCTGTCGCGCGGTGAGCCGAACTTGGAAAATGAGCTGTGGCGCGCCAATGCCCAGATGCTCAACGGCGAAATTACGCCCCAAGAAGCCGCCGATCAGCTTCAGGCCGGGTTGGATGCGTGGTACACGCCGCCTGCCAGCAGCTAAGATAGGTCGTACGCTACATCGTTGATAGTTCATCGGTAGGGGCGCAGCTGCGCCCCTACTGCTTAAAATCGACCGGATGACTGATTTCTGCATGCTCAGGTTACGATGATCCAAAAAAGGTTCCCGACGCACATCGTCGTTTTTCTCGCACCAGCGGTGATCATCTACACCATTTTTATGATCTACCCGCTGATCGACTCGCTGCGCCTCAGCCTCTACGCACCGAGTGCCCAAAATTCACAGGTCGAGGTGTTCGTCGGGTTCCGCAATTACCTGACCCTCTTCACCGATCCGAACTATGCGCCGCGCTTATTGGGCGCGGTGAGAAATAATTTCATTTTCTTTGCGGTTCATATGCTGGTGCAAAACCCGATCGGCCTGCTGCTGGCGACACTGCTCACCTCGCAGATCACACGTTTCCGGGCGATTTTCCGCACGGCGATCTTCATGCCGACGATGCTTTCGTTTGTGCTGGTGGGCTTCATCTGGGGAAACATCATCTTGAGTCCCCTGTGGGGTATTGCCGATGACTTCTTCAGGCTGGTTGGGCTGGGTGACTTTATTCAGCCGTGGCTGGGCAAACCGGAAACGGCGCTGATCACGCTGTCGCTGGTGAGCGTGTGGCAGTTCATCGGTATTCCGATGATGCTGTTCAGCGCCGCGCTGATCGGCATTCCCGATGAGTTGGTCGAAGCGGCGCGCGTCGATGGCGCGACCGGGTGGGGCGTGTTCTGGCGCATCAAATTCCCGCTCATCCTGCCGACCGTCGGTATTGTCGGCATTCTGACCTTCGTCGGCAACTTTAACGCCTTTGACTTGATTTATACCGTGCAGGGCGGGCTGGCCGGACCAAATTTCGCGACCGACCTCCTTGGCACGTTCTTCTACCGGACGTTTTTCGGCTTCCAACTGCAAGCCGGAAACCCGACGATGGGCGCGACGATCGCCGGGGTGATGTTCCTGATCATCCTGATCGGCGTGGTGATTTACCTTGTCGGCTTTCAGCGGCGTGTGACCCGCGTGGAGTACTAAGCCATGACCCCCATGCCTATTCAACGCGGCGGATCGGCCAACCGCACATTCCAATCGCTGCTGCTGCACGCGGTGCTGCTCGGCTACGCTATCCTCGCCGTATACCCGATGATCCTTGTGGTCATCAACTCGTTCAAGTCGCGTCAGGCGATCTTCCGCAATCCGTATGCGCTGCCCACGCCGGAAACCTTCAGCACTGCCGGGTATGATACGGTGTTGGGGCGGGCCAATTTCCCGAATTACTTCCTCAACAGCTTAATCGTGACCGTGATCACGCTGCTGCTGATCTTCATCATTGGGACGATGGCCTCGTTCGCGCTGTCGGAATATCGCTTTAAGGGAAACGCGATGCTCGGTCTATACCTGAGCATCGGCATCATGATCCCGATTCGGCTTGGCACGGTGAGTCTGCTTCGCCTGCTGGTGTCGTTGGGGCTGACCAATACCCTCGCCGGGTTGATCCTCGTGTACACAGCGCAGGGCTTACCGCTGACGATCTTTGTGGCCTCGCAGTTCATGCGCGATGTGCCGCGCGACTTGAAAGACGCGGCGCGCGTCGATGGGGCGAGCGAATACCGGATTTACTATCTGATCCTGCCATTGGTGCGCCCCGCGCTGGCGACGATCATGGTGTTCAACATGATTCCGGTGTGGAATGACCTGTGGTTCCCGCTGATCGTCGCACCCGCCGAAAATGTCAAAACGGTGACGTTGGGCGCGCAGGTGTTCATGGGGCAGTTCGTCAACGACTACGGGGCGGTGCTGGCCTCGCTTAGCCTTGCGATGATCCCGATCCTGATTTTGTATGTGTTGTTCTCGCGGCAGCTCATTCGCGGTCTCACCAGTGGGGCGGTGAAATTTTGAAAATTGGCTTGGTTGGAAGTGGGTTCATGGGCGGCGTCCATGCGGCAGGTTGGGCGCGGTTGGCGCGCTTAGGACTGCCCGTCGAACTGGTGGGCTGTCATTCGTTGGACAGCGCAACAGCGGAAAAATTGGCGCAGCAGTATGGCCTAAAGCTGTATGACTCACTGGATGCGTTGATCGCCGCCAGTGATGTGATCGATGTGTGTTCGCCTACGCATTTGCACGCGGAGCAGGTACGCCGCGCGGCAGAAGCAGGCAAACACATTGTTTGCGAGAAACCGCTTGCCCGCACGGTCGCGGACGCGGCGGCAATGATCGACGTTTGTGAACAGCGCGGCGTGAAACTGCTCGTCGGGCATGTGGTGCGTTTCTTCCCCGAATACGCGGCGGCCAAAGGGATCGTCGAACGCGGGGAAGTCGGTAAAGTCGCTATCATCCGGCTGACACGGTGCAGCTTCAAGCCACAGGCCGATCGCCCGGATAGCTGGTTTCATAATTCGGCGCTCAGCGGCGGCATGATGCTTGACCTGATGATCCACGATTTCGATTATGCGCGTTGGGTTGGCGGCGAAGTGACACGGGTGTTTGCGCGGCATATCGGCAATAAAGATGAAAAGACGGGCGATTACGCGCTCGTCACCCTGCGCCACGCCAACGGCGCGATCTCCCATATTGAGGGCGGTTGGGCGTATCCGAAGCCGATGTTTCGCACCGCGCTGGAAATCGCCGGGAGTCACGGCTTGATCGAACACCCCGCCGAGCGGTTATCGCCGCTCAATGTTTACCCGCACCAAAAAGCATCGGGCGGCGCACCGGATATTGCGGTGCCGGGGAGCCCGCTGCTGCCGGATGATGATCCGTATATGCTGGAAATTCAGCATTTTTACGAGGTGCTGACGACGAATATTGAACCGCGCGTCACGGCGCGTGATGGGCTGGCGGCGGTGCGGATCGCGCTGGCGGCGATCGCCAGTGCGCAAATGGGCCACCCGATCCCGCTGGACGGAGGACACTAATCATGAGCGCAAAATCGTTGCGCATTGGCATCTTGAGCGCGGCACACCTGCACGCGGATGCGTACATTCATGGGCTGCGCACGCTTCCCGGCGTGGAGTTCGTCGGCCTTGCGGATGAGGATGCCGAACGCGCGGACTCGTATGCGAAAACGTATGGTATCCACTGCTACCCCTCGTATGATGCGCTGCTGGCCGATCACGTGGACGGTGTGGTGATTTGCTCGGAGAACGCGCGCCATCTGCCGCTGGTCGAGAAAGCGGCGGCAGCGAAGGCGGGGGTTCTGTGCGAAAAGCCGCTTGCCACCACCCCGGCGGATGCCCGCCTTATGGTGGATCGATGCGCCGAAGCGGGGGTCGTCCTCAAGACGGCATTTCCCATGCGCTTCAACGCCCCTGTGATGCAAGTGCAGGAATTGATCGCACGCGGCGGTTTGGGGACGGTCTACGCGGTCAACGGGACGAATCAGGGTGAATGCCCACAGCACCACCGTGCGTGGTTTGTCGATCCGGTCTTGGCGGGTGGCGGTGCGATTGCCGATCACACCGTGCATCTCACGGATCTGCTGCGCTGGATGCTGAACAGTGAGCCGGTCGAAGTTTATGCTGAAGCCAATCACATTTTGTATGAAGCGGAAGCGCCGCATGTCGAAACCGGCGGGATTGTCTCACTCAAGTTTGCCGATGGCACGATCGCTAGTATCGACTGCTCGTGGAGCAAACCGCCTTACTATCCAACATGGGGCGGGTTGGCGATGGATATTGTCGCGTCGGGCGGGTTGGTGACGCTGAACGCTTTTTCGCAGAATTTGACCGTGTACCGCCATTCGGCGGGGCGGGCAGGGCTGGCGGGGTGGGGCAGTGATGCCGACCGCGCCATGATCCAAGACTTTGCTGCCGCGCTGCGTGGAGAGCCATCACGCGGGGCCAGCGGTGAAGATGGGCTGCGCGCGGTTGAAGTGGTTGCGGCGGCCTACGATTCGATTCGCACGGGAACGCCGATCCCCCTTGCGTGATCGCCTGAAGGGTATGATCGAACCGTCATACCCTTTTGTTTTTTATGGAAACGCCTCGCACATCAATTGTTTCATTTTCCCCGTGAGCCCGTAAAACTCAGTCTATCTACATTGTCTCTACCTGAAATGTTTGCTAGGATACATTTAGAGTTCAGAGGGATCATTGATGATTACGCAACCCATATCCCTTGTCGTAGCGGTTCCCTCGCATTTCGGCAATCCTCTTCGGTCGCCCTTTCGGCAGGCACACTGTTGTACTACGCTCGTAACGTCCGCAAAGAGTCAAGCTGGGCATTAGGCTAACTTGATTGAGATTATGGTATGCAGAACACGCCTCATTTTCAGCAGATAGCCGATTCGACATCGCTCATGATCTCCGTGTGGGGGCTGGACAAGCGCCATGTTTATTTCAACCGCGCATGGCTGGATTTCACTCGGCGTTCGCTGAGTCAAGAACTAGGAGACGGATGGCTTGACAACGTACACCCCGACGATGTCAATCACTGCCTCGAGATGATCGATCGTGCTTACGAGCTGCGTGAGCCATTTTCTAGCAAGTTCCGGCTGCGCCGCTTTGATGGAGAGTACCGGGTATTTCTGTGCAACTCGGCACCTTGGCTGGATAATAACGGGCATTTCGCCGGGTACATCGGCACCAGTGTCGATGTGACCGCTCAGGAATTAGCCGAACGCACCCACGATACCGATCCGCTGGTACGAACCCTGCCCTCGTCACTACAGGGCGATTTGGAAGATCTTGAGGCATCTGATACGGTGCTGCGGCAGCAAAACGCCTATTTGACCGCGCTGCATGATATTTCCTTTGGCTTGTTCAATCGATTGGACGAAGCATCGCTGCTAGAAGCGATCATGCGCCGCGCCGGAGAGCTGATCGGCTCCCCGCATGGGTTTGTCGATATTGTGCTGCCCGATGAAGGTATGGTCGAAATGCAGGTCGGCGTGGGCGTGTATTCGCGCTACATCGGCTATCGCAAGAAAAAAGGCGAAGGCGTCAGCGGTCAAATTTGGCAGCATGGTCAACCGATGATCGTGAACAACTATCCTGCGTGGGAACACCGATCCGAACAGTTTCTAAGCGGTGATTTTCACGCGGTCATGTCTGCCCCGCTGATCTCGGTCACCAGCGGCGAAATTATGGGTATCGTCGGCCTTGCCTATATTGGCCCTGAACAGCGGTTCAGCCAAGATCAGCTTATTACGCTGAAGCGGTTCGCCCAACTTGCCGCGACTGCGCTCGAAAATGCGCGCATTTACGCCGAAATCAAACGCCGCACCGAGGATCTGGAGCATCACATCGCGGAACGGACGTTGGAACTGGACATGCAGCGGCGGCGCTTGGAAACGATTCTGCAAAACGTGGCGGACGCGATCGTGTTCACCGATCTGTCTGGGCGGATTCTCTATGTAAACCCGGCATGGGAACGCTTGACCGGATACAGCCTGAACGAAGTTTTGGGATCAAACCCGCGCGTGCTGCAAAGCGGCCATACCCCTCCGGAAGCCTATCAAGCAATGTGGGCGGCCATCCTGAAGGGGGAAACTTGGAACGGGGTGCTGAAAAATCGCCGGAAGAATCAGGAGTTGTACGACGCCGAACAGGTGATCGTCCCGGTGCGCGATACGCATGGGGCGATTCAGTATTTTGTGGGCGTGCAGCATGATGTCACCGAAGCGATGAAATTGCAGGAACAGCAAACCCGTTTCGTCGCCAACGCCGCCCATGAACTGCGCACCCCGCTGACGAATTTCAACACCCGCCTCTATCTGATCCGCAAACAGCCGGAGAAATCGGCGTATCACCTGAGCATCTTGAAAGAGGCGACCGATCACATGACGCGGTTGGTGACGGATCTGCTCGATCTGTCCCGCTTCAAGTCGGGGATCATTCCGCTGCATCCCGAAGCGATGGACTTGAAGGAATCGGTGCGGAAGATTATCGAGATCATGCAGCCAGAGGCCGACGGTAAGAATATCCGTGTGACCACCAAGCTGCCCGATGACTCGCTGCCCCTGTTTGCCGACAGTGTTCGCATTGAGCAGGTCATCACCAACTTAATCGCCAATGCCATCCACTACACCCCGGAGAGCGGACAAATTGAAGTTGAAGTCGCGGTGGGCGAAAACGGGGGGCAATCCGGTTCGCATGCCGTGAGTTTGAGCGTCCGCGATAACGGAATCGGCATCGCCGCCGAACATCTCCCGCACATCTTCGAGCCGTTCTACCGGGTAAACGAAGAGAAAGTAGGCACCGGGCTGGGCCTGAGCATCACCCGCGAAATTATCGAGCGGCACGGCGGGCAGATTCAGGTGGTCAGTTCAAGGAACGGCACCGTGTTTACGGTTAAGCTGCCGTTGATGAACGGTGACACACATCCCAGCAGTGCACGCACTATGTAAACGCGATCCGTGGGGCATGGTGTACCGCCATGCCCCATTTGTTTCTCAGGCGTTTTCTGCTGCGAGGTGCGGCAGTAGTTTGGCTTCAATCCGTTCGCGCGGGGTATAGCCGATGATCCGTTCGACGGGCTGACCGCCCACGAACAGGATCAGAGTCGGCAGTCCCATCACCCCGTAGCGCCGAATAATCCCCGGATTCGCGTCACTATCCAGCATCCCAACGCGCAGTTTTCCCTCATATTGGCTGGCGATGTCGTGCAGAATCGGCGCGATCATCTTGCAAGGCGGGCACCAATCCGCCGTGAATTCGATCAGCACCGGCTGATCGGCATTCAGAACCTGTGCGGCAAAGTTCTGATCAGACGTTTCGAAGATCGGGCCTTTCATGGGAGTTTCCCTTTCACACGAATGATTTGACGGGTTCGAGGCCTCAAATAAACGGTAGCAGTTCAAGTTCACTTGAGGTCAAGGGGGAGTTGAGACTCATGGGGGAATTGAGCATCCACGCGGTCGCACAGATCACCGGGGTGCGCCCGTCGGCACTGCGCTATTACGAGGAAATTGGCTTGCTCCGTCCGGTGCGGCGGAGCAGTGGGCAGCGGCAGTACGATGAAAGTGTGCTTCAGCGGTTGGCGTTGATCCAAACCGGTCAGCGGGCAGGGTTCACGCTGGCAGAACTGGGGCTGCTGCTCAACCGGGTGTTGGATGCCGGGGACGGGGCGGCGGGCTGGCATGATCTGGTGGCGCGCAAGCTGACCGAAATGGATGTGCTGCTGCACCATGTCACGAATATGAAGCGCCTGCTAGAAGACATCCGCGACTGCGATGATCAAAGTTTGGCCGAATGCATCGTGCTCACCGGGCAGAAGCATTCACTTGAGTAAGCGCTAGCCACTGGCATCGATTAGCTGCTGACCAGATTGCCCTGTGTATCAATGAGAATCTGCAGCCATTCATCAAATGAGGCGCAGAAGTAGCTCATTTCAAGCACTTTGGTATCAGGGTCAAGTGCTCTATAGACTCCCCGTGGGCGGCTGCCGGTCAGATCAAATCCAAAGCCCGCGCCTATCAACTCATCCAGCATAGGGTTTGCGTTTCGCTTCCTGATAAATTTTCCATCGCAGAAGATCAGAAACCCATTCTCGTCGGGGCGGGACTCTCCCTCTACCCAAAAATGGGTATCTCGTTTCATCAGCAAAGACGAGACTCCGGCAAACCCAAAAACATCGACTACGATGGCATATTGCGGGTCATGAAGGTACAGACCGGAATACTGGACCATAAATTCCACGTAGGCATCATCATTTCTGGCCGAAGCAAATGCCTCGAAGTATTCGTCAACGAGGCGAAGTGATCCGCCATGCGCATCTGTTGGGCCGTGACCCACATGTGCAATCAATCCGGGAATCGCTTGAATTTGGGCAATCCGCGTCTTCAAGTCCATGATTTACCTGAGATCGTTTCTGCGGTTTCCGCGACGGGCGCTGCGAATCCATTGATAGGGTGGATTCATCAGCCGCCGCAAGCCGTACACCCCCGCGCCGAGCCAGCGCGCCAGCGGCTCCGGTGGTGCTGGCTCTAGAATGGGATACGGTTCGCAGCCGTAGATCGTCAGGACTTCGTTGGCGGCGGCGATGGCCGTGGTACAAGAGCGCTCCATCCACAGTGATGGCGTTGGATGGCCGATCCAGTCGCCACAGGCGAAGATGCGCGGGTACGGGCTGCGCACATGCAGGCTGTTGGCCGTGGGGATGCGAAACACGCTCTGCGTTTTGCTGTTGCGGCGGATCGCGCCGTGAATGAAGGTGTCGCGCAGTTCAGGGTAGGCGCTCAGCACTTCATCGAGCGCGCGCTGAATGAGCACTTTATCCGGCTGATCGACCTGCCGATCGGTGCCGTAGAGGTGCAGTTCGATCGTGCTGCCGCCGACCGCTTCGCGCCACGCGGCGAACGGCGGCTGAAGCTGATCGAGCCAAAAGAAGTTATCGTACATGAAATCACCGGTCAGCATGCCGCTGGCCCCGGATTGTGTCGGCGTTTTGGTGAACCACAGGCGCGCGGTCGTCGTGCGCAGGCCGCCGGGAATGCGCAGGCGCGGGACTTCTCCCGCCGTGTCGGGATGCGCGCTCAGTAACCGTTCGGTGGCGGGCGGATCGAGCGCGAGGATCACCTGCGCGGCTTCCAGCGATCGTTCGCCGCCGCGCGCAGCATCATCGACAATCACGCGCCAGCCGTTCGGGGTGCGCGCCAACGCTTTCGCCGTGGTACCGACCATCACCCAGCCGTCGAGCGCTTCCAGCTTGTTCAGCATGGGCTGGATCAAGGCGGTGTGCGCATCGGATGGGAAGAAATGCGGATGCCAATCTGCGCGGTTGAGCAGGGTGAAAAAGCGCATCGCCGCGACGAATGCCGCGAACGAAATTTCTTCCATCGGTGCGGCCAGCAAATTTTTCCCCAGCCCGATGAATGTCGCCTTGAGGTTGGATGTCCAGCCGCCGAAGTAGTCGCGCATCATCAGGCCGTCGAGCGCGATTTTTTCGCGGATTGGATCGAAACCGGCGGTCACCAGCACGCTGAACAAAAATCCCGGCAGCGACAGAAAATCGAGGGGGGTGATCGTCGTCCAGAAGCGCGGGCGCAGCAGGAGCTGAAGATAGTGAAACGGGGCGGGCAGCCAGCTATAGCGCACGGCTGATCCGGCTTCCATGCGCGTGACGGTATAGCCCCATCTGTTGATCCACACTTCGCCGGGGGATGGCTGCAATTCCACCTCCACAAACCGATCAAGCGTGGCGCGCATGTTGTCGTAGCCACCCCACAGCGCATGCATGCCGTGTTCGGTGGGGAATGACCACACGCGCCCTTCGTGCTCGAAGGTTTCTTCCCATCCGCCGGAGATGCGCCCGCCAACATCACGCTGATCGGCTTCAAGGACGAGCGGGGTGATTCCGCGTTCGGCCAAGTGCAGCGCGGCGGTGAGTCCCGCCAATCCCGCGCCGATCACGACGACGGGAAACACTTCTTCGGGCAGCGATTGCGGGTCAACAGGAGACGATTGCATGAGAGCCTCGGGACATGGGTCGATATGCGCTTAATTCTAGCGTGTCCGGCTTGCGACGAAGCGGATGATTTGCGATACAATCGTCCGTTACGCCATGAACAAACAAACTGATAGGCAAGGATGAACGTGATGCAGATTCGCCTCATGATAGATGACGACCTCGATCAAGTAACCGATCTGTGGGATCAGCATGTCGCGGAAGTGGGCGGCGCGGCGTTCGACCCTGACAGCCGGATGCGTATTTTCAGCGGGTTATGCCGCTGCCTGCCCGCCGTCGAATCGGTGTGCTTTGTCGCGCTGGTCGATCAGCAAATCGTCGGCTTCGTCGTTGGCGCGCTGACGGGAAAAACCACATGGGCCGTGCAATCGGGCGATATTGAAGAAGTGTATGTGATCCCCGCCAACCGCCGCCAGAAGATCGGCACCGAGCTGGTGAAGCAGATGACGGAGTGGATGCGCGCCAAAGGCTGCGAGACGATTCGCACCCGCGTCGATACCGAAGCGCCGGAATCGCGCGCATTTTGGAAGGCGATGGGCTGGGAAGGCGATCAGATCCACTTTCCGAATTAGGCCGCCGTGCTCCTCGTTAGAAAATGCACACCATTCCGGTGGGGAGTCGCCTAAGTTGGTAAGCAAAGGGTGCGGTTGAATCGACTCTAGATCCATGAGCTGATGTGGTTTGTGTGCAAAGGCAAAAAGCAATGGGAGTTCTGAGTCGACGTTTGATCGTCCTGTTCGCGCTGATGCTGGTGATGGTCGGGGCGATCAGCGCCGCCCCTGATGGGGCACAGATAGAAAGCACTGATCCGCGCGCGGTGGTGCTGGCCTACTATAACGCGATCAATCTGCGGGATTACCGAACGGCGTACAATATGCGCCCCAGCACGCAGTCCTATGAGCAGTACGCCGCCGGGTTTGCCGATACCGTGCGCGGCATTCCGTATGTCGGTGGTGCGCAGAGCGCGGGCGGCGGATTGATGTACGTTCCGCTGGTGTTGGTCGCTTACCACACCGATGGCAGCGTCACATCGTACTATGGCTGTTTCACGATGGGCACGACGACGCGAAGCTGGCAGATCAGCCGGACGCGCATGCGCGCGATCCCCGGCGGCGGCTACCCCGATGCGACCACGATCAACAACTATCTCGCCGTTCAGTGCTCGACTTTGTCGCTGCCCGTGTTCACCCCCACCTTCGTCGATCTGTCCGTATCCTTCAATGGGCATTCGACGCTGTATACCTACTTCGACTTGATCAACGGGCGTAACTACAATGCCGCCTATGCGATGTGGCTGGCACCGATCGCCTCGCCACCGCCGCCGAACGGCGCGCCCGCGCAGGATTACCGGCCTAATGCGGGCACCTTCGCCAGCGGCTACAGCACGACGCAGTACATCACCGTGTATTTGGGTCGCTACAACCAGACAGGCGCATCGGCGGGACATTCGTATCTGGATGGGTTGCAGCCGGTTGTCTTGATCGGCACCTCGACGGATGGCACCTCGATCACCTACAGCGGATGTTATGTAATTGGGCGGTTCGCGGGGACGGGGGCACTCGGCATCGTCAATGGGCGGCTGTCGGTGCTGTCCCGCGCGATTGCCGATCCGGTGACCATCCTCAACGCGCTGAACACCGACTGCATTGGGCTAAACATACCGGCTTAAGCATATAATGGGGTTATCGACTGTGCCGAACTGAGATAACCCCATGACGGATGACACCGCTTCCACTTTCCTCTCTCGCAAATCGCGATCACCGCTGCACGGTCAACCGCTGCTGGTTCGGCTGCTGATCGTGTTCGGCGCGATCGCGATCTGCGCCTATATGGTGATCGATTTCGCCCGCCTCGCGCAGATTGCTTTCAACGGTGCATCGGCGGATGGCGTCTACCTCCGGCGATGGACAGGCTCCCCGAACAACAGCCTTCATATTGAATATCGCTTCACCGTCGATGGAGTCGACTACACCAACTCGGCTTGGGTGCGGGGCGACCTGTACGATCGCGCGCCGACCATGGCCGCGCTGCCGGTGATCTATGCGCGCAATAACCCGGCTTTATCCGTACTGGATGGTGTGAATATCTGGGAATTTTTACTGAAGGGCGGGTTCACGGTCTTGATCGTGCTGGGTGGGATCGGCGCGTTCCTCCAAATCATCAAACCACAGCCGCGCGATGGATAAACCCATCGATCACACCGCTGTGGATTGTCATGGTTTGGTACGCAAGGGAAATGGTAAGATTCAAGCAGTAGGTTGTGTTTTTGAGGAAAGAACTTCAACAATGACTGATTACAGTAAAACGGATTACCTCAGCGCCCAACTAGACGATTTGCAAGCACAAGGGTTGTACAACCGCATCCGCGTGATCGACAGCCCAATGGATGGGCATATCGTGATCGAGGGCAAGCGCGTACTCAACTTCTGCGCGAACAACTATTTGGGATTGGCTAATCACCCGCGTTTGAAAGAAGCCGCCAAACGCGCCATCGATCAGTACGGCATTGGCCCCGGCGCGGTACGGACGATCGCCGGGACGATGACGCTGCACGAACAGCTTGAAACCCGGCTGGCACAGTTCAAGGGCGTCGATGCGGTCGTCACCCTGCAAAGCGGATTCACCGCCAACCTCGCGGCGATCCCGGCACTGGTGGGGCCAAATGACGTGATCTTTTCTGACCGGCTCAACCACGCCAGCATTATCGACGGATGCCGGCTCAGCCGTGCGCGCATTGTCGCCTATGAGCACAACGACACCGACGATCTGCGCCGCAAAATTACCGAGACAACGGAATACGAGCGCCGCTTGATCGTCAGCGATGGAGTGTTCAGCATGGACGGTGACATCGCACCGCTGCCCGCGCTGTACGAGATCGCCGCCGAGCACAACATTCTGCTGATGGTCGATGACGCGCATGGCGAAGGCGTGTTAGGGCGCGGTGGGCGCGGCATCGTCGATCATTTCGACCTGCACGGCAAAGTCGATGTCGAGATCGGCACGATGAGCAAGGCGTTCGGCGTGGTCGGCGGGATCATCGCGGGCAAGCAGGTGATCATCGACTGGATCAAGCAGCGCGGGCGCCCGTTCCTGTTCAGCAGTGCCATGACGGTGCCGGATGTGGCGGCCTGCTTGGAAGCGGTCGATTTGCTGGAAAGCAGCGATGTGCTGGTGCAGCGGTTGTGGCAAAACGCGAACTTCTTGAAGCAGGAACTCGCCAAACTGGGGTTCAACGTGGGCAGCAGCGCCACGCCGATCATCCCGATCATGCTCGGTGAAGCGTCGCTGGCACAGTCGTTCAGCCAGCAGTTGTTTGAAGAAGGCGTGTTCGCGAAAGCCATCGGCTACCCGACTGTCGCTAAAGGGGCGGCGCGCATCCGCGTGATGAACACCGCCGCGCACAGTCAGCAGGATTTGGAAGAAGCGCTGGCGATCTTTGAATCGGTCGGCAAGAAACTGGGAGTGATTGCCTGATGTTCACCAGAACGCGCACCCGGATGCGCGAAAAGGTTGTGCTGATCACTGGTGCGAATGGGGAAGTCGGTCACGGCTTGATCCGCCAGATGTACCAGATGAAAGAAAAATCCGAAGTGATCGTGCTCGATTTACACGGGCTGGACGCGGCATTGCAGCCGATGGTCAACCGGACGATCACGGGCGACATCCTCGACAATGAGCTGATCAATTTGCTGCTTAATGAATACGAAATTGACATGGTGATCCACCTTGCCGCGCTGCTTTCGACGCACTCCGAGTTCAACCCGGAGACGGCGCACCGCGTCAACGTGCAGGGGACGATCAACCTGCTGAAATTGGCGATCGAGCAGGGGCGTTCGCGTGGGCAGCCGGTCAAATTCCTGTATCCGAGCAGTATCGCCGTGTACGGCCTGCCCGACATCCCCACCAAGATGGGCGCGGGCGCGCTCGATGAGACGCTTTACCTGTATCCGATCACGATGTACGGCTGCAATAAGCTGTACTGCGAACATCTGGGGCGCTACTACGCCGAATACTACCAGCAGCTTTCGGCATCGGCTTCGCTGGGCATCGATTTCCGCTGCGTGCGCTTCCCCGGCTTGATCAGCGGGATCACCATGCCGACGGGCGGCACCAGCGACTTCGCGCCGGAGATGATTCACGCGGCGGTACAGGGAAAGCCATATGCTTCGTTCGTCCGTGAAGACGCGACGATCCCCTTTATGGTGATGCCGGACGCGATCAAGGCGCTGCTGATGCTGGCGGACGCGCCGCGCGATGCACTGAAACATTACGTCTACAACGTGACCAGTTTCAGCTTATCGGCAGGGGAGATTGCCGATCGGGTGCGGCGCGCGTTCCCCGAAGCGGAAATCACGTTTGATCCGCATCAGGCGCGGCAGAACATCGTCGATAGCTGGCCCGCCGTCATCGATGACAGCGCCGCCCGCCGTGAATGGGGATGGAAACCTGATTACGATGTAGATCGCTCGTTCGATGAGTATCTGATCCCGACGATCCGCGAGTTTTACGGGGCGAAATAACCGCTCGCCTTGTGGGGGCAGGTCTAAGACCTGCTCCCGCGTTCGACTCATCCCCTTATGAAGCGTAGGTGCCCCATCCTCTCAATGATCGCGTTTGGGCGAAGTTCTTGATCTGATCTTAACATTTGTTCGGATCGGTGGTTGGGATATTTTGGGATAAACTGACTCCCCTACTGATCAATATCCCGATCCAGTATGCAGATCGGCCTATTTTTCGCCTGATCGATCGTTAATTTGACTCCCCTACCCCAACACGGCCTTGATCGATCCTTGGATATATATCCCAAACTGGACGCGATCTTGGGATAAAAAGACGAAGGATCAGGACGGATCAGCTTGTGATCCGTCCTGATCCTATTACGAACCGACCGATTAAGAGATGTGGTGTGGGAATCAGGAACGGGGAAAACTTCCCCGCCCCGGTAGGTTACTGGTCGGAAGATGGAACGGTGAGAAGTGTGCCGGATGCGACATGCAGCAAACAGTCGCGCAGATAAATGGACATGGCGTCGAGGATATAAGGACGTGCAGCGGGTTCAAACGCCGCAAGTTCACCGGCATAACTATCTGGGGGTGGCAAGGTATGGCAGGTTTCCATATGAGCAAGATGGGGTGCCAGCAGGCAGGCCGCTTGGTAGGCGACACGCGCATCGAACGCGTCACGCAGCATAAGGATCTGCTCAACCGCGCCAAGACTGCGATGCAGCGTAAGGCAGATGAATTTGGTGACGATGGCGGCATACCAGTCGTAGGAGGACATGTTTCCCTTCCCCGTACATTCTATTGTTATTATGCATAGAACGTACTTATTACTTTGCGATATGTGAATCTTACACTGATTTTGAAATCTGCCCAATTCACGCCTTCGCTCAACAGAGATCAAAAGCGTAAAATATCCATTAATACCCCACTAATTTTCCAAAAACGGACAAACGGTTCAGATTGTTTAGAACACTCGTGCTACGCTGTGTGCATAAAGTGAACGCCAATCTACGACTGCATAGACGACTTTGGGGGATGCGCTGGTGCGCGTCCCTGTTTCGTCTATAGAAAGGATGGGTGCCATGAAAAAGGAGCGCTTCAACTATCTGGAATTCCGGCGCGAATACGCGCAGCTGTGCCGGATGAGCGTTTATGAGCGCGTCAACGCACTGGCCGAACAGCAAACCCAACGCCAACGCCGATCCGCCGTTGGTTGGTGGCGTACGCGGGCGATGTGGGATGATGACGATCCCGCACCCCGCCCCACCGAGGCGGAAGCATTCGAACACATTCTCAGCGAGTGCCCCTACCGCCCCGGCGACCGGCTGACCCGTGCAGAGCGGCGCGAAGAAGCGCACTTCGCCATGACGGTCGTGCGGACGATGTTGGGCGAAATGCGCCATCTCCCACGTCCATCCGGCAAGCTTCGCCATTCCAAACGTCCCGGTGCGCGGTTAGACGAGCGGACGGATGATCCCCTGAAGGGCGGCGGTACCTAAGCGCGCGGACTGGTGGACTTATAGCGCCACATGGGTGGATTGGCACAGGATAGGCATACATATGAGTTCTAACCTGTGACCGATATGAGGAGTAGGCGCTTTTGGATACCCGATACTCAATCCGGCGGGCGGTGGCGGATGATGCCGCCGTGATCGCGCATCATCGCCGCGCAATGTTTGAAGACATGGGCTTGCGCGGTGACATGGACGCGATGGAGCGATCTTTCACCGCGTGGGCACCTGATCAGATCACCAGCGGGCATTATCTAGGTTGGCTGGTGGTGGACAGCATGGATAGGGGTGTGGTCGCTGGAGCGGGCGTGCGCCTGTTCGAGTGGCCGGGACTCCCCGCCACGCCGGAAATGCACACCCGCCCGTATGTGCTGAATGTGTATGTCGAACCGCCGCATCGCCGTCAGGGGTTGGCGCGGACACTGTTGGAGACCATTCTCCTCTGGGCGCGCGAAGAAAAGTATCCGATGGTGACGCTCCACGCCAGCGAATTCGGGCGTCCGTTGTACGAGATCGCTTGGCTTTGAGCCGACGAACGAAATGCGGCTGGAACTCGCGGACGGGTAGTCGGCCTCAATCGCAGAGGTAACACGCGAAAAGCAAACAGAAAACGAGTCAACGCAAAGACGCTAAGGATGAAAGCCGCAAGGGAAAACTTTCTTTCTTTGTGTCTTTGCGTTAAGTCTTTCACGTTCTTTTCCTACCCGTGCACCGTTACCCGGCGGGGGTGACTTCCGGGGTGGCGGTGAGCGACGCGGGTAGATCGAGCATGCGGCGGATTTCGTGCAGCGTCCGGATCGCCAGCAGATTGCGCAGCGTCGCCCCAAAATACGATTCGTCGCCATCGGTGAACTTGATATTCGGGAATCCGCTGTGCAGCATGTGGATTCCGTCTACGTCGAGGCCGAAGGCGGGCAGCGGACGCGCCGCCAACCACAGATTGATCACCGGGATGTTGAGTTCTGTCCCAATATCGACGATCGCATTGTTGAACTCGACGGCTTTGCTCCACAGCGGCGAGTTTTCATCCCAGCTAAAGGTAAACAACACCGGGATCACCCCGGCATCGATCGTCGCCTGCGCAATTTGGCGGTATTCGCTGGCGAAATAGTCGGTGCTGACGCGTTCAATATCATTCGAACCGAACTGAATCAGCGCGATGCTGGAATGCTGCACGCGGAACGCGCACAGCAGCGGTGACTCGCCGCCCGCACAGGTCGATGGGTTCGCCCACTGCGGATCGAGCACGGTATAGGTGCCCATGCCAACCTGCGCGGCGATGCTTTGCACAGCGGCACTGTCGGCGTAATAGTCGATCGTTTCGGCAAGGTAGTCATACGCGCCAAGCTGGATCGGCGGCGCGGACATGGGCGTGAGGTAGAGCGGATCGGCGCTCAAACTATCGCCGATTTTGGCGAAGGCGTTGGGCAGCATCCCCGCTGCCTGCCCGCGCGCGAAAATCGCCCGCACGTTATCAAGCAGCGCGCCATCTAAGCGGGGAATCACCGGGGCGGCCAGCAGATGCGACAGCGCCGGATAGGCACTGGGATCGGCGTCCTGCACATCGCTGTTCTCCCATACCTCACTCAGGCGCAGTGCTGGGTCAAGTCGCAGGCTTCCGGCGAACGCCCATCCTTCCAACGCAATCGAGCCATCGGCGCGCGGGTACTGGATATACAGCCATGTCCCGATGCGGTTGCGCTGCGCGATTCGCACGGTCGCACCGTCGGGAACGGTGCCGATTTGCAGGAACGTCGTACCGGGGCCGGAGCGCACATTGATGATGCGGGTGGCGGTGGCGAGAAACGGATCGGTTTGGGCAAACGTGAGCAGCGGCGCGATGCACAGCCATGCCACCAGCATCGCCAACGGGAACAATCGTCCAGCAGTTTTCAAGGGAAAACCTCTAACTCCAGCAAGGTAAGAAAGCCGTCGCATTATACAACGATGTGCCGTCTTGCATGGATAAGGTTAGAAATCGGTTGCTTGACACATGGATATAATGTTTTGCGGATAGAACAAACGAGCTAACATGGAGATCGTATGTCGCTGGAACACGTTGTCGAAGCGCTGCGGATCGGCGGGACGATCGACCCGGCGCTGCTGGATGGTTGGGCCGCCGATCAAGCCGCGAAAGCCGAAAAAGTGGCGCTGTACCGCGATTATGTGGCGGGCGATCATCCGCAGGAACTCACCGACGCCATGCGCCGCATGATGCGCGTGCGCGCGGACAGCCCCATGCAGGAATTCTGCCTCAATTACATGGATATTGTCGTGCAAACGCTGGCGGATCGGCTCCGGGTGGCGGCGATCGACGCGAATGACGAGGCGGCGCGTGACTGGGCCGCTGATCGGATGGCGGCGAATGGATTCGACGGTTTGCAGGGCGATGTCCATGAAGCGGCGCTCACCGATGGCGATACGTTCGTGCTGGCGTATTTCGATCCGGCGGCGCGGCGGGTGAGGTGGTCGCATGAATCTGCCTTCGACGGCGAAAACGGGATGCTCGTCTGGTACGACGGCGCGAACGACTCGCAGCCAAGCGCCGCCCTCAAGACATGGCGCGTTGGCGAGGCGGTGCGCGTGACCGTCTATTACGCCGACCGCGTCGAGCGCTATATCAGCGGGCACGGTGGATTAGCCGCCTACGACACGGACGATCAACCCGCCGTCGCCGCGTGGACGAAATCCGGTGATTCCGCGCTGAGTCTACCGATCGGCGTGCCGGTGGTGCATTTCCGCAACCGCGCCCGCCGTTGGGGATCAGCCTTCGGTGCGCATGGCACCAGCGAGATCGAAACGGCGATCCCGATCCAGAACGCGCTCAACCGCACCCTGTACAGCATGGTCATGGCGGCGGAATTGAGCGCGTTTCAAATCCGCTACGCAGTGGGCTGGCAGCCGCCCGCTGATCTCGCGCCGGGGATGTGGGTGACGATCAGCCCGGATCGCCCGCTGGATCGTGACGAGCGGATCGAAATCGGCACCTTGGCGCAGGGCGAACTGATGCCTTACCTCGACATGGCGCGCTACCTCGCCGCCGAGATCGGGCGCATCACGCGCACGCCATCGCCGGAATTTGGCTGGGAAATGGCAAGCGGCGAATCGCTGAAGCAGCGCGAAACCGGCTTGATCGGCAAAGCACGGCGGTTTCAGGTCAAAGCGGGTGAGGCGTGGAGCCGTCTGTTCAGCCTAACGGCACGCATCGAAGGCGCATTTCTTCCGCAAACGGGCGGCGGTTCACGCGGCGATCTCACGCAGGCGGTATTCCGTCCGCAGTGGGCCAGCGTCGATGTGAGAAGCGAGTAGGAGGCGGACAGGCATGGACGAGCAAAATCTAGCACTATCCCCAAGCATCGACTCGGAACCGCAGACGGCGGAGACGATCGAGGTGCTGCCGGAGTGGGCGCAGTCGATGATCCGCGCGCTGCGTGAGACAAACGCCGGGCACCAGCGCGAAATCGAACGCCTGCAAACCGAGTCGACCCGCGTGGAAAGTCAGTGGCAGGAACAGGAAATCACGCTGGCGCAAACGCTGATGGAGCGTGACAGCCTGAAACCGCACGCCGAACGCGCCGCGCTGTTAGACGCTTATATCCGCGAAGGCGTGGAGCGGCGGGTGGCGGCGCTGCCGGAAGCCTATCGATCGCTGGTGCCCGCCTACGCCGATCCGCTGGAGACGCTGCGCTGGCTGGATGCGAACGCGGCGATCTTATCGGCAGTCCATGCGCCCTCGCTCGATGCAGGGGCGCGCGGCGATTCACGGCGGGCGCGGATCAGCGCCACCGAACGGCAGGTGGCGGCGAAACTCGGCGTGACGCCGGAGCAGTACGCGCGGGCAAAGAAATAACCCACCACAGCACCTTCACGAAAAGCGTTAACCACAGAGGACATACAGGAGGCAGCATGGGCAGTTTCGAGTACGCGTACACACTGACGAGCGCGGATGGGGTTCCGGCGGTGCATGATTTCCCTGTGGCGGCGAGCCAAACGCTCAAAGCGGGCGATCTGGTCGAATTGTCGAGCGGTCAGGTGATCAAATCGACCGGATCGACCGCCAATCCGCTCGGCGTGATGGCGCAGACGATCAGCGGCGCGGCGGCGGGGACGCTCATTCGCGTCTACCCGATTTTGCCGGGGCAGGTGTGGCGCGCCACCGCATCGGCCAGCGCGTCGAGCGTGGTGCTGGGGTCGCGCAAGTACGACATCACCAGCGCACAGCTCGTCGATGTGGCGGACAGCACGAACGGATCGATCCTGATCGTCAAACTGGGGCACGGCGTCAACGAGGTCTATGTGACGTTCACGCGCAGCGCCTTCGTCGAAATTGGGTCGTAGCCAACCACAGCACAGGAGATCAATCAGCCTATGGGAACGCCGATCACACGGGATCAACTGAGCGACTTGACCGCGCTGGAAACTGCCCTGCGCGCGGTCTTTCTGGAGCAGATCCAGATCGAAGAAGCGGGCGATAGTCTGCTGACGACCCTGTACAACGTGCAGGAAAGCCGCCGCGCAGTCGAACGCAATATGGGCATCAGCGGCTTGGGCGATGTGCCTGAGTATCGCGGCACGCTGGAATACGACAGCTTTGACGCGTTGTTCACCGCCAACTACCAGCACAGGGAATATGCGCTCGGCATGTCGGTCGAACGCGCGCTGCTGGACGATGACGAATACAACCTGATCCGCCGCCGCGCATTGATGCTGGGGCTGTCCTTCGACCGCACGATCGAAAAGCACGCCGCCAGTGTGTTCAACAATGCGTTCAGCGCGGCTTACCCCGGCGCGGATAACAAGCCGCTGTGCGCGACCGATCACCCGTTGGTGCCGGGATCGAGCGCCGTGCAGAGCAACAAGGGCACGAGTGCGCTTACCCATGATGCGGTGGTGGCGACGAAAGAAGCGATGTTGAAGTTCGCTGACAGCCGGGGTAATCCGCTGCCGGTGATGCCGGACACGATCCTCGTGCCGGTCGAATTGGAAGCCGAAGCGCTCGTGATCGTGGAATCGTCGCTGAAAAGCGGCGGCAGCAGCAATGACGCCAACGTGAATCGCGGTTATCGCGTGCTGGTCAACCGCTTCCTCAGCGACGCGAACAACTGGTATCTGGTGGACAGCCGCATGGCGAAGCTGTACCTCAACTGGTATTGGCGTGTGCGCCCCGAATTCACCACCGAGCCGAACAGCAGCTATGCGCTGGTGCAGAAATTCCGGGGCTACGGGCGCTGGTCGTTCGGGTTCGACTCGCCATGGTGGATTTACGGCCACGACGTGGCGTAAAGCACCCCGTTTGCCGTGAACAGGTTGACGGTTTTTACTCGCCTTCCCATTAGGCGGGGCATAGTGGGGCGTTCAACGGAACGCCCCTACGACGATCACACGCATTCACCCATCCAAAGGACTTGCGCATGCCCATCTTCAACCAAACGCGCCTCGTGGAACTCACCCCGACCATCACGGCGGGCGCGTACAGCGCCGGGGATGTGATCGGCGGGCTGCTGGCGTTCGATGTGTTCAGTCCGGGCGGCGGGGGCAGCATTCGCCGTATCACGCTGATCGATGCCGACGACGAAAAAGCACCGCTCAAGCTGTATCTGTTCAGCAGCGCGCCGGGGAGTCTGGCCGATAACGCCGCGTTCGTCCTGCCCACTGCCGATCTGCGCAAGCTGATTGACGTGGTAACGGTGAGCGCGTCGGACTACGCCAGCCTGAACGGGGACGCCTACGCCGTCAAGCGCGATCTCGAAGTCGATTATCCCAATACGAACGGCAAACTGTACGCCTATCTGGTCTGCGATGGGACGCCGACTTACGGCGCGACCAACGATTTGACCGTGCGCCTGACCTTATGGGCAGACTAGGCGGTGCGGCATGGTGATCTCACGGGCACGGCGCGCACGGCGATCGTTGAAGCCAGCGGTCAGCGGCCTCATCGTGACCGCGTTTTCGCAGTCGATTGGCACGGAAATTGTGCTGAATGGCGATTTCGCCGCATGGACGAACGATAACCCGAATAACTGGACGGTCGTGGGCGAAAGCGGCAGTGATCCCATGATCACACAGGTCGCGCCGGACGGCACCAGCGGGACGGGTGCGGCGCGCTACTACAAGAGTCAAACGTCGGGCACGATGTACTTCAGCCAAGCGACGGGGTTGGTCAGCGGCTACTGGTACGAAGTGCTGGTCGATCTGTCGCGCTATGTCTCTGGCGCGGCGCTCATCAATGCCGGGGCACAGCTCACGCTGGTGGCGCAGGGGCCGTATATGACGATCACGCGCGCGTCGATCGCATCAGTCGCCTGCAATTCGCAGGGCAGCGCGCCGCACGACTTCACGCTGAACACCATCAGCGTCAAGCGGTTGACGCCGAACCCGGCATGGACAATGCCGCACGCGGACGGGGTGCATACCTTCTCGTTCACGCTGCCGGGATCGCCGGTCGCCGGACAGCGGATCGAACTGCGCTACCGCCAGCAGGACGATCAAAACTACTGGGCGGCGGCGTTGGTGCGAAACAACGCCAACACCGCATGGGATTTCCGGCTGGACAGCGTGAGCGCGGGCGTTGTCACCAACCGCATCAGCGTGACCGGGGTGGGCACGCCCGATTCACTCCGGGTGATCACAGCGGGCAGCACGCACACCGCCTATACGGGCAGCAGCGGGGCGTTCACGCAGCGTGGATCGCCCGTGACCGTGGCACACCTCAGCACAGCGACGGGGATCACGGTGGTCTATAACAGCCCGGTCACGCCCGTGCAGTTGAGCAGCCAATAAGGAGGCGGCATGATCCGCTGTCGAGTGCAAACGGTGTGGGTGATTGTCGATGGAGTGCGCATCGCCGATGCTGCGCGGCGCTATCTCGGTGCATGGTCGGACGAAACCGGCGAAACCGATGCCGAAATCATGACCGGCGATCCGGTCGTCTTCAGCGGCGTGATCGACGCGGCAGTGTTCTCCGCGTTGAGCGTCGATCCGGCGGTTACCGTGCTGTCCAGTGAAGTTCTAGCGGGAGGATAAGTCGCATGGCCTTCACGTATATGCCGTTCGCCACCGATCGCGATCGGCTGCGCTTTCACATCGGCGACACCGAGATGAGCGCGCCGATCTTTCAGGATGAAGAACTGGATGCGCTGATCAGCGTAGAAGGCAGCTGGCAGGCGGCGGTGATCGCCGCGCTGGAACGCTTGATCGCGCTGACCAGCCAGCCGAATTTTCAGGCCGATTGGCTGCACGTCAACAACGAAGTCGCGCGGCGCGGCTATGAGCTGTCGCTGAAGCACAAGCGGCGCGCGTTCCGGTTGGGTGGTTTGGCCTCGGCAGTGGTGCAGGGGGCGCGCGTCGATGAATAGCGCTCTGACGGATTTGCAGCTTGTCCAGCTCCGCACGGCGGCGCGGCGCTATCTGACCGATCGCTGCACGGTGGAGCGTGAAAACCGGGTGATGGGCAACTATGGCGAGGTCAGCCGCACATGGGAATCGATCGCGGTCGAGGTACCCTGCCGTTTGGTGGTCGCCCGCCGCACCGAATTGAGCGGGGCGGGCATCATCGGGCTGCGCGAGACGGTCGAATGTGTCTACCGCGTGGCGCTGCCGCCCGATACGCCGATCCATATCGACGATCGGCTGACGATCGACGGGGTGAGCTACGGCGTCGTGCGACTCGAAACCGCGCTGACGGATGCGATTTTCATACAGGCGGTCGTCACTAAACACGGTTGAGGCGAAAGGCAGCAGCATGGAATACGAAGGCGCGGCGGTATACCGGGCAGTGCGCGCCCGCCTCACCGCCGAAACCGAGCTGTGGGGAACGCGCGCCTATGCTGAACTCGCCCCGGAGGGGACGATCTTTCCGTATTTGGTTTACGCCCTCCGTGACATCAAACCGCTCCCCGGCCCCACGCAAGCGCGGGCAGTGATGATCAGCATCACGGCGGTGACGGACGATCTCGGCGTTGGGTTGAGCGCGGCGGGGCGGATCGCCGCCCTGCTCGACGGGTTCAGCGCGGCGGAAAACAGCGGCGATTGGGCGATTCGCGCGTGCATGCGTTCAGGCGGATCGCAGAAAACCGGGCTGGTCGATGCGGTTCCGCAGCATGAAATCAGCCTGCATTACCGGATGATCTTGGACGCCGACACCCCGGTTTACACCCGCGCCGTCCGCTTTGGCGACTATGCCTTTCCTGCGCCTGCTGCGCGGCTGCGCGACAACTTCGCCGCCACCACCGTGAGCGAAACGCCGCTGCCGGGGCGGGATGGCGCGTGGATCGACGGAGAGCGCACCCCACAGGGGCGGATCGAAGTCATGGTGCCTTTTGAGGCGGGCGACGCGGCCCGTGATGCGCTCCACGCCTTGAGCGCGATCGGCTGGCAGGAGTTGGTGATCGAGCCATCTGGCATGGGGGGCGAATCGGCACAGCGAAGCACACTTGCCCGCCTGATCGCGATCGATTTGCAAGCCGACGATCTGCCGCAGGCGGTACTCACCTTCGCCGCCGAAACGCCGCGCTGGTTCGGTGTAACCGATCCGGCAGGGAGCGGCACAGCGCAGACGTGCAGCGGCGCGGTCACCGAGTTCACCCGCACGGCGAACGGCAGCGCGACCGCTTACCCGACGATCACGATCACGGCGATCACCAACCTGTCCGGCATCGCGGTGCAGCGCATGGTCGCCAACCAACCCGCCGATCAGATCGTCTATGCGGCGGGCTTATCGAGCGGCGATGTGCTGACGATCGACACGCGGGCGCTCACCATCACCTTGAACGGCGCTGATGCGTACGGATCCGTTTTCAATACGGCGCATCCGGCATGGTTTCGGCTGCTCCCCGGCGCGAATGTGCTCCGTGCTGCCGTTGGCGTGGGCGAAACCGCCTCGGTCACGATCGATTGGCGCGATACGTGGGTGTGAGGGCGAAACCACAAACCGCGAAGACTTAACGCAAAGACGCCAAGGAGAGATTTTTCGCTTTGCGCCTTCGCGTCTTTGCGCGGACTTTTTGCCCTTCTCCACAACGCAGACAGGTGCAGCATGCAGTTATGGGCAGACCTTTACACATCAGACGGGATGACCCGCTTGGGCGGCGGCGCAGTGCCGCTGCTCAGCGCGGCGATCACCCGGCAGTTGGATGGCATCGGGCGGATCGCGTTCACAGCGGCGGGGAGTGATCCCCGTACCGCGCTGATCGAACCCGAACGCCATGTGCGTTTGTTCGCCGCCGTGCCGGATGAAAGCGCGGTGGGCGTGACGGTGCGCGAAATAGGGTGCGGCATGATTCGCCGGGTACGTGCTGAGGGAAATGCGGCGCACGACTGGCGACTCAGCATCGAAGGCGCCGACGATCTCGACGCGCTGACGCGGGTCAATACGCTGCTCGGACGCGCCTATCGCCAGCAAACGCCCACCGCCATCGCCGCCGCGCTGACCGGACTCATCTCCGGTTGGTCGGCCAGCGGCAGCGGCGGATCGCTCACCGATGCGCGCTTTGACGGTATGAGCCTTTGGCGGGCGCTCCTCAGCCTCGCGGATGCGCAGGGCTTGCATATCCGCGCAGGGGTTGACGACTGTACGGTCGAAATCGGCGCGTTCGGTGACGACTCCGGCGTGCGCTTGATCAAACCGGGCGCGCTGCAAGAACCGAAACAGAGTGCAACCACCGGCTTGATCGAATCGATTGAGCGGGAAACCACCAGCGACGCGGCGGCGACCCGGTTATTTCCGGTCGGCGCGGGCATCGGTGAAGCGCTGCTGACGCTCGAACGCAGCACGCGCACCAGCCCGTATGTTGTTCACAGCACCCCCGGCGCAGACGGGCGGCCTCAGTATTACCTTGAGGACGCGGCAGGCATGGCAGCCTACGGCGTGATCGAGCGGTTCGGCAAGTTCAAGCAGATCGCGCCGCTGAGCAACAGCCCGCTCGATCTCGAACACGCGGCGAACGCCCTTTATGACCTCGCCGCCGCATGGTTGCGGCGCTATGCGCTGCGGCAGGACACCTATCGCGTCGTCTGTCGTGGCCTCACAACCGCGCTGCGACCGGGCGACACCGTGCGCGTCGTCTATCGCGGAGTCGTCGAGCGCGGCGGGCAGATCATCGATTATGTGAATCTCGACGCCGATCTGTGGATCATGCGCGTCACCGAACGCGCGGGCATCGACGGGCATTCGACCGAACTCCTGCTCGCCAGCGTCGATCGCCATGCGCCCGACGAGTCGCCGCTCAATGTGGGCGGCTTGGAGGCGATCACGATCGACGGCGTGAGCGTGACCAGCTATTTCAACCGTGTCGCCTATGTCTACGACCGCCTGATCGATCCATCCCATGCGGCGATCATCCCGGTACGTCTGACCGACGCGACGCAGAAGCTCAGCCGATGCACGCTTAAAGTGAAAACGCGCCCGTTCACGGCGACGGCGACCGGCGCGAGCGGCGGCGGGATCACCGGGCTGGCGACCAGTTCGGCGGGCGGGGGGTCAGGCGGTGCATCGGACGGTTCGGTGACGATCGGTGAAACGGCGGACGGATTCACCGGATCGTACTACTGGCGCAATGTGGCGCTGGACAACGGCGCGGGCGGAACCATCAACGCGTTGATCGCGCTGGAGTCGGAATCGGGCGCGGTGACGATCGGCGGCGCGGTGAGTGGGATCACGGGCATCACGATCGACCCGCACAGCCACCTGTTCAGCGTGCCGGATCATGCCCACGACCTGACTTATGGGCTGCATCAGGACAGCGTCACACCGTCGAGTTTGCGCCTGCATGTCAACGGCGTCGATGTGACCGATTCGCTCGGTGGCGCGTGGGCGGCTGGAGGCGGATCGACCACGTTTGAGGTCGATGTGACGGCGGCGCTGATCGCAGGTGGCGACTTGCAGCGCGAACATGAGATCAAGCTCACCTGCGGCGGCGGACGCGGATCGGTCGAAGTCTCGGTCGAAATCTACGAAGTTATCGCGGCAATCGCGCTGTAAGCGAACCTGCTGTAAGGAGGGGCAATCATGACCAACGCGATCTACCGCAACCTCGACGGATCGATCGGGCAGGACATCAGCGATCTCGGCAATACCTTCGCCCTCACGACGCTCAGCGGTGGCGTGATCACCTTTAGCGCCACGCTGATGAGCGTGGACACTGAAGACGCAGTCCCGCTGGACGAACTGACGACGATTGCCAACGGTGGCACCGGTAAAGTGCTGCTGCTTCGCTCATCAAACAGCGCGCGCCGCGTCAAACTGCGCCACGGCGTCGGCAACATCTGGTGCGCGGGCGGCGATATTCTGCTCGATGATCCCAATAAGCTGGTCATGTTGATCTACAACAGCATGAAATGGGTCGTGATCGGCTATGACGGCACGGGAGCACTGCTTAGCCTGCCGCCCGATGCCTGCGCGACCTATTTCAACGACTTTGACGGCGGCGAAAGCGGCCCGGTTGGAGCCTCAACCTATCTTCCTTCCGGCGATCGTCCGTTTGGGGTGTGGGTGAACACGGCGGGCGGGATCGGCTCGCAGACGGGCGGGCGCACCTCACCGGGGGTGCTGAAGGGCACGCAGGTCACCCCGCCCGCTCCGGCAGGCCACAAAATCGAAGTGACGGCGATCATCGATTACGGGCAGTCGGCGGCCTGTGCGATCGCCCGCGTGCGCTTCTGGTATCGCGGCGATTCCAGCTACAGCGGCACACAGGCCAGCGCGATGCTCCGCTTTTTCAGCGCCGCCGGAACGCAGGTCGGCTCTACTGTCATGTTCTATGCCGGAAATCTTATCCGTACATGGACGCAGGCGCAGTGGACAGGCGCTGTCTCCGGCGTGCGCTATGTGGTGCTGACCCACGAATGCGCGGCGGACAGCGGCGCGATGACGTATATCGACGAAATCGAGATCAACTAACGCAGGAGCATCCATGGACACCCAGAACGTCATGACCATACTGAACGCCGCTCTGCTGACGGCCTCCCTCACTGCGCTGATCGCCTCGCTGGTGAGTGCGCGCCACTTGGAGAAGCGTCATAAAGACGAAGCCGAGCGGCTGTATCAAGCCCTGCCGCCCCAGTGGCAGACCACCGTTCTCCGTTTGATCGATGCCGCAGATGGGATCGTTCACACGGCCAAGGAACTCACCGACGGTCAGCCCAACGGGGAATAGGTTTCACCCGCTGCTGTAGGGGGGATAGCGCCCGCTATTCCCCCAAATGTGAATTGCGCGCATCCTGCGATCCTTTTGCGGAGTCGTGGTACTAATATTCAAGCGCAGATGAAGAAAGACGGCGGTTATCGATGAAATCGCAGCAGGAGGATCCGGATCTACCCCTGTTGGAACGGATTGCGGCAGGTGATCCGATCGCTTTCGAGCGCCTCTATCACAAACACCGCCCCTACCTGTTCGGCTATCTGCTGCACCTCCTCAACAACCGTGAGGCGGCTGAAGAAACGCTGCAAAATTTGATGATGGCAATCTGGCGCGGTGCAGGACGGTTTCGCCATCTCAGCCGCGTCCGCACATGGATGATCGCGATTGCGCGGCGGCAGGCGTTGAAAACCCTGCGCCGATCCGAAGTGCTGCCGCTGGATGAAGCGGTGATCGCAGCCGACGAGGATGTGCCAACTGCCTATTGGCAGCACGCGCAGATCGATCAATTGCGCGAGGCCGTGAGCCGCTTGAGCGCCAGCGATCAAGAACTGTTGGAACTTGTATATTACGAAGACCTGACGTTAGGAGAAGCGGCATCGCAGTTGGGAATACCCGTCAATACCGCAAAAAGCAGGCTGCACCGCATCCGTCAAGCGCTCCGTAAGTCGATGATGGAAGCCGATGGTGGAAGCCGATGAGCCACGAACATTTTGAAGATCTGCTGCTGCTCTCGATGACCCGCGCGATCAGTGAGGCTGACCGGATGGAACTCAATGCTCATCTGGAAGCCTGCCCCGAATGCCGTGCGGCGCTGGCGGAATGGCAGCAGATCGCACGGGCTGTCCGTTTGAATGCGAAGGAGAGACGAATGATGGTTGCTGCTCGTATCCGATCTATGCCCAACCGGGGGGAACGCGCACTGTTTCCCGTGCTGGCGGTAACGCTTGCGGTGCTGTGCGTCGCGTTTTTCAGCTTCTTGGTTCCGCCGCAGACACCGCCGTTAGCGCAGGTCGCCTCACCGACGGAGCCGGTGACCGTAGAAATCCTGATGGCGGCACGCGATGTTCCCCATGGCAGCGTGATCAGCGACGAGGACATTACCCTCTATCAAATGCCCGTCGATTACGTACCCTTTAGTGCACTGACCGATCCCAGTCAGGTGATCGGCAAAATCGCGCGCACGAATATCCAATGCGGGCTGCCGATACTGGAGGCTTGGGTGGTGGAAAATGCGGTGGATGTCCCCGATCAGCCCACGCTGCAAGCGTCGGCGGGCTGCAATCTACCGCTTCTCACCGAACCCATCCCGGTACACGAAGTGACGATCGCCGCGCAAACCATACCCGCAGGGACAACGCTGACGAACGAAATGGTGGTGTCTCGCCCGTATCCGTTAGACTTGCTCCCTTACGGCGCGATCACATCACCCGAAAATCTCATTGGTCAGGTCACGGTCACCGATATTTACCGCGAGTCAATTCTGATGTCTTGGCAGCTTGAGCCGCCGCGCATCAGTATCGAGGTGACAATCCCTATCGACGTCGTGCAAAACGCGGATTCGACCTTCAATGTGGGGCAGCAGATCAATATCGTCGCCACGATGATGTATGTCGATGTGAACGGAACCATGCAAGCGCCTGTTGACGGATCATCCGCTACCTCAAACCCGCAGACTCCTCACCTCATCACACAAGAAGTTGTTGGCGGTGCGCGCATCACCTCAAGGGTCTTTGACGAAAATGGGCAGCTTACAGCCGTCGTCGTGTCGGTCGATTCGCAAGCGGCAGGTATCCTCACGTGGGTGATCGACGCTCAACTACCGCTCGTTCTAACCCTTCCATAAAGTGAGCGTTGTCTCCCATGACGCCGCAGCCCAACGGGAAATAGGGTTTCACCCCGCTGCTGGAGGGGCATAGCGTAGACGCGTGTGCATCGAAGAAGTGCCGCGTCTGCTATGCCCTTCCATCAACCGATACGCGGTTTGGTTCTTTACCCCCCGCACGTTTTGCGGTCTAATTTCCCCCATTCCGAAACCCCTCACTGAGAAATCCATATGACCGACCCAACCCCCAAACGCCCGATCACCGCACGCGATTTATACGCGATCGTTTCGCTCGAAGACCCACGGCTCAGCCCGGATGGGCGCTGGATCGCCTTTACGCGCGCGCAGCCCGACGAATTCGAAAATAACTACGTCCGCAACCTGTGGATCGTCCCGGTGGACGGCGGCGATCCGGTGCAGATCACGCGCGGCAGCAAGGACTCATCGCCGACATGGTCGCCGGACAGCACGCGGATTGCTTTCCAAAGTGGACGCGGCAGTGATGGCAAACCGCAGATTTACGTGATCGGCGTGACCGCCCCCGGTGGTGAAGCCCGCCAGATCACACGCATGCTCAACGGGGCGACCAACCCGTCATGGTCGCCGGATGGCAAGCAGATCGCTTTCCTCAGCGCCGCCAGTGCCGACGAGCGCACGCGCGAAGATCAGGATCGCGATGAAAAGAATGTCCCGCCGAAAGACAAACTGGAAGCCAAACAGCGCACCGAACGCTGGCAGGCCGACGATCAGAAACGGCTCGATCCATATCCCGTCTGGCGCATCCCCTACCGCACGGGGACGAGCTTTACCGGCGAACGCTATGCGCAGATCTATGTTGTCGATGCCACTGCCGAACCGGCCAAAGCTGCGCGGCGGCTGACACACCGTGAAGCCAATCACGAAGCGCCGCAGTGGTCACCGGACGGCCAGTGGATCTACACCGCCCGCCAGCTCGATCCGACGCAGGATGAGCCATCCCGATCCAGCGCGATTTTCCGCATTCGCGTCGAAGATGCGCACATCGAACCGCTTACGGGGGATGAAGCGACCAGTTTCACACCGCTTCCATCGCCCGACGGCAAATGGATCGCCTATACCCGTTTCCCGAAAGCCGAAGGCATCCCCGTTACCGAGCGGATCACCCGCCTCAGCCTCATTTCCGCCGATGGTTCCGGTGAACCGCGCGATCTCAACCTTGGCTTACAGGCCAGCGTGCAAAATATGGCATGGCGACCGGACAGCAGCGAGATCGTGTTTAGCGCGCACTGGCATGGTAACGCGCCGATCTTCGCAGTTGCCCCCAGCGGTGAAGTACGCACGCTCACCGAAGGCCGCTTCCGCGCTTCCTTCCTCGACTGCGGCACCTTGGGCATCCCGTTTGTCCTCAGCACGCCCGACTGCCCGCCCGAAGTCTACTATCTGCCGCATGGCGGCACCGCCCAGCAGAAGACGCGCTTCAATGTGCCGTTCGGTGAGGCGGCCCAGATTCAGCCGACTCACGAATTCTGGTTCGACTCGCCCGATGGCGGGAAGATTCACGGCTGGTATGTGCTCCCCTTCGGCTATGAGGAAGGCAAGCAGTACCCGCTGGCGCTGAATATTCACGGCGGCCCTCACGTCATGTGGAGCACCGCCGAGCCGAGTATGTTCCTCGAATGGCAGTTTCACGCGGCGCGCGGTTATGTCGTGCTGGCGATCAACCCGCGCGGCAGCGACGGCTATGGCGAATCATTCCTGCGCGCCATCCACGAAGATTGGGGCGATACCGCCATGCGCGATGTGCTGGCGGGCGTCGATCACCTGATCGGCATGGGGTTTGTCGATCCCGATCGCATGGCGATCACGGGCGGATCGTACGGCGGGTATATGGTCGCGTGGATTCTGGGTCATTGTGATCGCTTCAAGGCGGCGGTCGCGCAGCGCGGCGTTTACAACCTGCTCAGCTTCTACGGCACCAGCGATGTCCCCTCGTTGATCAGTGGTGAATTCGCTGCCGAACCGTGGGAGGATGCGCAAAAGCTGTGGAAGCATTCGCCGCTGGCCTACGCCCATCACATCAAAACCCCGCTGCTGATCGAACACGCCGAACAGGATTACCGCGTGCCTATCGAACAGGCCGAGCAGTTGTTCGCCTATGTGCATCGCAGCGGTGGCACCGTCAAACTGCTGCGCTATCCGCGTGAAGGACATGAAAAATCGCGCAGCGGCGAACCCGCCCACCGCGTCGATCGGCTCATTCATATGGTCGATTGGTTTGACCGCTTCTGCCTGCCGAAAGGATAATGACCCTTCCCCGAAGCGGCGATCGTAAGGGTTGGGTTAAAAACATGAATTTTTTCATACGCGGGACAAGACAGTAACGACGCCATCATTAAAGCGTTGTAATATGGGGCTATGGGGAATGTCACCGAAATACACAGGGAATTTAACCATGCCCCCTATGACTCACCATCGGGCCGCAAGCGCCTATTCAAAAGGCATCCTTACACGGCATCACTTCATGCACGTCTTTGGCGATTCGCACCGCCGCCTATTGAGGCGCATCCAGCGGCTGCGTGTGGCCTACGCGCGGCAGGCACTTGTGAACCGCGAACTGCGCGATTTCAACCGAATGCTCGCGCATGATCTGATCAACTCGATCGGCAACATGCGCATGGTGATTGAAATGCTGCAACTTCAGGATTCGGGTGAAACCGACCTGTTGGCGATGCCGATCGACAGTGTGATCAACATCATGAACAACTCGCTCGATCAGGTGGATCGCCTCATCCAGAACATGCAAACCACCACGCGCGAAAATCAGCGTGTGTTGAAGAAACTGCCGCTCAACTTGGAATCGCTGGTGGAAGGGGTGCTGCACCAATTTCAGGCGGTGATCGATGCGCAGCAGGTGACCGTGACACTGGACTCACTGCCAACCGTCTACGCTGACCGGCTGGCGCTTGAACAGATCATGATCAACTTGATCAGCAACGCCATCAAGTTTCGGCATCATGGGCGGCGCTGCGAGATCGTCATCAGCGCCACCGTCGCCACCGATTTCACCTATATCTATGTGACGGACAATGGGCGGGGCATTCCACGTAGCGCGGAAAAACGGGTATTCGGAAAGCTCAGCCGCCCTGCGCTGCCGAACGAAATCCCCGGCGAAGAACTGGGCTTATCGTACGTGCGCAATTTGGTCATGCGCCATTCCGGTGCCATCACTTATGAATCGACACCCGGAGAAGGCACGCGCTTTATCTTAGTGCTGCCCAATCCACCTGCTCCACTGCCTCGGGCCCCGTCTCAAGTCGCGCATCCGGGTTAACGCGCGGCAGCGGGGAGCGCTGCTGACGGTGGTATCCGCGCCACATGGGCACCGCGAATAAGGTAATGAACGCCAACAGATAGATCAAGAAGGACGCGCCGCTGCCATCGAACAGCGGCGCGGTCGCGAATAGGGTCGTCGGTGCGTTGCCAAGCGCATGCACGCCCATCACCCAGAACAAATTCCCTGTGCGCAGATAAATCAACGTATACAGCACACCCCATCCGAACAGCATGATCAGGTCGAGCAGAATATCGACCGGCCCCATGCCCAAATAAATCCGGTTGGGGATATGCGAGAGTGCGAACACCACCTGCGAGATCAAGATCGACCAGAACAACCGCCGCGCGGGGCGATCGGACAAGCCTGTGAGCCGCAGATACAACTGCGGGAACAAAAAGCCGCGATAGGCGATTTCTTCGAACAGCGCGCTGCCGAACACCTGCGCCAGCAGCCAGCCGATCACCGCCGGAGCGCCTAACCGCGCCCAGCTAGGATGCAGTTCGATCGTCCCGTGGTACAGCAGCCCCATGATCAGGTGAATGCCCTGCGCGCCGACCCATAAGGCGATGGCATAGCGAATCCCCGCCGGAATGTCTTTCGTGATCAGCCCGACATCGTAAGGCCGCAGCCCGCCGATCCGCCCGATCAACAGCCAGATCAGCGCCCCCACCCAGATCACATTGACGAGCAGCGAGCCGGTGAACAACCCATCGGTGGCGCTTGCCAGCGGGCGAAAGGTATTGCCCGCGAAAAAGACCAGATTAACGAGCGCTGCCAGTGCGAAATGCGCGAGGATGAACACCAGCAGGCTGACGCGGCGCGACGCACGAATCGGTTCGACCACGATTGCCCTATGACTTGCCTAGCTGCCAGCGGCTCCGGTGACGGGCGTTCGCAGCGCATTCCCTAAGATATGATCATTATAGTGGATTGCGCAAATTGGGGTCTATTTCATCCAAGACCAGCATATCGATCTCGGCTACACGTTTTAAAGTGAAATCATTGGTCAAAAAAGCGTCACACTGAGTATCAAGCGCAGTTGCGACATGGAGTGCATCAGGAGTACGCAGCGAGTAGCGTGCACGCAGTTGAGCGGCAGTATCCGCAATTGTCTGTGTTACAGAAACAAGCTGATAGTGTGGACTGCCCGTTAGGATGTTCCGATATTCCTGTTCTAACAGGATGTTCCCAAGTTTGATCGGTTGGGTCAGCACTTCAGTTAAGGTAATCACTGAGCTGATCGTTTGAATGGGGCCTGCTTCTATCGCTTTGATGAGATCATGCATTCGCAAGCCGTACTTCGAATGGGCTTCGACATAATAGATGAGCGGTGCAGTATCGATGTAGATTCGCTGTCGCCCCTTGAGAGCGTCACTGATTTTCACAAATCCCGATCCCACTCGTCGCGCTGTTGATTAACGTAATCTTGCGCATCGACATCGCCCCAAATCTCTTTACCCAACCCATATAGCTCGGATAAATGTCGGGCACTAGGAGGCGTGCTGCCTTCATCCGCAAGCGTATCGATTAGGAGTTTCGCAAGCTCACTCCGTTCTTGCTTGCTTAGGGTTTTCGCCTGTTGAAGAATCTCATTTATGCTCAACATGAGTTCGTCCTCCCTAATCAAATCTCTGCCAGCGGCTCCGGTGACGGGCGTTCGCAGCGCATTCCTTCCGATATGCCCATTATAGTCGAAATGGTTTCGCACACGCGGGCGATAAACCTAGCCGCTGATTTCCATCGGCAAAATCAGCCGCACGCGCGTTCCCACCCCCACCCACGACTCGATCTCGATCCGTCCGCCATGCGCCTTGACCACCCCGGCGACGATCGCCAGTCCCAGACCCGCGCCGGGGATCGTCTCGATATTGCTGCCCCGGTGGAACGGCTCGAACACGCGCGGCAGATCCTCCGGCGGGATGCCGATTCCGTGATCTTCCACTTCGATCACCACCTCGCCGTCGAGCGCTTTCAGCCGTAAAACGATCTCCTCATCCGAATTGGGCGAGAACTTGGCGGCATTGTTCAGCAGATGCGTGATCGCCTGCCGCAGCAGCCGCCAGTCGATCGGCATGACCAAGCGCTCCACGGTCGATCCGAAGCGCACGGCGCGCGGGCTGGGCAGCGATGCAACAAATTCCTGCATCATCAGGGAGCAAAAATCGACCAGATCCGTTGGTTCTGCCGCGAAGGCATGATCCGGGTCTTCGCTGCGGCTGATCGCCATGACATCGTGAATCATGTCGGTCAAGTGCTGCACCTGTATGCGGATATTCTCTAGATACTGCTGCTTTTCCTCGGCGCTGGCACGCGCCCCATACTGGCGCAGCATGTCATAGCTCAACTGGATCAGCGCGAGCGGCGTTCGCAGTTCGTGCCCCATCATCGTCAGGAACCGATCTTTCAACGCGCGCATTTCGCGCTCTTTGCTTAGCGCAAAGCTCAGTTTCTCGTTTTCCATCTGCTGGGTATCCAGCAGTTTGCGCGCGGTCACATCGCGCAGGGTCGCCAAGTGTGCCCGCGCCCCTTCCCATTCCACCTCGACCACCCGCATTTCAGCGATCACGCTGGTATGGCTGCCCCGGTTGTAAATGTCGAGTTCGGTGTTTTCGCCGACGATCAGCGGGAAGCCGAAATATTCCCCGATCAGCCGTTCGGCGGGCTGGCCGAACATCGCTTCGGCGGCAGGATTCGTAAACCGTACGATGCCATCGCCATCGATGATGAGGATGCCATCGCCATTCCGCTCGATCATGGCGCGGAAGCGGCGTTGACCTTCCGCCACCCGGTAGTTTAGATGAGAAAGCCGCAGGATGGTTTTCAAGCGGGCGGTCAGTACCGCGATCCATTCGTGGCCGGTCTGCGCAGCGTTGTCGGGGATCACCACGTAATCGGTCGCACCGTGCTCCAGTGAGGCGATCCCGTGTGCGTGATCCGGGGCCAGCATCAACAGCGGCACATCCGGCGCGGCGGATCGAACGGCGATCAGGTCGGCCTCAAGGTGCACTAAAACCGCCGCGATTCCCTCCGGGTCGTGGATCAGTTCAGTCAGAATATCCGCCGTGTTGTCGGTCATCCATACGCGCACATTGAATGGCTGAAGCGCGGCTTTAAGACCAGTGATCCAATGAAGCTCAGACCACGATCGTGGTATAATCACCATTATAAATAGGGCATGATCGCCCATCGTTGTATAGAAACCCTATACCCCTAACCAACCATTGCTGCCATAGTTGTACCCCAAATAACTCAACGCAAAATAGGAAGCAGCTAAGTGTCTGCCGAGTATAGAGGTTTTCGTTTCGCTTGGCGGGAATAGTTGCGATAGGACGAGACCCCAAACGATGCCCTTCAAGATGATGTCCTTTCAATCCCGGCCCTCTCTCGTACGCTCATCGCCCGTCAAAACGACACAGGTCATCTTGGTTCGTACCGTCCTCATCGTGCTGGTGACGTTTATTTTAGCGATGCTCTATCATGGGCTAACCGCACATTCCCCTTTGATCATGTTTGCCATCAGCATCATCCTTTCGGCATGGTATGGCGGGGCACGGGCGGGCATCTTGGCCACTGTGATCCTCGTCCCGATCATGTACTACTACTTCATTTCGCCGCCCATCAGCTTCCTGTTTGAAACGCTGCCGGATGTGTTGACGCTGCCGGTGTTAGCGGGTATGGGGCTGCTCGTCAGCATCGTGGAAGCATGGCGGCGAACCAATACGCAGGCCATCGAACTGGAGCGGCGGCGGCTCCGTGTCATCGTGCAAAGCATCCCGGTCGGCGTGATCGTCGTGCGGGCGGCCACCCAAAAATTGTTCATCGCCAACGACGCGGCCCGTCGCATTTTGCATCTCTCCAACAGCGACAACGTCTATTTGCAGGAGATCCTGCAATCACCGGGGATCGTCGCCTATGACCCCCATGGTAAAGCGTATGGCAAGGACACCTGCCCGCTAACACGGGCGCTAAGCACCGGAGAAACCATCTACCGCGAAGTCATGGAAATGCGTCGGACCGATCCCGCCTCCTTAGAGACGACCTCGACCTATTTGGAAGCGACCGCCTCGCCTGTGCGCAATGAACGCGGCGAAATCGTCAGCGGCGTCATGATCTTCGACGATATTTCGATGCGCCGCCAAAATGAAGATCGGCTGCGGCTGCTGCACGAAATGACCATGGAGCATTCACGCGCACTCACCCTTGAGCAGGTATCGCACATCGCTCTTTTGAAAGGCCAAGCAGCCTTCGGCGCCGTGGCGGGCGTCGTCTGCTTACTCAACGACGATGAGACCGAGCTTCAACCTATCGATTCGATCGGCTATCCGAACGATCTGATCAACCGGTGGGCGTCGTTTTCGGTCAGCCTCAATTTGCCTATCCCGCAGTCGGTACGGGAAAAAACTTTCGCATGGATGCAGGCGGATGATCGACAACAGGGGCGCGTGGATGCGCATCATCTTTCGTGGTGCGGGATGCCCCTCATCGTCGATGGCGAGATCATTGGTGCGATGGGGTTCAGCTTCAAAACCGTTCGCCCCTTCACCGACGATGAACGCGAATTCGCGCTCACCTTGGCCAATCACACGGCGCAGTCGCTTCAGCGAGCCATCCTCACCGATCGATTGAAAAGTGGCGCCGCACAGGAAGAACGCCAGCGCCTCGCCCGCGATTTACACGACGCAGTGAGCCAATCGTTGTTCGCCTCGTCCGCGCTTGCCGAGTCAATTCAGCGAAAAATTCGCACTGAACCCGACACCGCCACCCGGCTTGCCAGCGAAGTGCTCATGCTCAATCGCGCCGCGCTGGCGGAAATGCGCACCCTGCTGCTTGAACTGCGCCCGGATGCCATTACCCGTTACAAACTGCCCGATCTGCTGCGCCAGCTCACCGACGCGGCACAGGCACGGAGCGGCATCAAGCCCGCTTTCGATCTCACGCACGATTTAGCCCTGCCCATGCCGGTGCATATCGCGCTGTACCGCATCGCACAGGAGAGTATCAATAACGTCGTCAAGCACAGTCAAGCTAAAACGCTTTCGCTGCTGCTAAAGCGCGATTCCAACGCTGTCGTCCTAAAAGTTGAGGATGACGGGAGAGGGTTTGAAGCGGAAAACACAGCGGACGGAATCGGCATGGAATCGATGCACGAGCGCGCCGCATCGATTGGCGCGCTCCTAGAAATCCACAGCATCCCCGGCAAAGGGACATGCGTAAGCGTCCGTTGGGACGAAAGCGTGAATGCCTCTGCCGGGGTGCTGAACTAAACCGCTTACGGCGTGGCCGTTGGCAAACTGCCGCCGGACAGCAGCGGTTGAATATCGCTGCCCACCACCACGGCAATATCTGCCGTCGTCAGTCCATCGCCGCCCGGCTGCACGCGATCGGCGGGCAGTCCCATCAACGCCGCGAGATAGCGCGCCGTCCAAATTTTCCCCGTATACGTGCGGATCGTCGTTGGCGCATTGTCGGCGGCGGGCGTGTTGCCCACATCCAAGATGTTGACCTGCTGACTTGCCAGCCAGTCGCGCGTTTGACCCGCCAGCCCGGACACGCCGCTGTTGTTGTACACCATGATCGTCGCGTTTTCGGCGGCGGCACGATCGCGCAGTTCACTCAGCGTGAGCTGCGGCTGCGGATCGAATACTTCCTGAATCAACGTGCGAATTTGGTCATAACGCGGGATCAACACTTCTTCACCGGCTGCGGTCGTGCTGAAATTGACGTAGTGGTTGTCGATCACGCCGGTATGAATGTTGGTGCGATCGATTTCCTGAGCGAGTGTCGCCAGCCGTGTGATCTCGTCGAGCGTGAAATCGGTCTTGTAGCTGTTCGCTAGCTGCGTCCACAAATCCGGGATGCGCGTGATGAAATTGACGATGCCGCCCGCCGACAGCACTTCTTCGCGTACGGCCTGAATCACTTCCTGCTGCCGCCGCGCGCGGTCGAAGTCACTGCCCGGCGTGTGGCGCGTGCGCGCATACTGGAGCAGACGTTCCGCGTCGAGCCGCTGGCAGCCCGCATCGAAATGCACGTAAATCGTGCCAAGTGCCGAGTCCGGGTAGGCTTCGTCGGTGATGGGTTCGGCGGGGCATACTTGAACGCCGTTCGGGGCCACCAGATTGACCACCGCCGTGAACACATCAAAGTTAATCAACACATAGTTGTCGATCGGAATGCCGAGGTTTTCGGTCACGGTGCGCGCCGCCAGTGCCGGGCCGCCGCCGGGGTAGGCATTCGCGTCACCGAGCGAATTGGCGGTGTTGATGCGCCCGTACTGGAAACCGGGGATCGGTACCCACAGGTCACGCGGAATCGACAGCATGCCAACCGTCTTTTGCACCGGGTCAACACTCACGACCATCATAGTGTCGGTTCGGAAATACTGCTCATCCCTTACGCCCGACCGCTGATCGATGCCGAGCAGCAGAATATTGATCCGGCGCGGATCATCCCATGTGTAGGCCGCCAGCGGATCAAGTGTTGGGGTGACGGTTGGGGTCGGGGTGACGGGCGTCGCGGTCGGGGTGATGTTCGGATCAAGGGTTGCCGTTGCGGTCGGCGTTGGGGGAACGGGAGACGGGGTGATCGTCGGCTGCGCGCGGGCGAATATATCGAACGACGAGACTTCTACGCCGCTCCGCCCTAAGTCACTGGCGACACGCCGTGCCAGCGTGTACGAGCCGAACGAGCAGATCACGGTTGCCACCAACAGCCCGACCACGCCGAGCAAAAATAACCATCCGGGAATACGCATAGGGGTTGACCTCAGCCTTGCAGCAGTCACAGCAGGGGGCGCGATCGACCGCGCCGTTGTCGTCTCCCCGCTGTGCTGCCTTACAGGTGCTCTGGATAATTCGACACGTCATTATAGCCGCCGGATGCGCGGTGTAAACGACGGGTCTCCTACGCCCTTATTCGTGCCAGATGCACAACTCCGGTGCGTCGGTGATGGCGTACGCATTGAACGCGCACAGCGTTTCCGCGTAAATCTCCCGTCCGTTCGCGCTGTTCGTCATGATCACAATGCCTTCACGGCGTTCCGGGAACAGCACGAACAAGGACTGCGCCCCAGAGCCGATCCCGTCATGGAAGATGACCTGCGTTCCGTCGCCCGCTTCCGCGCTGTACACGCCCATCCCGTAGAATGTCGCCACCGGGTCAATCGCGAACATCTGCGTCACATCGTCCGGAGTGATCACCTCGCCATCCATCAACGCGGCGTAGAACGCGGCCAGATCGTTGACCGATGCGTACAATCCGCCCGCCGCCTGCGCCACGTGGATCACATGCGGGTCAACAGCGCCGCTGCGCAGATAGCTGGTCGCGATTCCTAGGTTCGGGTCATAGACGAAGGTGCTGTGCGCCATGCCGAGCGGCTCCAAAATCGTCTGATTCATGAAGTCCGCGAACGGCTGCCCGGTGAGGTCTTGGAGTGCGAGCTGCAAAACGGTATAGCCGCCGCCGCTGTAGAGGAATCGCTGGCCGGGGCGCTGAAGAATCCCGATGCGTGACGTTCTGCCATCGCCGTTGAGCAAATCGATCAACGATGGAATCGGCTCATCGAGCGTGTATCCGCCGAAGCCATCGACGTTGAATCCGGCGGTATGGCTGAGGATGCGCCGCGTCGTCACTTGATCGACAGGTTGGCGCGTGCGCGGGATTTCCCAGCTTGTCAGGTAGGTGGTGATCGGTGCATCAAGGTCAATCTGACCGGCTTCGACCAGATGCAGCACTGCCGCCGCCGTCAGCGATTTGGAGAGTGACCATGCGGCGAATGGCGTATCCGCAGTCGCGGGGGTTGCGCTCGCCTCGTCGGCTAGGCCGTACCCCTGTGACCATACGACGGCCCCATCGCTGATCACCGCGATTGCCGCACCGGGAATGCCGAATTCCGTCATCAGCGGTGGCAGCAGGTCCTCAATCCGCGCCGCCAATGCCGCTGAATCCCCTTGGGGATTGGGTTCAGTCGGGGTGGGGCTGGTCGATTGGGCGCTGACGGATGAGAGGGATAGGGAGAGAATGAAAACGAACACCAGAAGAAACCGAACGCAAAGCCGGAATCGCGAGGGGTGCATACCCATTTCCTTTTTTGACGGCAGTCAAAGACAGACGCACGCGCGCTGCACATGGATCACCACCGCCTAGGGGAAAAGGTTCAATCAAATACCCTTGATGAATCCCCCTGCATGAAGAGCGTGAGAATTTTCACAAAAAATTTCGATTTGAAACCCCGCAGCCGACGAATTTTCATCTATGATGATCGTGAACCAAGATGCGGTTTATGCATCTTATCATTGAGCACCGAGGGTTTTATGGCTTACCACGTAGGGTTTCTAATTCCGGATCGCATCCTGATTACCTATATGACGGGTACGATGACATTGGACAGCTTCCGCGAAATTTCCCAGAAAGTCTTCGCAGCAATGGACGATGCGAACAGCACGATGATTCACGCCGTGACCGTCATTGAACCCGACACCGAATACCCGAAGAATCTACAGGATATCATCGGCGTGCTGAAGGAAACCCGTGGTGGGGCGGCGCACCCCAAAACCTCATGGGTGATGACCGTCACCTCAAGCGCCATTCAGCGTTTTGTCGCTTCGCTGTCCACACAGCTCTTTGTGGGCCGCGTCCGCTATGGCAGTGCGCCCACCATGCTCGAAGCGCTGGAATATCTACAATCGCGCGATCAATCGCTGGCGGAATTCGATATGGTCAAGATCGCGGCGGAATTTCCGCAGTGGATCACCCAAGGCGGCAAGCCAACCCCCGCCGCCCAGTCCGAAGCGGCTGCACAACCGCTGCCCCAAGATCCGCCCGCGGATGAAATAGGCTGATCAGGAATCGAGTGGGCACAAGCGAAGCGGTGTCATGCTGCTTCGCCGCCCGTTTTATCCTTCGCGCAGAATGGAACGGACTCCCCTTCGTTGTGTCTGATCTGCTAGACATGGTTGTGGAGAAGGAAACGCCCTATGCGCCTTGTCATGCTCTATTTTTTGCTGACCGTGTTCGTACCCACTCAACAAATACCGCGCTTTGAGCCTGCCGAATGCCCGCCTAACACGACCAACGTCGAATGTGGGTTTCTGGTCGTGCCGCTGAATCGCTTCGACGCTGATGAGACGACGGAAATCCGCGTCGCGCTGGTCCGCTACGCGGGCAGCAGCACCGACAGCGCACTTGTGTTCCTCAACGGTGGTCCCGGTGCACCGATCCTCGATGTGACCGCGCACAGCACCCTCTGGTCTGATTTATCGCACGAGATCGGCAGGGATGTAATCGTGCTGGATATGCGCGGCGTCGGACGATCCGATCCGGCGCTGAACTGCCCTCAACTGACTGCTGAAATCTACATCGCCGCACAGCTTACCCCCGTGGCGGGTGCCGCTGCCTATGAAGAAGCGCTGCGGGCGTGCCGTGCTGCGCTGCGCGATGCCGGGGTGGGCTATACGACCGCTGAAGCCAGTGAGGATGTGAACGATCTGCGCGATGTGTTTGGCTATGAGCAGCTTGACGTGTGGGGCAATTCCTATGGCAGCCGGGTGGCACTGGAATTATTACGCACGCATCCTGACGCAGTACGCGCGCTGGTACTGGATTCGATCGTACCGCCCACGTTTAACATGCAAGCGTACCTGATCGAGCAGCAGAGCGCCGCCATGACCCACATTTTCGCTGCCTATGCCGATCAGTGCGCCAATTGTGCCGATCTGGAAAGCGTGTTTTACGATACGGTCGAGCGCTTGAATGCCGACCCTGCCATCCTGCCTGACGGCAGCCTGATCGATGGGACGGGCTTCGCCGCACAGATTTTGGATCTGTCCTACCAAAGTTTCCTGCTTCCGCGCATCCCCGAATTGATCCTCGCTGCCGCCGAGGGCGATTTTAACGACTTCGCGCAGCTAGTCCTGCCGATGTTAAGCTACAACGCCAGTACGATGGCGTGGGGACTTCGTTACAGTGTCCTTTGCGCCAGCGAATACCCGTATTCGACAGACGAATGGATCGACTCTCAACTGGAACGGCTGCACCCTGCCGTACGTGAGGGATTCCGCGCGGTGACGGAGCGCGAACGGCATATTTGCGCGGATTGGGACATGCCGCCCGCGCCAGTGGCGGAACGCGACCCTGTGCAGAGTCGTGTCCCGGTGCTGCTGATCAGCGGGGAGTTCGATCCGGTCACGCCGCCCGCTTTCGCCGATCAAGTGGCCGCTGGCCTGCCTAACAGCGTGTCTGTGATCATTCCGGCACAGGGTCACGGCCCAGCGACCGGATCGCCGTGTGGACTGCCGTTGATTGCCGCGTTTCTCACCCATCCGCCCGCACTGCTCGATCTGACTTGTGTCGAGTCCGTTCCGCCGCTGCGGTTCACCATGCCGTCATAACTAATCGTCGTCGATCTCAACGTCGTGTTTTTTCGCCGCCCGCTTGATGCGATCTTTGATCGTCTTCACTTCGTCCGTGGTGTACTTTGCGGCGTTATCCGGGTGGTTGATGTAGCTCCATGCGGCCCGGACGTGTTCGGGGCTGTCAATCGGATACTTCTTGTTGGTCGTGTCGGCAAATTCGACATCACCGTACTTGTGTTCCCCTTCTTTGGGGTTCACATCGTCGCGCCGCTCGATTTTCTTGGTCATGGGTTGGCCTCCGGCTGATTCCATGTTGCTTTCATGGTACGCAGCCGGAGGTTGGTTTCATCCCCCCACTGACCGATCTCAGCCGGGGCGGATGGGGGTTTTCACACTGTGCGGAATTCCTGTACCCATTTCAGCAGGTGGGGAACGAATGTATCAGCCCCCTCTGCCAATTCGTGCGTCAGCGCGGGGGTGATCGGCTTCCAGTGGTAGCGGAACAACAGGCCGTTATCGCCCGCGTCGCTCACCACCACATGATCGAACCGTTCCGGCAGGCCATCGGGGGCGCGGAACACGAGTGCATGCTGCTCTTCAATGCGGTTTAAGCGGTGCGGCGGCTGCCACAGATTCTGCCCAATTTCGCTTTCAAAGGCGAGCGCGTCCGAGTCCAACCCAGCTTCTTCGTACACTTCGCGCAGCCCCGTGAACACGATCGACGGATCGCTTTTCTCGGCTTTGCCGCGCACGACTTCAAACCGACCGGGCACGGCATCGCTTTCCATGACGAGCAAACGCGGTTCGCCTTGGGCTGCGGCCCCGTCGAACCGGATCACATACGCGAAGATTTTGACGACCACTTTTGGTTTCGCCACGGCGTCCCCTTAAACGGTGATGTCCCATGCGGCGAGATCCGCGAGGAAGCGGTGCGCCGTCAAATCAAGGTGGATCGGTGTCAAGCTGGCGTAGCCGTTCTGCACCGCCCATAGATCGGTACCTTCTTCATCGGTGTAGCCGCTCGGTTCCGGCCCAACGATCTGGCAGACATCTCCACTGCGTGACAGTTCATCCTTGTAGATGCGAATGCCCTGCCGCGTCATGCGAATGCCCTTCACCCGTTCCACGGCGGGCACGTTCACATTGAGGATGGTCAGCGTCGGCAGTTTGTGCATCAGCAGCCGTTTCACCACTTCAACCGCCACCCGCGCCGCCTCGCCGTAATCTCCGATTCCGTTCGCATCCCGCTGATTCAACGACACCGCGACCGCCGGACACCCATTAATGGTCGATTCAAGCGCCGCCGTGACGGTACCGCTGTAGGTGATGTCCTGTCCCATGTTCGGCCCGCGATTGATGCCGCTGACCACCACATCCGGCGGCCATTTCAGCAGCCCCAAGGCCGCCAGTGCGATGCAGTCAGCAGGTGATCCGCCGACCGAAATCGCCTTAGTGCCGTCAGATAGCTCGACTTCGCTGATCGGAATATCGGTATAGAGGGTCTTTTTGTGACCGGTCGCGCTCTGGTTATGCATCGGGGCGATCACGCTGACTTCGCCCACCGAACGCATCGACGCCGCCAGCGCCAAAATTCCGGGAGCCTGCACGCCGTCATCATTGGTCACAATGATTTGCGGGGTGCGAGACGCGGATGTAGGAGTATGACTCATATGGGATCAATCCTTGATGATGAGGCTTGCTTGGGCGCGTTAAATCGGATGCAGCAAATTGGGTAAGGGCTGCTGCCGTTCATGATAATCCGTTTGCACCGCCGCGTACATGGCACCCTTCATATCCCCGGCGGCTGCCGGGGATTGCCTAGGCCAAAAACACTCCAGAGTGGGGCGGGTTCAGCGGCGGGTTCCCCCACTGGGTCAGCGCCAGTTCGAACTGGGCCCGCGCGATCCGGTAGTTCGCTCCCCCGCGATAGGGGTCATGGACGATGATCTGCGTGGGCGAGTAGCCGACCGCGACGAGGAAATGCCCCCCCGTGAAGCTGTCACCGGGGTAAATGTGCGCATACTTGACCAGCGGAATCGCGGGGCGTCCCGCGTCGATCTGCTGGGCGATCCCGTCAAGCGTCATGGCATGCGTGGTGACCTGTGCGGTGGGGAAGCCGTACATCGCCAGCAAGCGGCGCACGTCCTCAAGCTGCATATAGGCATTCGGGCGCTTGCCAATGTCGCGCGTCAGGTCGTCGATCGTCAAGCCGGGGAAGTCCTGTAAGCCTGCTTTCTTCAGCAGCCACCCAATCACCATGCGGCATGATGTTTCACCGCAGTCGGCGCTGTCCATCTCCGCGCCGGGGCTGGTGAGCTGCGAATAGTACGGCACCTCAAGGATTTTCTCGACACCGGGGGGTGGGGGCGGCGGTGGATTGGGAACGACTACGAACTGCTCTTCGGTTGTGCTGGCGATCAGTGCCATCCAGCCGCCCTGTCCGCTCTGGGTGATCTCTACCCAGAACCAGACATAGCCATCGGCGCGCACGCTGCCTCCTTTATACCAAAGGAGCGGCGTTCCGTTCGGCACCGCCAGCAAACGAATCCCCGACGTTCGGGGGGCGCTGCGTAGATTGATCCCCACAACAGGGGCTTTAAGGGTAACATTCAAACCAGTCCCGGCATTGGGAGGTTTCGGGACGAAACCGGGGTACAGCGTCATGTGGGATATGTCTCCTTCTAAATCAAGACTCCTAAACGCTCCGGGGAAAGAATTTAACACGAATCGCGATACAATCTCATTGTATCAAGTTGACATGGACACCACCGTTCGCATCGCGTACCCTGCAAGCATTCGTGTTTGTTTGGCAAGCATTCAATGCTTGCGTAAGCCGACAGCTCAGGCCAAGCGCTCAAACGGAGCGTAGAAGCTGTACGGGGCACGGAACGCCGGATCACTTTGGCGCTTGCCTACATTAGAAGAAATGACCTGTTCAGCAGCAGCAGTTTGTGAGCAGCACGCGGCTGACAGCGGCAGTCACAGGGAGGCATACATTTATGCCCGATGATTTCGATCAAATGCAGTATATGGAAGGGATCACCCAGTACAACAGCGCGCGCATGCGCGCCTTCTGGGATGAGATGTTTAGTCTGGTGCGCGGCAAGCCTGCCGAGCTCCTTTCGTTTGATGATATTCGGGCGCGGCTGCGCCTCCGTGAGGAATACTACCGGGGATTGCAGGATATCGACCTCGATAAAATCGTTGGCAGCGTGGGCCGCTACCGTGAATTCACGCGCAACTTTCTTCCCAAAAAGCGGGTGCAGCAGGAACGCTGGAGCCGCGTCTTTGCCGTCGCCACCGGCATGACAGGTTTGCCGCCCATCGAAGTCTACAAGGTGGGGGATGTGTATTTCGTGCGCGATGGCAACCATCGGGTGAGTGTGGCGCGTGCGCTTGACAACAAGACGATTCAGGCGCATGTGTGGGAGCTGCCCACCAGTTTGACGCTGCGCCCGGATATGAGCCAAGAGGACATCGACGCATTGGCCGCCTACGCGCTGTTCTTGGATGCGACGCGGCTGCCGTATACGCGCCCGCACCACCAGCCGATCACGCTGACCGAGCCTTCACGCTATGAAGATCTGTTCGGGCATATCGCCCTGCATCAAGCGGTGCTGGAAAAGCGCACGGGCGACAAAATCGACTTTGAGGATGCCGCCGCCGATTGGTACGACAACGTGTACCGCCCCGCCGTCACGTTGATCCGCAAGTACAATGTGCTGGATTACACGCCGAAGCGCACCGAAGGCGACTTGTATCTGTGGATGATTGAACACCTGCGGGATGTGCGCGAAGAAATGGGCGACGCGGCGCAGTCGCGCACGTTCAGCGACGCATTGGAAGACTTCTTGACCGAAAAGCGAATCGCCGTCCCCTCTGAGCTAAAAGCGGAGAAAGATCAAACCGTCACGATCGCGAAGGTTGATCTCGACAAAGAACTGCGCGATTACCGCACCCGCCCGATCGATCAAAATGGTAGAGGCGGGCATCATTACGCCAACGGGACGACCGACGCCACCGAAGCCGACGATCCCACCTAAGGCGCCACAGCGCAACCTCACCCCGACGCATCTCGTATAGGGCATTGACAGTCCTTTGGAAAGGAACCCCTATGCGGATGCGCTCTCTGTTTCTAATGGTGGCTCTCGCCATCGTTTTCACCTTTTCCGGCGCTGTCAGCGCCCAAACAGCTCCGCAAGTGACACCCGAGCTGATCGCCCAATTTGAAACGATTGTTCAGGACGAATTCAATTACTTCCATATCCCCGGCGGGGCGGTGGCGATCGTGCAGGGCGGCGAAGTCGTCTATGCCAACGGGTTTGGCGTCCGCGACCGGGAAGCTAATCTCCCCTTTACACCGGAAACGCAGTTTCGGATTGGTTCGACTACCAAGTCGATGACGTCGATGCTGATCGCCATGCTGGTCGATGACGGCCTGCTGTCATGGGATACGTTGGTGACCGATCTGCTGCCGAACTTCACCACGCCCGATCCTGACCTGACCGCGCGCCTGACGGTTGCCGATTTGATGAGCATGGCGACCGGCTTGGAGTCCGATCCGCTGTTGGGGCTGTATTGGGGCGACCTGAATGTGGACGATCTGCTGGCGGCGATTGGCGAGCAGACGGTGGCCGGTGCACTTCACGATCACTACGCCTACAACAACGAAGTTTACGCCTCGGCGGGCTATGCGGGCGTCGCCGCTGCGGGGTTGGAACTCACACTGGAGAGCTACATCACCCTGCTGCATGACCGGATTTTCGCACCGATCGGCATGGAAAGTGCGGTCATCACCGATAACCGGGGCGATTTGAGCGATAACTTCTCCGAGTCGTATGAATGGTCATTACGCGGCGGGCTAAACGATCCCGTGCGTGCGATCGGTGCGCCGATCGGCGTGCTGGCCCCGGCGGGCGCGGTGTGGACGAATATCAACGACATGGCGCGCTACCTGATCACGCAGATGAGCGGCGGCGTGACCCCAGACGGGACGCGGATTGTCTCGGCAGACTCGCTGGCGCGGACGTGGGAACCGGGAAGTGCGCTCGTCGGGACATCGCCCGCGACCGGTGACTTGTATTACGGCATGGGCTGGGTGATCGCGTCTGACACGTCGATCCCGGTGCGCTGGCACGACGGCGGCTGGAACGGCTACCGGACGATGATGGCGATTTTCCCAGAAGCGGATACCGGTCTGCTGGTCTTCATGAACGCCGCGAATGCCGATTTCCTATATGAGACGCTGTCGCTGAATTTCGGCCAACTGCTGTATGGGCAGGAACCGTCCGGCTTCGCGGAGGCGCATACGCAGTATGACACCGTCGAGGAGCAGATCGCAGCCGGAGCCGCCGTGCTGCCTGATCCGCAGGTGAATCCGGAGGAGGTTGCGCCGCTGCTGGGAACGTATGATCACGGCTGGACGGTGGAACTGCGCGACGACAATACCCTGTGGCTGACCGGGAACGGGCGGGCCTTCAACCTGAACCCGCTGCCGGGGAACGGCGGCTATATCGCTGCCAACGGGGATATGCTGGGCGCGGGGGTGACCTTCGAAGTGGGCGCGGATGGCGGCACCACGCTGGTCGCCTCGGCGGGAACGCTGGAAATTCGACTGGAAAAGGTGGAGTAGTTGAGGTTGTAGGGAATTCTCAAGGGGCATAGCAGCTCATCCTGCGGATGAGACTACGCGATGCCCCTACTGCGTCCTAAACCCAATACAAAAAGATGATCTGCGTTGAAAACGTCCTTTCGCGACCTACGAATTGCGGATCGTTCCCTCTGGCACCGGAACATCCCATGCCGGAAAATCGGGGATCGGCGTGTTGGGCATCGATTCGCTGGGCGCAAGGGCGTAATCGCCGCCCGCCGGGTTGACCAGCGCAGGCTGGCGGGTATTGATCGTATTGTCGGCGCGGATCTGCGCTTCGCTGCATGTCGGGTTATCCGCCTGACAGCCTGCCGGAAAATCAGGGCTGGCCTCCACGCCGATCGGCATATTGGGGCCGCCGTTATAGAGGATATTGCCGACGATGCGTAGATTGTCGTCGGCGTGGGCGGGATCGGGCGCGTTGGTTCCCGCTTGAGTCGGCTCACCAAAGGGGGCGGGAATCCAGAAATGGACATAGCCGCTCTGCGTGCCCGGTGGGTTGATGATCACATTGTTGTAGAAATAGACATTTCGGTTGGGGATGCGGACATGATTTTCGCCGTCCGCGACGACCGTATTGCCCCATCCGCCCGCCGCAAGGTATTGATCGCAGCGGACGCGGCCTTCATCGCCGGGCTGACCATCGCACGAGCGCGACCCGAAGGTGAATTCGATCAAGTGGCTGCGCTCCCCGATGTGATAGAAAAGGTTGCGCGCGATCAAGACATCATAGCCGCCCTGCACACCAACGCCCGCGCCCTGCGTGTCGTGGATGAGGTTGTCCACGATTTTGAGATCGTAGGCTTCGTACTGAATCCACGGCTGCACCATGAATTGAAAGCCCGTCCCCTGCCCAGCGCTGAATCCGCCTGTCCCGCAGTTGTAGAACTCGTTGCCGGACACGACGAAATAGGCGGAACCACCCTTCATGTAGCCGCACCAATCGCCTGAGTCGTGGATGCGATTGCCGATCCAATGCCCGTACTGCACGGCGACGAAATCGACCGCGTTATCCCACGCATTAGCAATGTCATTGTCTTCCAGATAGATGTACTGCGACTGGTTGACCTTGATCGTTTCCTGCGTGTTATAGGTGTCGGGGTCAGCGCCGGTCAGGTGATTGCCGCGCAGCAGGAGGTGATCGCAGCGCTCACAGTGGAACGTGTCGTTATCCGTTTCAAAGTTGAGGGAAATCAAGTAAAGGTAGCGCGTATCGAAGATATTGACGCTCGGCAGATAGACCGTATTCGCGCCCTGCGCGGCCTCGATGATGATCGGGTGATCGAAGGTGCCGTAGCGCGATTCCCAATAGTTGGGCGTATCTTCCTGCGCATAAGTCCCCGGCAGCATCCAAATGTGATAGCCCGTCGTGTCGAGCGGCTGAGCGATTGGGATGCGCTCCCATGCGGCGGTGAGGGTACGCAGCGCGGTCGCGGCGGTCAGCCCGTCTGCCGAATCGCTGCCGGATGGTGAGACGTACAGATCGGTCAAAATCGGGTGGCCGATGTCATAGGGCACAGGTGCGGTTTGCGCATCGGCGCGCGATGGTACGGAAAGGAGCAGGGCAAAACAAGCGAACCACAGGCACAGCGAAAGGCTTCGGCGCATTTTTCATCCGCTTCGCTAAACAAACACCGCTACTGTACCGATTATATGCGGTTCGGGCACCGTTCCGCGTTGAGAGGGGTGCGGCTTATTCGACCGTCGGGGTGGTCGTCGTGTTCGCCGTCGTGTTTGCGCTGAGATCGCGCTCGATCTTGGCGGGATCATCGCCTTTCATCAGGCGTTTGGCGGCATCGGCCATCGCCGGGTCGTTGAGCGCGTGATCGCCGCCGACCTCGTGGATCATGCGGCCCACTTCGCGCGGATCGCCGTTTTCGAACACCGAGAGCATCTCATTTGAGGACATGCCCGCGTAATTTTTGCTCGGTTTGGCGACGTTGACCTTGTGAATCACACGGGTGAGATCGGCAGCACCGCAGTGGGGGCAGCGCTGCGCCGCCTGCCCGGATTCGTAAGCGGCGATGGTCTTGTAAAAAAACGGCGTGACACGCTGACAGTTATTGCAGCGGTACTCGTAAGCTGGCATAATGACTCTGTTCCTCAACCAATGCCCATTATCGCACGGGCTCAGGTCGGCACCGGTAGCGCCGCCTCCCGCTATTAAAGCACACTTGTATTAGAAAGTCGTCAATCATGATGAATGAGCAGCCGCCGGAACGGCGTCGCGTGCACCCGCTAGAAGAACAACCGCCTACGCCGCCGCCCGGCCATCCCAACGATCCGAATGCGCCGCGCCGCACGCCGGTCAAGCTCCGCATTCCGGCGGTGCGCCCGCTGGTGACGTACGCCTTTCTCGCCATCAACGTGATCGTGTTCATCGTGCGCGCGATCTCACCCAGTTTGGATAACTCGATTTACCTGTGGGGCGCGAACAACCAAACAGCGATCTTTCAGAATGGCGAACTGTATCGCCTTGTTACGTCGATGTTCCTGCACGCGGGCATCTACGACCGGTTCGGCAGTTTTGCCTTTGAAAATGCGCTGCATCTGGTCTTCAATGCCTACATCATCTATGTGACCGGGCGCATGATCGAGCCGTTGTTCGGACATGTGCGTTTCGCGCTGATCTACCTGCTAGGCGGAATTACGGGGGCGATCGCCAGCGCGATCCTCAGCCCGGCTTACGTGAGTTCGGTCGGGGCCAGCGGCGCGGCCTTCGCTATCCTCGGCGCGGAGTTCGTGTATTTGTACAAACATCGCAAACTGCTCGGCTTGCGGGCGCAAGCGCAGATGCAGAGTTTGCTCATGCTGGGCCTCATCAATCTCGCCTACGGATTCGTGTCGTCGTTGGGCGCGGGGACGCTGGCGATCGACAACTGGGCGCACATCGGCGGGGCGGTCGGCGGTTTGGTGCTGTCGTGGTTCATCGCGCCGTTTTTCCTCGTGCGGCGGCACCCGGAAGAGCCGGAAGCGCTGCTCGCTGAAGATGTGAACCCGCTCAAGGCGCGCACGGGAACGGTCGCGCTGTACATCTCCGCGCTGCTGATCGTGCTGATCATTGGGACGCGCTTGGTGGGCTAAACCGCCTCAGCGCACAGAAAAAGAGTCAACGCAAAGACGCGACGGAATTCAATCTCAGATAAATAAACCACCAAAGATCAAACCACAGAGGACACGGAGATCACAGAGATTCTGAGAGAAAACCTCCTCTTCTTTTCTCTGTGGCCTCTGTGATCTCCGTGGTTCAATCCTTGGTAAGTGACTTTGTTGAGATCGCCTCTCTTGGTGCCTTTGCGTTAGGTTCTTGCCTGTTCCCGCAGCGGGTTAGTGATTGATCGTCGGGCTTTGCCCTGCGGAAGCGGCGGCAGTGACGGCGGCGACGGTCTGCGTTTCCTGCGAGGCGGGCACGGCCTCCCGGTGCGCGGTGATTCTACGCATGGCCCGCACCGCGATGCTAAGCGTCACCAGCATGATCCCCGCCGCACCATAGTACGTCACCGGGGCGCTGAAACTGGTATAGGTAAACCCGCCGTAGACCGGCCCCAAGACACGCCCCAACGCCTGCACCGATTGGTTGCCGCCCTGAATGCGCCCCTGCTCACGTCTGCCCACCGCCTGTGATAAAAGCGCGCTCGTCGTCGGAATGATCAAGCCGTTGCCGGAAGCGTTGAAGATCGCGGACACAAATACCAAGGGCGCGAATCCGGTCAGCGCCGCTGTCCCGATGCAGGCGAGGCCGGTAATCAACCCGACCATGCCCATCAGCGCGACCCGACCCTCACCAAAACGCGGCACCAAGATACGGATCAAATACAACTGGCTGACGATTTGCATGATGCCGATCAGCACAAACAGCAGATTGGTTTGCGCGGGAAGCCATCCCAACTGATCTTCGGTCAGGTGTGCGAGGTTCGACTGGATGACCGAATGCGAAGTCGTCCACAGCAGAATGGCGATCAGCAGCAGGCGAATTTGCAGGACGCGAAACACGCTGATCAACTGGGTGAGTGGATTAGCGCGCGCCCAGTCCATCTGCGGATCGCGCCGCTCCGCGCTGAGGCTCTCCGGCATGACGAAATAGCCCCAGACCACATTCAGCAGCGTGATCAGCGCGGCTGCGTACATGGGCGCTTCCAGCAGTCCGGTCAGCGAGTAAAGCCCGCCGCCGATGATCGGCCCGACCACGAAACCCAAGCCCGACGCCGCGCCGAGCGTTCCATAGAAGCGCGTGCGCTCCTTCGGCGTGGTGATGTCGGCGGCGTAGGCGTAGATGGTGCCGATGTTGCCGCCCGTGATACCGTCAATGATGCGCCCTGCGAACAGCATCCAGACGGAACCGCCGATCCCCAGCAGCAGATAGCCGATCGCGGAACCGAATAGGCTGATGAGCAGAATCGGGCGGCGGCCATAGCGATCGCTGAGTGCACCGAGCGACGGAGTGGCGATAAATTGGCACAGCGAATAGGACATGAACAGCAGCGAGACTGTCCATGTGTGTGCCTGCAGGTCGGTCACATAGCGCCCGACGATGAACGTCATCACGGGGGCGAGGATGCCCACCCCGGCAAGGTTCAAAAAGGCGGTAATGACGATGAAAGAGATCGTTCCTCGCTGAATGCGGGGGCTTCGGCGGTCATGCGCTGTCCTGTAGAATGGTGTCGTCGTTGTCGGCGGCTATTCTGACACGTTCTTGATCATCCATTTAGTGCCAGCAGGCGCGGAATAGCCCCTCTACCGGAGCATCACGTTGTTCCTGGCTCAGTGGTTACCTCGTGCGTCGCGCCACTGGCGATATCGAGTACCCACACGCTGCAAAATACAGGTTGCATCGCCAGTCGGATCGACGGCGTAGAACAGTGGTTCTATCCACGATGCCTCACAAACGTCGAGCGGTGTTGAATCACGCCCAATCACACGCTGCCCGGTTGCCAAGTCAACCACCTCGAGAAAGCCGATACCATATTCTTCCCGTGATTAAAGCAATGGAAGCCCCAGACATTAGAGAATTGAAGCTCGTCTTCTGGAGTGTCTGTTCATAGACCGTTGCCACTCGTTTGGCGACTGCAAATGCAAAATGCGACGGTTTGGCATGAGGTACCGTTCCACCTTGGGAACGAATGGTCAGATAAATATCCGTTGTAAAAGGCTGGGATGGATATCACTGCTTTGACAAAAATTCTTCTGGATACAGATGAAAGACCAGCATCTCAGCGCGATTGCGCGAGACGACCGAGTAGAGATATTCGTTCACGCTGTCCCCACCCCTACGCAGCCGACGATGTAGTAGATGCGCTGATTGGCTCTGACCACGTGGGCCAGCACACCGAGGTATACGAGTCTTGCAGACCACGGCTCATAGCCAAGTCGCGTTCCTGCCGTCAGACTGACGGAGTAGCTTGGCCCATAGGCTCACAGGTCTCGCACTCCATATAATCCAACGTAGAACAACCCTGAGCTGTCCGTAACCAGCGGAAACTTCGCTCCCCATATTCGTGTGTTGGTGATTTGAATGAGCCGCTCTTCAACCAAGTCGCAATATAGTTGCGTAGGCGGTTCGACTGCCCGATGTGAACAATATCGCGCTGCTATCCGGTCCATGTGGGGATGAGCGCCGCCGGAAGCGCAATTTCTTGCAGTGCATTGGTCGCCAGTGTATACACAAATAATGCCCATCACCGTCATGTGCCGTAAACGCAATGTGTGCCATTCAGCGAGACAGTCATATTCGATGGCTTATCAATGAACCACAGCTCCTGATCGCTAGGATCACCGATACGAAATTCGGCAGTGCGTAGCAACGTTCCTGTCCGAAAACATCAAGAATAGAGTTGTGCCGGTTTGTGCGTCGCCACCAGCACGCTTTCAGTTGCCCCTGCGCTGTAACGCATGTGCAGTAAGAACAAGGATGATGCTGAAATCAGTCCCCTTGTCACATGTGCCTTGAACACGAAGGGTAAAGAGACGGCGTGTTTACCATCCCTTTACCCTTCGTGATCGATCATTGCACAGAAATTGTGTGAGCGATCTTACGCGGTGACCGCGCTTTGGACAACCGCCTTTTGCGCACGCCGCCGCGCGATTTCCGGCAGCAGCAGCAGTTGAATCAGGCCGTTCATGACGACGATCACGGTGCTGCCTTCATGCCCCCAACACACCGAGCGGCAGCGGCAGATTGATCAGGAACGAACTGGTGATGAGCACGACGATCACGCCGATGGCGAAGGTGAGGTTCTGCCAAACGACGCGGCGCGCCTTCGCTCAAACTGATGGCGTACGGGATCAATTCGAGCCGGTCGCCCATCAGCACCAGATCGGCGGTCTCGAGCGCGACATCGCTGCCCGCCGCTCCCATCGCGATCCCGATGTCGGCCACTGCCAGCGCAGGCGCATCGTTCACGCCGTCTCCCACCATCGCCACCTGTCCAATTTCTTCCTGAATCCGGCGCACGACGGTGACTTTATCGTCCGGCATCAGCTCGGCGTGGACTTGATCGACGCCGACCTGCTGACCGATCCACTTGGCGGCGCGCGGATTATCCCCCGTGAGGATGGCGACCTTGACGCCTGCCGCTTGCAGTTCGTTGACGATCTGCTTGGAAGTGGGGCGCAGTTGATCGGCGAGCGCGATCAGGCCGATCCATTCGCCGGAGCGCTTGACGCCCATAACCGTCTTGCCCTGACCTTCCATCTCCTCACGCCGAACATCAAGTTCCGGCGGGATGGGGCTGGATTGGCTGAGGAAACCGGGGCTGCCAATGTGGATCGCGCCGCCGCCGTCTCCGGTGACGAGCGCGTAAATCCCGCGACCCGCGAAGGCTTCAAAGTCGTTCACCTCAGCAATCGTGATCCCACGATCGACCGCCGACTGCACGATCGCTTTCGCCAGCGGGTGTTCGCTGCGAGCTTCGGCAGTCGCCGCCAAGCGGAGCAGTTCGGCGTCACTGGTGCCGTTATAGGCTATGACATCGGTGAGGGCGGGCTTGCCAATGGTGAGCGTACCCGTCTTGTCGAAGGTGATCGCCTTGATGGCCGCCAAGCCTTCAAGATACGCGCCGCCCTTGAACAGGACGCCGCCGCGCGCCGCCGAAGCAATCGCGCTGATGAACGACGCCGGCGTGCTGATCACGAGCGCGCACGGGCTGGCGACGGTCATCAACACCATCGCGCGGTAGAAATTGCTTTCAAAATCGATCAAGCCGAGCGCGGGCGGCACGACGATGAACAGCCCAACGGCGGCGAGGATCGCCGTCGCGTAGATCTGCTCGAAGCGGTCGAGGAAGCGTTCGGTCGGCGCTTTGCTGTCCTGCGCCTCTTCGACCATCTTGATCACGCGGGCGAGGACGGTATCGTTGGCCGCACCTGCCGCTTCTACGTCGAGCGCGCCCTGCTGGTTGAGCGTCCCAGCGAACACTTTGTCGCCGACGACTTTATCAACCGGGATGGATTCACCGGTGATGGGCGCTTGATCGACCGCCGAGCGACCCGCGCGCACGATGCCGTCGACCGGGATACGTTCACCGGGTTCGATCAGCACAATGTCGCCGGGGCGGATGGCTTCGGATTTGACGACGATCGTTTGACCGTCGCGCTTGACTTTCGCTTCGGTGGGGTAGAGCTTGAGCAGCCCCTTGATGGCCTGACGACTGCGCCCGATGGCATAGTCTTGCAGGACGTTGCTGAGCGAGAACAAGAACAACAGAATCGCGCCTTCATGCCAATCGCCAATGATGGCCGCGCCAACCGCCGCCAAGATCATGAGCAGATCGACATCGAGCTTGCGTTCACGCAGGCTCTTGAGCGCTCCAATCAACCCAAAGGTGCCGCCCGCCACATACGAAATGACGTTGAGGCCGAGGATCACGCCTTCCGACGCGCCGAGACGTTCTTCAATTAAGCTGGCGAGGATGGCAAATAGTGTTACCACGACCAGCCGGGGTTCGAGCCATGCTTGGGTCATCCACTTTGGCGTGGATGTCGTTTCTTCGCGCGGTTCAACCGTGCTTATTGCCGCGTTCATCGAACGCACTCCTTCACGCATTCTTGCTTAGTTCCCTGCTTATTTTAACATCGCAAAACAGGGTTTACAACATCGGTTAAATCCAATTGATACCACAACTCAATAACGGGATATAGGTCATGCAACAAATGTGATAAATGGAAATTTACCAACGATAGATAGTCAGCGATCAGCCGGCAGTGGGTGTCCACATGACGTGAATCACGGTTTCATCGCCTCCATGATCTAGACGCGGGATTCCCTCTTCATATTTCACCGTGAATGTCCAATTTTTCGGGATTAGGCGGTTCACATAACCATAAAAGATGCCATAGGACAGGTCATCGGGCATTGGCGTGTTGAGTCGGTAGACGACATGGGTATCGCTGACCTTTTCAGCATTGCAGTAGCCTTGATAGCCATTCCGGTATGCAACATTGTGCCCGCGCGGAATCAGAGTCATGAGCAGAGTCTCGAAGGGCATTTGCAGGAGCTGCGGCGGCAGGTCGGTCGCAGCGACAATGCGCATTCCCACCGAAACGAAGTCGAACATGGAATCGCTCTCGGTCGCGATATCGGCAAGCAGCGCCATCCAGCGGGTGAGGGGATACCACTGATCCGGGTCGAGATTGAGCATGCCGTGTTTATCAAGGATGGGGGTGAGGTTGTCTGCCAGCAAGCAGCTCGTGAACATCTGGAGAAATTTCCCCCATACTTCGACGGAGGGAGGCTGTTGATGACCGGTCATAAGATTCTCCTTCACAAGGGTTCAAAATTCGACCATGAAGTGTTTTAGGTGGAACATTTTGTGTCCCATCTTCGTATCCACACTGAAACAAAAAGTCGTGTGCGTAAACTTTGAAAGTACATCTGCAATGGGATAACGTTAGTTGATGAGTCAAATCACCAACTTCACCACACAACCCGTCCTAGGGGCGGCTGATTGAGGGTCATAGGCAATAGGTGAACCATATCTATTACAATTATATACAGCTTTGTGCTGTCAATGATTGAGGTGAATGCATTGGATTGTTTTTTACGAAATCTTAACGCCTTGAACGGCTATTCGCGCACATTCTAGAAGTGGGACACTTCATCGCAGGGGTATCTTATGGACGATTCGCACCGATTCAATGCAGATAGCAGTTGGGATGATACCCAGACTGCACTTCCTCATACACCGCCGAACCTCGATGCGTCCACGATGGGTGTGCTCTTCAATGCGGTGCCTGATGGCTGGTATCTGGTCGATGCGCGCGGCCTCATCGCCGCCGCCAATCCCGCGCTGGCAGAGATGTTCGCTACGACGGTCGATCAGCTCCCTCACAAACCCATCAGCACATGGATCGCCGCACAGGATGTGCCGAGGCTGGCGGGTACGTTCCGCGATGTGTATCACAGCCGCAAACCAGTCGCTAAATTGCATGTGTGGACGAAGGGCAGCACCCCCACAACAGACGCCGGAACAACCACTAAGGCGGCCAGCAAAGCTGCCGGGAAAAGCGGTCTCCCCGACGCGCCAGATACGCGCCGCTGCCTTGAGTTCTCGATCACGCCGGTGATGGATGCCGACAATCGTGTGAACGGTTTCAGCGGGTTGGTGCGCGACGTAACCTACGTGGTTACGCGCTTGGAGGAGTACGAATCGCTGGAAAAAGTGCGCGCTCAGTTCGTGCGCATCATTACCCATGATTTGCGCAACCCACTCACCTTGGCGATCGGTTATCTCGATTTTCTCGCTGAAACGCTTCAGCCGGATCGCTATACCGAGCAGGGTCTGTATCTGGAACAGATCCGCCGCGCCCACCAGCGGATTCAAGAACTGACCAGCGATGGTTTGACGCTGGAGCAAACCTACGCGACGCAGCGCCCACCGGAAAACCGTGTCCTGCTCGATCTGCTGACGCGCAAAGCGATGATCGACTTTCGGGCACAGGCGCTCAACAGCAGCAAACAGCTCTCGTTTCCGTTCGATCCCGAGTTGGGCGATGTGGTAGTGTTGGGCGAGGAAAGCATCCTCTACCGCGCGATCGCCAATCTCGTCAGCAATGCGCTGAAATACACGCCCGCCGGGGGGCGTATCATCCTCAATTTGAGCATCAACACCGATGAGCCGGAGGCGCGCGCCGTTTTTTCCGTCGTCGATACCGGCTTCGGCATCCCGGAGGCAGATCAAGCGCACCTGTTTACCGCCTTTCACCGTGTCCAAACACCCGAAACCCAGTCGATTGAAGGGGCGGGGTTGGGACTGTATATCGTCAAGCGCATCATCGAATGGCATGGCGGCAGCGTGTTTTTCCACAGCGTGTACGGTAAAGGCAGTACCTTCGGCTTTGAACTGCCGTGCGTCTCCGGCAATGCGAAAATCGCGCGCGTATAAGGGACATGCGTTTCCTCTTCAACCTGCCTAGAGCTATGCCGATCAAGCGCGCACAGCGACACTGATTCGTGTCGTGCTCGGTGCCTGTAGTTGAACAATCGCCCGGTTGATCAGCGCAAGAAACGGCACGACATGGCGCTAGACGCACATAGAATCAAGACAGACAATGAAACGGTGAATCCGAATAGCACGTGAAAGACACTCCATGACACGCAAAGATTGGCTGCAACTGATCGTCCTTGCCGGAATTTGGGGCGGTTCGTTCCTGTTCATCCGCATCGGTGCGCCCAGCTTTGGCGCGTATGCCCTTGTCACCACGCGCACACTCGTCGCGGCGCTCGCTCTGATGGGCTATGCGACGGTGACGGGTCAGTCATTCCTGCCCGCGCTGCTGGCGAACTGGAAGAATTTTCTCTTGATTGGGTTGGTAAACGCTGCGCTGCCGTTCCTGCTCATCACCACTTCGGAACTCACGCTGACGGCTTCAATGGCGG